>NZ_CP070968.1:0-1200000 GCF_017086445.1 Brevundimonas fontaquae | reverse complement strand
GGATGGCGTGTGCCGGGCGCCGAATATGATCGCGACCCGCAGCATATCGAGTTTCAAGCCCGCCTGATCGCCGCTGCGCCGCAGTTGATGCGCATTGCCCAGGATCTGGTCGATCTGGTCGCCGAGACGCCGGACGATGCGCCGCCCGCCGTCCTGACCCTGGCCCGACAGGCGCGCGACACCCTGCAGGATGTGACGCGTGTGCTGGAGCCCGCGCCGGACCGCCTGACGGCGCCCGCCGCCGCTTAAAAACCCGTTAAAAGCGCGCGCCGAGCCTCGACACGAATCCGCGACGCAGCCTAGATTCCCGCAACGAAGTGTTTGTCGGAGGGTCGGGGCTTGCGGGACGAGGAGCGGCGGGAAAATCGGTCGGGGCGTCGCGCCTCCGACCGCGCCGCCGGCGCGCCCGCCTGGTTGCGGATCGCCGTTCTGGTCCTGGCGCTGATCGCGGCCGGCTATGCTCTGATGGCGTCGCGCGAAGTCAGCCGACCGACCCGCGAAATCAGCCGCCTGGAAGCCCAAAACCTCAAGCTCAACGCAGAGCTGGCCGCCAGCCAGACCGCCGTCCTGATCCAGTCGGCCGAGGCGGGCTTGGCCGCCGGCCGCACCGCCATCGCCGCCAAGCGCCCGCCTATCGAGGTCGTGGAGGCCGCACAAGCCGCCGCGCCCAAGGTCGCCTTCACCTTCATCGGTCCCGGCGAGACGGTGCAGGCGTTCAAGGGCGAAGGATCGGTCGTCGCCGGTCAGGCCAATGTCGACGGCCTGAGGCTGGAGGCGCGGATCGCGCCGGTCCTGCCGAAAGGCGGCGAGACGCGGATCGTGTCGGCGGGCGGCGTTGTGCTGGCCTCGGCGCGCGCCGCCGAGATCGGTCAGCCCATCCGCACCCTGATCGGCGTTGACGCTTCAGCCTTGGCCGATGGGGCTGAACCACGCGCTGTGACGCTGGGCGGCGAGCCCCGGATGGCGACCGCCGCCGCGACGCGCCCGGGCGGTCCGTTTGTGGTCGCGGTCTCCAACGGGACGACCGCCTCCTTCTTCGAAGACGCCTGGGTGATCGTCGTGCCGCTGCTCCTGGGTCTTGGCGTCGTCGTCCTGTTCATCCTCTACGGCCTGCGCCAGACGCGTCAGCATCGCGAGCGGGTGGCGACCGAGAAACGCTTCCGCATCGCCGTCGAGGCCGCGCGGTGCGGGGTGTGGGAGTGGGATGTGGCCAAGGGCGAGGTTTCGCTGTCTGACTACATGGCCGCCCTGCTGGGCTTTTCGCGCGGCGGGGTGACCGACGCCGAGGATGTGATCGGCCGCGTCCATCCGCGCTTTCAGGAAGAGGTCCGCCACGCCCTGAGACAAGCCGCCGCCTATGGCGCCTTTGAGGTCACCTTCCCGGTGGCGGGACCGGACGGGCGGGCGCGGTGGATCGACGCTCGGGGTCAGGCGCGTGGCGAGCGCGGCGACATGGGCTTTTCCGCCATCCTCGGCGTCGCGCTGGACATCACCGAGGCCCGGCGCGCCAAGGCCGCCGCCCAGGCCGCCGAAAGCCGGCTGCGCGACGGGGTGGAGAGCATTTCCGAGGCCTTCGTCCTGTTCGACCGTCAGGGGCGGCTGATCCTGTGGAATCAGGCGTTCGAGGACGCCTTCAACTTCGAGCACGGGGTGGTGCGGCGCGGCGCGCTGAAGGACGAGCTGAACCGGATCGCCGGCCTGGCCATCAAGGCCGAGCATCGCCCGGCCAGCGGTCGTGCGGGCCTGCGCGAGGTCGAGCTGAACGACGGGCGCTGGCTGCAACTGTCCGAGCGGTTCACCTCCGAAGGCGGCTCGGTCGTCACCGCCGCCGACATCACCGCCATCAAACGCCAGGAGGCCGAGCGCCGCCGCGCCGCCGACGATCTGCGGGCCACCGTCGACCAGCTGGAATCCAGCCAGGAAAAGCTGTCGCTGCTGGCGCGCAAATACGAGGTCGCCATGACCCGCGCCGAGGCCGCCAACCAGGCCAAGTCCGAGTTCCTGGCCAACATGAGCCACGAACTGCGCACGCCGTTGAACGCCATCAACGGCTTCTCGGAGATCATGGCCAGCGAGCTGTTCGGGCCGCTGAACGAGAAATACAGGGGATACGCCGGCGACATCCTGAAGTCGGGCCAGCACCTGCTCAGCCTGATCAACGACGTCTTGGACATGGCCAAGATCGAGGCCGGCAAGATGACCCTGCACTATGAGCCGGTGTCCTTGCGCGACGTGTGCGAGGACGCGGTGCGGCTGATGCGCGGCAAGGTGCAGGAAGCGGGCCTGAAGATCGCGGTCGAGGCCGGCGACCTGCCCGATATCGAGGCCGATCAGCGCGGCGTCAAACAGGTGATGCTGAACCTGATCTCCAACGCGGTGAAGTTCACGCCCGAGGGCGGCTCCATCATCGTGTCGCTGAAACCCTTCGTCGGGGCGCAGGGCGAGGACCGCGTCCGCGTCGCCTGCGCCGACACCGGCATCGGCATCGCGCCTGAGGACCTGGTCCGCCTCGCCCGCCCGTTTGAACAGGTTGAGGGCCAGCATTCCAAGACCACCCAGGGCACCGGCCTGGGCCTGGCCCTGACCAAGTCCCTGATCGAGATGCACGGCGGCGAGCTGAAGATGGAAAGCCAGCCGGGCGTCGGGACCGTCGTCAGCTTCGACATGCCGGTGAAGCGGCCGGATCAGACGGTTCAGCCGATCCGGGCGGCCTTTGCGGCCTGATTGACCTCGGAGGCGGAGGCGTTATTCCGCGGCGATCTCGCCGTGATGGTCGATGACGCCCAGGATCACGCCATCCTGACCGACGAACATCAGCCCCTCGCGCGAGAGGACCGCCAGAATCTTGGCGATGCTGGCCTTGCGCGGCGTCGTCGTGTCCTCGCCGCCTTCGAGTCGCCGAAGGGTCGATCGCGCGATGCCGGATTCGGCGGCCATCTGGTCGGCCGACCACTGCAGCATGGCGCGCGCCGCGCGAAGGGCGGCGGGAGAGATGTCCGAGAAGCGATCCGCGCGAGATGGCCGATCGGCATTCGCGACGCCGCGCGACGGGCGCGATCCACCCGGAATCGCCAATATGACGCCGACCCACTTGGAGGTTCGCCCGTCCCGTCCCATCACCGGTTCGGCGCGCGCATTGAACCAACGATAGGAGCCGTCCGCGCACAGCAGCCGGTAGTCCGTATTGTAGGACATCTCATGAGACACGGCGGTCTTCCAGGCCGCGCTGACCCGGCTGACATCTTCTGGATGGATCATCCGCAACCAGCCGTCGCCCAAGGCCTCTGAAGGCGGCTGCCCGGTCAGCGCCACCCACTCAGGCACGTCAAGCACATAGCCGTCCGCCTCGACGACGAACGTCACCACCGCTGTAGCCCTCAAGAAGCTGAGAAGCGTTTCAGGACTCAGGGTGCTCCAAGACATGCGGGGACTATACACCAAATTGCGCCAGCGGACATAAGTGTAACCGGTTAAATGACGAATTGCAGCAATAGCCAAGTTTAAAGGATTTGTAATGCGCCAAAATGGATCGTATTAATCCCATTCGATCCATAGAGATCGTTTGGAGACGCTCCACATGTTGATAGGGTCACATCGAACTGGCGGCGCGCTCGACCAATGCGCCCTGGAGGCGATCCAGTTTCTGGGCGAGGTTCAATCCCACGGATGCCTGATCGAGGTCTCGACGGATTGGATCGTCCGGCGCGCCTCTTCCAACCTGCGGGCGTTCATCGGGGTTTCGCCGGAAGAGGTGCTGGGCCGCTCGCTTGTCGACATTGTCGGGCCGAACGTCATGCACGATCTGAGAGGCCGTTTGCAGATCGCCGGGCACGACGATCAGGGCGAGATGGTGAGCGACGTCATCCTTAAGGGGCGCGACGAGCGCCTCGACGTCGGCATCCATCGCCTGGGCGATTCCATCATCCTCGAGTTCGAGCCGGCGAGCGGGTCGGGCGACGACCGCGCCGTGCAGCAGATGCTGGTGCAGTTGCGCAAGATGCGGACGCTGGACGCTGTCGCCAAGCTGGCGGTGCGACAGGTGCGCGCCCTGACCGGCTTCGATCGGGTGATGGTCTACGCCTTTCGCCCGGACGACAGCGGCGAGGTGGTGGCGGAAGCCCGTCATTCGGACCTGCCAGCCTTCCTGGGTCTGCGCTATCCCGCCAGCGACATTCCGGTTCAAGCGCGCGCCCTTTATCTGCGCAATCCGATCCGGCTGATCGCCGATGTCTCAGCGCCCACCTGCCCCGTCGTGCCCAGGACGACGCCCGAGGGCGCGCTGCTCGATCTGTCGATGGCGGGGCTCCGCGCCGTGTCGCCCACCCATATCCAGTATCTGAAGAACATGGGCGTGGGCGCGTCCATGTCGATCTCCATCGTGGTCGACGGCGCCCTGTGGGGGTTGATCGCCTGCCATCACACCAAGCCGAAACGCCCCTCGGCGGCGCTGAGGCAGCAGCTGGATTTCTATGGCGCGATGCTGTCCTCCATCGTCGAGTCGATCCAGCGCGCGGAGGCCGTCGAACATCAGGCGGAAGCCCGCGAGCTGCATAATGCGATGTTGGCCAGCTTCTCCGGCGACGGTGGTTCGGTCGATGAGCTGTTCCCGCACCTCCAAAAGGTGCAAGGCCGGCTGAAGGCCGACGGACTGGCGACATTCATCGACGGTCGCCTGCGGCTGTCCGGCGAGACGCCGAACGCCGACGAGGCCCTGGGACTGATGCGCTTTCTCAATCGCACCGCATCCAGCCAGCCCTTCCAAACGCACGAACTGCGTCAGGCCTATCCAGAGGCGGCCGATTGGTCGGGAGACGTCGCCGGGCTGTTGGCCATCCCCGTCTCGCGCCGGCCGCGCGACTACGTCGTCTTCTTCCGCAAGGAGTTGGTCAACACGGTCAACTGGGCCGGCAAGCCGGAAAAGGCGGTGGTCCCCGGCCAGAACGGCCTGTCCCCGCGAACCAGTTTCGCCCTGTGGCAGGACACCGTCCGAGGGCAGTCGGAGCATTGGAGCAACCAGGATCGGCGCATGGCCGAGATCCTTCGGGTGACCCTGCTGGAAATCGTTCTGCAGGTCACTGATCATGCCGAAAGGCAGCGCAAGACGTCGAACGATCAGCAGGACCTGCTGATCGCCGAGCTGAACCACCGCGTCCGAAACATCCTCAACCTGATCGTCGGTCTGGTCCGGCAGTCGTCGGATGCCGCGGTCAGCGTCAAGGCGCTCGCCGACGAAATCTCCACGCGGGTTCACGCCCTGGCGCGAGCGCACGACCAGCTGACCAGCAACGGTTGGGGCGCCCGTTCCCTGACGCATATGATCCGGGTCGAGGCCGGCGCCTACCTTGGTGAGAAGGCCGATCGTGTCCGCATCACCGGCGACGACGCCGGGGTGCAGCCCGACGCCTTCGCGACCGTCGCCCTGGTGATGCATGAACTCATCACCAACTCCGCCAAATACGGCGCCTTCCGAGACTCGTCGGGAGCCGTGGACATCGCGCTCAAATGCAGTGACGCCGACGGCCTGGTGATCGACTGGCTGGAACAGGGCGGCGCGCCCGTGACGCCGCCGACGCGACGCGGGTTCGGATCAACCATCATAGAGCGGGCGATCCCCCACGAGCTGGGCGGCACCGCATCGGTGGAGTTCCTGCCCTCCGGCCTGCGCGCCCGCTTTACCCTGCCGTCGGCCCATATCGCCGAGTGCAGCCCCGAGCTACAGGCCGAGATGGCGCCGGCTCAAGCTCCGCAGACGCCCGGTCTTGATCGGATCGAGGGCCGGGTCCTGCTGGTCGAAGACAATCTTCTGATCGCGCTCGAGACGGAAGCCATGCTTCAGAGCCTGGGTGCGGACGACGTTCGCGTGACCTCCAGCGTCGCCTCGGCGATCGACAGTCTGGACGAATCGGTCCCGGCTTTTGCAGTGCTGGATTACAACCTCGGCCGCGAACAGAGCGTGCCCATCGCCGCCCGGCTGACGGAAATGGACGTGCCGTTCGTGTTCGCGACCGGCTATGGCGACGCCGCGATCATCGACCCGCGTTTCAGCGACCGGCCCGTCCTGACCAAACCCTATTCGCCGTCCAACCTGCTCGACGCCTATCGCAAGCTGGGGCGATAGACGGCGACACGATCCTCGGGGCTGTTAAGCCCCCCCCCGCCTTAGACCAACTCCACGCCCATCGCGGTGGCTTCGCCGCCGCCGATGCAGAGGGCGGCCATGCCGCGGGTCTTGCCGTGGGCTTTCAGCGCGGACAGCAGGGTGGTTAGGACGCGGGCTCCTGAAGCTCCGAGCGGGTGGCCCAGGGCGCAGGCGCCGCCGTTGACGTTGATCTTGTCGTGGGGGATGCCGAGTTCCTGCATGGCGATCATCGGCACGATGGCGAAGGCCTCGTTGACCTCCCACAGATCGACGTCATCGGCGCTCCAGCCCGCCTTCTTCAGCGCCTTTTGCAGGGCGAAGACCGGGGCGGTGGTGAACAGGTGCGGCTCGTGAGCGTGGGCGGCCTGGCTAACCACGCGGGCGACCGGCGTCAGGCCCAGGGCCTGGGCCGTCGACTGGCGCATCATGACCAGGGCGGCGGCGCCGTCCGAGATCGAGGCTGCGGAAGCCGCGGTGATGGTGCCGTCCTTGCCGAAGGCGGGCTTCAGATTGGGGATCTTGGACGGGTCGGACCGGGTCGGCTGTTCGTCGCGGTCGACGGTGACGGGACCTTTGCGCGTCTTGACCTCGACCGAGGCGATCTCGGCGTCGAAGGCGCCCGTTTCCTGGGCGCGCTTGGCCCGGCCGGCGCTTTCGATGGCGTAGGCGTCCTGCTGCTCGCGGGTGAACTGATAGTCCTTGGCCGTGTCCTCGGCGAACTGACCCATCAGCTTGCCGGGGGTGTAGGCGTCCTCCAGCCCGTCCAGATACATGCTGTCGGAAATGACGTCGTGACCGATGCGGGCGCCGCCCCGGTGCTTTTGCATCAGATACGGGGCGTTGGTCATGGACTCCATGCCGCCCGCCACGATCACGTCGGCCGAACCGGCGGCCAGCGCATCGTGCGCCATCATCGCCGCCTGCATGCCCGAGCCGCACATCTTGTTGATGGTGGTGGCCTCGGTCGAGGTGGGCAGGCCTGCGCCCATGCCCGCCTGACGCGCCGGCGCCTGTCCCAGGCCCGCAGGCAGGACGCAGCCCATGATGATCTGCTCGACCTTTTGCGGATCCAGGCCCGCGCGCTCCAGCGCCGCCTTGACCGCGACGGCGCCCAGGTCGGTGGACTTGGCGTCGGACAGCGCGCCTTGGAAACCACCCATCGGAGTGCGGGCGTAGGAGACGATGACGACGGGATCGGCGGACGTGGTCGCGGACATGGGGACGGCTTCCTCTATTTCGGGCGAGAGATAGCGATCCCGGCCGGTCAGGAAAAGTGCAGCCGCCGATACTTGCCCCGGAAATAGAGCAGCGGATCGCGGCGCGGCTCGAACCGGGCGCGCCTGACCCGGCCAATGATGACCAGGTGATCGCCGGCCTCGACGATCTGTTCGGTTCCGCATTCGAAACTGGCCAGGGCGCCCGACAGGATGGGCGCGCCGGTGTCCCAGGTCTCCCACGCCACGTCCTGGAACCGGTCGGCCTGGGACCGGGCGAAGACGCCGGAGGTCGGCTGCTGGCCGATATGCAGGACGTTGATGGCGAAATGTTCGGCTTGGCGGAAGCGGTCGACATTGGTGGACGAGCGGGCCAGGCAGAACAGGATCAGCGGCGGGTCCAGCGACACCGAGGAGAAGGAGTTGGCGGTCAGGCCGACGGGCTGTCCGGCCTCGTCCAGCGTCGTAACCACCGTGACCCCGGTGGCGAAACAGCCCAGGGCGTCGCGCAGGGTGCGCGGGTCGGAGCCGGCCTGATAATGCAGGGCGTCGCGCGGGGCGTGGCGTTCGAGGAAGCCCAGGAGGGCGGCGTTCTCGGCCTCGACCGCGTCCGGCGCCTCGGCGCGCGCGATCGTCTGGATCGGAACGCCGGCCAACTGTGTCTCAAGCTCGAGCGAGACAGCCCCCTGCCCTTCGGCGACGACCACCAGACAGCTTGCCAGGGCCGGGCCGGTGACGGCGAGCGCAGGCGCGACGGCCTCCAGCGTCGTGTCGGAACAGACCATGGCCGGGCGAGAGGGAAGTTCGGTCAGCAGTCGACGCAGGGCGGCGGAGCTGTCATCCGCCGCGTCGAAGTCGGCAGTCAGCATGACGTGGCGGCCGGCCTCGACCAGCGCGCGCACCGACCGGCGCCAGTCGCCGGACAGACGCTCGGGCGCGCCGATCAGCAGGACGATGGGATCCTCGGGGTCGCCCCAGCTTTCGACGTCCAAGCCTCCATTCGGGGGCGGCGATGCGGTCATGAGGCGAAGCGGTCCGGTCTGTCGTGAAGCGTGAGAGCGATCCCTATTAGGGGAAGACCGGCGCCCGGCGCCAGAACTGTATCAGCCGCCGTAGCCCCGGCCGCCGCCGCCGAAGCCGCCGCGCGAGACGACGGTGGTGCGGCTCTGCACCCGCGTCGGGGCCTGACGGGCGACGTCGCCATGCTCGCGCGCATTGGTCAGGGTCTTGCCGGTGCGATAGTCGCGGTAGGCGTAGCCGCCGCCATAGCCGTTCGACAGCCGCCCCTCGCGGTCGCGGTACAGCGGTCCGCCGCCGCGATAGCCGCCGCCGTTCAGCATCTGGCCGACGATGAAGCCGGTCAGCAGCGGGGTGAAGAAGGAGCCGCCGTTGTTGTTCGGCTGGCATTGCGACGGTCCCCACTGACCCTCGCACTCCTCGCGGGTGGCGTAGCGCGGCGCGGTCTTGGCGGCCTCCTGCTGAGCCTTGGCCAGGGCGGCGTCGCATTCGTTGTCGGGAATGTCGTTGGCCGCCTTGCACTCGTCCAACGACTGATAGGCCAGGGTCGGTTCGGGCTCGGGCGCCGGGACACGCTGGGGCGAGCCGCAGGCGGCCAGCGAGAAGCTGGCGGTCGCCATCAGGCTGCTGACGTGCAGGACGCGCGAGCGCTTCAGCCGGCGCATGGTGTCGGTTTTGGCCAGGTTCTGGGGCAGGTCTTTGGGGTCGGTCATGGGTTCACGACGTCATGCAGGCGGCGTTGAGCAGGCCGACGCAGATGGAGATGGAGGCCAGATAGACGGCCGCGGCGATCTCGCCCGCCTCGATGCGGACGACCAGATTGCGGAAGGCCATTCGGCTGATGGCGACGAAGACGACGATCTGGATCACGCCGGCCAGCAGAGCCCAGGCTGCGAACTCCATCAGGCTGACGGTGTGCGACAGGGCCGAGGCCAGAGGCAAGACATAGCCGATCAGGGCGCCCCCGAGCGCAATGGCGGCGGCCGTGTTGCCTTCCCGGATCAGCGTGTGTTCGTGATAGGGCGTGACCCACTGGTAGATCAGTTTGAAGGCCAGGGTGAAGGCGCCCGCCATGGCGAAGGCGATCAGGAAGGCCATCGCCCCCTGCTGAAAAATGAACCAGTCGAACATCGGTCTTGCCCCCTCGGATTGCGCGATCAGGCGCGGAACTCGGCCATTTCCAGCGGAATGCCGATCATGATTTCGTGCGTGGTGTCGCCGCCCTCGGGCTGCTGCTCAAGCGCCAGCATCAGTTCGCGTCCGCCGCCCAGCTCGCGTGCATACAGCATGCAGGTCTGGAAGATTTTGGCATAGGGCGTGGCGGCGGCGCGGTCGTCCCAGATCGTCTCCCACAGGGTGACGGGCGGCTGGATGGCGTCGCTTTCGGCGAACCAGAAGCGGGGATAATCGGGCAGTTCTTCGGCCGCGCCGTGAAAGACCGGCGCCGACAGGCGGTCACGCCAGATGCGGCGTTCACGCTCGCCCGGCGGATAGGCCGAGGTCCAGGGCACGAACAGGCTGAAGTCGTAGGATTCCAGCCCGGCCTCGTCGTCGCTCATGGCCTGAAGCATGACGTGGTCGTCGGTGTAGAAACGATGGACGAACTGGCCGCTGTCCAGGCTGACCAACCCCTGCGCCGAGATGTCCAGCACGTCGCGATCCAGGCTGAAATGGGTCTCGTCGCCCAGCCGGCGCCAAGCCAGCGGGTCCAACGACACGGTGCGGCCGACGGTGATGTTGCGCACCGTCGCCAACCGATTGGCAGGCGCAGCCTTCTCCGACGATCCGAAAATCTTCTTGAACATGGGACGATCAGGATCCGGCCAGGCTCGGCTGGCTCAGCCGGGCCGCCGAGACATAGAACAGGCGGTCGCCGTGTTCCACGTCTGTTTCCGGCGCTAGATTGAAACGTGGCGAGTCCGCGCCGTCCGGCTGATGCGCCAGAAGGGTGGCGCGGTGCTGAAGGAAACGCTGCGTCAGGTCGCCGACCGACCGACCCGCGCCGGCCCATCGCAGGCTGAACAGGGTCGCGCCTTCGTCGAGGTGGCTGGTCAAGGCGCTGATGACCTGGCTGGAACCCGGATCGCGCGCGGCACGGGCCAGCATTTCCGGCGCGGACGACAGGACGATCTCGACCCCGGGACAATGCTGCGCCAACAGCCGCGCGCTGTCAGCATCATCAAAGAAGCAGACGATGTGCGCGGCGTCCGGGGCCATCGCCGAGACCGCCAGGGTGGCGGTCAGGGTGTCGGCGTCGTTGCTGGCGTGGATCAATATGCGACTGGCGCTCGCTGCGCCCGCGCGCGTCAGACCCGTTGTCGAGGTCAAGCTGTCCGTCTGGACATAGCGAATGCGCGGATCGACGTCCGCCACCGCCTGCCGCGTCAGCAGCACCAGGGTCTGGGACCGATTCAGCTCCGCGCACAGTTCCTCGACCATCTTGGGCGTTCGAACGGGGTGATAGCCGACCAGCAGAATCGTATCGGTCATCCTTGAATAGTCTCCCTTGCCCGATCGCCGGGCGCGCCAGATGTCGCCGATCCCGGCCAGCACCTTGGCCACGACCGTCGTGAAAGCCGCGATGGCGCCGGGAAAGATCCACAAGGCCGTGATCAGCCGCCCGCCGACGCCTTGCGGGCTGAGGTCCCCATAACCTACGGTGTAGGCCGTCGTCGCGTACCAGTAGAAGAATGTAAGCGGATCATGTAGTTCCGCTTCGTGGGCGATGGCCAGGAGAAGCCACGACGAAACGGCGTGAAAGAGGATCAGCCCGCCCAGCATACGCCAGTGCATATCGGCCATGGCGTGGAACGCCCGGTCGAAAATCACGGCCAGCTTCATTCGCGGCAGCAGCATATGTCCTTCCCTCTCGTCTAGATGAACCCAGACCCCTAGGCGAAGTCAAGCGTTCATGTTACGCGTTTCATGTAACGATATGCCGAACGACGCATCGCCCTCTTCCGCCGCCAACGACCGCATCCGTGCGTGGCGACAGGCGCGTCGTGAGGCGGGCCTGGTCAAGCTGGAGCTTTGGGTGCCGGCCGCCGCTCGCGACGACGTCAAGGCGGCCGTGCGCGCCATCGTCACCGATTCAACGCGCGGGCCACAGCTTGCGGGGCGCCCGCGCCGCCCCACTTCCGATTCCATCACCTCTGGAGACGACCATCAAATGGACGCCGTGATCGAGACCCCCTGGACCGTACCCGCCATCAAGGCGGCGCTGGACGGCTCAACCCTGCTGCGTGACGGCGAAATGACCCTGCGCGTGGTCGAGGGCGCCGAGCCGGTGCTGCTGGCGACCATGCACGAATACGGCGACCTGCCGGTCTATCTGAGCGTCGGCGGCGCCCAGATCGTCTGTTCGGTTCTGCTGTGGCCGGTGTCGGAGCAGAAGGATCGCCATGCCTTCAACGAGTTCCTGCTGAAGGCCCAGCGCGTGGTGCCCCTGTCCAACTTCGCCATCACCAATGTCGGTGGCGAAGACGTGTATGAGCTGATGGGCGAACTCTCTTGCAAGACGACGCTTCAGACCATCCTGATCGAATTGCGCACCCTGGCCGAGAATGCGATCGACGCCACCGAACTGCGTGAAACCTTCGGCGCCGACGCCGCCTGATCCCGGAAGACCGACCATGTCCATGCTCAGAAAACTGTCCGCCCTGTTCCGCGGCTCGGCCCACGATGCGGCCCAGGGCGTCGTCGACGCCAATGCGCTGAAGATCCTCGACCAGGAAATCCGCGACGCCGACAACGCCCAGGGCAAGGCCCGCGATGACCTGGCCGGCCTGGTGGCGCGCCGCCGCATGGCTGAAAACGAGATGGCCAGCTTCCGCGACCAGATCGCCAAATACGAAAGCTCGGCCCGCACCGCCCTGGGTCAGGGCAAGACCGATCTGGCGCGCGAAGTCGCCGGCCGCATCGCCGAGCTGGAGGTCGAGATCACCAGCCGCGGTCCGCTGATCGAGGACATGAAGACGGCCGAGACGCGCCTGCGCACGGCCATCGCCTCGACCGACCAGAAGATCGAGACGCTTCGTCGCGAGATCGACATCGTCAAGGTCAACGACTCCGTCCAGAAGGCCCAGACGTCGGTCGCCCTGAACTCGGCCGGCGCCCAGTCGCGCATCGGCTCGGCGGCGGACAGCCTGCAACGCATCAAACAGCGCCAGGCGATCCAGGAAGAGAAGCTGAACGCCAGCCAGGCGCTGGAAGATCGCCGCACCGGCGCGGACCTGGACGCCAAGCTGCGCGAGGCCGGCATCCTGCCCGGACATTCCTCGGCCGACGACGTCCTGGCCCGCCTGAGCCAGCCGGAGGTGACCGTGGTCACGCCGCGCATCGGCCAATCGACCCCCGACGAAGACCCGGCCTGATCCATGGAGCGTCTGCGCTTCGATCCCCGCACCGACTGGGACGCCAAGGCTGAGGAACTCGGCTTCACCTGGCGCCATACCGACGGCAAACCGTATTGGGACGAGACGGCGGCCTATGCCTTCTCGCTGGCCGAGATCGAGGACGGGATCGAGGCGCCGACCGAGGAACTGCACGGCCTGTGCCTGGAGCTGGTCAACGAGGCCGTCCAGTCCGAGCGGCTGATGGAACAGCTCGATATTCCCGAGACCATGAGGGACTATGTGGCCGACAGCTGGAAGCGGGGCGACCCGTCCCTCTACGGCCGGTTCGACTTCGCCTATGACGGCACGGGGCCGGCCAAGCTGTATGAATACAACGCCGACACCCCGACCAGCATCTATGAGACGGCCGTGTTCCAGTGGCTGTGGCTGGAGGACCAGATCAAGGCCGGCGCCCTGCCCGCCGATGCGGATCAGTTCAACAGCCTGCATGAGAAGCTGGTCGAGCGGTTCCGCGCCATCTTCCCGAACGGCGGCTTCGTGCATTTCGCCTCGGACGCCGATTTCGTCGAGGACCGCCAGACGGTGCGCTTCCTGGAAGACCTGGCCCAGCAGGCCGGGTTGGAGCCCCAGTTCGTCGCCATCGAACAGATCGGGCTGAACGCCGACGGCCGGTTCGTCGATCACGAGAACTGGATCATCCAGGCGATGTTCAAGCTCTATCCGTGGGAGCAGATGCTGCGCGACGACTACGCCGCGCCCCTGCCCACGGCGGATGTGACCGTGCTGGAGCCGGCGTGGAAGAGCATCCTGTCCAACAAGGCCATACTGCCGCTGTTGTGGGAGCGGCATCCGGGCCACCCCAATCTGCTGGAAAGCTATTTCGAAGGCGATCCGGCCGAGGCGGCGCTGGGCTCATCCTATGTGCGCAAGCCGTTGTTCTCGCGCGAAGGCGACAATGTCGAACTGATCGACCGGGGTGTCAGCGCCGCAGAGGTGGTGGACGGCGGCTATGGCGAGGGGCGCTACATCCGCCAAGCGCTGTGCGATCCGCCCCTGTTCGACGGCAATCATGTGATCGTCGGGTCGTGGGTGGTTGGAACCGAACCGGCCGGCATCAGCCTGCGCGAGGACACGGGCCGCATCACGAGGAACACCTCGCGTTTCGTGCCGCACTTCATCCGGGACTAGGGCCGAGCGGGCAACCAAGGCGGACGACCTTCGTTCTGTGGGCTGACATCAACCGACAAAGGCCTTTCCCATGCGCAACGTCCGCCTCGCCCTGATCGCCACGACCGCCCTGACCCTCGCGGGCGGCGCTGCGGTCGCCCAGACGCAATACCCTTCGACGACCCAGGATCGGCTGGGCGCGGTCGTGGGCGCCCTGTTCGGTGATCGTCTGGGCCTGTCGGCGATGGATCAGGCCTGGCTGCGCGGCGGCCGTCCTCTGCGTGACGGACAAGGCCAATTCTCGACCCGCGTGGACGCCAGCGTGCGCGCCGGCGGCGTCTCCGCCTCGGCCGCGACCCGCCTGCGCGCCGACTATTCGGCCCTGGTCGATCTGGAAAACCGCTACGCCGTCGGCGGCATCTCGGCCCAGGAACGCGCGGATCTGAACGCCCGCTACACCGCACTGACGCAGACGCTGGAAGCCGGCGCCTCGGGCTATGCTGACATAGACACCGTGGCCCAAGGCCGTGCGGAATTCGACACCCGCGTCAACGCCGCCGTGACGGCGCGCCGCATCACCCGCACCGAGGCGACGCGCCTGAAGTCCGACTATCAGGCCCTGATCCAGCTGGAGAGCCGCTACAGCGCCGACGGCTCCATCAGCGCCAGCGAGCGCGCTGATCTGGACGCCCGTCTGGACGCGCTGGACCTGCGGGTCGGCGACGGCCCAGCCGGACAGACGCCGTCCGCCAACCTGCCCGCCCGCACCCGTCTGGCGAACCTGGAAACCGCCCTGACCGCCGCCGAACGCTCGGGCGCCGTCAGCCGCACCGAGGCCGCCGACATCCGCGTCGAGGCCGGCGATCTCACTCGCCTGGACGCCGCCTACAGCCGCACCAGCCCCTCATCCGACGACACGGCCTACCTGAGCCGCCGCATCGGCGAACTGGAAATGCGCGTTCGCCGCTAAGCCTCGACAAAGCGTCCCGCGTGATCCGGCGCGGGACGCCTATCGGGCCACGCTTGTGCATTGGGGGTCTCTGATTTCACGCCGGGCCGGAAATCGCGTATGGGCCGCCTCATTCGCCCCTGGATCGCTGGTCAAGCCGCAACCCCATGTCCCTGAACGCCTCACGCACGCTGTCCATCGCTCCGATGATGGATTGGACCGATCGGCATTGCCGGGCGTTCCACACGGCGCTGACGCGCAAGGCGCTGCTCTATACCGAGATGGTGACGGCGCCGGCGGTGTTGCATGGGGATCGCGAGCGACTGCTGGGGTTCGATGCGTTGGAGCATCCGGTGGCCTTGCAGCTGGGCGGATCGGACCCGGCGCAGTTGGCCGAGGCCGCCAAGGTCGGCGAGGCGTTCGGTTATGACGAGATCAACCTGAACGTCGGCTGCCCGTCGGACCGGGTGCAGTCGGGTCGGTTCGGCGCCTGTCTGATGCGCGAGCCGGAGTTGGTGGCCGACTGCATGGCGGCGATCAAGGGGGCCGTCAGCGTGCCCGCGACGGTCAAATGCCGCATCGGCGTGGACGATCAGGATCCGGCCGTCAGCCTGTTCGCCACGGTGGACGCCTGCGCCGCCGTCGGGATCGAAGTCTTCATCGTCCATGCGCGCAAGGCCTGGCTGAAGGGTCTGTCGCCCAAGGAGAACCGCGACGTGCCGCCGCTGGACTACGGTCTGGTGCGCCGGCTGAAGCGCGAGCGGCCGCATCTGAACATCTCGATCAATGGGGGCATCGCCTCGATGGAAGCCGCCGAGGCGCATTTAGCGGAGGTCGACGGCGTGAAGCTGGACGGGGTCATGCTGGGTCGCGCCGCCTATCACGAGCCGGCCATTCTGGGGCAGGCGGATCGTCGTCTGTATGGCGAGCCGGTCGAGGACACCGACGCGTTCGCCGCGCTGGAGCGCTATCGGCCTTATATGGCCGCGCGTCTGGAGGAGGGCGTCGCCCTGCCTGCCATGGCGCGGCATATGCTGGGCCTGATGCACGGCCGGCCGGGCGCGCGGGCGTTCCGTCGCATTCTGACGGTCGAGGCGATCAAGCCCGGCGCCGGCCTGGAGGTGCTGGACCGCGCGGTGGAGGCCGTGCGTGAGGCCGAGGCGAGGCGCGACACGGCGCCCGGCGACTGGGCGGCGTAACCCAATCTTCAGAGCTGGCTGGCGAGGTTAAGAGAACCCTGCCAGTTCGGACCTGCACGCCATGAAGACCCTGCTGATCACCGCCGTCATCGCGACCGCCCTGCCCGCCACATCGGCCCTGGCGCAGGCTGACGGCCGGTTCGCCGTCGGCGTTCAGGTCGGCACGCCGGGCGCGGGCCTTCAGTCGCAGTTCGCACTCAGCCCGGTCGTGGTGCTGCGCGGCGGCTATGACGTGCTGAAATGGGATCGGGACCAGACCTACAAGGGCATCGACTACGACGCCAAGATCGACTTCAAGTCGCCGGGCGCATTTGTGGACCTGCATCCGTTCCGCAACGGCTTTCTGATCTCGGGCGGGGCCTATTTCGGCGATCGCAAGGTGGATCTGGATGCGACGCCCACCGGCAACGTCAATGTCGGCGGCGCGACCTTCACCCCGGCCCAGGTCGGGACATTGACCGGCCGCATCGATCTGGAGAGCACGGCGCCCTTCGTCGGCCTGGGCTATGACAACACCTTTACGCGCGGCGGACGGCTGGGCTTCCGCATTCTGGCCGGCGCGGCCTTTGGCGATGCTCCGCAAGTGGATCTGGACGCTCGCGGCGGGACGCTGTCGAACGACCCTACCTTCCGTTCGCGTCTGGATCAGGAAGAGCGTGAGATTCAGGCCGAGGCCGATGATTACAAGGTCCTGCCGGTGCTTCAGGCGGGCCTCAACTTCAAGTTCTGATGCCGGGGGCGTCGTCCCTGAGCGCGAAGGTTGGGGATAAATAGATTATACAAAACAGGGCGTTAACCTAGAAACAAATCGTAACAGACGGCGCCAAGGCGGGTTTCGCCACTTTCTCGCCACAGGTTAACGCGACAAGGCCAGCGCCGGCGGCGTTGGGAGCCGGTGTCTCCTGAGCGAAACTCATGATCGGCGCCTCCGCTGCTATCGCCATGCTTTGGGCTGCCGTATCGTCTGTGACGAGCGGGCCTGTCCCCTACAATGACGTCGTAGCGGCGGATCAAGTCAGGACTGAAACCCCTGCCGCCATCGTCGGTTCCGATGAAGTCGAGACCGCCCTGAGCGCCGAACAGGCCGAGCTGATGGCCTCCGATCCGGACTGGCGCGCGTCGGCGCGCCTCTATCACGCAGGCGGCGGCGGCGCGACGGGCAACGATTCGCTGGGTTGCCGTCCGATCGCCATGCGCACCGTCGCGGTCGATCCCCGTGTGATCCCGCGCCGCACCAAGCTGTTCATCCGCGAAACGGTCGGCATGCGTCTGGCCGACGGCACCATCCACGACGGCTACTGGTATGCCTCCGACACCGGCGGCGCGATCAAGGGCCAGAAGATCGACCTCTATACCGGCAACGGTCGCGGCTCGATGAACCAGGCGCAGCGCCTGAACATGCGCACCCTGACCATCGTGGACGCCGGCGATTTCGACGGTTGCCCCCCGGCCTGGACCACCGCTTCCAACTGATCCGGCCGATCATGAAAAACGCCGGCTGACCGCGAAGGTCAGCCGGCGTTTTCGTGTCTGATGGCTTACGCCGATCAGTCCAGTTCGGACACTTCCAGCGTCGACTGCACCATCGAGCCATTATAGGTGCCGACCCAGATGTCGTAGCGGCCGCTCTGCGGATTGGTGATCGTCACCTTCGGATCGACGCCGCCCGCGCCGTCGTCGTCGCAGTAGAAACGGCCGTTGGGCGTATTGATCAGCAGGGTGGTGTCCTCGTCCGCGCGGACGCGGAAGGTCAGATCGGCGTCGCCCGGCTCGAAGAAGATCTGGATGTCCGGGGCTGAACTGACCGACCCTTCGCAGCCCGACTTGGCGGCCGAGGCGGGCGAAGAGCCACCGGCCAGGATCGACTTGGTCCAGGGGTCGGGCGTGAAGCCGCCGCGCAGATTGGCCGTGCCGTAGTTGGGCTCAAGATCGATATTGGGCGCCGCGCCCGCCGTCGTGTCCGTGCCGCCCAGTTCGCTGATCTGCAGCGTCGACTGGACCATGTTGTCGTTATAGGTGCCCAGCCAGATGTCGTAGCGACCGCTCTCAGGGTTGGAGATGGTCACCATCGGGTCCAGGTCGCCGCCGCTGTCGTCGTCGCAGTACCAGCGGCCGCCGGGGCTGTTGACCAGCAGCGTGGTGTCCTCGCTGGCGACCGCCTTGATGGTCAGGTCCAGATCCCCGGCTTCGAAGTTCAGTTGCAGGTCGGGCGCGGCGCTGACCTTGCCCTCGCAGCCCGACTGCGCGGCCGAGGCGGCGATCGAACCGCCCGCGAGGATGGACTTGGTCCAGGGATCGGGCGTGAAGCCGGTCTCCAGCCGCACCGAACCGTAGTTGGGGTCCAGGGTGAAGTCGGGCTTGGCCCCGCTCTTTTGCGCCAGGCTGACGCCAGGGACGAGCAGCACAGACGCAGCGGCGATGACGGCGATGGATTTCATGTTGCTCCCTCCAGCAGCAGCGGCGCCATGCCGCAGGCGGAGGTTAATCCGTTTCGCCGAACCGCGCAGCTTGAAATACGGACTCAGAAGCGGCGCTTGCCGGTCACTGTCTCGAAGAACAGGCGAAAGTCGCCCATCAGGCTCCACAGCGGATATTTGAACGTCGCGGGCCGGTTCTTTTCGAAGAAGAAATGCCCGACCCAGGCGAAGCCGTAGCCCAGCAGCGGCATGGCCAGCAGCCACCAGGCGTTCCTCGTCGCCACGAAGGCGACGAAGGCCGAGATCACCAGAAAGGTGCCGACGACGTGGATGCGCCGACACGTCCGGTTGGAATGCTCATGGATATAATAGGGATAGAAGGCCTCGAACGAGGCGTAACGGCCCTCAGGTGCGGACGGCGTGCTCATCGGCGGAGGGTGCGCCTCCGCCCAGGATCAGGCAAGTGGTCGCAGATCAGCCCTTGGGCTTGCCCTTGAAGCCGTCCTTCTTGAAGCCCGGCTTGGCCTTGAAGGGCTTCTTGGCATAGGGCTTGTCGCCCGAGGCGTTCGAGCGCGGGTTGGCGCCGCCGTCAGCCTTCGGCGCCCAGGGCTTCTTCTTGAACGGCGGGCGGGCGTCGCCCTCTCCGCCATCGGCGCGCTTGTAGGGGGTCTTCTTGAAGGGGCGGTCGCCATCCTCGCGCGGCTTGCCGGCGAAGCGGCTGGCCTTCATCGAGCCGGGCGTCGGGGCTTCCGACGGCGTGATCTTCACCTCGTCCTTGGAGGCGGCGACGGCTTCGCGGAAGGCCTTCTCGTGGGTCTTGGCGACCTCGAAGCGCGTCTCTTCGGGGAAGGTGCGGATGGCGCCGATCTGAGGCTTGGAAATGCCGCCGATGCGGCAGATCAGCGGGATCAGCCATTTGGGGTCGGCGTTCTTGTTGCGGCCCACGTCCAGACGGAACCAGACCACATCATCGGCGCCCAGGCGGTCGCCCGGCCAGGGCTGGGCCGCCGTGCCGTCGTCGTTGCGCACGGTGCGCTCCCGCTTGGCCGGACCGCGATCCGAACCCGGATCGGACAGTTCTTCCGGCGCCGGTTGTTCCTTGCGCAGCAGGCGCACCAGGGCGGCGGCGATCTCGTCGGGCGTGCGCTCGGCGATCATCCGCTTGGCGACGACCATGTCCTCGTCGGAGACGTCGGCCTCGAAGTGCGACGGCGACAGCAGGCGATCCTCGTCGGCCTTGCGGATTTCGTCGAAGGTCGGGGCGCCGGTCCAGACGGCGTCTACGCCGGCCTCGTCCATCAGCCGCTCAGCCTTGCGACGGCGCGAGTGCGGGACCAGCATGACCGAGATGCCCTTCTTGCCCGCCCGGCCCGTCCGGCCCGAACGGTGCAGCAGGCCGGCGCGGTTCATCGGCAGTTCGGCGTGGATGACCAGACCCAGGTCCGGCAGGTCCAGACCACGCGCGGCGACGTCGGTGGCGACGCAGACGCGGGCGCGGCCGTCACGCAGCGACTGAAGCGCATCGGTGCGCTCGCGCTGACCCATTTCGCCCGACAGGCTGACGGTCGAGAAGCCGCGCTCCAGCAGGGAGGATTGCAGGTGACGCACGCTGTCGCGGGTCGAGCAGAAGACCATGGCGCGCGGCGCCTCGAACCAGCGCAGGGTGTTGACCACCGCGTGCTCGATCTCGTTTGGCGCGATGCGATAGGCGCGGTATTCGATGTCGGCGTGCTGGCGCGTCTTGTCGGTCGCGTCGATGCGGACCGCGTCCTTCTGATAGCGTTTGGCCAGGGTGGCGATCTCGCGCGCGATGGTCGCCGAGAACAGCAGGGTGCGGCGTTCGGCCGGCGCCTGGTCCAGGATGTGCTCCAGGTCTTCGCGGAAGCCCATGTCCAGCATCTCGTCGGCCTCATCGAGGACGGCGACCTTCAGCTCGGACAGGTTCAGATTGCCCCGATCGATGTGGTCCTTCAGGCGGCCGGGCGTGCCGACGACGATGTGGACGCCGAAGCTGAGCGCGCGGGCTTCACGGCGCGCATCCATGCCGCCGACGCAGGTGGCGATCTTGGCGCCGGAGTCGGCGTACAGCCATTGCAGCTCGGCCGCGACCTGCATGGCCAGTTCCCGCGTGGGCGCGATGGCCAGGCACAGCGGTGCGCCGCCGGGGCCGAAGATCGGCTTGTCGCCCAGCAGGGTAGGCGCAGCGGCCAGACCAAAGGCCACGGTCTTGCCCGAACCCGTCTGGGCCGAGACCAGCAGGTCGCGATCCGCATGCTCCGCCTCCAGGACGGCGGCCTGAACCGGAGTGGGTTCGGCATAGCCCTTGTTGATCAGGGCGCGGTCGAGCGCGGGATGGACGGCGGGAAAGGGCATAGGAAACCTGGGACAACGGACAAGGGCGGTCGCCGAAACGACCGCGCCCGGCCGAGGTCAGACCTCAGGCCGGGCGAATGATGGCGCTCTATACATCAATAAGGGCGCAAGCGGGGCGGAAAACGCCGTTCACCCTGTTCCTTCAGGCGACGTTGACCTGAAAGACGCAGTCTGGCGATCGAACCCACCGCGTCCGGAGCTTCGCCATGCAAGCGCTTTCCATAGCCGCCGCCGGAATGACGACCGCGCAGAACCGGTTCGACAACAGCGCGCGCCGCACCGCCACCGCGCCGCTGGACAATCTCGCCGAGGAAACCGTGGAGCGGATCCAGGCCAAGACCGCCTTCAGCGCCAACGCCGCCGTTCTGCGCACCGCCGACGACATGACCGGGACGCTGCTGGACATGCTGGCCTGAAGCCTCAGACCGGCGCCTTCTCCGGCAGGTTGAAGAAGCCCGCAAAGCGGTCGAACACGGCACGGTCGCCGGTCAGGGTCATCAGGCCGTCGGCCTCGAAGGCGGCGGGCGGGACCTTGCCGTAGACGCAGGCCGCGACCAGCGGGGGTTGGGTCGTCAGGACGACGTCGGCGGCGTCCGTGGCGCCGCGGCGGGTCGTGATCGTGCCCTTCTCGATCTGAACGACGAAAGGTTCGTCGCCGAAGACGAAGCCGACCGTCATCGCTGCGTCTCCGGCCAGGGCCGGATCGAACATCGTCTCGAACGACTGCATGATCGACACCGCGCTGATCGGCAGGGTCGGGTCGTGGCGAGGCGAGCGCGCGGCCCAGCCGCCCAGCACCATGAAGACCGGCTTGATCTCGTATCCCCAGGGCGTCAGCTCATAGACCTGGACCGAGGCGGGCGGCGGCAGTTTGCGGCGGGTCACGATGCCCGAAGCCTCCAGCCCCTCCAGTCGCTGGGTCAGCACGTTCGCGGAAATGCCGTGGAGATCCTTTCGCAGATCGCCGAACCGGCGCGGACCCATCATCAGCTCGCGGATCACCAGCAGAGCCCAGCGTTCGCCGATCAGGTCCAGTCCGTGCGCAGCGCCGCAAGCATCGTGGTATTTTCGGCCCGCCTTATCCGTTATCTTTTCTAACTTCATAGTTGACTATGGTAATCATCGGAGTCAGGTTTCGCAAATAACAAGGAGAGGAAACGCCGTGGCCCAGCTGATTTTCATCAACCTGCCGGTCGCCGACCTGCCCCGGTCGATAGCCTTCTACGAAGCCGTCGGCGCGATCAGGAACCCGATGTTCAGCGACGATACGGCCGCCTGCATGGTCGTGTCGGACGTGATCCACGTCATGCTGCTGACCCACGACAAGTGGCGCAGCTTCACCGACCGAGCGATCCCCGACGCCCATGCCTCGGCGCAGATGGCGCTGTGCATCTCGTTCGACAGCCGGGAGGCTGTGGATTCAGTGGTCGAACGCGCGGGTGGGGCGGGCGGGATAATGGACCCCAATCCAATTCAGGATCGCGGCTTCATGTATTGTCGCGGCTATGCCGACCCAGACGGCCACATCTGGGAACCGATGTGGATGGACCCGGCCGCCGTCGCCGCCGGTCCCGAAGCCTTCGCCGCCAACGCCATGGTGTCGTAATGGGTGACAGTCGCGAACTGAGCATCAGCCGTTTGATCAAGGCCTCACCGGAAACGGTGTGGAAGATCTATACCGAGCGCACCGGCGAGTGGTTCTGTCCTCGCCCGTGGACCACGCCGGTCGTGGATTGGGACCTGCGCGTCGGCGGGCGGGCCAATGTCGAACTGGCCTCGCCAGAGGGCGAGCGGCATCCCTATTCCGGCGTGTTTCTGGAGGTCGTTCCGGGCCGCAGACTGGTCTCGACCGGGGCCTTCACCGAGGGCTGGGTTCCGCAGGCCGGCGACATGAACTTCGTCCGCATCGACACCTTCGAACCCGAGGCCGGCGGAACCCGCTACACCGCCACGGCCCGGCATTGGGACGAAAAAGCCGCAGAGACCCACAAGGCCATGGGCTTCCAACAGGGCTGGGGCGCGGTCGCCGATCAGCTGGCCGTTCTTGCAGAGACAGAACAGGCGACAGGAGAAACCCAATGAAGATCACCCCCAATCTGACGTTCGAAGACAATGCGCGCGAAGCCTTCGGTTTTTACGCCGAGGTGTTGGGCGCCGATCAACTGAACCTGATCACCTTCGGCGACATGCCCGACGCCCCGGTCGGCCCCGACTGGAAGGACAAGATCGCCCACGCGTGGATGCAGGTCGGCGACCAGGCGATCATGGGATCCGACAATCCGCCGGGCGTCTGCGCCGACGCGGGCGGTTCGGGGACCGAAATCCGGCGCACGCCGCCCACCCAGACCGCCATCGCCCTGCATTTCGATACCGCCGACCGGGCGCGCCAAATCTTCGACCGGCTGAGCGAAGACGGCCTGGTCCAGATGCCCTTCGCCGCCACGTCGTGGTCCCCCGGCTTCGGCATGGCGCGCGACCGGTTCGGCAAGGACTGGCTGGTCAACACCTTCCCGCAGGAGCGCGGATGATGGCCGACAAGATCATTCCCTGCCTGTGGTTCGACGGCGACGCCGAGGCCGCGACAGCCTTTTATGTCAGCCTGCTGCCCGACAGTCGGATCACCGCCGTCAACCGTTCGCCGGTCGACACGCCCTCCGGTCCTGAAGGATCGGCGCTGACTGTGCAGTTCGTGCTGGCGGGTCGCGAGTATCTGGCGCTGAACGGCGGACCGAACTTTCGCTTCACCGAGGCCGTCTCCTTCATGGTGATGACCGAGGATCAGACCGAGACGGACCGGCTGTGGGACGCCCTGCTCGCCGACGGCGGCAGCGAGAACGCCTGCGGCTGGCTGAAGGACCGCTGGGGTCTGTCGTGGCAGATCACGCCTCGTCGCCTGATGGAACTGACCACCGATCCGAACCCCGCGCGCGCCAAGGCCGCCATGCAGGCCATGATGGGCATGATCAAGATCGACATCGCGGCGCTGGACCGCGCCGTCGCCGACGTTTGAATCCAGAAAGAGGAGACGACCGATGACCTATGTGACCGGCTTCCTGACCCCCGTGAAAACCGAGGACAAGGCGCGCTACGTCAAGTCCGCCGAGGCCTCCTGGCCCCTGTTTCAGAAATACGGCGCCCTGTCGCAGGTCGAGACCTGGGGCGAGGACGTGCCGGACGGCAAGCTGACCAGCTTTCCCATGGCGGTGAAGCTGCAAGAGGGCGAGGTCGTCGTCTTCTCCTGGGTCACCTGGCCCGACCGCGCCACAGCCGACGCCTGTTTCGGCAAGATGCAGGACGACCCCGACTTTGCGAACATGGACATGCCCTTCGACGGCAAGCGCATGATGTGGGGCGGCTTCAGCGTCGCCTTCGAAGGCAAGGCCTGATGCCCAGGCGGCGGCCCTGTTCGAACGCAAATCGCCCTGACGCATTGTCACGGATCGAGGAGAATCGACATGGCCGCCCGCCCTACCTGGCAAGGACATCTGAAGCTGTCGCTGGTCACCTGTCCGGTGGCCCTCTACACGGCGACGACCAGCACGAACGACGTGCGGTTTCACCTGATCAATCCCGACACCAACAATCGCATCCGCATGGTGCCGACCGACCCGGACGCCGGGCCGGTCGAGCGCAGCGATCTGGTGCGCGGCTATGAGGTGTCAAAGGACGAATATGTCCTGTTCGACGACGCCGACTTCGACAAGGTGAAGCTGGAGAGCACCAAGACCATCTCGATCGACAAGTTCGTCGACGAGGACGACATCGACCGACTGTATTGGGACGATCCCTTCTTCGTGGTTCCCGAGAAAGGCGCGGGCGTCGAGGCCTTCGCCGTCATCCGCGACGCCATGAAGAAACAGGGCAAGGTGGCGCTGGGTCAGTTGGTCCTGCGCGGCAAGGAGCGCCAGCTGGCGCTGGAAGTCCGGGGCAAGGGGCTGATCGCCTATACCCTGCGAGCCCATGACGAGGTGCGCGATTCCGACGAATACTTCGACGACATTCCGACAGTGAAGGCCGATCCCGACATGGTCGAGATCGCCGCGCGCATTATCGGGCAGAAGGAGGCGGACTTCGACCCGACGGACTTCAAGGACGGCTACGACGACGCCCTGCGCGCGATGATCAAGGCCAAGTCCAAGGGCGGCAAGGGCGTGATCGATGTCGCCGAACCTGACGACACCAATGTCATCGACCTGATGGCCGCATTGCGAAACAGCCTGAAAGGGTCGGCGACGGGGACGAAGAAGCCGGCCGCAAAGAAGGCCCCGGCAAAGAAGGCGACGCCCAAGAGGGCTGCGGCAAAGAAGAAGACAGCGGCCTAGACGCCCATTTTTTTCAGCGCCGATTTCAAACTGACCGCCGAGGCGCGGAAATCGGCCCATGGATCGGGCTTCTTCAGCAAGGCCGCATAGGTCCAAAGGTTGAATGCGGAGGGATCTAGCCCAACCTTCACCTGCCCCCACGACAGCGGCAAGGCGATCCCCGCCCCCGGCCGTGCGCGCGGCGACCAGGGCGCGACCGCCGTCGCCATTCGCCCGTTGCGCAGATAGTCGATGAAGATTTTCCCACCCCGCGCCTTCTTGGCCAGGGTCGTGGTGAACCGGTCCGGCGCCTCGGCGCGGATGGACTCGGCCACGGCCTTGGCGAAGGCCTTGTTCTGATCCCAGGTCACCCGCGAGCGGGCGTCGGTCTTGATCGGCACGACGACGTGCAGCCCCTTGCCCCCGGTCGTCTTGACGAAGGCGGCCAGACCCAGCGCCTCGATCTTCGCCTTCACGACCTTGGACGCGGCGATGACGTCGGCGAAGTCCAGCCCCTCGTCCGGATCCAGATCGAAGGTGATCTGCTCAGGCACTTCCGGCTGGCCAGGCGCACAGCCCCAGGGGTGGAGTTCCAGCCCGCCCGACTGGGCGATGGCGACCAGGCCGCCGCCATCGACGGCGGCGACGTAAGGGGTGCGGGCTTTGACGTCGATCAGCTTCAGCCGCGGGTTCGACCCCGCCATGGCATGACGCTGGAAGAAGGTCTCGCCGCCGATCCCCTCGGGCGCTCGGATGATCGAGGTCGGCCGGTCCGTCACATGGGGCAGAATCCGCTCGGCCGCCGCTTCATAATATCGGGCCAGATCGGCCTTGGTGATCGCCGGCCGGTCGCCGACGGCGGGCCACAACACCTTATCGGGGCTGGAGAGGGTCACGCCCGCCACGACCACCTTGCCCGGCTTTCCAGCCGGTCGCACCGTCGTCATGGTCTTCTTCGCGTCGCCCATGTCCGTGGGCGGCTGCGGCGGCTCGGTGACCTCTGCGGCCGTCTTGTCTTCTCGCAACCCTTTGAACGCCGCCTGCCGCAGCGATCCGGATTCGGTATAGCCGCCGTGCTCGACCTCGGCGACCAGCACCGGCTTGACCCAATGGATGTCGTTGGCCGCCTTGGGCGCGCCCGCCCCGGCGAAGGGAGACTTCTCCGCCGCCACGCCCTTCAGCGCCGGAACAAGCGTTTTCGTCACCGCCTCGCCATAGCCGGTCCCGACCCGGCCCAGATAGCGCAGGCCGCCCTTTTCCCTGACCCCGACCAGCAGAGAGCGGAACCGCGTGCCGCCCTCGGACGACCAGCCGCCGATCACCACTTCGTCGCGCCCCCGGCATTTGGACTTCAGCCAGGTTGATGACCGCCCGGCGTGATAGGGCGCGTCCAGCTTCTTGGAGATCACGCCTTCCAGATCCATCCGGCAGGCGCTCTCCAGCACCGCCTGGCCGGTCGAGGCGAAATGCTCGACGTAGCGCAGCCGCCCTGCGGCCGCCTTTCCGATCCTGTCCACATAGGCCTGCAGCCGCGCCTTGCGATGCGACAGCGGCAGTTTGCGCAGATCCTCCGCCCCCTCGAACAACAGGTCGAAGGCGAAATAGACCAGGCCTTCCGTCTTCTCGTCCGAAATGGCGGCCTGCAACGCCCCGAAGTCCGGCATGTGATCGTCGTCGAGCGCGCACAGTTCGCCGTCGATCACCGCGTCGGGCCAGGTCGCCGCATCCGCCGCAAGGTCCGGGAACTTGTCGCTCCAGTCCAGACCCTTGCGTGTCCGCAAGACCGCCCGACCGCCGCCCACGCCGATCTGGATGCGATAGCCGTCGAACTTGATCTCGTGCGCCCAGCCCGTCCCGCCCGGCGGATGGTCAGTCACCTTGCACAGCTGGATCGGCACGAAGGCCGGCGGCTTCCTGGCCTTCGCCGCCGCTTTCGGGGGCTTGGGCTTGACCGGGCCTTTACGCCCAGTCGGCTTGGACGCCGTCCATTGCTTGGTCCCGTCCGCAATCTCGGCCAGCGACCGCCCGGTCGTCACCGAGGCGTCGATTTCGGCCAGCGCATCGCCCTCCCCCGCCACGGCGAAGTCGTCCTTCTCCTTAAGCAGCAGCCAGTTGTTGCGTTTGGAGGGTTTGCCCCGATCGCTCTTCAGCCGAATCAGCGCCCATTTGCCCTTCAGCCGTTCGCCGTGAAGGATCATCTTGATCTGACCCTTGGCCCAGGCCGCCTCCAGGTCCGGCTCCTGCGGCTCCCAGGTGCCGACATCCCACATCTGCACCGTGCCGGCGCCGTAGTTGCCGTCGGGAATCGTCCCCTCGAACGACCCGTAATCCAGCGGATGATCCTCGACCTCGACCGCCAGCCGCTTCACCGCTGTGTCGCGCGACGGCGCCTTGGTCACGGCCCAGGATTTCAGCACCCCGTCCGCCTCGATGCGGAAGTCATAGTGCAGTCGCGTCGCGGCATGGCGCTGAATCAGGTAGCGGAAGCCGCCCTTCGCGCGCTTTGCCTTGGCGCCCTTCGGCTCGGGCGTTTCGCCGAACCGGCGCTTGGCCTGATAGGTCTTCAGTTCACCGCGCATAGGGGCGTAATCCGCCCCGCGCCAAAGCGTTGCCTCAGCGACAGAAGCGCGTGTCGGTCGCCTCGAGGTGCAGGTGGTCGTAGTGGACGGCGTTGTAGTCGGGGCTGAGCGTCGTGCCGAAGATGCGGCAGGCGTCGTCGCGGATACGCTTCAGAAAGCGCGCCTCGGGCGTGTCGCCGTTCCAGTCCTTCGTCACAGTGATGCGCCGCCCGTCCCTCAGCCGCACCCCGGCGAAGTCCAGCGCCGCCGCCTGGGAATGGGCGCTGATGCGGTTGGAGCCCACGCCGTTGTTCACGTTGCGACAGGCGTAGGCCCCCATGTGGTCGATCTGCACGACGTCCGACCCCAGGATCTCGCGCGCCGCCGGCTCCAGCGACTGACGACGCCAGATGCTCAGCGCCAGCGCCGTCTGGCAGGTCATCTCCACGTCGCCCGGCGCCATGCGCGCCACGGTCCCCAGGTCGGCGCCCAGCACCCCGCCGTTGCTCAGGCCGCAGGTCGCGGTGTTCTGGCGATCCGGCACGGGACTGAAGCGCACGCGCGCAGCGGTCAGCTCGGCCATGCAGCGCCCCAGATCATTCCCCTCGCGCACGACCAGGGCCTGGGTCCCGCCGTCGATCATTCGGTCCACCAGCCCCCCGACCAAGGGCGCCTCGGTGCGCGACGGATAGGGGGACGGCCGCAACGGCTCGGGCGGCCGCCGCACGCAGCCGCTGAGGATCAGCAGGACGCCGAGGCCGATGAGAAAGGGAGAGATACGCGACACGGAGTGCATGGTCGCGACGCTTAGCTGATTCCCGACGCCGCCGTAGTCACGAGGCGGAGAGCCATCTATCGGCGGTCTTCGGACGCACCCTTGGCCCGGCAGCGATCCGAACACAACCGCACCTGATCCCAGTCCCGCGCCCACTTCTTGCGCCAGGCGAACGGCAGACCGCAGGCGGCGCAGCGCTTTTGCGGCAGGTCGGACTTGGCCGGCGCCGTACCGAGATTGACGTGCTTTCGGGCCATGTCGCCTGCCAAGCAAAAGGGCGGCCCGTCGGAGCCGCCCTTGATAGTATCAGCTGTCCAGGAAGGACCGCAGTTTGCGCGACCGCGACGGGTGCTTCAGCTTGCGCAGCGCCTTGGCCTCGATCTGACGGATGCGTTCGCGGGTGACCGAGAACTGCTGGCCGACCTCTTCCAGCGTGTGGTCGGTGTTCATGCCGATGCCGAAGCGCATCCGCAGCACCCGCTCCTCACGCGGCGTCAGCGACGCCAGAACGCGGGTGGTGGTCTCACGCAGGTTCGACTGAATGGCGGCGTCGATCGGCAGGACGGCGTTCTTGTCCTCGATGAAGTCGCCCAGGTGGCTGTCTTCCTCATCCCCGATGGGGGTTTCCAGCGAGATCGGCTCCTTGGCGATCTTCAGAACCTTGCGCACCTTCTCCAGTGGCATGGCCAGCTTTTCGGCCAGCTCTTCCGGCGTCGGCTCGCGGCCGATCTCGTGCAGCATCTGGCGGCTGGTGCGGACGATCTTGTTGATCGTCTCGATCATGTGCACCGGGATGCGGATGGTGCGCGCCTGGTCGGCGATCGAGCGAGTGATCGCTTGACGAATCCACCAAGTGGCGTAGGTCGAGAACTTGTAGCCGCGGCGGTACTCAAACTTGTCGACCGCCTTCATCAGGCCGATGTTGCCCTCCTGGATCAGGTCCAGGAACTGCAGGCCGCGGTTGGTGTATTTCTTGGCGATCGAGATCACGAGGCGCAGGTTGGCCTCGACCATTTCCTTCTTGGCTTGCCGCGCTTCGCGCTCGCCCTTCTGCACCGTCTGGACGATGCGGCGATAGTCGTCGATCGGCAGGCCGGCTTCCAGCGCCACGGCGGCGACGTCAGAACGGATGGTCGCGATCTGGCTGGCTTCGTTCTCGCTGAACTTGGTCCAGCGCACGCCCTGATCCTTGATCCGGTCGGTCCATGTGGGGTCGAGCTCGGAGCCGAAATAGGCCTTGAGGAACTCGGGCCGCGAAATGCCGTAGCTGTCGGCGAGACGCAGCAGACGGCCTTCCAGACCGATCAGGCGCTTGTTGATCGCATAGAGCTGCTCGACCAGCGCCTCGATGCGATTGTTGTTCAGCTTCATCGTCTTCAGACGGTCCGAGATGGACGTCGTCAGCGCCTGATAGGCCTTTTCATCCTTGGCGCTCAGCACCTCGCCCTTCAGGCGGGTCTGAACCAGCTTGTCCTGCAGGGCGCGGAAGGCGCCGAAGTCGGCGGCGATCGCGTTCAGGACGTCCATCACCCCGTCGCGCAACTCGGCTTCCAACGCCGAGATCGACATGCCGCCGCCGTCGTCAAAATCGTCGTCATCGTCGTCGTCGGACTCAGGCTTGTCTTCGGCGGCCGGCTTTTCCTCGGCCTCTTCTTCCTCTTCGCCTTCAGGCTGGGCGGCGCCCGGCAGGGACGAAGGGTTCAGAACGCCATAGGTGGCGTCCAGGTCGATGACCTCGCGCAGCAGGATGCGGTTATTTTCCAGCTCGTCGCGCCAGACCATGATGGCCTCGAAGGTCAGGGCGCTTTCGCACAGACCCGAGATCATGGCGTCGCGGCCGGCCTCGATCCGCTTGGCGATGGCGATTTCGCCTTCGCGGCTCAGCAGTTCGACCGAACCCATCTCGCGCAGATACATGCGCACGGGGTCATCGGTGCGGTCATAGGCCGACTTGGCGGGCGTTTCGGCCACGGCGGTGCCAGCGGCGGCGGCGACGTCGGTGGACTGCTGCTCCTGCGCGTCCTCCTCGGCCTCCACGACGTTGACGCCCATTTCGGACAGCATCGCCAGGGTGTCTTCAATGGCGTCGGGCGTGACTTCTTCGGACGGCAGGACCTTGTTCAGCTCCTCCATCGTCACATAGCCGCGCGCCTTGGCTTGCTTGATGAACTTCTTGACGCCGGCGTCCGTCAGATCGAGCAGGGGCCCATCGGTCGAAACCTCGGTGTCCTGCGTCTCGGTCTGTGCGTTCATAGTCAGTCTGTCTCCAGCCGAGAGGGTGATCAGTCCGCCCCGGCGAAAAATACAATGCTTGGCGTGCCGTAAGGTTACGTGCCCGCGCTGTCTTCCCAAATCGTCCCGGCTTTGATCGCACGGCGAAGCGCATCCCGCTCGGCCTTCAGCCGGCGGAACGCCTCATCCTGCCCAGGCACATCACGTGCATGGGCCAAGGCGTCCTCCAACGCGGCGACCCGCGTCGAAGCGTCGAACGCCTGCGACCATCGGACCCTTGCCTCGGCGAGGGGCGCATTTGCGGCCAGGAATGGCGCGCCGGACTTTGCCGCCGCCTTCTCGACCTCGCGCACTAAGGCATCATGACCCGATTGCGCCAGATGGCGTCGCAGGGCGGCGGAGTCAAGGCTATGTCCCGACAGACGCAGGCGAACCAGCTCCTGCGCCAGTCCATCCAGCCCCTTGTCGCCGAATCCGTGGGCGGCGATCTCCTCCAGATGGTCGTCCATCCGTTCGGGGTCGTCGATGGCGCCGTGGGCCAGAGCGGCCGGCACGGGCTCGATGGCGCGAAACAGCGACTGCATCGCCTGGGCGCCCTCGGCCGTCTGACCCAGTTTGGGCGGCGGGCCGAAACCGCGTTTGCCCTGCCCCTGGGTCCAGGGCGCGCGTTGAGGGCTGCGGGGGAACAGGGCGTCGAAACGGTCGAACAGGTCGCGGCGGTATTGCTCCGCCAGATCCTTGTCCTGGATGGCCGAGGCGGTGTTTCTCAGTCGCGCCTTGAAACCGGCCTTGCGCTCCGGCGTGTCCAGCGGCTCCAGATCCTGTTCACGGCGGAACAGCACCTCGGCGAACCCATGGGTTTCGGTCAGGGCCTGGCGCAGGGCGGGCGCGCCCTTGTCGCGCAGAATGTCGTCGGGATCCTGCCCGGCGCCCAGCAGCGCGAACCGGAAGGAGCGCCCTGGCTTCAGCAGCGGCAGCGAACGTTCGATCGCGCGATAGGCGGCGCGCAGTCCCGCCGCATCGCCGTCGAAGCACAGGATCGGCTCGTGCGACACGCGCCACAGCCGTTCCATCTGCTCCTCGGTGAGAGCCGTGCCCATCGGCGCCACGGCCGGCAGGCCCGCGCGCTGGCACGCGATGACGTCCATATAGCCTTCAACCACGATGATGGCCTGGTCGTTCTTGGATTCCGCCCCCAGTATGCGCCGCGCTTCGGGCAGGCCGTAGAGGGTCGCGCCCTTGTGGAAGAGCGGGCTTTCCGGGCCGTTCAGATATTTCGCCCGGTCGTCGGGGTTCATGGCCCGGCCGCCGAAGCTGACGATCCGGCCGCGCGCATCCAGAATCGGGAACATCAGCCGGTCGCGGAAGCGATCATAGGGCTGGCCGCCGCTTTCGGGCGAGATCAACAGCCCGGCCTCGACCAGTTCGGCGGGCTTGGCGCCGCGCTGGACCAACGCCTGCTTCAGCCCCTCACGGTCGTTGGGCGCATAGCCCAGGCCGAACCGCTCCCACTGATCCTCGGGCAGGCCGCGCTTGTCCAGGTATTCGCGCGCCGCCTTGCCCGGCGTGCGGCGCAGGTTTGCGGCGAACCATTTCTGGGCCAGGTCCATCCAGTCCGACAGACCCGCCCGCTTCTGCTCGCGCTCGGCCTCCTTGGGGTCTTCGGCCGGGAGCTGCATCCCCGCCTCGCCGGCCAGGCGCTGCACCGCCTCAACGAAGCTGAGCCGCTCGGTTTCCTGCAAGAAGGAGATGATGTCGCCATGCTTGCCGGACGAGAAGTCGTGGAAGAAACCCTTGTCGTCATTGACGAAAAAGGACGGCGACTTCTCCTTCGAGAAGGGCGACAGACCGACATATTCGCGGCCCTGACGTTTCAGCTTCACCGTCCGCCCGATCACGTCGGACGGCCGAAGGCGGGCCTTCAGTTCATCGATGAATCTTTCGTCGAAACGCACCCGCGATCCTTAAGCCCTGCGGCCCTCAACGTCGATGGATGGGAAGACGATCAGGCGGCTCGTCCGGGCATCCCCCGATATCCGAACGAACCGCCGCATCGCAGAAGGCGCAAACCGCAGCGTCCCCCAACGCCTTGGCTAACGAAGTCCTAACGCCTCGCGGACCGGCATCTGAGGTCAGGACCGCCGTTCTGTCGAGAGGCGGGCGGCTCCGCCATAGCGAATAGAGGCGAGACTGTGTCCTTTTCGTCGCGCGTCGTTCGCCTCAAGGGCGACCGAAGGGGACGACCTTATTGGCGGCGTCATGCCCGATATCGGCGCTTCCCAGGAAGGGTATGCCCGAACGCAGGCACCAGTACCGAACAATTTCCTCCGGTGTCTGACCGAAATCGGGATCGTTTGGCGTGACGTCCGAGACCCGTCCCAGGCGAATCCCGGCTACACGACGAATGCTGGCCTGGCTGGTCAAGTGAAACATCATTCGGTCGATTCGGTAGGCGGCCTCGGACACCTCCTCCAACATCAGGACGTGGTCGGACAGATCAGGCTCCAGCGGCGTGCCGGTCAGTTCGTTCAGGATGGTCAGGTTGAAGGCGACGGCCGGGCGCGGATCGGTCGCCAGCGACGGCTCGATCCAGTCGGTGCGTCCGGTGGTCAGCCAGGACAGGGCGCCGCGCGCGGTCGCGTCGTCGCGCACCGAATCCGAGGCCATCGGTCCGTGCGCCAGATGCTGGAACCCGGCCTTGTACATTCCGGCCAACAGGCTGCCGGCGTCGGAATACCCCATGTAGCGCTTCTTGCGGGCGACGGCGTCCAGGCGCGGGATAACCGCATCAGCGATGCGACAAGAGCCGTAGCCGCCGCGCGCGAACCAGATGGCGTCGATGCGGGGATCGTTGGCGAACGCGACGAAGGCGTCGGCGCGCGCCCGGTCGTCGCCGGCGAAATGACCGTGTTTCAGGAAACAGGCGGGGTGGAAGACGACGGCGACATCGCGGTCGGGATGGTTGTGCGCCATCCAGGCCTCGACCGCCTCGGCGCGCTCTTTCGAGAAGCGCGAACTGGCGCAGACGACGCCGATCTTGAAGCTATTGGTATCCACGTCCGTCTTCTTCGTCGTTTTTGCGATCCCCTACTGGCGGACCGGCCCGATCCCCTGTTCTAAGGGGGCATGAACCAAGACGCCTCCTATTTCTTCTGCGGCATCGGCGGGTCGGGCATGCTGCCCCTGGCCATGATCGTCCAGGCGCGCGGCGCCGTGATCGAAGGATCGGACCGGGCGCTGGATCAGGGCCGTACGCCCGAGAAGTTCAACTGGCTGCGCGCCCACGGCGTGACCCTGTATCCCCAGGACGGATCGGGCGTGACCCGCGCGGATCAGACCGTCATCGCCACCGGCGCCATTGAGGAGACGGTGCCCGACATTGGCGCGGCCAGGCGCGCGGGCGCAACCATCAAGACCCGGCCCGAACTGCTCAGCGAACTCTTCAACGCCGCCCCGACCTCGGTCGGGGTTGCGGGCACCAGCGGCAAGTCCACCATCACCGGCATGATCGCCTGGATCCTGCATCAGACGGGCCGAGAGCCGACCGTCATGAACGGGGCGGTGATGAAGAACTTCGCCGACGCCGACCATCCGTTCGCCAGCGCCCTGATCGGCGGGCCCGACGTGTTCGTGTCGGAGGTGGACGAAAGCGACGGCTCCATCGCCCGCTACGATCCGACGGTGGCGGTGGTGTCCAACATCTCGCTGGACCACAAGTCGATGGAGGAGCTGCGCGACCTGTTCGGCGGCTTCACCGCGCGGGCGACGACGGCCGTGTTGAACCTGGACAATCCCGAGACGGCGGCCCTGGCCCAGACCTTGCCGGCTGGGAAAGCGATCACCTTCGGCCTGGGCGAAGAGAAGGCCGACCTGTCCGGCCACGATCTTCAGCCCCTGCCGACGGGCATGCGGTTTCGCCTGATCGAGGGCTGGAGCGAACACGACGTGGTCCTGAACGTGCCCGGCGCGCACAATGTCGCCAACGCCCTGGCCGCGTTGGGCGCGACCCGGGCGCTTGGCGTGCCGACGGCCGAGGCGGTCAAGGCGCTGGAGACCTTCGCCGGCATCCGGCGCCGGATGGAGGTGGTCGGAACGGCGGGCGACATCACTGTCATCGACGACTTCGCCCATAACCCGGACAAGATCGCGGCCACGCTGAAGACTCTGCACGCCTTCGACGGCCGGCTGCTGATCCTGTTTCAGCCGCATGGGTTCGGGCCGCTGAAGCTGATGAAGTCCGAGTTCATCGACGGTTTCGCCGGCCTGATGCGCGAGGACGACGTGCTGCTGATGCCCGAGCCTGTCTATTACGGCGGCACCACCGACCGCAGCGTGGGATCGGAAGACATCGCCTCCGGCGTCCGCGCCTCCGGCCGTCAGGCCGAGGCGCTGGCGACGCGCGCGGACTGCGGCGACCGGGTCGTCGAGATCGCCAAGCCCGGCGATCGCGTCATCGTCATGGGCGCGCGCGACGACACCCTGTCGACCTTCGCGGCGGAACTGTTGGGGCGACTAGGCCAGTAGCCCCCATCGGCAAAGACGGGGTTCAGTACACGTCACGGCGGTAGCGGCCGTCTTCCAGCAGGGTCAGCACCACGTCCGCGCCCAGCGCGCTTTCCAGCGCGGCATGCACGCCTTGCGACATGCCTTCCAGACTGCCGCAGACGTAGATCGCCGCGCCGCGCGAGCCCCAGGCACGCAGTTCGTCGGCTGCAGCCGCTACTAGGTCCTGCACATATCTGCCGTCGCCCGCATCGCGCGAGAAGCTCCGATCAAGCCGCCGCAGCACGCCCGACGCCAGCCAGGCCTGCAACTCCGCATCGAAGAAGGCGTCGTGCGCCTGGGTCCGTTCTCCGAACAGCAGCCAGGCCCCGCCCGACGCCGTGCGCGACTTCAAATGCGCGCGCAAACCAGCGATGCCTGTTCCGTTGCCGATCAGGATCATCGGCGTTTCGTCCGCCGGGCCGTGGAAGCTGCGGTTCGCGCGCAGGCGCATTCCGACCTGATCACCCAGCGCCAGGTCTTGCGTCAGCCATCCCGACGCCAGACCCGGGGCGCCGTCGGGATGGCGCATCAGGCGGATCAGAAACTCGACCCGACCGTCCGACGGCAGGGAGGCGATGGAATATTCGCGCGAACCCGGCGTGACGCCGTCACGCTCAGGCAGGCCGACCTCGGCGATGTCGCCGGCCGACCAGTCGGGCGTCGCGCCCACAGCCTCGAACGCCAGATGATAGGCCTCGCCGCCGGGACTGCCCGGATTGACGAGGGTGCGTTCGACCAGCCGCCAGGGGTCGTAGGCGGGCGGGGTCCAGTCGGGGGCCGTCACGCTGCCGGTGATCTGGTTCAGTTGGTGCTGCCAGTGGCGGATGGCGCCGGCCTCGCCGTTGTCGACCTCGACCATGTCGAAGAGGGGTTCGGCGCCCGCGCGTCTCAGCCAGCCGTCGACCGCATGGCCGAACCCGCAGAACTGATCATAGCTGCGGTCGCCCAGCGCCAGCAGACCGAAGCGCAGCTTCGACAGGTCCGTCGCCTCGCCCATGACCTTACGCACGAACCTGGCGGCGCTGTCTGGCGGATCGCCCTCGCCCGTCGTGGAGACGATCAGCAGCGCCCGGTCCGTCGACTTCAGCGTCTGCACATCCAGATCGGCGAAGGACAGCACCCGCGCACCCACGCCGCCATCGCCCAGAGACCGCGCCGTCATCCACGCCAGTTCTTCGGCGAAGCCCGTCTGGCTGGCGAAGGCGATCAGCACCGGCCGTCCCTCACCTGCTCCCGCCAGAGCATCAGACCGCGCGTGGGCCGCCGCCCTGGCCTTGCGTTCGCGCCAGACGATGACGGCGATCAGGGCCAGCCAAAGCGCCAAGGCCCCGACCGCCCACAGCCAGCGCTGCGGATCGGCTGTCACCCCGGACGATCTCCGTCGTCGTCAAGCAGAGCGGCGAAAGCCGGCGACATCCGCTCGACCGGCCCGCGCTCGGTGCGTTCGACGAAATGGGCCATCAGACCCACGGCCTCGGCGTAGTCCGGTCCGTCAAACGGCCCCATGACCGTCAACGCCGTGGCGTAGGCGTCGGCCATCATGGCCGAGGGGTGCAGGACGGTGACCGAGCTCAGATTATTGCTGACCGGACGACCGGTCGGTCCGTCGATCGTATGGGGATAAAGGCGCCCGTCATGGCGGAACGCGCGGCGATAGTCGCCGCTGGTCGCCACGGCGAGATCGAACAGGGCCGCCACGGTGTGGGGCGCAGGCGAACCCTCGACCCGCTCGATCTCGACCCACCACGGCTGGGCGTCCGGCTTGACGCCGCGCCCCTTCAGCTCCCCGCCAATCTCGATCAGGTGCGAGGTCGCGCCCATCGCCATCAGGCGGTCGGACACGCGATCCACCGCATGACCTTTGGCGATGCCGGAGAAATCCAGCCTCATCCCGCCCATCTGCATAACCGCGCGCGCATCGCCGTTCAGCCGCAGCTTTTGCCAGCCCGACACGGCCGCAGCCGCGGCGATCTCTTCTTCGGCCGGGACGGGCAACAAGGCCGAACGCGGTCCGGGCGGGCCGAAGCCCCACAGATCGACCAAGGCGCCCAGGGTCGGATCGACCGCGCCGTTGGTTTCGTCGCCCAGGGTCATCGCCGCATCCAGCAGATCCCAGAACGGCTGGGATACGGCCCAGACGCCGGCGGGCGCGGTGTTGAAGCGGCTGATCTCGCTGGACGGCTCCCACGGGCTGAACAGACCGACGACGGTCGCAAGCTCCTCTTCGATTGCCGCCTGGACCTCGGCCTCACCGACGCCTGGCGGGGCGATGACGCGCGCGCTCCAGGTCGTGCCCATGGTTTGGCCGCCCAGCGAGCGAATCAGGTTGCTAGGGGGACGGGGCGGCGCGCCTTCGATCGCGGGCACGAGGACACGGTTGTCGGCGCGGTCGCCGATATTGACCGTGGGCGGGGCGGCGCGTGAACCGCGCGAGGGGGGAATGTCGGACATGGCCCTTCGCTTAGGGCAGGACTTCCATCGCCGCCACATAGCTGGCGTTGGAACCCAGCGTTTCGCCCTGGCCTTCGGTGCGGACCGAGGCGTTCAGCCAGTACATGCCTGCTTCCGGCCAGGTGATTGTGAAGGCGCCCTCGGCGTTGGTCTTGACCGTCGATTCTTCGGGGTTGTCGCGGTAACGCAGACCGCCGCGCGCCACGGTGACGTCGATGTCAGCCGCCGGCTGGCCGTTGTTCAGCAGCTTAAAGGTGGCAGGCTCGCCCACCACCAGATCGTTCGGGTGGGTGACGGGAACCAGTTCAAGCCCCTCGCCGGTCGTTTTGAAGACGGTGTCGGTCGGATTGTTAAGGGTGACGAAGGTCTCGATCCGGCTGGCGGTGCGGGTCGCCTGAACATTGCTCGCGCCCTCGGGCAGGCCCGCCGGGTATTCCGAGGCCGCGCCGCGCCAGCGCTTCTGTTCGCCGTTCAGGGTGTAGCTGGCCATGACGCCGCCCATGACATTGGCGATCTTGTAGGTGCCGTTCTGGGTCAGATGGGCGTCGAAGGTCGAGCGATAGCGGCCCTGCATGGCGTTCTCGGGCCGGACCGCCGAGCCGTCCGGCGCGGTGATGGTCAGGCCGGTCAGGCGCATCGCGGCGTGGTCGGGGTTGAACACCTGGTTCGACATGCCGGCGTCGAATCCGACCCAGGCGTCCGTGCCCGACAGGGTCGTGGCGGTGGGCGCCAGCCAGGCGCGGTGGGCCTGGGCGGCCATGGGGGCGGCCAGTGCTGCGGCCAGCGTCAGCAGGGCGATCGTCTTCTTCATGGTCAATCCTCAGCGAGAGACGGCGACGCGCACGGCGCCCAGTTCGGTGGAGCCGGTTCCGGCGCCGGTGTTGGCCGCGCCCCAGCGGAAGGGCACGCGCACGACCTCGCGTCCGCCCAGTTCGCGGGCCGCCTCGACGACGATGTTGTACTGGCCGGGCTGAAGGTTGCGCAGCCGGGCGGCGGGCACGGTGACGGTCTGGCGGCCCGGCGCGCGCGTGGCGCCGGATACGCCGTCGGCCGGCAGGCTCATGGCCCGACCGCCCTTGCGCCACCAGGTGCGCAGATCCTTCAGCCAGTCCTTGCCGTCGCCCTCGTTATTCCGGGTCTGCTGATACCAGACCGCCAGAGTGCGTTCGGCGGATTGGTCCGGCTTTTCGATCCACACCGCGACATAGGGGCGATGATAGGAGGCGGTGTTCAGACGCGGAATCTCGACCGACACCGTCAGGTCGGCGGCCATGGCGGGCGCAGCGGCGGCGGCCAGGCCGACGGTGGTGATGACGACGGGAAGAAGGCGCATCGGAAAACTCTCAGTGAATGAAGATCAGGGCGATGACGACGGGGATCAGCAGGCCCAGAGCCGCCAGCGGCCAGGTCGAGGGCCGACCCTTGGCGTGCAGGAGCATCAGGCCTAGGCCTGTGACGGCGAAGATGACGCAGGCCGCCGCGAACACGTCGATGAACCAGAACCAGACCACGCCGGCGTTGCGACCCTTGTGCAGGTCGTTGAGGTAGGCGATCCAGCCGCGCGTCGTCTTCTCGTGCAGGGTCTCGCCGGTCGCACGGTCGATGGTGACCCATCCGTCGCCGCCAGGCATGGCCAGGGCGACATAGACCTCTTGCGCCGTCGTCTCGGTCGGCTTGCCGGCGATCTCGACCTTGAGCGCCTCGGACGCCCAGCGCGCGACGGCGTCGGGGACAGGCTCGGTCGTCTCCTGCGGGAAACTGGCCAACCGCTGCAGCAGGGGCGCCGGCAAGGTCGCGGTCTGTTCGACCGTAACCGGATCGCCGGGGATCGAGGCCGCATGGTTCAGGGTGATTCCGGTGACCGCGAACAGAATCATTCCGACCAGGCTGACCGCCGCTGAAATCCAGTGCCAGCTATGCAGCTGCTTCAGCCAGAACGACCGTGCGCCGTTCAGCGCCGCCTTGGGTTTCAGGCCCTTGGCTGCGGTTTCGGCCTGACGCTGTGTGGCGAGTTCGGTCACGAGCTCGCTGTGCCATTGTTGCGAACGGGTTGCAATAGCATTTAGCGACGTCGCAGCGCCTTGGGCGTCAGAGCTCGGTCCAGCGCCGCAGCAGATTGTGATAGACGCCGGTCAATTCGATCACCGCCTGATCCTTCGGTCCCCTCTCGGTCGCCACGCGCTGGGTGGCGATGTCCAGACGGAACAGGGTCTCGCGATCGGCGTCGTCGCGCACCAGGCTCTGCATCCACATGAAGGACGACACCCGCGCCCCGCGCGTCACCGGCGTGACGCGGTGCAGGCTCTTCGACGGATAGAGGACCAGATCGCCAGCCGGCAGCTTGATCGCCTGCGCCCCGTACATCTCCTCGATGATCAGTTCGCCGCCGTCGTAGTCCTCGGGCTCGGACAGGAACAAGGTCGCCGACAGGTCGCTGCGAATGCGGATCGCCCCGCCGTTGCGGGACTGGCGGATGGCGTTATCGACATGCAGGCCGAACTCGCCCCCGCCTTCGTAGCGGTTGAACAGGGGCGGAAAGATCGTGTGCGGCAGGGCCGCCGCCACAAACATCGGATTGGCGTTCAGCGCCTGGACGATCAGGGCCGAGACCTCCTTCGCCACGTCCGACTCTTCGGGCAATTGCAGGTTCTTCTTCGCCGTCGCCGATTGATGGCCGGAGGTGGCGTTGCCGTCCGCCCACGGCCCGGCGTCCAGCCGGGCACGCAGAGCCGCGACCTCGGCCTTGGAGAAGACTTCCGGAATCTGCAGCAGCACAGGCGTTCTCGCTGAAAGACGAAACGGCCCCGCGGGGATTGCGGGGCCGTCAGACTAGGCCGGGGAAGCGGCCTTTAGAAGCGCAGGTTCAGGGCCAGGATGGCCTGGCGACCTGCGGCCACATCGGCGTGGTGAACGCCGTTGGTGCGCATGATGTATTCCTCGTCCGTCACATTCTTGACGTTCAGCTGAAGCGTCGCGCGGTCCGTCAGATCATAGGCGGCGAACAGGTCCAGGCGGGTGTAGCTGGGTGCATAGACCCGCGCCGTTCCGCCCCCGGCCCCGCCCTGGTTGCCGCCGAACCGGTCGTCTACGTAATAGACGCCGCCGCCCACGCTCAACTTCGACAACAGCTGGTAGGTGGTGAACAGGCTGAAGCTGTTCTTGGGCGTGTTGGCCAGCGGGTCACCAACATTGGCGTTGTTGTAGGCGCCGCGCACGAGTTCGGAATCCATATAGGTGTAGCCGCCGAACACGCTCCAGGACGGGGTGATGTTGCCCGAGACGCCGAGTTCCAGCCCCTTGACCTCGACCTCGCCCGCCTGGGCGTAGACCCCATCGGAAATCAGGATCTGTGCGTTTTTGCGGGTCGTTCGGAACAGGGCCCCGCTCAGGCTCAGCTTCTGGCCGAACAGTTCGGCCTTGGCGCCGATTTCATAGTTTTCGGTGTCTTCAGGGTCGAGAACCTGTCCGGACAGATTGCCGCTGCCTTGGCCGCCGGTGGCGCCGTTCTGATCGCCGCCCGAGACCGTGGGCGGGGTCGAAGAGGTCGAGTAGGAGGCGTACAGACTGGTGTTCTCGCTCGGCTTGTAAACCAGCCCGACCTGATAGTTGACGAAGTCCCATTCGAACTCGCCGAAGGTCGGGGTCGTTTGACCGCGCGCGATCGCGCTGCCTTCGGTCTCGTATCGGTCGTAGCGCACGCCCAGGTTCAGCACCCAGTTCGCGCCGAAGGCGATCGAATCCGCCCCATATACGCCCCAGCTCGTGGTGTTGGAGTGCGTTTCGGCGCCCCGCGTGATGGAGCCGCTCCAAGGGTCGCTTGGATTGGGGTCATACACCGGCGTGCAGTCGAAGCCGCCCAGTTCAGCTGGACAGGTCGATCCACTGGTGGTGGTGATCGTGTGGGAGGCGTTGCGATTGATCTCGCGGGTGTATTCGACACCCAGGTCGAAGCTGTGCTTCAGCGCGCCCGTGGTGAAATCGCCGTACACATCCGTGACGTTGGCGAAGGTCTCCGCCGGATTCCATCGAGACTTCAGGCCTCGCCTCATCCACCAGGTGTCGCCGACCAGAACAGCCACGCCGCCGTCACCCGGGTTGGTCACGACGTAATCGTTCAGCGTCTCGGAATAACGGGTCAGATTGCGCAAGAAAAGGCTGTCGCTGAATCGGTGTTCCAACTTGACCGTGACGCTGTCGACCTCATTACGCATGTAGTCGCGCGCCTTCAGCCCGTAGAAGCTGTCGTAAGGGACGTTCAGGATGCGGCTGTCGGTCGTCTGAATCGCCCAGTTGTTGTCCAGCTTGCGATCCAGCGGAATGCCGTAGTCGGGCATCGAATCAGCTCTCAGACGGTAATAGTTGATCGTCGCCGAGGTGTCGGTTCCCAGACCAAGGCCGAGCGCCATGGCCAAGCCATATTTTTCAAAGTCCACCTCGCGACGACCCGGCACATCGCCCTCGGTCGCCAGCAGGTTCAGGCGGAAGGCGCTGGTCTCGTTCAAGCGCCAGTTGCCGTCCACCGTGGCGCGATAGTAACTGTCCGTGCCCACGCCCGCGCTGGCGCTGACGGAATCGGTCAGCCGCGGCTGTTTGGAGCCGAGGTTGATGCTGCCGCCGCCGGAACCACGACCCGAATAGACGGAATCGGCCCCTTTGATCACTTCGACCTGCTCCAAATCGAAGACCTCGCGCTGCTGACCGCCGGCGTCACGCACGCCATCGACGAAGATGTTGTTGGCCGAGGACTGCCCCCGGATGAACGGTCGGTCGGCAAGCGGCTGACCGCCCTCGCCCGCGCCGAAGGTGATACCTGGCGAGTTGCGCAACAGGTCTTCAAGCGACGTCGCCGCCGTTTGAGTGATCACCTGTTCAGGAATGATGGTGACCGCACGGGGGGTGTTCACCAAAGGCGCGACGAACTCCGGGCTTTGCGGCTCTCGTTTCTTGAACTGACCATTGACGTCGATCGTGCCCAGATTGGCGGGCTGGGACTGGTCGGCCGTGACGACCACGCCGTCCTCAGCGGTCACATCAGCGGCGATGGCGGGGGCGGCGACCAGCATGCCGGCGGCGCTGGAGGCGAAGAGAAGCGAGCGGAGCGCGGCGGCGCGGGATTCGGACATAGTCTTGCGACCTTTTGGTCTGATTTTGCGATGCGCTCGCAATAACCAGCTCGACAGGAAGGCACAAGACAATTGCGAACAAATCGCAATCTTAATTAGCCGACGGCGCTTATGCTCCTCTGAGGCGCCGACGTGTCGATATCCAGCCAGGTCGGATCAGGCATGGCGCGGTGGGCGGCGGCCAGGGCTTCGGACCAACGCCGGCCCAAATCGCGGAAATAGGGATCATCCGCCTCAATGCGCCGCGCCGTGCCCATCAGTTGGTCGCGCTTCATCACGATCAGGTCCAGCGGCGGCCCGACGGCAATGTTCGAGCGGATGGTCGAATCGAACGAGATCAGCCCCAGCTTCACCGCCTCGGACAGGGAGGTGGAGCTGTGCAGGGCGCGGTCCAGAATAGGCTTGCCGTACTTCAGCTCGCCGATCTGCAAATAGGGCGTATCGGGCCCGCACTCGATGAAGTTGCCCTGCCCGTAGATCAGATAGAGCCCCATCTTGCCACCGGCGATCTGACCGCCCAGCAGCATGGAGGCGGTGACGTTCAACCCGTCTGCGGTCGGCGTCGGCGGCGTATTGATGCTGGCGCGCACGCTGGCCATCGCATGACCCAGAAGTTGGGCGGCGCGGAACAGGGTCGGGGCGGTCTGGAGCGTTTCAAGCTCAGTTGAGTCCGGCAGTTTGACCCCAGCTGCGACCATGGCCAGCGCCGTCTGGGTGACCGACAGATTGCCCGCCGTCGCGACCGCCAGGATCCGCTCGCCCGGCGACTTGTAGATGTGAAGTTTGCGATAGGACGAGATGTTGTCCACGCCCGCATTGGTGCGCGTGTCGGCGATCATCGCCAACCCGTCGTCCACCAGCATGCCTACGCAATAGGTCACTTCGCTCTATTCGCTCCCCGCGTTGCGAATCCCCAGACGCTAACAGATTCGCGCGTCATGCCTATCGGGGCCATCCACTGGATTGCAGTTGTTGCTGGCTCTGTTGCACCGGCCGCACATTCAGAGCGACGGTCAGCTGCTCCTGGCCGCCGCCATAGCTCGTGCCCCGGATCGGGGTGGCGCCGCGCGCGTCCAGGCCGACCGCGACCCGAACATAGTGTTCGGTCGGACAGATGCCGTTGGCGGGATCGAACCCGACCCAGCCCAGGTTCTCGACCCAGGCCTCGGCCCAGGCATGGGCGGCGTCCTGATCGTGGCGTCCGTCCTGACGGCTGAGGTGGCCCGAGACATAGCGGGCCGGCACGCCCAGCAGGCGTGCGGCCGAGATGAAGATCTGCGAATGGTCCTGACAGACGCCGCGCTTCTGAGCAAAGGCCTCGGCGGCGGTGTGGGAGGCGGAGGTCGAGCCGACCTCGAACGCCACCGTATCCTTCAGCGCGCCCATCAACTGATGCATCCGGCCCAGCGTCGCGCCCTCAGGAATGGAGCGGGCGAAATCGACGATGCCGGCGTCGGCCTTGGTCATCGGGGTGTCGCGCAGATAGACGATGGGCGACAGGCGTTCGGCCTGCCCTTTCACGACGCCGCCCGTCTCGACGGTCGAGACCTCGCCGGTGACGCGGATGGTCAGGGCGTCGGTCGGCCGCTCGGTGTAGAGGCTGTGAACGATGTTGCCGAACGCGTCCTCGCTGCGCCGCAGCCGGGCGTCCACATCGGTTTCGATCCGCCAGTCGCGGACCTGCTGGCTCTCACACGACTTGGGCGTCAGGCGCAGCATCTGGACGATGAAGCGCGCGGGCCGGGCGTAGGCGTAGCGGGTGGAGTGATCGATCCGGATCCGCATGGTCAGACCAGATACTGTTCGTGGACGGCCGCGGCCAAGGCGTTGTTCTCGTTCAGGAAGCCCTGAATGTATTCGTGCAGGCCGGACTGGAAGATGTCCTCGATCTTGGCCTCGTTGAACTGGCTGAGGCGATTGGAGGCCAGCCGTTGCGCCGGGCCGCGTCGCCCGTAATCGGTGGCCAGCTTCTCCAGATAGCTGACGATCATGCCCTGACACGAGGCCAGCGAGCGCGGCATCTGGCGGTTCAGCACCAGCAGGTCCGCCACCAGCCAAGGCCGAACGCTTTCGCGGTAAACCCAGCGATAGGCGGTCAATGCCGAAACCTCGCGCAGCAGGGTCGTCCACTGGAAGTAGTCCAGTTGCCCGCCCACCCGTTCGCCGGGCGGCAGCAGCAGGTGATATTTCACGTCCAGCAGGCGTGCGGTGTTGTCGGCCCGCTCGATCGCCATGCCCAGTCTCAGGAACCAGTAGGCGTCGTTCCTAAGCATGGTCCGCGACGACGCGCCCTCAACCGCCAGGGACGTCGATTTCACGAAGTCGAGGAAGTTGGTGAAGTCGTCGCGCTTGGTCGGTTCGCCCAGCTCGTTCAGACCGTTCCAGGCGCCGTTGATCGCCTCCCACAGTTCGATGGTCAGGGCGGTGCGCACCGAGCGCGCATTGGTCCGCGCCTTGGTGATGCAGGCCTTGATCGAGGTCGGATTGTCGAAGCCGAAGGCCAGATATTCCCGCACGGACTTTTCCGACACGGTCCGGCCGGTCGCGTCGAAGCCGGCCTTGACCCCCGACGAGGCGATGGCCCCCGCCCAGGCGGTGACGGCGGCCTGATCCTTGGCCGGCAAGGCGGCGAGACGGATCGCCGCCTCCAGAATGCGGGCGAGGAAGTCCGCCCGCTCCATGTAGCGGCCGGTCCAGTAGAGGCTGTCTGCGGTGCGTGAAAGCATCAGTTGTCCAGCACCCAGGTGTCCTTGGTTCCACCGCCCTGGCTGGAGTTCACCACCAGCGACCCTTCCTTCAGCGCCACCCGCGTCAGGCCGCCGGGCGCGACGCGCACGCCGGCCGGGCTGGACAGGACGAACGGCCTGAGGTCGACGTGGCGGGGCGACAGGGCGCCGCCGTTCAGCGTTGGGGCCGTCGACAGGCTCAGCGTCGGCTGGGCGATGAAGTCGTCGGGATCGGCGATCAGCTTGGCGCGAAAATCCTCGATCTCGGCCTTGGTCGAGGTCGGCCCGACCAGCATGCCGTAGCCGCCCGATCCGCCAACTTCCTTGACCACCAGTTCCGGCAGCTTATCCAGCACTTCCTTCAGGGCGTCCGGCTCGCGACAGCGCCAGGTCGGCACGTTCTGCAGGATCGCATCCTCGCCCGTAAAGAAGCGGATGATCTCGGGCATGTAGGTATAGACGGCCTTGTCGTCGGCCACGCCCGTCCCGACCGCATTGGCCAGGGTCACCCGCCCGGCGAAATAGGCCGACATCAGCCCCGGCACCCCGATTGTGGAGTTTGGCATGAAGGTCAGGGGATCGAGGAAGTCGTCATCGATGCGGCGATAGATGACATCGACGCGCTTTGGCCCCTCGGTCGTGCGCATGAAGACCGTGTCGTCATTGACGAACAGGTCCGTGCCCTGGACCAGCTCCACACCCAGCTTGTCGGCCAGGAAGCTGTGCTCGTAGTAGGCCGAGTTGAAGGGGCCGGGCGTCAGCACGACGATCGTCGGGTCCGCCCCCGCCCCTGCCGGCGCGGACGCCTGCAACGAGCGCAGCAGCATGTCGGTGTAGATTTCGACAGGCCGCACGGCGTGCTCCGCGAACAGGTCGGGGAACAGCCGCATCATCATCTCGCGGTTCTCCAGCATGTAGGAGACGCCCGACGGCGTGCGGCAGTTGTCTTCCAGAACGTAGAAGCCGTCCTCGCCGGTGCGCACCAGATCGACGCCCGAGATATGGCACCAGACGTCGCCCGGTGGACGACGCCCCTGCATCTCCGGCCGATAATGCGGATTGGTCAGGATCAGATCGGCCGGGACGATGCCCGCCTTGATGCAGTCCTGCGGTCCATAGATATCTTTCAGGAAGGCGTTGATGGCGGTGACGCGCTGTTTCAGCCCCTTTTCCAGACCGCCCCATTCGTCCGCGCCGATGATGCGCGGCACAACATCGAAGGGGATCAGCCGTTCGTTGGATTCCTCGTCGCCGTAGACGGCGAAGGTCACGCCCATGCGGCGGAAGAACAGCTCCGCCTGGCGCGAGCGCGCTTGCAGCAGATCGGCCGGCGCGTTTTCCAGCCACGCCGCCAGCGTCTTGTAGCTGTCGCGGATCGCACCCGATCCGCCGCCGTTCATTTCGTCGAAAGCTCTCGTCATCCGCCCCCGCCGCGTTGAAGTCGCAGCTTGAACGGTCACGAACGTAAAGCGCAACAGTTTTGTTGCACTGCGGCGACGTTGTCTCCTCCCCGCGGAGCGGGGAGGTGGCGCGGCGCATCTTGCGCCGTGACGGAGGGGTTCTTCACTGCATCACTTGCGCCTGTGGGACTTCAAGAACCCCTCCACCGCTGCGCGGTCCTCCTCCCCACAAGTGGGGAGGAGACAAACTAGTCCGCTGCCACCGCCTTCATCGACACCGCCGGATCGGCCAGCTTGTCCACGTCCACAGGCGTCGCCTTGGCGATCAACTGTTTACCGGCCATGAACTCGGGCGGAGCGTTGACGGCCTCGACGCAGACGATGCGGTCGCCGTTCAGATGGAAGACGGCAAAGCCCGACGCCGTCGGGTCGCCACGCACCACCTGTCGGTCGGCGTCGAACGGCAGGCCGGCGATCTGAAGTTTGACGTCATACTGGTCAGACCAGAACCACGGCACTTCTGGCGGGGGTCCGGCCCGTCCGACGATGGCCGCGGCCGCCTGTTTGGCCTGCTCCAGGGCGTTGGGCACGCTTTCCAGCCGATGATGCACGCCGCCGTGGACCGGAATGGGTCGTCGGGTCATGTCGCCGATGGCGAAGATCGCCGGGTCGCTGGTGCGCGCCTCGGCGTCCACCACCAAGCCGTCGTCGCAGGTCAGGCCGGCCGATCGCGCCAGGGCGTCGCAAGCCAGGGCGCCGACCCCCACCAACACCGCATCCGCCGACACCACCGATCCGTCGGCCAGGCTCACGCCGTCGCGGGCCACGGCGGCCACCTCAGCGTCGGTCAGGATTTCGACGCCGTGCGCCCGGTGCTGCGCCGTGAAGAAGATCGACAAGGTCTCGGACGCCACCCGCGCCAGCACGCGCGGCGCGCGCTCGATCACCACCGCCTCGCCGCCCAGGGCCCGCGCCGACGCCGCCGCCTCCAGCCCCACATATCCGCCGCCGACCACCGCCAGACGCTTGCCGGGCCCGAGCACCGCCTTCAGTCGCTCGGCGTCCTTCATCGTGCGCAGTTCCAGCAGATCGGGATGGTCCCCGCCCGGAACCGGCAGCTTACGCGCCGTCGATCCGGTCGCCAGCACAAGAATGTCGTAGGTCTCGGACGACCCGTCGTGGAAGGCTACCGTCTTCGCTGCCGGATCCACCGACACGGCGATCGTCGAGGGTCGGAAGTCGATGTTCTGCTCGGCGTAGAAACTCAGAGGCCGCAGCAGCAGCGCCTCCAGATCCGCCTCCCCTTTGAGCCAAGCCTTGGACAGCGGCGGCCGCTGATACGGCGGCGCATCCTCCTCGCCCGCCAGCACGATGGGGCCTTCATGCCCATACTGCCGCAGGAAAGCCGCGATGGAGCCGCCAGCGTGTCCCGCGCCGATGATGAGAACCTTGGTCATAAAGACGCAGATAGTGCGCCACGCACGATCTGTCTCCTCCCTGCGAAGCGGGGAGGTGGCGCGGCGCGCCTTCGCGCCGTGACGGAGGGGTTCTTCACCGCATCACAAGCATCTGTGGGACTTCAAGAACCCCTCCACCACGCTTCGCGCGGTCCCCCTCCCCGCTTCGCAGGGAGGAAACGAACGCCCCTTGACTGTTCCACCGTTACATCATAGTGGAACGCGCATGACGACCCCGCCCGCCCGTGACGACCTGCATGACGCCCTGTTGTCGATGCAGACGCGCGCCGAGATCGACGCCTTTCTGGCCGATCTTTGCACGCCTGCGGAACTACGCGCCTTCTCCGAGCGCTGGCAGGTCGCGCGCCTGCTCGACGCCGGCGGCAAATCCTATCGCGAGATCGCCGCAGAGGCCCATGCCAGCCCCACCACAGTCGTTCGCGTCGCCCGCTATCTGAAAGACATGCCGCATCAGGGCTATCGCCTCGCCCTGGACCGCCTGAAGAACAAGAACTGAGTATCCGAATATGAGCACCGTGCAGGGCCGGCTTCGCATCGCCGTCCAGAAATCCGGCCGTCTGGCCGACCGCAGCCTCGACCTGATCCGCGACGCGGGCCTTAAATGGGTCAAGGGTCACAACGACCTGCTGTACCGGGTCGAGAACTATCCGATCGACCTGCTGCGCGTCCGCGACGACGACATCCCGACCTTCGTGGCGGACGGCGTTTGCGACCTGGGCATCGTCGGCGAGAACGTGCTGGAGGAAGGCCGCAACGGCGGGCCGAACGCCTCGATCGTCATGCCGCTGGGCTTCGGTCGCTGCACGCTGAAGATCGCCACGCCTCCGACGCTGGCCTACGACGGTCCGGCCTCGCTGGACGGTCTGCGCATCGCCACCTCCTATCCCAAGATCCTGCGCCGCTTCCTCGACGAACGCGGGGTCAAGGCCGACATCGTGGTCATGCGCGGGGCCGTCGAGGTCGCGCCCCGGCTGAAACTGGCCGCCGCCATCTGCGACCTGGTCTCGACCGGCGCGACGCTGGAGGCCAACGGCCTGGGGGCCAAGGATACGGTTCTGGAAAGCCAGGCGGTGCTGATTCAATCGCCCGTCGCGCCTGAACCCGCCTTGCAGCAGCTGTTGGACAGCGTCATCGAGCGGATGGCGGGCGTCGTGTCCTCGCAAGGCGCCAAATACGTCATGCTGAACGCCCCGCGCTCGGCCCTGGACGAGATCACCGCCATCCTGCCCGGCGCCGGCTCGCCCACGGTCATGCCCCTGATGGGTCGCGACGACGCGGTCGCCGTCCACGCCGTCTGCCAGGAAGCCGTTTTCTGGGAGACGCTCGAAAAGCTGAAGGCCGCCGGCGCCTCGGCCATCCTGGTCCTGCCGATCGAGAAGATGATGTGATGAAGCGCATCGACTGGTCTTCCCTCGACGCGGCCGGCAAGACGGCCGCCCTGGCCCGCCCCGCCCAACGCACCGCCGGCGACGTGACCGAGGTCGTGCGCACCATCCTGGACGACGTGCGCCAGCGCGGCGGCGCGGCCGTGACCGACTGGTGCCTGAAGCTGGACAAGGCGCCGCCCCGTCGCATCGCCATCACGCCCGAGGCCGTCGCCGATGCGCGCAACGCCCTGCCGCCCGGCGACGTGCGCGCCCTGCGCATGGCGTCCGACAATGTGCGCGTTTTCCACCAGGCGACCCGGCCCGAGGACACACCCTTCGTCGAGACGACGCCTGGCGTGCGGTCCAAACTGGCCTGGCGCCCCATCGCCTCGGCCGGCCTCTATATTCCGGGCGGCACCGCGCCGCTGTTTTCTTCGCTGCTGATGCTGGCCATTCCGGCCGGCGTCGCGGGCGTGGGCCAGCGCGTCGCCGTCACGCCGCCGAACAAGGAGGGCGGCATCCACCCCGCCATGATCCTGGCCGCCGCAGAGGCGGAACTGGACGCCATCTGGCTGATGGGCGGCGCCCAGGCCATCGCCGCCCTGACCTTCGGCGTCGAACTGGAAGACGGGGTCATTCCGGCCTGTGACAAGCTGTTCGGACCCGGCAACGCCTATGTGGCCGAGGCCAAGAAGCAGGCCTCCGCCCTGCCAGGCGGTCCCGCCGTCGACATGCCGGCCGGCCCGTCGGAGTTGATGGTCATCGTCGATCGCGACGCCGCGCCCGAGATCGCCGCCGCCGACCTGCTCAGCCAGGCCGAGCACGATGCGGATGCGCAGGTTCTGCTGGTCTCCACCAGCCGCGCCACCATCGACTACATCCTGAGCGAGGTGGAGGTTCAGGTCGCAACCCTGCCCCGCGAAGCCATCGCCCGCGCCTCTCTGAACGAGGCCCGCGCCATCCTGGTGCGCGACCTCGACGCGGCCGCAGAAGTCGCCAACCTCTATGGCCCCGAACACCTGGCGATCCAGATCGACGATCCCGAGCCGCTGGTCGATTCGATCAAGGCCGCCGGGGCCGTGTTCGTCGGCCGGTTCGCCGCCGAGACGCTGGGGGATTATGCCGCCGGTCCCAGCCACGTCCTGCCGACCGACGGCGGCGCTCGCACCCTGGGCGGCGTCACCACCGCCAGCTTCATGACCACCATGTCGGTCCAGTTGGTGACCGAGGCCGGGGCCCGTCAGCTTGCCCCTATCGCCGCCCGTCTGGCCCGGATGGAGGGGCTGGAAGCCCACGCCCGCGCCGCCGATCTGAGGGCCGAAGGATGACCGTGTCCGCTCCTTATCCGCCGCTGGTTTCCGGCGGCGAAGGTCTGGATCGCTATCCCGGCGACGCCTCCGCCCTCGCCGCACGCATGGCCGCCGTCTATGGCGTGCCTGCCGAACAGGTGCTGCCGGTGCGCGGCCTGACCCACGGGCTGGAACTGGCCTGGCGCCTCGCCGCTCGCGACGGGGGATCGGTCGAGGCCCCGAAGGCCGAACCCTATGACAGTCTCGCCGCCATCTATCCGGCCAAGGGCGAAACGGCCCCAGAGAAAAATATCGTCGTCATCCGCGCCCTGGGCTCGCCCGAAGCCGTCGGCGAAATGGCTGCCCGCGTCGCCCCCGCCCTGCTGGTGGTGGACGAAGGACTGATCGAGTTCTCCGACAGCGTCTCGGCCGTGACCGTCGTCGCCGATCAGCCGAACCTGATTGTGTTGCGCAGCCTGTCCCTGGCCTATGGCTTAGCCGGCGCCCGGGTCGGCGCGGCGATCGCCCAAGCCCAGACCCTGGCGCGTCTGGCGTCGGTGCTGGAACCCTACGCCCTGCCCGAACCGCTGGTGCGGCTGGCGATGCAGGCGCTCGATCCGTCGCGGATGATCGAGACCGCCGAGCGGATCGCCTCGGTCCGGCGCGAGCGCGAACGGGTCGTGCGCGAACTGGGTCGCCAGATGCCCGTCGAACCGGGCGTCGGTCCCATCATCATGGCCCGCCCCGAGGAGCCTGCCGCCGCTCTGGCAGGGCTTAAGGCTTACGGCGTCGAGGCCGATCTGTCCGGCGAGCGTCTGCGCCTGCCGATCTCGATCAAGTCCGAGGTCAACGACCGGCTGCTCGCCGCCTTCGGCCTGACGCCCGCCAAGCGCCGCCCGGCGCGCGTTGGTCAGGCGGTGCGCGACACCAAGGAAACCCGCATCGTCTGCGCCGTCGATCTGGATGCGCCCGGTCCGGTGAAGATCGAGACCGGCGTCGGCTTCTTCGATCACATGTTGGAGCAGATCGCGGCCCACGGCGGCTTCTCGCTGCGTCTGCAATGCGAAGGCGACCTGCACACCGATCCGCACCACACGATCGAGGACAGCGCCATCGCCCTGGGGCAAGCGTTGAAACAGGCGCTGGGCGAGCGCAAGGGCATCGCCCGCTACGGCTTCGTCCTGCCGATGGACGAGGCCAATGCGACGGTCTCCATCGACCTGTCCGGCCGCCCCTATCCACTGTTCGAGGGGGCGTTCGAGACGCCCTTCATCGGCGACTACCGCACCGACCTGACCGCCCACGTCTTCCGGTCGCTGGCCGAGGCCATGGGCGCGGCCGTCCACATCAAGGTCACGGGCCAGGACGACCACCACAAGACCGAAGCCGTCTACAAGGCCTTCGGCCGCGCCCTGCGCCAGGCCATCCGCGTCGAGGGCGACGCCGTGCCGTCCACCAAAGGTGTTCTGTGACCGAGGTCGCCGTCATCGCCTACGGCGCCGGCAATGTCGCCTCGGTCCAGTTCGCACTGGAGCGGCTCGGCGCGACCGTGCGCCTGACCGACGATCCGACCGTGATCGCCGAGGCTGAACGGGTCATTCTGCCCGGCGTCGGCGCGGCCGGATACGCCATGAAGCGCCTGTCGGACCTGGGTCTGATCGCGGCGATCCGCGCCTTCCCACGCCCCCTGCTGGGTGTCTGCCTGGGTCAGCAACTGCTGTTCGGATCGAGCGACGAGGGCGACGGCGTCGATCTGCTGGGTCTCATTCCCGGCGCGGTGACCCGGCTGAAGCCTGCGGGCGATCTGCCGGTGCCGCACATGGGCTGGAGCCGGTTGACGCGCGACCGCGACGACCCCTTGCTGGAGGGCGTTGCCGACGGCGCCTATGCCTATTTCGTCCACGGCTTCGTCTGTCGCGACGGACCGGCGACCCTGGCGCGCGCCGACTATGGCGGCGTCGTCCCGGCTGTGGTTCGATCGGCCAACCGCTGGGGCTGCCAGTTCCACCCCGAACGCTCGGCCGAGGCCGGGGCGACCATCCTCAAGAACTTCCTGGGCCTGTCATGCTGATCTACCCCGCCATCGACCTGAAGGACGGCGTCTGTGTGCGCCTCATGCACGGCGACTTCGCCCAGGTGACGCATTACGACCAGCAGCCGGCCGCCCGCCTGACGACCTTCGCGGCCGAGGGCGCGGAGTGGATTCACATCGTCGATCTGGACGGAGCCGAGGCGGGCGAGGCGCGTCAGCATGCTTTGATCGGTGAGCTGACCCAGGCCATCGACGTCAAGGTTCAGTCCGGCGGCGGCGTGCGCAGCGCCGACGATGTGAAAAAGCTGCTGGACGCCGGCGTGTCGCGCGTCGTGGTCGGATCGCTGGCGGTGACCCAGCCTGAGGCGGTGGCCAACTGGTTGGACACCTTCGGCGTCGAGCGCATCACCCTGGCCCTGGACGTCAAGATCGAGGGCGGCGTGCCGGTCCCGGCGCTGAAGGGCTGGACCCAGTCCTCGGGCATGACGCTTTGGGAGGCGCTGGATCGGTATCCCAAGGGGACGGCCAAACACCTGCTGGTGACCGATGTCGGTCGTGACGGCGCCCTGACCGGGCCGAACCTGGACCTGCTAGCCGAGATCCGCAGCCGTCGGCCGGATCTGGTGTTGCAGGCCTCGGGCGGCGTTTCCTCGCTGGACGACATCGCGGCGGTCAAGGCGCTGGGCTGTCACGGTGCCATCGTCGGACGCGCGCTTTACGAGAACTGCTTCACCCTGCCCGAGGCGATCGCAGCGGCCCGTACGATATGACCGCCCGGCGGATCATCCCCTGCCTGGACGTGAAGGACGGCCGGGTGGTCAAGGGCGTGAAATTCGTCGGTCACACTGACATGGGCGATGCGGCCGAGCTGGCCGCACGCTATCGCGATGCGGGCGCCGACGAACTGGTCTTCTACGACATCACCGCCAGTCCCGAAGGGCGGACGCTGGACTACGGCTGGATCAAGGACATCGCCCGACTGCTGGACATTCCTTTCTGCGTCGCCGGCGGCATTCGCAGCGTGGATCAGGCGGCGCGCTGTCTGGACCACGGAGCGGACAAGGTCTCGATCAACTCCCCGGCTCTGGAACGGCCCGAACTAATCGCCGACATGGCGGCGCGGCTGGGCAGCCAATGCGTTGTCGTCGGCGTCGACAGCCGGTTTGAGGACGGCGACTGGGTGGTCCACAAATATACCGGCGACCCCGATGCACGCCGTCATGCCGGCAAACGCACCCTGGACTGGCTGGACGAGGCGCAGAGCCTGGGCGCCGGCGAGATCGTGCTGAACTGCATCGATCAGGACGGGGTTCGGCGCGGCTATGACATCGAGCAACTGTCCGCCGCGCGGGCACGTCTGGCCATTCCCCTGATCGCCTCGGGCGGCGCCGGCGCGCCCGAGCATTTCAAGGCTGTGTTCGAGCAGGCCGACGTCTCCGGCGCCCTGGCCGCCAGCGTCTTCCACACTGGCGCCATCGCCATTCCGGACCTGAAGACCTATCTGGCGCAGCAAGGGTTGGAGATGCGCATATGATCCTCCCCCGAGAAGCGCAGCGAAACGGGGGAGGGGGACCGCGAAGCGGTGGAGGGGGCGGACCCGCGCTCCATCGCCAGACGTGCGACATCCAGCCCGATTTCGCCCCCTCCACCGCGCTGCGCGCGGTCCCCCTCCCCCGCTTCGCGGTGGAGGATCAGGAACAACGACCATGATCGACCCGAACACCATCGACTTTGCCAAGGGCGCCGGATTGGTCCCCGTCGTGGTGCAGGACGCCGCCACGCTGCAGGTCCTGACCCTGGCCTATATGGATCGCGCGGCGCTGGACGAGACGATCGCATCCGGCGAGGCCACCTTCTTCTCGCGCTCGCGCGGAGGGCGGTGGAGAAAGGGCGAGACCTCGGGCGACCGGCTTCACGTCGTTTCCATCACGGCCGACTGCGACGCCGACGCCATCGTGTTGGGCGTCAGGCCGGTCGGAAACGCTTGCCACCTGAACCGGACGAGCTGTTTCGCAGAGGCCGACGCGCCGGGCCTGGGTCGGATCGCCCGGCTGGAACGGACCATCGCCGAACGGGCCGCCGCCGATCCGTCCGAAAGCTGGACCGCCCGACTGATCGCACAGGGGCCCAAACGCATCGCCCAGAAGGTCGGCGAGGAGGGCGTGGAGACCGCTCTGGCCGGCGTCGCCGGCCCGGACGAGGAACTCGCCAGCGAGGCTGCGGATTTGATCTATCACCTGCTCGTTCTTCTCCATGCCCGTAACATGGTGTTTCAGGACGTGCTGGACGTGTTGGCCTCGCGAGCGGAAGCGGCCAAAGACAGCGGCTAGACCGTAAAGGCGTGCGTCCCGACAAATGGGATCATCGAGGGACAAGACATGGCGGCTCTCATTCTGTTTGGCGGCGGCGGCGATCTGGCGATGCGCATGCTTCTGCCGTCGCTCTATTTTCTCGAACACGACGGCCTGCTGCCTGAAGGGCTGAAGATCATCGGCGCCGCGCGTTCTGAAGAGAGCGCCGACGACTATATCGCCAAGGTGCATGAGGCGGTGAAGGCGCGAGCCGAAGCCGACAAGGTCTGGGACGAAGCCAGCTGGTCGCGGATGAAGGCCCGCCTGGACTATCTGGCGGTCGACGCCACCTCGCCCGAAAGCCTGAAGCCGCTGAAGGACAAGGTCGGCGACAGCGAGATCACCTCCTTCCTGGCCGTATCCCCCTCGCTCTATGCCCGCATCGTCACGGCGATGAAGGCGGCGGGTCTGGCCGAAAAGAACTGCCGCATCGTGCTGGAAAAGCCGGTCGGGCGCGATCTGAAGTCCTTCCTCGAAATCGACGACGCCGTGGCCCACGCCTTCAGCGAGAACCAGGTCTTCCGCATCGACCACTATTTGGGGAAGGAGACAGTCCAGAACCTGATCGCTCTGCGGTTCGGCAACACGATCTTCGAGCCGCTGTGGAACAACCTGTCTATCGACCACGTGCAGATCACGATCGGCGAGACGGTGGGGGTCGGCGATCGCTGGCCCTACTATGACGAATACGGCGCCCTGCGCGACATGCTGCAGAACCACATGCTGCAGCTGCTGTGTCTGGTGGCGATGGAGCCGCCGAGCGACCTGGACCCCGACTCGGTGCGCAACGAGAAGGTCAAGGTGCTGCGGTCGCTGCGGCCCGTCACGGTGGACGAGGTCGAGCGCGTGACCGTACGGGGTCAGTATGTGGCGGGCGTCTCGGAGGGCAAGCCGGCCAAGGGCTATGACGAGGAGCGCGGCCAGCCGTCCGACACCGAAACCTTCGTCGCCGTGCGCGCCGACATCGACAACTGGCGCTGGGCGGGCGTGCCCTTCTTCATGCGGACCGGCAAGCGCCTGCCCGAGAAGCGCACCGAGATCGTCATCCAGTTCAAGCCGGTGCCGCATTCGATCTTCGACAGGGACGACCGTGGCGAGGTTCAGGCCAACCGGATGATCATCGAGCTGCAGCCCGAGGAAGACATCTCTCTGACGGTGATGAACAAGCGCCCCGGCCTGGATCAGCGCATGCAGTTGCAGCCGATCAAGATGAGCCTGTCGTGGGGGGTGGACGGCAAGTCCGCCGCCCCGCCGCGCCGCCGCATCGCCTATGAGCGGCTGCTGCTGGACGCGATGGCCGGAGACTCGACCCTGTTCGTGCGACGCGACGAGGCTGAGCAGGCCTGGAAATGGGTGGACGAGGTGTCCGAGGCCTGGGCCGAATCCGGCTTGAAGCCCGACGACTACGTCGCCGGAACCTGGGGTCCCGAAAGCGCCGACATGCTGATGGCCCGCACCGGCCGCGACTGGAACACCACCGATGTCTGAGACCCCCGCCATCGAAGCCTTCAACTCCGTCGAGACCTGGGCCGAAGCCATCGCCGCGCGTCTGGCCGAAACTCTTGGCGCGGCCGTCCGCGACCATGGCCGGGCCCTGTTCGCCGGTCCCGGCGGTTCGACGCCAGCGCCCGTCTACCGCCGCTTGGCGGCGACCGATCTGGACTGGTCGAAAATCGCCGTGACCCTGGTGGACGAGCGTTATGTGCCTGAAACCTCGCCGGAATCGAACGCCCGGCTGATCCGCGACGTGCTTCTTCAGGACAAGGCGGCCGCCGCACGCTTCATCCCGCTCTATACGCCCGAGGTCACCGTGGACCGTGCGGCCATCGTGGCGGCCAAGGCCCTTGGCGATGCCGGCGGGCGGTTCGATGCGGTGCTTCTGGGCATGGGCGAGGATGGCCATATCTGCTCCATGTTCCCCGAAAGCCCGACGCTGAAGACGCTGCTGACCCCGACGCTGAAGCCGACCGTTCTGGGCGTGCCGCATGGGCGCGATGGCATGGCGCCGACGCTCGAACGGCTGTCGATCAACCTGCCCTATCTGATGTCTGCGGGCCGGGTGATCCTGGGCCTGAAGGGCGCCGCCAAGCGTCTCGTCTTCGAAGAACAGTACCAAGGCGATCCCAAGACCCAGCCCATCGCCGCTTTGATCGCTGCCGGCGTTCCCCTTGAAGTTCTGTGGACGGAGGAAGGCTGATATGGCCCCCGAATCCAAGTTGCATCCTACGGTCGCCGCGGTCACCGCCCGCATTGTCGAGAAAAGCCGCGAGACCCGCGCCGACTACATCCGTCGCATGGACGCGGCGCGCGACAGCGGCGCCGGCCGCGCCAAACTGTCCTGCGCCAACTGGGCCCACGCCTTCGCGGGCCAGACGATCGCCGACAAGCTGACGGCGATGGACGGGTCCAAGCCCAATCTAGGCATCGTCACCGCCTATAACGACATGCTGTCGGCCCACCAGCCGTTCGAGCGCTTCCCCGACGTGGTGCGCAAGGCCGTGCGCGAGGTCGGCGCCACGGCCCAGGTCGCCGGCGGCACCCCCGCCATGTGCGATGGCGTCACCCAGGGTCGTCCCGGCATGGAGCTGTCGCTGTTCAGCCGCGACCTGATCGCCATGTCGGCGGGCATCGCCCTGACGCACGACGCCTTCGACGCCGGCCTGATGCTGGGCGTGTGCGACAAGATCGTTCCTGGCCTGTTCATGGGCGCCCTGGCCTTCGGCCACCTGCCCGTCGTCTTCGCCCCGGCCGGTCCGATGCCATCGGGCATTCCGAATGCGGAGAAGGCCAGGGTCCGGGCCGAATATGCGCAGAACAAGGTCGATCGTCAGACCCTGCTGGAAAGCGAGATCGGCAGCTATCACTCGCCCGGCACCTGCACCTTCTACGGCACCGCCAACTCCAACCAGATGATGATGGAGTTGGGCGGACTGCACATGCCCTCCACCGCCTTTGTCCATCCCGACACCGGTCTGCGCGACGCCCTGACCGCGGCGGCGGCCAAACGGGCGGTCGAACTGGCGCGCAGCGGCGAGTGCCGCATGGCCGACGTCATCGACGAGAAGTCCATCGTCAACATGATCGTGGCCCTGCTGGCCACCGGCGGCTCCACCAATCACGCCATCCACCTGGTCGCCATGGCGCGGGCGGCGGGCGTGCTGATCGACTGGACCGACATGGACGAGCTGTCGTCGGTCACGCCGCTGTTGGCGCGGGTCTATCCCAACGGCTCGGCGGATGTGAACGCCTTCCAGGCCGCCGGCGGCGTCGCCTTCATTGCGCGTGAACTGGCCCGGGCAGGCAACATCCACGCCGACGTTACGACCATCATGGGTCAGGGCATCCAGGCCTATTTCCAGGAACCGTCGATGGTGGACGGCGAACTGGTCTGGCGCGACGGGGTCGCGGAGAGCCTGGATCTCGATATCCTGCGCCCAGCCTCGAACCCCTTCGACAAGGAGGGGGGCCTGCGTCTGGTTCAGGGCGACCTGGGTCGCGCGGTCATCAAGATTTCCGCCGTCAAACCCGAGAACCGCATCGTTGAGGCGCCTGCCGCCGTGTTCGAGACCCAGGAAGACGCGCTGCAAGCCTTCCGAGACGGCAAGCTGTTCCGCGACGTGGTCGTTGTTCTGCGCTTCCAAGGACCCAAGGCGAACGGGATGCCCGAACTGCACAGCCTGTCGCCGGCCCTGTCGGTCATTCAGGACAAGGGATTCAAGGTCGCCTTCGTCACCGACGGCCGCATGTCGGGCGCCAGCGGCAAGACGCCCGCCGCCATCCACGTCAGCCCGGAGGCCTTGGCCGGCGGTCCGCTGGCCCATGTTCAGGACGGCGACATCATACGCCTGGACGCCGAGGCTGGCGTTCTGACCACCGTCGGCGTTCCCGACCTGACCGCTCGTCCGCTGGCCGCCCGGTCCGCCGCCAACGCCGAGGGTTCGTCCTGGGGCTATGGCCGTGAACTGTTCGGCGCCTTCCGCCATGTGGTCACGACGGCCGAACAGGGGGCGACGGTCTGTTTCGCCCTGCCGACCGGTTCGCGCGGCAACGACGACACCCCGCCCAATCCCAACTTCGTCGATCGGACTGTGGACGCCTGATCCACCGAACCGAGCGCAGGAAACGACCCAATGAATGACAAGACCCTTCTCGTCGGCGATGTCGGCGGCACGAACGCCCGCTTTGCCGTGGCCCGCATGGTCGACGGCAAACCCGTGCTGGACCATCACGAGAGTTTCCCGGCCGAGACCTATCCGACCTTCCTGGAAGGCGTCGCCGCCTTCATCGGCGGCTGCGAGGTCAAGCCGACGGGCGGCGTGATCGCCGTCGCCGGTCCGGTCACGGACGGCGCCATCGACCTGACCAACTCGCCCTGGCAGGTGTCGGAGGCGGAGCTTCAGACCCTGGGCCTGAAACCCGTCAAGCTGATCAACGACTTCGAGGCCCTGGCCTGGGGCGCGCCCGTCGTGCCGGAAGACCAGTTGGAAAGCCTAGGCGGTCCAGTCGACGGCGATCCGCACTGCACCGTCGCGGTGCTCGGCCCCGGCACCGGTTTCGGGGTCTCGGCCCTGGTGCGCGATGCGGCCGGCAAGGAAATGGCCATGCCGTCCGAGGGCGGGCACGCCTGCTTCCCCCCCGGCGATCCGGTTGAGGATGAAATCCTGCGCATTCTGCGTCGCCGCTATGACCGGGTGTCGATCGAGCGTCTGATCTGCGGTCCGGGCCTGCTGAACATGCACCGGGCCCTGGCCGAGATCGACGGGCGCGAGACCCACATTGACGATCCCGCTCAGATCACTGCAACGGCCCTGGCGGATCCGAACAGCCCGTGTGGCGCGACCCTGGCCCGCTTCTGCGCCATCCTGGGCGCGGTCGCCGGCGACATCGCCCTGACCACCGGCGCGCGCGGCGGCGTCTATATCGCCGGCGGCATTGTTCCGCGCATCCTGCCCTTCATCAAGGCCAGCCCCTTCCGTCAGCGGTTCGAGCGCAAGGGCCGGTTCAAGGAGTATATGCAAGACATTCCGACCAAGGTGATCATGCACAAACACGCCGCCCTGCTGGGCGCTGCGCGGGTCGCCTTCGCCCAGTCGGAGGGCTGACGCGACGAGCGATCACGAAAATCTCACGGCGGCGTGAACCGAACCGTCACCGTGGCGTTTGTGTGTTTCCATCTAGGAGAGGAAACTCACATGAAAAAGTTCGCCATCGCCGCCGCTTCGGTCTTCATGCTGGCCGGCGTCGCCGCCTGCGGTGAAAGCGCCGCCGACAAGGCCGCTGAAAAGCAAGCCGACGCCATCGAAGCGACGGGTGAAGCCCGCGCCGATCAGCTCGAAGCACAGGCCGCCGCCACTTCGAACGAAGCGCAAGAAAAGGCCCTGAACGACAAGGCCGATCAGGTCGAGCAAAACGCGGACCGCAAGGCCGACATGGTCGAGCAGAAAGCCGGAAACGCCGACGGCGGCATGACCACCGCCAACACGCCTTCGACCCACTAAGGTCTGGCGACCCACTAAATCCGTTTACGGATGGATCAGCCCCCGTCGTTCACGACGGGGGCTTTTTCGTGCCTGCGTTCTCAGTCGATGCACAGGGTCGGGCCGGCCTTGCCGTCCTCGACCGTCGTATTGCAGCCGAAGCGGTCGCTGGTCGCCTGGCAGACGCCGGTCGTCGCCGTCCCCGGCGCCACGCCGCCGTTGCCCTCGATGCGGCAGTCGCCTTGGCACTGATCGCCGTCGGTGCAACGCTTGCCGGCGTCGGCGTAAGAGATGACACACTGCCAGGACTGCATCCGCCCGACCTGTTTCATCGTGCCGCCGCGCGTGGCGCAGGACGCGGCGTCGGCGCTCTGCATCGGCGCATCCGACGCCGCGCCAGAGGTCTGGGGCGCGCAGGCGGCGGCCAGAAGCGCGACGCCGGCGATGAGGGAAATGCGGATCATGAGATCTGTCCTTTGGTGAAGCCTGACCAGACGTCGTCGTAGTCGAGCTGCATCTGCGGTGATTCCGACGCCCATTTCGTGACGCGGATCGGCATGCGCGTCTCGAACATGAAGGCAAGGGTGTTTTCGATCTTGTGCGGCTTCAGTTCAGTCTTGATCGCGCCGTCATAGCTGGCTTGATCGGGGCCGTGGCCGCTCATGCGGTTGTGCAGCGATGCGCCGCCTGGCGCGAATCCGCCGGCCTTGGCGTCATAGGCGCCCGTCACCAGACCCATGAACTCGCTCATCACGTTGCGATGGAACCACGGCGGGCGGAAGGTGTCCTCGGCCACCATCCAGCGCGGCGGGAAGATGACGAAGTCGATATTGGCCGTGCCCGGCGTCTCCGACGGGCTGGTCAGGACGGTGAAGATCGACGGATCGGGGTGGTCGTAGCTGACGGTATTGATCGTGTTGAACCGGGCCGTGTCATAGCGGCAGGGCGCCAGATTGCCGTGCCAGGCGACGACGTCCAGCGGGCTGTGATCGAAGGTCGTGGCCCACAGGCGACCGCCGTATTTCTGGACGCACTCAGTCGGGCGATCCACGTCCTCATAGGCCGCAACCGGCGTCTCGAAGTCGCGCGGATTGGCCAGGCCGTTCGCGCCGATGGGGCCGAGATCCGGCAGGCGGAACGGACTGCCGTAGTTCTCGCAGACATAGCCGCGCACGTCCCCCTCGACCTCGACGCGGAACCGCACGCCGCGCGGGATCAGGACAATGTGACCCGGCTGGGCCTCGATCACGCCGAACTCGGTGACGAAGCGATGCGCCCCCTCCTGGGGCACGATCAGCAGTTCGCCGTCGGCGTCATAGAAGACCCGGTCGGTCATCGACCGGTTGGCGACATACAGGTGAATGGCCGACCCGGCCCCGCCGTCCGGTTCGCCGTTGCCGCCATAGGTCGTCAGCCCCTCGACCCAATCGGTCGCAGCCTGCGGCATCGGCAGCGGGTCCCAACGCATCCGGTTGGGATTGGGCAGCGTCTCGTCGAACGGACCGGAGCGGACCCGCCCCTGATCGAAGGGGGTGTAAGGCCCATGCTGGGCCGAGGGACGCAGACGATAGAGCCAGCTACGACGGTTCTCGGCGCGCGGGGCGGTGAAGGCCGTGCCGGACAGCTGTTCGGCATACAGGCCCATCGGCGTCTTCTGCGGCGAGTTGCGACCCACCGGCAGGGCGCCGGGCGCGGCCTCGGTCGCGAAATGATTGCCGAAACCGGTCATGTAGGCGGGCGCGTTGGATCGCGTCATATCATGTCTCCCTATGCTCCCTCGTTTAGCCGTCCCCGGCGCCAGCGTCACCCTTTGCCCGTCAGGCAACAGCTTGGCGGTTGGCGCGTTGCTGTGGCCTCGCGGAGGGATTTTCATGACCTATCTGACCCGGGCGGTGTTCGCCTTCGCCAGCCTTCTGCTGTTGCTGGCGGCCATGGCCCTGATCGGGTTCGGGGTGAAGGATGCGCTGCACGGCATCGGCTCGCCCGACAAATCCGGCGCCGACGCGGTTCTGGACGTGCTGGGCTATGTCATCGTCGCCATCGCCGTCTTCGACGTGGCCAAATATATCTTCGAGGACGAGGTGCGGCGCGGAAATGAGCGTCGCAGCGCCGCCGAGGCCCGGCGCAGCCTGACGAAGTTCCTGTCGACCATCGTCATCGCGCTGTTTCTGGGAGCGCTGGTGGTGGTGTTCAAGACGGCGCGCGAGGACGTGGCGCAGTTGCTCTATCCCACCGCCCTGCTGATCGCCGCGGTGCTGGTTCTGGTGGGCCTTGGCGTCTTCCAGCGCCTGTCGGCCACGGTCGAGGAAAAGGTCGGCGACGACGACGAGGCCGAGGAGCGCAAGGACGAGGTCAAGCGCAAGGCCAGCCCCCGCAAAGCCTAAGCCTTCGAGGGCAGGAAGGGCGAGAAGGTGATGACGGTGAAGGTGTCGCGCACGTGCGGGCGAGTCTGGACCTGTTTCGTCACGAAGGTGCCGATGTCGGCGTCGCGCGGCAGGTTGAACTTGGCCAGCAGGTCGTGCTGACCCGAGGTGGAATAGACCTCCGATACGTTCTCGACATTGTCCACGATATCGGCCGCCACGTCGTTGGCGTAGCCCAGCTCGCATTTGATGAAGACGAAGATGGCGGTCATCATGGCCGTGGCTTTCCTGCAGTTTGGACGCCTTCTAACCGATGGGGACCGCCGCTGAAACGCCTGACGGCGCTGATTAGCGCAGCCGTTTGCTGACCCAGACCAGGGTGGGGTCGTCCTCGACCGGCGCGAGATCGAACCCCATATCGTTCTCGACCTGCAGGGCAGCGTGGTTGGCGCGATCCTCCAGCGATTCCAGGACCGCATAGCCGCGGGTCCGCGCTTCCGAAACCAATCTTTCCAGCAAGGTCCAGCCGATCCCCTGCCCTTTCAGGTCGCCCCGTAGCAGAATGGCGGCCTCCGCCCGTTCGCCCGCCGCATCGCCGGCCAGAACGGCGGTCGCCGTGACGGTGCCGTCCTCGCCCCAGGCGATCAGGCTCTCGCCATCGCCCGAAGGCTTTTCGAGCAGGGCCAGAAGTTGGTCGTGACCGGGCGCGCCCTTGGTGGAGAGAAAGCGGAACCGCATATCCTCGGGCGTCACCTTGGCGAAGAAGGCGGCCAGAGCGCGTTCATCCTCGGCGCGCGCCGCACGCACCTCCAGACGCACGCCTGTGCGAGTGACGAGCCGTTCGCGATCGAGCAGAGTCATGGGGTTCTCCTTTTGCACCAAAACCCTCGGCCTTTCGCCGCCGTCGCGCCTTGACCTCGATCAAGACCATCGAATGAAACAATATGTTCCGTCGCCTAAAGGCGAAGCAGTCTGCACAGGCTTTGGCCTAGCCCGAGCGTGCGATAAGCAGAAGGCCGAACGGTCCCACGATCCTTCCCATCGGGACCATCAGGAGACAGACATGGCCCATGATCGCGTCAGCGTGCTTCAGGCGCTTCAGACCCAGGGCGTGTGCCCGGTCTTCTATCATCCCGACGCCGAGGTCAGTCTGAACGTCATCCGCGCCTGCGCGCGCGGCGGGGCGCCGGTGGTCGAGTTCACCAATCGCGGCGACTTCGCCTGCGACCTGTTCGGCGAGATCAACCGCGAACTGATCAAGACCGACCCAAACGTGGTGCTGGGCATCGGCTCGGTCGTCGATGCGGGGACAGCCTCGCTTTATCTGAACCGGGGCGCGCGGTTCGTGGTCAGCCCCTGCCTGATCCCCGACGTGGCCAAGGTCTGCAATCGGCGCATGGTCGCCTATTTCCCCGGCTGCGGTTCGGTGACCGACATCGGCGAGGCGCACGAACTGGGCTGCGATATCGTCAAACTGTTCCCCGGCTCGTCGGTCGGCGGCCCGGACTTCGTCAAGGCGGTCAAGGGCCCGATGCCCTGGGTCAAGATCATGCCCACCGGCGGCGTCGATCCGGACGAGGCGTCGATCGCCAAATGGTTCGGCGCGGGCATCGTCGCGGCGGGTATGGGCTCCAAACTGGTGACCGATGAAGCCGTGAAGTCGGGCGACTGGGCCGCCATCGAGGCGTCGGTGCGCTCGGCGGTGAACGCCGTCGCCGCCTTCCGCGCGTCCAGAAAAGGCTAAGCGCTGAAGCGCCGTCAGCGGGGCGCGCGGTCGTCCGGCTGACGGTGATCCGGCCCGTGCGCGACGGCGCGACGGGCGTTGCCCTTACGCTGAAGAATCGGGGCCAGGGCCTTGCGCTCCTCGGGCGTCAGCGTCGCCAGCACGGCGACCGCGCCGTTTTCCAGGCGCGTGCGGCCCCGCATCTCGGCGGCTCTGGACTGCTCCAGCAAGCTTTCGACCCGGGCCGCGTCCAGGGTCGGTTGACCGGCGACGTCGATGGCCTCGCGCCGGGCGGCGCGGGCCGCTTCGAAATCAGGACGCGCCGCTAGGGCCGATTCTCGCAGAGAGGTGCGCACGCGCTGGCGCACGGCCGGATCCAGATCGGCCAGCACCTCGGCCAGCGGTCCCTCGCGCCCCGGACGGCGTTGATCCTCGATCCGGCGTTCGATCCGGTCGCGATTGACGACATAGGTGACCCCGCCCGCCACGGCGAACAGGTTCAGGGCCACCGAGACGGCCAAGGCGATCTTCAGGCTCTTGGACGTCATCCCAGCAGTTCCGTGTCATCCACGCTCGTCAGCGAGGATTGGTAAAGCACCGCATCGGCGCGCGCGTCGGCGGTCAGATGGGTGGTCAAGCCCACGCCGGCGACCACGCCCGCACAGGCCGCGGCGGCCCAGCCGGCGCCGAGGTACCAGATCGCCTTACCCAGACGGCTTTTCGCCCGGGGCGCAGCCGCAAGGATGCGCGCGGTCAGGGCGGCGGACGGGACAGGTCTGGGCGCGGCGTCGAGCAGAGCGTCCAGCGCGGCCGCCTGATCCAGCACCGCCTTCAGCGATGGATCGGCGGCGATCAGGCTTTCGGCGAAGGCGCGCTCGGACGCGGGCCACCGACGCAGGTCGGCGCCATAGGCGTCCGCCAGTTCGTGCAACCGTTCCGCCTTCATCGTCCGTCTCCTCTAATCGACCCCGGACCGATGTCCGAAAGGGCCAGACGCAATGCGCGACGACCGCGCGACAACAAACTCTCCAGCGCCTCGACGCTGATCTCCATCAGGGCCGCCGCATCGATATTCGACAGCTCCTGATAATGGCACAGGACGATGGCCTCGCGCTGTCGGTCCGGCAGACGTTTCAGGGCCGCCGTGACCCGCACGCCCGTCTCGGCCGCCAGCAGACCGCGATCCGGCGCCGGGCCTTCGTCGGGACGATCCGGCGGCGTGTCGGTCGGGATTTCGCGCCGACGCCTCAGCCGATCGTAACAGAGGTTCAGCGCGACCCGGTGCAGCCAGGTGTCGAACCGGGCCTTGCCGGGCGTCCACTTTGGCGCCTGACGCCACGCCTTCAGCATCGTCTCCTGGGCCACGTCCTCGGCCTCGACCGCATCGCCCAGCATGCGCTGGGCCAGCGACAGGATGCGCGGCAGCTTGCGCGAGACGAGCGTCTGCGCCGCCGCCGGGTCGCCCTGCCCCACGCGTCGCACCAGATCTTCGTCGGGGTCGACGATCGCGACCAAACCTGCCTCTTCCGCTGCTGACGAAAGGGACCGGTGCGTTCACGACGGCCGACCCCGACACCGTCTTACTCCGAAGCCGGGACGGGGGAAGCGGGTTGTTGCGCCTGGCGGGCCGCGCGGCGTTCCTGCCGTTGCTCACGCTGAGCGGACATGACCGCCCGGCGCTCGTCGGCGGAGATCACGCCGTCACGATCCGCGTCCATCTTGTCGAACCGCTCGCCGAGCTTGGCGGAGGCTTCGGCGATCACCACCGGCCCGCGTTCGCGTCCTTGTCCGTGCATGGCGTGATGCGCGCCGCCGCGACGGCCCTCACGATCACCGGCGCGCTCCGCGCGCGGAGCGCGATCCGGGCGAGCGGCATGGCCGGCGTCGAACTCGGCGCGGCTGATGGAGCCGTCGCCGTTCGCGTCCAGCTTGGCGAACCGGTCGCCCGCGCGTCCGGCGCGACGGGCCTGCATGGCGGCGGCGCGCTCTTCTGGGCTGACCACGCCGTCGCGGTTCGTATCGAGCGCGGTCAGACGCGCGATGCGCGCATCGACGAACTCGGCGCGGGTGATCTGGCGGTTCGCATCCGCGCGCGCATGATGCGGAGCGGGGGCGCCAGCGGCGGGGGCCGGCGGAACCTGTGCGGTCGCGGCGCCGGCGGCGGCGGCCAGAGCGATGACGCCCAGGCCGGTCAGAAAGGTGTTTCTCATCTCGATCATCTCCACGGGCGCGTTTGGCGCCCTTTGACATTGCCCTGTCAGGAGATTGAACGCGGCGTTGCGGATTCTCCGTCGCGGCCTGCTGGAACCGCCCGCTCGAAGGCCTTTCGCGCCCGCGCGCGCAGGTCGGTCAGCTCGATCTTCAGCGTGTCGAAGTCCGGCGCGCCGGCGGCCTCGGCCAGGCGCAGCTGGAAGACGCCGGGCTCGCCCTCCGGATCGACCCGCCCCTCGAAGGCGGCGGCCAGAAGATGGGCCAGGCGCTGCTGCACGCGCCAGGCCTCGGCCAGGACCGGGTCGTCGTGGAGCGCCTCCAGCGTCGACAGGGTCAAGGGCTCGCCGATGGCGGCAGCCTGAAGCTGGCGGAACTGGGCCGCGAACTCGGCGTCTACCTGTCCGCCCGGCGACAGCTTCAGATCCCAGAAGCCGTGCGGGCGACGCTCGCGATCCATAAGGCTACGCATCTTTCGGACATCGGCGGCGACATCGACGCCGGGACGCGCGCGACGCAGGGCGGCCTCGATGGCGGCCGAAACCTGGGCGCCGAACTTGGGATCGCTGGCCCAGACCACGCGGGCGCGGGTCAGGACCATGAACTCCCAGGTCTCGGCCTCCTTGGCGTAATAGGCGTCGAACGCCTTCAGCCGCACCGAAACCGGCCCCTTGGAGCCGGTGGGGCGCAGGCGCATGTCCACCTCATAGAGTCCGCCTTCCGCCGTATGCGCCGACAAGGCCGCAATCAGCCGCTGGGTAAAGCGGGCGTAGAAGACGTCGGCGGTCCAGCCCTTGATCTCGGAGGTCGCCTCGGGCGGCGCCTCGTACAAGGTCATCAGATCGAGGTCCGATCCGGCCGTCATCTCGCGCGAACCGGCCTTGCCCAAGGCGACCACCGCCACCGCGCCGGGAAAGGCGCCGCCCAGCCGTTCGGTCTCGGCCAGGGCGGCGGGCGACAGGGTGCGCATGGCGGCGTCGGCCAGGGCGGCGTAGGCGCGGCCCGCCGCCTCTGCCCCCGCCCGACCGGTCAAGGCGTGGATGCCGATGCGGAACATCTGTTCGCGATGCAGGCGGCGCACGGCGTTCATGGCCCCTTCGAAATCCTCCGTCTCGCCGGCCTCACGCAGCATCTGTTCGGTCAGGCCGGTCTCTTCGGACAGATCGACCAGGAAGCGGGCGTCCAGCACCCCGTCCAGCGCCGCCGGTTGCCGGCCAAGCGTCCGGGCGAGACGCGGTGCGAAGGCCATGACGCCCAGCACCATCTCGAACAGTTTGGGCTGGTTCAGGAACAGGGCCTGGACCTGCACGCCCGCCGCCAGGCCGGAGAAAAAGACCGCGAAACGGCGGAACGCCTCGTCAGGCGCACCGGATCGGGCCAGGGCCTCCAGCAGGCGCGGCGCCAGGCGGGTGAACAGTTCGCGCCCCCGCGCCGTGCGCGTCGCCGGGATGCGGCCGTGGTGCCAGCTGCGGATGGTGTCAGCGACCGACGGCGCCTCGGAAAAGCCCATGCGACGCAGGGTTTCCAGCGTCTCGGGATCGTTCTCGACCCCGGTGAAGACCAGGCTGCCGTAGCTGGAGTCCAGATCTTCGCCGCCCTCGAACAGTTCGCCATAGCGGGCGTTGACCCGCGCCAGCAGGGCCTCGACCCGGGCGTCGAAGGCCGCCAGATCATCCGAACCGACCAAGGCGGCGACGGCGGCGCGGCGTTCGGCGTCTTCGGGCAGGCGGTGGGTCTGCTCGTCGTCGAGCATCTGCACGCGGTGCTCCAGCCCGCGCAGCTCGACATAGGCGGCGGTCAGTTCCTCGCAGACCGCCTGGGGCACATGGCGCGCGTCGGCCAGGGCCTTCAACGCCTCCAGCGTGCGCTGTTTGCGCAAAGCCTGATCGCGGCCGCCAAGGATCAGCTGCTGGGTCTGGGCGTAGAATTCGATCTCGCGGATGCCGCCGCGTCCCAGCTTCAGATTGGCCCCGGCGGCCTGCAGCCCCTCGCCTGTCTTGTGGACGTGGATCTGTTTCTTGATCGACTGGATGTCGAGCACGGCCGCGTAGTCCAGGCTGCGGCGCCAAATGAACGGGATCATGGCCTTCAGGAACCGGCCCGCCGCGCGCATGTCGCCCAGCACTGGACGCGCCTTGATGAAGGCCGCCCGCTCCCAGTTCTGGCCGACGCTCTCATAATAGGCCAAGGCCATCGGCCCGGCGACGACCGGCGGGGTCGAGGACGGATCGGGCCGCAGCCGCAGATCGACACGGAAGACATAGCCGTCGCCTGTCCGCTCGGTCAGCAGGCCGGCGATCCCCTTGCCGACGCGATTGGCGAAGTCCTGCATCTCCTCGCCCTCGCGCAGAGCCAGGCCCATAAGGCGCGGCTCGAAGAAGAGGGAGATGTCGATGTCGGACGAATAGTTCAGTTCGTTGGCGCCGTGTTTGCCCATGGCCAGGCCGAACAGGCCGGGAATGGGGCCGCGCGGATCGCCGGGCGGCGAGATCAGCCGGCCGCGCGCCCTCTGTTCGGCGGCGACGGCGCGCAGGGCCGCCCGGCAAGAGGCGTCGGCGAACCGGGACAGCGCGTCGGTGACCTGATCCAGATCCCACACCCCGCCCAGATCGGCCAGGGCGGTCAGCAGGTGAAGGTCGGCCTTCAGCACCCGCAGCGGGGCGCGCACCGCATCCGGCTCGGCGTCCAGCGTGTCCGTGTCGCGAATGATCCGTTCCAGCGCCTCGACCGGGTCGGCTTCCAGCAGGCTTCGCAGATGTTCGGGGCGACGCCGCATCAGACCGGCGAGATAGGGCGAAGCGCCGGCGACGGGCGCCAGGGCGGGCCAGGCGGCGCCCAGAGCATCGCGCCAGCCGTCGGCGTCGGCGGCTTGGATCAGGGTTTCGTGCAGGCGGTCGGCGGCGGCGATGTTTGTGACCGGACCGGCGGGCGTGAGACTGTAGGCCAGCGGGATCGAGGTTTCTGGATGGGCCATCACATCATCCGCTCATCCCGGTCGAGGCCGGCGGCAGCACCAGCGCCACCCGTAACCCCGGTCCGAAGTCGCCGTAGGCGCCGGGGCCCTCGTCCAGCACGACCCGTCCGCCGTGCGCCTCGGCGACGGCGGTGACCAACGAAAGCCCCAGGCCCGAGCCGGGTTCGGTGCGGCTGTTGTCCAGACGCACGAACCGCTGGACCACCCGCTCGCGGTCCTCTTCCGGCACGCCCGGTCCGGTGTCGGTGACGGAATATTCGATCTCGCCCGACGAGCGACGGCGCGCGCGCAGCTTCACCGCCCCGCCGGCGGGGGTGTATTTGATGGCGTTGTCGATCAGGTTGGCCAGGGCCTGGGCCAGGAAGGGCTGGTTGCCCTCGATCATCAGCCCGTTCTCGACCTCGGACGAGAAGTCGATGTCCTTGTCCTCGGCTGCGGGTTCATAAAGCTCGGCCATGTCGGCGGCGAGGTCGGCGGCGTCCATGACCTTGGGATCCGGCGCCCCGCCCGCCTGAAGCCGCGCGATGGCCAGGACAGTGTTGAACGTCTTCAGCAGATGGTCCGCCTCGTCCAAGGCGATGCCCAGGGCGTCGACCCCGTCGATCTTGCCCGCCTCGGCGTCGATCAGGGCCACCTCCAGCTTGGCCCGCATCCGCGTCAGAGGCGAGCGCAGGTCGTGGGCGATGGCGTCGCCGGCGTGGCGGATGGAAGACATGGACGCCTCCAGCCGATCCAGCATGGTGTTCAGCCCCTGGCCCAGCTCATCCAGTTCGTCGCCGGTGTGGCGCACGGGCGCACGGACCTTGAGGTCGCCGTCCTGCACCGACTGCACGACACGGTTCAGCCCGGCCATGGCGTTTTCGACTCGCCGGCTGATGTAGAGACCGCCCGCCAGGCCCAGCAGCATGACCAGGGCCATGGCGCCCCACAGGGCCTGGGTCAGCCGCGCCAGATAGGCCTCGATGTCGCCGATGTCCTGACCGACGAACAAATGTTCGCCGCCGGCCAGGGTGGTGATCACCCCGATGGAGCGACGCCGCTGGACCTTGCCCTGGGCGTCCGTGTCGGTCAGGCGGAAGGTCTCCCAGTCGCTGGCGCCGGCCGGCAGGCTGAGGTCGATGTCGATCGGGGATTCGGTGATGTTGCCGGTGATCGTCTTTCCGGCCTTGTCGGTCAGCAGATACAGATACGGCCCGCCCCGGATGGAGCGTTCGACCAAGGCCTGGTTCAGGGCGTCGATGCCGCGCGTGCGGTGGATCGCCGTCAGGGCGCCCAGCTCGATCTCCACATCCGCCTTGGCCCGACCTTGGGCCTCCGACGCCGAGGCGAAATAGACATAGGCCAGGATCGCCCCCGCCGCCGCCACGAACAGCGCCAGGAACAGCAGCGTCAGCCGGAAAGGCGTGCGGCGAAGGAGGGAGGGAAGGCGCACCTAAAATCCTCCCCCGTTCACGGGGGAGGGGGACCACGAAGTGGTGGAGGGGGCGGCTTCAGCGCCGGTGTCTGGGGTCTCCCCCTCCACCGCCGTGCCGGCGGTCCCCCTCCCCCGCATTGCGGGGGAGGATCTCAAGTCACGCCTCCAAGCGATATCCCGCCCCGCGCACGGTCTGCAGCATGGCGCGGTCGAAGCCCTTGTCGATCTTGGAGCGCAGGCGGCTGATGTGGACGTCGATGACGTTGGTCTGGGGGTCGAAATGGTATTCCCAGACCTTTTCCAGCAGCATGGTGCGCGTCACCGACTGGCCGGCGTGGCGCATCAGGAACTCCAGCAGTTGGAACTCGCGCGGCTGAAGATCGATCTCGGTCGTTCCGCGATGCACCGTGCGGCCGATCAGGTTCATTTCCAGGTCGCCGACCTTGAGCACGGTCTGCACCCCGCCGGTCTCGCGACGACGCGCCAGGGCCTCGACGCGCGCGATCAGTTCGGCGAAGGCGTAGGGCTTGACCAGATAGTCATCGGCGCCGGCCTTCAGGCCCGTGACCCGGTCCTCGACCTCGCCCAGGGCCGACAGGAACAGGACCGGCGTCTGATCGCCGCCCTTTCGCACCGTCTCGACCATGCCGACGCCGTCCAGGCGCGGCATCATCCGGTCCACCACATAGACGTCGTAGCCGCCCTTCTGCGACTCCAGCAGGCCAAAGGCGCCGTCCACGGCGTGGGTGACCTCATGTCCGGCTTCGGAAAGGCCCCGCACCATGGCGGTCGCCGCCTCGGCGTCATCCTCGACCACCAGAATCCGCATCGAAACCCCTCCCGGAATCAAAATCGCCGCCGATGGTAGCGCATCGGCGGCGATCTCAAAACCTGACGAACATTAAGGATGATTAAGATTAGGTTCGCACCAACGCTGGACCATCATAGAACACCCGAAACTCTCCGCTAGGCATTACCGTTCCACACCTCTGATATGTCTGGCCACGAACGGTATTGAAGTAACTATAGCAAACGTATGTTCCTGATTGAGCCTCCGCCCCAGCAGGAATACTAACTAAGCACGATGCAGCCATCAATGCAGCAAGAACCGCTTTCATCTTGAAACCTCCATTAGGTCAAAATGCCACCAAGGATTGCGCGCTGGCAAATCGGGAGTCAAGAGGGGTTTATTTTTTCGTTTGTGCTGAACTCAAATCAAGAACGTATGGAACATTTCCCGTTCCTTTAACCCACAACAACAAGTAGGCGCCGGGACGTGAAGAAGCTTTGACCGCGTCTATGGCGGCTCGAAACTCTCCGACCGTGCGAACGGGCGTGTTCTGAACCTGTTGGATAACCACGCCCTGTGACAATCGCGGATCAACACCCTCTTCAACGCCTGTGACAGCCAAGCCGTCCACGGTGGCCGGCACGCCTAGGCGTTGACGTAAGATGGGTGTCAGAGGAGTGAGATTCAAACCCTCGACCGTGACCGAAGCACCCGCCCCTTCATTAGGGGCAAATCCTTGAGCGCCATCTTCTTGTCTATTTAATTCGGATTCCGAGGGTCGCATCGCTGACCTTGCAGTGATCATCTGACGCCTGCCGTCCCGGATAATCTCCATACGTAGCGTATCGCCCGGCGCGGCGGCGCCAACCAGTCGGGTCAACTTCGTCGAGGAGTCAATCGGCTCACCATTAAGCGAAACAATAACGTCACTGAAACGCAGACCGGCGCGTGCCGCCGGACCATTCTCGGTGACGCTGGCGACCAAGGCCCCCTTCTGCGTAGCTGGCAGGCCAAGAGCCCCAAGCTCTTTTTCGTTTGGCGTGCTGATTTGAACTCCGAGATAGCCCCGCTCAATCGTCTCCCCACGCATAAGGCGAGACGTAATCTGTTTTGCTACCTCGGCGGGGATGGCGAAGCCGATGCCGACCGATCCGCCGGTAGGGGAATAAATGGCCGAGTTCACACCGATGACGCGGCCGTGGATGTCGAAGGTAGGCCCTCCAGAGTTGCCGCGGTTGATGGCAGCGTCGATCTGAAGGAAGTCAGTGTAGGCACTTTCAGCCCCCGGAAGATTGCGAGCCTTGGCCGAAACGATGCCCGCCGTAGCGGTGCCCCCAAGGCCGAAGGGATTGCCGACAGCGATGACCCAATCACCCACCCGCGGATCGGCCGTCTCTTCGAAACTGACGTATTTGAAGTCGTTGCCCTCAACTTTGATGACGGCGAGATCCGTGGCTTCGTCGCGGCCGATCAGGCGGGCCGGCAGTTCGCGGCCGTCCGACATCTTGACCTTGATCTCGGTCGCGTCGGCGACGACGTGGTTGTTGGTGACGATGAAGCCGTCCTGCGAGATGAAGAAGCCTGAGCCGGCGCCTTGGGTCGTCTGCGGCTCATCATTGCCTTGGCCGCCACGGCCTTGCGGCGGCACGAACTGGAACGGCAGGCCGGGGATCTGGAAGGCGCCGCCCTGGGGCTGGTCCACCTTGACCGTCACGTCGATCTGAACGACGGCGGGCGAGACCTGGTCGAAGATGGTCGCGAAGCTGCTGGGCGCGCCCGGCGGGGGCGTGAAGGCGTCGCCGTTGGCCGGAACCGGGGTGATCCGGTTCACCGCCTGCGGTTCCGCATGCGCGCCGGGCCAGGTGATGACGCCGCCGGCGGTCGCCGCCGCCGCCAGGGTCAGGCCGGCCGCGGCCCCGAGAATGAACTCCTTGCGCTTCAGCATCGTGGTCCTTGCGATCCTCTTGTCCAGCGCCAGACGGGCGCCGGTTTCGCGATTGATATAGGCCGAACCGGCGTTGCGCCAATCCCGACCGCCGATCGTTGATCTCGACTAGCGCCCGTCGTGAGGCGAGGTTGCGTCAGGATCGCGGCGAAGCTTCTCATTTCGTAGAACTTCGTCCAGCCGGCGTTCTTCTTCTGGCGTGAGGGGGACGGCCTCAACCGGACGACGGCGTGCGCGCAGGGCCAGAACGGCGACGGCCAGCAGCACCAAGGCGAACGGGCCGAACCACAGCAGCCAGGTCCCCGCCCGGACCGGCGGGGTGAACAGCACATAGTCTCCGAAGCGTCGCACCAGATCGTCGCGCACGGCCTGATCCGACGCGCCGGCCGCGATCTCCTCGCGGATCAGGCGGCGCATGTCGCCGGCGACGCCCGCCGGGCTGTCGGCGATGGCCTCGTGCTGGCAGACGACGCAACGCACATTCTTGAACAGGGCCTGGGCCCGGGCCTCCTGGGTCGCATCGGGCAAGGGGCGGTCGGGTGCGGCGGGCGGTTCTGCCGCCGTCAGCATCAGCGCCAGCACCGGCGCGGCCATTAGGACTAGCAAGCGCTTCATGCGGTCTTGCGCCGGCGCGCGCCGATGCCGAGCCTGAGACGACGATCCAGCAGCGACAGCACCCCGCCCAGCGCCATGATCATCGGCCCCAGGAAGATCAGTCGCGCCCAGGGGTTCCAGTACAGACGCACGACCCAGGCCGGCTGTTCGGGACTGCCCGCGCGTTCGCCGATCACGATATAGACGTCGTCCAGGCCCCGGAAATCGAGCCCGACCTCGGTGGTGGTCTGGCCGCCGGCGGGGAAGAAGCGGCGCTCGGCCGTGACGGTGCTGGCGCGGCCTTGATCGTTCGTGGCGCGCACGGTCAGTCGGCCCTGCTCGGCCAGATAGTTCGGTCCCTCGACGACGCGGACGTCGTCCAGAGTGACGGTCCAGGGGCCGGCGGACACGCTCTGCCCCAGTGAGACGGCGCGGGCGGCCTCGGCCTTGAAGCCCGTCTCGACCACCGCCCCCAGGATGAAGACGCCCAGCCCCAAATGCGCCAGAGTCATGCCCCAGGCGCCCAGCGGTAGCCCCTTCAGTCGGCGCACCGTCTCGGCCATCGAGGCGCGGAACAGGCGGGAGCGCTCGCCGACTTCCAACAGCGATCCCAGGATCAGCCACAGACCCAGGCCGATCCCGGCTGCGGCGAAGGCCTTCCTGGGCTCCCACAGGGCGTAGGCCGCCAGGGCGCCGACGATCGCCAGACCCGCCGCGACGGCCAGGCGCTGCATCGCGCCGGGCAGGTCGCCCCGCTTCCAGGCCAGCAACGGGCCGGCCGGCAGGATCAGGAAGGCGACCATCATCAGCGGGGTGAAGGTGGCGGCGAAATAGGGCGGGCCGACCGAGATGGTCGCGCCGGACGCCGCTTCCAGGATCAGCGGATAGAGAGTGCCCAGCAGCACGGTCGCGGCCGCCGCCGTCAGGAACAGGTTGTTCAGCACCAGCGCCCCCTCGCGGCTGACCGGCGCGAACAGGCCCCCGCCCTTCAGCTGCGGCGCGCGCCAGGCGAACAGGGCGAAGGCGGCGCCGGCCGTGATTCCGAGAATGGCGAGCAGCATCAGCCCGCGCTGGGGATCGACGGCGAAGGCATGGACGGATGTCAGCACGCCCGAGCGCACCAAAAAGGCGCCCAGCATGGAGAAGGTGAAGGCCAGCAGGGCCAGAAACACGGTCCAGCCCGCCAGTGCGCCGCGCCGCTCGGTCACGACCGCGCTATGCAACAGGGCCGCGCCCGCAAGCCAGGGCATGAAGGAGGCGTTCTCGACCGGATCCCAGAACCACCAACCGCCCCAGCCCAGCTCATAATAGGCCCAGAAGGAGCCCAAGGTGATGCCGACGGTCAGGAAAGCCCAACTGGCCAACGCCCAGGGTCGGACCCAGCGCCCCCAGGCAGGCCAGAAGGCGGTCTGCGCCCGCCCCTCAATCAGGGCTGCGACGGCTAGGGAGAAGCAGACCGAGAACCCGACATAGCCGGCGTAGAGCAACGGCGGATGCACGGCCAACGCCGGGTCCTGCAACAGCGGGTTCAGCGATGCGCCCTGGAACGGCGCAGGGTCCAGGCGGGTGAAGGGGCTGGAGGTGAAGACGGCGAAGGCCAGGAACAGCGAGCCCAGCGCGCCCTGCACCGCCACGGCCGAGGCCTTCAGCCCGAACGGCAGGCCGCGCGCCCGCGCCAGCGCCCCGCCGAAGACGGTCAGCACCAGACACCAAAGCAGAAGCGAGCCTTCGTGGCTGCCCCAGGCGCCGGCGACCTTGTAGAGCATCGGCTTGTCGGTGTGGCTGTTGGCCGCGACGTTGGAAACCGAAAAGTCCGACACCACGAAGGCGTAGATCAGGGCTACGAAACTGAGCGCGACCGCCGCCGCCGCCGCCAAAGCCGCGCCCTGGGCGGCCCCGGCCAAGACCGGGCTGCGACGCGCGCGTCCGGCCGCCGAAAGACCCGTTTGCAGGATCGACAGCGCCAGCGCCAGCGCCAGGGCGAAGGCCCCAAGCTCGGCGATCATAGGGGGACGGACTTGGTCACGGCCGGCGCCGTCTCAGGCCGCCACTCGCCCTTTTCCTTCAGACGGTCGGCGACCTCGCGCGGCATATAGTTCTCGTCGTGCTTGGCCAGGACCTGGCTGGCGTGGAAGGTGCGGTCGGGGCCGAAGGCCCCTTGCGCCACGATCCCCTGCCCTTCGCGGAACAGATCGGGCAGGTCGCCGTGATAGACGACGCGGGTCGTCGCGGCGTTATCGGTGACGACGAAGGCGACCACGCCGTCGCCGGTCTTTTGCACGCTGCCGGCCTCGACCAGTCCGCCCAGGCGGATGTTGCGGCCCTCCGGCGCCTTGTCGGCGGTGGCCTCGGACGGCGAGTAGAAGAAGGTCACGCTGTCCTGCATCGCCCACAGCGACAGGCCGACCGCCAAGGCCAGGATCGGCGCCACGGCGGCGACGACCCACAGGCGACGACGCGCCTTCGGCGATTTGGGCAGCCAGCTCATGCGACGGACATTCCGGATTCCAGGGACGGGCCGGCGGCATATACCGCCGTCGTCGCGCAGGACCAACGCGTCATTGCGCGCCGCCCTTCGGCAGTCGGCGTTCCAGATCCAGACGGCGCGGATCGGCAGGGTCGAGCGCGGCGATCAGAGGCGTCCACAGGGTGCGGGCCTCGACGGCGTCGCCGCGCCGCAACGCGGCCTCGCCCAGGAAGAAGCGCGCGCCGAGCTGGTCGGGGTCCAGTTTCAAGGCCTCGCGGAAGGCGGCCTCGGCATCACCGCCGATCTGGTTGTCGTTGGCGACGACCAGGCTTTCGCCCAGCCGCGCCCAGGCCTGGGCGTCACGGGGGTCCAGGGCGATCAGACGGCGAAAGGCTGAGGAGGCGCCCAGCGGATCGCCGGCGGCGAACCGGGCCGCGCCCAGCATGGCCAACGCCTGCCGATCCTTTGGCCGTTCCTGAACGACACGCGCGGTCACCGCCGCCAATTGCGCCGGCTCCAGCCGATCCAGATTGGCCGCCCAGTCGTCGACACGCCGCTCATAGGCCTGATCCGGCAGGCCGGGCGAGCCGGTGAAGACATAGAGGCCCAGCGCGCCCGCGACCGTCACGCCAATCCCGCCCAGCACCCAGAACCGATCTCGGGCGCCGGCCACCGGGGTCGTGGTCGCCGAAACGGCCAGAAGCCGCCGCCCCGCCTCGGCGCGCGCGCCCACGTAGGCCGCCTCGTCCAGCAGGCCGCGCGCCTTTAGCCGATCCAGTTCCTCGATCTCGCGCGAGCCGGCCTGGGTTTCAGCCCCGGCCGCCGGATCCGCGCCGCGTCGCGCGCCGGTCAGCACCAGCAGGGCGGCCAGGGCCGCCGCCAGTCCCGTCATTGTCCAGAACACGATCATCTTCGCCGTCTAACCCATCCGCGAACGTCCGGCGAGGCGTCGTTTCAGCCCAGCCGCGCCGTTTCGGCCGAGGCCGCCCGTCGCCTGACCGCGCGCGCCGCCTCCAGCGCCTCGATCACGGTCAGGAACCGCGCCGCGACCCCGATAAGACGCAGCACATGGTCGGGATTTTCGGCCTCGCCGTCCGACAGACTGTTAAGCGCCTCGTCGGACCAGGTGGAGAGGTAGTCGGTCAGTTCGGCCTTCAGTCCCGAGCGATCCGCCTCGCAGCCGAAGGTAACGGCCGCGCCGCGCAGGGCCGCCACCGCCGCCAGCAGGGCCGCCGCCGCCTCGATCGGTTCGCCCTCGGCCGGCGCCTCCAGCCAGGGCGACATCCGCGTCATCCGGCCGGTGATGACCTGGCGCTTCATCGGCAGGGCGGCGTGGACAGCGCTGGAGGCGGATTTCATGAGGCCCGAAAGCTGGCCCGACACCTGGACCCGCGCCATCCGCGCCGCCTTGCCCCAACTGGAATCGGGCCGCACCTGCAGGCTGAGGTCCATCTCGGCCAACACGCCGGCGCACCAGTTGACGTCGTCCACCACGCCCAGCATCGCCGTCTCGCCCAGCGAGGAACGGACCACGCCGGCGATCTTTTGCACCCGCGCCTGAACGGAGGTCAGCAGCCGCTCGACGAAGACGCCCATGTCGGAATGGCTGAGGGTGATTTCGCGGTCGGCCAAGCGGCTGGTCCGCGTCACGACCCGCAGCATCCGATCGGCGTCCGCCACATGGGCGAACAGGATGTCGATCATGCGCCGCCCGCCGTCCGGCGACATCGTCATACAGTCCTCGATCAGCAGCCGAAGCCCCGCCAGCTGATTGTCGTCGGGGCGTTCCAGCCAGACGGGCAGACGCGGCAAGGCGCCGCGGACCAGAGGCGTCAGGTCGAAACAGCCGGCCAGTTCGGTCGGAGTGATTGGGGGTTGGTCGTCGGCGGGGCGCTGAAACTCGGGCCAAACGTCGCGCGGCCGGTCGCGCAGCACGGCGGCCGCCTTGGCGCACAGGCGGTCGGCCGCCAAGGTCCATTCGCCGTCGATCGTGACCGCGCCGTCCAGCAGCGGGAGGAACTCCTCCTCGCCCTGCACCGCCTCGCGCCAGACCCGTTTCAGGACAAGAGCCGGAAAGACCAGGGCCGGCACGCCGTCGGCGCGCGGCTGAAAGAGCGGCAGCAGGGGGGCGAAGGCCGTGCCGCGACGGGCGCGATCGCGCGCCTCTGCGGCGACGATGTTCGCCAGTTCGGCCGCCTTGTCGCCCTTCAGCGCCGCCACAGCCGCGCCCAGCATCCCCAGCGAAGCGTCGGGACAGGCCTCGACGATCGCCGTCAGAGCGGCGTGGTGGGCGGCAGACAGGGACGGCACGAAAGCTCCTGCCAAAACTCAACTCAGGCCGGCACCGTGCGACAATCGGGTTAACAACGACTTGGCGTCTATTGAGCGTCGCCGCCACTTGAGTCAGGCGTCAGGCACGCCATATTGCCGCCACACCCGGCCCGCGCCGCCGCGCGCGCCGGAAAGGAAAGCCCATGCCCGTAATCGAGATCGACGGCCTGACCAAGACCTACAAGTCGGGGCATCAGGCCCTGAAGCGCATCGACCTGACGATCAACAAGGGCGAGATTTTCGCCCTGCTGGGACCGAACGGCGCGGGCAAGACCACGCTGATCTCCATCGTCTGCGGCATCGTCACGCCCACGACCGGGACCGTGGTCGCCGACGGCCATGACATCCAGTCCGATTTCCGCGCCGCCCGCACCAAGATCGGTCTGGTGCCGCAGGAGCTGACCACCGACGCCTTCGAGACCGTGCTGGCCACCGTCACCTTCAGTCGGGGCCTGTTCGGCAAGGCGCCGAACCCCGCCTTCATCGAAGGCGTGCTGAAGGACCTGTCGCTTTGGGACAAGCGCGACGCCAAGATCATGACCCTGTCGGGCGGGATGAAGCGGCGGGTGATGATCGCCAAGGCCCTGAGCCACGAGCCGGACATCCTGTTCCTGGACGAGCCGACCGCCGGGGTCGATGTCGAGCTGCGCCGCGACATGTGGGCCATGGTCAGAAAGCTGCGCGAGCGGGGCGTCACCATCATCCTGACGACCCACTACATCGAGGAGGCCGAGGAAATGGCCGACCGGGTGGGCGTGATCCTGAAGGGCGAGCTGATCCTGGTCGAGGAGAAGTCGGCCCTGATGAAGAAGCTGGGCAAGAAGACCCTGACGCTGAACCTGATCGAACCGTTGGGCGCCCTGCCCGCCGACCTGTCCGACTGGGACCTGACGCTGAAGAACGAGGGCGGCGAGCTGGAGTACAGTTTCGACGCCAACGCCGACGATACGGGCGTGCCCTCGCTGATCCGCCGGCTTGAGGCGCTGAACATCGGCTTCAAGGACTTGAACACTCGCCAGAGCTCGCTGGAAGACATCTTCGTCAGCCTGGTCCACCAGAACGGAGCCGCGGCATGACCTTCAACGGATACGGCGTCTGGGCCATCTATCGCTTCGAGATGGCGCGTGCGCTCCGCACCTTGTGGCAGAGCGTGGTCACACCGGTGATCACCACGGCCCTGTATTTCGTCGTCTTCGGCGGCGCGATCGGCAGCCGGATGCAACAGGTGGACGGCGTGCCCTACGGCGCCTTCATCGTGCCGGGCCTGATCATGCTCAGCCTGTTCACCCAATCGATCTTCAACGCCTCGTTCGGCATCTACTTCCCCAAGTTCACGGGGACGATCTACGAAATCCTGTCGGCGCCGGTATCGTCGCTGGAGATCGTGCTGGCCTATGTCGGGGCGGCGGCGACCAAGTCGGCGGTGCTGGGCCTGATCATTCTGGCGACGGCGTCCTTCTTCGTGCCGCTGCAGATCCTGCATCCAGTCTGGATGATGGCCTTCTTGATCCTGATTTCGGTGACCTTCAGCCTGTTCGGCTTCATCATCGGGGTCTGGGCCAATGGGTTCGAGCAGCTTCAGATGATCCCGATGCTGGTCGTGACGCCCCTGACCTTCCTGGGCGGCGCCTTCTATTCCATCGACATGCTGCCTGACGGCTGGCGCACGGTGACCCTGTTCAACCCTGTGGTCTATCTGATCTCGGGCTTCCGCTGGGCCTTCTATGGTCAGGGCGATGTGGCCATCGGCGTCAGCGTCGCCGCCACCCTGGCCTTCTTCGCCGTCTGCCTGGGCATCGTCATGTGGATGTTTAAGACCGGCTACCGGCTCAAGAACTGATCCGTCACGAAACGGGCCAGATCGCCAGCGATTGAGGAGACCATGTCCGACGACCAGAAGACCCCGCCCCAGCCCTTCGCCCGCAAGCCGGTGACCTGGGGCCGTATGCCCGCGACGACCTTCCACGTCGGGCCGGTGCCGGTCGCGCCCAACCCGCTGGACCGCATTCCCAATCCGCCGCCGCGCAAGCCCACGCCGCAACAACAGCAGGCCTCGATCCACACCCAGAGCCTGGCCTCCGGCGTCGCGCCGGCCAAGGGTCAGACGACGCCCGCCAATCCGGCGCCGCGTCCCGCGCCCCGTCCGCAGGGGGCAAGCATCCTCGGCGGTTCGCTGATCCCGACGGCGCGCCCGGCCCAGGCCCAGCCTCAACCCCAGGCTCCGACGCCGCCGCAGTCCAGGCCGCAGCCGGCGCCGGCCGCTCAACCCGATCTGACCGTGCGGCCCCTGCCCGCGCCCGAGACGACGCCGACCCCTGCGCCGAAGCCGGTCGCGACCGAACCCGTCGCCGCCGCCCCAGCGGTCGCGGCCAGACCCGCCATCGCGCCGGCCGCTGCGCCGATCACGCCCAGCTTCGCCCGTGCGCCCGCCAAGACCTCGCGCCTGCCGCTCTATGTCGGGCTCGGGGTCGTCGCCCTGCTGGTCGTCGGAGGCGGCCTGTGGTTCGCGATGCGTCCCGCCTCGACCCCGGCGACGTCCACGCCCGCCGTCGCCGCCGATACGCCTCTGACCGCCCCGCCGGCCGATACGATTCCTGCCGACGCCGCCCCTGTCGTCGCGACCGAACAGCCCGCGCCAGCCGCGACGACCACAACCACGCCGCCCGCCCCCGCCGCTTCTACGCCTGCAACGACGACGCCACGCTCCACGACGGCCGCGCCGCGCACTCAGAACCAGACCCAGACACCGGCCGCAACGACGCAACCGACGACGCGTGCGCCCACGACCACCCCGCCGGCGCCGTCCACGCCGGCGCCGACGGGCACGACCGAACCGCTGGTGATCGTGCCCACGGCGCCGACGCCCGCCCCGACCGCTGCACGTCCGTCAAGCAGCGATCCCGACGGTCCGGTGGTGACGCGGCCTCAGCCGCTGGACTGATCGGCGGTTTCGCGCGCCGGGGCAGGTGACGAAACGGCCTTCAGCCCCTACCTACAGGCCATGACCGTTCACGCCTCCCCGCCGCCCATCCTCGACGCCGCCGGCGTCGACACCGATGAAGCCCTGTCGATCCTGAAAACGGCCCTGGCCGGCGCCGACGACGGCGAACTGTTCCTGGAGCGGTCCGAGAGCGAGAGCCTGGTGTTCGACGACGGCCGGTTGAAGTCCGCCGCCTATGACGCGACCGAGGGCTTCGGCCTCAGGGTCGTGGCGGGCGAGACCGCCGGGTACGCCCACGCCAACGAATTCTCGGCCGCCGCCCTGCGTCGCGCCGCCGACAGCGCGGCTCTGGCCAAACAGGGGCATGAGGCCCGGGTCGCCGAAGGCCCCCGCGCCACCAATCAGAAACTGTATGGCGAGGTCGATCCCCTCGCCTCGCCCGCCTTCTCAGACAAGATCGCCCTGCTGGCCGAGATCGACGCCTGGGCGCGCGCCCGTGATCCGCGTGTGGTCCAGGTGTCCGCCTCCCTGATCGGCGAACGCCGCGCCATCGAGATCCTGCGCGCGGACGAACGGGCGGTGCGCGACATCCGCCCCCTGGTCCGTCTGAACGTCTCCGTCACCGTCGAACAGAACGGCAAGCGCGAGAGCGCCTCGTCCGGCGCCGGCGGCCGGGCCGGGTTCGAAGCCTGGGTCGCGCCCGAACGCTGGCAGGCCCAGGTGGACGAGGCCCTGCGTCAGGCCCTGGTCAATCTGGACGCCGTCGATTGTCCGGCGGGCGAGATGGACGTGGTCCTGGGCGCCGGCTGGCCCGGCGTCCTGCTGCACGAGGCCATCGGCCACGGCTTCGAGGGCGACTTCCACAGGAAGGGCTCGTCGGTCTTCAACGGCATGATGGGCCAGCGGGTCGCCGCCCCCGGCGTCACCGTGGTCGATGACGGCTCGATCGCCGGACGGCGCGGATCGCTGTCGGTCGATGACGAGGGCACGCCCACCTCGCGCACCGTGCTGATCGAGGACGGGATCATGGTCGGATTGATGCACGACCGGCTGTCGGCGCGGCAGCTGGGCGTCGCCGCAACCGGCAACGGCCGGCGCCAGTCCTTCGCCCATATGCCGATGCCGCGCATGACCAACACCTTCATGGAGGGCGGCAAGGATTCCAGGGCCGACATGATCGCCAATACGAAGCGCGGCCTCTACGCCGCCAACTTCTCGGGCGGCCAGGTGGACATCACCAACGGCAAGTTCGTGTTCCAGTGCAACGAGGCCTATCTGATCGAGGACGGGGTGATCACCGCTCCGGTGCGCGGCGCGACCCTGATCGGCGACGGGGCCACGGCCCTGACCAAGATTCAGATGGTCGGCGACGACTTCGCCTTCGATCCGGGCGTCGGCGTCTGTGGCAAGGCCGGACAGGGCGTGCCCGTCGGCATCGGCCAGCCAAGTTTGAAGATCGGCGGTCTGACTGTCGGCGGCACGGCGGTCTAGGCCAGCGGAACCGTATGGCTGCAACGGGTGTTTCCCCGCCATCACTGGAGAGGACACACCATGACCACCGAACGTACCGTCGAACATCCCGATGGCCGCGTCGAGCGCATCAGCGAAAGCAGCGCCGCCCCGACGACAGTTGTTGAGCGCCGCAGCGGCAGCGGCATGGGCGCCATCGTCGCCCTGATCGTCGGCCTGCTGGCCGTGCTGGTGATCGGCTACTTCCTGATGAACATGAACCGCAGCGACGCGGTGAAGGACAACGCCATCGCCGGCGCAGCCGAGAGCGTCGGCAACGCCGCCGACAACATCGGCGAAGCCGCGCGCGACGCCGTTCCGGAACGCAAGTAACCTCTAGCGCGCCGATTGAGTGGGGGCGGAGGGGCGCCATTCGGGACCGATCGGTTCCAGCCCCTCCGCCTCCAGCCGATCCAGCACGCCGTTCGGCTCGGCCAACAGCCGCAGTGGCGCGATAGCGACGGTGACCCCGGCTTCGGCCAGCGCCTTGTCCACCGCCGTATTCCATATCCGACGCAGATCGTCCGCTTGGGCCATCACCGACCAGTAGGAACAGGCCGTGGCCGCCTTTTCCAGGGGCGAATCCAACACCGCCGGAATCCGGCGCAGACGCCAGTTCTCCGCACGTTGCGCGCCCGCCTCGACCCCGGCCTCGGCCGCCGTCGCCGCAGCGTCGATGCAGCCGAGATAGTGTTCGGGCGGCGTCGTCAGAACCTTTTCGATCAGCTCGTCACCCCTGAAGATGCCGACGGGTTCAGCGGGCGTGCGATTGGCGCGCGTCGCCTGACGAACCAGGCCGGACACCGGACGCCCTCCACTGCTGTAGCCGCCCAGTTCCATCAGATCGCCCGACAGGATCAGCATGCTGTCGCGGGTCGGACCTTCGCCTGTCAGGCTTTCGACCCGGGCCTCAAGGTCCGGTGACAGATAGTCGGCGCTGGTGCGCCCGTTCGGCAAACGGGTCAGCGTCCGAAAGCGCCAGATTAGCCGGCCCACATCGGCCAGCGAGGCCCGCCCCTCGACGGGAAACAGAACGCGGTCCGCACGATCAACCGCTGAGATGAGAGCGTCGGTGCGCCACGCCATCTTTCTGGGCAAACCGTCGATCGATCCGACCAGGATCAGGACGCTGTCGCCGCGCCGCACCTCCCACATCGGCGCCTCGATCCGGCGGGCGGTGACGACGATATCCTCGACGGCGTCCGACGGCGCGTCCTGCGCGACGGCAGGCGCGGTCGTCAGCGTCATCGCGGCAAGTAAAAGCAATAGAGAAGAAGAGCGTCTGATCATTACACCGCTGTAAACTTCATTACTGTCACTGGTTTAATGAAATCGCTGTAATGATGTCGTGGATTTAATCCACCTTGCGGCCTTGTAACTGGAGATGAATGCGCCGGATCGGCACACCTCTCGCCAACACCCGAGGGGAAGACCAATGACAAAGACCCTGCTGCTGGCCAGCACCGCCCTGCTTTTCACCGCCGGCGCCGCATTCGCCGGTGACAAGCCCCAAGTCGCCGAGGCCCCCGTGCCGACCGGCCCGACCAACCAGGCGCCCCTGGCCGACGCCAGCCAGCGCGGCGTGCTGGTCTTCACGCCGGACTTCTTCGCCGCCCAGCGCCCGAATACGGCGCTCGACATGGTCAACCGCGTCCCCGGCTTCTCCATCGACAACGGATCGGGCGCGCGTGGTTTCGAAGGGGCGGTCGGCAATGTGCTGATCAACAACAACCGTCCCGCCTCAAAGAACGATTCGGGTTCGAACGTCCTGGGCCGGACCTTGGCCAATCAGGTCGAGCGCATCGAACTGATCCGGGGCGGTGCGGCGGGCATCGACATGCAGGGCTATTCCGTCGTCGTGAACGTCATCCTGAAGACGACCGACAGCCGCCAGTCGATTCTGACCTGGAACGCCATGCTGTTCGAAGGCGGCCATGACATCTACGGCGGCTCCTATCAGTTCACGCAGAACAAGGGCGATCGCAGCTGGGGCGTGACCCTGTCGGACGGCATGGGATCAAGCGATTCCAACGGCGTCGGCCGGTCGATCCGTCGCAACGCCGCCGGCGATGTCATCCGCGACGAGCGGTACGAGAACGACGGCTGGGGCGGCGGCCAGAGCATTCGCGGCAACTACACCGGCCCGCTGTTTGGCGGAAAGCTGGAAGGCACCGCCCGTTATGGTCTGAACGACTATCAGAACTGGACCGAGCTTTCGTCGCCCACCTCGCTGCGCCGCAGCGACTACGCCGAAGACGGCGATTCCGGTGAGCTGGGCCTGACCTGGACCCGCACCCTGAACCCGCGCTGGACGCTGGAGACGCGTCTGATCCACGAGTTCTCAAGCTTCGACAGCGTGTCGGGCAGCAACGAGACGCTCAACGGGACGGCGGCGCCGGAGCAGCAGTTCAAGTCCAACGGCGACTCGTCGGAATCCATTCTGCGCGCCCTGGTGCGTCACGAACGCTCGCCCGCCCTGACGATCGAGGCCGGGGCCGAGATCGCCTACAATATGCTGGACGTGAACCAGGCCTTCACGGTGGGCGGGGTCGACGTTCCGCTGCCTAGCGCCTCGGTCAAGGTCGAGGAGACGCGCGGCGAAGCCTTTACCAAGGCGACCTGGCGTATCAATCCGAAGCTGACGCTGGAAGGCGGCGTCCGCCTGGAAGCCTCCACCATCAGCCAGTCGGGCGATGCGGATCAGGAAAAGAGCTTCTTCTTCGCCAAGCCGCGCCTGCTGGCGACCTGGACGCCGATGGCGAACAACCAACTGCGCTTCCGCTTCGAGCGCGAACTGGGTCAGCTGGACTTCGGCGACTTCGCCGCCTCGGCTGAGCTGAGCGACGGCACGGTGTTCGGCGGCAACGTCGATCTGGAGCCGGAGCAGCGCTGGATTTCCGAACTGTCCTACGAACGCCGCTTCTGGGGCGAGGGCGTAGTTTCGATCGGCTATCGCCACGACCGCATCATCGACGTGATCGACCGCCTTCCCCTGCCCGGCGGCCTGTCGGCGACCGGCAACATCGGCGACGGAACGCTGGATCAGCTGTCGCTGAACGTCGTGGTGCCGCTGGACAAGGTCGGGATTTCGGGCGCCCGCTTCACCTTCAAGAACGACTGGAACAAGACCAGCGTCACCGACCCGACGACGGGCGAGGACCGCCGCATCTCGGGCGTGCGCGCCAGCCAGGCCAATGTCGGCTTCCAGCAGGACATCACCTCGTGGAAGACCCAGTGGGGGATCAACTGGCTGCCGCGTCTGGGCCAGGCGACCTACGATCCGGACCAGACCTTCGCCTGGCGCGGCGCGGACTATCTGGAGGCCTTCGTCGAGTACAAGCCTAGCCCGACCCTGTCGCTGCGCGCCCAGCTGAACCTGTGGGACGACTTCACACAGCAGCGCACGGTCTACGCCACACGCAATCCGCGCACCGTGGCCTTCGTCGAGGAGCGCTCCATCGACCCGCGCACCTTCGTCTCGTTGCGGGTCCGCAAGACCTTCTGAGGCCTAGATCAGCGCAGCAAAAAGCCCCGGCGGATCGCTCCGCCGGGGCTTTTCCTTGATCAGGCGTCGATCAGTGGCTGGGCGTCGAGGCCGCAGGACGGGCGACGTTGCCGTCTTCCTGACCGCGATCGTTCAGCACAGGGCCAGGGTGATCATCACCGTCGTTGGCGCCGTGCGACCAGCCCTTGATGAAGTGGCTGACGACGATGAAGGCCACGCCGATACCCATGCCCCACAGACCCAACAGCTTGAACACTTCAAGCGAGGTCTGCAGCGCAAGGCCCGGGTTCAACACCTGGCCGCCCACCGTTTCCGTGCCCGCTAGGCCGGCGATCCAGCCGCCGACATATTGGGCGATGGAGCTGGCCAGGAACCAGACGGCCATCATGAAGCTGACCACCTTGGCGACGGACAGTTTTGTGATTTCCGACAGGCCCACCGGCGACAGGAACAGCTCGCCGGTCGTGTGGAACAGATAGAGCAGACCCAGCAGGAGCAGCGGCATCTGGAAGGCCGAGTTGGCCATGCCGGCGCCCCACACCACGATCATGAAGCCCAGTCCGACCTGGAGAAGGCCGAGGCCGAACTTCAGCGTGGGGTTGGGGTCCAGGTTGCGCTTGCCCAGGAAGGACCAGAGCGCGGCCATGATCGGTGCGAAGATCAGGATGAAACCCGCATTGAACGACTGGGTCTGGGCCGCCGTGATGGTGGCGTCGATCCAGGGACCCGACGTGCTGAGACCGGCGGCGGCGATCTGGGCCGGGGTGCCGACGGTGACGCCCAGAAGCTGGAACGCCTGCGGGGTGATGCTGAGATCGACGTTACGGTCGGCGAACAGGTTCAGCGAGGTTCCGGCCTGTTCGAACAGGGTGAAGAAGACGACCGACCCGAAGATCAGCACCATCGCCAGCATCATCCGCTCACGCTGCGCCTTGCTCTCGCAAACCTTGACGATGACGTAGAGGATGAACAGCAGCGACGCGACGGTGGCGGCGCCCAGAACCCAACCCACCAGGGCGTTGCGCTGAACCATGAACCAGACGACGCCGACGCCCAGGATGCTGAGCAGGTAGATCGACCATTCGCGGTTGATCGGACCCAGCATGGGCTTGCTCAGATTGGCTTCGGCCGGAGGCTCGCCCTTGCCTTGCAGCAGGGGTTTGCCCAGTACGAAGACCACCCAGCCCAGCGCCATGCCGACGCCGGCCAGACCAAAGCCTGCCCACCAGCCGACGGTCTGCCCCAAAAGGCCGCACAGCACCGCCGCCCAGAAGGCACCGAGGTTGATGCCGTAATAGTAGAGGGTGAAGCCGGAATCCCGACGCGGATCGCCCTGCGGATAGAGCTGTCCGACGATGGTCGAGATGTTGGGCTTCAGGAAGCCGACGCCCATGATGATGAAGGACACCGCCAGATAGAAGACGTTCACGCCCGCCATGTCGCGGGTCGCGTCGATCTTGTATTCGCCGGTCGGCAGCACGGCCGGCAATGGCGAGGCGGCCGGCAGGTTCTCGATCGCCAGGCCGTTCTCGGCCGCCTCGAAGGCGTATTTCTGGCCGTTGACGACGATCGACACTTCACGCGCCGCGCCGCGGCCTTCGGCGTCGATCTGATAGGTCTGACCGGCATAAGTCAGGGTTTCGGTCGCGGGACGGCCCTCGAAAGCCATCATGCCGTGACCGGCGACCAGCAGCAGGGCGCCGAAAGCGACGGCCTTACGCGTGCCGATGAAGCGGTCGGCCATGATGCCGCCCAGCAGGGGCAGCAAATAGACCAGGGAAGTGTAGGAGCCGTAGGTCGACCCCGCCATGGCGTCGTCGAACAGGAAGTGTTGCGTCAGGAAGAAAATCAGGATGCCGCGCATGCCGTAGTAGGAGAACCGCTCCCACATCTCGGCGAAGAACAGGATGATCAGTCCGCGCGGGTGGTTCTTGAGGATCTGCATCAGCACCGGCACGCCCGTGGCGAAGGTGATGATCAGTCCAAGGGCGACGACGATGTTCATGCGCGCGTCCCCCTAATCGTCTTCACGCGTCGTGTAAGTCGCGCCTTCCCCAAATCCGTCCTCAACGGCTCACTCCCAACTGCCGCGCCGCTTATCGGGCGCGCGAAAGGCGCATACCCAGCACAGCGGGCGAATCCGAACAAGTGTTAAGGCTGTCGCGGGGGCGGCCAGGCGACGCGTGAAGGAAGCGAAAGACAACCCTGAGTGATGTCTGGTGGCGTATATCCTGCTAGGTCGTTCGTCAGAAACGCACACGGTTTCATAATGGGAAGGAGCGCCAGATGTCTGTCCGACCGATCGACGCTCCCGACCATGCGGCGCTGAACCGGCTGCATCGTCAGGTTGGCTGGCCCGAGCGGTCGCCGGCCGGATGGCGCTGGCTCGAGGCCAATCCTGCGCGATTGATGCTTGGCGCGCCGGCCGGCTGGGTGGTCGCCGACGAGAACGACAACGCCGTCGCCATGCTGGGCAACTTCATCCAGCGGTTTCGCTACGGCGCCCAGGACCACTTCGGCGCCACCGGCTTTTCGATCATCGTGCCGCCCAGCCAGAAGGGCGCCAGCCGCCCGCTGATCCGCACCTTTTTGAAACAGCCAGGGCTGTTCGCCCGCTACACCTTCAACGCCAATGCTCGCTCGGCGCCGCTGTACTGCCTGTTCGACATGAAGCCCTGGCCGGCCGAAAGTCATGGACTGAAGCTGTCATGGATCACCGACCGTCTGGCCTGCGCTCAGGGTCGAGGGCTGCGCCTGCTGCTGGGCCGCACCTCCGCCGAGACCGCCGCGCGACTGGGCGAACGGCTGATGAACGGGCGCGTGTTTCGCCAGACGCCGCTGGTGCTGCCGGCAGGGGTGACGGTGCTGCGCGATCTGTCGGACGTCTCGCCCTATGCGGACTTCTGGCGTCGGCTGTCGCAAGAAGATCGTCTGCTGGCGGATCGCAGTCCGGAAATCCTGCGCTGGCGGTTGGCGGACCCCGACCTGACCCTGCCGCCGGTCATGCTGGCCTGCGTCAGGGACAGCCGCATCGTCGGGATGGCCATGGCGCAGATGACCAAGACCAGCCTGATCGAGCCGCCCTATCTGGATATTATCGATCTGATCGCGCTGGAGACGGCGCCCGAGGCGATTGCGCTTCTGACCCGGGCGTTGATCGACAACGCCCGCGCGCTGGGAGCCGCCAAGGTGCGGCTGCAGGTGGTGACGCCGCGCCTGCTGGCGCAGTTGGGCGATCTGGCGAAGACGGCGCGGCGCGAAGGCGGCTGGGGACACTGCCACGCCATCATCGACGATCCTGCACTGGCGGCCGCCTGGACGCCGACGCCGTTCGACGGCGACTACGGCATCTGCTGGCGCACGCCGCCGATGCCCAAACCCTTGGCTGCCGCCGCGATCACGCGCCCAACCTTGGGCGGGCTCGTGTCCAAGGCCTGATCAGGCGTTGGGGCGGGCCTTCAGCTCGTCGCGGATCTCGGCCAGCAGCGCTTCGGTCGCCGTCGGCGCGGCGGGCGCCGGATCGGGCTTGGCGGCTTCCTGACGACGCAGGGCGTTGATGCCCTTGACCACAAGGAAGACGACCCAAGCCACGATCAGGAACTGGATCACGGTGTTCAGGAAGGCGCCGTATTGGATCGCCACCTTCTCGACGGCCTCGGTCGCCGGGTTCTCGGCCCTCAGCACCCATTCCAGTTCGGAGAAATCGATGCCGCCGGTGATCAGACCGATCGGCGGCATCACCACCTGATCGACCAGGCTTTTGACGATGCCGTTGAAGGCGGCGCCGATGATCACGCCGACCGCCAGGTCCACGACATTGCCCTTGACCGCGAACTCGCGGAATTCCGAAAGCAGGCCCATAGGGTATCCTTAAATGACGATCAGGCGTCGCCCGAGGCGTTCAGCCGCTCGCGCAGCTCCTTGCCGCTCTTGAAGAAGGGGACGGCCTTGGCGGGCACGTCGACGGTCTCGCCGGTGCGCGGATTGCGACCCGCACGCGCCGGGCGCGATCGCACCGACAGGGCGCCGAAACCGCGCAGCTCGACCCTGCCGCCGTCGGCCAGGGCCGACGTCATGGTGTTGAGGATCGCATTGACCAGCCGTTCCACCTCGGCGTGAGTCAGGTGGGTGTTTTCCGCTGCAAGTTTCTCGATCAGTTCGGACTTGATCATCTGCGCCCCTGCCAGCTCGTTTGGACAGGCCGTTTCGCCCGCCGTCGATCCAGAGCGACACCCTAACCCCCGACCGGCTCTCGAAAAAGCCCTTATCCGACAAAGATGCGCGTCATTCGCAAGAAAAATGTCCGGAGCCGAACACAGCGATGTTTCAAACAGAGAAAAGGGCGGCGAGATCGCTCCCGCCGCCCTCAGTCTTTGTCGCTATCGCAGAGCGCGCGGCGCTCTGCGGCTTGAGCGAGGCGGCCGAAGGACGCGGTGCGCCCTTCGGCTTGGGCCTTACTCCTTGGTGCCGGCGTTCTTCAGCGCGGCGCCCAGGATGTCGCCCAGCGAAGCGCCCGAATCGGACGATCCGAACTGTTCGATGGCTTCCTGCTCGTCCTTCATTTCCAGCGCCTTGATCGACACCGAGACGCGGCGCGAGGCCTTGTCCACGGCGGTGATCATGGCGTCGACGCGGTCGCCGACGGCGAAGCGTTCCGGACGTTGCTCGTTGCGGTCGCGCGACAGGTCCGACTTGCGAACGAAGGCCGTGACCGGCGCGTCGTCTTCACCGAACTTGACCTCGATGCCGCCCGACTCGATCGCCGTCACGGTGACGGTGATCTGCTGGCCGCGACGATAGGTGTCGCCCTCGCCGATCGGATCGCCGCCCAGCTGCTTGATGCCCAGCGAGACGCGTTCCTTCTCGACGTCGACGTCCAGGACCTTGGCCTTGACCATCTCGCCCTTGCGGTAGCGCTGGATGGCTTCTTCACCCGACACCGACCAGTCGAGGTCGGACAGGTGCACCATGCCGTCGATGTCGTTGTCCAGGCCGATGAACAGGCCGAACTCGGTGGCGTTCTTGACTTCGCCCTCGACGGTCGAACCGATCGGGTTGTTGGCGACGAAGGCGTCCCACGGATTGTCCTGAGCCTGCTTCAGGCCCAGCGAGATGCGGCGCTTGGAGGCGTCGACATCCAGAACCACGACGTCGACTTCCTGCGAGGTCGAGACGATCTTGCCGGGGTGGACGTTCTTCTTGGTCCAGGACATTTCCGAGACGTGCACTAGGCCCTCGACACCGGCTTCCAGCTCCACGAAGGCGCCGTAGTCGGTGATGTTGGTGATGCGGCCCGTGTACTTGGCGCCGACCGGATACTTGGCTTCCACGCCGTCCCAGGGGTCCGACTGCAGTTGCTTCATGCCCAGCGAGATACGCTGGGTGTCCGGGTTGATCTTGACGATCTGGACCTTGACGGTGTCGCCAACGGCCAGAACCTGGCTCGGGTGCGAAACGCGCTTCCACGACATGTCGGTGACGTGCAGCAGGCCGTCGATGCCGCCCAGGTCGACGAACGCGCCGTAGTCGGTGATGTTCTTGACGACGCCTTCGCGGACTTCACCCTCGGCCAGCTGACCGACCAGTTCCGTGCGCTGTTCGGCGCGGGCTTCTTCCAGGATGGCGCGACGCGACACGACGATGTTGCCGCGCGGACGGTCCATCTTCAGGATGGCGAAGGGTTGTTCCTTGCCCATCAGCGGGCCGACGTCGCGGACCGGACGGATGTCGACTTGCGAACCGGGCAGGAAGGCCGAGGCGCCGCCCAGGTCGACGGTGAAGCCGCCCTTCACGCGACCGACGATGGCGCCGTTGACCGGCTGGCCTTCGGCGAACACGACTTCCAGACGAGTCCAGGCTTCTTCGCGACGGGCCTTGTCGCGGCTGATGACGGCTTCGCCCAGGGCGTTCTCGACGCGCTCCAGGTAAACCTCGACGTTGTCGCCGACCTTGGGCAGGGCGCCGTCGTCGCCTTGGCCGAATTCGCGCATGGCGATGCGGCCTTCGGTCTTCAGACCAACGTCGATGATGACGATGTCTTTTTCGATGCCGACGACGCGGCCGTGGACGACCTGGCCTTCGCCGAAGTCGCGACCCGACAGTTGTTCGTCGAGCAGCGCCGAGAAGTCGTCGCGCGTGGGGTTGAGAGTATCAGACATGAAGCTCTGGTGTTTCCAGTGGGGCTATGGCGCGTGACCGAAGGACGATCCCGCGCGAGGTGGACCCCTGACGCAGCGAAAGGCGGCGCGCGGGGCGATGGGAAAAGATGGAATCAGGTCGTCGGGATGCGAGACCGTTCAGAACGATCAAAACGCCCGCGGAGGCCGAGGGTGGGAGCGTTGGATTTGCGAGGGCAGGTCAGAGACCGTGTTTCGCGCGCGCCGCCTCGACGATACGGCGGGCCGCATCGAAGGCGGCCTCTATACCCAGATCGGTCGTGTCCAGCAAGACCGCGTCATCGGCCTGGACCATCGGGGCCGCCCCGCGCCCGGCGTCGCGCTCGTCGCGGCGCTGGATGTCGGCCAGCATGGCGTCAAAGGCGATGTCCGATCCGCGCGCCGTCAGCTGCTTCCAGCGGCGCGTGGCCCGCACCTCGGGCGTCGCGGTGACGAACAGTTTGGCCTGAGCGTTCGGCGCGATGACCGTGCCGATGTCGCGTCCGTCGAGAACCGCGCCGCTCGCCTGGGCCGCGAACGCCTGCTGCAGCTCCAGCAGAGCCGCGCGAACGCCGGCGAAGCTGGCGACACGGCTGGCGGCCTCTCCCGCCTCACCTGTCGTCAGGCGCGGATCGTCCGACAGGCCCGCCGCGTCGAGGCCCCGCGCCGCCTGCGTCGCCGCGGCCTCGTCATCCAGCGATCCGCCGTCCGCCAGCACCTTTGCGCCCACGGCCCGGTACAGCAGCCCCGTATCCAGATGCGGCAGACCATAGGTCTGGGCCAGACGCGCGGCGATGGTCCCCTTGCCAGAGGCGGCCGGTCCGTCGACGGCGATGATCAGGGTCAAGCAGGTCTCCGCAGCGCGTGGCGCATTTCAATCTCGATCCCAAACGCACGGGAGGCCGAACCTGATAGCGAGGATCGCCCGACCAATCCAGCCGCAGGCCTCAGTCTCGGCGTCCGACCAAATCACGAATTGCAAGGCCGGCCAGCAGGACCGCCAGGCCCGCCCCGGCCGCAACCGACGCCACATAGAAGCCGACCAAACTCCAATACAGCAGGGGTCGGTCCGCCAACAGAACGTCCGGCCCCTTTCGGTTGTTCAGCACCCCGGCATCCAGGCTTTGGACGATTTCTCGGGCTCCGATCACGCAGAACCAGCCGATCAGGATCGCGATCGCCAGCGTCAGGATCGGCTTGATCCAGCCCGACGGCCCCGGCCGGTTCACGACCATGCCTTCCAACGCGCCAGAACCACGACCGCGAAGGCCGCCAAACCCAGCCAAACCAAACAGGCGACGCCGCTCAGCGCCACGGTCGAATAGAAGAAGGCGTCGCCCTCGGCCCTGAGATGCACGGCGCCATGCTTGCCCGAGACCCGGCCTGTCGTCACCCCTTGCCAGACGATCCAAGCCGTCCAGCCGGCTCCGCCCAGACAGGTCAGAAGACCAAGGACCGCGATGCCTCGACCGACGACGTCGCGCACGGGCTTCACACTATACGCCCGCCCAGGCCGTTCATCATCTCGACGAAGCCGGGGAAGCTGGTGGCGATCATCCCAGGCTCGTCGACCGAGACCGGTTGCTCGGCGGCCAGGCCCAGGACCAGATGGCTCATGGCGATGCGGTGGTCGTGGGCGGTGTGGACCAGGCCGCCTCCACGCACCGACCTGCCCTGGCCGGCGCCGGTGACGATGAAGCCTTCCGGCTCCTCCTCGACCTGAATACCGCAGGCGCGCAGCCCCTCGACCATCAGCGAAATCCGGTCGCTTTCCTTGACCCGCATTTCACCCACGCCGCGCATGACGGTGACGCCGTCCGCAAAGGCGGCCGTCGCCGCCAGGATCGGATATTCGTCGATCATCGAGGCGGCGCGATCCTCGGGCACGACCACGCCCTTCAGGGACGAATGACGGGCGGTGATGTCGCCGACCTCTTCGCCCCCGGCCTCGCGCCGGTTGGTGATGGTCAGGTCGGCGCCCATCTCGATCCATGTGTCGAACAGGCCGGTGCGAAGCGGGTTCAGCATCACGCCCTCGACCGTGACCTCCGACGCCGGCACGATCAGACCGGCCGCCAGTGGAAACGCCGCCGAAGACGGATCGCCCGGCACGGCGACGAAGGTCCCGGTCAGGGCCTGACCGCCCTTCAGCGTCACCTTCCAGCCCTCGCCCCTCTGCTCGACGCCCACCTCGGCGCCGAAGGCCCGCAGCATCCGCTCGGTGTGATCCCGGCTCTTTTCCGGCTCGACCACCGAGGTGACGCCCTCGGCGTTCAGACCCGCCAGCAGGATGGCCGACTTCACCTGGGCCGAAGCCACCGTCTGCACATAGTCGATGGCCTTCAACGTCCCGCCCGTCAGGGCCACAGGAAGCCGATCCTCGGCCGCCTGCCAGTCGAACGCCGCACCCATGTCCGCCAAGGGTCCCGTGACCCGCTTCATCGGCCGCTTTCTCAGCGAGCCGTCGCCATCGAAGGTCGCCGTTAGCGGATAGCCGGCCGCCGCCCCCATCAGCAGGCGCACCCCGGTTCCGGCGTTGCCGCAGTCGATCACCGAAGCCGGCGTCTTAAAGCCGCCCGCCCCCTCGATCCGCCATCTGCCGTCGCCGGTCCGCTCGACTTTGGCGCCGAAGGCTTCGACCGCACGGGCGGTGGCCAGGACGTCGTCGCCTTCCAGGAGACCCTCGACCTCGGTCACGCCCGACGCTATTCCGCCCAGGATCATCGACCGGTGCGACATCGACTTGTCGCCCGGTGCGCGGACCTTTCCGGTCAGGGCGGATGCGCGGCGCGAAGTCAGTTGGGACGGCATGATCACCCGCTTCAGGCTGTATTGTGTGAATGGCCGCGCGGGCGGCGCGAAAGACAGCTTTTGACAGCGGGTCAAAGGGGTGGCAAGGGACCGCCCCGAATTCAACCCGTTGAAAGCATCCAAACGTGGCCAATCCCGAACTGGGCGCCAAACAGGTCTGCCCCAACTGCCAGGCGAAGTTTTACGACCTGAACCGTCGCCCTGCACACTGCCCCAAATGCGGAACCGACTTCGATCCCGAAGAGGCGATGAAGCTGCGCAGCCGCCGCGCCCGTCCCGGCTATCCGTCCGACGATGAGGACACGGAAGACCAGGTCAAGGACAAGAAGGTCGACGGCGACGAGGACGAGGAAGACGACGTCAAGACGCCGGAAATCGACGAGGAAGGCCACGAGCCGATCCTGACCCCGGACGACGAGGACGAAGACTCTCCGGCTGACGCCTCGGAAGAAGCCGGCATGGGCTCTACCGACGGCGACGACGATCTGCTGGCCGACGACGATGACGACTCCGTGCCGTTCATCGAAGACGAAGACGACGACTCGATCGACGACGAGATCGCCAAGCCGTCGCGCGACGACGACTGATTTTCGGGCCTATCGCGCTTCGCGCTACATGAGGCCCGTCTTCTTCGGGGCTTGTGGATAGGCTCAGATTCTTGTTGCACCCGCCGCATTTCCCGTTAGGGAGACGCGGCGGGACAGCAGGCCTTTCATACCTTTCGGTTTGAAAAACCTGCGTATTTTCACCCTTGGGAACGCGGTGAAAATAAATCTCGAAACGGGCTTGATCGCAGAAAAGGCCTGACCTAGTTTCCGCCGCCTCGCCGGGGGCCATCGCAAGATGAACCGGGCGATCCAGACCGACAGGTCCGGGGCTTTAGCTCAGTTGGTAGAGCGCTTGCATGGCATGCAAGAGGTCAGCGGTTCGACTCCGCTAAGCTCCACCAAATTCCAAGGGGTTAGCAGTTCCGCTGCTAACCCCTTTTGCTTTGGGGTAACACCGGGGTAACGAACAGCGTTATTATTTTCTCTTCGTTTCGCCGGGTTTCGATCGCGCCTGTCCGGTTCCAAGCTAAAGAAACCGCTATCCACGCGCTCATCGTGAGGCGGCCCATACGCCACTCTCTGATTCAGGCCGCATTGCGTGTGCGCAACTGGTGGAGACGCCCCATTGCCGGAATCTCCCGACATCTGCGATCCCCTTGTTGAGAGCCGCCATGAAGATGACTGACGACGAGATTCGCGCAGATGCAGCGCAGAGGCTGACCGACGAACGGAACAACGCCTCCAAGGTCACCGAAACGACGCCGCAGGGCATTACGGCCGAGGTGGAACGGTTCGCGGCAACGCTCTCCGAGACCACCCCCCTCCTCGTGCCTGTCATCGACGACGCCTGCGGGCGGTATGGATGGTGTAGCGACGGCGTCCGCCTGAAGGTCGAAGCGGATGGTGGAGAGGCTGTTTACGGCTGGACGATCTGGGAATGGGCTTCAGCGTTGCTCACGGCCGAGTTCCACTGCGTGTGGCGCGCTCCGGATGGGATTCTCTTCGACATCACCCCGAAGCCGCGCTTCGAGAAGCAGATCGTTTTCGTTGCCGACCCGACTCGGCCTGCCGACTTCGATTTCGATCTCCGACCACGTAACAGCCGGATGAACATATACGGCCCGAAAGCGCATGCCGCGCGCCTCGAGCGGCTCAAAGCCTCCCTCACACCGTCCAAACAAGCCTACGAGAGGCGACGCGCCGAAAAGTCCGGCCTGAGCCTAGAGGCCTGGCTTGAGGAAAAGACTGCGGCTGATCCCGTCGCGGAGGCTGTGGACGCGCTCATCAAAGCCTGCGACGCTTTTGAAGCTCACTACGATGCTCTCGGCGTGAGCGGCCATGTGGCTATCGACCGCAAGTTCGAGGAGCTTCACCTGACCCGGATCGCAGCACAAAAGCGGTTCGCGGCCTTGGTGCGTACGATTCCCGGACAAGCCATTTGACGATTGAGGCCTACGTAAAGTCGAAACAGATCGCACTTGGCCGGACAATAGCGCCGCGTCGAAAAGTCTATCTCGACCTGATGTACTGGATCATCGTTCGCGACGCCGCCTTGGGTTTGAGGCAGGACGCGCCAGCGTTGAAGCTGCTGCATCTGCTTCGACGTGGCGTGCGCCAAGGCGCATTGGTGTGCCCGATCGCCGACAACATTTTCCTGGAGCTGATGAAACAGCCCTATTCGGAGGATCGCCGGATTGGCACGGCCCGCCTCTGCGATGAGCTGAGTCTCGGCGTTTCCCTGATGGTGTGGGACCGCCGTGTTGGCGCCGAAATCTATGCGGCGTTCCACCGGCTCCTAGAACGGTCCGGAGAGCTTTACGAAATGGCCGAGATCGTTTGGACCAGAGCGGCGCTGGTCCTGGGTGAAACCCATCCTGTCATCGACACCCTGGATCCGACCCAATTGCTGGATCTTCAAAGGCGCTGGATCGATGAGCTGTGGGACACGCCCCTCTTGAGATTGATTGAGATCATCGGAAATCAGCCACGACCGATCGACCCTTACGTCGCGCTGAGCTCGGAGACGAACATCAACCGCGATCTCCATGCTGATGAGATCACGAGTTTCGAGCGGGCGTACGAGATCGAGCTCAGAGGCGCGATCCGCGTGTGTGGGACGCTGGCTGCGGACGCGCTTTGCGCCATGGCCGAGAAGGATGGTGTCGAAAGGCCCCACCCAGATGACGCTGAGAAGTGGACGACCCTGAAAAACATCGGGCTAAACACCCTTCTCGGGGCTTTCAACGCCGGCATGGGCCAGCGCGTCGTTCGCACGCTCCACATCGAGACCTCCCTTCATGCCGCAATGCGGGTGGATAAGGCGCGTCGCTTCAAACCGAATGACTTCTACGATTTCCGGCATGCCGCAGCCGCTTTGGGCTACTGCGATACGTTCCTCACCGAGCGGCCGCTGCATGATCTGGTCAGGCGCAAGCAACTGGACCTCCTCGCCCTCAACGACTGCCATGTCGTCAGCGATCTCGAAGAGGCGGTCGAGGCGATAAGAGCCCTCACACGGGCAGGCGACTAGGTTTCGCGACTTGGTTCAGCAAAGGAGCCGCAAGTGGCCAAGTCTCCAATCAATCCGGCCGGGTCCAGAGCCGGGCGAGGGTTCCGTTACCAGGACGCCGTGGGCGCGCTTCTCGCTGTTCAGGGCTGGACCGGAGCCTCGCCCTTCGGGGCAGTGACCCCGGAAGCGCATGACGACTTCGATCTGATCGGCGCCCAGGACAGGGCTTTCGTCCAGGCGAAGTCACGGCGGAGCGAAGCCGGAGAATTCTCGGTCTCAGACGCCGCGGCTTACATTGCCGAGCTTTGGGACCGACACGAGGCGGCGGGCGCCCCGCCGGACAGCCTGGTGCTTGTCCTTGAGCGCGGCGTCAGAGGTCTGGCTCTGGCGCCCTGTCGTTCTCGACATGGCCCTGGATGACGACGCGGCTGCCCTTGCGGGCGTAAGGCTGGATGTAGTTCTCAGCCGTCGCCTCGTTGAAGCAGATGCAGTTGAAGCCGGTGGTGCGCTCGCCGGGCTCGCCATTGGCGCGTCGGAAGCGAGTGGTTTCCAGGACGCGGAAGCTCGCGCGCTTCTTGCCTGAGCCCTGCGCTGCCAGGATCGAGGGATCGGCGGCCAGATAGCCTTCGAGAGTGAGGGTTTGCATGATCAGTCTCCTTGGTGATGAGTGGAAGGGAGGGTCAGGCGGCGACCCGGTCGTCCGCCGCTTCGGGCTGGCGGTCCTCGGCCCAGTCGAGGACGGTGAGCCGGTTGATCACCAGCTCCTTGGCCGTCCGTTCCGACCTGTCCCGTGCCGTGTAGGCGGTGTCGATGAAGGCGCCGATGACGACGGCCTCACATCCCTGGGCCAAGCCCCGGGCGATGACCTTCTCGTTCAGGCCCTTCGACCAGCTGACGCAGTTGACGCCAACCAGCCGAGGCTTGCCGGCATTGTCGGTCCCGCGCTGCTCGAGCAGGCGGAAGACCGCCTTGCCGAAGTCGTCGCTGATCTGGGGGTCGGCCGCGAGGCGGCCCGTGAACACCATGGTCTGCATGTCAGTCTCCTGTTGATCCGAAGCCGCCGGGGAGCCGATCTCCCCAGTCCCGCTTCAGCCGAGACCTCCCTTCCTTCACTCCCTTTCGCGGCGGGCCTTTGCCCGATCGCGGCGTCTTCCCACATGGATCTCGAAAAGTGGGTGCCGCCGGACCCGCACGACCAGAGAGGACTGAAGACCCGATGCCGAAAGACGAGATAATGTCCGATCCACTCGGCGAGCTGCCGGAGTCTCCCGAGATCGAGCGCCGGATGGGCGCTGTGATCGGCCGCCTCATGGCGCCATCGGTGAAGGCGGGGGTCGCCGACCTCAACGAGGCGCGACGAGTCTGCACTCCGCTGGCAGCGGAGATCCTGCTCTTTCTGGGCGAGGACCGCGGGGAGGTCGCCGGGGCCCTGGCGCGGATGCTGCAGGGCGACGACCAGGTTCCGATCGGGTCGGGCCATGCCCTGCCGCCCAAGTTGGCGCGCCAGGTTTGGGAGGACTTTGACGCGGCGCTCGCGGACGAACCGACGAACGCCGTCTATCGGCTCGACGAAAAGCACGTGAAGGACATCACGGACTTCCGGATAGACATCTTCCACGACGAGTCCAAACACCGCGGGCGCCCGCATGTGCGTGTCGCGCTCGAGGGTCGCCACATCACCATTTCCATCGAGAAGGACCCTGAGGTTCTCGCCGGGCCAAGGAATCTCCGGGGCGAGGCAGCGGCGATCCGATGTGTCCGCGACAATCGCAAGCGGCTGAACGCCTTTTGGAAAAAGACCCGACCTGACGACCAAAAGCTGCCGCGCGCCGCCAGATCGAGCGAGACCGCGACGACTAAATCCAAGACTGGTAAGAAGGCCAGAGGCGGCTACGACTGATACGCCGTGATCTGTCGTCAGGCTGCCGCGCCCTCCAACGTCGACTGTACCCGGTGGCGGCGAAGCACCGACTCCACGATCTCGGGCCGATCCACAGGGATGAAGACCCGCGGCGCATAGGCGATGATCTCGACGAAGCAGCCCAGCGCCACCAGCGCGTCGCGGTCGGTCCGGCCGCCGACCACCTCCAGCCGCCAGCGGTCCATGACACGCGACCGCTTCAGCCACAGCCCGCCCGTGAGGGCGAGCTGCACATTGCGGTCGAGCACAGCCGCCGCAGTACGTCCGCCGTCAGCCCAGGCGTCGCCGACCGCCGTCAAGCCGAGCGCTGTCTTCAGGCTGGCGGCCTGGACCTCATCCAGCACGCGCCCCAGCCAACGCCGACCGTCCGGTGCCCGCACCCGGCGCACCGAGCAGCCCTTGGACGGCAGCTTTCCCCAGATCGGCAGCAGAAGACCGGTCGCCAGGGTCAGGCGCCGCGTCCGCCAGGGATCGGTCGCGGCGACCTCGGCGTCCCAGACGGCGCGCCATCCCGCCTCGTCGGTCTCGGACCAGGCCGATTCCGCAAAGACCTTCTCCGGCGTCACCTGATGCTGGTCGGGCCGCAACAGGCGGACAGCCGGCACGAGCCGGTCGTCGTCGGTGGTGGTGGTCAGGCCGAACTCGGCCAGGGCGGCGCGCCCCGAACGCGCGTTCACGACGAGGCGGAAGGCTGCGCCCTCCGCGCCGCTCAGGGCCGCGTCCGAGCTGACCAGCTCGCGCCGGACCTTCAACTCGAAGGTGACCAAGGCCGTTTCGGCCTCGGTTGAGACATCCGTTCGGATCACCTCCTCCTCCAGGACGGCCAGTGCCTCGGCTTGGATATCCTCAAGCCCGCGATCCAGATCGCCTGAGGCGGCGGCGCGCTCGAGGAGGCCCGACAGGATGGGGAGCTCCACCGGCTTATCAGCCACTTCGCGCTGATCGAGTTCGATTTCCAGTCGTCGGCGTCTCGCGCGCGTTCGGACGGCGTCGCGCGCGCTGCACAAGCTTTGACGGATGAGGCGGCGGGTCAGGCTTCCCTCCTTTTGTCGCGGCTGTGCCATATGGGCGGCCTTGCGGCCAAGGCCGCCGGCGTGTTCGACCGACCGAGACTGCTCAGGGAGGTCAAGGCGGTCGCGCCCCTCCGGGGGTTGGGCGGCCTTAGACCCGATCTGCTGAGACTGTCCGAACTCTCGCAGGCCTGGGTCTCCGACATCGAAAAGGATGTGAGCGGCGTCACCGTGCCACGCGCCGCCTTGCGCAAAGCGCTGATTGAAAAGATGGCCGCGGGTCGACTGGTCCAGATCACCGGCCTGCCGGGCAGTGGCAAATCCGTGCTCCTGAGGATGGAGATCGAGGACGCGCTCGCGCAAGGGCCGGTTCTTTTCCTGAAACATGACCGTCTGTCCGGGACCAGCTGGGCGTCCTTCGCCGCCGCCAACGGCCTGACCGCGGCATCGCTCGACGACCTGATGGCTGAAGTCGGCTCCGTCGGCACCCCGACGCTGTTTATTGACGGTGTGGACCGGATTGAGAAGGAGCATCGGGGGGTCGTGCTCGACGTCGTCCGGGCCGTCGGGACGGTGGAGGGGTTGAAAGACTGGCGCATCGTGATGACGCTGCGCGACACCGGGATCGGCCCCTTGCGCAACTGGCTGGGCAGCGCTTTGTCGACGCTCGGCGTCCAGACACTCGAGGCGCCTGAGCTAGACGATCCCGAAGCGGCGGCGCTGGCCTCGGACATCCCCTCTCTGCAACCGGTCCTGACCTCGAAAGGGGCTGTTCGGGAAATCGCCAGACGTCCGTTCTTCGCCAAGATCCTGCAACAGGCCAGCACGGCGGGCGGCGACGCGACCGTGCTCCATTCCGAGGTGGATCTGATCCGGAACTGGTGGCTCAACGGCGGGTACGCCGCGGACGGCAAGGACGCTCTTCTTCGCCAACGCGCGATCGTTGATCTGGGACGCAGGCGGGCCCGGGCGCTCAGCAAGCCGATCGCGATCGCCGGACTGCAGACCAGCACCGTTGAGCAAATCCCTGATCTCGTTTCCGACGGAATCCTCCAGTTCGTCGTTCCGGGCGTCTCCCTGCGCTTCGCCCATGACATCTTCTTCGAATGGGCCTTCTTCCAGACCCTCGTCGATCGCGCTGATGACTGGCCGGATGAACTGGTCGAGGCAGGCCAGCCGCCGGCGTTTGCGCGGATCGTGGAGCTCTTCTCCCAATCCCTGTTCCCGTCAGAACAGTGGGTGGCCACCCTTGAGAACCTTTCGACCCAGCCGATCCGCAGTCAGTGGGTCAGGGCTTGGCTCCTAGGCCCAATCGGCTCGACGGTCTTTCCGAACGAAGCGAAAGCCTACGAGGATGTGGTCTTCGTGAATGAGGGCGCGTGGCTCTACAAGGCGTTGGTTTGGTTCCAGGCCGAGAGAACCACGCCGAACCCCGTCGTCATCGGCGGCGACCTGCCCCCGGAGACCCGGATCCGGATGGCGGACTCCCTGGGTTGGCCGTCGGATGTTGAGAGCTGGGCCCGCCTGATCTGGTTCTTGGTCGAGCGGATCGACCGGGTTCCGATCCGGCTACAGCCCCAGGTCACGGCCGTCTTCACCGTCTGGCAGAACATGTTCGCTGACATGAAGAACCCTGTTTCCGACGGCCTGCTCACCGTGGTCGGTCGGTGGCTTTCCAGTTTGGGAGACGGCTCTGACGACAGCATCTCGAGATGGCGCCGGCGACAGGACGGCGGCTCTCGCCGGACCGCGTATGTCACCCTCATCCTGCGTGCCGCCCGCTCCTATTCCGATCACGCCACCGCCTATCTGAGCGCGCTTGTCGCGTCCGAAGACATCGATGAGCCTGAGTTCGAGGAAGTGGTCGCCTTTTCGCCCATCCTGGCCGAAACACATGGATCGCTCCTTGTTGAAGTGACCCTGAAGCATCTGAGGGAGGAGCTGCCAGCCGATCAGCAGGAGCGTGAGTTTCGGGAGAATGAACGCGCTGCCCAGCGACGCCAAGAAGCGCTGGCCATTCCCGAAGCGGAACGGACCGTCGATCAGCAGAGGGTGGCTGACGGGCTGGGCATGTCGCTCGGCTCCCGATCCTTTTCGTACCATGATTGGAAGAGTCTCGCCCTCGACCGGGGTATGAAGAACTTCTTCCCGGCCTCTCCAATGAGGCAGCCCTATCTTGCCCTATTCCAGCACGCGCCAGATGAGGCGATCCGGCTCCTGACCGAATTGTCGAACCACGCCATCACCGCGTGGCGACAGCTGCACACCCTCGACTACGAAACGCCGGGCACGCCGATCCCGATCGTCCTGGATTTCCCGTGGGGACGTCAGACCTTCTGGGGCGGTGAGCGCGAATATCTCTGGTCGCGCGGATTGCAGGGACCCAAGGCACTCGGCTCCGGCTATCTGGCGCTCGAAGACTGGGCAGTCGATCAGCTTTCCGAAGGCGCGGACCTCGATACGCTCATCCGGCGGATCATCGACGGTAATACTTGCGTCGCGGTCCTTGTCTTCGACGCCCCCTTGCCGCCCGCACACGTGATGGAGGTTCTCGATGTCTGTCTTGATCGGCTGCTGAAGGATTCCGTCTTCTCTCGAACCAGCTACCGCGCGGGAGAACTCCACGGGTTCGACCAACCCGCGCTGGTGAAAGCTTTGTTGTTCGTCCAGATCGATGACCTCGCTGGCGGAGCCGCCCGGTTCGTCAACGGGGATTGGCGAGATGTCGGGCTGGTGCTGTGCCACGTCGCGAAATTCGTAGCGGCGGCAGGCTGGTCTCCCTTCGTGATGACCCAGTTCCTGACCCTGTGCGAACGCGCCAGGGATCACTACCCGCCGGAGCATTTCGCCGACCTGACGCTGGCCGTCCTTAGGCTCGGCAATGGCGAGGAACTGCCGGGCTGGCATGGGACCACCCTTGCCGCGAGGATTGCCGGTCTGGTGCAGATCTTCTCGGAGCGGGCGGCACCGTTGTCTCAAGACCTAGCGCTCAAGCTGCTCCAGATCCTGGATCAGTTGGTAGATCTCGGTGATCGCCGCAGCGCCGCGCTGCAGCAAGGCGAGATCTTTCGCGAGATTCAGCTCACGTCGTGAGTGAGCTGAGGGGTCGCGGAAGAGGCTGATCGGTCTTGGCGTCAATATTCTGCAGGCGCCGGAGACCCTGCTGACCGGCTGACACCCGGTCAAATATTGCCGCAGCATCGCCCGGAAACCCAGGCGATAGTCTGGCGGAATCGGTCGAAACCCTTGCTTGGCAGGCAAACAGCGCTGTTACATGCAAGTCGCCTGCAAGTCGGAATACATAGTCCGACTATGAAATTCGAATCGCCCGCGATCCAACTTCTATCACTCGGATAATATATTCACAGGACGCGTTGACGGTCTGTGGATACTTTGACTTCCTTATGACCGTCAGCGCAAACCATCGCGCATCGGCTTCAGGAACTCAAACCATGACGCGTTTACTTCAACGCGGCCTGTCGGCCGCGACGGTGACTTGCGGCCTTCTCATCGCTGGCCAAGCTATTGCGGGCGGATCCGGGATGCCTTGGGAAGGCCCGCTTCAGCAGATCGTGGAATCCATCACCGGCCCGGTGGTCCAGGCCGCCGCCGTCGTGGCGGTGGTGCTCTTCGGAGCCGGCGTGGCCATGAGCGAGAACGGCTCGTCCATGCGGCGGGGGCTGGGCATCCTGTTCGGCCTGTCGATCGCCTTCGCCGCCTCGACCTTCTTCCTGCAGTTCTTCGGATTCGCCGGCGGAGCGGAGATCGGCTGATGCCCGACGCGCTGTCCGATCACCGTCCGGCCGGTTGGGATCTGCCGGTCGCCGGCGCCCTGACGGAGCCCGTGACCCTGGCGGGCATGCCACGGGACTACGCCATCCTGATGGGCACCGTCGCAGTGGTGCTGGGGCTGGCTTTGCGGATCTGGTGGCTCGGTCTGCTGTGGTGGGCGGTCGCCCACGCCATCGGCCTCTACGCCGCGCGGGCCGACAAGCGGTTCTTCGACGTGCTTCGCCGCCACCTGGCCCTGCCCGGCCATCTCGATGCGTGAGACTGATCATGCGCTTTCTGGATGAACATCGTAGGCGACCCGCGCTCCTCGCCGATCATCTGCCCTGGGCGGCCATGGTCGCGCCGGGGGTCGTGCTGAACAAGGACGGGTCCTTCACCTGCGGCCTGAGTTTCCGGGGGCCCGACCTCGAGTCGGCCTCGGATCTGGAGCTGATGTCGGTCCGGGCGCGGCTCAACAACGCCCTCAAACGTCTTGGCAGCGGGTGGTGTCTGCATGTGGAGGCGCGTCGTCGTCCCGCCCAGGCCTATCCGAAGAGCGAGTTCGAGATCGCCGCCGCCTGGCTGATCGACGCCGAGCGCCGCACCCTCTTCGAGACCAGCGAGCCGGCTTACGAGACCGATTACCGGGCCGCATTGACCTGGCTGCCGCCAGCGGATCAGACCCGCCGGATGGAGCGGGTCCTGTTCGACGGAGCCGACCCGGCGAGCCGCGACTGGCGCAACGCGCTGGACGCCTTCACGCGCGAGACCGCACAGATCGTCGATCTTCTGGCCGACGCCCTTCCGGAAGTCGCCATGCTGGACGATGCGGAGATCCTGACCTGGCTCCATGACTGCGTCTCTCCCCGAACCGTCCGCCTCGAACTGCCCGCTACGCCGATGTTCCTCGACGCCTGGCTGGCCGATGCACCCCTTCTGGGCGGCGTGGCGCCCACGCTCGACGGCCGGACACTCAAGGTGGTCTCGGTGCGTGGTCTCCCGGCGAGCACGCGGCCGGGGCTGCTCGACGCCCTCGGCGCTCTGCCGTTTCCCTATCGCTGGAGCGCCCGCTGGATCGGCCTCGACAAGGCGGACGCCGAGGTCGAGCTGGTCAAGCTGCGCAAGAGGTGGTTCGCCAAGCGCAAGGGCGTCGGCGTCCTGTTGCGCGAGGCGATCACCAAGGAGGAAGTTCCGCTCCTCGACACGGACGCGGCCGCCAAGACTGACGAGTGCGACGGCGCCCTGGAGGCGCTCGGCTCGGATGCCTGCGCCTATGGCTATCTGACCACGACGATCACGGTGACGGCGCGCGACCCCGACCGGGCGGCGGAGCAGGCGCGGGCGATCGAGGCGACGCTGAACGCCCAGGGCTTCGTCGCCCGGACCGAAGATCTGAATGCGGTCGAGGCCTGGCTCGGCTCCCTGCCGGGCGAGCCCTATGCGGACGTCCGCCGGCCGCTGGTCTCCACCCTGAACCTCGCCGACCTTCTTCCGGTCTCCGCCGTCTGGGCCGGGCCGACCGCAGACCCGCGTCTGCAAGGGCCGCCTTTGGCGGTCGCGCGGACCAGCGGGTCCACGCCTTTCCGGCTCTCCCTGCATGTCGGCGACGTTGGCCACGCCATGGTCGTGGGGCCGACCGGCTCAGGGGCACGGCATCGACCCTCGACGGGGTCCAGCGGCAGTTCGCCGATCTGTATCCAGACGACCTGTCTCTCTCGGATCTCACGGCGCTCGGCGCCGAGCGCTCCACGACCGCCCGACGGACCGCCGAGGATCTGGCGCGGACGGCGGCCGAGCTGGAGCGGCTGGCCCGGAGTCGGGACGGGCGTCTCCGGGGCGCTATGGCCGCCAGCGAGGCGGCGGAGGGCGAGACGGCCGCGATCCAGTCTTCGACCCAGATGTTGTCCGTCCTCGCGGAGGATCTGGCCAGCATGCGGACCCTGCTTCTGGCGCAGTCCCGGCTGATGGCCGAGGGCGCGGCGCGTCAGGCCGCCGACCGGGAGGCCGCGATCGAGGCGCGGCGCCGCTTTTGGGAGGGCGGATCCTCCACCCCGGCCGCCCCGTCCTTCAACCCCTTGCCCCACGCTCGGGACTGAGGAGAGCGGTCATGGCCGGCCCCGGAATGGAGACCCCGAACGAGCTGATGGTGGTGTTTTCCAACACCGTCACCGCCGGCTTTGACGCCCTGTCCAGCTCGGTCAACGGCGTCTTCGGACTGCTGATCGCGCTCGTGGTGGCGCTGACGGGCATCCAGTGGGCGCTCTCCCCCAACCGGGAAATCCTCGCCGCCGGTTTCGGCAAGGTGCTGCTGATCGGCGCCTTCGCCTGGCTCATCAATGATTGGCAGGCCCTGTCGGAGACGATCTACGCCGGCTTCCTCGAGCTCGGCCTCACCGCCGGCGGAGGCTCCCTGTCGCGCGCGGAGTTTCTCAATCCGGGGGCCATCCTCCAGCAGGGCTGGGAGATCGTGAAGGCGCTGGGCGAGACACCCGCGCCGGTCGAGAACCCGCTCGACGTCATGGGGAATATGGCCGACGCCCTCATCCTCGGCCTGGCGATGATCGGCATCATGCTGGCCTTCGCCATACTCGCCCTGCAGATCATCGTCTCTCTGCTGGAGTTCAAGATCGTCACCCTGGGCGGCTTCGTGCTCCTGCCGTTCGGCATCTGGAACAAGACCGCCTTTCTGGCTGAGAGGCCGCTCGGCTACGTCGTCTCCTCCGGGCTCAAGGTGTTGGCGCTGGCCATCGTCGTTTCGGGCGCACGGACGATTTTCGACCAGCTCCAGCCCTCCGCCAATCCTGACATCTACGAGGCCCTGACCATTCTGGTCGCCGCCCTGCTGCTGGCCATGCTGGCCATCTTCATCCCGAACCTCGCCTCGGCCCTTGTGACCGGCGGGCCGGCCTTGGGAGCGGGCGCAGCTCTGACGAGCGGATTGGCTGTTGCCGGCGCCGGCGCCCTCGTGGCGGGCGGCGTGGCGGGGGCCGGAGCCATGGCCGGGCGAGCCGCCGCCGTCAGCGGGTCGTCCAGAGCCGCCGCAGGCGCGGCCTCCGCAGCGCGCTCATCAGGAAGCGGACCCTCGTCCGGGAGCTTTCCGCCGGGCGGCGGACCGAGACCTTCACCAGGCCCCGCGCCGGGCTCCAGCGGTGGTGCGGCGCCTCCACCCCTCTCCCGCGCGTCCGGCTCTTCGCCAGCAGGCTCGGGGCCATCGCGGTCAACGTCAACGTCGTCCGCTGATGAGTCGCCCGGTCGGTCGGCCGCGGCGCCGTCCCTCGGCAAGTCGGCGCCTGACGCCGAGAGCCGCGCCCGGCCTTCCCTGTCGGAGGAGAGAACGCTGGGTGCAGGCAGCGGTCGCGCCGCCGGCCGATCCGCTGCTCTCCAGGCCTTCTTTATCGCCAACTCAGCCCGCGCCCTGATGCCGGCCGGAGAGAACAGCGGCGCCCTCAAACCCACCGTCAGACCCGAGGATTGAGCATGCATCCCTTTTTCAAACCCAAACGCGCCCTGACCGCGTCCCCCGAGGCCACGCCCTACCAGCGGGCTGGTCAGGTCTGGGACGACCGGATGGGTCTTTCCATCGCCCACGCGCGCAACTGGCGCCGCATCGCCCTGGCCAATCTCGCCCTGGCGGCCTTCCTCGGCGCGGGCTGGTGGGCCCAGGCCGATCGCGCCGTGGTCCGGCCTTTCGTCGTCGAGGTGTCCGACTGGGGACAGACCCAGAAGATCACCGCCCTGGACGGCCGCTATGAGCCGACCGAGGCCCAGACCGGCTATGCGCTCGCTCAGTGGATCCGGGACGTGCGGTCCAAGTCGATCGATCCGATCGTGATCCGTCAGAACTGGCTGGGGGCCTACGACCTCCTGACCCCCAAGGCCTCCGCCTTCCTGAACGACTGGGCCCAGGCCAACGACCCGTTCGCCGACGCCGGCCGGGAAGCGGTCAATGTCGAGGTGCTCAATGTGGTCCGCCGCAGCGAGCGAACCTTCGATCTGCAGTGGCGAGAGACCCGCTTCGTCAACGGTCAGCAAGCCGGGGCCGAGCGTTGGCGCGCCCTCATCACCGTCGCCCATCAGCCGCCGCGCAACGAGGCGGAACTGATGCGCAATCCCCTTGGCCTCAAGATCGAGGATGTCTCATGGACCCCCGACGCTTCCTGATCGGGACCGTTGTCACGGTCACATTCGCCTTTGCGCTTTCCGGCTGCGCGATATTTCGTGGGGCCGACGGCGGCGTGGAACCGACCGCGCTCCCCACGCAGATCGGTCTCGCGGATCGTCGACCGCAGATCGTCCATATCCGCCGCCTAACGGGAGCCGTCCGATGACCGATCCTCACAGCGCTGAAACCGCTGGAACTCAACACGACACGCACACACCGGCGACCCCGCCGCCCGTCACGGCTCCCAAGGCCCCGCCGCCGCCCTTGATGGGACGGGCGCCGCGTCCCGGGGCCGTTCGCATCCGCAAGCCTGTCGTCCAGGGGGCGGTGTTGGTTGCGGCCCTGCTCGTGTCCGGATCTCTGGCCTGGGCCTTCGTGGTCCAGCCGCAGATGACGCGCCAGGCTCGTGACGCGGCGGACGCCGACGGCGCAGGCGAGGCGCGAGGCAGCGTCCGGCCTTCGGATCGCGTGACCGACCAGCCGGCGAGCTATGATCGCCTCGCCCAGGCTGACACCCTGCCGGAGCGCCGGGGCGCGGTGCCCGAGGCGAGAGAGACCGTCGCATCCCCACAGCCCGCGCGCGTGCCTGCGCCCCACTACAGCACGGCTCCCCGCGCGCCGCGACCGGCGGACCAGGCAGCCGCCTCGGGGCTTTTCTTCGACGGCGCCCCGGGAAGCGGAACCGTCCAGACCGCCGGCCGATCAGACCCGAGTCCCTCGCCCGCGATGCGGGACTATGGGGCGATCTACAGTCCACACGGCCTGCTGGCGCCCGTATCCCCCTACGAGCTGAAGGCCGGAGCCGTCATCCCGGGCGTTCTGCTCACGGCGGTCGACACGTCCCGTCCCGGTCCCGTCGTGGCCACGGTCAGCCAGAATGTGTTCGATTCCATCACCGGACGTCATCTCGTCGTCCCGCAGGGGACGCGGCTGATCGGACGCCACGAAGGCGAGAGCGCCCATGGCGATCGTCGGGCCTTTCTGGTCTGGGACCGGCTGATCCTTCCCAACGGCAAGAGCCTGATCCTCTCGGAGGAGCCCGGCGTCGATGCGCAAGGGGCCGTCGGGGTCCGCGGCGAGGTGGACCGGCGTCTCTGGCCGCTCGGCGTCGCGACCCTCTTCGCCGGCGCCGTCACCACCCTCGGCGAGCTGGCGCGGGGCGGATCAGACGATCGGTCGTTCGCCGCCAGTGCGGGGAGCGCCGCGTCCATTGAGGCCTCCCAGGTCGGGGGACGGCTCATCGACCGCGAGCTCGGGGTCCAGCCGTCCATCCGCGTCCGGGCAGGCGCACCGGTCCGGGTGATGATCACCCGTGATCTCATTCTGGAGCCCTATCGCCGATGACCCGTTTCCGTCGTCTTCTCACGGCCGCCGTGGCGCCCGCCGTCGGCCTCCTGGCGTTCGGCGCGATCGCGGGACAACGGCCCGCCCTCGCGCTCATCAATGAAAGCCCGAGCCTGCCTAAGGGCGTCTATGTCCGCACGGCAGCCGCCGAAATCTCGCGGGGCGCGGTCGTCGCCATTCGCCAGCCAGCCGTCGTGCGTCCCTATCTGGCGCGTCAGGGCATGCCGCCCGAGGTGCGCCTGATCAAACGGGTGGCGGCGACGGGGGGCGATTCCGTCTGCTCGGACGGCCGTTGGATGATCGCCCCGATGCGCACCGTCCGGATCCACGACAGGGACCGCAACGGCGCGCCTCTCCCGGCCTGGCGGGGCTGCCGCAGGCTCGCCGCGAACGAACGCCTGCTGCTCGGCGACACGCCGTCCAGCCTGGACAGCCGGTACTTCGGGCCGGTCACGACCGCCCAGATCGAGGGCGTCTACCGGGAGACCCTGACATGGTGAGATACAGCCTTCCCATCGCCGCCCTCGTCGTGCTCGCGGCGACGTCGCCGGCCGCCGCCCAGACACGCATCGACTGGCGCCTCGCCGGCGGGGACCTGTTCGTCGGCGCCGCCGTGGACGCCACGACGTCCCACGTCGCCGGTGTGGAAGCCGTCCGTCTCGCGGATCTGGACCAACCCTTCGCCGAGGCCATCGCTGAAGCGGCTGACCGACATGGCCTGGACCGCAAGCTGCTCCACGCCCTGGTCGTGGTTGAAAGCGCCTATCGGCCCCAGGCCTGCTCCCACGCGGGCGCCTGCGGCCTGACCCAGCTGATGCCGGGCACCGCCGCCGACCTTGGCGTTCGGAACCGGTTCGACCCCTACGAGAACCTGCGGGGCGGCGCCGACTACCTCGCCCGCCAGATCCTCCGCTTCGGCGATCTGCGCCTGGCCCTCGCGGCCTATAATTCCGGTCCCGATCGGGTCGCCCGGCTGGGCCGGATTCCGAACATCACCGAGACCCAGAACTACGTCGTGACCGTGATCAACTGCTACCTGGCGCTGACGGCCGGTCGCGGGGTCCGGTCGTCGCGGGAATGCAGTCCGGCGGAGGCCGCGCTATGACACTCGTGACAGAACCCCGCCATGGCGACGATCAAGCGCCCGCGACAGCGGAGACCCTGCTGACCCGAGCGGAGGCCTCGGCCTTTCTCAAGGGCAAAGGCATCCGTATGAAGCCCACGACCCTGGCCCGGGCCTATTCCACCGGCTCGGGCGGGCCGCCTTGCCGGCACATCCGGAACAAGCCTTTCTACCCTCTCGACCTGCTCGATCTCTGGGCTCAGTCCCAGATCACCACGCCGGTCGCCTCTTCCAGTGAGCGCCAGCGCCTACGGCGCGAGGCCCGCCGCGAGGCCGCATCATGATCTCCGAACGCCCCAGCCTGGAGACCCTGCTGAATGATCCCTCAGTCAGTTACCCGCTCAAGGCCGTCCTTCTGGTCTGGTGGAGTCGCGACCCGCTCGATGCGGCGAACGACGCGGCGGCCCTCGCTACGGTCATGGGCGATCGTGCGGTCTCGCTTCTGGAGCAGCGTCATGGCCCATGAGCGAGGGCTGGACCGGTTTCTCAGCTGGCGTCAGGTGCGCAACCTCACGGGTCTCGGCCGCACGACGGCGTGGCGCATGCGTCAGGCCGGGGATTTCCCCGACCCGGTGCCGATTTCACCCGGCCGGGTGGCCTGGCGAGAACGGGACATCGCCGCCTGGAACGAGAGCCGGGGCGCCCCGATCCCGACCCGGCGGGCTGCGGCCAAGCCGCGTCTTTCGGAAGTCCGCGTTATTGAGACGGCGGCCCCTGAATCGGCGCCCTCTGCGGCGATGCCGTCGCCCCACCACCAACACCGACCTGCGCGGCGACCGCGATCAACCCTCGCCGAGGGTCAGCTCGGCTTCGATTTTTGAGATCGATGCGGACCGGCAGTCGATTTCGACTTCGAGATCAGGCCGCTTCCAGCGGCGTCGCGTCCGCACAAGGGCCAGCGTCCCATGGCTCCCTGAGCTGCCCCTATATCGTGTCTTTCTACGGGGTCGGCGCCGCCCTCACGGCCTGCCGCAGGGGCTCGATCACCCAGGTCGACCACGCATCCTGCAGGCGGGCGTCCACGGCGACTCGAACGTCCTGGGCTTCCGGCGTGGTTTCGAACCACGCACGCCAGAGCTCAGCCACATCGCGCTTGTATCCAGATCCCATTCCGTAGCGCTTGGCGGCTTCCGGCCAGAGATCGGCGCCGGCCAGCAGACGCCCATAGGCGTCCGCGCCGATCAGCCGGGCGGCTGAGAGAAACTCCTGACGCCCTTCGGACAGACGGATCCTCAGTGACTGGATCGTCACCAACACGCTTTCGAGGTCGTGATATTTGGTTTCGAGATCCTTGAACCGGAACTCGAGCCTGTGGGTATCGCGCTGGGTGCGCAGGTTGGCGTCGATCCGGACCCCCATGCCGAGAATGTGGTCGAATGCGAAATTCTCCCAGTCGCCCCGGCGGTAGATCGAGGCGGCGATCGAGCTGTGGTGGCCCACCGCCAGTTGCTCGATGAGGTTCTGGTGCGGCGGGCGCACCGACTGCATAAGCGGTCCGACCTCGCCGAGCAGGCGGGCCAGCTCGACCTCTATGTCCAGACGGGCTTCGGAAGCGCGGACGTCATCCACGTTTTCGATCAGATTGCGGACGCCCGCAGCGGCGGCCCGCCCCCGAGCGGCATAGTCATTCCGCATGCGCTGGATCTGGGCGCGCAGGTCCGACCAGATCTGATCGGGATCGTCATTGCGGGCGTCGAAGAAATAGGTGGGCGTCGGCGGCAGTCCGGCGCCGACAAGCGCCTGCCTCACCTCCGCGCGTCGGACGGCATAGCCCTGTAGTCGGCTGGAGACCGGCCCGTCCGGGCCGGGGGTCTCGAGTGCCTCATCGCCACGCGGCAGAACCAGAATGCACTGCCGGTGGCGATCCGCAGCCCCCGTTCCGGCGTCGTAGGAATCCTGAAGATGTCGTTGCACCGTGGCGTTGGGCGCATCGGCGAACTTGGTGCACAGAACCATCAGCGTCCGGATCTCCTCGGCGTGCTGGCTGATGTCCTTGCGTTGGGTGACGCCCTCGACGCCGCGCGTGTCGATGACGGAGAGGATCTGTCCGTCGGCCTTGAGGCGGTCCGAGGGCATGAGAACGGTGATGCGGGTCGGAACACTGAAGCGAGGATCGGTCCCGCTATTGATCGCCGAGACCAAGCGGGAAATCCATGTGAGGCCGTCTTCGCTGCCCTCCGCCTGGATGAGTTGACGCTCCGTCCGGTCGGACAGGTTCATTCCTGCCACGACGCGATCCGCGACCTCGGCGATGCCTACCCCCGAAGCAAGCAGATCGGCGATCGGATCGATGGTGACGACCTCGTCCCCGTCCACACGGCTCGTGACCTTCATGTCGGCCATGGCGCGGATCAACCGCGCCAATTCCGCGGGTACGGCGATCCCTGAAGCATCCGGCGCGAGGCTGGCCACCAGATCGCGCGCGAGACGAACCACCTGCTCCTCCTCCATGGGATCGACGAGGACGCCATAGGGGCCGACGCGGATGGCCGTCTCACAGACGGTGGTGCGGCCTGGCCCGACCGGGAAGGCCGGGCGACGCCCGCTCCGACCGTCTCCGACCAGCAGGCCCACGGCGTGCGACAGGGCGGTGGTCTTGCCGACGCCGATGTCGCCGATCCATGCGACCGTGTGGTCGCGCCGATCCAGGTAGGTTTCCGCAGCGCGGAGGTCTTCGCGGAGCAGGTCGATGTGGCCGCGCAGGATGGGATCCTTCCGTTCGGCCTCGAAGACGTCCAGGTCCCGGGCCGCGATGTCGAAGAGCCAGAGCGCCTCGCGGTCGGGATGAAGGAAGGACGGCGGCGTGCTGCGACGCCAGTTTCGACCGTAGTGATCCAGGGCTTCCCGGGCGAGGTGCGTGTCGACTGCGTTCAAATAGCGTTGCGCGAGTTCGGCTTCGACCTCGTCGAGCTTTTCCAGCTTGGACAGGACGCTGGCGACCGTGCCCATCGCCTTGGCCAGCTGGGTTTGACTCATGCGCGCTTGATCGCGGACATAGCGGAGGGCTTCACCGGATACAGGATAGGTCATCGCACACACCTTTCTCGAATATCAATGCCATAGATGCCGAAATTTCGCAAACTATTATCCGTTCAAGCTGAAACGTTTCGCTACCTCCTTCATTTATCGACCTTCTCTTGCATTATGCGCTGACAGTTAGGTCCTGAGCGCCTAACTTTCTCGTATGTGAAGTGCGGGAAAGTTATGGCTCTACATCTGGTGGGTGAGACGATTGATCGGGCCCGTGCCCACGCGGCCGCCCAAGCAGGTGATCTCGTGGCCCTGGTCCGCGGCGTTTATGTGGACGCGGCCGACGACATCGACGCCGTGGTCATGGCGCACGCCGTGCGGATCGCCGCCTATCTCTATCCGCGCGCCTATCTGTCCGGCGCCTCGGCTCTCCTGCTGGCGCCCACGGCGGACGGCCGGCTATTTCTAAGCGGGCGTCGCAACCAGCGGACCCGCATCCGGGGCCTAGAGATCATTCAGAACCAGGGGCCGGACGCGCCCTCCACCGTGCCCGCCATCGTTGCTGACACGATGGGCGAAATCCATATGACCGCGTCATCGCCTCGCCAGCGTTTTCTGGAGGCCTTCCGCATCCGAAGCGAGCATGCCGGCGCGATCGACCCCCTCATGCGCCGCCGGATGGCGGAGCGTCTGATAGAAGAATACGGCGACGCGCGCCGGGCCGCCGACGCCGTGTGGGTGCTCGGGCGACTGATCCGGTGGATTCGAGAGGCCGAGGCCGCCGAGCTCTTCCTCGACGCGGCCCATCCCGCCCAGGCCCCGGCGAATGCGGCCCGGGTGGGTCTGACGGTCGCCTGGCATGGCGCGCCCGTCGGCGAACTGACCCATGACGGCGTGGAGTGGCGCTGGGCAGCCACCGCCGAGGGCCAGCCCCCCCTGGTGCGCCCGACCCGTCCCGGAAGCCTCCCCCCCTTCATCGAATCCCTATTGCCGGAGGGTTGGCTTGCCGAGGTTCTGGACGCGCGGGACGAGCGTGAAGCCTTGCGCACAGGCCGGCGCTACATGTCGAACATCGCCATCGTCGCCGACCTGGCCGAGCTGGCTGAAGTGACCCCGGACGTCCTTCAGGGCCGTCTGGCGCAGCATATCGACGACGGGGTCCTCACCGGCCGTTACGAGGGTCCGACACGTCGATCCCTCGAAGAGAGCTTCCAGGCCAATCTAGCCAAGCTGTTTGCCTCCCGCGACACGCCGCGTCTCTCCGGTATCCAGATCAAGGCGCCTATGTGCCTGACGACGGGCGGCGAGCTCATCCCGGCGACGGGGGCGCCCTTCACTCATATCCTGAAGCCGGCGGGCACCAACGGCTTCGAAGACCTGCCGATCGTCGAATGGATGGGGTTGGCGCTCGCTCGCGCCGCCGGTTTCGAAACGCCCGACGCCGCCCTTGTTCCCATGCCGGACGGCATGCGCCCGGCCCTTGTCGTCGAGCGTTTCGACATCCGCCGCACCGACAACGACGCACGCCGATACGCGCTGGAGGATTTCTGCTCGATCCTCGAACTGCCGCCCCTGCGCAAGTACGACGGCTCCATCGAACGCATGGCGCGTGGACTGCGCCCCCTGTCGACACACCCGGCGCAGGATCTGGAGATCCTGTACCGGCGGGCGGTTTTCGCCTGGCTCATTGCCGACGGAGACATGCACCTGAAGAACCTGGCCCTGCTGAAGGTCGCCGACGCCGGCAGCGACCGCTTCGACGAGGTGCGCTTCGCCCCGGTCTATGACGCCGTCACCACGCGGATATTCCCCGGCCTGGACAACGATCAGATGGCTCTGACCCTCAACGGCAAACGAGACCGGCTGACACCCGACGATTTCGAGGCGCTCGCCCGCACCATCGACCTCCCGGTCGCTCGAGCCGCGCAACTGACTGCCGACTGCGCCCGGCGCACCGTGGAGGGGCTGCAAGCCCTGCCGGTGCCGGAACGGATCGCCCCCGGCGCCGATCGTATCCGAGACCGGATCTCCGAAATCGTCCGCCAGCGCGCGGAGCCTTTTGTTTAGGGCCAGTTACACCAAAGGCTCCGCGCTGCAGGAGACGGCGCCAAATTCCAGTTCGCCATGAAAGGTCCGTCGCCTAAGCTGCGCCAGCCCGGTGCGGCCCACGCGTATGTCCAGGCTTCGGCTAAAGGCGCGGGCGCATGCGACTCTCACATGTTCTCAACGCCCGGCGCACATTCCAACGTCCGCTTGGACTAAGAGGGTCGCCGCTGCTTCCGCAAACGTCATGTCGCTGATGCGCCAGTAGCGGAAGCCGGAACGCTGCCGAGAAGGTGACCCCCGGCCGTCCTACCACATGTGCCCGCTTGCGCCCCCGTTGGTGATGCTCGGGCGCGGCGCAACACTTAGCCGCCCCAGCGTGACCGCCCCACGCACGCCGCGCCGGCCTTGGCCTCAACTTTGATCTGCTCAACAGCGAAATGTGACCTATGCTGGCGTTGACTTTGACAGACCGGGCGTTGGGGCAGCATGCACATTTCTAGCCTTAGGCTCGTCAACTACCGCAACTTCGCGGCAGCAAACGTCCACTTCAAGAAGGGCATCAACACAGTCATCGGAGAGAACGGAACGGGCAAAACGAACCTGTTTCGCGCCATGCGGCTGCTGCTGGACGACGACATGCTGCGCATGGCGCGCCGCCTCGATCAAAGCGACTTCCACCGTGGCTTGGGAGAGTGGCGCGGCCATTGGATCGTCATTGGGCTGGAGTTCGAGGAGGTGTCTCAGGACGAGGCCGTCCAGGCGCTCTTCCTGCACGGCACCGGCAACGTCGAGGAAGAGGAGGTAGGGCGTGCGACTTACAGCCTCATTTTCCGGCCCAACACGGCCATTCGGCTGCGTCTGTCGCAGCTCGACGAAGGCGACCATGAAGGCCTCGCCCAGCTCCGCCGCACCATCACGCTGGACGACTACGACGCGATGTTCACCGGCAAGAGCACGGCCGATCTGACCGATCCCGAACAGTACCGGGCGATTGTTGGCGACTTCGAGGCGGTGCGGTTTCCAACCGAGATGGAGCCGCCGGAAATCGGCGCACGGGCACCCAAAATCCTCTCCATTGAGAAAGAGGTGTCTTTCACCTTCATACAGGCCCTGCGGGACGTCGTTACCGATTTTCAGAACAACCGCACGAACCCGCTGCTGACCCTTCTGCGCAGCAAGAGCGGCCAGATTGATCAGGCCGCTCTCGAGCCGATTACGGCGATGGTCGGTGATCTGAACACGGCCATTGAACGCCTCGATGATGTGGGCACGATCCGGGGCGATATTCGCCAGACGATCCGGGACGCGGCGGGGGAGACTTACTCCCCCGCCGACCTCTGGGTTCGTTCAGGCGTCCCCAACGACGCAGAGAAGCTGTTTCAGTCGCTGCGGCTTTTCGTCGGGGAGAATCACGATGGCCATGAGGGGGCGATCCACGAGCTAAGCTTGGGTGGTGCCAATCTCATCTATCTGACGCTCAAGCTCCTGCACTTCCGCTACCAAAAGGAGAAGCAGGTCTGCGCCAACTTCCTCGTCATCGAGGAGCCGGAGGCGCATATCCACACCCACATCCAGAAGACGCTGTTCGACCGGCTGAAGTATCCGGACACCCAGGTCATTTACTCGACTCACTCCTCGCATATCTCCGAAGTGAGCAACGTCGAGAACGTCAACGTGCTCGGCCGCATGGAAGGCCGCTGTGAGGCCTATCAGCCAGCCGCGAATTTGCCGCCGGATGAGGTGCGCGGCTTGCAACGCTATATGGATGCCGTCCGCAGCAACCTGCTCTTCGCCAAGAGCGTCGTGATGGTCGAAGGCGACGCCGAGGAAATACTGCTGCCCGCTCTCGTGAAGGAGGTGCTGGGGGTGAGCCTCGACGAGCTGGGCATCAGCCTCATCAACATCGGCAGCACCGGCTTTGAGAACGTCGCGGTGGTCTTCCACGAAGAGCGCCTGAAGAAGCGCTGCGCCATCATCACCGATCTAGACGCCGCCTTCATCGATACGGTCGCCAACCCGCTTGACGACGAGCCAACGAAGAAGGCGAAGGACAAGGCGCGCCGCTCGCATGAAGCGGGTCAAGGCAGGAAGATCAGGCTCGACGGCTTCGCGGCCGGCAATCCTTGGGTCACTGTCCACTACGCCCCTCACACCTTTGAGGTCGATTTCATCGCGGCGGGCAATCACCGGCCCGTAGTCGCCGCTCTGCCCGATGTCTACAGCGATCCGGGGACCATCGCGGCTGCCACCGAAGATTTGCAGTCCGGCAACCTCACGCATTACGGGCGCCGGGTTCTGGCCGTGGCAAAGTATGCGGGCAAGGGCTGGTTCGCTATTCAGGTTGCCAAGAAAATCGACGCCAACACGGCCCTGCCGGACTATGTCGCCGAGGCCCTGTTCACCGCGCACCGCCCCACGCCGGCCATCGTCGCCAGCATCATGCGCTACCGCCTCGACCTTCTCCAGAAATCCGACTTGGTTGACCCGCAGGCGGTGGCCGTCATGCGCGATCATGTCGGGCGCTACAGCGACGGCGAGCTCGACCTTCCCGCTCTGCTTGGTGAAATGAACGCGGCTTTCCCCGCCGATCAGATTGGCAGGGTGTTGAACCACGCCACATGACGTTCGCCTGGCCAGAGGATGACCTGAACGCTGAACAGGTCGACGCGATCACAACGCCGGGCAATGTCTTTCTGACAGCCTGTCCCGGTAGCGGGAAAACACGCGCTCTGACGTACAAGGCCGCCCTCGAACTCTCCCGCCTGACGACTAACAAGTAGCACGTCGTCGCTATCACCTACACCCACCGCGCAGCGGACGAGATCTACGACCGCATCGAGGCGCTCGGTGTCGATACCGACCAGCTTTGGATCGGGACCATTCACAGCTTCTGTCTCGACTGGATTCTTCGCCCTTACGGCATCTACCACCCGGCTCTACAGCATGGGTTCAGAGTGATTGACGCGCACGAGACCGAGCGCCGTCTGGCCGAGCATTGCCAAGCGTCACAACACCGCGTCAGCCCCTTTCATTGTGCCTACAACTACACGAGCCGGGGCCCCGAACTGCGCGGCATCGATGCCGGCTTTCAGCCCGCCGTCATGGAGGTGCTTGGCTGGTACTGGGAGGACCTGCACGCGAACCGGCAGATCGACTTCGAGATGATCCTGCGCTTTGCGCACGAGCTCATCTCGACCGTGCCGTCGATCGCCATCCTGCTTAGCCAGATGTTCCGCTTCGTCCTCATCGACGAGTACCAAGACACCAAAGAAATCCAGTACGACATCGTCGCCCACATCATGAGGGCCGGGGTTGGCCGGACCAACGCCTTCGTCGTCGGCGACGCGAACCAAGCCATTTTCGGCTCGCTTGGAGGTTACGCCATCGCCCAGGCGCAGTTTGCGGCGGATTGCGGCGCGCCGTTCACAGCCAAGAGCCTGTCGGTAAACTACCGGTCGTCCGAGCGCATCGTTGGCTATTTCAGCAACTACCATGTGATGCCGGCTGCAATCAGCGCCGAGGGGAAGGATCGGCTGTTTCCCAGCAAGATTACCTATGATCACGTGACCGAGGCTCGTGACCTTGAAGACGCCCTGATTGGGCTGCTGCGCTACAACATAGAAACCGCCGGGATCGCCCCCCGCGAAATCTGCATAGTCGGCCCGCAGTGGATACCTCTCGCGGTCGTCACCCGCCGACTTGTTGCAGCCCTGCCCGAATACAGCTTCGACGGGCCGGGGATCGCCCCGTTCGCTCGAAATATCGACAACTTCTTCTACAAGCTCGCGCGTCTCGCGCTGACTGAGCCGTCCCCCCAGTTGTATGTCCGCCGTTTGCGCTGGGCAGGGGAAGTGATCGCCGAGATGGAGCATGCCGGCGTCAGCGTGAAAAACATCTCGCGCAAGAGCCTGTTGCGCACCTGCAACTCCATCGAGATCGGTGAGGATGATGGCCTCACTTACCTCGACCTGTTTTTCGATGAGCTGTTCTTCCAGCTTGGTCTTGAACTGGCCGACTACCCCAACCTTGCCGAGCACCGGGAGATGTTTGTTGGGGACTCGCAAAAGCGGATCGAGAGCCTTGAGCGCGGCGGTCTCCAAGGCATCACCGACATCGCCATGTTCCGCCGGGTGTTCGCCAGCCGGTCGGGCATCACCATCTCTACCATCCATCAAGTGAAGGGCGCGGAGTTCGACGCCGTGATCTCCTTCGCCCTGCTGCAGGGCATGGTGCCGAACTCCAACGATGCGCATGTCGATAGCGCCAATAAGCTGCTCTACGTCATTTGCTCAAGGGCGCGCAAAAACCTTCATCTCATCTCCGAGACTGGGCGGGTGAATTGGCGCGGCGACCCCTACAACCCCACCGACGTGCTGGCCGCTTACCCGTTCGCCTACGACCCCATTCCGGACGAAGAGGCGTGAAGCCGGAACTCGACAAGACGTTCGATGACTACATCAACTCCGGCGAGGAGACAGTTGCGGAGCTGGGTACCCCAGAGCGGAGCTTTGAACCGCCGCAATGATTCGAGGCTGTGTAAAAAATCGTCTCCGCAAAAAGCGAAGGCAAAACGTCGCCAATCAGGCGAGTATATTCGGCAGAAGTTCTCTATACTGATTGCTTATTCGCGAATAATAGCAAAGTAATTTCCAATAAAACTGGTTGCTCCGAGTTTTTACGCGGCCTCAGTCAGACTTGGCTGCTAGAGCAACAGGTCTGAAATGCGCCATTTGCAGACACCCGGACCAAGCCTGAAAGCCGACTTTCGTTGAGCGCGTCGCTTCGACGAGGGGCCTTTCACATTCAGCGGCCTTGCGGCTGCGCTTAGCGCCCAGGAGGCGGGCAAGACGGCGGTGCCGGGTCGGACAGAAGTGTTTTGATGACGACGATATCGGCGTTGTCTTCGCTCATTACAGCTCCCCCGCTTTAATCTTCGAATGGCGTTCGTCGATATTTATCCGTGAGGCCTAGAGCGAGGTCTGAGGCCGTGTAAGTTGCGGCTCAGAGAAAGGGCTCCAATGACTCAAGAAACTCAAACCGCCGACATCCTCGACATGACCGTTGGGATCGTCGCGAACTACCTTTCGAATAATCGCCTGGACCCAGATCAAGTGGGCGCGCTGATCACGGCCACTCACGCAGCACTCTCCAACGTCGGCCAGCCTGAGCCGGAACCGGTCGAGACCTATGACCGGGCTTCCTCAGCCCAGATTCGCAAGTCGATGACTGACGACGGTCTTGTCAGCTTCATCGACGGCAAAACCTACAAGACCCTCAAGCGTCACCTGACCACGAACGGTCTGACGCCGGACGAATACCGTGATCGCTACGGCCTCCCTTCGACGTATCCGATCGTTGCTCCGGCCTATTCGGCGGCGCGTTCGGAGATGGCGAAAGCGATTGGTCTGGGCGCGAAGGGGCGGAATTCCAAATCCGACGCAACGGCTCCCGCAAAGGCGCGCGGTCGTCCCAAAAAATGAGCGAAGTAGAGCCGACCGAACCGGTCGCGGGGCCGGCGGCGATTGAGAAAGAGGTTGTGGTCCTGCGAACCGCGCTCGACATGATTGGGGCTATGGTGAACCTGTCGATCTTTGGCGAAGTGATCACCTCCCGAGACACGAACCTTCAGTTCAATCACCCTCCATCGGCGGCTCTCTTCAACATCCTTTTAGCGGACTTCCTATCGCAACCGGGCGGGTCGTTCTTCGAGCCCAAGGCTAACCAGAACTCCGAGAGGAAGAGTGAGCTCACCTTCCTGGTTCATCTCCGTCGCGTGACGGCCAATCCGCAACTAGGTCTAGACGGTCACCATCTCAGACGTGCGGTTGATGCCTTCGCCGATTGGCTCGATGTCGAGGCCGACATTCCGGAGGTCCACCTGGGTGAGATCGACCTCCACATTCCGATGACGATCCGACGCATCACCTATCTGAAGATCACCGGTGACATTGCAAAACACAGTGTCGGACGCCTCAAACACGTAATCGGTCAGCTTACGAAACTGCTGAAGGATCACGGCGAGACGATCACTGAGGATGAAGCCGTGGCCATCATCCCGGATTTCCAAGAGCAGTTTTTCGAAGACATCCTCCGCTACCACGCGTCCACGATCGCTTGGCATCTGAACGAGATCAGGTGGGAGATTTGGAGCTACCTCCAGCCAGAACGTGAACGGGCTTACGAAGACGCCTTCCCGATCTATCGGTGGAAACTACCCGATGGGATCGCAGACCCGATCGCGGTGCGGATGCACTGGGACCTTATGAACGCGGTACGGAGCCCGCCATCGTTCCCCCGGTTCGGCGTCACGCCTTTCCTTCAACTGCGATACTGAACGACGGGGTTTGGGGATGAGGAAGTGTTTTGTTGGACTCTTGGCCCTCTCGTTGGTCGGATGCGGCCAGTCCAACTCGATCTGTCAGGCGATTTTCGAACCCACGACTGTCGCCGATCCGGTCGAGATGCTGAAAATGTCCGACACGCTCCCGTGGACGAAAATCAATGCCGAAGCGTGCCTGCATCGCAATGCCTATCGTCTCGCACCCTCGAAAGACGCTGCTGACATCGTCGCCCGTGCTGTCGTTCAAGCTTGCGAGAGCGAGGTTCTAAAGGCCGTCAGCCTATACCGTGCCGACAGCTACGATTTTGCAATCAGAGTGGGGCGCGCCACCACTGGTGAAGCCTATCAGACAGCGGATGGGGCTGAGGCGAATGCTCAGAAGAGCTTTCTCGAATATGCGATGATGCGGGTGGTCGAGGGGCGGGCGGGGAACTGCAAACCATGATGACGTTCATCGGTATCATTCTAGGCGTCGCCTTCGTCATCGCGACATTGAGCATGATGTCGAAGACGACCAAGCGTCATGAAGACCCCAACGACAAAGTGGTGGTGGACCTTGATCAGCTTCGCGGGCTCTGCAATCTCGCCCCCGGTCAGGCCTATGTCGTCTTCACCACCAGACAGAGCGGTTATGAGCATCAGCCGCGACGGGTCTTCAAGAGCATCGATGAAGCGCTCGCGGCGGGCGTGTCCACGATGAAACGGGCGCGTATTCCCTTGACGTGACCCCCTGAAACTCCTCCAGGAATAGCTAGAGTCCGCCCCTTGAAAGGACGGACAGAATGAAGCGATCACGGTTCACGGAAGAGCAGATCATCGGGATCCTGCGTGAGCAGGAGGCGGGCGTTGCGACGGCGGAGGTCTGCCGGCGTCACGGCGTCAGCTCGGCGACCTTTTACAAGTGGAAGGCCAAGTTCGGCGGCATGGACGTGTCGGAGGCTCGGCGTCTGAAGGCGCTGGAGGACGAGAACACCAAGCTGAAGCGGATGCTGGCGGACGCGATGCTGGACAACGTCGCGCTGAAGGATCTGCTGGGAAAAAAGTGGTGACGCCCGCTGCGCATCGAGAGGCGGCAGCGCACTTGCAGTCGGTCTACGAGATGAGCGAGCGGCGGGCGTGCCGGGTGCTGGGCACCGATCGAGCTAGCGTTCGCTATCGGGCCACAAGGCCGGATGACGGCGTCCTGCGTGACCGGCTGAAGGCCCTGGCCCAGGAGCGTCGGCGGTTCGGCTATCGACGCCTGCACGTGATGCTTCGGCGCGAGGGGCATGCGGTCAACAAGAAGCGGGTCCAGCGGATCTATCGGGAGGAGAGGCTGACGGTGCGCAGGCGCGGCGGTCGAAAGCGGGCCATGGGCACGCGACGTCCGCTGGAGACGCCGCTGGTCGCGAACCAGCGCTGGTCGCTCGACTTCGTGTCAGACCAGCTCACCGACGGCCGCCGCTTCCGTATCCTGACCGTGATCGACAACTGCACCCGCGAGTGCCTGGCGCTGGTGGCCGACACCTCGCTATCGGGCCAACGGGTCACGCGCGAGCTGGACGTCATCATCCAGCAGCGCGGGCGTCCGGGGACCATCGTCAGCGACAACGGCACGGAGCTGACCTCGAACGCCATCCTGGCCTGGGCCGACGACGCCGGCGTGGGCTGGCATTACATCGCGCCGGGCAAGCCTCAGCAGAACGGCTTCAACGAGAGCTTCAATGGTCGGCTGCGCGACGAACTGCTGAACGAGACGCTGTTCCGCTCCCTGCCGCATGCACGGGTCGTGCTGGAAGCCTGGCGGCGCGACTACAATGAAACCCGGCCGCACTCGAAGCTCGGCTGGCTGACCCCGAAGGCCTACGCCCAGGCGCTCACCGGACGCAGCGGCCGGTCTGCTGCGCTGGTTGATGGCTGCGCAGACCGGCCTCTTGCCACCCCAGCCAATCACGGCTCAGATCAACCGAGGACTCTCGCTATGGCTGGATGAGAAACGGGGGTCATGTGTGGACGACCTCCCAGACGCAAGAGTGAAAACGACGTTGGCGCTCGGTCGAGTGCAGTCATGTGTTCGGCCTGTTGATGCAGCTGTGTGCGCTGCTGGCCTTGATGAAGTCCGCGGACGGGCTCCCTAATCACGTCAACGCGCTCAAGGCGCTCTGACCCCCTGGGTTTCACCTGTCCCCGGCTGCGGCCGGTTCGTCATCACGTCTCACCACTCTTCGTCTGCGGCGTCGGTCCCTGGTGAAGACCGGGCCGATCTCTATGCCGTCATGGGCCTGTAGTCCTCCTGTCGCGCCATCAGGGTCCAGGCGATGCGAGCGGTCTTGTTGGCCAAGGCTACGGCGGCGACCTTGGGCTTTTTGCGTTCGAGCAGATTGCCCACCCAGCCCTCGCGTCCTCGCTGGCGGGCCATTCGCAGGACAGCCGTCGCCCCAACGACCAGAAGGCGTCGAAGGTAGCTGTCGCCCATCTTGCTGATGCCGCCCTGGCGTTCCTTTCCGCCACTACTGTTGGCGCGTGGGGTGAGCCCCAACCAAGCCGCAAACTGCCGGCCTGATTTGAACAGCGTCGGATCCGGCGCGCTGGCGGCCATGGCGCTGGCGGTGATCGGCCCGATGCCCGGGATGGTCGCTAGCCGCCGGCTCGTCTCATCCTGGCGGTGCCACTCAAGAATCCGGCGTTCCAATCGTCCGATCTCTGCGCCGAGATGGTCAAGCTGGTCTGCCAGGCCTCCCAGCGCGGCACGCGCCAGATCGGGCAGATCCTGTTCCTCTTCCCGAAGAGCCCTGAGAGCCGCCTGCACCCCCGCCGGGCCTTGAGGGGCGATGATGCCGAACTCTCCGAGGTGGCCCCGCAGAGCGTTGATCAGCATCGTTCTCTGGCGAACCAGGAGATCCCGGGTCTTGTGCAGCATCAACACAGCCTGCTGCGCCTTGGACTTCACGGCCACGAACCGCATGGTCGGCCGTGTAACGGCCTCGGCGATTGCCTCAGCGTCGGCGGCGTCGGTCTTGCCGCGCTTCACATAGGCCTTCACATACGCTGGCGGCATGAGCCGCACCTCGTGGCCGATCGCCATCAGCTCACGCGCCCAATGGTGGGCAGAGGCGCACGCTTCAATGCCGACGAGGCAGGGGCCGATCGACTGGAAGAAGCCCAAGACCTGGCCGCGTCGCAGTTGCCGCCTCACGACGACAGTGCCGTCAGCCCCAACTCCGTGAACCTGAAAAACAGTCTTCGCCAGATCGAGCCCGACGACAGCGATGGTCTGCATGATACCGCTCCTAGACGTGACGTCCCTGATGACGACACCCCAGAAAAGCTGGTCAGGTGGAGGTCGTCCACACCATCACGTCACAGCGAAGGTCCGAGCCCCCCGTTGACGTCACCCAAAAGCAGACGTTGCGAACCGCTGCATCGAGTCAAAGGTAGCCTTTTGACCTGCGATTCGGCCGCGCTCCCCCGCGTCGGTGTTGCCTTGACCTTAAAACAGGTGCGCAAACCAGGGCTTTCTCGCTAGACTTGTCGCGATGAAGACGGTCCTCAATCACCTCCCCGAACGGCAGCAGCAGGAGCTCGCGCAGGTCCGCACGACGCTGCTGACCGAGTTCGAGGCCGCCCTCCGCAAAGGGGCCGGCGGTACGTCGGAATGGCGCAAGGGCGGACAGGTCCTGAAGATCATCCTGTTCGGCAGCTATGCTCGCGACGACTGGGTCGATGAGCCGGACAACGGCTATCTGTCCGACTTCGACCTGCTCATCATCGTCAGCCATCCGAAACTGACCGATATCGCCGACTACTGGTGGGAAGCCGAGAACCGGATCCTGCGCGACCCGTCCGTCGGCCGCATCGTCAATATCATCGTCCACGATCTGGCCGAGGTGAACCAGGCGCTGGGTCGGGGCGAATACTTCTGGACCGACATCGCCCGCGACGGGGTCATGCTCTACGAGTTGCCGGGCCATCCGTTGGCTGTGCCCAAACCGATGACACCCAAGGACGCCGTCGAGATGGCGGAGCAATATTTCAATACGTGGTATCTGAAGATCGAAGAGTCGCTTGCTGGTGCTGAGTTCTACATTGGCCGGAGCAACAGGAAGGACGCAGCATACAATCTTCATCAGGCCGCTGAACGCGCCTACATCTGCTTCCTGCTGGTCCACACGTTCTACTTCCCGCGATCCCACAACATCAAATTCCTCCGCTCCCTAGCGGAAGACGTCGACAAACGCCTTGTGGAGGCCTGGCCGCGAGAGCAGCGCATCGACAAGCGACGCTTCGAAACCCTGAAGCGCGCCTATGTCGAGGCCCGATACTCAGACCAGTACGACGTCAGCGCAGAGGACCTGGACGCGATCTCGGCGTGCGCGCGAAACCTGCGCGATCTGGTCATCCGGAGCTGTGAAGAGCGGATCGCTGGCCTGAAGGGTGCCGTGAGCACCTGATGTCCCTGGCTACCCGCGCATTCGTATCTCGTTATCCCGCTCCGGTTGCCCACCCCGACAGACGACATGATAAGCTGTGCCGCAATTTCCTGTCATCGGGGCGCTGAGCCGCGGCGCTTTTCACTTGAACCTAACCGCCGGCCAGCTAATTGAACGGCGTCACGGGCCGCCACACGATCCGCCTTCGGGAGGAGTGCAAAAGGGCGGTCCTTCTCGTTTGAGATGGCATTACCGTTGCCTAGGCCCCCTTCTGAACCAGCGCGGCATAACGAGTGACTCCGTCGCGGCCGCAGAGGCCCTCATAAATCGTCATCCCGACGTTTCTCCGACAGAGATGGGCTTCTTGCCGTACGGCGCATCGCCCCTCTGGCGGGCTCACTCCTTGCGTCCACAGCGGGGTCGCACCTCGTCTCCAACATATAATAAGCCCCCGAAAGCCGGGTCATATTATAGGTTATGAGCTGCCCTCGCAGAGCCATCACTGTCCATGTCCTGCTGCTGGCGAAGATCAGGTTGCACGTCCATGGATCAACTAGTGGGCAGGGCTCCGCAATGTCGGTAACGGGGACAAAGCCGTTCGTTCACCCCGCTTGCAAACCCCGCGCCCTTGATTCAAGCTTTGGGTGCGTCGCCCTCGGGTGGCGTCGAGGCGTGAGAACCTCGCTTGAGACGATCATTCGATATCTTCGCTCCGCGGCAGCGGCGTGGCCGGCGCGTATGTCCAGGCCTCCGGGACAAGCCCCTGGAGGCTAAAGGCGTCGGCGCATGCCTCAAGCATGGTCTCAACACCCGGTGCTTCGGCCGGGCTCGCCTCGTCATCTGGAGGCGAGCCCGTGTCGGATCGAACTGGAGGTGTGGGAGACAAGGCGGCCGACGCCGGCCTCCACGACCTCTATCGCGCCTATTCCGGCTGGCTGAAGGGACGTCTGCGCAAGCGCTTTGGAGACGAGACAGAGGATCTCGCCCAGGAAGCCTGGCTGCGCGCGGCGCCCTACAGCCGCGACGGGCGGATCGAACACCCCAAGGCGCTGCTGCTCAGGATCGTCGACAATCTCGTCATCGACCGGGCCCGCCGCCGAGGGCCGCGTCCCCTGGCGTCGAGCGATCGGGTCGGCGCGGATCCGGAGGCGGATCCGGCGGCCCAGATCGATGCCGTCCTCCTCAAGCAGATCGTTCTGTCGATGCCGCCCAATCTGCAGGAGGTCTTTGTCTTGAGCCGTTTCGCCCATCTGGAGTATCAGGAGATAGGCGAGCGTCTGAACCTCCCCGTCACCACCGTTCAGTGGCGGATGCGTAAGGCCCTCGAACACTGCGCAGCCCAGTTGCGGCTGTAGCCGATGGGGAACGCCATGAGCGACCCGCAAAGCGCGGTCGGCGCTGCGGACCGTGAAGCCGCCGAATGGCACGTCCGCCTCGGGGAGCGCCCCGTGTCGGCCGATACGCTCCATGCGTTCAAGACCTGGCGCGAAACGGCGGGCAACGCCGAGGCCTATCGCAAGGTCGAGGCGCTGTGGCGAACCACCGGATCCCTGTCGTCGGACCCCGACATTCAGGCCCTGACCCAGGCTACGCTCCGGGCCTCAAAGCCCCGGGCGCGCCGCGCGGAATCCCAACGCCTCATCCCTGCCGCGCTGGCGCTTGTCCCCGCGGCGGCGATCGCCGTCGCCCTTCTTTTCTGGCTGCCGAACCGGGGCGTCTACGAGACCGAGGTCGGGGGCCGGCGGACCGTCGCCCTCGACGACGGCACCCGCGTACAGTTGGACACCGACACGCGCCTGCGCGTGCGGTTCGCCTCCGGCGAACGCCGTATCGTGCTGGAGCAGGGCCAGGCCCTGTTCACCGTCGCCCACGACGCCGCGCGGCCCTTCCGGGTCGAGGCGGGGGGCACACAGGTCACCGCCCTGGGGACGGTGTTCGACGTGCGGCGCGAGGCCGTCGGAGCCCAGGTCACCCTGGTCCAGGGCGCGGTCGCGGTCACGGACGCACGGACCGCAGCGGGCCAGTGGCGTCTGGCTCCCGGTCAGCAGGTGCGGACGGTCCGTCCCGACGCAACCCCCGTCATGGTGGATCCGGCCGTCGAGACCAGCTGGTCCGAGGGCCGTCTGGTCTTCCGGGACACGCCGCTCGGCGAGGCGATCGCCGAGGTCAATCGCTATCTCCCGGACAAGATCGTTCTGGCGGACCGCCGCATCTCCGCGGTCCCGGTCAACGGCGTCTTCGCCACCGGCGATCGCGAGGCCTTCGTGGCCGCCGTGGCGGACCTGTTCGACCTGACGGCCCAAGCGGAGGCCGACGGCCGCGTCCGACTGACGGCGCGCTCCGTCGGCGGATAATAATTTCGGCTCTCAACTCAGATGAGCCGGCGTCCTTTCGTCTCCTGTTCGACGCGCCCTTGCGTCGGAGGGGACCTTGCTCATGACCATCCGCACCCGAAGCCTGCTTGCCGGCGTCGCGCTCCTGCCCATCGTCGCCGCAGCCTTGGCGCCGGACGCGCGCGCTCAAACGGCTCAGCCCCCGCGATCCCAGACCCAGGCCGGTCCGGCCGGTGCAGCCCGCGACTTTGATATCGCCGGAGGGGCGCTGGACGCCGCCCTCGTCGCCTACGCCCGACAGGCCAATGTGCAACTGCTCTACACGGCCGATCTCGTCGCCGGGCTGCGCACACAGGGCGTCGCGGGGCGTCACCCGCCCGAGGCCGCGCTCCAGCGGCTGCTGGCAGGCACCGGCATCCGCTGGTCGCGCAGTCGTCCCGGCGTGATCGTACTGCGCCGATCGATCAACGCCCAGGCGGACCCAGGGGAGGCGACCGAGATCGACGAGGTGATCGTGACCGGCACGCTGCTGCGGGGGCCAGGCAGGTCCCCGTCTCCGGTCACGGTCATCTCGCGTGGGGAGCTCGACCGACGCGGCGACGCCACGGTCGCCGATGCGCTGGTCCGATTGCCGCAGTCCTATTCCGGCAACGCCACGCCCAACAGCCTGCTGCTCGGCGCCGACTCCCTCGGCAGCAACACGGCGACGGCGACGGGCGTCAATCTGAGGGGACTGGGAGCCGACGCCACGCTGGTGCTGGTCAACGGGCGACGTCTCGCCGGTACAGGCATGAAGGGTGAGTTCGCCGACGTCTCCGCGCTCCCCGGCGGTGCGGTCGAGCGTGTCGACGTCCTGCTCGACGGAGCCTCGGCCCTCTATGGATCCGACGCCGTCGCCGGCGTGGTCAACGTCATCCTTCGGCGGACCTACGAGGGGCAGGAGACGCGACTGCGCGCCTCAGCGGCCCGAGGCGGAGGCGAAGACCTGCTGGCGTCTCATCTCGTCGGGACGCGATGGCAGGGCGGGTCGGCGCTCCTGTCCTATGAGTACCAGCATCAGTCTCCCCTGAACTCAGCCGACCGGGACTACACGGCGACAGGCGACCTCAGGCCCTGGGGCGGGACGGACCGGCGCAGCTTCTATGGGCCGCCCGGCAGTATCGTGGTCTTCGACGCCGCGCGCGGCGCCTATCGCAGCACCTATGCGATCCGGCCCGGGCCGGACGGAACGGCGCGAACTCCGGCCGACTTCGAGACCGGCGGCGCCAATCTCGGCAATCGTCGGGCAGGCGTCGACATCCTCCCGCTCCAGGAGCGTCACAGCGCCTACGCCAGCGTACGACAGACCCTCGGCTCGCATGTGGAAATCTCGGCGGACGCGCGCTTCAGTCGGCGGGCCTATGAGTACGCGAACCTGGCCCCTGTCAGCATCCTCACCGTCGGCCGCGCCAACCCCTTCTTCGTCTCGCCGACGGGCGCCGCCTCTCACCTGATCGCCTACAATTTCATCGGCGACCTGGGCCCGACGGAAAGCTATGGCGTCTCGCGAAGCCTGGGCGGCACCACCGGGATCGAGATCGCACTGCCTCGAGACTGGACGCTGGAAGCCTACGGCGCCTTCGCCGAGGAGCTGAGCGAGGGCGGCACGGACAATCAGCTGAACAGCACCTTCCTGGCCGAGGCGCTCGGAAACACCGCCGACAATCTCGCTACGCCCTACAGCGCGCTGCGGGACGGCTACTTCAATCCTTTCGGATCAGGCGACGCGAACGGCGAGGCGGTTCTCGACTTCATCTCTCAGGGCTACACCTGGTCCCGTTATCGTAGCCGGATCAGCTCGGCCAACCTGATGCTGGATGGATCGCCCCTGACTCTACCCGGCGGGGATCTGCGGATTGCGGTGGGGGCGGCGTTCCGGCGCGAAGCGTTCAACCGTCGCAGTCGCAACTTAGCCTCAGGCCTCGCGCCGGTCGTCACCATCGGCGATCCCCAGGTGCGTGACATCGGCGCGGTCTTCGCCGAGGCGCGAATTCCCCTGGTCGGCCCCGCAAACGCCCTGCCGGGGATCGAGCGTCTCGAGCTCACTCTCGCCGGCCGCGCCGAGCACTATGACGACGTCGGCTCGACCACCAACCCCAAGATCGGCCTGATCTGGCAGCCGTCCGAGCCGGTCACGGTTCGCGCGAGCTGGGGGACTTCGTTTCGGGCGCCCGCGCTCACCGAGGTGTTCGATCGTGTGCAGCTCGGTCCTCTGACGGTCGCCGACTCAGGCGTCAGCCGCGTGGCCATCCTGCAGTCCGGCGGCAATACGGATCTGGAGCCTGAGACCGCCGAGAGTCTGACGGTCGGCATGGAGTGGGCGCCGCGCCCCGGGCTGCGCTTCAGTGCGGGTTATTTCGATATCCGGTTCGAGAACAAGATCGGCCGACCGGCGATTGAGAACATCACGAGCATCCTCGTCGATCCCAGCCTGGCCCCTTTCGTCACGCGTCTGACACCGGGCGACCCCGCCGATCTGGCGCGCGTCCAGGCCTTCCTGGCGGACCCTCGCTTCACGTCGCCGAGTCTCTATCCGGCGTCGGCCTATTCGGTGATCCTCGACGGCCGATGGGCGAACACGGGCGAGCTCTCCGTCGAGGGCTTCGACCTCGGAGCCAACTTCGACTTCGCCCTGGGTGACAACGCCTTCGGTCTCTCGGTTTCGGCCTCGTATCTGCTGGACTACAGCCGGCGTGTGACGCCCGTCGCCACCCGCGAGGATGTCCTGGGTCTCGTCGGCTTCCCTGTCGATCTGCGCACCCAGGCCGCCGCGACCTGGACTCGCGGTGACTGGTCGACGCGGATCGGCGTCAACCACGCTTCCGACTATCGCGATGTCGCTGGACGGACGATCGATGCCTTCACCACGGCGGACCTGCAGGTTCGCTGGGCGGGCGTCGGGCGCGGCCTGGCCGAAGGGATCGAGGTCGCCCTGACGGTCCAAAACCTGTTCGACGCGGATCCGCCCTTCTACGATTCGCCTCAGGGCTTTGGTTTCGACCCGGGTCAGGCCGGGCCGCTGGGCCGGGTGGCCGCCTTCCAGCTGATCAAGCGCTGGTAGGTCGCCATGTCAAACTCGACTGTGAGCGGACGCCCGACGGCGTCCGCCAGGTGGCGCGCGCCTGTCCGTAGCATTCTCGCTGTTTCGCTCGCCGCCGCCCTGGCGGCGGGCCTGACCATCCCAACATCAGCGCGATCCATGGTGCAGGACGGCGTGACGGTCGCCGCTGATGCCGTCTCGCCGCCGGCGGCATTGAGCCCACGCCGACCTTACCGGGTGGATGACATGCTCGCCGCCGAGTCATTCGGTAATGCAACCGTCGATCCCACAGGGCGATGGGCCATCTTCGAGCACCGTCCAGCCTATGAGTCCGCGACCGCGTTCGCGTTCGGTCTGCGCAATCCCTGGACCGTCAGCCGTCTCGAGGTGGTCGATCTCGCCGGGAATCGGCCGGCCGGCCGGCTTCTGGCGGAAAGCGAGGGCGACGGCCATGTGCTCGGCCCTTGGTCGCCATCCGGGCGCAGACTTCTGGTCTTCCGGCTGCGCGACCGCCGCTGGCAGGCCGGGGTCGTCGAGATGCCAGCGCGGACCGTCCGATGGTTCGCCCCGACTCCGGAATTGTCGACCTTCGGCCAGGCGGCGCAGTGGCGCTCGGACGACGAGCTTGTCCTGCTGATCAGACCTGATGGGTCCCTCCCCCAATGGCTCGACAGCGGCGGACGTGGCGTAAGGGCCCTCGCCGCCCGCTGGCGCGCAACGGAGGCTGGCGGGCCGGCGCAACGGACCACGCTCGGCAGCGGCGCCTTCGCCGCGGACATGCCCGAGATGCCCGAAAACCAAGCGGTTCGCCTGGATGTGGCGACCGGCCGGTTCACGACGGTCGCCGCCGGCCGGTTCTACGACCTCGAACTCGCCCCGGACGGCGACCACCTGGCACTGGTCGAGACGGGCGCCGCAGCCCCCTTTGATCCCGCCGGGGCCTTTGAGCCCCAGGCGATCGACCGCGAGCGGCGTCTCCGCCTCAGCGACCTGAGAACCGGCGACCTGTCCTCGCCCCTGGGCGAGGCGGACGTCGCACCCAGCCTCCTCAGCTGGTCCCCCCTCTCAAACCGACTGCTGGTCTGGACGCGGGGTTCGGCCGGCTGGACGGCAGGCGATCTCGTCGCCTTCGACCCGACGACCGGCGCGGCGGAGCGATATGCGCTGGGCGACCTCAAGCCCTACACAGGCGGGGGGGTCGCCGCCTTCAATACCGTCTATGCGGACTGGCTCGGGGACCGTCCGATCCTCTTTGGACGATCTCCGTCGACGGCGCGCGACGACTGGCACCGGCTCGGCGCTGGCGGGCCGGTCAACCTGACAGAGGCTCTGGCCCAGCCCTCGTCCGAGATCGGCGCAATCGACGGTGAGCGCCTTCTACTCCTCGCGGGTGGCCGGCCCTGGGCGGTGACCGCTGCGGGCGAAGCGGACCCATTGGCGGCGGCCGCAGGAACTTTGAGCGGCTTTGACGGGGCGGGCTACCTGGACTCGCAGCGCCATCAACGCAACTCGCCCCCGCGCCGGTCCTGGTTCGCGGTGCGAACGCCGGCCGGCGCCGTCCTGCGGCCCGGACTCGATCCCGCGGTTGAGGTCGTCGAAGAAGACGCGCGGTTCGGAGTGTACGCGGGAGCCTTGGGCGTCATCACACGCTCGGTCGACAACGGCGTGCAGCGCTTGCGACTGGAGCAGCCAGGCCGTCCTCCAAGGACCCTCGCAACGATCAACCAATACCTGGCCGAGGTCGATTTCCCGCCGCCCGAGCCGGTGCGTCACCTCGGCCCGGACGGCCGCGAGCGCACGAGTTGGCTCTATCGCCCCCGCAGCTGGCAGGGCGAGAAGACGCCTCTCGTCGTCCTGTCCTATCCGGGAGGCCCCGCCGCCCCGCCGGCTGAACCTGCAACGCTCAACGCCTGGGCCAATCCCCACCTTGTGGTCGGAGGCGGATACGCCGTGCTTATCCCAGTCCTCGCCCTCGACCGGGACAAGGAGCCGGCGGAGGACTACGCGAAGGACGTCCTGGCGGTCGTGGACGCCGCCCTGGCCCAGTACCCGGATCTGGACCCCGGCCGGATCGCCCATTGGGGCCACAGCTTCGGAGGCTATGTGGGGTTGGTCGCCGCCACCCAAACGGATCGGTTCAAGGCCATCATCGCCGTGGCCGGCCTGTCGGATCTCGCAACGGCGTGGGGCGAATTCTCGCCGTCCAACCGTGACAACCCCGAGTTTGGCCTGTCGCTCCGCCAACGCATCGGCTGGGCCGAAGAGAGCCAGGGGCGCATGCGCGCCCCGCCCTGGACCGCGCCCGACCGCTATGTGCGTAACAGTCCCCTGTTTGCTGCGGACAGGATCACCGCGCCCGTGCTCCTCGTTCATGGAGACCGTGACCTTCTGCCAAGCACCCAGTCGGAGATCATGTTCTCGGCGCTCTGGCGTCAAAACAAGGATGCGCGGCTCCTCACCTACTGGGGCGAAGGCCATCACCTCTGGAGCCCGGACAACATCCGCGATCTCTACGCCCAGATCGTGATCTTCCTCGACCGCACACTCGGCGCGGGTGCGCGGGTGCCAGCCGTCACGCCGCAGCCCCGATCGCCTCCCAGCGTCGAATCCAGCTCTCCGTCACCGCCGCCATCGTGAAATCCGGCACGCTGCCCTTCCAGAGCAGACGATCGACGTCGAGCAAAGCCTCGGTCCTGGCCCGGTCGATGATCCCGCGCGACGCGAGCCGACCCTCGAGCAGATACTCTCGCAGGAAGGGAAGGCTGGCGGCGGCCTGGCGTCCGAAATAGGCGGTCATCTCGCCCTTGGACCGACGGTGGAGGATCTCCGGCGGCAGGCGATCGGCGAAGGCGGCTCGCGCCAGTCTCCGGTCGGCCTGACCGTCATCCGTCAGGAGGGGCACGGACAGCCCCAAGGCCAGCTCGACGACCGGTTGAGAAAGCAGCGGATGGATCAGATCAGCCGCTTCCGTCCGTCGGCATTGGCTCTGGTAGGCGAGGCCGGCTGCCACGGACTCCACCTGAAGGCGTTTGGCCGGCGGGACGGCCTCCAGACCCTTTAGCCAAGGGTGCAGCGCCTGGTCGCCTGGAGGTGACACGCTGTCGGGATTGAAGATCGACAAGGCCCTGGCCGACCGATCGAGCGGAAATCGCCTGGGAGTCGTCATGGCGGTCTTCAGGAGTGACCAGGTCGAGCGCCGCGTCCACCTCGCCAGTTTTGGCAGAGCAGGGCTGAACACCGCTCTGATCCCGCGCTCGCGGAGCACATCGACGAAGATCTCCGGGACGCCCATCTGGAAAAAGACGCCGTCGCCGCCCTTTCCCGTCAGCAGCCCGTCGACCCCATGAGCCAGACAGGCTGAGGCGACGGCGGCGTCGAAGGAATAATCCCGGCCATTCACGCCAGGTCTCGGTCCTTTTGCGGTGATGTCGAACCCCTCCATCGTCATCGCCTTGACCGCCCTCTGGACGCAGTGCGGTTCGAATCCGAGGCGATCCCCCAGGACGCGAACGAACCGGCGCTCGTCGCCTTCGGCAAACGGGCCGAACATGTTGAACCAGAGCCTTGGCGAAGCGCCCGCCGCCTTGAAGGACCCCGCGACGATCGCCGAATCGAGTCCGCCGGACACCTCAACGCCCGGCCGATCAACGACGCTGGCGAACGCCGCGAGGCAGCCATCAATCCGATCCCTAAGGCTCGCGGCCCCCTCCTTCGGATCCGTCGTAACGGCGTCGGTAAAGTCGACCGGCCGCCAGAGCGGAGTAACTCGCTCAGCATTGAGATCCGTTAGATCGCCGGCTTCGGCGATCCGGATGCCAATGAGCGGACTGGCGGCGGTCGCATTGATCGGATCACGCAGGAGGCCGCCAATCCGATCCCAATCGATCTGCACCGGGGGCGCCGCCAGCGCCATCAGCCAGTCGGAAAGTTCAGAGGTGACGATCTGGACGCCCTCACGCCGCCACGCCGCACATTCATGGGCGCCCGACGGGTCCCGGACGATCTGCCGGACTTGACCACGGGGGGTCCTGAATAGCCCGATATAGCGCCCCCAGTGTCGACGGATCAGAGCGCGGGCGCGATCCGCGTCCTCACCGCGCCTAGGGATCGCGCATTGATCGTTGTCGAGAGCATCGAACAGATCGCCGAGCACAATAAGATCGTCGCCTCCGGGTTGATGAAGCCTCGGTGGTCTGGGCCCGCGGACTCCAAGCCAGGCCTGGTCCATGATTTGGATCGGGGTGAAGCCCTCCACCTGAGCCTTGGCGACGAGGGCCTTGGCCAGATCAACGCGGCTGGTGTCCGACCAGGCGAGATGCAGAAAATGCCCCACGTCAGATCACCATGATCGGGGTGTAGACGCCGACACGATCCGGTTCGTCGTCGAGGACCGCGTCCCCGACCTGTAGCCAGCAATGGGCGGCGAAGGGCCAGGTGCGAACGCCGAACACCCATTGCGCGTCCCCGCCCGCGTCCCGGATAAGGGTTCGCAGAAGGTGGGCGCGGTACAGGCAGGCGCCCTGTCCAGGAGCCCAGGGAAGAAGCCGGACGAAGGTCGACGTTAGTCTCGCGATCTCGACGTCCGGAAGACCTGGAGATCGGGCGCGTCGGCGATGGGTGGCGAGAAGGTCTGCGAGGGATCTGGACTCAAACCGCCGTCCCTCGCGCCACCAGGACCACCAGAACCGCGTTGCTGCGATCAGGTTCAGCTCAGATGACATTGCAAGGGGAAGCGCTCGTGTGGGCGCGGGCGGCGCCCTCACTCGGGCTGGACCTGGATCGCCGAGAAAGCCGCCCTCACGAAGCTGGGCGATGACCGACCTGGGACCGACGATCCGTTCGCCATGGACCTGGATCACTGCGCCGGCCCCGGGCAGGCAGCTGTAGGCGTCTGTCCGCTCGTCCAGGACAATGACGTCCTCGTCGACGACCGCGAAATGCAGATGTTGCGAGAGGTAGGCGACAACGCCCTCCGGCTCGGGTGAGGGCATGGGATCGGAGATTTGGTTCTGCATGGTGCACACACGCGGCGGCGAGGGACGAGCGCCGGACGGCGTTCGTCCCCGGGCCATCAGGCCCCGCCGTCGTACGGCATTTCCTCGGTCTCCAGCGGCGGGCCGATGAGCGCGCCTCTCGTGAGAACGCTGACGGGACCGAGGTCGATCAGTCGGATGGGGGGGATGCCAGTCATGAGAGCCTCCTGGTTTGTGACGCCGCAGGATTGCGGCTGTTGATGGAGCCGCTCGTGGGCCTCGGGCTGCAATCTATATCTGTCGTGTATTTGGGGTTGCGGCTGGGGCTTCGGTTCAGAGCGTCAGTCGCAAGAAAGCCGCCGCGACGGACGTCGGGCGGCGGAAGCGTATGGAGCGGATGTGGGCGAAAGACGAGCGCCGCGAGCGACGCTCGTCCCTGCCGTCAGGCTACGCCGTCGAACGGCGTCTCTTCGATCTCCAGCGGCGGCCCGACGATCGCGCCCCGGGTAAGGGCGGTGACGGGTCCGAAGCCGATCAGTCGAATCTGAACGGTGCTGGTCATGGTAGCCTCCATTCGCTTGTCGCCGCGGAATGCGGCAGGTCATGGAGCGCCCGGCCCGGGCAGGGTGGCAATCTATATCTGTCGTGTATTTCAGCTGCGGCGGTTCAACCCTCGTCTTCCGGCGGCTTGCCCGCCAGACGGTCGCGGCCCGCGTCCAGCCATGCCTCGGTCTCCTCGCTCTTGATCCGGTTTTCTTCCTCGAGCCGGCGGAAGGTGTCGGTGAAGGCCTCGATCAGCGCACGCGGATCCAAGGTCAGCAGGCGATCGCCCATCGCCCCGACGAACTCGCCCAGGGCGATGAGAAAGATGAGCATCAACTTGGTGTCGGCCGTCTGGCGGGCGAACTCCACCGAGCCCAGCGACGGTCCCAACAGCAGGGACCAGGGATCGCAGTTGGTCGCCAGGGCGAAGCGGTGGACATAGTCGAGGTTCACCCGGCCGGATCCCGCCTCGAAATATTCGTAGGTCCGCAGCGGCAGGTTCATCGCCGTCGCCACCTGCTGGGCGGTCATGTTGCGGGCGCGGCGCACCGTCCGCGCCGCCAGGCCGATCAGCCGTGCATCACTCAACTTTTCCGGTGGATCGGGCGGCATAGGCGTTCGACCTTTCTCCTCCAAAGGTGCTGTGTTCGGCCAGTCCGATCAATGCTGGCGTGTGCGACTTTTTTCGATGATTGCGGAATCAGGTGGCCGACCCGCAAAAAAGCGGCGGGCGCGATACAACCGTATGGCGGCGTTCCCGACGAAGATTTTCGCAGACGGTTTCGCCTCTGTGGGGAACGATAGAGCGACGGACGATCAGGAGCCGGCGGGGGCGCCGGGAAGATCGGGATCTGGTCATGGCGCGTAACCGCGACCCGTTCACCCAGGCGCTCACATCCCTGCGGGAACGGATTCAATTGGGTGTTCTGGCCGGCGGGGCGCCGGTCATCGTCCAGGACGAGGCCGCTCGGCTGAACCTGTCCACCACCCCTGTCCGCGAGGCCCTGGCGCGTCTCAGCGGAGAAGGTCTCGTCGAGCGCGCCGCCTCGGGCGGATACGTCACCCTGCGGCTCGACGCCGCCGCCGCCCGCGACCGCTACGCCATGCAGGCCCACTATGTGCGTATCGCCGTCGAGGCCAATGTCCGGGCCCTTGGATCGCTGCGGCCGCCCGCGCCGCCGTTCGAGGCGGCTACCCCCCTCGTGGCCGTGGATCGGCTGTTCGCCGCCATCGTCTGCAGTGCAGGCAACCAGGTCCTCTGCGAGGCGTATCGGAAGGTCAGCGGGCAACTGGATCTCGTGCGACGGCTCGAGGCGGTCTTGTTCGACGACCTCGGCGCTGAGGCGAAAGCCCTCTATGCGGCCTACGCCGACGAAACCGCGTCCGGATTTGGCATCGCCCTGGATCGCTACCATGACCGTCGGATCGGCGCGGCCGGCGCCCTGGTCGCCCTGGTGCTCAGTGGTGGTCAGACCGGCCCGGCTGCGCCGGACGCGGACGATGCGCGGGGAGATCAGCGGGCCTCGGACATAAGCGCCGGGACACGCGCGCATCGCCGCTCATGATAGGCGTCAAGCTGACCCAGCAGGTCTGGAATGCGACCCTCGACGATCATCGAAACCATCGTCCGGACCATCGCTCCGTCGCTGTCGTCCTGGCCGCGTTCCGCCGTGAGCACCGCCTTCAACCGATCGACGACGCGCTGGTGCGCCAGGATCAGGGCGGCGTTCGAGGACTGTGCGATGACGGCGTCGAAGAGCGCCTGGACGCCGGCCAGGGGATCGACGGCGACGACAGCCTTGCGCAACGGTGTCAGCCCGCGGGGATAGAGGGTCAGGGCGGCATTAAGGTAGGCGAGCTGGAGCTCGAACAGATCAATGATCTCGGCGGCGTCGAGGGCGGGATAGAAATAGCCGCGACCCCGACGGCGCTCGATCAGACCCTGGCCGGCGAGGCATGCCAGGGCTTCCCGCACAGGCGTGGCGCTGAGCCCGACCTCGGCCGCCAGGTCCGTCACCACGATCGGCTCGCCCGGCAGGAACCGTCCGGCAGCCGCAAACCGTTGTACAGCCCCCAGAGCGGCCCCATAGGGATCGCGGGGTTCGAAAGCCTGCATGACGCCCTCAACACTGTCTTGGGCGGACCGGGAAACGGGGGGAGCCGGTCCGATTGCTCAGAATACTGCAAATATTTTTCACACAATGCAAGGTTATATTCTGCACGCGATAAGGTTGCGGTCATCCCGCAATAATGTTGCGGGTTTCTGCATGTAACCGAGGCGCTTCAGCGTCTTTTCATCTTCAAGACTACTGCTCACCCTTCCGGTTGGGGCTGACGCTTCAGCATGGGGACGCACGCGACGCCGCTTCGGCGTCCTCCACGCGACGCACACGGCCTGGGGCTCGAGGTTTGCATTCCGCCGCGCTAGTTGGGACCGATCCGCGCCCCGGAGGTGCGGCAATGCCGGAGGACCAGACCCGTGAGCCAGCGCTTCGAGACGCACGTCCAGTTCACCTGCCCGCAGTGCGCGGCCTATGCGTCCACGGCCGTCGATGTTCCCGAACCGGACTGGGGTGGGGCGGAACGCATGTCGGACCTGAACTCCGAGGGCGAAACGGAGGTGCAGTGCCCGGTCTGCGCCTCGCTCTTCGAGGCCTATGTGATCAACAGCGCGGGCGATTGCGAAGTCACCCTCAAGGAGCACCCGGAGACCCACGTCTCGGCGGACACCGCCTTCTACTCGCCCGAGGAAGACGACTGGTCGGACTATGTCCTTCCCGATGATCCGTTCTCGATCTGGAAGGAGTCTTTCGAACAGGCCCAAGCCTATCTGGAGACCCATGGCTCGGACGATGGCGGCGCCCTGCTGAACCGGATGGTCTTCTCCCAGCACGTCGCCGCGTTGGAGGCGTTTCTCGGCGACACCCTGCTCAAGGCGGTGCTCGCCGATCCGAAACCGCTGGGCCGACTGCTCGCCGGCGACAGGGAGTTGGCCAAGGAGAAGTTCACCCTGGCGGAGATCGAAGCCAGCCCCGAACTCATCCGCGATCGCGTCAGCGCCTATCTGGCGGACATCCGGTATCACAACCTCGCCAAGGTCGATGTGCTTTACCGCACCGCCCTGGAGATCGAAGTTCTCAAGGATCAGGACCAGCGCGAAAAGCTCTTCACCGCGATCCAGCACCGGCATGACTGTGTCCACCGCAACGGCCGCGACAAGGCCAACGAGAGACTCACCGTCTTCACCAAAGCCTATGTCAGCGAGACCGCCCACCTGTTCCGAATGCTTGTCGAACGAATCGACACCGCCGTCTCGCCGTTCTGAGCGGCGGGAAGAAAAGCCGTCTTCTCCGGGGCGTGGTCAGGGTCACGCCGATCCGCAGTCGGGGGAGGATTTGCGGACACCCTCATCCTAGGTGACTCCCGCTGACATCTTAAAAGCGCCAGCAGCGGACATTGGTTGGCAGGCCTGAAGCGGACATTCGGCCAGCGCCGGCTTCGACAGCCGTCATCGAACCTTAGCGGGCGCTTTAGCTTAAGGCGCGGCATGCCGATATATTCGTCAATCGACCGGCTTGCCTGAGTTATGCATTGGTCCTTGCGCTTGCTCCGGAATTGTCACCTCAATACGAAGGCCCCCACCTGCCGATCGCAGAAACTGCACCTGCCCCCCATGGGCCTTCACAGTCGCGAGGACGATAGAGAGGCCCAGACCGCTTCCCCCTGAAGGCGCATTGGACGCGCGAAAGAAGCGCCTGCCCAACCGATGCAGATCCGAGAAGGCCACCCCCGGTCCGTCGTCCTCGACGATCAAGCGTCCCGAAGTCGGATCGTAGCTGATCAGGATCGAGGATGCCGCGTGCGCCTGCGCATTGGCGAGGAGATTGGCGGCCGCTGCACTGAAGCGATCCGGATCCACGTGGAGCAGCGCGTCACCTTCGACGAAGGTCACCCGACCATCCCCCTCCGCTCCTGCAAACAGCGAACGAAGCGACACCCAACGGCGATCCTCTAGACCGACCGGCATGTCGTCTTCGCGCGCGAGGGCGAGCAGTCCTGTGACGAGGCGGGCGGTGCGATCGACGGAAGTCTGGATTTGCTCCAGCGCGCGGCTTCGAACGGCAGGGTCCGAAGACGACGCCGCAATCTGCGCCTGGACGCGCAAGCCTGCCAGAGGCGTACGCAACTCGTGCGCGGCGGCGGCTGTGAATTCGGCCTCGCGACGCCGCGCTGCGCCAAGGCGTGACATCAGGTCGTTCAGCGCCAGGGCAAAGGGACGGAGTTCGCGAGCGTCCGGCGATACGTCCAGCGCGGTCAGATCCTCGGCGTCCCGTACCGCAAGACTGCGGGTCATTTGCCGGATCGGCGCGAGCCCCCGTCCGACCGACCACCAGATCAGCACACCCAGCGCCAGCAGGCCGAGGACTGCTGGACCGATCAAGGCGGTGACGACATTACCGACCAAATGTTCGCGGACAGCCAGATTGTCCCCGACCATGACCCTGAAACCGGCGTCACGGTCGTGCACCGTGTAGACGCGCCAGCGCTCGCCCCGGATCGTACGTTCGGAGAACCCGTCCGCTCCTTCGGACAATCGCTCGGCAGGCGCGCTTTGCGACCGACCAATCAGATCGCCTTCCAGCGACCAGATCTGGCAGGAGAGCTGACGGTCGTAAACATCGGCCGCCCCAGTGTCCGGGGCCTGGATCGCTGGACGGACGCTTCCGGCCTGCATCAGGGAAGAGACCATACGAGCCGATTCCATCAGGCGGCGGTCCAGCACCCGTTGCACTTCGGCCCGGGTCTGGATTTCGACCCAGAAGACGGCGCCGCCCCAGACCAGAGCGGTCACGAGGGCGAGAGTGGCGAACAGACGCAGGCGGATCGAGCTCATTGCAGGGTGTATCCCACGCCGCGCACGGTGCGGATAAAGCCCGCTCCCAACTTGGCCCGTAGATAGTGGATATGCACCTCTACGGCGTTGGAGCCGATCTCCTCCTGCCAGCCGTAGAGCCGTTCTTCCAACTGACTGCGCGACAGCACCTGCGCGGGTCGTTCCATCAGGGCTTCCAGAATGGCGAACTCACGTCTCGAAAGGGGAAGGTCACCGTCTTCACGCCAAGCCAGGCGGGATTTGGGATCGACGGTCACCCCGCCGTGGCGCAAGGCGGGTGTCGAGCGTCCAAGCAGGCGACGCCGCACCGCGCGCAATCGCGCTGCCAGTTCGTCGAGATCGAACGGCTTGCCGACATAGTCGTCTGCGCCGGCGTCCAGACCCAGAATGCGGTCCCGACTGTCGTCGCGCGCCGACAAGACGACCACGCCGACATCCATGTCGCGCTCGCGAACAAAGCGCAGCACCGAAAGTCCGTCGCCGTCGGGCAGGCCCAGGTCCAGCACGACCGCATCGAACGCCGAACTCTCAAGCGCCGCAAGGGCGTCTTCCACCCGCCCGACGACCTCGACCGTCCAGCCGCAAGCGCTGAGCCCGACCTGCAGACCGTCGGCGAGAACGGGATCGTCTTCTATGGCGAGCAATCTCATGCGGTGTGACGTGCAAGCTCCGGCTTAAGCCTGACTTAAGCTCGCTTGCCGACGAGATGGCCATGAGGTTTTTCCGCCGACTGCTGCCCGCCGCTCTCGCAATCCTGTCCTTCGCCCTGCCGGGTTCGGCTCTGGGTCAGGCTCCGCTTTCGCCCGACAAGGCCTTCGCCCTGACGGTGACGCGCGAGGCTGACGGCGACCTGGCCTTCGCCTGGGACATCGCGCCCGGCCACTATCTCTATCGCGATCACACCGTCGCCAGCACGCCGGGCGGGAAACAGTCGCTGCTGCTTGAACTGGCCGCTGGTGAAACCAAGGACGATCCGGGCTTCGGCGTCGTCGACGTCTGGCATGATGCAGGTCGCGCGACCCTGTCGGCCCGGACGTTGACGCAGGCGGGCGAGCCGACGTCGGTCAACATCACCTATCAGGGCTGCCTCGAGGACTCGATCTGCTACCCGCCGATGACACGCACCATCGACGTGCCGACCCGGCCGCAGTCCGACGTGGCCGCGCGGGAGGCCGATGCGCAGACCGCACAGGCCGCCGCCATGCTGGCGATCCAGGCGCCTGACGCTCTACCCGCGGCTGCGAGTCAGGAGGGCGCGTCGGCGCCTTCGCCGGTCGCATCATCGCCGGCGGTCACTCTGGACGCCAACCCGGGCTTCGTCGATCGTCTGGCGCTGCAGGGCGGGGCGACCTGGGTTCTCCTCGCCTTCTTCGGTTTCGGCGTGCTGCTGGCCTTCACGCCCTGCGTCTTTCCCATGTATCCGATTCTGGCTGGCGTCATCGGACGCGGCGTGGACGGGCGCGGTACGCGCCGAGGCCTGACGCTCTCGGTCGCCTATGTGCTCGGCCTCTCCATCGCCTTCGCCCTCCTGGGCGTCGCGGCCGCCTGGTCCGGACAGAACCTGCAGATGGCGCTCCAGTCTGTTTGGGCCGTGGGCGCGCTCGCTGTCGTCTTCGTCATCCTCGCCGCGTCGATGTTCGGCGGCTTCGAGCTGCAACTGCCCTCGGCCTGGACCAGCCGCCTCTCCCGCGACGGCGGCGATGGGCGGCGCTCCCTGCCCTCAGCCGCAGGTCTGGGCTTCGTCTCCGCCCTTATCGTGGGGCCTTGCGTCACCGCGCCCCTGGCGGGCGCCCTGCTCTACATCGCCCAGACCGGCGACGTTGGGCTGGGCGCGGCGGCCCTGTTCTTCCTGGGCCTGGGCAAGGGGGTGCCGTTGATCGTGTTCGGCACGGTCGGCGCGCGCTTCCTGCCCAAGGCTGGGCCGTGGATGGACCGGGTCAAGATGCTGTTCGGCTTCATCTTCCTGGGCATGGCCTGGTGGCTGGCCGGCCGCATCCTGCCGCCGACGGCGACGCTGGTTCTCGGCGCGGCGCTGGCGCTCGGTCTGGCTGCCGCCCTCGGCCTGTTCCAGCCCCTCAGCCCAAACCTGAGAAGCGGCGTCGCCCGCGTCGCCGGCCTGGCGGCCGCGACCTGGGGCCTGTTACAGCTGGTCGGACTTAGTCTCGGGGCGGACGACCCGTGGCGCCCGCTCGAACCCCTGGCGCGTCCCGCCGGAGTCACAGCCGACGCGCCGGTGGAGACCGCGGCGGTCGTGCTCGATCAGGCCGCGCTGGACCGCGCCGTCGCCGATGCCGGCGCCCGCGAACGTCCCGCCCTGGTCTATTTCACCGCCGACTGGTGCGTCAGCTGCAGGGTGATCGAGCGGACGGTGTTCGAGGACCCCGCCGTGATCGCCGGCCTTTCGGAAACCGACCTGATCAAGGTCGACGTCACGCGCAGCACCCCCGAGGCGCGCGCGCTTCTTGAGCGGCACGGGGTGGTCGGGCCGCCGACGATGATTTTCCTGTCGCCTTCGGCGACTGAAGCGCCGGGTAGCCGGTTGATCGGAGAGATGTCAGCCGAAGACGTCGCCTCCGCCCTGCAGAGCGCCGGAGCCGCCGCATGAACGCCATCACCCTGGGTCCGCTCGTCCTGTCGGGCGAACGGTTCGCCATCATCGCAGGCGTATTCGTCTTCATGATCGGCGCCGGACTGCTGGCCAGCCGTGTCAGCCCGCGCTTCAACCTGTGGAGCACCGTTCTGGTGTTCGGCGGTCTGGCGGCCGCCCGCCTCGGTCACGTGGCGACGCATTGGGAGTATTTCGGCGCCGACCCGTGGCGGGCGTTCGCGGTCTGGCAGGGCGGGTTCAGCTGGATCTGGGTCGCGCCGGTCGTGATCCTGGCCACCTTCCTGCTGCTGCGCACCCCGCGCGAACGCGCTTGGGCCATTGCGCCTGTCCTGGCCAGCGCCCTGGTTTGGACGACCGCCCATCAATTGGCGTCGGCGACGCAGCCCATGGCGCCGCCCGCCCTGACGCTGGCGGCGATGGACGGCCCGCCCGTCGACCTTTCCGCTCCGGGCGACCGGCCCACGGTGATCAATCTCTGGGCCACCTGGTGCCCGCCATGCCGACGAGAGATGCCGGCCTTGGCTCAGGCCGAGAAAGCTCATCCGAACGTGCGCTTCCTCTTCGTCAACCAGGGCGAGGGCGAGGCCGGCGTTCGCGCCTTCCTCCAGAGCCAGGGACTGGCGCTCGACCATGTCCTGTTCGACGAGGCCATGGCGGTGCCGCGCCACTACGGCACGGCCGGCATTCCGGTGACCCTGTTCCTCCACGCCGACGGCCGTCTAGCCAAGGCCCACATGGGGGAAATCGCCCCCGAACAGATCGCGACCGAAATCGCGCGTCTGCATTGACCCCCTCGCCCCACGGAGCATTCATGAACCGCACCTTCGCCCCCGCTCTCGCCGCCGTTCTGGCGCTCGCCGCCTGCGGCCCCGCCGACGCTGACAACGGCGCGGCGCCCGCCAGCCCTGCCGCCGCCTCTGGACAGGACATGCCCGCCATCGCCCAGGTCGGTTTCAACGATCTGCTTCGGGATCCGGCCGCGCCCTTCATCGGCGCCGAGAACGCCGATGTGACCATTATCGGCTTCGTCGATTACAACTGCCCCTACTGCAAGAAGATGCAGCCCGAGATCGACGGCCTGCTGAAGGCGGACCCCAAGGTTCGCGTCCTGTACAAGGACTGGCCGATCTTCGGCGACGTCTCGGAGACCGCCGCCCGGACCGCCCTGGCCGCCGGCTATCAGGGCAAGTATGAGGCCGTCCATAACGCCTTCATGCTGTCGCCGTCGCGCATCGCCGACCAGGCGGACATCACGCGTCTGGTCCAGTCGGCCGGCGTAGACATGGCGCGCCTGAACCAGGACCTGGCCGATCACCGCGCAGACATCGACGCCGTGCTGGACCGCAATGGCCGAGAGGCGGCGGCTTTGGCCCTGCAGGGCACGCCCGCCTTTATCATTAACGGCAATCTGATCCCTGGCGGCATGCCCCAGGCGCAACTGGAGGCCGTGATCGGTCGTATTCGTTCCGGACAACCGCTGCGCTGAGACCGACCATGACCGACCTGACCCTGCTCCAGCTGAACGACCTGCACGGTTACCTCGAGCCGCATCCCGAACTGGTGCGCACCGAAGGCGGCTGGCGGTTCGAGCGGCTGGGCGGGGTCGCCCGCATCGCCCGCATCTTCGAAGAGGCGCGCGCCGAAGGTCCGTGCCTGACCCTGGACAACGGCGACACCTTCCACGGCACGCGGGTCGCCGTCGCCAGCCGGGGCGAGGCGCTGGTTCCGATCATGAACGCCCTGAAGATCGACGCCATGACAGCGCACTGGGAATTCGCCTATGGGCCTGCGGGATTCAAGGCGCTCGCTTCAAGGCTCGATTATCCCGTTCTGGCCGCCAACGTCTTCCGCAAAGACGACGGCGCGCCGGTGTTCGAAGGGCGCCGCATCTTCGAGCGCGGTGGTCTGAGGATCGGCGTGATCGGCCTGGCCTGTCCTATTGTCGACAAGACCATGCCCCCTGCCTTCTCCGAAGGCGTGCGGTTTGAAATGGGGGTGGCCGAAGCCCGCGAGCAGTTGCACCGGCTCCGGGAGGAGAAGGTCGATCTGGTCGTGCTGCTGTCGCACCTGGGCTTTCCACAGGATCTGAAGTTGGCCGCGGAAACGCCGGGCCTCGACGTGATCCTGAGCGGCCACACCCATAACCGCCTGCACGAACCGGCGCGCGTCGGCGACACCCTGATTATCCAGTCCGGATGCCACGGCGCCTATGTCGGTCGGCTTGATCTGGAGATTGCAGACGGCCGCGTATCCCTGCGGCGGCATCGGCTCATTGCCGTGGACCCTGGCCCCGAAGACGATCACGTCGCCGGCTTGGTGGAGACGGCCCTGGCTCCCGAGCGGGAGCGTCTGGCGCGCGTGGTCGGCCGCACGGCCCTGCCCCTGCATCGCTACGCCATGGCCAGCGCGCCTATGGACGACGTTCTTCTGGCGGCGGTCGCCACGGCAGCCGAGGTCGAGGTCGCCTTCTCTAACGGCTGGCGCTACGGCGCGCCGGTCGCCCCGGGTCCGGTCACCTTGGGCGACCTCTACAACATCGTGCCGATGAATCCCCCGATCTCGCGCACGACGCTGACAGGAGCCGAGCTGAAGGCCATGCTCGAAGAGAATCTGGAGCGCACCTTCGCCGCGGACCCGTATGAGCAGATGGGCGGCTATATCAAACGCTGCCGGGGGCTGACGGCTTTCGTCAAGCTTGAGAATCCGAAGGGGCAGCGCCTCGACCGCCTCCTGATCGGAGGTCGCCCGATCGAGCCGGACAGGGATTACCGGGTCGCCTTCATCACCGCCCAGGGCGTGCCCAAACGCTACGGCCGCGATCGCCAGACGCTGGGCATATCCGCTGTTGAAGCGCTGGAGACCTGGTTCGCCGATCATACACCCGGCGAGACCGACCTGCCCGCCAGCGTCCTGATCATCTGAAAGACACCCTTATGGACCCCATCACCGCGCGCGACTTCTGGAACACCCGCTACGACCGTCAGGACTATCTGTTCGGCGAAGCCCCCAATGCCTTTCTGGCCGCCCAAATCGATCGACTGACGCCGGGCATGACGGCGCTGGCGGTCGCCGACGGCGAGGGTCGAAACGGCGTATGGCTCGCCGAACAGGGCCTGACCGTCACGACCACCGACATCGCCCCTCGCGCGATCGAGAAGGCGCTCGCCCTGGCCAAGCGACGCGGGGTCGCGCTGGACGCTCAGTTGGCGGATCTCGAAACCTGGGCCTGGCCGCAGGACGCCTTCGACGTCGTGGTCGCCGTCTTCATTCAGTTCGCCCCGCCTGCCCGGCGCGACCGGATCTTCGAGCGTATGAAGGCGGCGGTGAAGCCTGGCGGCCTGGTCCTGCTGCAGGGCTATCGGCCGGAACAGATCGCCTATGGTACGGGCGGCCCGGGGCAGGTCGAGAACCTCTACACCGAGGCGCTGCTCCGCGACGCCTTCGCCGACTTCGATATTCTGCATTTGAGAGGCCACGACAGCGACGTCTCGGAGGGCGCAGGCCACTGTGGCCGTTCGGCCCTCATCGACCTGATCGCCCGTCGCCCCTGACCCATCGCCTCGCATCGGAGCCCGCCATGAAGACCCTCCTCCTCGCCTTGACCCTGGCCGCCTCCGTTGCGGCCTCCCCCAGCTTCGCTCAGGCCGTCTCAGGTTTTGGCGGTTTCAAACCTCTGCCCGAGGCCGGCGAACAGCCGGATCCGTCGCGCGTCTACCAGGTCATCTTCGACGTCTCCCAGGGCGGTCCGGACGACAAGGTGTTGAAGGGGCTGGATCGTGTCGCGCGGCTGGCGAATATGCTGGCGGCGGGCGGCGTCGATGCCGACCATCGTCAGATCGTGGTCGTGCTGCATGGCGCCGCCACCCTTGGGGTTCTCTCCGATGCCGCCTGGGCCGCGCGCGGCAAGGGCGACATCAATCCCAACAGCGCCCTGATACGCGCTCTTATCGCCGGCGGCGTTCAGGTCCGGCTGTGCGGTCAGGCCATGGCGGGCGCAGGTATTACGCCAGCCGAACTGGAGCCGGGCGTGACCGTGGACCTCGCCGCCCTGATGACGGTCATCCACCACCAACAGGCAGGATATGCCTTGGTTGTGAACTGACGGACCGGCATAGGCGGAACCTTTCCTGGCCATAAGAACTATTCGTTTGTGTAAGTATGTATGTAAGTGTTTGGTGGGCTGTCTGAAGGAGACAACGACATGACTGGACTGCCCCGCCTCAACGAACCCGCCCCTGACTTTCGCGCCCGCACCACCCACGGTGATCGCAGCCTGGCCGATTACCGCGGCAAATGGCTGATCCTCTTTTCCCACCCCTCGGACTTCACCCCGGTCTGCACGACCGAGTTCATTGGCTTCGCCAAGCACGCGGATGAATTCGCCGCGATGAATTGCGAGCTCCTGGGGCTCTCCATCGACAGTATTTTCTCTCATCTGGCCTGGACGCGGAACATCAAGGAGAAGTTCGGCGTCCAAATCCCCTTCCCCATCATCGAGGATCTGAAGATGGAAGTGGCCCAGGCCTACGGGATGATCCATCCCGGCGCCGCCGACACCTCGGCCGTTCGCGCCACCTTCCTGATCGATCCGGAAGGCAAGCTGCGCGCCATGGTCTACTACCCCATGAGCAATGGCCGCAGCATTGAAGAGTTCGTCCGGCTTCTCACCGCCCTGCAGGCGTCCGACGCCAACGGGGTCGCAACGCCTGAAAACTGGCGCCCTGGCCAACCCGCCATCGTCCCCCCGCCCAAGACCGCCGAGGCGGCCGAAGCCCGCGCTTCGGAGGGTTATGACTACACCGACTGGTACTTTTCGACGCGCGACCTCCCCGACGCCCCGAAAGCCGCCTGATCAGACGCCGGCCGGACCGCGAAAGGGGTCCGGCCTTTCTCTCAACGATGTCAAACGGAGCCTTCATGCAGATCATCGAACACGGCGGGGCCCGCATCGCGGCGCTTCACGACAAGAAGACCGGCAGCTGGCAGTACGTCGTCTCCGACCCGGGCACCCGAAAATGCGCGATCATCGATCCGGTCTGGGATTTCGACGAGAAGGCGGCGGCGACATCGACGCGCAACGCTGACGCCATTCTCAAATACGTCGAGGCCGAGGGCCTGACCGTCGAATGGTTGCTGGACACCCATCCCCATGCCGACCATTTCTCGGCCGCGCCCTATCTCAACGAGAAGCTAGAGGCTCCAACCGCCATCGGCGAGAAAGTGGTTGGCGTCCAGAGGCTGTGGAAGGACATCTACGGCTTGGACGACGACTTCCCGGCCGATGGTCGCCAGTGGGACAGACTCTTCCAGGCCGGTGATGCGTTCGCCGTCGGCGACCTGCCGGGGCGGGTCATCTTCTCCCCAGGCCACACTCTGGCGTCCATCACCTATGTGATTGGCGGCAACGCCTTCGTCCACGACACTCTGATGATGCCGGATGCGGGCACCTCGCGCGCCGACTTCCCGGGCGGCGACTCCAAGGCGCTCTACGAAAGCATCCAAGACATCCTGGCCTTGCCCGAGGACACGGGCGTCTTCGTCGGCCACGACTATGGCCCCGATGGCCGCGAGCCCGCCTGCTTCAGCACTGTGCGTGAGCAGAAGGCGGACAATATCCATGTCGGCGGCGGGCGGAGCGAGGCGGATTTCGTTCGGCTTCGTGACGGGCGGGACGCTACCCTGCCCTTGCCGAACCTGATGCTCTACGCGCTTCAGGTGAACATTCGCGGCGGCGTCCTGCCGCCGCCCTCCGAGGACGGCCGCATCTATTTCAAGATCCCCGCCAATCACTTCGCCCCGCCCCAGGAGACTCGTTGATGCGTCCTTCCACACTGGCGCTAGTCGCCCTTTTAAGCGCGACGGCCCTGGCCGCCCAGGCGCAGTCGCCTGCCGATCCTCTTCATGTCTACGGTCCCGGCGGCCCCGCCCCCGCCATGCGTGACGCAGCGAAGGCCTATGAAACGCGTACCGGTCGCGCGGTGGCCGTCGTCGCTGGACCGACGCCCCAATGGCTTGATCAGGCCAAGGCGGACGGCGACCTGATCTTCTCCGGCTCGGAGACGATGATGACCGACTTCGTCAGCGCTCTGGACGGACGCATCCGCGCCGAGGCGGTCGAGCCGCTCTATCTGCGGACGTCCTCTATCCTCGTGCGGCCGGGAAATCCGGACGGCATCGGCGGCCTGGAAGATCTCTTCCAGCCGGGTCGCCGGGTCTTGGTCGTCAATGGCGCGGGCCAGAACGGCCTGTGGGAGGATATGGCCGGCCGCACCGGCGACATCGCCAAGGTCCGGGCGCTGCGTCACAACATCGTCGTCTATGCCCGCAACAGCGCCGAGGCCCGCCAGGCCTGGATTGACGACCCGACGCTGGACGCGTGGATCATCTGGGGCATCTGGCAGGTCGCCAATCCGACCCTCGCTGATGTGGTCGAGGTCGAAGAGCCCTATCGCATCTACCGCGACGCCGGCGCCGTGGTGACGGACACTGGCCGCCAGGACGCCGACGCCCAGCCCTTCCTCGACTTTTTGAAGTCCGACGAGGGGGCCGCCATCTTCGCGCGTTGGGGCTGGCGGACCGGCCAACCTTAAGCCTGCCTTAAGGTTGGAGCCGACCTATCCGCGGCATGGCCAACCGTCGCTCCGTCACCTTGAACCGTCGACACCTGCTGGCGGCGGCCGCAGCGCCGCTCTGGGCCTCGACGGCGGCGCGCGCCGCACCCGCATCCTTCAACATCACTGCCCTGACCAGAGCCTTCTACGCCGCCCGAGGCGGTCGTCCCGCCTGGTCGGGGCCATCGCGCCGGCAAGCCATGGACGCCTTGGCCCTGGCGGACCGCCACGGCCTAGCGGCGCCCGACGGCCTCGCCCTAAGCGAAGCCGAACTGACCCAGGCCATCCTGACCCTGGCCGAGGCGCTCGCCCACGGTCGGGTCGACCCGGCATCAGTCGAGACCCTTTGGGAAATGGGTCGCAACCAGGTCGATACGCCGCCGCTGCTGGCGAAGGCGGTCGATGACGGAACCTTGGCCGAGACCATGGCCGGCCTCGCGCCCCAGGACCGCGGTTATCAGGGCCTGTGCGACGGCTTCCTCCGCTATCGCGCCATCGCCGATCGCGGCGGCTGGCCGGCCTTCGCCCTGGGCGCGACGATCGAACCGTTTGCGTCGGACCCCCGCCTTCCCGCCCTCCTGCCACGCCTTAGGGTGGAAGGTGATCTCAGCGACGCCGCCGCCTCGATGGTGGGTTCGTCCGGCGGTGACTACGGATCGGTGCTTCAAGAGGCCATTCGGGCGTTCCAGGTGCGCCACGGCCTGGAGACGGACGCCCGCATCGGCCCGGCGACCCAGCGGGCGCTGTCGATTTCAGCCGAGGCCCGCGCGCGCCAGATCGCGCTCAATCTGGAACGCCGCCGCTGGCTGAAGCGGGACGTCGCGCCGGAACGGATTGAGGTGAACACCGCCGCCTCCATCATGGTCTACTGGAAGGACGGACGCCCCGTGCATTCGATGCGAGTGGTGACGGGCGATGCTGACAATGCGACGCCCAGCCTCGAACGGCCCTTCGCCTCGGTCGTCGCCAATCCGCCCTGGACGGTGCCGACCTCCATCGCCCAGCGCGAAATCCTGCCGCGCGGCGCCGCCTATATGCGGGCGCGCAACATGACGATCCAGAACGGCATGGTGGTGCAGCGCGCGGGTCCGAACGCCGCCTTGGGCCAGGTCAAGTTCGAGCTTCAGGACAGCTACGCCATCTTCCTGCACGACACCCCTTCGCGGGGCGCGTTCAACCAGAGCTTCCGGCATCTGAGCCATAGCTGCGTGCGGGTGCAGGACGCGGTCGGCTTCGCTCGGCTTCTGCTCGCGCCCGACCCCGCAAGGCTCGCCCGATTCGACGCCGCGCTGGACAGCGGCGAGACCGTCCGGGTGGCGACCGGTCGGCCGATCGACGTACGCCTGCTGTATTGGACCGCTTTCCTGGACGGCCAGGGCCGCGTCGCTTTTCGCGATGACATCTATCGTCGCGACACCCGGCTGGCGGAGGCCCTGGGTATCGCTCTCAACCTGCCACGGCCCGACGACCGACGCGCCGATGCGGACGACGTCGGCCCCTAGCGGCTATTCAGTCGTGCGGCCGTCGAAATGCTCGTGGTCGGCAGAGGCCTCATCCACTGTGACGTGAACCGTCCCCTCGAGATGCTCTGGCGGACCGTAGAGGGTGTAGAGCCGAAGCGGTTCGGAACCCGTGCTGACCACATTGTGGCGCGCCCCCTGAGGAACGATGACGCCGTCGTCCGCCTTCACCGCGTGACGAACGCCGTCGATCCAGATTTCGCCCTCGCCGGCCTCGATGCGGAAGAACTGGTCGCGGTCGTCGTGGACCTCTTCGCCGATCTCCTGACCGGGCGGAATGGCCATGAGGACGAGTTGCAGATTGTGGCCGGTATAGAGAACACGGCGAAAGTCTGTGTTCTCCTCGGTCAGACGTTCGATATTGTCGATGAAGCCCTTCATGGGTTTCTCCTGCGCGGGTTGGCCGTCAGCGACGTGCGACGGCGGTGATACGCGCGAATTGCGCCGTGTCGCCACGCGCCGGGGTCGATGGGCGGGGCGCGTCAGCGGCAGCGGCAGCGGCGCGCGCGCCGACCGCCTTCGCATCGCCGCAGAAGATTTCGTAGAGCATGCCCATGACCGCCTGGGCCCGCTCGTCGGCGATCGAATAGAAGATCGAGCGCGACTGACGACGCGTCTTGACCAGACCGTACTGGCGCAGCTCAGCCAGCTGCTGGGACAGCGCCGGCTGTTTGATGCCCAGGTCCGCCTCGAGCTGACCGACCGAGCGCTCCTCCTCGGCGATATGGCACAGGATCAGCAGCCGGTTGGCGTTGGCCAGCTGCCGCAACAGCTCTGCGGCCTCCGGCGCCTTTTCCTTCAACCGCTCCATGGCGGCCGCTTGATCGTCGGTCATGCGCGGCGCTCGCGATAATACCAAGGCGCATCGCCTTCACCGTCGGCGATGGCGGCGTCGAGGGTGGTGGCGGCCGGCTCCAGCAGGGCGTCGCCGGGCATCCAGCCCGCCGGCGTAGAGGCCGCCTCGCGGTCCGAGGTCTGCAAGGCGGTGACGAGGCGCAGCAGTTCATCAACCGAGCGGCCGATGTTCATCGGGTACCAGCTGATGGCGCGCACCACGCCTTCGGGATCGATCACGAAGGTGGCGCGCACCGTCGCGCTGTCGCTCGAACCGGCGTCCACCATGCCGAAGGCGTGGCCGATGGCCATGGAGGGATCCTCGATGATCGGGAACGGCACCTTCACGCCGAAGCGGCGATAGATGTCCTTCAGCCAGGCCAGGTGCGAATAGAGGCTGTCCACCGACAGGGCCATCAGATCGCACTCGATCGCCGCGAAGGCCTCGGCCTGCCGGGCCAGGGCCACGAACTCGCTGGTGCAGACCGGCGTGAAGTCCGCTGGATGCGAGAACAAAACCAGCCAACGTCCACGATAGTCGCTGAGGCGCTTTTCGCCCTGCGTCGTGCGCGCGCTGAAGTCCGGCGCCGTATCGTTGATGCGCAGGGCGCGCATTGCGGGGGGATAGACGGCTGGCCCGGTGTCGATCGTTTCCATAGCCGCAAGCTAAGCGCTTCCCACCGTTTCCGCTACATTAAAATACATACTTGCACGAACTATGAATGGGTATATGTGTTGAGTCACCGAAACGGAGACACGCCATGTCCTCGCCCATCCCCGATCCCACCCGCGACCACGCCGCCGACATCGTGCGCGCCGCGCTGGGCGATCCTCGCCAGCGCCCTGTCGTCAGGTCATTCTTCGACGAGGCCACCTTCACCGTCAGCCATGTCGTGCGCGATCCCGGCTCCGACGTCTGCGCCATCATCGACAGCGTGCTCGACTACGATCCGGCGTCCGGCCGCACCGCCCACGCCTCGGCGGACGCCCTCATTGATTACGTGAAATCCGAAGGTCTCACGGTCCAGTGGCTGTTGGAGACCCACGCCCACGCCGATCACCTGTCGGCGGCGCCCTATCTCCAAGAAAAGCTCGGCGGTCAGCTGGCCATCGGCCATGAGATCCTCACCGTCCAGGCGGTCTTCGGCAAGATATTCAACGAAGGGACCGACTTCCGCCGCGACGGCAGCCAGTTCGACCATCTGTTCAACGACGGCGACCGGTTCGAGATCGGCGGGCTCAAGGCCACGGTCCTGCATGTGCCCGGCCACACCCCGGCCTGTCTGGCCTATGTCATCGGCGACGCCGTCTTCCCGGGCGACACCCTGTTCATGCCGGATTACGGGTCCGCGCGCTGCGACTTCCCCGGCGGAGACGCCCGGACGCTGTATCGCTCCATCCATCGTTTGACCGCCCTGCCGGACGAGGCGCGGGTGTTCCTGTGCCATGACTATAAGGCCGCCGGGCGGGACGAGTTCGCCTGGGAGACGACGATCGGCGCTCAGCGCACGGGCAATATCCATGTGCGTGACGGTGTCAGCGAGGATGAATTCGTGGCCATGCGGACGCAGAGGGATGCGACCTTGCCCATGCCCAAGCTGATCCTGCCATCAGTGCAGGTGAACATGAACGGCGGCCGTCCGCCCGAGCCTGAGGACAATGGGGTGCGCTACCTCAAGGTCCCGCTGAACGCGATGTGAGGCGGTCAGATGCTTGAGCCCCTCCCCTTCGTCTGGCCGTTGGCCGGCGGTCTGCTGGTCGGCCTGTCCGCCGGTCTCTATCTGTTGCTGAACGGGCGCGTGGCCGGAATCTCGGGCCTAACGGCGGCGGCAACCAGCCTGTCGAAAGGCGCGCCGCGTACCCTGGGCCTCCTTTTCATCGCCGGCCTGTTGGGCGGAGCGGCCCTCGCCTCGGCGCTGATCCGCAGGCCCGAGGTGCAGATCACCTCGGAGATCTGGCTGCTGGTGCTCGGCGGCCTGATCGTCGGCTTCGGCACGCGTTGGGGCTCGGGCTGCACCAGCGGCCACGGCGTCTGCGGCCTGGCCCGCCTGTCGCCCCGCTCCATCGTCGCCACCGGCGTCTTCATGGCGGTTGCGGCCCTAACCGTCTTCGTCACCCGCCACCTGTTGGGAGGCCTGGCGTGAACCGGCTGATCGTCGCCGTCCTGTGCGGCCTGCTGTTCGGCGCCGGCATGGTGGTGTCCGATATGATCAACCCGGCGCGCGTCCTGGCCTTCCTGGATGTGACGGGCGCGTGGGACACCTCGCTGGCCTTCGTCATGGGCGGGGCGCTGATCCCCTCCGCCATCGCCTATCTGACCCGCCGGCGCATGGATGCTCCGGTCGCGGCCGACACCTTCCATGTGCCTGAGAGCCGCATCATCGACACCCCCTTGGTCGGCGGGGCCGTCCTGTTCGGCCTGGGCTGGGGCCTGGTCGGCCTGTGCCCCGGCCCCGCGCTGGCGGCGCTGACGACCGGCGCCTGGCAGGCCTTCGTCTTCGTCGGCGCCCTCGTGGCCGGCATGGCGCTGTTCCGCCTGACGCTCGACCGAAACGCCTGAACCAGAAAAGACCCTAGGGAGACAAAGCCATGGATATTCGCCCCCTGGACGAGGCCCTGTCCGCCTCGCCCCAGATCGCCCCGGAAGACCTGCCCGCCATCGCGGCCCAGGGGTTCCGGTCGGTGATTTCCAACCGACCCGACGGCGAAGAGCCCGGCCAGCCCAGCGCCGAAGATCTGCGCCAGGCCGCCGAGGCTGCGGGACTGGCTTTCGCCCATGTCCCCGTGGTCGGCGGCGCCATCTCCGACCAGGACGTGGCGGACTTCCGCGAGGCTCTGACCAACCTGCCCCAGCCTGTGTTCGGCTTCTGCCGCACCGGCACGCGCACGACCACCCTGTGGGCGCTGGCGAACGCCAGCGCACAAACTCCTGATCATCTGATCGCCCGCGCCAGGAGCGCCGGCTACGACCTCGGCGCCCTGCGTCCCCGTCTTGAGGGGCCCGCGTCGTGAGCGCCCAGTACGCCCCCCTGGAGTCCTGCGATGTCCTGATCGTCGGCGGTGGATCCGCCGGCATCGCCACAGCCGCCAGCCTCCTGCGCCGTCGCCCGGGTCTCGACGTCCGCATCGTCGAGCCGTCCGAACATCACTACTATCAGCCTGGCTGGACCATGGTCGGCGCCGGCGTCTTCACGCCCGAGCGGACCCGGCGCCGCACCGAGGACCTGATCCCCCAAGGCGCCCAGTGGGTGCGGGGTTCGGTCGCGGCTTTCGACCCCATCCATGATCGCGTCGAACTGACCGACGGCCGCTGGATCGGCTATCGCATGCTGGTCGCAGCGCCGGGATTGAAGCTGGACTGGGGCGCCATTCCGGGCCTGGCCGAAACCCTTGGGCGCAACAACGTCACGTCCAACTACGGCTATGAGACCGCGCCCTACACCTGGAAGCTGGTGCAGGCGATGCAGAGCGGCCGGGCGATCTTCACCCAGCCGCCCATGCCGATCAAATGCGCCGGCGCCCCCCAGAAGGCCATGTATCTGTCGGCCAATCTCTGGCGTGATCACGGCCGAAACGACATCGAGATCGAATTCCACAACGCCGGGCCGGTCTTGTTCGGGGTCAAGGACTACGTCCCGGCCCTGATGGAATATGTCCGCAAATACCGCATCGACCTGAACTTCGGATCGAAGCTGGTCGCGGTGGATGGTCCTGCCAGGACGGCGACCTTCGCCGTGACGAACGCGGACGGCGAAGTCAGTCAGGTTCGGCGCGAGTTCGACTTCCTGCACGTCTGCCCGCCGCAGACCGCGCCGGACTTCATTCGCGAAAGTCCGCTGGCCGCCGAAAGCGGCTGGATCGAGGTGGATGACGCCACCTTGCGCCACAAGCGGTTCGAAAACGTCTTCGGTCTGGGCGACGCCTGTTCGGCGCCCAACGCCAAGACTGCTGCGGCCGCCCGCAAACAGGCGCCCGTGGTGGCCGAGAACATCCTGTCGCTGCTGGACGGCCAGCCGATTCGGGCGGTCTATGACGGCTATGGCTCATGTCCGCTCACGGTCGAGCGCGGCAAGATCGTGCTGGCCGAGTTCGGCTATGGCGGCAAGCTCCTGCCCAGCTTCCCGAAATGGATGCTCGACGGGACCAAGCCGACCCGTCTGGCCTGGCATCTGAAGGCCCAGGCCCTGCCCGAAATCTACTGGCTTGGGATGTTGCGCGGTCGCGAATGGCTGGCCGGCCCCCACCACATCGAACCCGCCCCCCAGCTTCGCCCTGCTGTCGCCTGAGCCTGATCATGGACCTGTCTCCGCTGCAGTACGGCCTCGGCGCCGGCGCCGGCTCGCTCGTCGGCTTCACCCTGGGCCTGGTCGGCGGCGGCGGGTCCATCCTGGCCGTGCCGCTGATCGTCTATCTGGTCGGGGTCAAGGAGCCGCATCTGGCGATCGGCACCAGCGCCTTCGCCGTGGCCGCCAACGCCTTCGCCAATGTGATCAATCATGCCCGCCACGGCACGGTGAAATGGAAAATCGCCAGTCTGTTCGCGGTCGCCGGGGTGCTCGGAGCCTTTCTGGGTTCGAGCCTGGGCAAGGCCGTGGACGGTCAGAAGCTGCTGGCCCTTTTCGCCGTCCTGATGCTTGTCGTCGGCGTACTGATGTTGCGGGGCCGCTCCGCCGGCGGCGACCCGAACGTTCAGCTTGATCGCCGCAATGCACCTAAGCTCGTCGGCACAGGGCTGGCCACGGGCGTGATGTCGGGCTTCTTCGGCATCGGCGGCGGCTTCCTGATCGTGCCTAGCCTGATGTTCTCGACCCGGATGCCGATCTATTATGCGGTTGGCTCATCGCTTGTCGGCGTCACCGCCTTCGGCCTGACCACGGCCTTCAACTACGCCCTGGACGGCTGGGTCGACTGGCCCCTGGCGGCGGTGTTCATCGGCGGCGGCGTACTGGGCGGCCTCGTCGGCGCGCGGTTGGCCAAGGCGCTGTCGGGACAAAAAGGCGTCTTGAACACCGTCTTCGCCGGGCTGATCTTCGTCGTCGCCTTCTATATGCTTTACCGCAGCGCCGGCGCGCTCGGCCTGATTGGTTGAGACATCACCATGGACTTTGACGCCCTGATCCTGGCGCGGATGCAGTTCGCCTTCACCGTCGCCTTCCACATCGTCTTCCCGGCCTTCTCTATCGGCCTGGCCAGCTATCTGGCCGTGCTGGAGGCCCTGTGGCTGAAAACGGGGCGCGAGCTCTATCTGAACCTGTTCAAATACTGGCTGAAGATCTTCGCCGTCGCCTTCGGCATGGGCGTCGTCTCCGGTCTGGTGATGTCCTATCAGTTCGGCACCAACTGGTCGGTCTTCTCCGACAAGGCCGGACCCGTCATCGGCCCCCTCATGGCTTATGAGGTGCTCAGCGCCTTCTTCCTCGAGGCGGGCTTCCTGGGCGTGATGCTGTTCGGCCTGAACCGGGTCGGCAAGAAGCTGCACTTCCTGGCCACCCTGATGGTCGCCATCGGCACCTTCGCCTCGGCCTTCTGGATCCTGTCGGTCAACAGCTGGATGCAGACGCCGCAAGGCTACGCCATCAACGAGGTGGGGCAGTTCATCCCGGCCGACTGGTTCAAGATCGTCTTCAACCCGTCCTTCCCCTATCGCCTCGCCCACATGCTGCTGGCGGCCTATCTGACGACCGGTCTGGTGGTGGGCGCGGTCGGCGCCTTGCACCTGATGAAGGAGCGGACCAACAAGGGCGCGCGCAAGATGTTCGCCATGGCCATGGGCATGATCCTGGTCGCCGCTCCGGTGCAGATCTTCATCGGCGACATGCACGGGTTGAACACCTTGGAGCACCAGCCCGCCAAGGTCATGGCGATGGAAGGCCATTTCCAAAGCCACCCGGACGGGGCGCCGCTGATCCTGTTCGGCCTGCCCGATCGCGAGGCCGCCACCGTCCATGGGGCCGTCGAGGTTCCGAAGCTGTCGTCCCTGATCCTGAAGCACGATCCGAACGCTCCGCTGGCCGGTCTCGACACCATCGCCCGCGCCGACTGGCCTCCGGTGGAGATCGTCTTCTGGTCCTTCCGCGTCATGGTGGGATTAGGCATGGCTATGCTGCTGCTGGGACTGTGGGGACTGTACGCCCGGCTGCGCAAACGCCTTTACGATGCCCCCTGGCTGCACCGCTTCGCCCTGGTCATGGGACCGATGGGTTTCGTCGCCGTGCTGGCCGGCTGGATCACCACGGAAGTCGGCCGTCAGCCCTGGACCGTCTACGGCCTGTTGCGCACCGCCGACAGCGCTGCGCCCCTGGCGGCGCCCGCCGTCGCAACCTCCCTGGCCGCCTTCGCTGTGGTCTATTTCACCGTCTTCGGCGCCGGGGTCTTCTACATCCTGCGTCTGATGAGCCATGCGCCGCACCGGGACGAGCCGGGCGTGGCGGAAACCCCGATCCGCACGGCGGGCATCACCCCCGCCCCCGCCATCGACCCGGACCGCCCCATCCCGACCGGCGAGGAGACCGATCATGAGCGTTGATCTGACCCTGGTCTGGGCCGGCCTGCTGGCCTTCGCCGTCTTCGCCTATATCGTCATGGACGGGTTCGACCTGGGCGTCGGCATCCTGTTCCCGACGCTGAAGGCCGGCGATCAGCGCGACAAGGCGATGAACTCGATCGCTCCGGTGTGGGACGGCAACGAGACCTGGCTGATCCTGGGCGGCGGCGGCCTGTTCGCGGCCTTTCCCCTCGCCTACGCCGTGTTGATGCCGGCGGTCTATACGCCGATCATCGCCATGCTGCTGGGCCTGGTCTTCCGCGGCGTCGCCTTTGAATACCGCTGGCGTACGGTACGGGCCAAGCCCGTCTGGGATGTCGCCTTCTTCGGCGGCTCCCTCTTGGCCGCCTTCTCCCAGGGCGTCACCCTGGGGGCCATCCTGCAAGGGGTCGAGGTGTCGGGCCGCGCCTACGGCGGCGGCTGGTGGGACTGGCTCAGCCCCTTCAGCCTGCTGACCGGCGCCGCCGTCGTCGTCGGCTACGCCCTTCTGGGGGCCACCTGGCTGAACATGAAGACGGAGGGCGCGCTCCAGGCCCACGCCCGCGCCCAGGCCTGGAAACTGGGTCCGGCGACCCTGCTGATGATTGGCGCGGTCAGCCTGGCCACCCCCTTCCTCGACGGCGAATACGCCCGGCGCTGGTTCGACTGGCCCGGCGTGCTTCTGACGGCCCAGGTGCCGTTGCTCGTTCTGATCGTCGCAGCCGCCTTCTTCTGGACCATGCGTCAGAAGCGTGAGGTCTGGCCCTTCCTGCTGTCTCTGGGCCTGTTCGCCGTCACCTTCGCGGGGCTGGGCGTCAGCGTCTTCCCCTACGCTGTGCCCGACGAGATCACCCTGTGGCAGGCCGCCGCCCCCGCCTCCAGCCAGCTGTTCATGCTGGTCGGCGCCCTGATCCTGATCCCGATCATCCTAGCCTACACCGCCTATGCCTACTGGGTGTTTCGCGGCAAGGTCGGCGACGACGGTTACCACTGATGCGTCGCGGCTCAACAAACGGGCTTCGGCAGGGCCTTTGGTTCGTCGCCCTCTGGGTGCTGGGCGTGGGCGTCCTGGGCGTCGTCGCCTATCTGCTGCGCGGCGTTCTCAAGCTGGCCGGCGGGTGAGGCCGCAGGCGCCGAACCGCTGGCCCTGGCCGCCGCTCATCACGGGCGGCGCCGTCCTTGTCGCGCTCATCACGGCGCGTCTATGGACTCCGCCCGCCCTCTTCCCCGGCGCCTTCGCCGCCGGCGGCCTTCTGGTCGGGCTCGCCCTTGGTCTGGACCTCTGGGCCATGCTGGAGATGCGGCGGCGGCGCGCCAACATCCTGCCGCACCGGGCGGCGACCGCCCTGGTCACGACCGGTCCGTTCGCCTGGAGCCGCAACCCGATCTATCTCGCCAACGGCCTGCTGCTGCTCGGCCTCGGGGGCCTGTTCGACAACGCCTCGTTCTTCGTGGCCGCCCCCGTCGCCGCCTTCGCCACCGACCGTCTCGCCATCCGGCGCGAGGAACGACACCTGGCGCTCCTCTTCGGGTCAGCCTGGTCGGCCTACGCCGATCGCGTGCACCGCTGGTTTGGGCGCCGGACGCCGTCGCGGTCACCTTAAGGCTGACTTAAGCTTGACCCGGCTTGTTGCGACAAAACGCAGCAGGAAACGCCGATGGGAGACATCAAGAGGCCCGCGCCAGCCATGGGAACGCGTGTCCGGTGCTGATTTCTATCCTCATGAGCGGCGCCCTCGCCGCCAGCGGGCAGCAGGCGGTCGCCGACAACGGCTGGCGTGTGTCCGGGTCAGCGCGAGCGCGCGGAGAGACGCTGTCTGGCCAGTTTCGTCCAACGGCGGAGCCGAGCGACGCCGTTTTGACGACGCGGCTGACGCTGGCCGTCGAGCGGTATGTGGGTCGCGTGACGTTCGGCGGCGAGCTGTTCGATTCCCGGGCTTTCGGTCAGGGGCCGCGGTCGTCGGTCGGCGTCGGCGAGGTCAATGCGCTGGAGCTGGTGCAGGCTTACGCCAAAGTCCGTCTCGGCGCGGGAGACGCGCGGACATTGCAGCTGGGCCGGTTCACCATGGACCTGGGATCCAAGCGTTTCGTCTCTCGCCAGAACTTCCGCAACACCACAAACGCTTATACCGGCGCCCGTTTCGACACGCCCCTGGCCGACGGGGCGCTGACGGCCTTCTGGGTCATGCCGCAGGTGCGGCTGCCGGACGACAGGGCCGCCATCGAGGACAACCGGGTCGCGTGGGATCGCGAGGATGCCGATCTTCAGTTCGCCGGCCTGTTCTGGACTCGCGACCTCGGCCAGCGGCTGTCGCTCGACCTCTATGTCCTCGGCCTCACCGAAAGCGATGACGCGGACCAGCAGACCCGCAACCGCCGGCTGGCGACGCCCGGCGTCCGTTGGCGCCAGTCGCCGGCGGCCGGGCTATGGGATGTTGAGGTCGAGGCGGCGGCTCAGGTCGGCCAGGTCCGCCGCTTTGCCTCGCCCGCAGACACCCAGGATGTGGAGGTCAGGGCCGGCTTCCTTCATCTGGAGGCAGGCCGCACCTTCAGGCGCCAATGGTCGCCGCGACTGGCGGCCCAGTTCGACTATGTCACGGGTGACGGGGGCCAGGGGGACTATGGCCGGTTCGACACCCTTTATGGCGCACGACGCTTCGAGTTCGGCCCCGCCGGTCTCTACGGCGCGGTCTCACGCGCCAACCTCGTGTCGCCCGGCATACGTCTGGAGGTAAAGCCTAACCGCAAGCTGGACGGCTTCGTCGCTATGCGGGGACTCTGGCTGGAAGACGCGCGCGACAGCCTGGGCGCGACGGGGGTCGTCGACCCGTCGGGCGACAGCGGCCGCTTTGGCGGAACCCAAATCGAGGCGCGGGTTCGCTACAAGCTGACCCCTGACGTCACCTTGGAGACCGGCGGCGCCCGGCTCTTCAAGGGCCGCGCCCTGACCGATGCGCCGAACGCGCCGGCGGCCGACGACACCACCTACGGCTATGTGGACGTGACCTATGCCTTCTGACGGAGTCCTCGCCCCATGTCGGTAACCATCGGCCTCCTGCTGGCGCTCAGCTTCCTCGTGTCGCTGCTGGCCCTGGCCTTTCTGATCTGGGCGGTGACCAACCGGCAGCTCCAACTGCACCAGGGGCAGGCCTATACGGTTTTCACGCCCGGGGAGGCCGGAACGCCCGACGATGCGACGATGTCCGGCGAGGACACCCAGTCCGTCGGGCCGCATCACTATGACACCGAGCGCGAGGGCATCGATGCGGTTTCGCGCCGCCCTGTGACGATCCTTATCGGCAGCGGCATCGCCTGGCTCGTCATCGGCTCGATCTTCGGCCTGATGGCCTCGCTGAAGCTCCATTGGCCGGACTGGCTGACGGACATCGGCCCGCTGACCTTCGGCCGGGTTCGCACCCTTCACCTGAACCTGGTGATCTACGGCTGGCTGTCGATGACCGGCATCGGCGTGGCGCTCTGGATCGCCCCGCGCATCTTCCACACCGCGCTGCGACATCCGCGCCTGCCGGTGATCGGGGCCGTGCTCTGGAACGTCGCCGTAGCCTGCGGCGCCCTGGCGATCGCCTCAGGCTGGACGGACGGCGAGGAATGGCTGGAGATTCCCTGGCAGATCGATGGGCTGTTGGCCCTGGCCGGCACCTTCTTCGTCTGGCCGCTTCTCCATACGGCGCTGCGGCGCAACGTCGACCATATCTATGTGACCGGCTGGTACTATCTGGGCGCGCTGTGCTGGTTTCCCGTCCTGTTCTTCATCGCCAATCTGCCGGGCATCCATTCGGGCGTGCAGGAGGCGACGGTCAACTGGTGGTTCGCCCACAATGTGCTGGGGCTCTGGCTGACCCCGCTGGGCGTGGGCGCAGCCTATTATTTCATTCCCAAGATCATCGGAAAGCCGATCTACTCCTATAGTCTGTCGCTGCTCGGCTTCTGGGCGCTGGCGCTGTTCTACAGTCAGGTCGGCATCCACCATCTGATCGGCGGTCCGGTGCCGACCTGGGTGGTGACCCTGTCGATCGTCCACAGTGTGATGATGTTCGTGCCTGTGATCGCCGTGGCCATCAACCAGCACGTCACGGTCGCCCGCAACCTCTGGGCCTTCAAGGCCTCGGTTCCTCTGCGGTTCATCTCGCTTGGGGCGGTCATGTACACCCTGGCGTCCTTCCAGGGGTCGATCGAGGCGTTGCGCACGGTCAATACCGTGACCCACTTCACCCAATATACGGTCGGCCACGCCCATCTGGGCGCCTATGGTTTTGTGTCCTTTATTATGTTCGGCGCGGTCTACCACATGGGGCCGCGCTTGACGGGGCGGCAATGGCCTGCGCCGGCCCTGATCAAGGTCCATTTCTGGCTCGTGGTCGTCGGCTTCGCCATCTACTTCTTCGCCCTGACCATCGGCGGCGTGCTGCAAGGCTTGGCCATGCTGGACGCGACGCGCCCCTTCGCCGACAGCGTCACCGTTCTGGCGCCCTATCTTGAGGCCCGCTCTGTCGGCGGCGCGCTGATGACGCTGGGCCATCTCATCTTCGCGGGCCATTTCGTCGCCTTGCTGGCGCAGGGACGCGCCCCTCAGGCTGGCACCGCGCCCACTGACACCGTTCCGGCGACCGCAGCATGAACCGCGTCATCCCTCTGGGCATCTTCGCCCTCGCCATCCTGGCGTTCGCCACCCTGATGCTGGTCATCCTCCCCGGCATCCAGATCCGCGGAGAAGCGCCCACGCCGGGTCTGCTGCCCTACACAGAGGCGGAGCTCCGGGGACGGGCGGTCTATGTCTCCGAGGGCTGCGTCTATTGTCACAGCCAGCAGCCCCGCGCCCTGGACCAGGCGCCGGATGGCGAACGGGGCTGGGGACGGGCGGCGGTGGCCTCCGACTATTTCTACGACCAACCCCACCAGCTCGGCACCATGCGCACCGGGCCGGATCTTCAGAATGTGGGCGCCCGGCTGCCGAGCGAAGGCTGGCACATGACCCATCTCTATCAGCCGCGCGCGATCTACGACTGGAGCATCATGCCGGCCTATCCTTATCTGTTCGAGATCAAGGACAAGGCCGCGCCGGGCGACGTTGTCGTCGCGCTTCCGGAACGCTATGCGCCCAAGGGCAAGGTCGTGGTGGCGAGGCCGCAGGCGCGCGACCTTGTGGCCTATCTGCGCAGTCTGGACCGCACCTTCCCTGCCCCGCCCACCGCTGTCCGCGACGACGGCTACAGCGAAAAGGGCGAGCCGAAATGATCCGCAAAGGGCCGCCCGACGCCCCTGAGCCCCGCGAACCGGACGAGGCCTTCGAACCCTACGAGGAGTTCCGGCGCATTCCGCTGCCGGTCTATTGGATCGCCATCGCCCTGGCGATCTGGGGCGCGGTCACCTTATGGGACAACGCCCAGGCCGTCGGCGTCGGACGTGAAGAACGCGCCGAGCAGATCGAAGAGACGCCCGCCCTCGCCTTGAACAGCGGCGCTCAGGTGTTCGAGGCGCGGTGTTCGACCTGCCATCAGCCCAATGCTGCGGGCGTGAGAAGCGCTATCCCGCCGCTGGCGGGATCCCGGTTCGTCGCCGCCGATCCGGCCGTCATCGTGCAGATCCTGCTTCACGGCATCGACGGGCCGATCGATGTCGGCGGCAAGGTGTTCGACGGCCATATGCCGAGCTTCGCCAGCGTGCTGTCCGACGCCGAACTGGCGCGGGTCGCCAGCCATGTTCGCCAGACCTGGGGCGGCGACGACCAAGAGATCACGCCGGCCTTCGTGGCGGCGCAGCGTGAACGTTTCGGCGGCCGCGGGGCCTGGCGCGGAGGCGAGGAGCTCGCGCGGGTCGTCGACCCCGGTCTGGCGCCTCAGCCATCGGTCGGGCCTGTCCGGATTTCCAGTTTCGACGATCCCGCCGTGATGCGCCTGGTCACACAGGGCCAGGGTGAAGCCTGGGCCTGCGCCTCCTGTCACGGCGCCGCGGGCGAGGGCGGCGCGAACGTGCCCCGGCTCGCGGGTTTGCCGCAGGGGTATATCGTCAAACAGCTGCAGGACTATGTCTCGGGCCGCCGCCGCAATGAGACCATGCAGACTGTCGCCGGGGCCCTAAGCGACGCCGACCGGCGCGGTCTCGCGCGTTATTATTCGGCGCTTCGCACGCCTTCCACCGCGCAGCCGGAGCTGGGCGGAGACATGGCGCGCGGGGAGCAGTTGGCGCTGCACGGCGACTGGTCCAAGAACCTTCCCGCCTGTTTCAGCTGCCACGGCCCGTCGGGCTTCGGCGTGGCGCCGAACTTCCCCTCCCTGGCCGCCCAGCACCCCGCCTATACGGCCTCTCAGCTGGCCGCCTGGGTCGGGGGCGAGCGCGACAACTCCGACGTCCAGTTGATGAACGAGGTCGCGCGCAATCTGTCCGACGCAGACCGCCGCGCGGTCGCCGACTATCTTGCAACCCTTCCGCCGGTGCCGGCCGTTTCCGATAATGAAAGGCGATGACCATGGATGACGACGCTCCGCCTCCCGCTCCGCAGGACCGGCCCGCCAAGGGCCGGTTCGCCCGCGATGTGATCTACGCCGTCGGCGGCGGCTTCGCCCTGTTTGCGATCGCCGCCTACGCCTTTGACGCGGGTTGGTTGCGGGATCGCAAGGCCGGCGAAGCCGACGGCGACGACAAGGTCAATGCGGCCCTGTTCCAGCCGCCGCCGGACAGCGCCATTCCCGACGGACCGGAAGGTGATGCGATCCGACGCGGCCAGGCGATCTTCATGAACACGTCAGCCAATGCCTCGGATTTCGTGGGCAACAACCTGTCGTGCTCGAACTGCCATCTCGACGGCGGCCGACGGCCCAACTCGGCGCCCATGTGGGCGGCCTGGACCGTCTATCCCAAATATCGGTCCAAGAATAAGCAGATCAACACCATGGAAGACCGGGTGAAGGGCTGTTTCACCTATTCCATGAACGCCCAGCATTCGCCGACCGGAGGACCGCCGCCGCCCGGGGACGACGTCTACAAAGACCTGCAGATCTATATGCATTGGCTCGCCAGCGGGGCCCCGACGGGCGTGGACCTGGAGGGCGCCGGCTATCCGGAGCTTGAAAAAACCGCAGCGGGATACGACCCGGCGCGAGGGAGACAGGTTTACGCCGCCAACTGCGCGACCTGCCACGGGGCGGACGGCCAGGGGCAATACGACCTCAATGGGCGCCCGGTCTTCCCGGCGCTCTGGGGACCCCGGTCCTATAACTGGGGGGCCGGCATGGCGCGGGTGAACACCGCCGCCGGCTTCATCAAGGCCAATATGCCGCTTGGCCAGAGCGATCGTCTCACCGACCAGCAGGCCTGGGATGTCGCCGCCTTCATCAACAGCCAAGAGCGGCCCAAGGACCCTCGCCAGACCGGCACGGTGCAGGAGACGGCGCAAAAAAACCACGGCGGCGAGGAAACGTTTTACGGGCGGACCTATCAGGGCCGTCTGATCGGGGTGGGCACGCCTGAACCGACCACCCGCGCTCGGCCTTGAGCGCGGAACCGCGCCAACAACTGTTCGCCGTCGACGGCCTCTTTTGCGGCGGGTGCGCGCGGGGTCTGGAGCGTCGGCTTGGCGAAACCCCCGGCGTCCTCCTCGCCCGGGTCCATCACCTCTCCGCCTCGGCCCTGGTCCGATGGGAAGCCCAGCGCTGCGACCTCGCGCATCTTCGAACCGTCGTCCGTCAGGCCGGCTATCGCCTGATCGAGCGCGCCGACCCCCAGGATGCGGTGGACCGGTTCGACGGTCAGATCCGCCAGTTGACGCTCAGGCTCGCCGTTTCCGTCGCCTTCGGCATGTGGGCGATGGTCGCGGCGATCGTGCTCTATGTGACGCCGAGCCTCGGTGCGGATCTCGCCTGGAGACTGGCCGTCGCCAGCGGTCTGCTGGCCCTGCCGGCGCTCCTCTATGGCGGTTGGGACATCGGCCGCATGGCGATCCGATCCGTGCGCCTGCGCGCGCCCGGGCTCGACCTCCTGGTCACGCTCGGCGTCGGCGGCGCCGTGTCGGCCTCGCTCGTTCATCTGATGGCCGGCGATCGTCACGTCTACTTCGACACGGCGGTGATGCTGATCACGCTGCTTCTGACCGGACGTCTGATCGAGACCCACATCCGGCGCGGGGCCGCCCAGGCCGTGGTGGCCATGGGCCGTCTGTTCGACGACACGGCCCTGGTCTGGCGGGAGGCGGACGGCTGGCAGGCGGCGCCCAACGCCAGCCTTCGCCTCGGCGATCGCGTGCGGATCCCCGCCGGCGCCGTGGCGACCGTCGACGGCCGGGTTGTGGCCGGCGAGAGCCGTCTGAATGCGGCCGTGCTGAACGGCGAGTCCGCGCCGCGCGCCATCACTCCCGGGGATCGCATCAGCGCGGGGGCCGTGAACCTCGACCGGATGATCGAAGTCTCGGTCGACCGCGACGCCGGGGATCGAGACGTGGATCGGATGGGCGGACGGGTGGCCCTCGAACTGGCGACGCGCGGCGGTGACGAGGACCGGATCGCCCGTCTGGCCGGCGCGTTGACCCAGGGCCTGATCCTGGCGTCCGTCCTGGTGACGGCGGCGACACTGGCGCTCACGGCCGACGTCGGCGAGGCGGTGATGCGTGGTTTGGTCGTGCTCCTGGCGGCCTGCCCCTGCGCTCTGGCCCTGGCCGCGCCCCTGGCTCAGGCGCGGCTCTCGGCCAAAGCCGCCGAACACGGTGTGCGGTTCTCCGATCCTGGCGTGGTCGATCGCATGACCGGGCTGCGCACTGTGTTTTTGGACAAGACCGGGACCCTCACCCTGGGCCGCCCCGAAGTGGTCGCCATCGCGCCCTGCCCCGGCTGGTCCGCAGCGCAGGTGCTGGATTTGGCGGCGCGTGCGGAGACAGGGGTCGCCCATCCCCTCGCGCAGGCCGTCGTCGCCGCTGCGCCGATCGACGACGCGGTCGTGGTCGGCGGCCGACGCCTGGATCGCGGCGCCGAGACGACCCTGGCGGACGGCGCCCACATTCATGTCGGCGGCGTCCCAAGCCTGGAGGGAGAAACGCGTCTTCGGGTCACCCTGGATGGTCTCGCGATCGGCGATCTTCTGCTCGCCGATGCGCTGGACCCCAGCGCCGCTGACGGCGTGGCGCGGCTCAAGCGGCGGGGATTGCGGGTCGTCATGGCCACCGGCGACGCCGAGGGGCCGGCTCTGGCGGTCGCGCAGCGGATCGGTTTGGACGCCTCTGCGGTCCATTGGGGCTGCACCCCCGCCGACAAGGCCGACAGGGTCAGGAACACGAGCGGAGCTGTGCTCTTCGTCGGCGACGGCGTGAACGACGCCCCCGCCCTGACCGCAGCCGCCTGCGGGGTCTCGGTGGCCCGGGCGCATCCGGCCGCGACGGCCACGGCGGCGATCGTCATCCTGAGGGGCGGTCTTGAGCAAGTCGATGTGGCGCTGAGCCTGGCTGACGAGACGCGACGCACCATCCGCCAGAATGTGGTTCTCGCCCTCGCCTACAACATCGTCGTTCTGCCCCTGGCGGCCTTGGGCCTGTTGTCGCCCTTGGGGGCCGCAGTCGCCATGACCGCGAGTTCGCTGCTGGTGATGCTGAATGCGCTGCGCGGGCCACGGACGCGGCTGTTGTGCGTTACGTCGTCACTCGGCATGGGTCGATAGCCACCGCCAAGATCATACTTTGCCTTGAGCCCGAGGTTGGACCGGACCTCTATGTGGCCATGCATCAGAGGGTTTGCACCTCGGCAGCGATCAAATCCGGTGGCGGCCTCACCGATCAAAGCCGTGAGGCTTAGGGGGCTTACCGTCTTAAGCAAGTGGCTAGGTTCGCTGTTCACACAGCAATGACCTCGTCAGAAGCCGCTTCCTCATACCTGCTCTGCGCACTTCTAAGAGATTGCATAAGAACTTAAAACGTTTCTTTACAACTTCATATTATCCGTTGCGTATCCAGCAAAAAAGCTGGACCTATCCATTCAGCGGCTCGATCCTGCGAAACCTAAGCGCAGACTGTGGTTGGAATATTTCTCAAACCTCGGTTGGATGGAGAACACAGCATCCGCTATATTTCGGGCCTTTGCAGAGATCAACGCTAGGATTGAGCGCACATCTCAGAAGCTCTAGTCCTGTTCACCTTCCGAACCACCCTGCGGCTGACGCAAGAAATCATCAGGGGTGACGCGCTTGAAAGGCCGCCAGCGTCGCCATCGTCAGGATGGCGGTGACGGAATCGCCGAGCCGGCAGATCTGAACGGGTTTGCTCAGTCCGAACAGAATGGGGCCCACCACGGTCGCGCCGCCCAGCGCCTGAACCAGCTTGGTCGAGATCGTCGCCGAATGTATCGCAGGCATGATCAACAGGTTGGCGGGCTCGGTCAGCCGCTGAAACGGATAGTTGGCCCACAGACTGGCGTCGAGGGCGACGTCCGGCGGCATCTCGCCCTCATATTGGAAGTCGACGGATTGCTCGTCCATCAACTCCACGGCGCGCCGGACACGCAAGGGCTGCTCGCCGTGGGGGTGGCCGAAGCTCGACGACGAAAGAAAGGCCACCCGCGGCTCGTGGCCGAGCCGCCGGACCGCCGAAGCGGCTTCCCGGGCGATCGCCACCAGGTCTTCGGCGGTCGGAAGTTCACAGATCGAGGTATCGGCGACAAAGACTGTGCGCCCCCGGACAAGCATGACCGACAGCCCCATAAGGCGACCGCCAGGCGCGGGCGTGATCGCGCGGCTGACGTCATTGAGGCATTGATCGAAATTGCGGGTCACGCCAGTCACCAGCGCGTCGGCGTCCCCCAGCGCGACCATGACGGCAGCGAAACTTTGACGATCAGTATTTATGAGACGCTCGACGTCACGACGCAGATAGCCGCGCCGCTGCAGGCGTTGATACAGAAACTCTGCGTAAGCGCCGTTTCGCCCGGACAGGCGCGCGTTGACCGTCTCCAACGTCTGTGCGGCCCCCTCGAGGCCTAGGTCTAAAGTATTCCTCCGGATGACGTCCTCGCGACCCAGGAGGATGGGGATGCCGAGCCCTTCGGCCGCGAACGCATAGGCCGCCCGGATGACAGACGGCTCTTCGCCTTCAATGAAGACCACACGGCGCATGGGAGCCGCCTGGACGCTGGCAGTGATCGCCTGGAGAAAGCCTGCAGATGGATCCAGCCGACGCCTGAGAGACGCGCGGTAGGCGTCCATATCGGCGATCGGCCTCCGTGCGACGCCGGTCGCCATGGCGGCTTCGGCGATGAAAGGAGGCACATACCAAATCAGCCGGGGGTCGAACGGTGATGGAATGATGTAGTCCCGACCGAACCTGAGCTGGCGGCCCTGATACGCCAGAGCGACCTCATCCGGCACATCCTCGCGCGCCAGCATGGCGAGGGCGCGCGCCGCAGCGACCTTCATCTCGTGATTGATCGACCGGGCCTGGACGTCGAGGGCGCCGCGGAAGATGTAGGGAAATCCCAGGATGTTGTTGACCTGGTTCGGATAGTCCGACCGTCCCGTCGCCATGATCGCATCTTGGCGCACTTCGAGGACTTCTTCGGGCGTGATCTCCGGGTCCGGATTCGCCATGGCGAAAATGATTGGATTGGCCGCCATGGATGCGACCATGTCCTTGGTTAGGACGCCCTTCGCTGACACGCCGATGAAGACATCGGCGTCAACCAGCGCCTCCGCCAACGTCCTGTGCGGCGTATTGGTGGCGTGAACCGCCTTCCACTGATCCATCCCGGTGGTCCGACCGCAATAGACCACCCCGTCAACGTCCACGAGCGTCGTGTTCTCGGCCCTGACACCCAGCGCCTTCATCAGGGTGATCGACCCGAGGCCGGCGGCGCCCGCGCCGCACAGCACCAGTTTCACATCCTCGATCCTGCGTCCCGTGACTTCACACGCGTTCAGGAGTCCGGCCGAACAGATGATCGCTGTGCCGTGCTGATCATCGTGAAAGACCGGGACATCGAGCAGGTCCTGAAGCTCGGCTTCAATCCGGAAACAGTCCGGACTGGAGATATCCTCCAGATTCACGCCACCGAACGTCGCGCCGATGTGCCGGACGACAGCGATTAAGGCGTCGGCATCCTCGGTATCGACCTCGATATCGAACGCGTCGAGATCGGCGAACCGTTTGAACAGGATCGCCTTGCCTTCCATGACAGGTTTAGACGCCAGGGCGCCAAGATTGCCGAGACCAAGGATCGCCGTCCCGTTGGAGATGACGCCCACCAGATTGCCCTTGGAAGTGTAGTCGTAGGCGGTCGAAGGATCATCGGCGATCGCGCGCACGGGCGCGGCCACGCCCGGTGAATAGGCCAGACTCAGGTCGCGTTGCGTCGCCATGGGCTTGGTCGCATTGACCTCGACCTTGCCTGGGGCGGGATATCGGTGGAAATCCAGGGCCTCCTGGTCGGCGCGCGCACGGCGGTCTTGAGGCGTCATTGGCGGTCTTTCGAGGAACCGGCCACACTCCAAAGCACGCCGACCACAGCGCCCTTCACGACCGGCAGCATGACGAGCATCAGGGCCGTGAGGCTTGGCAGAAGGACAGCCAGCACAAGAAAGGGTGGCCAGGTGAAGATGACGTGGAAGGCCAGCAAGGGCCCGACGACGAGGTGCCCGACGAGCAGGATCGTGAAATATGGCGGGGCGTCATCGGCGGGATACTGGCCGTTGTCGTGGCCGCAGATCTCGCAGATCGGCCTGATCTTGAGATAGGCCCGGAACAGCTTTCCTTGTCCACAGTTCGGGCATTGACCCCGCGCGCCCCGTTTCAGTCCGGTTGCGAACGGTCGCCGTGTGGGCGCGTCCCCCGTCATCCTTCCCGCTCCTGCACAGTCTCGGCGGGGCCTGCGGTCGGGATCGTGGCGACCCTTTGCGTAGTGGCAGATCGCGGCACCTCAGTATCGCGCTCGGGCCGCGGCTTCTGCATGCGGCCGATCAATCGGACGCCGCAACCGCGCCCGTAGCTGGGCGATCCATCCGGGATCATTTCGACGCCCGCGAGCGCGAACGCCTGCAGGATTTTCTCGAGACTGTCGACAACCACCCGTACCGACCCCGGGACGCCTCCATCCTTTGGACGGTCGGCAGCGAGAGACCGGCCAGATTGGCCAGTTGCTTTTGGTCGATGCCGAGCAGGGCCCGGGCTGCGCGAACCTGCTGTCCCGAAATCATTGCCCTTCCTCAGTTCCATCAGCAGGCAAGCCAGAGGCGGTTCCGACTGTTCGACTCCTAGTCATTGCGACCGTCGTCGTTGCTGGCCTGTGAGGCTGCATTGGTGAACTGGAGCGCGATCATGGTCGCCTTGAACGGTCGCAGCGCCGCCAGGCTCAGCACAGCCATCATCGGGAGCCAGAACGCGAGTTCCATCCAGGCCGGGGGATGGAAGGTCATCTCCGTGAACAACAGGCCAAAGCAGCCGATCGAGCCCACGATCAGCAGAATGAACACAACGGGACCATCCCCGGGGTCGGACTTCGCAAGATCGAAACCGCAGTGGGCGCAGGTCGGCCGGATGGTCAGAAAACCGGAGAAGACCGAACCGATGCCGCAACGGGGACATTTGCAGCGAAGTCCGGAAATGAACGGGTTGGGCGTCGGCACATCAACTCTCCGCCTCACGGCTTAAAGGAGATATCTAGACCCTGCCAAATGATGCGTCAAACCTCAGTTGTAATGTTTTCGGTAGTTGTGTAGATGCCCAACATCTTGTCGGTCCAAGGCGTTTGGCGATATGATGCCAAGCACCTGAATCGTGCCTGGCTTGATGTCGTACCGCCCCTGCTGGGGTCCGTTCAGGGAGTCCGTCTTGTGGAGATCACCGGCCGTTTGATCGAGATGAAGCGGGCGCTGACGCTTCTGACCGACGAGCAGGTGTTTGAGGGTTGGGCCGTGTCCCGCAAGATCGGAGAGGAGCTCCAGCCCGGTCTGGCGGTGATCACCAACTGGCGGATCATCTTCCTCGACCCCACGGCGGGTATGTCGGCGATTCCGATATCGCGGGAGGTTCGGGTGACCCGTTTGACGCCCACGACCCTGATTATCCAGGCGTGGCACGACCAGATGATCCTCGAGTTCGAAGGACCGTCCCCTCTTGCGACCGTGAAGGCGCTTCTCAAACAATCTCCCGGCTGGGCGAGTATTGGCCCCGGCAGAGAGAGTGCAGGCTCCGCAGAGGAGCACGGACGATGGCGCGATCGGATGGCGGACGGCGGTGTGACGGTTCAGCCGGTTCCCTAGGGAGTTGCTGATGCCTCATACATCATCGTAGATGGCGCATGATCACCGGTTCCCAGATGAAGGCGGCGCGCGCGCTGCTCGGCCTTGACCAGAAGGGTTTGGCCCGTCTCGCGGGCCTCTCCCTGCCCACGATTCAGCGCATGGAAGCCAGCGACGGCGTCGTCCGGGCGGTCGTCGACAGTCTCGAAAAGGTGGTCAATGCTCTGAATACAGCGGGGGTCGAGTTGATCACGCCCGGCGGACGAAGCGAGGGGCACGGGCGGGGCGTGAGACTTCTCGAACGCGACTGAAGTCAGGCAGCGATGCGAGGCCGGGTATCCGGGCTCGGCGACGGCATAACGCGACGGCAGACGACAAGTGTGTTGCCGAAGTCGTGGGCGAGCACGGGGACGACCTCAGGAGCGAAGCCTGCAATTCGCATAATGCGTCTGATGACATAGACCGGCCAAGCGGTTTGGCTGTCCGCAACGTTCCAGACCACAATACCTCCGGGCGAAACGATCCTGGCCAGTGCAGCCCCGACGTCAGCAGCATACATAGCTTCGGGGATTTCCGTCCCCTGAAACACGTCGATGGCGACGGCATCCCAGAGCCGATCCGCTTCGCGCACGAACTGCAAGGCATCCGCACAGATGCATTCCACCTCGTCAGGCAGGTGGAACCACTTCCGAGCCATCTCGAAGGCCGTTGATCGATTGTCGATGGCGGTGACAGAGCCGCCCGCGCGACTGAAAAGCGTGGCCAGGGCGCCGCCCGCCGTTCCAAGAAGCAGCAGGCTCGAGGCCCCGGTCATTTCCCGCGCCATGGCCGTGATATAGCCGAGCCGGTTGTCGCCCTTTGCATCGACCTCGGTATACAACGCGGGACCGACGTAATAGCGGCGCGCTCCGTCCTTGACAGACTCGGTGACGCGGATCGGCTCATGGCCATCGTGCACCTCCTGAAGCAGGATCATTGCGGAAACCCTTTACATCCTAGCTCAATCCAAGGATTTTATACCTTAGAAATGATGTCTTAAATATCACTCTTGCCGCTTCCTGTGGTCAAGTAGACAATTTCGGCCATCACATCGAAATGTGCGAAAGCGGCGAGCCCGGAAATCACTATGCTGCAATACAATCGCCGGACCCGAACTCTCGCCACCGGCTTCTCCTGCGTGGCCGGATACGTCGACGCGATCGGTTTTCTCATGACCGGCGGCTTCTTCGTCTCGTTCATGAGCGGCAACTCGACCCGCCTCGGCATCGGGATCGCCGAAGGATCGTCTGCGGCCGGGTTTGCGGCCCTTTTGCTCGTGACCTTTGTCGCGGGGGTGATGCTCGGCGCTTTGGTGGGGCGGATGAGCAAATCCTACAGACAAGTCGCCGTTCTCACCCTGGTGACAGGCCTGCTCGCTGCGGCGCTATTGCTGGATCGCCTCGGAGCCGGGCGCCTGGCGGCCATTCCGATGGTCCTGGCTATGGGCGCGGAAAACACCGTCTTCGCGGAGGACGGCGAGGTCAGGATCGGACTGACCTACATGACCGGCACGCTTGTTAAATTCGGAAAGCGACTAACCGCAGCCCTTCTTGGCGGGGATCGAATGGGCTGGGCGCCGTTCCTGATGCTGTGGCTGGGTCTGGTCGCTGGCGCCGTTTCCGGGGCGCTTGCCTACGAACGGTTTGGTATGATGGCGCTCGCCGGCGCGATCATGGCTATGGCCATTTTGACCGTCCTCATGCTTGCCGCCGGGCCGGATCGAGTCGAGCGGCAGTGACGCTTGGCCGATTGTATCGACGCCATTTTTTTGGGACTCCTCACCACCCAACATCCACAGTCATCAGCCACCTCGCGGGCTGAGGCAACGGGCGACTGAGAGTGGCGGAGAGCGGACGTCTCGAATGTCTCAGTTGACTCACAAAACGACCTTCAGAACCTCATCGCCTCTGACAGCCGCGCCGCGGTCCGGTTCGCGAGCTGCTTGAGGGGATCATCACTAAGGTGAGCGTAGATCTCCGTGGTCCGCGCCTGCTTATGTCCTAGCACCTTGCCGACCATGAACAGGGACGCCCCCCCGGCGATGGCGAAACTAGCAAAGCTGTGGCGCAGGTCGTGCAGCCTCACGTTCAATAGGCTTCTGACGTCGCGGGGATCCTTACTGGCTTCGGCCGCCTTCTGACGAAGAATCTCGTCAGCGCTGACCTTCACCTTCGTCCATAGGTGAGGCAGGCCGACAAAATGCCCCTGACCTTTCAGGGCGGGAAGCACGTACGGCGAACGGTCGACCTCTGACGAGGTGTAGCCCGAGTTGTGTCCTCGGGACGGCTCCGGCGACCGCCCTTCATCCCAGCGCCGGCGCAGGAGGTCGATGGCGGCATCGGCCAACGGAACCGTCTTCGCACCGGTCTTGGATTCCGGAAGGCGGAGGCATCCCACGTCCCAATCCACATAGTCCCAGCGCAACGACAGGATTTCGGACTTTCGACACCCGGTGAGGATCAGCAGACGCACGGTGTCGGCCATGACGGCATGCCGGGGATCTTCCCGTTCAAACTGCGCCAAGGCCTCGCTGATCGCCGCGATTTCACGGTCCGACAGGTAACGTTCTCTCCGGATCGTCTGGAACCGTTCGACGCCCTTGGTGGGATTGACCTTCAGCAGATCGGTCAGAATCGCAAACTCATAGGCCGCGCCGAGCGTGACGACCGCAAGTGCGGCGACCCTCTTCCCGCCGGTCACGCGCGAGCGCTTGCGATAGCCCGTCTTGATGTTGCGCGCCGTCTTTCCCTGCGAAACTTCAAGCTGGAACTTTGCGATATCCAACCGCGTCAAGTCCTGCGCCAGCCGGCGCCCAAGGAGCGGCCGAATGTGGCAATCAAACAGAGTCCTGTTGGTGTCCCAGCTGGATGGCTTCTTGTTCGGCTTCATGGCCGGACCGTCCGCCATATAGTGATCGATCATGGCGTTGACCGTCAGCGCATGCCGATCCGCAATCTTGACGGCTTGAGGATCCACGCCTTCGCGGACGTCGCGGAGAGCCGCGCGTGCGTGATCCCGGGCTTCCTCAATCGAATAGCCCTCGTCAGCACGCCCCAAGGTCAGCTTGCGCAGCTGTCCCCCACGCCGATAGGTGAGAATGAAGCTCTTCACTCCAGACGGCCGCACGCGCACGCCCAGGCCGATGACTTCGGTGTCGCGCACGCTGTATTCCCCGTCGCGGGGCTCCAGGGTTTCAATCAGTTTCCGTGTGAGACGCGGCATGGAATGCACTTTTTCGGGGTAACACAGGGGTAACAAGAGGTCAGAATTCCCCTCGTGTTACCCCGGTTTCTATTGTCCCCGAAAATGGCAATATATCAAGTTATCAATAACTTGGAACCGGATGAAACCGTCTGAAACACCCAAAAGTCGACATGGCATGCAAGAGGTCAGCGGTTCGACTCCGCTAAGCTCCACCATCGTCACCTCCGAGCACCGCAAGGTGTTCGGAGGGACGTCCATCCTCACCCACATTTCCTATCCGCAGAAGTCGCCACTGGGCGCGCGACTAGGCGCCCGTCTCTCGTCCGATGACGAATGCGGCAGGCGGCTCGACACGAGCCTCCCGCCGCGATAGCCGCCGATCAGTTCTCGACTTCGGTCGATCCCTGGCGGAACTCTTCGGCCGGCACGAAGGCCGAGCCTTCTTCATCCAGCACCCAGACGCCGATCAGGGCGGGGTGATCCGGGGTGACGTCTTCGTCCAGCAGGTCGCCCTCATAGACGCCGACGTTGCTGTAATCGAAATCCAGCAACAGCTGATCGGCCATGTCGATCATCTCGTCGGCCATGCGCCGTGCATAGCCCACCGCCTCGCTGGCGTCGGAAAAGTCGTCGGTCAGCGTGTTGACCTCTGCGGCCTCGCTGCCCTGAACGGCGCTGGTGGTGACGATGGTGAATGCGGACATGGTGATCTTTCTTAAGTCTAAGGACTTCACCTAGCCCGTTTGGCCCCGCAACACGTCGAAATTCGGTTGCGCCATCGACGCTATCGATCGGCCCCGCCCCGATCGTTGCGCTTCGTCGCGCGATAGACCTTCTGCAGGCCGCCCAGCCGCCGGCGTTCCGCAGCCTTGGCGATCCGTTCCGCCTTGTCCCCTGCGGCCGCCAGTTCCGACTTCAGCTTCTGGAAATGCGCCCAGCGCGGTCCCTCCAGCGTGCCGTCCGCCAGGGCCGCCTGGACAGCGCATCCCGGCTCGCTCACATGGCCGCAGTTGGTGAAGCGGCACTCCTGCATCAGGTGTTCGATATCGTCGAAGACCGCTTCCACACCCTCTTCGGCGTCGATCAGGCCCACTTCGCGGATGCCGGGCGTGTCGATGATGAGACCGCCGCCGGGCAGCGGGATCAGCTGGCGATGGCTGGTGGTATGCCGTCCCTGGTCGTCGGATGCGCGGATCGCCTGGGTCGCCATCCGATCCTCGTTCAGGAAGGCGTTGACCAAGGTGGACTTGCCGACACCCGACGAGCCGATCAGGACGCAGGTCTCGCCCGGCTTCACCTGAAGACGCAGCGCCTCCATGCCGACGCCTTCGCGCGCCGAGACGGTCAGGACCAGGGTCTGCGCCTCCAGCGCCGCCACCTGAGCGGCCTCGGCTTGGGGGTCGGCGCTGAGATCCGACTTCGTCAGAACAAGAACAGGCCGCGCTCCGCTGTCCATCGCGGCAGCCAGGAAACGCTGTATCCGGCGCGGATTCAGATCCGCATTCATCGAGGTGGCGACGAAGGCCAGGTCGATATTGGCCGCCAGGATCTGGGTTCGACGCGCGCTGTCCGCCGCCCGCCGCACGAAGGCCGTATGGCGAGGCAGGACGGCATGGATGGTGGCGGCGCCGTCCTGAGGGTTCGGCGACAGCGCCACCCAGTCGCCCACTGCAGGGGGCCCAGTCTCCTGGGCTTCGTGCCGCAGTCGGCCGGACGCCTTGGCCTGAAGCTCGCCCGCATCCGTGACGACCAGATAGCCATTGCGATGCTGGAGGATCACGCGGCCCGGCGTGTGACCGGCATGGGCATGCGGCGCAAACGCCGTCGCCCAGACCTCGGACCATCCATACTGTTCGATCAAGTCAACGGCATCCCTGTCGCTCGCGCTCCTCAGCCGGCTTGTGCTGAACACTCTCCCAAAGCCTTGCCAGTCGGCGGGGTCGCGAACAAGCATGCTCGCCGTCCCAGCGCCTCGGGAACGAAATGCCGGTCGGCGGCGCTCCGCTATCGACACGATGTTCAGCGAGGAAAGAACGGTTATGAGCGAGATCAAGGAAGGCATGGAAGTCATCGGAGCCGACGGTGTTCACGTCGGCGTCGTGGACCGGGTCGAGAGCGACCGGATCAAGCTGACGCGGCGCGAGAACACCGGCGCCCACGCCGATCACCACCACTATATCGAGAACGGTTTCGTCGCCGGCGTCGAGGGCGACAAGGTGCGCCTGTCGGCCAACGCCGATGTCGCCGTCACGCTTGAAGAAGAGGAATCCGGCCGCCCGGTCGATCTCTGACCTAACGGCTGCGCGTGCCTAAAGCAGCGTGGCGGCCAAATTGACCGTCAGCGCCAGGATAACGGCGTTAAAGAACCAGGCGATCAGGCTGTGAAACGTCGCCAGACCGCGCAGCTTGCGGCTGGAGATCTGCACATCGGCCGTCTGGTTCGCCACGCCGATGATCAGGGCGAAGTGTAGAAAATCCCAGTAGTCGGCGTCCTCCTCGCCCGGAAAGATCAGCCCGCCCTGATCGCCCTTGCCGTCGTCGCGCGGCGCGTAGAAGCCGTGGGCGTAATGCAGGGCGAAGATGATGTGCACATACAGCCACGACAGGCCTACGGTGCATACTGAGAATACCGCCTGCCCGACCGTCGGCTTGCCGTCTCTGGCCACCATTGCGAGGACCAGGACCACGACGCTGGCCACGGCCGCCGCCATGCTGAGCGGCAGGACCAGAACGCCGGCCTGATCCAGTTCCGCCGCGCGGCGTCGCATCGCCTCCTGAGACCGCGCGCGAAAGATCCGCGCAAAGGTCGCGACGAGAAAGGTGGCGACGCCTGCGTCCCAGCCGGCCGCCAGTCGCATCGGCCAGCCGAAAGTGGCCGGTGCCAGCGCCGATACGGCTGCCAGCACCAGCAGCCCAAGCCACAGCGACAAATGCAGACGGAACAGGCGCGCAAGGAATCCCATGATCGCGAGATCGCGCATTCCACGACCCACGTCCAGCCAAGACGCCGCCTGCGCAGCAGCGGCGACTAGATGGATTTTCGTCCCATTGAGGCACGCCTTTATGGGCGACGTCATACAGGTGTCGCTTATCGTTTCCGGGGAAACGCGAATGCTGGTGTCGATCATGATCGGCGAGGCCCTGTATCTAGCGCATCGCTTTCGGCGGGCGCTGATCGCCTCGCCCGTGGTGCTGGTCGGTCTGTGGGCCGTGATGACCGTCATGCCGCACGGATCGCTCCGTCTGCCGAGCTGACGACGAACCGTCGGCGGTCTTTCCAGGCGCCGGACCGAATCCGGCGCCCCAGGCGTTGTCCCGTGTGAACGCCCAAGCCGAGGACGCCCTGACCGACTTCACGCCATCCCCCCAGCGCATCCGCGTCATCGACCTGGAGACCGCCGGGTCCGGCCCTCATGACGTGTGCGAGATCGGCTGGCAGGACGTGGTGCGTGACGAGGTCGGCTTATGGCGTCTGGATGCGATGCGCGGCGCCCGTTTCGTAAACCCCGGCCGGCCGATTTCGCCCGACACCATGGCGGTCCATCACATTCTGGACGAGTGGGTTCAGGACGCCGGCTATTGGAAAGCCGTCGCCCCGCCCATCCTTCGTCCTGAGGCGGGCGTGATCGCCCTGGCGGCTCACCGCGCCAGCTTCGAGCAGCGGTATTGCACCCCTGCCCTGTCAGGCGGCGCAAAGTGGATCTGCACCTGGAAATGCGCCCTGCGGCTGTGGCCCGACCTGCCGCGCTTCTCCAACCAGATGCTGCGCTATCTGCGCCGGCCCGAGGGGTTGGTGCATGAGCTAGGCCTGCCGGCGCATCGCGCCCTGCCCGACGCCTATGTCACCGCCCACCATCTGCGTGACATGCTGAACCAAACGACCGTCGAGCAGCTGCTGGCTTGGAGCCGCGAACCGGGACTTCTGCCCCGCGTGCCCGCCGGCCCAGAGCGCGGCAAGGCGTGGAGCGCGGTGGATGCCGACCGGCTTCAGATCCTGGCGTCGGGACGCGACATCGACATCGCCTTCACCGCCGCGACAGAGCTTCGTCGCCGCGGCCTGACGACGGACACGGCCGTCCGGACGTCGGATCAGGGACGCCTGCTCTAGCGCGAGAACGCCAGCCAGGGCTGATGGCGACTGAGCTGAAAAGAAAGGGAAATGGTGGACGCGACAGGGATTGAACCTGTGACCCCCTCGATGTCAACGAGGTGCTCTCCCGCTGAGCTACGCATCCGCCGTAGGGCTCCGAAAAACGTCTTCGGAGCGGGAAGAGCGGTCGTATAGCGGCGAGGCCGGTCGGCATCAAGCCGATTTAGCGGCAAGAATGCGATTTCTCGCCAAACGCCGCTCGGCCCAGTCGCAGGAAAGGTTCAGGCGGCGACCATCCGCTCGACCTCATTGACCAGATCGCGCAGGTGGACGGGCTTGGACAACACCTTGGCGTCCGGCGTGGCCTGCGCGGCCGTCAGGGCCACGGCGGCGAACCCGGTGATGAACATGATGCGCAGGCCGGGCTGGCGGGCGGCGGCGACGCGGGCGACCTCGATCCCGTCGGCGCCCGGCATGACGATGTCGGTCAGCAGCAGGTCGTAGGGGCCGTGTTCTAACGCGTCGATCGCGTCGTCGCCGTTCTCGCAGTCGATGACCTGGTGCCCTGCCCGCTCCAGCGCGCGCGTCAGAAATCCGCGCAACGAACCGTCGTCTTCGGCCAGGAGAATACGCGCCATTCGAGAAACACCCTTGAAACAGACCGCAAACCTAGAGCCCGAACGGTAAACCGCCGATGAAATTCGCCGGTCAGCCGACTTCCTTCCACAGCGAAACGCGCTAAGCGGGGGCATGACCGACGGCGGCGACAGCTTTTCGATCACCGCCCCGGCGGCGGACGCGCCTGCGACGGCGCTGGTGTTCGCCTCGCCTCACTCCGGCGACCTCTATCCCGACGACATGGGCGCGGCGCCAGGCCTGTCGCGCGTCAGCCTGAAAAGCGCCGAGGACGCCCTGGTCGGGCGCTTGATCGCAGAGGGACCGCGCAGAGGCGCCGCGCTGATCGAAGGCCGGATCGGTCGGGCCTATGTCGATCTAAACCGTGATCCCTCTGAGCTTGACCCGGCCCTGATCGCGGATCTGGACGGGCCGGTCGGAGCCAAGACGGCCGCCGGTTATGGCGTGATCCCGCGATTGGCCGGCGACGGGACGCCGCTTTACGCGCGCCGGCTGACGCTGGCGGAGGCCACGCACCGCATCGCCAAGGTCCACGCCCCCTATCACCAAGCCTTGGGCGAACGGATGCAGACGACGCGCGCGACGCACGGACGAGCCGTATTGATCGACTGGCATTCGATGCCGGCGCGCGCCGTGGGCGCCGAGGTCGTGCTGGGCGATCGTTACGGCTCGTCGTGCAGCGCTCGGCTCAGCCGACGGCTGCGTGAGTTGTTCGAGGGCTTGGGCTGGCGCGTGGCGCAGAACCATCCCTACGCCGGCGGTTGGTCCACCCAACGCTGGGGCCGCCCGGACGAGGGCTATGAGGCCATCCAGATCGAACTGAGCCGCAAACTGTATCTGGACGAGACGACGCTGGCCCCCAACGCGACGTACGCCAAGACGCAAAAGGCCTTGTCGCGCGTGATCGCAGCCCTGTGCGCGGACGCGTGGTCGGCCTGACTGATCGCTGATCAGATCAAAAAAAAAGCCGCACCCGAGGGTGCGGCATTAAAAGTCTATAGGGAGGAAACGCCCAGGAAGGGCAAGACGCCCGGAGGCGTCAGAGGTCAACTTAGGTTGCGATGCACAATGGGTCAAGGCCAATGCAAGCCGCTGCGGTCACGCCTTGTTACGGAAATATGGCCCCGCCAAGCCAATGATGACGGCATTTAGACCGACCTTGGACGCGGCGTTCGTTTCGCAACTGCGTAATAGCGTTGATCAGTGTTCCAGCAACCGCCGTGCGTTGCGTATGGCGCGAGCGGCAGGCGACGCCTCCTGGCGGTAGATCAAAAGGCCGAACGACGAGGCGACACCCAGCGCCAGCCATAGCGGTCCGAACAGCCAGGCCGCCGCCGCCAGAGCGAAATAATAGCCGCGGACACCCTGACTGAAAGAACTGAGCGCCGGGTTCAGAAGCTGTCCCGCCGCCTCGCTGAAGGCCTTGCGGTCGGTATTGGTGTGGATCTCCGGCGCCGCGCCGATCAGCGCCAGGGTGTAGTTCATCTGGCGCAGCGCCCAGATGAAATCCAGAAAGCCGCGCGCGAGGCAGATCAGCACCAGCGCCAGCTTGGCCTCCAGAATCTTCATCGGCACATTTTCCGCCCCGACGGCCGCGAACCCCTGAAGCGCGCTTTCGCCGCCGAACAGAATGCCCGCCACCGCCGCGATCAACAGCAGGTTGGTCGAGGCGAAGAAGGACGCCGAGTTGATCGAATGGCCCATCAACTGACTGTCCACCAGCCGGATTTCGCGGTGAGCCATCGATTGCATCCAAACCGCGCGGACGTGCACCATGTCCTCGTTCAGTGAACCGCCCCTGCGGCTGATCAGCGACAGGATCGGGCTGTATCCCAGCCAGCAGATGAAGAAGAGCGCAAGCGCGGCCCAATCGGTCCAGGTCATGATCCAGATGTCCGCGATGATGCGCCGAGACGCAAGTCCGCCGGGCCCGTGTTCGCCGCATGTCGCCCTTGCCGTGACGAGCCGGGGAGCCTATCACCCTTCGCCTTTCAAAGTTTCGCAGTCGCAGCAAAGACCCGCCATGAACCTCGACGCCATTCCCGTCGGCCCGAACGCTCCCTGGGACATCAACGTCATCATCGAAATTCCGCAGGGCGGCCTGCCGGTGAAATACGAGATGGACAAGGCCTCGGGCGCCCTGTTCGTCGACCGTTTCCTGCACACGGCCATGTACTATCCGGGCAACTACGGCTTCGTGCCGCACACCCTGTCGGACGACGGCGACCCCTGCGACGTGATCGTGCTGAACCCGACGCCGGTCGTTCCGGGCTGCGTCATCCGCTCGCGGCCCATCGGCGTGCTGAAGATGACGGACGAGGCCGGCGGTGACGAAAAGATCCTGGCCGTGCCGGTCGACAAGCTGAACCCCTACTACACCGAGATCGCCAGCTATCGTCAGCTGCCGGCCATCCTGATCGAGCAGATCGAGCACTTCTTCACCCGCTACAAGGACCTGGAGAAGGGCAAGTCGGTCAAGGTCGAGGGCTGGGGCGACGCCGGCGAGGCGGCCGACCTGATCGCCAAGGGCATGCAGGCCCACCAGGACAGGCTGGCCAAGAACAAGGCCGCCAACGCCGCCTGATACTGGCGACAAGCGCTTGAAGCCTTAAGGCGTCCTCAGATCAGGGGACGCCTTTTTGCTGACCGTCAGGCTCGCCATTCGTGTCGCAGAAGGGCGTACTGACACGTGTTGACGTAGATCGGCTGGCCCGCGGCGTCGTTCACGAACGAGATGAACTCGCGAAACAGCCCTTCGCGCCGCATGCCCAGCCGTTCGCAAAGCCTCTGTGACGCCAAATTGTCTTCCTCGACATAGGCGTACAGGCGACGAGCCGCCTTGTCCGCGAACAGATGGTCGACCAGGGCGCGGGCCGCTTCGGACGCATAGCCGGCGCCCGCATAGGCGCTGTTGAAGTTCCAGCCGATGGACCAGGTGTCCGGCGCCTCGAACATCGCGAAGACATCGCCGATGACACGGCCGTCGGTCTTGGACTGGACGGCGATATACTCACCCTCGGCTGCGCGCTTGAGCACTTCCGCCTCGGCCGCCGCCATGTCCTGAAGCGCCATCGCGGCGAAACAGGCGGCGCGAGGTTGGTGAAGATAGGCGAACAGGTCGGCGGCGTCGCCCGCCGCGAAACGGCGCAGGATCAGTCGGTCGGTTTCCAACGGCGTCAGGGCGAGTTTGGGCGTTTCCATTCCGGAAGCCATAGCGCAGGAACGGCGCGAGGGCATGGCGGCATGACGCCTCCAGTCCGCCCGATGATTACGACTATTTCATTTGAGCCAAGGCCACGCTTGCGCCCCCATGCCGCCCCGTCAGCCGGAGACCTGTCTATGCGCCACATTCTGTCCGCCGCCGCCGCAACGATCGTCTGCCTGCTGTCGGCGCCAGCTGTGGCCCAGTCGCCGGACCCCGTCCCTCAGGTGCGGGTGGTGGACAGCGACATCGCGCGGTTCTGGAGCGCCTATGACGCCGTGCGCACCGAAGCCGATCCCGCCCGTCAACGCGACCTGTTCCAGCGGATGTACATCGACCAGGGCACGCCGGGTCTGGCGGCCTTCATGGAGGCCAAGGCCTATACGGTCGACACCTATCTGGATGCGATCCGAGACTATCCCGCCTATTGGGACACGGTGCGGCCGCGAACCGCCTTGGCTGGTCAGGCGCTGGACAGGCTGGAGGTTCATCTGGCGCGACTGCGCGAACTGTATCCCGATCTGCGACCCGCCGGCGTATATTTCGAAGTCGGCGCCCTGCGTTCGGCGGGAACGACCCAGGGCGACAAGGTGCTGATCGGCGTGGAGATGGCCACCGGCGACGCCAGCGTGGACCTGTCGCAGATGCCGCCCAATCTGAAACGGTTCTTCACCGCCTATTTCGCGAGCGATCCGCTGGAGAACCTGGATTTGCTGGCGACCCACGAGGTGGTTCACACCCAGCAACAGGGCGAACGCCAGACCCTGCTGGCCCAGGTCGTCTATGAGGGCGTCGCCGATTTCGTGGCCGAAAAAGCGACCGGGCGGCTGCCGAAACTGCCGTATGTGACCTACGGCCCGGCCAATGACGCAGCGATCAAGACGGCCTTCCGCGCCGACATGAACGGCGAGGACTTCAGCGGCTGGCTGTACAACGGGGCGAACAACCGCTTCGGGACGGCCGACCTGGGCTATTACGTCGGCTACGCCATCGCCAGCGGCTACTACGACCGCGCGCCGGACAAGGCCGCAGCGATCAAGGCGATGCTGGAGCTGGACTACGCCGATCAGGCTGCGGTTCAGGCCTTCGTCGACGCCTCGGCCTATCTGGATGCGTCCTGACGTCGGCGAAGCGTCGGTCATGAAGAAATCGGACGCGCCGCGACGCCCTGCCCTCTCCCGCAACGGTTCGGCCTCTCCTATCTGCGTCGCATGACCGAACTGACCCCCCGCGAGATCGTCTCCGAACTGGATCGCTATATCGTCGGCCAGAACGACGCCAAGCGCGCCGTCGCCGTCGCCCTGAGGAATCGTTGGCGCAGGAAGCGCGTGCCGGCGGACCTGCGCGACGAGGTGACGCCCAAGAACATCCTGATGATCGGCCCGACCGGCGTCGGCAAGACAGAGATCGCGCGTCGGCTGGCGCGGCTGGCGGGCTCGCCCTTCCTGAAGGTCGAGGCGACCAAGTTCACCGAGGTCGGCTATGTCGGCCGCGACGTGGATCAGATCGTGCGCGACCTGGTCGAAAGCGCGCTGATCATGGTGCGCGAGCGCCGGCGCGGAGACGTGCGGGCCAAGGCCGAGGCCGCCGCCGAGGACCGGATCCTGGACGCCTTGGTCGGACCCGGCGCGGGGCCGGCGACGCGCGACAGTTTCAGGAAGAAGCTGCGCGCCGGAGAGCTCGACGACAAGGAGATCGAGATCGCGCTGGCGGACACCGCCTCGCCGATCCAGGGCCTGGACATTCCGGGCGGCGGCAACGTCGGCCTGCTGAACCTGTCGGAGATGCTGGGCAAGATGGGCGGCGGGCGCACCAAGACCGTCAAGCTGGCGGTGCGCGATGCGACGACGCCCCTGATCGCTGAAGAGGGCGACAAGCTGCTGGATCAGGACAGCCTGACGCAGGAGGCCCTGAAACTGGCCGAGAACGAGGGCATCGTCTTCCTGGACGAGATCGACAAGGTGGCTGCTCGCCAGGGCGCATCCGGCGCGGACGTGTCGCGTGAAGGGGTGCAGCGCGACCTGCTGCCCCTGATCGAGGGCACCACGGTCTCGACGAAGTACGGGCCGGTGAAGACCGACCATGTGCTGTTCATCGCCTCGGGCGCCTTCCACGTCGCCAAGCCCAGCGATCTGCTGCCCGAGCTTCAGGGACGCCTGCCGATCCGGGTCGAACTGAAGGCTCTGACGCGCGACGACTTCAAGCGCATCCTGACCGAGCCGGAAGCCAATCTGATCCGTCAGAACCAGGCGCTGCTGGCGACCGAGGACGTGACGCTGACCTTCACCGACGATGCGGTCGAGGCGATGGCCGATGCGGCGGTGGCGGCCAACAGCGCGGTCGAGAACATCGGCGCGCGCCGGCTTCAGACCGTGATGGAGCGGGTGCTGGAGGAGACCAGCTTCAAGGCTTCGGAACTGTCGGGCCAGACCGTGACCTTCGACGGCGATGCGGTGCGCGAGAAGATGGACGCCCTGACCAAGGACGTCGATCTGAGCCGCTTCATTCTGTAGCGACGCGCTCGGCGGCCTTGCGGTTCTGGCGGCCGCGCAAGCGGTCCGCCACCCGCTCGGCCTGACGCTGGGTGAAGGCGAGAGCGGCGGGGTTGCCGCGCCGGGCGCCGACGCTGTCGGCGACCTTGGCGCCCCGCTCGCCCATCGGCAGGGGCAGGCCGGTCGTGGTGTCCACGGCGGTCTGGTGCTCGATCTCGGCGTTCAGCTCGGCGCCCATCAGGATCACCTGCACCGACAGCCAGGTCCACAGCAGGAAGCCCATCATGGCCGCCAGCGGGCCGTAGCTGTCGGTCCGCACGAAGTTGGACAGATACCAGCTGAACAGGAAGGAGACGGTCAGGCTGAGCACCGCCGCGAAGATCGCGCCCGGCGTGACCCACCGCCAGCGCGCCCGCTGGCGGCAGGGACCATAGCGGTAGATGACGGTCAGGGCGGCGACATAGCCGACGAGCAGCAGCGGCCAGCGCAGCGGCGCGATCAGGCCCCACTCCTCCTCCAGCCCGAACAGCCGCACCACCACCGGCACGCCGACGACCAGCACCGAGGTCAGCATCACGGCGACGATGGCCCCGACGGTGAAGACCATGCAGATCAGATTGTAGCGCACGATGTTGCGCTTCTCGACCTCGTGATAGGCGACGTTCAGGCCGTAGAACAGCACCTTCACCGCCCCGTTGGCGGTCCACAGCGACAGCGCCAGGGTCCAGATCAGGGTGAAGGTGAGCTGGCTGTTGGAGTTGGCCGCCAGCCGCTGCATCTCCCCGCCCAGGAACTCGGCGATGCTGCTCGGCAGGAGCGCGTAGAGGAACTGCAGCCGGCCCCAGGCGTCGGCCGGATCGGCGAAAAGGCCGTAGAGGGTGACGAACGTCCCCAGGAGCGGGAACAGCGACAGCAGGGTGAAGAAGGTCACGCCGCCGGCGACAAAGCCGACCCGGTCGCCGAAGTAGGACCCGCCAGTGCGCCAGGCGATGTCGACCCAGCCCTTGTGCGGAATGTGCTCGGGCCGTTTGGCCATGCGGCCGCGACCGGGCTCCTGGGCCTCATAGTCCTCGGGCGTGGGCACCTTGGGCGGCAGGGGCTCGGGGCGGGGGGCGCGCAGCTCCACCCCGACCTTGTGCCCCTGGCTGTAGAGCAGGTGGGCGGCGCCGGCCCCGGCGGCCAGCCCCCCGGCGGCGGCCCCCAGGAACTTCCACACCCGGCCGCGCTCGGCCTGCGCTGGCGACCGGGCAGGCGCCCGGGCGAACAGGTTGCGAAGCGGGGCGAGGCGGGAGGGGCGGCGCGCAGTCATCCCGACGCGAACGGTCAAGCTGGCCTCGCGTTCCTCCCGTCGCGCTTGAAATCGGCGCCGGGCCGGGCCAATCAACGCCCATGACCGACCCCATCACGCCCAAGTCCGCTGCCGACGCCCCGACCCTGCTGACCGCCTGGAAGGCGGCGCAGGCCCGGCTGAAGACCGGCCGCATCGACAGCCCCGCCATCGACGCCCGCCTGCTGCTGGAGGCCGCCGCCGGCGCCAGCCGCATGGACATCCTGACCGACCCCTATCGGCCCATCACCGCCGACCAGCTGAGCGCCTATGAGGCCATGGTCGAGCGCCGGCTTAAGCGCGAGCCCGTCTCGCGCATCGTCGGCAAGAAGGGTTTCTGGAAGATCATGCTGAACGTCACCCCCGACGTCCTCAGCCCCCGCCCCGACACCGAAACCCTGATGGACGTCTCCATGCTGGCCTTCGGCAAGACCGAGGCCTTCGACGCCATCGACCTGGGCACCGGCTCGGGCGCGATCCTGTTGGCGCTTCTGGCCGAGCGGCCGGCCGCGCGCGGGGTGGGCACCGACATCTCGTCCGAGGCCCTGGCGGTGGCCAAGGAGAACGCCGCCAACCTGGACCTGAACGACCGCGCGACCTTCCTGCGCACGGAATGGGCCGCGGGCTTCGGCGACGCCAGCTTCGACCTCGTCTTGTCCAACCCGCCCTATATCCCGACCGACCATATCGCGACCCTGGACCCGGAGGTCCGCGACCACGACCCGCACCTGGCCCTGGACGGCGGCCCCGACGGCTTGCAGGCCTATCGCGACCTGGCGCCCGAGGTGAAACGCATCCTGAAGCCGCTGGGCGTCTTCGCCGTCGAAATCGGCTTTGATCAGGGCCCGCAGGTCAAGGCGCTGTTCGAGGCCGCCGGCTTCACCGACGTCAAGATCATCAAGGACCTGGGCGAACGCGACCGCGTCGTCACCAACGGCCCAGACCCGCGCACCAATCCGATCCCGCAGGACTGACCGAGATCAGACGGTCGGCGGACAAAAAACACCGTCTAATTCGTCTAATTCGTCTGAATTGGCCCTCCCCGACCGTGCGCCGCGTCCCCTGTGGACGAACCGAGACAGGATCGCACGGTTTGGGGGCGTGGGCAGAAGGATGACGCTGGCGGGCGGCAGGGTGTTGGAAATGCTCGCTCTCGTTGGCGCAGATGCGCTGGTTGGCGGGTTCTGCTTGCCGAAAGGCGGCGACGGTTGTGGGATGGCCCTCCGAAGGAGTGCCGCGCATGACGACCAGCCGCCTGACGCCGCGCTCACGCGGGCTTCGCCAGAGCGGAGGCCTGGCCGAGAACCGCATCTGGGCGCGACTGCGCGGCGGCGCCGTCGACGGCTGGAAGGTGCGTCGCCAGCATCCGATCGGCGGGTATGTGGTGGATTTCGCCTGCGCGCCGCTGCGGCTGGTCATTGAGATCGACGGCGGAGTGCATGAGCGTGATGAGGTCGTGTTGAACGACCACTACCGCCAGCAGGCGATCGAGGCGCTGGGCTGGACCGTCATCCGCTTCACCAACGCCGAAGCCCTGGCCGACCCGGCCCGCATCGACGCCGCCATCCGCGACCGCGCGAAGACGCTGGGCCTGTGACCTCCCTCTCCCGTTGGGAGAGGGCTTGAGCGCCCGAGAGCGTAGCGAGCGGCCTTGCGCGAAAGGGTGAGGGTCGTCCGTCCCCGCCATCCTCTGCGGCCAAACCCATGCGACGGCTCACGCCGACTTCGACACCCGACCCTCATCCGACCGCATCGCGGCCACCTTCTCCCAATGGGAGAAGGATCAAGTTTTGGCCTCCCCTCTCCCCTTGGGAGAGGGCTTGAGCGCACGGCGGCGCAGCCGTCGTCCTTGCGCTAAAGGGTGAGGGTCGACCGCGTCCCGCCATCCTCTGCGGCCCGACCGCTGCGACGGCTCACGCCGACTTCGACGCCCGACCCTCATCCGTCCGCTTCGCGGCCACCTTCTCCCAATGGGAGAAGGATCAAGTTTTGGCCTTCCCTCTCCCATTGGGAGAGGGCTTGAGCGCCCGAGAGCGCAGCGAGCGGCCTTGCGCGAAAGGGTGAGGGTCGCCCGCCGCCCGCCATCCACTGCGGCCCGACCCGTGCGACGGCTCACGCCGACTTCGGCACCCGACCCTCATCCGTCCGCTTCGCGGCCACCTTCTCCCAATGGGAGAAGGATCAAGTTTTGGCCTCCCCTCTCCCATTGGAGAGGGCTTGAGCGCACGGCGGCGCAGCCGTCGTCCTTGCGCGAAAGGGTGAGGGTAGCGCGCCGCACAGACATCCGCTGCGGCCCGACCCGTGCGACGGCTCACGCCGACTTCGACACCCGACCCTCATACGTCCGCTTCGCGGCCACCTTCTCCCAATGGGAGAAGGATCAGAGCCTATTTCTTCTTGTCGGGACGCTGCGAAAGGGCGGACCCGGCGGCGCTCTTTGAGTCCTTTCCGGTGCGACCGTCTCTCAGGACCTTGGATGCGGACTTGCCCGCTTTACTGCCGGTTTGCTCATTCTTGGCCACGTCGCTTCTCCTTGCGATTGCAAACGCCAAACGAGCGATATTCCCGCTTTGTTCCTTCGCCGTCCTCCGGTGAGCGGAGTTGGACACGGGAACCCAGTGGCGCAGAGGGCGATCTGTTCAAGCACTATGCCGGAAGCGGTGGAATTCGCGACGGTGTCCTGCTTTCTTAGGCCGCTGATCCCCCGGCCTGCGCCGCGAAGGCACAACTTGCCGGGGGATGATAAAAGCTAGCGCAGCGCGGCTTCCGCGCGAGCCATGTTAGCAAGGACTTTGCGGTTAATCTTCTGCCGCGTAGCTAGCTGATTAACGCTCAATCCGGCATTCTTTCGCCACGTGTCGAGATAATAGCCGCGCTCCCAATCGTTGAGAACTTTCAACTCGTAGAATAGCTCGATCGCTTCTGGATTGAGGGCGCGATCAATGTCGCTCTTCACCCGCTTGATCGCACCAAAAATCTTATCAGCGTTAATCCCAAGAAATTTCGTGACGCAGACGTTTCCAACTTCCGCGACAACTCCATTCTTTCGGTTGCGGATGACACAGACTTCGATGATCGGGTAGTGATCGCAAAGGCACCGTTGAGGCTCATCGGCATCGAACACCGAGGCCAAGCCCCATTCGAGTTTTGCCGCATCCCAGATGTCTGACTCGCTTCGGCTGAGAATTTCCCTTTTCAGATTTGCCAGATTGAAACCGTCGCTCATCCTCGCCTCCTCCCACTATGGGAGATTTGAGCCCTAAGCGATCAACGGTCAAGGTTGTAGGAAAACCTGCTCTAGGTAGTTTGTTATCGCTGTCTGGAAGGCAGACTTCCCGGACGCCTAATGCACCCGCATCTTCCCGATCTCCAACCCGCCCTCGCCGGCGGTGACGGCGATCACCCCGCCGTCCTCGATCTCGCCGGCCAGGAGTTTGCGCGCGATCGGGTCGACAAGGTCCTTCTGGATGACGCGTTTCAGCGGCCGTGCGCCATAGGCGGGGTCGTAGCCGCGGTCGGCGAGCCAGGCCAGGGCGCTGTCGTCCAGGTCCAGGGTCAGGCGGCGGTCGGCGAGCAGCTTCTCGAAGCGTGACAGCTGGATGCGGACGATGCCGCCCATCTGGTCGCGGCCCAGGCGGTGGAACAGGATGATCTCGTCGATCCGGTTCAGGAACTCGGGCCGGAAGTGGGCGCGGACGGCGTCCATGACGAAGGGGCGCACGGCCTCGACGTCATCGCCCTCGCCCTGATCGGCCAGATACTGGCTGCCCAGGTTGGAGGTCATGATGATCAGGGTATTCCTGAAATCGATGGTTCGTCCCTGCCCATCCGTCAGGCGGCCGTCGTCGAGCACCTGCAGCAGCACGTTGAAGACGTCGGGGTGGGCCTTTTCGACCTCGTCGAACAGGACGACCTGATAGGGGCGACGACGCACGGCCTCGGTCAGGGCGCCGCCCTCGTCATAGCCGACATAGCCGGGAGGGGCGCCGATCAGGCGGGAGACCGAGTGTTTCTCCATATATTCCGACATATCCAGCCGGGTGATGGCCGCCTCGTCGTCGAACAGGAAGTCGGCCAGCGCCTTGGTAAGTTCGGTCTTGCCCACGCCGGTCGGGCCCAGGAACAGGAAGCTGCCCAGCGGACGGTTGGGGTCGTTCAGGCCGGCGCGGGCGCGGCGCACGGCGTCGGAGACGGCGGCCAGCGCCTCGTCCTGACCCACCACACGACCGCCGAGCGCGATCTCCATCTGGAGCAGTTTCTCGCGCTCGCCCTCCAGCATCTTGTCGACGGGGACGCCGGTCCAGCGGCTGACGACGGCGGCGATCTGTTCGGCGTCGACGACCTCGGGGGTCAGGGGGCCCCCACGACCTGAGGCGCCGGAGGTCTCATTGGCCTCGGCTTCTTCGAGCTGCTTTTCGATCTGGGGGATCTGGCCGTAGGCGATCTCTGACGCACGGCCCAGGTCGCCGGCGCGCTGGGCGTTGGCGAGTTCCAGGCGCAGGCGGTCCAGGGTTTCGCGCAGCTGGGCGCCCTGGCCGACCTTGTCCTTTTCGGCCTTCCACTGGGTGGTCAGGTCGTCGGACTGGCCTTCCAGATCGGCGATCTCGTCCTCCAGCTTTTCCAGACGGTGTTGGGAGGCCTGGTCGGTCTCCTTCTTCAGAGCCTCGCGTTCGATCTTGAGCTGGACCAGGCGGCGGTCGATCTCGTCCAGGGCCTCGGGCTTGGAATCCACGGCCATGCGCACGCGGCTGGCGGCCTCGTCGATCAGGTCGATGGCCTTGTCCGGCAGGAAGCGGTCGGTGATGTAGCGGTTCGACAGGGTGGCGGCGGCCACAATCGCGCTGTCGGAAATGCGCACGCCGTGGTGGACCTCGTACTTCTCCTTAAGGCCGCGCAGGATAGAGACGGTGTCCTCCACCGTCGGTTCGGCGACGAAGACCGGCTGGAAGCGGCGGGCCAGGGCGGCGTCCTTTTCGACGTGCTTGCGGTATTCATCGAGCGTCGTAGCGCCGACGCAGTGCAGCTCGCCGCGCGCAAGCGCCGGCTTCAGCAGGTTGGACGCGTCCATGGCCCCGTCGCCCTTTCCGGCGCCGACCAGGGTGTGCATCTCGTCGATGAACAGGATGATGCCCCCCTCGGCCGCAGAGACCTCGGATAGGACGGATTTCAGCCGTTCCTCGAACTCGCCGCGATACTTCGCGCCGGCGATCAGGCTGCCCATGTCCAGCGCCATGACGGTCTTGTCGCGCAGGGATTCGGGCACGTCGCCGTTGACGATGCGCAGGGCCAGACCCTCGACGATGGCGGTCTTGCCGACGCCGGGTTCGCCGATCAGGACGGGGTTGTTCTTGGTGCGGCGGGCCAGGACCTGGATGGTGCGGCGGATCTCTTCGTCGCGGCCGATGACCGGGTCGATCTTGCCGTCGCGGGCAGCCAGGGTCAGGTCGCGGGCGTAGCGTTTCAGGGCGTCGTAGCCGTCCTCGGCGCCGGCGGAATCAGCGGTCTTGCCTTTGCGCACCTCGGCGATGGCGGCGTCCAGTTTCTCGGCCGTAGCGCCTGAGGATTTCAGCACCTCGGCGGCAACCCCGCCTTCCCTGGCGAGCGCCGCCAGCAGCCGTTCGGTGGTGACGAAGGCGTCGCCGGCGGTCTTGGAGGCCGCCTCGGCGGCGGCGAAGACGCGTGCGGTGTCGCCGTCCAGATAGAGCTGCCCCGACCCGCCGGTGACCTGGGCGCGCTTCTTCAGCGCCGTTTCGACATCGGCCTCGGCGCGGCGGGCGTCGCCGCCTGCGGCCGTGATCAGATTGCGCGCCAGGCCGTCGCGTTCCTCCAGCAGCACCTTGAGCAGATGCTCGGGTGCGAACTGCTGGTGACGGCGGGCCAGGGCCAGCGACTGGGCCGACTGGACGGCCTGTTTGGCGCGGTCGGAATAGAGTTCGAGATTCATGGTTTCAGTCCCCTCGGGAGGCGGATGGATTTCAGCGCACCCTCTGCTGAGCAGCACGCCGTTGAGATCGAGGTGGGTGTGACGATCGGGTCACACAAGGGGTCCGCGGGGCGGCTTTCGGGGCTGTCCGTTTCGCCGCCGCGCGCCTAGGCTCTGGCGAACAGGAGCGCCTCGTGATCGCCCATTCCGCCTGGCCCGTCGATCCGGCCGTCGTCGGCCCCTTTCTGATCGCCGTGGCGCTGATCGAGCTGACGCCGGGGCCGAACATGGGCTGGCTGGCGCTGGTCGCCCTGGCGCGGGGACGGCTGGCCGGTTTCGCGGCTGTGGCGGGGGTGACCCTGGGGCTGGCGGTGTGGATGCTGGCGGCCGCCTATGGGCTGACGGAAGTCTTTTCCGTCTGGCCGCCGCTGTATCAGGGCCTGCGTTGGGCGGGCGTGCTGTTTCTGCTGTGGCTGGCGTGGGAGGCCTGGCGCGCGCCGACGATCGAGGCGGCGCCCACGCCAGACGCGCGCTCGCTGAGCGGCCTGTTCGTGCGCGGCCTGATGGGCAATCTGCTGAACCCCAAGGCCGCGGTCTTCTATGTCGCCCTGCTGCCGACGTTCATGCGGCCGGACCACGGCGCGCCGCTGAGCCAGGCCCTGACGCTGGGGAGCCTGCATCTGGCGGTCGCCGTCCTGGTGCACAGCCTGATCGTGATCGGTGGCGCGGGCGCGGCGCGGCTGGCGCCTCGGATGCAGGATCGCGCCCTGCGCGCGGTGATGGCCGGCGGCCTGATCGTGGTTGCCGCCTGGCTGGCCTGGGAGACGCGGACCTGAGCCCGCATCTCCCGTCAGGTCGTCAGCCCCCGGTCGGGCCGGTCGAGAAGTCGAACTGTTCCGGCTGGCGGCGCGGACCGCCGAAGTTCCAGGTCAGGCCGATGTAGAAGGCCCGCAGCTTAATGTCCTGCTCCGAGCGTTCGCGGAACTGCGGCGTCTCGTAGATGGTCGTGGTGTTGAAGGTGTTGAAGATATCCCGTGCGGTGAAGTTGAACGACAGCTGCTCATTCAGCTTCCTGCGATAGCCCAGATTGACCATGCCGCCGGCCTCGCGCCGGCCCTGGGCCAGCAGGCTGTCGCCCTGCCAGAAGCTGGAGACCTGGACGAAATCCTTGGCGGTCGGCTGCCAGTTCAGGCTGAGACGGCCGCTGGCCAGGGTGGCCTCGCGGTCGCCGCCGCCGACGACAGCGCCCGAGTCGATCTCCTGACGGAAGACGTTGATGCTGGCGCTGTAGCGCAGGGTCGGATGCAGTCGCCCGTTCGCCGTCGCCTCCACGCCCAGGTCGCGACGCGAGCCCAGGTTTTCCGGACGGGTCAGGAAGACGCCGCCGCCGATGTCGGACGCCACGTCTGTGAACGCCTTGTCGGTGTTCCGCAGATAGGCGGTGGCCTGATAGAAGCTCTGGCCCTTTCGCATCTGCCACATGGCCTCGAAGCTGTCGGTCTCCTGCGGCTCCAGATCCGGATTGCCCGAGCGGACGTTCAGCGGGTCTTGATAGACGACGAAGGGGTTCAGCTGGCTGGGCTGGGGCCGCTGGATGCGGCGCGAATAGCTGGCGCGCAGGGTCTGTTCGGGCGTCAGCTGATACTGGACGTGGGCGGTCGGGTAGGCGCGGAAATAGTCCTGGGACGCCGAGGCGCCGCCGGTCAGATCCTTGATCTCGATGTCCGCCTGCTCAAGCCGCAGACCCAGTTGGGCCGACAGCTTCTCGCCCAGCGGCCGCTCATAGGTGGTGTAGAGGGCATGCACCGTCTGGGTGGCTTCGAAGCGGTTGTTCAGGGCCGGGACCGGCGCCAGAGACGCCTGCGAGGGACCGCGCAGGAACTCGGCGTCCTGCTCAGGACGCTGGGCGTTCAGCTCATAGCCCAGGCGCAGCTTGCCGCCGTCGGACATCGGGCGGGTATAGGCGCTGGTGAAGCCCCAGGTCACCTGATCCACCGCTGTTTTGGTCCGCTCGTACAGAGCTGCGCGCGCCGGGGTCAGGAAGGTGGTCAGGGTCTGGCTGGTGGTGTCGTTGGCGTTGGAATCGTAGCGCAGTTCGTTGGACCACTCATGGCCGTCGCCGTCGAAGCGGCGCAGCACGCGCGCCGTGGCGCCCCAATTGTTGAAGGTGAAGTCGGAATCGCCGACCCGGCGATAGGCGCTGGTCACCGCGCCGGCGGCGTTGCGGGTTTCATACAGGCCGTCGCCCGACCCCGTGCCGTCGAAGGCCACGCCGCGCAGTTCGCCGGTCAGCTGGGTCTTGTCGTCCAGCTTGTATTCGGCGGTGAAGCGGGCGAAGGCGCCGTTCTGCTCGGACTCGACCGGCTGTTCGACGGTCGTGGTCGAAACCACCGCGCCGGTGACCGGATCCAGCTGTTCGCGGACGCGGTTGAAGGTCAGTTCGGTCGGATCGGAGCGATAGCTGGCGTCGCCCGACAGGGTCAGGCGATCCTTCTGGTACGAGCCGCTGAGGCCCGCGTTCCAGCGGCCGTTGTCGCCGACGTTGACGCGCAGCGAGCCGGTCGTCTGGGTCCCCGGCTTGGGCGCCGTGGGCTTGGTGATCAGGTTGATGACCCCGCCCGAACCCTCGGGGCTGTAGGCGGCGGATGGATTGGTCATGACCTCGATGCGGGCGTACTGGCTAGCCGGCAGCTGGATCAGGGCCTGGCCGCGACCGGGGCCGGTCAGGATGCCGGACGGGCGGCCGTCGACCAGAATGGTGACATTGGCGTCGCCGCGAAGCGACACGTTGCCCTCAGGGTCCACGTCCACCGACGGCACGTTGCGAAGCGCGTCAGCCAGACTGCCCGTCGTCGCCTGAAGGTCATTGGCCAGGCTGTAGCTGACCGAGTCGATCGAGGTGCGCACGTCATTGGCGCGGGCGTTGACGACCACATCGCCGACGCTGGCGGGCTGCTGTTGCTGGGCCGGTTCGGTCGTCTGAGCGCGCGGCGCGGACGTCTGCGCCGTCGTCGCCGGGGTCTGGGCGGCCGGCTGGCTCGTCGTCGCCATCGGCGGGGTCTGAGACGGCGTCTGAGTCTGGGCCAGAGCGGCGCCAGGCAGAGCGACGGCGGCCGCACCCAGCATGAGAACGAGTTTGGAAGAGGTCATGCCCCGGCGATCCTGAAAGAGTGCGCGGGCGTCTGTTTGCGCCCGTCGATAAGCCTGACTATCGACGTTACTTTGAATCGCAAAGTTACATCTTCTTCATCGAGACGGCGCGGTTGTGGCCAAGCTGGGAACTGTCAGCTTCGCCATACGCTTTGACCCGATGCTGACCACGAAGATGAACCCCCGCGTGTTCTGGGGCGCGAGCGCCATCATCGCGCTGCTGCTCCTTGTCGCCATCGTCGCGCCGGGCGAATCCGACCGCCTGTTCCAGAGTGTTCAGGCCTGGGTGATCGACACCTTCGGCTGGCTTTATATCGCCTCGGTCGCCGCCTTCGTGGGGCTGGTGCTGGTGCTGGCGATCGGCCCCACGGGCGCGCTGAAGCTGGGGCCGGACGACGCCGAGCCGGACTTTCCCTATCTGTCCTGGCTGGCCATGCTGTTCGCCGCCGGCATGGGGATCGGCCTGATGTATTTCGGCGTCGCCGAGCCGGTCCAGCACTATATCAATCCGCCCGAGGGCGCCGGCCGCACCTTCGACGCCGCGCGTCAGGCCATGGGCATCACCTTCTTCCACTATGGGGCGCACGCCTGGGCCATCTATGCGCTGGTGGGCCTCAGCCTGGCCTTCTTCGCGCACCGCAAGGGTCTGCCGCTGACGCTGAGGTCGGGCCTGTCGCCCTTGCTGGGCAGGCGCGTCAACGGGCCGATCGGCGATGCGGTCGACATCTTCGCCATCTGGGGCACGGCCTTCGGCATCGCCACGTCCCTGGGCTTCGGCGTGTCGCAGATGAACAGCGGCCTGACCTATCTGCTGGGCATTCCCAACACGGCCTGGGTTCAGGTCGGGCTGATCGTCGTGGTCATGGCGGCGGCGACCGCCTCGGTCATGAGCGGGGTCGGCAAGGGGGTGCGCCGTCTGTCGGAGCTGAACCTGGTTCTAGCGGTGCTGCTGATGCTGTTCGTGCTGGTGGTCGGGCCGACCGGCTTCCTGTTCAAGGCCTTGGTCCAGAACTTCGGCTTCTATCTCAGCCATTTCGTCGAGCGGACCTTCACCCTCTACGCCTATGAGCCGCGCGCCTGGATGGCGGACTGGACCCTGTTCTACTGGGCCTGGTGGATCGCCTGGTCGCCGTTCGTGGGGATGTTCATCGCGCGGATTTCACGCGGGCGAACAGTGCGGGAGTTCCTGCTGAACGTGCTGCTGGTGCCGGCCGGCTTCACCTTCCTGTGGATGACCGTTTTCGGCAATACGGCGATCAGCCTGGACATGGGCCAGGCGGCGGGCGCGATTTCCAACGCCGTTTCGGCCGACCTGTCGACCGCCCTGTTCTACTTCCTGGAGCAACTGCCGGGCGCGGCCTTCACCTCGGGTCTGGCCATCCTGCTGGTGGCGGTCTTCTTCGTCACCTCGGCCGATTCGGGCGCCCTGGTGATCGACACCATCGCCTCCGGCGGCGCCGACGACACGCCGCGCTGGCAGCGGGTCTATTGGTGCCTGCTGCTGGGCCTGATCGCCGCGACCCTGCTGCTGGCGGGCGGGCTGGGCGCACTGCAGGCCGCCACCCTGGCCGCCGCCCTGCCCTTCGTGCTGATCATGATCCTGCTGTCGATCGGCCTGGTGCGCCAAATGAACGCCGACGTCGCGGGCCGCAGCCTCGAGACCGAAGGCGCGCCCCTGGCGCAGCAGCTGAAACGCATCCTGGCCCCGGCCAGCCGCAACGACATCAACGATGAGATCGAGCGCCACGGCCTGCCTGCGCTGGAGACGGTTCACGCCGCCATGGAGGCCGAGGCGGCGGAGTCCGAGATCGGGCGCGACGACGGCGTCGCCTGGCTGACGGTCAAACAGGGCGAACGCACCTTCATCTATCGCCTGGGCGCCCGCTCGCGTCCGCGTCCCGCCGTGACCCAGCGCGAGACGCCCGAAGGCCGCCGCCTTCTGGAATGGCGACTGACCGCCCAGACCGGCCAAGGCGAACGGCCCCACGACATCACCGGCTTCACCCGCGACCAGATCGTCGCCGACGTGCTGGAAAAGCTTCAACGCTGGCGACTGGCCTAGCGCCTATCAGGTCTTCGGGATGATGCGCGGCGCGGGTTCGTCCTTCCACCACAGTTGCAGGGCGCCGTCCTTGAAGCCGATGCGCAGGACGTCGAGACCCTCGACCGCAAACAGGCCGTCGGCGGTCAGCGCTTGCAGCTTGCGCGGCGCGGGCCACAGCGGGTGGCCGGGACGGGCGACGACCAGGGCGCCGTCCTGCATCGTGACCACATAGTTGCGATATGCGCCGGGCGCGGATTGCAGCAGGGCGGCGTCGACCATGGGCGGGTTCAGGCGCGCCTCGACCGCAGTCAGGGCCCAGGCGTAGTCCGTCTTGGCGGCGTCGGACGTCGTCGTCGAGAGCAAGGCGCGCAGGGCCTCGGCCTGGGCGGCGTCCAGCGCCTGGACAGAGGAAGTCGGGGTGTCCGGCGCCACGCCGACGCCCTCCCAGTTGCCGCCGCTGACCGCGTGAACGGGTCGGCCGACCGACAGGCTGAGCATGAAGCCCGGCGCGATGGGGAAGAAGTCATTGTTGTTGGCGGCGCCCGCCGTGTTGGCTCCCACCAGCCGGCCGAGTTTGAACTGCTGAACGTCATAGGCGAAGGATTCCGCCGCAGAGGCCGAGGCCTGGTCGATCAGCACATACAGGGGCGTGCCGGTCAGTCGACCGGCGGGCAGATTGTCGAGCGCGCGCGTCTGCACCGGCTCTTGCCCGGCCTTCAGGAAGGTGATTTCCAGCGTCCCGGCCCTTAGGAAGTGGCTGACCAGATACTGGACCGCCTCGGACGCTCCGCCGCCGTTGCCCCGCAGGTCGATGATGACCGCGTCGCCGCCCTTCAGGAACCGCATGGCGTCGTCATAGGCGCGGCCTGTTTCGTCCGAGACCCAATGGAAGGCGTCGATCTTCAGATAGCGGACGTTGCCGGGCAGGATTTCCAGGGCGCTGAGACCATGGTTGTCGCGACGGGCGGCCGCGGCGTCGATCTCTGAGAGGGCTTGGGTCGCGTCGGCGCCGGCCGAGGCGGCGGCGAAGCGATCGGGCGCATATTCCAGATAGACGTGACCGTCTTGACTGGCGTCGCGCAGGTCGCCGCTGATCAGCCCCGCCAGTTCGTTGGGCGAGGACACGTCGTAGCGGCCGGACGTCTGGGCGGCGTCCAACCGAGCAAGGATCGCCGGGGCCCGGTCGGGAAAGACGTAGGAGGACCGAACCGCCTGTCGGATCGCGCTCAGGACCGCAGCGCGCTGGGTCGCGGACAGTTCGACCGCGGCGGACGAAGCGACGGGAGGGCGGGCCTGAGCGTGGGCCTTGTCGGGAACGACGCCTTGGCCGCCCATCAGGGCGAGCGCCATCGCAGCGGCGCTGAGCAGCTTAGATTGCATGATAGATTCCGGTGGAGGGGGTTGAGGTTAGACGGCCGACTGCGTCTTTGCAGCCGCCTGTATGCGTTGGCCGAAGGGTTGATCCGTCAGGGCGGCGATGGCCTCCTTGACCACGCCGGAGAGGGGCGCCGACAGCTCCTGATCCAATGTCTCGGCCGCCTGGTTCACGGCCGTCCACTGACGTTGCAGGCGGGGGATCATCGCTTCGGTCTTGGCGGTCAGCATCACGATCCGCTCGCGTGCGTCGGCGCCGGGCTTCAGCAGAACCAGCTCGTCCTTGACCATCTGGGTCACGGTCTGACTGACGGCCGAATGGCTGATGCCGATCTGCTGTGCGATGGTCTTGATCGACTGCCCCCCGTCGCGCATCAAGACGCGCAGGATCGGGGTGTAGCGGGGACGCCAGGTCAGGTTGGAGGCCGCATAGGCCGCCTCGACCTCTCCGTCCAGCAGATCGATCAGATGGCGCAAGAGCGTTCCAAGGGTTGGAGATGCAGACAACATCAGGGCTTATATATAAGCACTTATATTTATCGTCAATCCCCTTTTGTCAGCAGCGCTTGGCCTCGGGCTAGCGGGGCGCTAGCGTCCGGCGGTCTTCGCTGGAGTTCGCCATGTCCCTTCGTCTGTCGCGCCGCACCCTGTTCGCTTCCGGAGGCGCGGCGGCGCTGGCGGCGGGACCCGTGTTCGCCCAGAGCGCGCCGGCGAACGATGATGCGTCGCTGGCGGCGGCGGTGGACGCTTATGTGGCCAAGTGCATGGCGGCATGGCCGGATCAGCCGGCGCTGGGCGTCGCAGTGGTCAAGGACGGGGCGACCGTTCTGGCGCGGGGATACGGCGTCAAGGTTCAGGGCAAGCCGGCGCGGGCCGATGAGCACACCCTGTTCGCCATCGCCTCCAACACCAAGAACGTCACCGCCGCCGCCCTGGCCATCCTGGTCGACGAAGGCAAGGTGAAGTGGGACGCGCCGGTTCGGACCTATCTGCCCGGCTTCACCCTGTCCGATCCCTATATCGGCGAACACATCACGGTGCGCGATACGCTGAGCCACCGGGCCGGGTTCGGCCTGGGCGCCGGCGACCTGCTGTTCTGGCCCAACTCGGATCGCACCCGCGCCGAGGTGCTGGCCCAGGCCGCCTTCGTGCCGATCGAGGACGGATTCCGCGCGCGCTATCACTATTGCAACCTGATGTTCGTGGTCGCGGGCGCAGTGCTGGAGGCGGTATCGGGCCTGAGTTGGGAGGCCTTTATCCAGACGCGCATCCTGGACAAGGTTGGGATGACCGAGACCGTGCCCCTGGCGCGTCTGGCCGATGCGTCCAAGTCCGCCCTGCCCCACGGCCGGGTCGGCCCGCCGCTGCGCTATCAGGGGGCGATGACGCCCATCGCCAAGTCCATCGTCGAGGTGTGGAACTGGGATTCGGCGGCGGCGGCGGGGGGCATCTGCACCACCCCGACCGACTGGGCCAAATGGATCGCCGTGCGGCTGAACGACGGCAAGCTGCCCGACGGGACGCGGCTCTATTCCGAAGATGCGGCGCGCGAGATGTATCGCCCCAACATCATCGTCGGCTCGTCGGCCGGACCGACGGCGGAACTGCCCAACCGATCCATCGCCTCGACCTATGCGATGGGGCTGCAGGTTCAGGACTATCGCGGCGAGCGGATCGCCAGCCACGGCGGCGGCTCGCCCGGCGGCATTTCCGCCACGGTGCTGATCCCCGGCCGCAAGACCGGCTTCAGCATCTTCTCCAACGCCGAGGAGAGCTTCCTGCTGCGCGCCTTGCGGTCCGGCATCACGGACATCTGCATGGGCAAGGTCGATGTGGACTGGATCTCAGACTCCAAGAAGCTGGAAGCCGAGGGCAATGCGAAATCCATCGCCGCCGCCGCCGAAATCGACGCCAAACAGGCGGCCGGCGCGCCCCCGTCCATGCCGCTGGAATCCTACGCGGGGACCTGGCGCGATCCGTGGTACGGCGACATCGTCATTGCGCCCAAGACCGAGGGACGCGGCCGAAACAGGAGGAGCGGCCTGTGGCTGAGCTTCACCCACACGCCCGCCCTGCAAGGCTGGTTGGAGCCGTACGACGGCGAGACCTTCCGCACCCGTTTCCCGGACAAGCGCGAGGAGGACGCCTTCGTCACCTTCTCGATCCTGACGGCCAAACCGGCGACGGCGACGGTGAAGGGGGTCAGCCCCGACATCGACTTCAGCTACGACTATCAGGACCTGAGACTGACGCGCGTGTGACCTCGGACGACCCTGTGACCCAGGGTCGCAAACCGGAACGGCCCTGGCGTCCTGACGCTGTCTTCCCATCAATCGAAAGGGAGACCGTCATGTCCAAGACCCCAAACCCGCGCGCGCTGGATCGCGACGAGGCGGATATGGTCGAACAGACGAAGGCGTTGGCCGAGCGCTCGCCCTCGGAACTGCGCGACCTGATCGGGCGGCTGCGCGCGCGGCGTGACCGGGTGCAGCGTCAGATCCGGGGACGCGTTCGTGAGGGAGAGAGCGGCCCGGATGCGGGCGCGCGCGAGAAGAAGGCGCTGCTGACGGACGCCATCGCTCGCGTCGCCGATGAGATGGACCGGCGTAAATCCGGCCCTAAATCCGGCGGGGCGTCCGCCACGGCGACCGACAATCTGCGCGAGGCCGTCCGTCGCAAGGCCGAAAGCCCGACCTGGACCGGGCCGGACGATCGCACCGCCGATCTGGGGCCCAGCGAAACGCCGAACACCAAAATCGCCCCGTCAGGCGCGCTTCACGCCGAGGGCATGCGCGCCGCGATCGCCCGCTCGACCGGCGCGCGCTAGCCGGTGATCTCGAGCAGCTCCAGCTTGGCTTCCTGCTTGGGCCAGGGCAGGACCAGGCGCCAGCGGTTCTGGCCTATGCGTTCGATGACGCCGACCTGATCCCGCTCGGCGCTGTCGCCGTAGGCCGGATACCGATTCTCGTCGGCGCCCCAGGCCTGGGCGCCGATGTAGACGCCGCGGCGGTCGGTGTCGGGGTAGATCAGACCCCGGGTCCGCTGCGAGCCCGTCAGCTTGGTCAGGATCAGGTCGCCGCCCGCCGTCAGTTCGACCGTGCAGCGGAACCAGGGATATTCGACATAGGCCAGCCCCGAGCCGTTGCGGCTGCCCATCTTGATGGTGCGGCAGCGATAGTTCCCCTGACCGGGTTGGACGCGGCCGCTTTGCCCCGCATTGGGGTCGGCGAGCGGTCCCAAGGCCTCGACCTGACGCGAGAAGCCACCCTCCTCGGCCTCGGCGCGAGCCATCCGCCAGGCCTGGTCCAGCCGGCCCAGCAAGCTGGCGTCGGCTGTGTTGGCGACCTTGCGCCAATCGTCGGTTCCGCCCTGCATCCCCTCGGCTGGGGTCGTCTGAGATTGCGGCGTCGCCGTCGCCTCAGGCGCGGCCTGGGCCGGCACGCCGGGCGCGGGCGTGGTGACGGCGGGCGAGGCCTCGGTCGGGGCGGCGGGACTGTTGTCGCCACAGGCCGCCAGGGCCGTGGTGGTCATCAGGGCCAGAACGGCCAGAGGGGTGCGGCGCATCAGCGTCTCCATCGGTTGTCATGACCGAACGTGACAGGGCGCCCGAGGTTCAGCCGAACCTTAGCCGCGCGGCGCCGGGGCCAGCTCGATCAGGTCCAGATTGGATTCGGTGTTGGGCCACGGCAGGACCAGCCGCCAGCGCGCCTCGCCGATGCGTTGCAAGATGGCCACCAAATCGCGGTCGGGGTTGCGGCCATAGGTGTTGGCGGCGGGCTCCTGCGCCAGGGCCAGCGAGCCGAGCATCACCATATGACGGTCGTCTTCGGGAAAGAGCAGACCGGAGGGGCGCTGCGAGCCGGTCAGCTTGGAGAACTTCAAGCCTTTCGGCGTCTGTTCGATGCGGCAGGCGAACCAGCCGTAGACGACATAGCCCAGCCCGTCCTCGCCTCCCTGGGTGCCCAGTTTGACGGTGCGGCAGCGATAGTCGCCGGGCGGCGGCGCGACGCCGGGACGGTCGGCCTTGGGGTCGATCAGATCGCCCAGGCTGTTCAGATCGCCGGAGCCGCGCTGACGTTTTGCCTGTTGCAGGGCCAGGGTCCAGGCGGCGTCGACGCGGCGATAGCGATCCCGGTCGGCCGAGGTGATGACGCCGCGCCAGTCCATCAGCGCGCCGGCCGCACCGGGCGGCGGCGGGGGTGGCGGCGGCGGGGTCGAAGCGCAGGCGGCGACGGCGCACAGGGCCGCTAGCGGCGCCAGGCGGCGCACGAGCGCGCGGGACGAAATGAACAGACGCATCAACGCTTCCCTTGGGGGGCGACCTTACGGGCGAACTCAAGCCTCTTAGGCCCTCTGGCGCCCCTCGTCGTCAAGGCCGGGACAGGCCGAACCGTCGTCCAGCACATCGTTCAGCGCCGCGCCCAATGCAGCGAGATCCAGCGGCTTGGCCAGCCAGGCGTCGAAGCCCGCAGCGCGCCCACGCGCGCTGTCCCGAGGCGAGGCGGCGGCCGTCAACGCCAGCACGGGGACGTGCCGCGTCAGGGGATCGACGTCCAGTCGCGCCTTGACCTCATAGCCGTCCATGTCAGGCAAACCGATGTCGAGCAGGATGAAGTCGGGGCCGAGCGCGCGCGCCAGATCCAGCCCCTCGGCGCCGGTGGTCGCGGCATGCAGGGTCAGGCCGAGACCGCGCGCGACCTGACGCATCAACGCGATGTTGGCGGCGTTGTCCTCGATATAGAGTGCGACAGCCGGTTTCGAGAGCGCGACGACCGGCGTCACGCCGGGGGACGGCGCGGCAGGCACCTTGAGCGAGAAGACGGCGCCGCCTGATGGATCATTCTGCATCGCCAACGTCCCGCCCATCCGTTCGGCCAGGCGCTGGGCCGAGGCGACGCCCAGACCCGTGCCGCCGCGCGCGTCACGGCCGTCCAGAGGGCGAAACAGCCGCTCCGCCCCTTGGCCCTGCGGCCCTGATTTCGCGTCGTGGATGGCGAGGCGGATGTCGTCGTCGACACGCGACAGCTCCATTCGCACGGTCCCGCCGGGCGACGAATGACGAAGGGCGTTCTCGACCAGTCGACGCAGGATCCGGCGGACCTGGCCGGGATTGCCCACGACGCACAGGCCGTGGGCGGCCGGCGGGCAGGCCAGAGCGACGCCGGCGTCTCGCGCCTGGGATTGCAGCCCGTCGCAGACCTGACGCAGCGCCAGACGCAGATCGACGCGGTGGGTCGCCTGAGCGCCGCCGCCGTCTTCGCACGTCATGAAGGCGTCCGTCTCTTCGATCAGCGCCAGCAGAACCCCGCCCGCCGCCTCGATCTGAGCGACGGCCTGATCCTGTCGTGTCGACAGGGGATCGATCTGATCGTTTAGGCGGAGAAGCTGGGTGAAGCCCAGGACGGTGGTCAGGGGGGTGCGCAGTTCGCGGCCCAGGGCCTGCATCACCTCGCCTCGCGTGCGCAGGGCGGCGGTCAGACGTTCGACCTCGGCTTCGGCGGTCGACAGGGCCCGGCGCAGCCCTTGCGTCTGTCGGCCCAGGCGGGTCTCGAGCCTGGCGTTCTCACGCTTCAGCCGTGTCGCCGCCTCATCCGCGCGCAGCCACAGCCACACGCCCGAACAGGTCCCGGCAAGCGCCAGGGACAGGACCAGCAAGACGAAATCCATGACGCCCCTCCGACGCACCAGGATGACGCGCAGGAGTTGCGTTCAGGTAAACACGCCCGCTTGGGTTGTTGTCAGTCTTCGCTGGCCGTGGCGGCTTCGGGCTTGCGACGCGGTGCACGGCGACGCGGGGCCGCCTCGCCTTCGGCTTGCTCGGCCGCGGCCGACGACACCGGCGCGCGGGTCAGAAAGCCCGGCAGGGCGGTCGGGGCGTCGCCCTCGTCAGCCGCAACAGCGGCGGCGGTGCGGCGCGGACGGCGTGCGGGACGTTCGTCTGCGGCCGACGCCTCGACGCTCGGCGTTTCAGGGACAGGGGCTTCAGCGGCGGGCGTTTCGTTTACGGCTTCGGCGCGGTCGGCCTCGGCGTAGGCAGGGGCGGCCCCCTCAGCGCCGTCTTGGGCGCCGTCCTGATTGTCGAAGCGGCGATTGCGTTCCTCGCGGCGACGCTCCCAGCGTTCGCGACGGCTTTCGCGACGACCGCCGCCCTCGCCTTCGGCGCGGACCTCGTCGCCCTCGCGCGGCTCGCGGGGTTCGCGCGGCTGCTGGCCGTCGCGGTTCTGGTCACGGTCACGATCACGGTTCTGATCGCGATCGCGGTCGCGGTTGTCACGGTCCCGGTCCCGGTCCCGGTCGCGATTGTAGTCGCGGTCGCGGTTCTGATCGCGGTTCTGGTTCTGCTCGGCGCGCTCTGCAGCCTCCGCGGCCTGACGGTCGGCGGCCTGCTGAGCGGCGACGAAGGCGGCGGCCTGGGCTCCGGATTCGTCCTCGAAGTCGATGTCGAAGCCCTGATTGGACTGTTCGCGCGCGGCGATGTCCGAGAAGGACCGCTGCGGCTGGAGCGCGCGCAGGACGCGGTAATAGTGTTCGGCGTGCTGCTGATAGTTTTCGGCCAGCACCCGGTCGCCGCTGGAGGCCGCATCGCGGGCCAGCTGCTGATAGCGCTCATACACCGTCTGGGCGTTGCCCCGGACCTTGATGTTCTCGGGGCCTTGCGAATCCCACGAACGATTCGGATTGGCGTTGTTGGCGTTATTGGCGCCCGCCTTGTTCCGATTGCGTCCGCGCTGACGCTTCATGCCCTTGAAATCTCTCATTCGCGCTACCGTGTGCAGGGGCGGACCAAAGCCTGAAGGCCGGTTCCGTCCGTTTCGTGGTTCCGTCTCGCTCGGGGCCGATCCCCGATTGTCGAACTGTCGGAATGCCTTGTCGCCCGCATGGTGCGCCGGTCCTTTCGGGACCGACCGTCATGGCCGGCTCAAGCCGCGAACAGCCGGGTATGCGCCCGTAAAGCTGCGATTGAGTGGGAGACGGCAGAGACTTAACCCGAGTGCGCGGCCTTTCCAAGCGATATTCGTCAATGCGTCGCACCGAACCGTGCACAGCGCCGCTTTGCCAAGCGCGACGGCTGGGCTAGGCATGACCTTTGAGACGACGACGAGGCTATCCCATGCGCGTGCTGGTTCTGGGCGGCGACGGTTTTTGCGGCTGGCCCACGGCCCTGCATCTGTCGGCCGAAGGGTGGGACGTGACCATCGTCGACAACCTGAGCCGCCGGAACATCGACAACGAGTTGGAGGTCCAGTCCCTGACGCCGATCCGCACGATGGGCGAGCGGATCAAGGCGTGGAAAGACGTGTCCGGCGGCGACATCGGCTTCGTCAACATGACGGTGGGCAAGGAATTGGACCGTCTGGTCGCCCTGATCCGCGACCTGGCCCCCGACAGCGTGGTGCATTTCGCCGAGCAGCGGGCCGCCCCTTATTCGATGAAGTCGGCGCGGCACAAGCTGTACACCGTCGACAACAACATCAACGCCACCAACCACCTGCTGGCCGCCATCGTCGAAAGCGGCCTGGACGTCCACCTGGCGCACCTGGGGACGATGGGGGTCTATGGCTACGGCACCGCGGGCCTGCGCATTCCCGAGGGCTATCTGAAGGTGACGGTGGAGACCGACAACGGCCCCGCCGAGCAGGAAATCCTGTTCCCGCCCAATCCGGGCAGCATCTATCACATGACCAAGACGCAGGACGCCCTGCTGTTCCAGTTCTACGCCCGTAACGACAATCTGCGCATCACCGACCTGCACCAGGGCATCGTCTGGGGCACCCAGACCGAACAGACCAAACAGGACGAACGGCTGATCAACCGCTTCGATTATGACGGCGATTACGGCACGGTGCTGAACCGCTTTTTGATGCAGGCGGCGGTCGGCTATCCGCTGACGGTGCATGGATCGGGCGGCCAGACGCGGGCCTTCATCCATATTCAGGACACGGTGCGCTGCGTCGAACTGGCGCTGAAGAACCCGCCCAAACGCGGCGACCGGGTCAAGATCCTGAACCAGATGACCGAGAGCCGCCGCGTGCGCGATCTGGCGGCCATGATCGCCGACAAGACCGGCGCCGAAATCCACAATGTCGCCAATCCGCGTCAGGAAGCCGACGAGAACGATCTGGTCGTCGCCAACGACCAGTTCCGGGATCTAGGGTTGAAGCCGATCACCCTGGCGCAGGGTCTAATGGACGAGGTCACGGATATCGCCCGCCGCTATGCCGACCGGGCCGATCTGGGTCGGGTGCCGTGCGTCTCCGCCTGGAACCAACGCCGGGCGGAGGCGCTGGAAAATGAGGCGCGGCCGGCAGCCGACGCTCCACCTTCCCAAGTTCTGACGGCCTGAGTTTCGTAATGCCTATCGCCTCCCCTCCCCTCGATCTGCTGGTCTTCGGCGGCGGCTATCTGGGGCGGGCGGCGGCGCTGGAGGCCATACGGCGCGGCGGGCGGGCGACCGCCACCTCGCGCGACCCCGAGCGGCGCCGCGCCCTGGCGGCCGACGGGATCATGGCCATCGATCCCAGCGATGCGGCGGCCTTAAAGACGGCGCTGGAGGCGGCGACGGCCGTGCTGATCACCGCCGCGCCGGACGCCCAAGGGTGTCCCGGTCTGCGGGCCCTGGGGCCTCTGGCGGGCGATGCCTGGCCCGACTGGATTGGCTATGTCTCGTCCACCTCCGTCTATGGCGACCGGGCCGGCGGATGGGTGTTCGAGGACGGGCCGCTGAACGCCGCCAATCTGGAGGGCGCACGCCGCGTTCGGGCCGAGCGCGATTGGATGGATGGGGCGCAAGGGATGGGGCTGACGGTCCAGATCTTCCGCCTGCCCGGTTTCTACGGGCCGGGGCGTAGCGTGGTCGAGCGGCTGAAAGAAGGCACGGCGAAGCTGGTCAGAAAGCCCGGCCAGGTCTTCAACCGCATCCATGTGGACGACATCGTCTCGGGCCTGTTCGCGTCGATGGCGCAGCCGCGACCGGGCGCCGCCTACAATCTGACCGACGACGAACCGTCGCCCGCCGATGTGGTGATGGAATGGGCCGCGGATCGGATGGGCCTGCCCCGCCCGCCCCAGGTGGACTGGACCGACGACAGCGTCAGCGAGGCGATGCGCCGCTTCTATCTGGATTCCAAGCGCGTCTCGAACGCCCTGGCCAAGGCCGAACTCGGCTGGCGGCCCGCCTATCCCAGCTGGCGCGAAGGGCTGACGACGCTGATGGACGCGCCGCCGCCGCTGCGATTGGTGAGCTGATTACACCCCGTCATCCTCGGGCTTGACCCGAGGACCGGGAGTTCTTCGCACTGTGCGTCGCCCGTTCGCAAAAGCGGCGGATCATCCGGTCCTCGGGTCAAGCCCGAGGATGACGAACGGTGAGGGGCCTAGAACGGCAGCAGATTGCGCTGGCGGCTGTAGCTCATGGTGCCAACGTTGGCGCCCAGGCGCAGGCCGACGCCGGTGCGGATGGGGGCCAGGACGATGCCGTCTGCGCGCTGATAGTTCACGCCCAGGCCCGCGACCAGATAGGCCGAGCCCTCAATGCCGGGATAGCGGCGATAGATCATGTCGGGATGGTACAGGCCATAGACCAGGGTGAAGACGCGGCTGGCGTTGCCACCCCAGTCCCAACCCACAGACGCGCCCTGCCAGAACACTTCCTGGGAGGCCGACAGATCCTTCATGTGCAGGGCGCCGCGGCCGTAGCGGGCGCCGACAACGACGGCGCCTGAGCCTTCCTCGCCCGCGATATATGCGGTCGGGCGGTCGCCCTGGTCGGCGAAGACGCGCTCGATCGCGCCGCCCACGACCTCGGCCGCGATGCCCAGCTCGCGCGAGCCGGCCGAAACCAGTTCGTCGAAGCTGTAGGCCTGGGCCGTCTGGTCCGAGCGGATCGGATAGGCGGGATCACGCGGCGGCGCCGAGGCGCAGGCGCCCAGAGACGAGGCGCCGGCGGCGGTGGCGAGGCCCGAAAGGATCAGTTGGCGACGATGCATGGAGGGCGCTCCGAAAGGCGACGAGAGGACGGCCGGCTGGCGCGCCGGTCTTGGCCTCACCGTCCCCGACCTTTGCGGCAGCCTTGCGGCTTCAAGGTTAACGGGGTCTTACCAGGGTGCGCCGATCAGGCCGGAGCGCGCTTTCGCCGGACCAGCAGCCAGGCGAGGCCTATCAGGACCGCCAGCATTCCGAAGGCCTTTCCAGCCGTCAAAGGATCCTCGACCACGAAGATCACGAACAGGGTCGTATTGATCGCCAAGGCGATGATCGCCGGCAGGGGATAGAGCGGCATTTTCCACGGCCGTTCCAGATTTGGCTCGCGCACCCTCAGGACAATGACGGCCGCGTTGACCAGCACGCTCATCAGCGCCAGCAGCGACGTCGAAAAGGTCAGCAAGGTCTCATAGACCCCGATGGTGGCCAGTAGCCCGCCGGCCAGCACGGTCGCGATCAGGGCCAGACGCGGCGTGCCGTTGGCGGCGACCCGGGTCAGGGCCGAGATCTGATACTCGCGCGCCATGGCGAACAGGACGCGCGGGAACACCATGACCATCGCATTGATGATCGTCACCAGCGACACCAGCGAAATGGCCGTGACGATGGGGCCGGCGACATCGCCGAACACCCGACCGGCCGCATCCGCGGCGACGAGGTTCGAGCCCGCCATCTCGGCCGGCGTCAGGACGTTCAGATAGGCCAGGTTGGCCAGCACATAGATCACCGTCACCACGGCGATGCCCGAGAAGGTGGCCCGCGCGATCGTCCGGCCCGGATCCACCACCTCTTCGCAGAAGTAGGAGGCGCTGTTCCAACCGTAATAGGTGCCCGAGATCGCCCGCAGGGCCATGACGATGCCGCCGAAGGTCAGGGCCGCCGCCGTCGCCGGCGCGATCTCGGTCGCCACGGGCGCGCCGCGCGGCGCCAGGAAAAGGCCGATGATCAGCACGGTGAACAAGGCCGCCTTTACCGCGCTGCCGACCTCCTGCGACCGACCGCCGACCCTGGTGCCCAGCCATTGCACGCTGCCCACCACGACCACGATCAACAGGGCGAGGACGCCGACGGGCACGCTGGTCGCGACGCCCAACCGGTGCAGATATTCGCCAAAGACCACGGCGATGAAGGCGATGCCGCCCATATTGCCCAGCCAGTCGCAGACGCCGACGGCGAGGCCGGTCAACGACCCGAAGGCGCGCCGGGCGAAGATATAGGGGCCGCCCGTCTTGCGGATCGAGGCGGCCAGTTCGACCGTCGACATGGCGTCGATCCAGGCGACCAGACCGGCGACGCACCACAGGGCGATGATGATCGTGGGGTTCTGAACCCCCTCGGCGACCACGCCCGGCGTGCGCAATATGCCCTGACCGACGACGCCGCCGACCACGACGGCGACGCCGAACGTCACGCCCAGGACGCGCAGCAGATGGCCGCGATCCGGTTGGGCAGCCTGAGGTTCCGTCGTCATCGCCTATGTCCCCCGCGCCGCCCGAAAGACGGCGCTGCGCCCCCTCAAGCCCGCAGCTTGCCGCCCTGCTTTTCGACCGCCCCGACGACCTTGACGGTCAAGGCCTCGATCTCGGCTTCGGTCAGGGTGGCCTCGCGCGGCTGGATGACGACCTCCAGGGCGACGGACTTGAAACCCTCGTCCACGCCCTTGCCGCGATAGACGTCGAAGACGCGCACGTCGGCGATCAGGGCCTTGTCGGCGCCCGTCGTGGCCCGGACCAGATCGCCGACCGGCTTGGCGTCCTCGACCACGAAGGCGAAGTCGCGCGTCAGGGGCATGAGGGCCGACAGATCGGCGGTTCCCCGCGCCTTGCCCGATTTTCCGCGTGGCTCCGGCACGTTGTCCAGCACGATTTCGAAGCCCAGCATGGGGCCGTCGGCGTCCAGCGCCTTCAACACGCGCGGATGCAGTTCGCCGAACTCGACCATCACATTCTTGGGGCCGAGTTGCAGCCGGGCCGAACGGCCGGGATGCCACCAGTCGCGGTTCTGGCCCTGGACCAGTTGCAGCGAGGCGACCGGGGCGCCGATCTCTTCCAGCAGGGTGTTCAGGTCGGCTTTCAGCGCGAACAGAGCGTCTTCTCCGGCGCCGGCCCAGTGACGGGCGGCGTGCGGGGCGACCAGGCCGGCGATGACCGTGCGCTGATCCGTCGGACCGTCGCTCAGATAGATGGGGCCGATCTCGAACAGGGCGGCGTCGGCGAAACCGCGCGCGGCGTTGCGCGCCGCCGCCTGGATCAGGTTCGGCAGGGCCGAGGGCCGCATGCAGTCCAGATCGGCCGCGATCGGGTTCTCCAGCACCAGCCGATCATCCCCGCCGCCGAACAGGGCTGCGGTCGATTGTTTGGTGAAGGACCAGGTGACGGCCTCGGCGTAACCGAGGGCCGCGAGGGCGCGACGCGCGGTGCGGACGCGGGCCTGGCGGGGGCTCAGCACGCCGCCGGCGGGGCGGGCGACCTCGGGCAGGGGCGTGTCGGGCAGGCTGTCGAAGCCCTCGATCCGCGCGACCTCTTCCACCAGATCGGCCGGACCTTCGACGTCGCGACGCCACGAGGGCGGGGTGACGAGCCAGGGCTCGGCCTGACCGGCGGGCGCGGCCTGAACCAGGAAACCCAGTTGGCCCAGGATGGTCCCGATCCGGTCGTCGGCCAGATCCATGCCGCTGAGGCGCTTCACATAGGCGGGGTCGAAGGCGAAGGGCGCCGGGCTCGCCGGCGGTTCGCCGACGGAGACGATTTCCGACGGCTCGCCGCCGCACAGGTCAAGGATCAGGCGCGTGGCCAGTTCCAGACCCGGCGTGACCGAGACCGGATCGACGCCGCGCGCAAACCGGTACTGGGCGTCGGAATGGATGCCGAGCGCACGGCCGGTCTGGGCGATCACAAGCGGGTCGAACCAGGCGCTTTCCAGGAAGACGTCGGTGGTGGTCTCGTCGCAGCCGGTGCTCTCGCCGCCCATGACGCCGCCCAGGCCGATGGGGCGCTCGCCCCCGGCGTCGGCGATGACGCAGTCGGCCGCGGATGCGGCGTAGGTCTTGCCGTCCAAGGCGATCAGATGTTCGTGCTCGCCGGTCGCGGCCGAAACCTGCCCCGCCCGCACCACGATCTCCGTTCCCGACAGTTTGGCGACGTCATAGACGTGCAGCGGCCGGGCGCGGTCATAGGCGATCAGATTGGTTACATCGACCAGACGGTTGATCGAGCGCAGGCCGATAGCCGTCAGACGCTTCTGCAGCCAGGCCGGCGACGGGCCGTTCTTGACGCCGCGAATGACGCGACCGGCGAAGACCGGGCACATCTCGGGCGCCTCCAGCCGCACGCTGATCGGCGAGGCGAAGGCCCCGCGCACCACGGCGATGTCGAAATGCTTCAGCTTGCCGACGCTGGCGGCGGCCAGATCGCGGGCGATGCCGGCGACGCCCAGCCAGTCAGGCCGGTTCGGCGTGACCTCGAAATCGATGACCGGCTCGGCGCCGAACAGGCCGGCGACCGGCGTGCCGACGGGGATCTCCGGCGGCAGTTCCTGAATGCCGTCGCTCTCGTCCGACAGCTCAAGCTCGGAAGCCGAGCACAGCATGCCGTTCGACACCACGCCGCGCACCGGCTTCTCGACCAGGGTCACGCCCAGGCCCGGCACATAGGCGCCGATGGGGGCGTAGATGGTTGTCAGGCCCGCCCGCGCGTTCGGTGCGCCGCAGACGATCTCCTTCATCCCGTCGACCGTCTCGACCTGGCAGACCTGCAACCGGTCGGCGTTGGGATGACGCTCGGCCGAGACGATCTTGGCCACGGTGAAGGGCGCCAGTTTGGCGGCGGGGTCGAGCACCTCCTCGACCTCCAGCCCGGCCATGGTCATGGCCTCGGCGATCTGATGGACATCCGCCTCGGTTTCGAGATGGTCCTTCAGCCAGGACAGGGTGAACTTCATTGCTGGACGCCGCTCAAGGCCGACTGGAACGCTTCAAGATGACGGTCTTCACCCGTGAAGCCGACGGCGTTGAATGAACAGTTTTCGAACAGGCACATGGCGAACGGCACGGATCCGATCACCTTCTTGCCCATCGGACGAAGCAGCAGATTGCGAACATCGCCTCCGTCGAACCCCATGTTGCAGCCGTCGAAAGCCACGCCGTCGAGGACGAGCATCACGGCCGGTCCCTCGATCTTGCAACGTCGAAACGCACGCCCCTCGACGATGGAGACATTGCTCATCGCCAACTGACGGAAAAAGACCGCCAAAGGGATCTGGATATCCTCGAAGACTTGCTGACGGGCGAATTCGGGCGGGAAAGGCAGGTTTACTGTGGTCATGGGTTCAGCTCAGGCCCGAGGCCGGGTTGGGGGCGGCGAAGGCCGAGAAGCCGTAATGGGACAGCCAGCGGGTGTCGGCGTCGAACATGGGGCGCAGGTCCGGCACGCCGTATTTCAGCATGGCCAGCCGATCCACGCCCATGCCGAAGGCGAAGCCCTGATATTCGTCCGGGTCGATGCCGCAGTTCCTCAGCACATTGGGATGCACCATCCCGCAGCCCAGGATTTCCAGCCAGTCGTCGCCGGTGTTGAAGACCAGTTTCCCGCCCGAACGGTCGCAGCGGATGTCCATTTCAGCCGAGGGTTCGGTGAAGGGGAAGTGATGCGGGCGGAAGCGCGCCTGGACCGCGTCCAGCTCGAAGAAGCGGGCGATGAAGGTCTGAAGCGTCGTCTTCAGGTGACCCATGTGGATGTCGCGGTCGATCACCAGGCCTTCGATCTGGTGGAACATCGGCGTGTGGGTGGCGTCCGAATCCTTGCGGAAGGTGCGGCCCGGGGCGACGATGCGGATCGGCGGCTTCTGGCTCATCATGGTGCGGACCTGCACCGGCGAGGTGTGGGTGCGCAGGACCTTCCGCTCGCCCGTCTCGGGGTCCGGCTTCAGGAAGAAAGTGTCGTGCATTTCCCGCGCCGGGTGTTTGGGCGGGAAGTTCAGGGCGGTGAAGTTGTGGAAGTCGTCCTCGATGTCCGGACCTTCGGCCACGGCGAAGCCCATCTCGGCGAACAGGGCGATCATCTCGTCCATCACCTGCATGGTCGGATGGACTCCGCCCTTCCTGCGCGGACGCGCCGGCAGGGTCAGGTCGATGCGTTCCGACAGCAGGCGGGCGTCCAGTTCGGCGGCTTCCAGCGCGGTCTTCTTCGCGGCGATGGCGGCGGCGACGCGGTCGCGCAGGCCGTTGATCATCGGCCCCTGTTCACGGCGTTCGTCGGGGCTCATGGCGCCCATGCCCTTCAGCAGGCCGGAGACGGAGCCGGACTTGCCCAGGGCGGCGACGCGCACCTCCTCCAGGGCGGCGACGGTTTCCGCGCCGCCGATGGCGTTGATCAGGTCGAGTTCGAGTGTGGCGAGATCGGTCATTTGCCCCGTGCCTTAGAGCATGATCGGTTCGGACGGAACCGCCTCGCGGTTCCGACAGGAGCGTGAATCATGCTCACGGTGAAAATAAAGGCCTGATTCACGGCATCAGCGAAATCGCGAAGCGATTTCCCCTCAGCCGATCAGGCCTGACGGGTGGAAGCCGTTTCGTCACCCTTCAAGGGGCCGATGCGATGGCCTGAAGTTCCGACGCCGGCGCCTTGTTGGCCGCCACGATCCAGGCAGGCGGTTCCGGCTCCCAGCGGATGGGCCGGCCGTCGGTCTGCATCCAGCGATGCAGCCACGAGATTCCGTTGGCGCGGACATAGGTGTCGGCATGGCCGTAGATCGGATCGGCCAGCGCCTCTTCCAGCGGCACGAAGCGATAGCCGCGCGCCAGATACAGGGCGTGGATCTGCGGATAATAGGCCTGGTTCAGGCTGTTGGCGTGCAGCAGCAGCACCTGCGCCGGTTCACGCCCGCCCGCCACCTCTGCGCTGTAGGGTTCGTAGAAGTCCAGCACCGTCGCCATATGCGCCACATAGGCCTGACCGATGCGCTGCATCAGCGCTTGGTCGCCGATCTGCTCGGCCTTGCGATAGACGTCGGCGAACATCCAGTCGTTGTTGTCGAGGGTCACAGGCGCGACCGTATAGCCGCGCTGGGCCAGGCCGGCGGCGATGGCGTCGTGCTTTTCCTGCGTCTCGCCGGTGAACAGATAGGGGTGGCGGAACCAACGCAGGGTCTGGCCGCGCGCCTCAAGCGCCTGCCGAACGATCGGCGCCCCGGCGTCCACGTCGGCCAGATAGGCCTCAACCGTCGTCGAGTGGATGTTCAGATGGGTGTTGGTGTGGTTGCCCAGGTCCAGACCAGCGTCCAGCCAGACGTTCAGCACGCGCGGCAGGATCGTGGCGCGCTCGGCCTCGCACACCTTGCCCGCATTGACGAAGGCTGTGCCGTGCGTGTCCAGCGGCTTCAGCATGGCGACGAAATCCTGGGTGATCGTCATCAGGCGCGCCGGATCGCATAGGGTCGCCGCATCCGTCTGGAACGGCAGGTCGTCGAAGGTCACGGCCACGCGTCGGTCCTGCGCGGCGGCGGGAGTGACAAGAACGAGGGCGGCAACCAAGCCGCAGATCAGGGTGCGCATCATACGGCGAGGCTATCGAAGTCGCGTGCGCGAGGGAATATCGCTCGCAGTCCGGACTTTCCATCCGCCTACGGATCGACTGTCGAAAACCCGCCGCGAAAGGTTCATGAACGGCAAAGCTGGCGTTAAATATCACCGTCTAATCAGGCCTCCGGACTTGCGAGGACCTTGATGCCGCTGATCGGTGATTTCGTCGACTTGATCGCGCCTGTGGCTCCGTCCACGCCGGGCGCCGATGTGTTCGAACGGTTCCAGACCGAGCCGAACACCCTGGCCCTGGCTGTCGTCGATGACGATGGCCGCCCCCTCGGCATCATCGAACGCAACGCCTTCACCCTGAGGATGGCGGCCGAGTTCGGACGCGCCCTGTATGCCCGAAAGCCCGCAGAAAGCCTGATGGATCGCAATGCGCCGGTGGCGGAGGCGGCGACCAGCGCCGAGGCCTTCTTCCACGCCTATGACGCGGCGGAACTGGGCGCCTTGCTGACGGGCTTCATCGTGGTGGCGGACGGCCGCTACGTCGGCGTCGGCACGGCGCTGCAGGTGGTGCAGGCCGGCGCGGCCCTGCACCGCCAGCGGGCCGAGGAAATGAGCGCCCTGGCCCGCGACCTGGCGCTGGCCGAGGCCGAGGCCGTCGCCTCCAGCCGGGCCAAGTCCGAGTTCCTGGCGGTGATGAGCCACGAGATCCGCACACCCCTGAACGGGGTGCTGGGCGTCGCGGCCCTGATGGACAAGAAGCTGGAGCAGGAAGAGCTGCGTCCCTACGTCCGCACCGTGATCGATTCGGGCCAGAGCCTGCTGCGGCTGCTGACCGACGCGCTCGACATGTCGCGCGCCTCGGCCGGCATGCTGACGCTGGAGGAGGAGCCGCTGGACCTATCGGCCGTCGCCTTCGACATCGACGCCCTGTGGCGCGCACGGGCCGAGGAGAAGTCGCTCGGTCTGACCATCCGCACCGACCTGACCGTTCCTTGCGTTCGGGCCGACGGGATGCGGTTGAAGCAGCTGCTGAACAATCTGATCGGCAATGCGCTGAAGTTCACCCTGACGGGCGAGGTCGTCGCCCTGATCGAGAGCCGATCCGACGGCGAGGTGATCTTCACCGTGGACGACAGCGGACCCGGCGTGCCCGAGGCGGCGGCCGCGACCATCTTTGATCCCTTCAACACCGGAAAGGCCGGGCGCGAGGGGGCGGGCGCGGGCCTGGGCCTGGCCATCTGCCGACAGATCGCCGAACGGATGGGCGGCGCGATCTCGCTGGGCGCCTCGCCCCAGGGCGGCGCGCGCTTTCAGGTGCGCCTGCCGCTGCGTGTCGCGACCGAGAGCGCGGCGCCTGCCCCGGCCATGGCCGAGCCGACGCCGCACGAGACCCTGCATGTGCTGGTGGTGGACGACAACGCCACCAACCGCTTCGTCGCCGGCAAACTGCTGGAGATGTTCGGCTGCACCTGCGAGATGGCCGAGAACGGGCGAGAGGCGGTGGACGCCGTCAGGGCTCGACCGTTCGACCTGGCCGTGATGGACATCAAGATGCCGGTGATGGACGGGGTCGCCGCGACGCGGGCTATCCGCGCCCTGCCCGGCCCGGCCGGCGACCTGCCGATCCTGGCCCTGACGGCGAACGCCGACGAGCGCGACGAGCTGGACTATATCGCCGCCGGCATGAACGGCGTGGCGCAAAAGCCGATCCAGCCCGACGCCCTTCTGAACGCCATCCGCATGGTGCTGGCGCAGAGCCGTGTGGCCGAGGTCGCAGAGGCCGCCTGAAACGAAGAACGCCCGCCCCGGAAACCGGAGCGGGCGTCATTCTTGTTGCGCTACGCTCGCGACGCGATCGCTCGCGACTTGAGCGCGGCCCTTAAGCCAGGGCGGCGCGGACCTTGTCGGCGACAGCCTTGAAGCCGGTCGCGTCAGCGGCGATCGCGGCCAGAACCTTGCGGTCCAGTTCGATGCCGGCCTTGTTCAGACCGTTGATGAACTGGCTGTAGGTGAAGCCTTCCAGACGGGCGGCGGCGTTGATGCGCTGGATCCACAGGGCGCGGAAGTTGCGCTTCTTTGCGCGACGGTCGCGATAGGCGTATTGCCCGGCGCGGTCGACGGCGGCCTTGGCCGTACGGATGGTATTCTTGCGGCGGCCGGAGAAGCCCTTGGCCTGCTCCAGAACCTTCTTGTGCTTGGCGTGCGAGGTTACGCCACGTTTAACGCGAGCCATGTCGCTATTCCTTCAAATTCTTTGGGATGGAGATCAGTCGTACAGCGCGCGCCGATCAGGCGTACGGCATGTAGGATTTGATCTTCTTGGCGTCGGCGTCGGCCATGACCGAGGTGCCGCGGTTCTGGCGGATGTATTTCGAGTTGTGGCTGATCAAGCGGTGACGCTTGCCCGCAACGCCGGCCTTAACCTTGCCAGTGGCCGTGAATTTGAAGCGCTTCTTGGCGCCCGACTTCGTCTTCAGTTTCGGCATTTCAGTCTCCTTTTTGGAGGGCTACCGTCCTTCGGACTACTTGAGCCCGTGGGGAGGTGTCTCTCCAGAGTTTAGGAACCGCCCAGGCATGCCTGTTCGCCTGGCGGTTCGGTACGCGAAGGCGCGGCTTCTACGTGAAGAGCGCCGTCATTGCAAGACGAGTCAGGCCGGGGCTTTGACGCCGCCCTCGCCGCTGCGAATGACGCGCCCGGCGTTGATCGCCATCAGGGCCGCCGGGAGGGTCAGCAGCGCCCCGATCACGAAGGGCCAGTCATGGCCCAGCCCCGAGAACAGCGCGCCCGCGATCATCGGCCCGAAGATGCGCGCCACCGAGCTGGAGGCCATGTTCAGGCCCAGCATGGCCCCCTGCCGATCAGGCGGCGAGGCGCGGCTGATCATGGCCGAAATGTTGGGCATGGCCAGCGACATGCCGCACGCGCCAATCGCCATTACGATCGGAATGATCCAGCCCTGGACGACCGGGATCGTCAGGGCACCCAGCTCGAGTCGCGTCGCGGGAAACCACGCGACCGGCGCCAGCACCTGCAACACCAGCGAGGTTCCAAACAGCAGCATGCCGGTGGCCAGCACGCGCGATTCGCCGAAGCGTCGCGCCAGCCGCCCGGCGAAGAACCCCTGGTTCAGCGTCGAGACGATGCCCACGATCATGAAGCTGAGCCCCACCTCGCGCGCGCCCCATTGATAGCGGCTCTCGGACCACAGGCCGAACACGCTCTCCATCGCCGAAAACCCGGCCATATAGATCAGCGTCACGACCAGCACGCGCGAAACCACCGCGTTGTCACGCGCATCCTTCAGCCCCGCCAGGAAGGCCGGACGCGGCGCGGCGGGATCGGCCTTGGCCCGGCTTTCGCGCAGGAAGACGACCACGCCGACCGCCGCAACCGCCGCCAGCGCCGCCGCCAGGAAGATCGGCAGCTGATAGCCCAACCGTCCCAGCTGCGGCTGCGTCAGCAATCCACCTAAGCCCGGACCGACGATGAAGCCCAGGCCGAACGCCGCCCCGATCAGACCCATTCGCCCGGCCCGCTGCTCAGGCGGGGTCACATCGGCGACATACCCTTGAACCGTCGAGATATTGCCCGCGCCCAGGCCGGTGAACAGCCTGACCGCGATCGCCAACCAGATGTTGGGCACGAAGGCCAGCATCAGATAGCCCAACGCATTGGCGATCAGGGTCATCAACAGCACGGGCTTTCGCCCGATCCGATCCGACAACCGCCCCCAGAACGGCTCGGCGAAGAACTGACCCAGCGAATAGGCCGAAAACATCAGCGTGATCTGCCACGCGTCGGCCTTCAGGCTCTGAGCGAAGAACGGCAGCAACGGCACCACCAGCCCAAACCCGACCAGATTGATGAACACCGTCGCGAACAACACGGCCAGCGCCGGTGTCTTAAGCTTGGGCGGCGGGGTGCGCGCAGCGACCGTATCGGCGTTCGTCATTCCCAACGCTTAGCCGTTTCTCCAGCAAAGAAAAACGCCCCGGTCTCGGGACCGGGGCGTTTGGTATTCAGCGATGGATCGCGATCAGCGCGGGGCCAGGATCATGATCATCTGGCGGCCTTCCATCTTGGGCGAGAACTCGACCTTGGCGACTTCGTCGAAGTCGGCCTGGACCTTGTTCAGCAGCTTCATGCCCAGTTCGGGGTGCGCCATTTCGCGACCGCGGAAGCGCAGGGTGACCTTGACCTTGTCGCCTTCCTCGAAGAAGCGGTGCATGGCCTTGGCCTTCACCTCATAGTCGTGGGTGTCGATGTTCGGACGGAGTTTGATCTCCTTCAACTCGACGACCTTCTGGCGCTTGCGCTGCTCGGCCTTCTTCTTCTGTTCCTGGAAACGGTGCTTGCCGTAATCGAGGATCTTGGCCACCGGCGGCTCGGAGGTGGAGACGATCTCGACCAGGTCCATCCCGGCTTCCTCGGCGGCTTCCAGAGCAGCAGAGGTGGGCATGACGCCCTGTTTTTCGCCGTTCTGGTCGATGAGCAGAACGCGAGGGGCGCGGATATCCTGGTTCATACGCGGCCCGTCTTTCACGGGTGGCGCTTGCATGGGACGGCGAATGGGCGTCGTTTCCTTATGTGGTCAGAGAAGGCGTATGTCGTGATGAGCGAATGCACGCGGCGATCGCCACGTTCCCCTCAAGGCCGGCAATATGCGCCGCGAGCCCCGATTTTTCAAGGGTTCGCAGGCGTTTCGACGATGTAGGCGTCATGTAGCGCCAGCACCGCGTCGAAGACGTGATCCACTGTCAGGTCCTCGATCGGCGCGAACTGGCCGCGCGTCTCGTTGGACGCCGCCGTGCGCGTCTTGGGTCCCCAGGGACCGTACAGCCACCACTCCGTCGGACCGAACAGACCCAGGGTCGGCCGGCCCAGCGCGGCGGAGACGTGCATCAGACCCGAATCGTTGCCGACGAACAGATCGGCCCGGTCGATGGCGGCCGCCGAGGCCAAGATGTCGCCCTTGCCGACGAAGTCGATGCCGCGCCCTCCTTGCTCGGTGTGGCCAGCAGCTTCCAGAGCCGGGGTCGCGGGCGGCCGGTCGCCCGGTCCGCCCACCGGCATGAAGCGCCAGCCGTCGAAGCGCGGCTCGGCTTTCAGCTTCTCGACCAGCGCGCCCCAACGATCGGCGGGCCAGCTCTTGCCCGGCTGATGTGCGATGGGGGCGAGGGCGATGATCGGGCCGGGACCCGCGCCGCCCGCCAGCTGCGGATCGATCACGGCGGCGGCCTCGGCCCGCGCCTGATCGTCCAGGAAGATTTCGGGATCCAGCGGCGTCGGCGAACCCATCAGGCGCGACACCATCTCGACCTTGCGCAGGCCCGTCTCCCACGAGCGGTTATAGACGATGCGCCGCTTGGCGGGGATCAGATAGCTGAGCGCCGAACCCCGGATGTCGATCACCAGGTCCCAGCGCGTGCCGACGACCTGTTTCCACAGATCGAGCCAGTGGCCGGACAGCTTCTTCTTGTCGAGCACGATGGTGCGCACCACGCCGGGCGCATTGCGGAAGAAGGGCGCGGGCGGCCGGCCGCAGGCGACGGTGATCTCGGCCCCAGAGACCTGACGCGCGATCTCGCGGATCACGCCCGACGAGATGACGCAGTCGCCGATGCGGTTGGAGGTGACGAACAGGACCTGGGGTGCGGGCATGGGTCTGTGTTCCGCCATCGCGCGTCGCGGTCAAGGGTGACGACGGCGGAAAGTCCGGGCAGAACGGCGCCATGACCGACATCCAGCACCTGCCCCGCCCCGATGGCGAAACCCTGGCCTTCAAACGCCTCGACGGCGACGGCCCGACCGTGATCTGGGTCGGCGGCTTTCGTTCGGACATGGAGGGGACCAAGGCCCTGGCCCTGGACGTCGCCGCGCGCGAACGCGGCTGGAACTTCGTCCGCTACGACCATTTCGCCCATGGCCAGTCCACCGGCGACTGGAGACAGGCCACCATCGGCCGCTGGCGCGAGGACGCCGTCGCCCTGATCGACAGTCTTTCCGGCCCGGTCATTCCGGTCGGCTCCTCGATGGGCGGCTGGGTCTCGCTGCTGGCGACCCTGGCGCGGCCGGATCGGATCAAGGGCCTGGTTCTGGTCAATCCGGCCCAGGACTTCACCGAGCGGCTGATGTGGCCCGGCCTGGCGGACCACGAGCGTCAGGCCATCCTGCGCGAGGGCGAAACCCTGATCGTCGAGGAGGGTCTGGGCGAATATGTCCTGACGCGGCGCATGTTCGAGGAAGCGCGCAAATGGCTGCTGCTGGACGGCGTGATCGAGATCGCCGCCCCGGTTCATGTCCTGCAAGGTCGCGCCGACGACGTCGTGCCGTGGCGACATCAGGTCGAACTGGTCGAACGTCTGACGGGCGGCGACGTGCGCCTGGACCTGATCGAGGGGGGCGATCACCGGCTTTCGTCGCCGGCGGACCTCGACCGACTGGTCGCGGCGGTCGAGGCGATGCGAACCTAGATCCTCTCCCGTTCACGGGGGAGGGGGACCGCGAAGCGGTGGAGGGGGCGAACGCATCTTCGTTTCGAACGGCTCGCACCTTGCGCGCTCCGCCCCCTCCACCATGCTGCGCATGGTCCCCCTCCCCCGCTGACGCAGGGGAGGATTGTGTCAGCGGCCCCCCGTCAGCGCCCCATACAGGTCCGTCCGGCGATCGCGGAAGAAGCCCCAGGCCGCGCGGTATTTGTCCAGCTCGTCCAGATCGAAGCGGTGCACCAACACCCCCTCCTCCTCGGCGTCCAGTTGCTCGACCAGTTCGCCCTGCTGATCGGCGATGAAGGAATGGCCGTAGAAGGTCTGGCCGACCTCGGTCACGCGCTCATGACCGATCCGGTTGGCGCCGACGACCGGCACGGCGTTGGACACCGCGTGTCCCTGCATGGCCCGCCGCCAGGGCTCGGCCGTGTGCAGGGTCGCATCATGCGGCTCGGTGCCGATGGCGGTCGGGTACATCAGGACATCGGCGCCCTTCAGCATCATCGCCCGCGCCGCTTCCGGGAACCACTGGTCCCAGCAGATGCCGACCCCGACCTTGCCGAAGCGCGTCTTCCAGACCTTGAAGCCCGTGTCGCCCGGCCGGAAATAGTATTTTTCCTGATAGCCGGGGCCGTCGGGGATATGGCTCTTGCGATAGACGCCCAAGGCCTCGCCGTCGGCGTCCAGCATGACCAGCGAGTTGTAATATTGCGGCCCGTCCTTCTCGAAGATCGAGACGGGAATGGCGACGCCCAGGTCCTTGGCCACCGGCGCCATGGCCACAACACACGGATGCTCGCGCCACTCATAGGCGTGGGCGAACCAGTGCTCTTCCTGTGAGACGCAGAAATACGGCCCCTGGAACAGCTCCGACGGCAGGATCACCTGCGCGCCCCGCCCCGCCGCCTCGCGCACGAAGGCGATGGTCTTGTAGATGTTCGCCTGCATGTCCTCGCCATACGAGGTCTGGATGCCGGCGACGGTGATGTTGCGGCTCATGCGGGCTCCTGCTGGGAGATGCAGTGGAACGAGCCGCCGCCGGTCAGGATGGCGTTGGACGGCAGCGGAATGATCTCGCGATCGGGGAAGGCGTCCTTCAACGCCTGACAGGCCATGTCGGACGCACGCGCATCGCCATAGGTGGGAACGATCACCGCGCCGTTGGCGATCAGGAAGTTCATGTGACTGGCCGGGATCGGGCGTTCGTCCTCGTCCAGCACCAGCCCCGGAGACGGGATGCGCACGACCTTCAGCCGACGGCCCGCCGCATCGGTCACGGCGGCCAGATCGCGCGCCGTCGCGTCATAGACGTCGGCGTTGACGTCGTTCGTCCCCCAGGCGACCGGGCAGGCGACCACGCCCGGCGCGACGAACCGCGCCAGGTTATCGACGTGCCCGTCGGTGTGATCGTTCAGCAGACCGTCGCCCAGCCACACCACCACCTTGGCGCCGACCGCCGTTTCCAGCGCCCCCGCCGCGACGGCCTCATCCTGGTTCCAGGCCGGATTGCGGTTCGGGTTCAGCAGGCATTGGCGCGTGGTCAGGACGGTCCCCTCCCCGTCGTGATCCAGCGACCCGCCCTCCATGACAAAGTCGTTCCAGGTCAGGTCCACGCCCGCATGTCGGCCGATCTGGCCCGCCACCAGGTCGTCTCCTGGCATGTCGTATTTGCCGCCCCAGCCGTTGAACTTGAACGCGGCGGCCGTCTTGGATCCCGCGCCGAAGATTGGTCCGGTGTCGCGCAGCCAGACGTCTCCGAACTCGCCGGGCACGACCTCGACATTCGCCACGCCCGCAAAGCGCGCCTGGGCGTCGGCCAAGACCTCGGCCTTGCCGACCATCAGCTTGACCTTCTCGCGACCCGGTCCGGCCAGAGCCCGCACCAGACCCTCGACCTCGTCCTGCGCCTGCTCCAGCGCCTCGAACCAATATTCCGCATGGCTGGGCCAACCCACCCACATGGCGCGGTGCGGCGCCCATTCTGCGGGGATGGCGGCAGCAGTCGGATCGGTCATGCGGGCGTCCTCAAGAAGGGCCGAACTCGGAGCCGCGCCATATGGCCCCAAGCGCCCCCGACTTCAACGTCAGCCACGAAAAAGGGCGGCCCGCGAACGGACCGCCCTTCGTCATTTCAGTCTGGCTGAGCCTTAGAAGGAAGCGCGCAGGGTGACCATCGCCGTGCGGGGGGCGCCCAGCTGATAGCTGGCCGAACCGGTGGTCGAGGTCGAGATGTCCGCGAGGTATTCTTCGTCGAACAGATTGATCACGTTGAACTGGATATACGAACCGCCATTGCCGAGGCTGGCCAGGTTGTAACGAACGTCGAGATCAAACGTCGTGTAATCCGGCGCGACTTCGGTGTTGATGTCGTTGGAGAACCGCTCGCCAACATATTTGCCCTGCAGGCCCAGGTCGAACGGACCGACCGAGTAGGCGACCCGCATGCCGTATTGCCACTCCGGCGTTTCCACCAGTCGGTTGCCGGCGGTCTGGATGAAGACCGGAACCCCGTTCACCACGCCGTTAGGCAGGTTGTTCTTCACTTCGCTGTCCGTATAGGTCACGGAGCCGGTGATGTTGAACTTGTCGAACGGCGACCAGCCCAGTTGGCCGTCGAAGCCTTGAAGCGTCACGTCGCCCACGTTGCGGGTCAGGAACAGGCCGGCGGCTTCGTCGAAGGTGCGGACGATGCGGTTGGAGTAATCCGTCTTCCAGGCGGCGATCGAGCCGATCAAGCCGGCGGCTTGATAGCGGTAGCCGAGGTCGTAGGACTTGGTACGTTCCGGTTCCGGGTTCACATCGACCACATCGTAGAGGTCGTCGGTACGCGGCGCGGAGAAGCCTTCGGCGTAGCTGGCATAGACCGAGTTGTGGTCGGCGAAGCGCCAGGTCACGCCACCGTTCGGCAGAACAGCGTCATACTTCTTCTCGAACGAACGCGGCTTGCCGTAGCGATTCGCCGCACTGCTGTTCATCGACGACGCCGGGAACGTGACGAGGTCCGTTCCGGCGACCGGCGTGCCCACCTGGGTGGTGCAGTAGGCGTTAAAGGTGTCGCGCTGGTAGCAGTAGTTGGTCAGTTCGCGGTCGAAGTACGGCGCACGAACGCCCAGGTCCAGGCTGATCGCGTCGTTGAAGAAGTTGCCGCGGTATTCGGCGGCGATCTGGTTCAGCTTGGCGTAGGACAGGCGATCGCGGCGGCGCAGAATGGTGCCGTCCGGCAGATTGATCGGCGTTCCGTTACGGCCGGCGAAGGGATCTTCCGGCTTGCCGTTAGCGTCGATGTATCCGAACTGGCCCGTCTGACGGTGACGACCATTGTCGTAGGTGTAGGCGAGGCGCAGGCGGTTGTCGTCGTTGATGTCCCAGATCAGCGAGCTGGTCAGAGCGTAACGGTGGGTGTTGGTGATGTTGGGGCGGAACAGGGTGACCCGCGTGGCGCCATTGATCACGCCGTCGCGATTCAGATCGACGCCGGCTGCGGTGGAGTTTCCGATCAGTTGCGGGTCGGTTTCGCTCATGGTCTGAGTGCCGCCGCCGTGCGCCAGGACGTACTGGAAGGACGGGTCGATGGTCAGGACCAGATTGTCGCGCAGAGTGAAGCGCGAAGCGCCACGGATGTTGCCCGTGTTCGAGGGGTTGATGTTCGTCAGAGCGGACGGAAGCGTATTGCCCGACTCGTAGGCCGTCCCGGCATTAAACTGAGCGAGCGTTTTGCGAGCGATGAAGCTGTTACGGTTTTCGTTGTAGTTGGCGGTCAGCGAGAGGAAGTCGCCGTTGTCGCCGAGCGGCTGATAGATGCGCGCGTTGTATTGGGTTTTGTCGACGCCGCCGGCGCCGATGAAGTGGTCATATGCGGTCTTCGAAGCCGAGAACCAGGCGGTCGTGCCCCAGGGGCCGAAGGCGCCGGTGTCGACCAGGCCGAAGAAGCGGCGGTAGCCGGTCTCCCCGATCGAAGGCTGCAGGATGACGCCGAACTCCTGCTCCGGACGGCGCGTGGAATAGTTGACCGTACCACCGGTCGCCGAAGCGGTCGGGCTATCGACGTCGGTGGTTCCAAGGTTGACGGTGGCCCGGCTGATCAGTTCCGGGTCCAGCTGCTGGTTGGAATAGATGGCGTAGTTGCCGGTGTCGTTCAGCGGAACGCCGTCCTGCGTAAGAGAGATACGCGCCGAGTCGAAGCCGCGGATCGTCAGATCGCCGCCCGAAGAACCGAAGGCGTCATTGTTGGTGAAGTTCACGCCCGGCAGCAGATTGATCGAGTTCAGGATCGTCTGTCCCGGCGCCTGGGTCGAGATGTACTCTTCGGTGATCGAGGCCCGCGACTTCGCCACCGTCTCCGCGACGATCGCGCCGTCGATCGAGCGCGGTCCACGCTGGCCGGTGACAACGACTTGGTCCAGTTCGGTCGCTTCCGTGCCGGTCGATTGCGCGGAGGCGGCGCCGGCGAAGGCCAGCGAGCCGGCGAGGGCGGTGGTCGCCCAGATCAGGCTTTTGCGAGAAATCATTACATCTATCCCCAGATGGACGGCGCCAATGGCCTTTTGGCGGCAGACGTCCATCGCCTGTCGCAATCCAGCCCCCTCTAGGGCGCATGTTGAAATCTTGGACGACAGTTATGTAACAGCAATATGACAGCGCCAGAGGGTGGTGTCGGCGCCACACTGCGCAGGACTAGCGCTAGTCAGCCGCCCGTTCGAGGACGTCCGCAATCCCATTGGCTGTAGGCAGGATCGCATGCGGCTCGTGATAGTTGCCGTTGACCTGGCTCTGGGCGATTACATGCGCGCGGAACCGCGTGAACAAGGCGCTGTCGGGAGCCTCCGGCGCGCACCAGAAAGCGTCCAGCGGCTTCTGGTCGGTCAGCCCCTCGAAGTCAAAGAAGGCGTCTCCCAGAACCTTGACCGGCGTATGGAAACCCAGCGCCGACAAGGCGGCGCTGGAGTTGTTGACGACCATGCCTCGCGACGCACGGCAAAGCGCGGCCAGATTGCCGCCGTCGATGAAATCGACACGTCCCGCCAGCCCATGCTCCTGAGCAAGCCGCATCGTGACCGCGCGAAGATTGACCAGGCCAGGATCCAGCGGATGGTTCTTGACCACAAGCCGCATCTCAGGCGCCGCGTTTGCGGCGAAGCTGGTGATAACAGCCGTCAGGAAGGCGCGATTGTCGGCGTATCGGGAATAGCGCAGCAGCTGCGCATCGCCCTCCCGCTGCAGACACGCGATGAAGAACTCGCCTCTGTCCCGGATGATGTCGGCATCGCAATTCTCGGGTCGACGGAAGGCCAGGCTGATGTAGCGTCGAACATGGCCCAGGCACTGCTTCAACGGGGAGAACACATAGGGCGCGGTATAGTTTGGGAAGAACGCTTTTCCCGCCACCTGCACCGTATGATAGGCGCTGATATTGGCGACATGGTGCGGCAGGATTTTTCCGACTGCGACAGGCTCGGGCAATTGCGGTGCTGGCTCGGGATATCCGTCGCGGAAGCGTGGCAGGGCGCTTGAGCCGTTCACGCCGTTGCGTTCGACGGTGATCCAATCAGGACGGAAATAGCCGTTCTCCAAGACCCAGACGCGAGCCTTCAGGCTTTCCGATGCGGCCAGAACCGCGCGGTTGTAGGCGCCGGCCTCGCCAAAAACGATGATGTCACTGAAATCCGCGACGATACGGGCGAGATCATCGGTCCACGATTTTGCCGTGTCCTTGAACACCAACCCGCCCGGCCTGCGCCAGTTCATCGCATCGCCGGCGTTGAAGATCATGCGGTTGACGGCCGCCCCGCGCGATTCGAGCACCGAGGCCAGTGCGGATCCGAACGATCCGAAGGGGGCGGAAACGATCAGGAAGCGGCGACCCGGTAGCGCGTGCCGTCCGCCCTGTCGTGTCGCGGGACATGCAGAGATTACCGTTGTCTGAGCAGGTGCCGCTGAACGCAGTCGCAGCGACACCCCCGGCCGCACGCCATCCGCCCGCAAGCGGTAGCGCCGACGACGACGCGCCGACAGAACTCGAGAAGACGCACGCACGTCCACCATCACATCCAGCGGTCCAATGACGTCACATAAACCGGGTCGGCTTGGCCATTACAACCGAAGGGTTCGTCAACAAAGCGCATCTTCGCTCTTTTGTCGCGACCACCTTTTGCGATCAATCGAAATCGGCCAAAGTTCTGGGGTTTTGAGACATGGCGCGTTCGACGTTGTTTTTTAGCATCAAAGCCGCCGCCGCCCGGAGGGCGACGACGGCTCGATGTCTTTGAGATGACGACTTCCATGCTTCGCAGGTCGCTGGTTGGGTGATCCCAACCAGCTCCCCGAAAGTCTTAGAAGTTGATGTCGATGGTCGCGCGGCGGTTGAGCGGTTCGCGCACGCCGTCGGCGGTCGGCTTGGCCAGGTTGGTTTCACCCTTGCCGTCGAGGGCGATCACGCCGCCGTTGACGCCTTGAGCGACCAGGGCGTCCGCGACGGTGCGCGAACGACGGTTGGACAGACCCAGGTTATAGGCGGCCGAACCCGAGGTGTCGGTGTAGCCGACGATCAGGACGCGCGTCGGACGACCCGACTTGGCGTAGTTGGCGGCCTGCGTCACCACCGAACGGGCTTCCGCGGTCAGGTCCGAGCGATCCCAGTCGAAGTAGACGACGAACTGGCGAGCGACCGGGGTCTGAGCGACCGGCGGCGGAGGCGGCGGGGGCGGAGGAGGCGGCGGCGGCGGGGGCGGCGGGGGCGGCGGGGGCGGGGGAGCGTCTTCCGCACCGAAGCTGTAGCGCAGACCCAGGGTCACGGTGTGCGACTGGTCGTAGTCGCCGTCCCATTCGCCGAACTGCCCGGCGCCAGGACCGGTGCCGACCGTCGTCGAGGCGAAGTTGGCGTCGCCCGTCAGATACCGGTAGGTCAGGTCGATGTTGGCGCGGTCGCTGATGGCCCAGGCCAGACCGGCGATCGCCTGAGCGGCAAACTTGGTCGAGCTGTCGTCGGCGGTGAAGGTGGCGCTGCGGTTGGCGCGCAGAGCGCCGATGGTGTCGGTCGAAACGCGGTTCACACCGGCGCCGAGGCCGACGAACGGACGCACGCCCCAGTATTCGAAACCGAAGTCATAGATGACGTTGGCCATCAGGGTGGCGGATTCGATGTCGCCTTCGGGCGAGAAGCAGCCGCCCGTCGCCGGGGTCAGGTTGCACAGGCCCTGCGTGCCCGACACGGCGCGAACGCGGCCGATGTCGCCCGAGCGATAACCGCCTTCCAGTTCAACGCGCCAGTTCGGGTTGAAGCGATAGCCGAGGCGAGCGAACGCCGCCCAGCCGTCGTTCACTTCCCAGTTCCAGTTGGCGCCGGTCGTGGACGATTCAGCGTTGATATCGTCGATCATGTGGTAGCCGGCGTCGATGGCGCCGTACCAACCATTGGGTTCCGCCGATGCGGCGCCGGCTGCGAACAGTCCGGCGGCGGCAACGGAGGCGAGAAGTTTGAGCTTCATAGCTTCCTCACTGTGTGAATGCGCGAAGCTGCGCAATAGCACAGCATTCACTCGACCGAACGGCGTGGCTGGCGCACGGTTCCGTGCTTGAGATACGATTGTGTCGACTGTGGCGCCGTTTCAACACATTGGGCGGCTGCGAAAGGAAACGATTATGACGATGCGATTTGACGGACAGGTGGCGGTCGTGACGGGCGCCGGCGGCGGGCTGGGGCGCGAACACGCTCTGGCGCTGGCGGCGCGGGGGGCCAAGGTTGTGGTCAATGACCTGGGCGGCGCCCGCGACGGTTCAGGCGGTTCGGCGACGGCGGCGGAATCGGTCGTGGCGGAAATTGAGGCGGCCGGCGGGGAAGCGATGGCCAATGCGGCCTCCGTGACGGACTATGCCGCAGTCCAGGCCGTGGTCGATCAGGCCATGGCGAAATGGGGCCGGATCGACATTCTGGTGAACAACGCCGGCGTCCTGCGCGACAAGACATTCGCCAAGATGGAGATCGAGGACTTCCGCTTCGTCGTCGATGTCCACCTGATGGGGGCGGTCAACTGCACCAAGGCGGTGTGGGAGATCATGCGAGGGCAGAACTACGGCCGGATCGTGATGACGACCTCGTCGTCTGGCCTGTACGGCAACTTCGGCCAGTCGAACTATGGCGCAGCCAAGATGGCCTTGGTCGGCCTGATGCAGACCCTGTCGATCGAAGGGGCCAAGAACGACATCCGCGTCAACTGCCTGGCGCCGACCGCCCACACCCGTATGACCGAGGATCTGGGCGCCGCCCTGCCGCTGGAGGCGCTGTCGCCGGCCCTCGTGACCCCCGGCCTGCTTTACCTGGTCAGCAAGGACGCGCCGAGCCGCGCCATCCTGGCCGCCGGCGCCGGCGGGTTCGAGCGCGCCTATGTCACCCTGACGCAAGGCGATTTCGTCACCGGCGACGATGCGCCCGAACAGGTCGCCGCCCGCTTCGACGCCATCTCGGACCGCAGCGGCGAGATCGTGCCGGACATGGGCGCCGCCCAGGGCATGATCGAACTGACTAAGGCCCAGAAGGCCCACGGCGGTTGAACAACAAGGCGCCTTGCGTTGACGCGACGTGAGGCGCCTAACTTCGCTTCAGAGGAAACCGGCCTCAAGCAGCGCGAACGCGCGTAGGCCAAACAATAATGGGCTCAAGCAGCCCGAAGGGCGATAGCCCAGGAGGAAAGCTCATGCGCGAAGCCGTCATCGTCTCCACCGCCCGCACCCCCATCGGTCGCGCCTATCGCGGCGCCTTCAACGACACCCAGGCGCAAAGCCTCGGCGCCCATGCGGTGAAACATGCGGTCCAGCGCGCGGGCGTCGATCCGGCAGAGATCGAGGACGTCATCATGGGCGCGGCCCTGCAGCAGGGTTCGACCGGCACCAACGTCGCGCGCCAGATCGCGCTCGCTGCCGGCCTGCCCTCCTCCGTTCCCGGCATGAGCCTGGATCGCCAGTGCGCCTCGGGCCTGATGGGCATCGCCACGGCGGCGAAACAGGTCGTCTTCGATCAGCAGAAGATGGCGGTCGGCGGCGGGCTGGAAAGCATCTCCCTGGTGCAGAACCAGAATATGAACCTGTACCGGATGAAGGACGAGGCGCTGCTGAAGCTGTCGCCCCACATCTATATGTCGATGCTGGAGACGGCCGAGGTTGTGTCGCGCCGCTACGGCGTCAGCCGCGACCGCCAGGACGAATATGCGCTGAAATCCCAGCAGCGCACCGCCGCCGCCCAGGACGCCGGTCGGTTCGACGCCGAGATCGTGCCCATGACCACCACCATGCTGGTCATGGACAAGGCCACCGGCCAGACCTCATCGAAAGAGGTCACCCTGTCCAAGGATGAGGGCAACCGTCCCGATACGACGCTGGAAGGCCTGAAGGCCCTGAAGCCCGTATTCAGCGGCGGCGAGGAGATCCAGACGGGCGAGTTCGTCACCGCCGGCAACGCCTCGCAGCTTTCGGACGGCGCCTCAGCCTGCGTCGTCATGGAGGCCGGCGAGGCGGTGAAGCGCAATCTGCAACCGCTCGGCGCCTATCGCGGCATGGCGGTCGCCGGCTGCGAGCCGGACGAAATGGGCATCGGCCCGGTCTATGCCGTGCCCAAACTGCTGAAGCGCCACGGCCTGACCATCGACGACATCGGCATCTGGGAGCTGAACGAGGCCTTCGCCGCCCAGGTTCTGTATTGCCAGGACACTCTGGGCATTCCCGACGACCGCCTGAACGTCTCGGGCGGCGCCATCTCCGTCGGCCACCCCTACGGCATGTCCGGCGCCCGCATGACCGGCCACGTCCTGATCGAAGGCAAGCGTCGCGGAGCCAAATACGGCGTCGTCACCATGTGCATCGGCGGCGGCATGGGCGCGGCCGGGCTGTTCGAGATTTATTGAATTTCATCTCCTCCCTGTCGCGCAGCGATGGGGAGGTGGCGCGGCGGTCCTTTAGCGCCGCGACGGAGGGGTTCTGCGACGACTACAGGAGACAGTGGGACTTCAAGAGCCCCTCCACCGCTTCGCGGTCCCCCTCCCCACAGGTGGGGAGGAGATGCGTCAGACCCGCTCGCTGATCTTGATCGCCGCCTTGCAGCCGACCTTGATCACGCCGGACAGCAGCCGATAGGCCGGCGCTTCACGGCTGCCGTGTTCGATGGCGTGGTCATGGTGGGCCAGTTCCTCGTCGCGGAACTGTTTCAGCTCGGCGGCCAAGGCCGGATCGCGGTCGCCGATCTCGGCGATCTGGTCGGCATAGTGTTTCTCGATCACGCTCTCGACCGCCTCGGTGCAGGCGTGCGCCGCCTTTTCACCCATCAGGGCCGTGCCCGCGCCCAGGGCCGAGGCGGCGATGCGCCACAGCGGGGTCATGACCGTGGGTCGCACCCGCCGGTCGTTCAGCAGCCGCTCGAAGCGCGCCAGATGCACCGCCTCCTGGTCCTGCATCTCCGACAGGTCACGGGCGATGCCGTCACGCCCCTTTCGCCCTTCGAACACCGCCTTCTGGGCGCGATAAATCAGGACGGCCGCATATTCCCCGGCATGATCGACACGCAGGATTTCGTCCATCCGCGCCTTGTCAGCGCCTTGGCCGGGACGAGGGAGGGGAATGGAGTGGCTCATCGCATCAGGCCTTTTCGATCCGGGGCGCGCGGGCGTCCTTTGGACGTTTCGCCGCCAACAGGCTGAACACCGCAAGCGCCGAGGCGATGATCGCGTTCCATCCTGCCATCGACAGACCCAGCCAGCTCCAGGCCACATCGCCGCAGCCGATCACCTTGGTCACCGGCCCCGTGCCCATGGCCAGCGCTGTCAGGCTGTCCATATCGACCGAGCCGCCGACGGACGAACAGGTCGCAGGCAGCGCCCACCATTTGTATTCGCCGCCCATGTGGAAGATGGCCGTGATGGCGCCTGTCGCGAACACGGCCGCCAGCAGGAAGGCGGCGATGCGCGGCGTGCCCCGGCGTCCGCCGCTGAACAGGGTCCAACCCGTGGCCAGCACAGCGACGACGACGGCGCCCCAATAGACCTCGCGCTGCTTCAGACACAGGTTGCAGGGCGCAAGGCCGGCGAACCGTTCGAACGCATGGGCCGCGCCCAGCATGGCCAGCGACGCGGCCAGGGCGAAGGCGGTCCACCAACGGGTCAGAAGGCGATAGACATCGATCATCTTGAAACGGTCTTACCCCGCCCCTGCGGCCGCGTCGACTTACAGAAGCTTCAGGACGACGATCAACCCGACCAGCGCGACCAGGCCGATCACGCTCCACATCGCCAGCCGCTTTTCGACCTGCGCCAGCATGGCCGGCCCCCAACGTTTCAGGATCCACGCTTCCAGAAAGAACCGTCCGCCCCGCGTCACGACCGACGCGGCCATGAAGACCGGAAAGCTGAACGCCGCCAGGCCCGAGGCGATGGTCACCAGCTTGTAGGGAATGGGCGTCAGCCCCTTGATCAGAATGACCCACAGGCCCCACTGATCGAACCAGGCGCGGAACTGCTCCAGCCCGTCCGAATGGCCCAACACCCGCATGATCGCCAGGCCCAGATCGGTCAGGAAATAGCCGATCGCATAACCGAGAATCCCGCCCAGCACCGACGCTGCAGTGCAGACGGCGGCGTAGAAATACGCCTTCTGCGGCTGCGCCAGGATCATGGGCGCCAGCATCACATCGGGCGGGATCGGAAAGAACGAACTCTCGGCGAAGGAGACGACCGCCAGGGCCTTAGTCGCATGGCGGCTGCGCGCTAGGTCGAAGACGCGGTCATAGAGTTTGCGCAGCATGGCGATCCTTAAGGCGGCACGGCGCGTTAGCACCCCTGCGGCGTTGCGTCATCCTCGGCCGTCACGTCCACCTGCTAGAGCGCCTTAATGACGACCCCCGCCGCTTCCCCGTCCAAGGTCCAGCAGGACGACGTCAGCCACAACGTCACCCGGCTGCTGCGGCGGCTGGCCGACGACGGCGGCGACGCCGGGCTGACCCTGCATGAGATCCGCGACCGGCTGGACGAGCGCGCCTATGGCCTGTTGATCCTGCTGCTCTCCATCCCTTGTCTGGTGCCGGGCCTTTACGGCGTGCCGCAAGTAGTCGGGCTGATCGTCATCCTGCTGGCCGGCCAGATGCTGGTCGGGCGCGAGGAGCCGTGGCTGCCGCGCTGGTTTCTGAACCTGCGGTGCAAGGGATCGTGGCTGAAGGCCATGGCCGATTTCGCCGAGACCAAACTGGGCTGGATCGACCGGCTGTCGCGCCCCCGTCTTCGCGGCTTCGCCGATGGGCCGGGCGAAAAGCTGGCCGCCGTCTTCATGATTCTGGCGACCGTCACCATCGTCATGCCCCTGACCAACACCATCCCGTCCATCGCCCTGGCCTTGCTGTCGGTCGGCCTGATCCAGCGCGACGGCCTGTTCGTCCTCGCGGGCTGCGCCGTAACCACCGTGTGGCTGACCATCCTGGGCGCGCTCGGGACCGGCCTTCTGATGGGCGCCGAATGGGCCACGCGCTGGCTGCCGGGCTGACGCAGCCAGCGATTCCAGCCCTGCAAGCGTAGCCTTAGATGTCCAAGAATTAACGGGCGCCCGGGCGGTGATCCGTGGAAGGTGTCGTGACCGGCCGACGGTCGATCATTCCCAATCTTCTTTCACGGCGTGTCATGGCTCTGCCTCTTCGTTCCTCCCGCATCCTGTTCGTCGCCGTCGGCGCGCTGCTGGCCACCGCCCTGCCCGCAGCGGCGCAGGACTACCGCCAGCCTTTCCATCCCGATCAACTGAAGGGACCGCCCGCCGGCGCGCTGAACGAGGTTCTGGTTCTGGGCACGCCGCACCTGTCGAACATGGGCGACGGCTTCAAGGTCGAAAGCCTGTCGCCGCTGCTGGATCGGCTGGCGGCGTGGAAGCCGACCGCCATCGCGACGGAGGACCTGTCGGGCCTGCAATGCGACAGCCTGCGTCGCTATCCGTCGCGGTATGCCGAGACGGTCGAAACCTATTGCTGGGATCCCGCTCCCGCCGCCCTGGCGACCGGCCTGGACGTACCGGCCGCCAACGCCGAGGCCGAGCGGCTGCTAGCCGAGTGGCCCGATCAGCCCACGGCGGCCCAGCGGCGTCATCTGGCGGCGGTCTTCCTGGCGGCTGGCGAACGGGGATCGGCCCTGGTCCAGTGGCTTCGCCTGGCCGCCCAGGACCGCATCGCCGGGGACGGCCTGAACGACGCCTTGGTCGGCGTGCTGAACCAGATCGAGGAACAGGCCAACGAGACCTTCCTGATTTCCGCCCCCCTGGCCGCGCGCCTGGGACTGGAACGGCTGTGGAGCGTCGACGACCACTCCGCCGATTCGCCGGACCCGACGGACCCCGTGGAGAAAAAGGCGTCACAGGACGCCGTCATGGCCGCCTGGGACAATCCCGCCAGCACGGCCCGTCGGGCGGAAGACGAACGGCTGAGCGCCGCCCTGAATCAGCCGGACGGCCTTCTTCAGATGTACCGCGCCTACAATGCGCCGACCGTCCCGGCCATGGCCTATCAGTCCGATTTCGGCGCCAATCTGGTCGAGCCGTCGCCGCAGGCCTTCGGCCGCCGCTACCTCGGCTTCTGGGAGACCCGCAACCTGCGCATGGTCGCCAATATGCGCGATGTCCTGGGCCTCTATCCGGGCACGCGGATGCTGACCATCGTCGGCGCCTCGCACAAGGGCTACTACGAGGCCTATCTGGACCAGATGCACGACGTCCGGCTGGTCGATCCCGAGCCCGTGCTGCGCTGATCGCCTAAGGACGGCAAACGGGGGCTTACGGGGTCGCCCGTTATCACGACCCCGTGGCTTCGTCTTGGCTCCGTCGTCTTCTGTGACTAGGTTCCGCGCCAATCGGCGGCCCCTTTCGGTTAAGCCCGCCTCAAAAGCTACGCGGGAGACGCGCCATGAACGACATGACCCAGCCCCAGGATCTGGCTACGCCGGAACAGATGGACCTCGAAAACCCCCTCGGCGTCGACGGTTTCGAGTTCGTCGAATTCACCGGCCCCGAGCCCGAGGCGATGATTTCGCGCTTGGAGCTGATGGGCTTCACCCAGACGCACGTGAACCCCAAAACCGACGTGGTGCGCCTGAAACAGGGCGATATCAGCTTCCTGGTGCAACGCTCGCCCAAGGGTCAGGCCGAGGCCTTCGCCAAGGATCACGGCCCATCCGCCAACGGCATGGCCTTCCGCACCACCGACGCCAAGGCCGCCTATGAGGGCGCCCTGGCCCGCGGCGCCGTCGCCGCAACGGACGCCGCCGGCGGCGCGCTGGGCGACGACTATCCTTACATCCTGCAAGGCATCGGCGGCTCGCTGCTCTATGTCATCGACCAGTACGGCGACGCCGGCTCGCTCTATGACGCCTGGGACGAGATCGAGGGCTGGGAAGAAGCCGAGCGCAAGAACTCGATGGGCCTGGAGATCCTGGACCACCTGACCCACAATGTCCGTCGCGGCCAGATGCGCACCTGGTCGGGCTTCTACAACTCGATCTTCAACTTCGAAGAGCAGAAGTATTTCGACATCAAGGGCAAGGCGACGGGCCTGTTCTCGCAGGCCATGATCGCGCCCGACCGCGCCATCCGCATCCCGCTGAACGAAAGCCAGGACGAAAACTCCCAGATCGAGGAGTTCATCCGTCGCTACAACGGCGAAGGCATCCAGCACATCGCCCTGACGACCGAGAACATCTTCGAGACGGTCGAGGCGATGAAGGAACGCGGCGTCGCTTTCCAAGACACCATCGAGACCTATTTCGAACTGATCGACAAACGCCTGCCCAACCATGGCGAGGACGTGGAGCGGATGCGCAAGAACCGCATCCTGATCGACGGTTCGGACGAGGAAGGCCTGCTGCTGCAAATCTTCACCCAGGACACCTTCGGCCCGATCTTCTTCGAAATCATTCAGCGCAAGGGCAACGAAGGCTTCGGCAACGGCAACTTCCAGGCCCTGTTCGACTCCATCGAGCTGGACCAGATCCGTCGCGGCGTCATCAAGGTCGACGCCTGAATGAAGATGCGGCCGCCTGCATGGCTGCCTTGGCTCGGCCCGGTCCTGGCGGCCGGCGCCGGGGCCCTGGCCGGCGAATACTGGCTGGGCGGCGGCTTCTGGATGGTCCTGATCGCCGCCCTCCTCTGCGGCTTCGCCCCCATCGTCGGCTATCAGGTGTGGAAGCGCCTGCACCACCGGGGGTGAGGGCGCCCCCCTTGCCTCAGCGAAGCGGCATGTAGCGGCAGGTGAAGCTCGGGTCGCCGGACATCGGACGGGGCGTCAGATGGATATGCATCCGCTGGGCCTGGGCGGCGTCTTGAAGCGCAAAGGCCTGTTCGGCCTCATACATCTCGTCGCGGTGGGCGTCGCTCCAGCCCGAGGCCAGCTTGATGGCGCGCGCCTTGGCGGCCTGAAGGGTTTCGGCGACGACGAAGACGTTGCGGTGCTGCTCGGCGAAGGCCACCCCGTCATAGCCGCCGAGGTTCACATAATAGAGCTTCTCCTGGCCGGTGTAGGGCTCGGGACGCAGGCTGACGTCATAGCCGTCCGCGTGTGAAATCTCCGACCAGCAATCGATGTGCAGACTGCCCGTCTTGCCCCACCACTGTTCACGCAGAGCGTCGTAGGTGCCCTCGATCGAGGGCGCGGCGATGAAGCGCATATCATGCACTTCGATGTTGGCGCCGGGGTGCTCGCCGCCGATGTAGATCGCAAACAGCTTCATTAGGTCTCGCTTCAGGCCGCCGAGGCGGCGGGATGGGTCGGGTTCTCCTCGCCTTTGACCACCAACGCCAGCCTGCGCCCGACGATCCCTCCCATTTCAAAGGAACTGGTGATGCCCTGCGCAAAGGGGTGGCGGCCCATCAGGAACGGCAGCGTCAGACAAAACAGCCGGTCCGGCGGCAGGGGCGCATCGACGGGTCGAAACAGCTCATCGACAGCGATGCCGCGCACTACGTCGGGGGCGTCGTTGGCGACCTCGTCGCGAACGATGCCCTGCTCCAGCAGCGACAGGAACGGAAACTGGATCGCGGCCAAGGCCTGCTGGCCGGTCGCCTCGATGAAGACCGGGAAATGTCTTGTCCGTCCGGCGATCGTCACGTTGGCCCCAACTTCCGGACTTTGCGTATCGACCGCGTGGTCCTCGCCGAGCGCCAGAACCTTCAGCTTGCCGGCCTCGTGCAAGGCCAGCATCCGCTCGATCGATTCATGCGGCACCCCGGCGTAGACATCGACAAAGATCGGCTTGAACACCCGGCTGAAGCGCTCGAACTGCGCGGCGTCCAGATGCGGCACGATCGCGGCGACGACTTCATGCATGCGAAGGATGGCGTCGCGCCACGCCACCGTGACCCTGGCGGCGTGATTGGTTCGTGCTTCTTCCAGGTTCGCCGCGGCCCAGACGAACGGATCGCTCGCCGCACGTCGGGCGAAAAAGGCCTGGGCGAACGTCTCCAGCGTCGCCTCGCCCAACGCCGTTTCTGCCGCGTAAGCCGAATCGGCTTGGATCAGCTCGCGCCGGAAGAGGTCGAACACCTCATCCAGAAGACCGCCTGTCTCCTGCGCGATCAAGGCTGCGACCGCTTCCGGCGTGCAGATGTCCAGCGGCGCGTGGGGCAGCGGAAAATAGAAGTCCGCTTCCGGCAGGATGCCCTTGCGCGACATCATGGTCAGGCGAAACGCCTCGGTTGCCGGCGCAGGTTCGTACACCAGTCGGTCGCCTTGACGGACGAAGGCGCCATGTGAACCCGCCAAGGCGACCGCCGCATCAATCGCCGTCAAGGACGAGCCGCGGATGCCGATATCCGTCGCGGGAATCTCCGATAGCGCTGAGGCTGGCCACGGACTGAGGTAATAGCCGGGACGGCTCTGCTGGCGCGACGGCCATTGGTGGCCCGTGGCCAGGACCACATGATCGAAGATCGCTTTGCTTGCGCGCAGCGAGGGCGGCGAGACGTAGGTCAGTTCGATGCCGTTCGGCGTGTTCGCAGCGTCGACGACGCGACAGTCGGTCATCACCTGGATTGAGACGCCACCGGCCCTCGCCCGTTCCACAAGGGCTCTGAACTGGTCCTCGAAATAGCGCCCCAAAGCGAGACGCGGCACGAAACTACGCTCGTCCAGCGCGGCAGGGTCGACGTCCAGCGCGTGCAACTCCGCCGAGGTCCGTGCCGCCAGCCATTCCGCCAGGGTTTGCGTGACCGGCGGGATTTCCACGCTGGCGATGTTCGACAGCATCGCCCGGTCGTTCCACTCGGCGCTGTAGGGGCTGCCCGATCCCGCAGCGCCGCGCGCCTCGATCACGGTGATGCGCGCCGGCAGCTCGCCTTGGGACAGCAGGGCGTGAAGCGCATAGAGAGTGGTTGGCCCCGCTCCGACAAAGGCGATCGATGCAGTCATGCGCCCACAATGCGCGACGCGCAAAAAGGCGCCATGTCGAGTGTTTTTTCAATCGAAACAGCCACCTGTACGCTACTGAACACGTTCGATCTGCGCGATTTCGCACACAGGACCGCCGAGATTCGCCCGACTTGATTATGAGCTTCGTTTTCTTTGATCGATCAGCCTGACACGACCCCGTCATGGGTTACAGTGGCGGGCGCCGACGTCCTGCCGACGGGGTCGTGTCAGGCTGATCCGGCGCCGGGAGGAATTTCATGATGCGCATCGCCTGTTCGGCACTGATTGCACTCTTTGCACTGTCTTTGTCCTCGGCGCACGCCCAGGACGCCGCACCTCAATGGTCGCTGGCGATCCACGGCGGGGCGGGCGTGATCGAGCGGGCCAGCCTGACGCCCGAGCAGGACGCGGCCTATCGCGCGGCGCTGAAAGGCGCGCTGGACGCCGGTTCGGCCGTGCTGAAAAGCGGCGGCTCGGCGCTGGATGCGGTCCAGGCCGCCGTTCAGGTCATGGAGGACGATCCCCTGTTCAACGCCGGGCGCGGGGCGGTCTTCACTGCGGCTGGCCGTAACGAGCTGGACGCCGCCGTCATGAACGGATCGGACCTGACCGCCGGGTCCGTCGCCGGCCTGACCACCACCCGTCATCCTGTCGCCGCCGCTCGCGCAGTGATGGAGCGATCGCCCCACGTCATGCTGATCGGCCCCGGCGCCGACGCCTTCGCCGCCTCGGTCGGGCTGGAGCAGGTCGATCCGGCCTTCTTCTTCACCGAGCGCCGCTGGCAGGGGCTGGTCAAGGCCCTGACCGAGGCCGGACAACCGATCCCCGAACGCCCCGCCGGCGCGCCTCTACCGGGCGCTCAGGCCGAAGTCGCCCCGCCCCTGAACGAGAAGAAGTTCGGCACGGTCGGCGCCGTGGCGCTGGACAGCCAGGGTCGTCTCGCCGCCGCCACCTCGACCGGCGGCATGACCGCCAAACGCTGGGGCCGGGTCGGGGACGTGCCGATCATCGGCGCCGGAACCTACGCCTCAAACACCGACGGCTGCGCGGTGTCCGCCACCGGCGACGGCGAATATTTCATCCGCGCCACCGTCGCCCGCGACATCTGCGCGCGGATTGCGGGAGGCGCGGCGACGCAGGCCGCCGGTCAGGCGGAGATCGCTGACGCCGATCGTCTGGGCGGCAAGGGCGGCGTCATCGTCATGGGCCTGGATGGCCGCCCTGCCTTCGCCATGTCCACCTCGGGCATGTATCGCGGCGCGGCCTCCTCGACCGACCCCGCCCGCGTCGCCATCTACGCCGACGAACCCTGAGCGCCCGTTCAGACCAATTAGACGAATTAGACTCTCTTTTTTCCCAGCCCGAGACCCATGCCTGCATCCGATGACGAACTGACCGTGATGGCCAACGAGGAGTTGGACGCCGCCTGCGCCATGCCCTTCGTCGAGGTCAGGAAGATCACCCCTTGGGGCGACAGTTACGAAGGCTTCGCACCGTCCGGCCGCACGGTCGAGGTCGAGCGTCGCTACCTGTGGGCCGTCGAGCCTGAGGGCGGCGTCATCGTCGAGGTCGAGGTCCGCGACCGCGCCGCCCGCACCGGCGCCGAGGCCCGCGCCCTGCTGACGGCCGCCGACTGATTCCGCCGTTCCCAACATCGCAAATCCGGTCTAGGCCTTGGTCATGAAACTCGCCTCGCTCAAGCACGGCCGCGACGGCCGCCTCGTTGTCGTCTCTCAGGACCTAAACTGGTTCACCGACGCCTTCCTGATCGCCCCGACGCTGCAGGCGGCGCTGGATGACTGGGACCGCTGCGGCCCCCGCCTCGAGGCCTTGGCCGAAAGCCTGGAGCATGAGGCCGTGCCGCGCGGCCGCTTCCACGAACGCGACGCCGCCTCGCCCCTGCCCCGCGCCTATCAGTGGGCGGACGGCTCGGCCTATGTGAACCACGTCGAACTGGTTCGTAAGGCGCGCGGCGCCGAAATGCCCGAGAGCTTCTGGACCGACCCGCTGATGTATCAGGGCGGCTCCGACGGCTTCCTGTCGCCGCGCGATCCGATCCCGCTGGCCGACGAGGCCTGGGGCTGCGACCTGGAGGCCGAGATCGTGGTCGTCGTCGGCGACGTGCCTCAGGGCGCGACGCGCGAACAGGCGCTCGACGCCATTCGCCTGGTCGGCCTGGTCAACGACGTGAGCCTGCGCAACCTGATCCCGGCCGAACTGGCCAAGGGGTTCGGCTTCGTCCAGTCCAAGCCCGCCAGCGCCCTGTCGCCCGTTCTGGTCACGCCCGAGGCGCTGGGCGATCGCTTCAAGGACGGCAAGCTGCACGGCGCGCTGAACGTTCAGCTGAATGGCCAGGACTTCGGCAAGGCCGACGCCGGCGTCGACATGACCTTCGACTTCGGAACCCTGATCGCCCATCTGGCCAAGACCCGGTCGCTGGGCGCCGGAACCATCATCGGTTCAGGCACGGTGTCGAACAAGGACGCCGACGGCGGCCCCGGCAAGCCGGTCTCGGAAGGCGGCCTGGGCTACTCCTGCATCGCCGAGGTCCGCACGGTCGAGACGATCCTGCGCGGCGCGGCCGAGACGCCCTTCCTGAAACACGGCGACACGGTGCGGATCGAAATGCTGGACGCGCGTCATCATTCGATCTTCGGCGCCATCGAACAGACGGTCGCGCCGCTATCCAGCGCGGATTGACGCCGCTAGGGTGCTGACAGCGGCCTCGGGGGAGGCCGCATCCTGTCTTTGGGGAGAGACGACGTGCCGCCTGAAAAACTGATCCCGCTGCTCATGATCCCGATCATGCTGGTGGTGGTGCTGCTGAAGAACCGCAGGAAGCGCGTGCTGAAGCCGCAGCTGCTGTGGGTCATGCCGGCCATTGTCCTGCCGTTGATCGGCCTGGGCCTGTGGGGCACAGCCCAGACCCCGAACATGGCCCATGCTCCGTTCGGCCCCGACGCCTGGGCGGTGCTGGCCATCGGCGGGATCTTGGGCGGCGTCGCCGGCTGGTATCGCGGCAAGACCGTCACCATCGAAAAAGAGCCGGACGGTTCCCTGATGGCCCAGGCCTCGCCGCTGGGTCTGATTCTGCTGGTCGTGCTGTTCGCCGGCCGGTCTCTGCTGCGCGACCTGATCGAAAGCCATGCCGCCGCCTGGCATCTGAACGCCCTGGCCGTCACCGACGCCTTCCTGGTCTTCGCCATGGGCCTGATCGTCATGCAGCGCGTCGAAATGTACATCCGCGCCCGCCGCATCCGGTCCGGCGGCACGGACAGCCACGTGGAAGTCGCGGCCTAACGCTTCGGGCTGGACGCGGCCTTCGCCTCTGTGGCATGAGGCGGTCCTTCCTCTGCGGGCGTGGTGGAATTGGTAGACGCGCTGGACTCAAAATCCAGTTCCGAAAGGAGTGCCGGTTCGACCCCGGCCGCCCGCACCATTCTTCGTCGGTTCAGCCCAGCTGCCGGTGGAAGAACCCCGTCACATCAGCCAGCACCGTCGCCTTCTTGCGGAACAGAGGCGAGAAGGTCGCGATCAGGTCGGCGTGGTCCAGGCCGGGATAGAGCTTGGCTTGCGAGCGCCCGCCCACTGCGCGCATCCGCTCGTCCAGAATGACCGTGTCCTCGTCGTGGACCACCGTGTCGGCCGTGCCGTGGCCCAGCCAGATCGGCGGGGCGTCGGCGCGGACGAAGGTCACGGGCTGGGTCAGGGTCGGGTCCGGCGCACGGCCGAAGGCGTTCTGCGACGCCGCGACGTCAAACGGCAGGAAGTCGTAGGGGCCCGCCAGTCCCGCCGCCGCCTTGATCAGGTCGGGACGGCCGACGGCGGCCATATAGCGTCGGTCCAGGGCAATCATCATCGCCAGATGCGCGCCCGCCGAATGGCCCAGCACGCCAAGCCGCGCCGGATCTCCGCCATATTGACCGACCACCTCGGCCGCCTTGGCCGTGGCGGCCGCCGCGTCCTCGATGAAGGCCGGGAAGACGACCTGGGGCACGATGCGGTAGTCCGGCAGGGCGACCACGAACCCCCGCGCCGCCAAGGCTTGCGCCGCCCAGCCATACTGGCTGCGCGAGCCCGAATCCCAGCCGCCGCCATAGAAGAAGACCAGCGTCGGATAGGAACCGGGCGCCGTCGGCGCGTAGAGATCCATCTGCTGGCGCGGATCGTCGCCATAGGGGACGTCGCGCGCGACGCGTCGCACGCCGCCGTCCCTCGGTCCCAGGGTGTTCAGCAGGCTCAGAGGCGAGCAGGCGGCGGCGAGAAGCCCAAGGGCAGGCGCGAACAGTCCACGGCGTGTCATGCAAAAGGCTCCATCACCCACAATACGCTCGGATCGCCGGATCGGTCGTCGTCATCAACGATCAGCGGGCGTTGGCGATCAGCCGGCCGCAGTCGGCGTCCTCGGCCAGGCCCGGATCAACGAAGGCGAACAGGGCCGTCACCGGCGCCACCACCGCGCCCAACAGGCCCGCCAGACCGCCTTGCGACACGACCGAACCGACATCGACCCCGACCTTGGGCGCGGTCAGCGGGCCGGAGACGGTGATCGGCGCCCACAGACGCAGCAGACGCGGCTTCTTGGATTCGCCGTCGATCCTCAGGTTCAGCGTCTCGGCGCCCAGGTTGATGCTGCCCTTGCCTTGGGCCAGCACCACATCGGTGTCGATGACGAAGGTGCGGGCGGTCGCCGTGCCGCCACTGACGTTGAAATCGGCGACGGCGCAGCGGATCTGGCTTTCGGACTGGTCTCCGCTCAGCAGCTTCAACAGGCCCGCGCTGGCGTTGATGCCCAGCAGTTCGGCGAAGGCCGCCCGCATCTTGCCGTTCGGCACCACCAGGCTAAGGGAGCCTTTCGACGCGGCGGCGAAGTCGTGGATCGAGGCCCCCGGCCCCTCCAGCTTGGCCCGGCCGAGCGCCCGACCGCTGAGCGGGACCGATCCATTGCGCGCAGGAATGATGGATTCCAGCGGATAGCCCGCCAGCCGCAGATCGACGCTGCTGTAGGGCGTCGCCTTCGTCGCATTGATCCGCGCCGTCCCGTTCAGCGCGCCCCTGTTGAAGTCGAAGCTGATCGGATCCAGCTTCAGAATGCCGTCCTTCAGGTCGGCGCCCAGGTTCACCTGACGCACGTCGAAGGCGTTCGCCTTCACCGACCCAGCGCGGTAGGACAGGGTCCCATCCATGGTCTGCAGCCGTTCGGTCTGCAGCTTGGCGTCCGGCAGCAGCTTGCCGCCGACCACCACCGGCGCCTCGGTGTCGGTGCCCGCCGCATTGGTCCGGGTTCGCGCGCCCAAAACGGCGGCCAGGTCGTCGATGTCCAGACGACGCGAGGTCAGGTCGGCATCGACGCGCAGCCGCTGGGCGGCGTCGACCCGCACCTGGCCCGACAGATCGGAGGCGCCGACGCGTCCATCGAAATCCTTGAAGGTCCAGACCCGCTCATTGCGGTTCAGCGCCCCCGACAGCCGATAAGGCGGCGTATTGGGCAGGGTTACGCCCGTCAACAGATACAGATCCGACAGATCGCGCCCCTGCATGGTCAGGGTCGCATCGAACCGCCCCAGATCGAACGGCCGCGTGATTTCGCCCTTGGCGATCAGCGATGACCCTGCCCCATTGACGGCGGCCTCGAAGCGATAGGGTCGGTTGCGACGAATGTTGACGAAGGGGCCGCCCTCGACCTTCAGCGTCAGCGGCGATCCGTTCACGGCGCCGCGGCCTTCCAGCAGGAAACCCGCTGCGCCCCCTGCGGCCTCGCGCGCATTGACCGCCGCCTCCAAGGTCAAACCGCGCCGCTGTTCATCGAAGGACAGCTGGCCGTCCTTGATGACCAGTTGCTGGATCACCGGCAACTTCAGCCCCTCGCCAGTATCCGGCTTGTCGGGATTCAGCACCCAGCTCTTGCGACCGTCCTTGGTCGAGATCAGGACGACGCGGGGTCGGGTGAAGCTGAGCAGGGGCATCTCCACCTGACCGGCGAGCAGTTTTCTCAGTCGCACCGAAGCGCGAATTTCATCGACGGCGGCCGTGTCCCGATCCGACGCCCAGTCTGGCCCGCCGATCTTCAGCCCGCGCACCACGGCGGACGGGGTCCAGCTGAACAGATTGACGTCCAGATCCCCGGTCAGGGCGATTTGGCGATCGTATTTGACCGAGGCCCAGCGGCCGATGGGCCCGCGCAGCATGTTCCAGTCGAACAGGGCCAGGAAAAGAACGACGGCTGCCACGACGACCAGCACCACGCCCGCCGCCCATTTTTCCGCCGTGCCCGGTCGTCGAGCCGCCGCATAGACGGGATCGTTGTCGCGCACCCAGTCGCGCCACGTCAGCAGGCGCGCACCCGCCGGCGCCCACGCCCGCTCTTGAAGGTTGGTCTGAAAAGTCCGCCAATTCCGTAGGTTCGACAAGCGCTCGTCTCCGTCAGTCAGAGGAAACGCGCCAGACCCGGTTTGGCGCCGCAGCGTCAACCGTCGTCGATTTGACGTGAAGTTGTCGCATAATCTTTACAATCGCGAAGATCGGCGCATAATTCGTCAGAGTCCTGATCTTAATTCAGGCCGTGGAGGATTGCCGATGACCCGTTTTCTGACCCCCGCCCTGATCGCCGCCGCCCTGGCGGCCGCAACGACGCCGGCGCTGGCGCAAAGTCCGCGACCGGCCGAGCGCGCGGCCGTGCTGCAATCCGTCAGGGTGTGCGGCGCCGATGCGGCGTCGCGCACGGCCTATCAACGCGACCACGGCGCGACGCCGACCTTCGTCACCGCGCAGCAAGCCGTCGCCGCCTATCAGTCGGGCCAGCGCTGGGCCGCGCCGCGCTGCATGACGGCGCATCAATATGACCGCCTGGCCGGCGCACCGATGCAGCGCGCGGCGCTCTGATCCCGAACAAAAGGGCATGAAGAAGGGGCGCGGTCGTCGGACCGCGCCCCTTTTTGTCGTCTGGACGGACGCCTCTTACTGCGTCGGCGTCAGATATTTGTTCAGCCAGCCGAACACCTCATTGTGCCATTGCAGGCTGTTGGCCGGCTTCAGCACCCAGTGGTTTTCGTTGGGGAAGACGATCAGACGGCTGTCGATGCCGCGCCGTTGCAGGGCGGTGAAGGTCGACAGGCCCTGGGCGGTCGGGATGCGGAAGTCGCGGTCGCCCTGAACCACCAGCATCGGCGTCTTCCAGTTATCGACATGGTTGGCCGGGTTGAACTTCTGATAGCCCTCCGGCTTGTCCCACGGCGTGCCGCCGTATTCCCACTCGGTGAACCACAGCTCCTCGGTCGAATAGCCCATGCCGAAGGTGTCGAAGACGCCGTCGTGGTTGACCAGGCATTTGAATTCATTGGACCAGTTGCCGGCGATCCAGTTGATCATATAGCCGCCGTAGGAGGCGCCCAGCGCACAGGCGTTGTCGCCGTCCAGGAAGCTGTATTTCGCTTGAGCTGCCGCCCAGCCCTTCTGCAGGTCTTCCAGCGGGCGGTCGCCCCAGTGCTGACTGATCGCATCGGTGAAGGCCTGGCCGTAGCCGGTCGAGCCGTGGAAATCGATCATCACCACCGCATAGCCGGCGCCCGCATAGGTCTCGGGGTTCCAGCGATAGGACCAGCCGTCGCCGAACGAGCCCTGCGGCCCGCCGTGGATCAGGAAGGCGACCGGATATTTGCGACCCTCGACATAGCCGGCCGGCTTGATGACATAGCCGTGGACCGTCTCGTTGTTCCAACCGGGGAAGCTGAACTGCTCATACTCGCCGAATTGCTTGGCGGCGAAGGCGGGGTTGGACTGCGTCAGGCGGCGCGGCATTTCGCGCCCCAGATAGGTCTTGAAATACAGGTCGCCCGGCTCGCGCAGGCTGTCCTGGGCGAAGACGAAGCCCGACGGCGTCTGCTGGAAGGCCGAGACGTGGCCCGCGCCCGTGATCGGCGTGACCACGCCGTTGCGCGTATCCACCGAAAACAGCTTGGTCGAACCGACATCGCCCGCCGTCGTGTACAGCGTCTGGCCGTCGCGCGACCATTGCAGCGTGTCGGCCGAGCGATCCCAGTTCGAGGCGATCTCGCGCTTCTGGCCCGTTTCGACGTCCAGCAGCACGATCTGGTAGCGGTCGGCCTCAAAGCCCGCCCGCGCCATGGCGCGATAGGCCAGGGTCCGTCCGTCCGGCGAGAAGACCGGGCCGGTGTCCCAAGCGTCGTTGCCGTCGGTCAGATTGGTGAAGGTGCCGTCGCCCGACAGGCCGTTGGTCTTCCACAGGTCGAAGTTGGTGCTCCACGGCTCGGTCTGACCGGCGAGACGCGCGGAGAAGACCACGGCGTCGCCCGCCGGCGTGAAGACGAACTCGCTCTCGTCGCCGAAGGGCTTGGAGGGCGTGTCGCCGTCAAACCCCTTGGTGATCCAGGTCGGCGTGCCCGTGGCCTTGCCGTCGCGGCCGATCGACTGGACGAACAGGTGGTTCTGGGTGTGGTCGTTCCAGGCATCCCAGTGACGCACGAACATGCGGTCATAGACCTGGCCCGTCGTTTTCTGCTCGGCGATGGCCTTGCCCTGTTGGACCGAGGCGTTCAGATCGGCCGCATCGGGATAGACGGCCAGCGACACCGCCACCTTGTCGCCCGACGGGCTGATCCGATAGGCGTTTACGTCGGTCGGCAGGTTCGTCACCTGAACCGGCGCCGACGTGGGCGAGGCCACGCGCCAGACCTGGCTCGCGCCCGACTTGCTCGACAGGAAATACAGATTGCCGTCCCCGCCCCAGCGCGCGGTGTTGGCGCCCTGATCAGAGATGGCCAGGCGGCGCGGCGCCGTGTCCGGTGCGTTCAGGTCCAGCATCCACAGACTGCCCGTGCGGCGGTTGGCCTCCACGTCCGTGGTCGTGACCGAATAGACGACGTAGCGGCCGTCCGGCGACACCTGCGGATCGCCCAGCCGGTTGGCCGAGATCATATCCTTGTAGGTGAAGGCGTCCGGCGTCGCGGGCGCGGCCGGAACCGGCGCGGGCGGCACCTGGGCCAGGGCAGGCGCGGCGCTCATCAGCGCAACAGCCGCGCAGGCGGCGGACAGAAGGGAACGGTGACGCATCAAGATCTTCCTCGCGAAGCTTTCTGGCCGCGAGGCGTAGCACCACCGTTCGCCGGGCGGAAGTTGCTGCGAAGCGACATCAGCAACGCCCGTCGCTTCACTCCATCTTGCCCCCTCCGACCGAACCGGCGACAAGCGATCTTCCATGACCGCCGTCACCCTTCCCGCCCGCCGTCAGCCCCACATCGTCGATGTGCTGATCGCCGAACGCGCGCCACGCCTGACCGCCTCGCCGCTGTGGCCGGTCGTGCGGCCGGCGCTCTACGGCGTGCTGGGCTATGGGGCGGCGGTGCGAATGGCCGACGCCATCCGCGACCTGTCGGGGACCGAGACCTTCGATTACGTCTCGGACCTGCTGAGGCTGAAGGTGACGACGACGAACCTGGACCGTCTGCCGGCGAGCGGCCGCTGCGTCGTCGTCTGCAACCACCCCACCGGCATCGCCGACGGGGTCGCCGTATTCGACGCGCTCAAACAGCGGCGCAGCGACATGATCTTCTTCGCCAACGCCGACGCCATCCGTGTCTCGCCGCGATTGGACGAGACCATCATCCCCGTCGAATGGGTCCACGACAAACGCACCCGCGAAAAGACCCGCGCCACGCTGAACGCCGCCAGGGAGGCGTTCGAGGCCGAACGCTGCGTCGTCATGTTCCCTGCCGGTCGTCTGGCGCGCGAGAAGAACGGCGTCCTGACCGATCCCGAATGGGCCCCGACCGCCGCCTCGATGGCGCGCAAATACGATGCGCCAGTGATCCCCATGAACGTCACCGGCCCCTACAGCCGGCTGTTTCACCTGTTCGACAAGGTCTCGCAGGAGCTGCGCGACGTGACCCTATTCCACGAGTTGCTTAACAAGGAAGGCAAGCCGTTCGGCGTCGATGTCGGTCTGCCCATTCCCGCGGACCGGCTGGACGTGGACGCCGCCAAGGCCACCGAGGCGCTGAAGACCTTCACCGAGCGCACCCTAGCCGCCGATCTCGATGCGGTGTTTCCATGAAGATCGCCCTGCCCGACGCCGAGGCCACCACCGCCCTGGGCCAGGCCATCGCCCCCCTGCTGGCGGCAGGCGACAGTCTGCTGCTCTACGGCCCGCTGGGCATGGGCAAGTCGACCCTGGCGCGCGGCCTGATCCGCGCCCTGACCACGCCGGACGAGGACGTGCCCAGCCCGACCTTCACCCTGGTCCAGTTCTACGAGTCCAACCCGCCTGTCGCCCATTTCGACCTCTATCGCCTGACCCGACCGGAAGAGGCGTTCGAGATCGGCCTGGACGAGGCGCTGGACGAGGGGTGCGCCGTGATCGAATGGCCCGAGCGGCTCGGCGACGATCCCGGCCGGTTCCTGGGGCCGGATCAGCTGATCATCGAAATCTCCGAACAGGGCGACGGCCGACTTGCGACCGTTTCCGGCGTAGGCCGATGGGAAACGGGGCTGAAGGATCTGCATGTCTGACCGCGAAACCCTCCGTCTCGACTTCCTGAAGGCCGCCGGCCTGGCCGACGCCGTGCGCGCCCCCCTGCCCGGCGACGCCTCGACGCGGCGGTATGAGCGGCTGACGCCGACGACCGGTCCGACCCTGATGCTGATGGATCAGGCGCCCGCCGCCGAAAGCCAGCCGTGCGATCCGCGCTGGACGCCCGAGCAGCGTCACGCCGCCGGCTGGAACGCCGTGGCCCGCCTGTCCGCCGGCCGGATCGAGGCCTTCGCCGCCGTCGCCGCCCATCTGAAGGCTCTGGGCCTGTCCGCCCCCGAGATCCCGTCGCTGGACGCCACCAACGGCCTGGCCGTGCTTGAGGATTTCGGCGACGACCTGTTCGCCCGCGTGATCGAAGACGGTGCCGACGAAACGCCGCTTTATCTGGCCGCCATCGAGGCCCTGGCCGTTCTGCACGAGGCCGGCGCTCCGCCCGACACCCTGCACGGGCCCGGCGGCGACTGGCCGCTGCTGACCTATGACGAGACGGCGCTGCAGGGCGGGGCGGATCTGTTCGTCGAATGGTTGCCGAAGCTCGACGATCGGGTCCGCTTCGACGCCGCCGCCGTCGCCGACTGGCGCGCGGCCTGGGCGCCGATCGTCGCCTCCGGCGCGGCCGGGGCGTCGGTCATGGCCCACCGCGATTATCATGCGGAAAACCTGATCTGGCTGCCCCAGCGCGACGGCGCCGCCCGCGTCGGCATGATCGATTTCCAGGACGCGGTGCGCGCCCACCCGTCGTGGGACCTGCACTCCCTGCTGCAGGACGCCCGCCGCGACGTCTCCCCGGCGCTGGAGGCCGAGGCGCTGGACCGCTATTTCGCCCTGCGTCCGGACGTGGACCGCGCCGCCTTCATGGCCGACTACGCCGGCCTCGCCGCCCTGAACGAGGCGCGCATCATCGGCATCTTCGCCCGCCTGATCGCGCGCGACGGCAAACCGCGATACCGCCAGTTCCTGCCGCGCATGTGGCGGCATCTGAACGCCAATCTGGAACAGCCGGCCCTGGCGCCCGTCGCCCGCTGGTTCGACCGCCACGTTCCTGCCGAGGTGCGCGCATGACCGCTCGGAAGACCGCAATGGTCCTCGCCGCCGGCCTGGGCACCCGGATGCGCCCCCTGACCGACGACCGGCCCAAGGCCCTGGTCGAGGTCCAAGGCCGCGCCTTGATCGACCATGTGCTGGACCGTCTGGCGGAGGCCGGCGTCGAAAAGGCGGTAGTGAATATCCACTGGTTCGCCGACCGGCTGGAAGCGCATCTGGCGGCGCGCGGACGCGGCCCGCAGATCGTGATTTCCGACGAACGCGCCGAACTGCTGGAGACCGGCGGCGGGCTGAAGAAGGCCCATCCCCTGCTGGGCGACGATCCCGTCTTCGTCGCCAATATCGACAGTGTCTGGATCGACCGAGGCGACGCCCTCACTGATCTGATCCGACTGTGGAATCCCGAGACGATGGACGCCGCCCTGCTGCTGGCCCGCCGCGAAGGCTCCATCGGCTTTGAGGGCGACGGCGATTTCTTCATGGCCGACGACGGGACGCTGACCTTCCGTGGCGACGCCCCTTCCGCGCCGTTCGCCTATATGGGCGTCCACATCACCCGCCCCGGATACGCCGATCACGGCCCCGACGGCCCCTTCTCCCTCAGCCCCCTGTGGCGCAAGTCCGCCTCTGAGGGACGTCTGTTCGGGTGCGTCCTGGACGGCGACTGGATGCACGTCGGCGACCCGCAGGCGCGCGATGAGGCCGAGGCGAAACTGGCGGGAGAGGCGTGAGCGTCTTCGATCCCTTCCTGGGCGACACGCCGCGCTGGTACGCCATCCCCGCGCACCGGCCGTTCCTTGAGGACCTGGCCGCCGGGGTGCTGGCCTGGCTGGGCGATCTGCCTCCCGAGACCCTGTCGGACGCGACCATCCTGTTGCCCAACCGCCGGGCGGCGCGCGCCTTCACCGGCGCCCTGTCCAAGCTGTCGCAGGGTCGTCCCATCCTGCTGCCTCAGGTGCGGCCGCTAGGCGATCTGGAGGAGGACGAGCCGCCGTTTACGCCCGGCGCCCTGGGTCTGGACCTGCCGCCCGCCATCCCCGCCCTGACGCGCCGGTTCGAGATGGCGCGGATGATCGTCGAACAGTTCGATGGGACCCTGAGCCCGATGCGCGCGCTGGATCTGGCCGATGCGCTGGGCGGCTTCCTCGATTCCTGCCAACTGGAAGAGATTCAGAACCCCGAGCGGATCGCCACATTGGTCGACGGCGAAATGGCCGAACACTGGGAACGATCGGCCGAGTTTCTGGGTCTGGCGGTCGAGGCCTGGCCCAAGCGTCTGGCCGAACTGGGTCTGGTCGATCCGGCCTGGCGTCGCGCGACCCTGCTGCGCCGCCTCGCCGAGCTGTGGGACCGCGAACCGCCGCGCCAGCCCGTCATCGCCGCCGGCTCGACCGGCACCGTCCCCGCCGCCGGCGACGTGCTGAAGGCCGTGGCGAGGGCGCCGCTGGGCTGCGTCGTCCTGCCCGGCCTCGACCTGGATCTGGACGCGGGCGTCTGGGACCGGTTGGACGAACAGCATCCGCAAAGTGCGATGAAGCGGCTGCTGGACCGCTGCGAGATCGCGCGCGAGAGCGGCCGCGCCTGGTTCCGTCCCGCCGTTCCCGCGGCCGTCGAGGCGCGCGGACTGGCGCGCCAGCGGCTGGTCAACGAGGCCCTGCGCCCCGCCGAGGCCACCGACGACTGGCGCCGCGCCATCCGCGACATCCGCTCGGCCGCCGCTGCCCGCAAGGAAGCGCGCGACCCCATCGCCGAAGGGCTGCAGGGCCTGTCGCTGCTGAGCGTGCGCGCCGAGGAAGAGGCCGCCGCCGCCATCGCCCTGATGATGCGCGAGACCTTGGAAACGCCGGGCAAGACCTGCGCCCTGGTCACGCCGGATCAGGCCCTGGGCCGCCGCGTCGCCGCCCGGCTGGAGCGCTGGGGCATCGTACCCGATTCGTCCGCCGGCGCCCCCCTGTCGCGCCTGCCTGCCGGGGCCCTGATCGATCTGTGCGCCCGCTGGATCGCCGATCCGGTCCAGCCCCATCTGCTGCTCGCCGTCGTCAAACATCCGCTGGCCCGGTTCGACCTGGGCGAGGCCTCTCAAGCGGCAGCCGTCGCCGCGCTGGAGGAACACGCCCTGCGCGGTCCCCGCCCGCGCAACTTCGCCGCCATTCATCGCCGCCTGCTGGAGGCGGTCCAGCCCGACCGGCGCGGCAAGGCGCCGCCGGAATGGAAGCAGGCCCGGCTGTCGGCCGCGACCCGCCTGGTCGATCAGCTTCAGGCCGCCATCGAGGCCGCGACGCCCGCCTTCACCCCCAACGCAGATCTGAACCTCGCCGCCTCGGCCCTGACCCGGCTGATCGAAACCTTAGCCGGCCAGAACGCCTGGGCCGGTCCTGACGGCGAGGCCGCAGCCGCCCTGTTGTCCGGCCTGATCGAGGGCGGGGCGTCGCTCGGCCGCATCCGCCGCACGGAACTGGCCGAACTGGTCACGTCCCTGGTCAAGGAAAACGTCGTGCGGACCGGCGGGGCGACCCATCCGTCGCTGCGGATTCTCGGCGCCATCGAGGCGCGTCTGGTCAGGGCGGACCGGATGATCCTGGCCGGGCTGGAGGAAGGCGTCTGGCCCCAGGCCGCGCCCACCGACCCCTTCCTGTCGCGTCCGATGAGAAAGGCGCTCGATCTGCCGCCGCCCGAACGTCGCCTGGGCCAGACCGCGCAGGATTTCGTCCAGGCCGCCTGCGGCGACGAGGTCATCCTGATCCACAGGGAGCGGCGCGGCGGTCAGCCCGCCGTCCGCTCGCGCTGGCTGTGGCGGCTGGAGATGCTGACGCGCGGGGCGAACGCTGTCGAAACGCCCGTCGCCATCGCCCGCCCGGCCGCCGTCATCGACTGGGCCCGCGCCCTGGACGCCCCCCCGCCCGGCCCGCCGCAGTTCGCCAAACGCCCAGAACCGCGCCCGCCGGTGCATCGCCGTCCGCGCAGCCTGTACGTCACCCGCATCGAACGCTGGGTGCGCGATCCCTACGCCATCTACGCCCTGTGGGTGCTGGGGCTGGAGGCGATGGAGCGGCCCGGCGCGTCTGCCGAAGCGCTGGCTCGGGGCAACGCCGTCCACGCCGCCATCGAGCGGCTGACGCTGGACTGGCCGGACGACCTGCCCGACGACTGCGAGGCCATCCTGCACGACCATCTGCTGCGCGAACTGGGCGCGCGCGGGTTCGAGGATGCGGCCATGGCCCGCGAGGCGCCGCTGGCCCGCAACTGCGCCCGCTGGCTGACCGAATTCGAGCGCCGGCGTCGGGCGCGCGGCGTCGATATCCTGGTGGAACAGCAGGGGACGATGACCTTCGACGCCCCGGCCGGCCCCTTCACCGTCAAGGCCTTCGCCGACCGGATCGAGCTGGCGTCCGACGGGGCGGCGGTCATGGACTTCAAGACAGGGGCGGCGCCGTCCGCCAAACAGGTCAAGTCCGGCTTCGCGCCGCAGCTCACCCTGACCGCCGCCATCCTGGCCGACGGCGGGTTCAAGGACACCAACGGCCCGGTCACGCCCGACGAACTGACCTATGTCCGCGTGGTCGGGCGAAAGACGGCGGGCGAAGTCGTCACCCGCGCTTCGGGCCTCGAGGCCGCCGACCTGGCCCAGGCGGCGCTGGACGGGCTGAAGCGCCGCGTCGCGCGGTTCGACGACGAGAATACGCCTTACGTTTCCTGGGCCGCGCCTCAGTTCATGGGCAACCAGGGCGGCAACTACGACCATCTGGCCCGCGTCTGGGAATGGTCGGTGATCGGCGACGGGGACGAAGAATGAGCATCGCCCCCCAGATCGTCCCCCCTCAGATCTTGGCCGCCGATCCGCGCCTGACCGTCTTCGTCACCGCCAACGCCGGTTCGGGCAAGACCACCACCCTGGTCAACCGGGTGGCGCGGCTGCTGCTGGACCAGGTCGATCCCGGCGCCATCCTGTGCGTCACCTACACCAAGGCCGCCGCCGCCGAGATGCAGGCCCGGCTGTTCGATCAGTTGGGCGGCTGGGCCGTGCTGGACGACGCCGCCCTGTCGCGCGAACTGGCCCGGCTGGACGACGGCGACCCGCAGGCGATGGATCACGCCGCGCTTTCCCGCGCGCGCAAGCTGTTCGCCCGCGCGCTGGAGACGCCGGGCGGCCTGAAGATCCAGACCATCCATGCCTTCTGCGAAAAACTCCTGCGGCGGTTCCCGCTGGAGGCCGGGGTCTCGCCCCGCTTCACCGTGCTGGAAGACCAGGCCGCGACCGCCCTCAGCCATGCCGCGCGCGAAGATCTGGCCCGCGCCGCCGTCGCCGATCCGGACGGCCCCATCGGCCAGGCCTACAGCCATTTCGCCGTCGAGCTGGACTGGCAGCGGTTCCAGGCCCTGCTGTCGATGATCGAGGCCAAACGCGCCGATCTGCTGGACTATATCGACCGGGCCGAAGCCGGGACCGCGCCCGATCCCTGGTCCCTGACCGGCGCCGAACGCGATCGCAGCCCGGAGGATCTGGAGCATGATTTCGTCGCCTTCATCGATCCCGGCCAATGGAACCGCATCGCCGAAGCCATGGAAACCGGCTCGGCCAATGACAAGAAGATCGCCGACGCCATGAGCGTCGCCGCCCCGCCCTACGCCGGATTCGCGGCCCTGGCCGGAGTCTTCTGCACCCAGGCGGGCGAACCGCGAAAGAGCATGGGCACCAAGTCGGCGCCGCAGGGCGCGGTCGGCTGGCTGCTGGACCTTCAGACCAAATTCCTCGCCACGCGAGAGGCTCTGCGCAAGGCCAAGGTCGCCGACGATACGGTCAAGGTCCTGACCCTGGCCCGAGCCCACGCCGCCTTTTACGAAGCGGCCAAGGCCCAGCGCGGGGCGCTCGACTTCCCCGATCTGGTCGCGCGCGCCGCCGCCCTGCTGACAGAGAGCGGGGCCGCCGCCTGGGTGCTGTACAAGCTGGATGGGGGGGTCGATCACGTCCTGATCGACGAGGCCCAGGACACCGCCCCCGAACAATGGGCCATCGTCCGCGCCCTGACCGGCGAGTTCTATTCCGGCGAAAAATCCGGCCGCACCGTCTTCGCCGTCGGCGACGAGAAACAGTCGATCTACTCCTTCCAGGGCGCCCGGCCCGAACGGCTGCGTCAGGAACGCGGCGCCTTCCTGGCCCTGGCCGAGGGCGCCGGCGAGCCCTTCGCCGGACCGGAACTGAACACCTCCTATCGCTCGACCGAAGAGGTGCTGGCTTTTGTCGACGCCGTCTTCGCCGATCCCGACCGCACCCGCGCCCTGACCGGCCCCCAGGGCGACATCGCCCGACACCTGCCCGCCCGCATCGGCCAGCACGGCGCCATCGACCTGTGGCCCCTGTTCCTGGACGAGCCCGCGCCCGAAACCGACGCCTGGGACGATCCCGTCGATCAGGAAAGCGCCGGCAGCGCCCGCAAGCGCCTGGCCCGCGACCTGGCCCGCGAGATCCGCCGCCAGGTCGAAAGCGGCGTCGCCGTCTTCGATCGCAGCACCCGCGACCTGCGCCCCACCGGCTACGGCGACTACATCGTCCTGGTCCGACGTCGCGACGCGACCTTTGAAGAGATCATTCGCGCGTTGAAGACCGAAGGCGTGCCCGTCGCCGGCGCGGACCGGCTGAAACTGTCCAGCCATATCGTCTTCGACGACCTGATCTCGCTGGCGCGTTTCGCCCTCTTCCCCGACGACGACCTGTCCCTAGCCGAGGTGCTGCGCAGCCCGCTGTGCGATGTGGACGAGGACGGCCTCTATGCGCTGGCCGGGCGCGAGAACCGCAAGGCCGGCCAACTGTGGCGTGACCTGCGCGACCGGGCGCACGAACGCCCCGAATGGGCCCGCGCGCGCGACACGCTGCAGGCCGCCATCGGCGCGCGCGGCGGCGATCCCTTCGCCTTCTTCTCCCAGGCCCTGAACCGGGTGGACGACACGGGACAGTCCGGCCGCGCCCGCATCCTGGCCCGGCTGGGGCGCGAGGCGGAAGAAGCCATCGACGAGACCCTGAACCAGGTGCTGGCCGCCGAAAATCGCGGCGCAGTCGATCTTGAAACCTGCCTGGCCCAACTGGAGGCCGCCGACGTCGAGGTGAAGCGCGAACTGGAAGGCGCGCGCGGCGAGGTCCGCGTGATGACCGTCCACGGCGCCAAGGGTCTGGAGGCGCCCATTGTCATCCTGCCCGACACCACCATGAAGGCGAAGGCGCAAGGTCCGTCCCTGATGCCCGCGGTCACGCCGGAGGGCGAAGGCGAAGCCTGGCTAATGGCGCCCGGCTCGGCGAAGGACGACTGCCCGGCCTCGGCCGACGCCCGCGCCGCGCGCCAGGCCCGCACCGACGACGAGACGCTGCGCCTGCTCTATGTCGCCCTGACCCGCGCGCGGGACCGCGTCATCGTCATGGGCCGCGCCTCCAGCCGGGGAGCCGAGGCCGGCAGCTGGTGGTCGATCCTCTCAGAAACCTTCGACCGCCTGGGCGATCAGGTGCGCGAGGTCGACAACGGCGTGCGTCGCTATGGCGTCGATCCCGAGCGTCGCCCGGTCGCCGCCGATGAGGTCCGGTCCGCCGCCGTCCTGCCCGCTTGGGCCGCCTTGCCGCCCCCGGCAGACGCCGCCGCCCGCTTCGCCTCGCCGTCGCGGATGGAGGGCGGCGCGATCCGCATTCCCGCCCCCTCGCCCCTGGCCAGGACAGAGACGGGGGTTGTGTCGCTGGGCCGGTTCCGGCGCGGCGACCTGATCCACCGGCTGCTGGAACGCTTGCCCGAGATCGCGCCCGCCGACCGCCCCGACGCCGCCCGTCGCCTGCTGGCCCGCGAGACCGATCTGGACGAGGCCCAGCGCGCCGAGATGATCGCCGCCGCCTTCTCTGTGCTGGACGACGCCCGCTTCGCCCCCGTCTTCGGTCCCGGCTCCCGCGCCGAGGTGGCCCTGACGGGATCAGCGCCCGACCTGCCGCCCGGCGTCGCCATCAACGGCCGCATCGATCGGCTGGTGGTCACGCCCGAACGCGTTCTGGTCGTCGATTACAAGACCAACCGCCCCGCGCCAGACGCCGTCGAGGCGGTCGATCCCGCCTATGTGCTGCAGGCCGCCGTCTATGTCGCCGTGCTGAAACGGCTCTATCCCGATCGCCCTGTCGAGGCCGCCCTGGTCTGGACCGATGGGCCCAAGCTGATGCCCATTCCCGAAACCCTGCTGGCGGCGGCGCTCGCGGGCAGTTGAATTGCCCGCGATTCGCTCCCACATCTGCCATCGAACCCGGACACATCCGGCCAACACCAACACGCGCTCATGCAGCGAGGCGCCGCGCGCCGAGCGATAGCGCCCAAGGAGCCATTCATGGCGACTGTAAAAGTCACCGACGAAAGCTTTGACGCCGACGTCCTGAAATCCTCGACCCCTGTCCTGGTCGACTTCTGGGCCGAATGGTGCGGCCCCTGCAAACAGATCGGCCCGGCTCTGGAACAGATCGCCGACGAACTGGGCGGTCAGGTCACCGTGGCCAAGATCAACATCGACGACAGCCCCATGACCCCGTCCAAGCTGGGTGTGAAGGGCATTCCGACCCTTATGCTGTTCAAGGACGGCCAGATGGCTTCGATGAAGGTCGGCGCCATGCCCAAGGGCAAGATCGTCGAATGGCTGGCCGAGGCCGGCGTCAAGGCCTGAGCCTTTTCGGCCCTGTCAGATCAAGCGCCCGCCGGTCCGACCGGCGGGCGTTTTTCATGCTAGGATGGCGCCATGAGCGACGAAGACACCCCGAACCCGGCTGACGACATCCCCGGCGAGACCCCGGTCCAGAAGGCCCTGCGCCTGAAGAACGCCAGGCTGGATGCGCGCGCCAAGCCGCCGCGCGGCGGTCGCTTCCAGCGCGAACAGGCCGCCCGCATCGCCGCCGGCAAGTCCAAGCCCTGGATGACGCGCTAGACCGGCCAGGTCTCCTCGCTGGCGCCCAGGACCTCGCCGGCCAGATACAGCGATCCGCAGATGGCGACCCGGCCCGCGCCCAGGCGCAGCGCCAAATCCAGCGCCTCAGAAACCGATCCCGCCGGGGTCGCCGCCAGCCCGTGCCCGCGCGCCACGGCCGCGAGGGCCGTTGGCTCGGCCGCCGCCCCGTCGAAGCCGACGGTGAAGACGGTGGCCTGGCTGTCCTTCAGCGCGGCGAAGAAACCGCCCGCATCCTTGTTGTTCAACATGCCGCAGATCAGGGCCAGGGGACGCGGCGCCCGCGCCTGACGCTCGGCCAGAAACGCCGCCAGCGCCCGCGCCGCATGGGGATTGTGCCCCCCGTCCAGCCACAGCTCCGCCTCCGCCGCCTTGGCCGCAGCGCCGTATGGCCCCGCCGAAATCCGTTGCAGACGCGCGGGCCAGCGCACTCGCTTCAACCCCTCGGCGATCGCGGCCTCGGGCAGGTCCAGTTCGACCGCCGCCGCCACGGCCAGGGCCGCATTGTCGATCTGGTGCGCGCCTGCCAGCGCCGGCGCCGGCAGGTCCATGAACAGTTCGGCCGTCTGGAACGCCAGGCCGCCCCGCTCGGCCCAGGCGTCGAAGTCGACCCCCAGCACGTTCAGCCGCGCATGGACGTCGGCGGCGCGACGTTCGATGGCCGCCATCGCCTCTTCCTTCTGGCGCGCGATCACGGCCGGCGCTCCGGCCTTCAGCACGCCCGCCTTTTCCGAGGCGATGGCGGCCAGATCCGTGCCCAGGAACTCCGCATGGTCGTAATCGACCGGCGCGATGACGCTGAGCAGCGGCCGCTCGATCACATTGGTCGCGTCCAGCACCCCGCCCAGACCCACCTCGATGATGGCCAGGTCGGCGGGCGTCTCGGACATGGCCAGGAAGGCGGCGGCGGTGGTGCTTTCGAATACCGTGGCCTTGCTGTTCGTCTCGGCCATGGCCGCCTCGATCCGGTCCAGGATCGCGTTCAGATGATCGTCCTCGATCAGCGTTCCAGCCAGTCGGATCCGCTCGTTGAACCGCACCAGATGGGGCGAGGTGTAGGCGTGCACCTTCAGCCCCGCCGCCTCGGCGATGGCGCGGATCAGGGCGACGGTCGACCCCTTGCCGTTGGTGCCCGCCACATGGATCACCGGCGGAAGCTTGTGCTGCGGATCGCCCAAGGCCGCGCACAGCACGCGCATTCTTTCCAGCGAAAGGTCGATCCGCTGGGGGTGGCGCGCGCGTAATCGTTCGGAGACGGGATCCATCCGCCTCCTTTACCCCCTGATTTCGAGAACCGCGACATGACTTCCAGGCCGCAGATCAGAACGGCGGCGCGCCTCGTCCTTGCGGCCGTCTTCTTGGGCGCAGGGCTGCTGCATCTGATGATCCCCGGCCCCTTCTTGCGGATCACGCCGGCGTGGGTTCCGCAGCCGGCGCTGGTCGTGGGCCTGACGGGGATCGCCGAACTGCTGGGCGCGGCGGGTCTGATGATCTCGCGCCTGCGGGTCGCGACGGGCTGGGCGCTGGCCGCCTACGCCATCTGCGTCTATCCGGCCAACATCCAGCATGCCGTGAACTTTATGACGTCAGGCGCAGGTCTGGGCTGGGCCTATCACGGCCCGCGCCTGCTGTTTCAGCCGGTCATCGTGTGGTGGTGCCTGTGGGCCTCGACCGCGATCGACTGGCCCTTCAGGCGGTCTCAGGCGGCGGCGCGGGTTCCGCCCATCAGCATGGACAGTATCTGACCCAGGGTGCGCGGCAGGTCGGCGCGGGTCACGACCCGGTCCACCATGCCCTTTTCCTGCAGATATTCAGCGCGCTGGAAGCCGGGCGGCAGCTTTTCGCGGATGGTCGCCTCGATCACGCGCGGCCCGGCGAAACCGATCAGGGCGCCCGGCTCGGCCAGATGCACATCGCCCAGCATGGCGTAGGAGGCCGTCACCCCGCCCGTCGTCGGATCCGTCAGGACCACGGCGTAAGGCAGTCTGGCGTCCTTCAGCTCTTCGATGGCCAGGGTGGTGCGCGCCATCTGCATCAGCGACAGGGCGCCCTCCTGCATCCGCGCGCCGCCGGCGGCGGTGAAACAGACCAGCGGAACCTTGCGGCTCACCGCCTCGCGCGCCGCCTTGATGAAGGCCTCGCCCGCCGCCATGCCCAGCGACCCGCCCATGAAGGTGAAGTCCTGAACGATCACGACCGCGTTTTGACCGCCGACCGAACCATAGCCGATGGCCATGGTGTCCTTGCGGCCCGCGGCCTTGCGCGCGGCGTTCAGGCGATCCTTGTAGGATTTGCCGTCCGAGAATTTCAGCGGATCTTCCGGCACGTCCGGCGTATCGATGGACTGGAAGACGCCGCCGTCGAAGGTGGCCTTCAGGCGCGTCGGCGCATCGATGCGCATATGCCGGCCCGACGGCGTCACCCAGAGGGCGGCCTCCAGGTCCGAGCGATACAGCATCTCGCCGCTGTCGGGATCCTTGACCCAGAGATTGTCCGGGGTGTCGCGGCGCGACACGATCTTGCGGACGCCGGGCGCAAAGCGGCTCAGCCAGCCGCCGCGCTTTTCCTGAGGCTTGGTCTTGTCGTTCATCCGCGCGCTCTTAGACGGTTTCCGCCACGGAAGCACTAGCGGCGACGGATCGAACCGCATCGCCCAGCGCCTTCACCCGGGCCAGAACGCGCGCCGCGACGGGTTCGTTCGCCTCCAGCGCCGCCGCCACCTCGTCCACCAGGGCCGAGCCCACGACCACCGCATCGGCGACACGCGCGATCTCGGCGGCCCGTTCCGGCGTCTTGACCCCGAAGCCGACCGCGACTGGCAGGCCCGAGGCCTTGCGCACCCGCTCTACGGCCGGCGCCACCACATCCGCGTTCGCTTCCTTGACGCCCGTCACGCCCGCGACGGCGACATAATAGACGAAGCCCGACGTGCCTTGGACAACGATCTTCAGCCGGTCGTCATCCGAGGTCGGCGTCGCCAGGCGGATCAGCGAGATCGAAACCTTGTCCAGCGCCTCGATCAGCGGCCCGGCCTCTTCCGGCGGACAGTCCACCACGATCAGTCCGTCGATGCCGCAGTCGGCGGCATAGGCGGCGAAGGCGTCATAGCCCAGGCTCTCGATCGGGTTCAAATACCCCATCAGCACGATGGGCGTGGCGTCGTCGCCCTTACGGAATTCCTTGGCCAGATCCATGGTCGAGCGCAGGCCGAAGCCCGCCGCCATGCCCCGGATCGCCGCCCGCTGGATCGGCGGCCCCTCGGCCATCGGATCGCTGAACGGAAAGCCCAGTTCGATGATGTCCGCGCCCGCAGCCGGCAGGCCGTTCAGGATCGCCAGCGCCTCTTCGCGCGACGGATCGCCGCCCATGACGTAAGGAATGAAGGCCGCACGGCCCTCGGCCTTCAGCGCCTTGAAACGCGCGTCGATACGGGCGGTGGTCATTGGTCGTTGCCCTCGGTCGCAGATTCTTCGCAGGTATCTTTAGCCAAGGCGATCACCATGACAGCCGTCTTTGCGGGATCCGGTTCGCCTTCGACAGCAAAGATCGAAACCAGCCCGCTCTCACAGGACTCAGGATGGTTCGGATCGGCACCCTTGAGCCGCAGAAAACCAAAGCTAACCTCGGGCGCGGGGCCGACCATAAAGCCTTGCTGCTGCAACGCAGATGTAAATTGCTCCCGCACTGCTCTCGCTTTTTCTCGTGGATACGTCAGGCAAAAATAGCGGTCGCCGCCTTCCTCCGAAGGAGGGCACTCGGTCCCGACAACGGCGTCCTCAATCTCTGGCAGGACAAAATCATCGCGCCAATCCGCCTTTGACGCGAACAAGGCAGCAGCGGCGAGAGACGCCAGGATCATTGCTGCGGCGTTCCGGCGGCGGCCGGCGGTGTCGCGGCTGCGGCAGCCGCGCACACGTCGCCCGGAATGGTGGCGAAGCCCAGATAGCCGGGCAGTTCGGCGACGGCGGTCTTGGTGGTGTCGTAGAAGGCGACCATCTGCATGCCGTCGCAGCCGCCCGCTTCACGGCGCTTGATGAAGACCACGCGGTTGTCGTCGCCGCCGGCGGCCAGCCAGTTCTTGGTTTCCAGATCGGCGATATAGGCGTCGGCCAGAGCGCCGATCTGGCCCAGCTGCGCGGTCACGCAATAGGCCCGCCCCGTCAGATTGTTCAGCCCACCGCAATCGGGCGACAGCTCCGCGCCGGGCAGCAGGCCGACGTCGGCCGGACCGCCCTGCGGTGCAGCGGGGGCCGGCGTCTGGGCCTGCACGGCCGCAGCGGACAAACTCATCACGGCGGTCGCCGCCAACAGACTACGGATCACAGCTTCACTCCCAGATGTTTGGCGACCTGGAAGATGTCCTTGTCGCCGCGCCCCGACATCAGCAGGACGACGTCGCCGCCCTTGCCGACTTCGCGCGCCACTTCGCCCGTCCGCGCCAGGGCGTGGGCGGGCTCCAGCGCCGGAATGATGCCTTCCAGCTTCGAGCACAGCTGGAAGGCTTCCAGCGCCTCATTGTCCGTCGCCGAGCGGTATTCGGCCCGGCCGATGTCGTGCAGCCAGGCGTGTTCCGGGCCGATACCCGGATAATCCAGACCCGCCGAGATCGAGTGCCCCTCGACGATGTTGCCGTCTTCGTCCTGCAGCAGGTACGTCCGGTTGCCGTGCAGCACGCCCGACCGCCCGCCCTTCAGCGAGGCTGCGTGATCCGGCGTATCCAGCCCATGGCCGGCCGCCTCGACGCCGATCAGCCGCACGCCCTCGTCCTCGATGAAGGGGTGGAAGGCGCCGATGGCGTTGGAGCCGCCGCCGATGCAGGCGACTACCGCTTCGGGCAGCTTGCCCATCCGGGCCATCGACTGGCTCTTGATCTCCTTGCCGATCACCGACTGGAAATCGCGCACCATGGCCGGATAAGGGTGCGGACCCGCCGCCGTGCCGATGATGTAATAGGTGTCCGAGACGTTGGTCACCCAGTCGCGCATCGCCTCGTTCATCGCGTCCTTAAGGGTCGCGGCGCCCGCCGTGACCGAGAAGACTTCCGAGCCCAACAGACGCATGCGGAACACGTTCGGCTGCTGCCGCTCCACATCCACCGCGCCCATATAGACCGTGCAGGGCAGGCCGAACCGCGCCGACACGGTCGCCGAGGCGACGCCGTGCTGACCCGCGCCGGTCTCGGCGATGATGCGCGTCTTGCCCATGCGGCGGGCCAGCAGGATCTGGCCCATGCAGTTGTTGATCTTGTGTGCGCCCGTGTGGTTCAGGTCTTCGCGCTTCAGCCAGATGTTGGCGCCGCCGAAATGTTCGGTCAGGCGCTCGGCGAAATACAGCGGGCTCTCGCGACCGACGTAATGCTCCAGGTAGCTGTCCAGCTCAGCCTGGAAGCTCGGGTCCGCCTTGGCCGCCTTGTAGGCCGCATCCAGCTCATGGATCAGCGGCATCAGGGTCTCGGCCACGAACTGACCGCCATAAGGACCGAAGCGACCCTGCGCGTCCGGCCAGGCGTAGGCGTTCGACAGCGGCTTTGTGGAATCGGCGGCTTGGATGGGGGCCACGATGGGGGTCTGGGCGTTCACGGGTTCGACTTTCACGCGGGGAGGCGTCGCAATTACGACCGGCGCGCGTTTTGGATGAAGGCGGCGATCCGGCCTGCGTCCTTAACACCCGGTGTGCTTTCCACGCCAGAGGACACATCCACCATGGGTGTGCCCGTAATCCTCAGCGCCTCGGCCACATTGTCCGGGTTCAGCCCCCCTGCCAAGAACCACGGATGGCGAAAGGCGCGGCCGGCCAGCAGGGTCCAGTCGAAGCTGTGTCCCACCCCGCCGGGCAGAGCCGATCCCTCCGGCGGCTTGGCGTCGAACATCAGATGATCGGCCTCATCACTCCAGGCGTCGGCGGCGGCGAAGTCGTCCGCCTGCCGGATCGGCAGGGCCTTGATCACACCCGCCCCCGTCAGCGCCCGCACGCGCTCAGCCCGTCCCGGCGTCTCAGACCCATGCAACTGGATGAAGTCGGGCCTCAGCGTCCGGGCGATCTGTTGCAGCAGGGCGTCGTCGGGATCGACCGTCACCGCCACGATCTTTGCCCGCCCCCGCGCCCGCTCGAACAGGGCGGCGGCGGCTTCGGGCTCCAGATGGCGCGGGCTTTTGGGAAACACCACCGCCCCCACGAAGTCCGCCCCGCCCTCCAGAGCGACGTCCAGCGTGTCCGGCGTGGTCAGGCCGCAGATCTTGATCTTGGTCGTCATGGCACGATCTCCGACAAGCCGATGTCGCGCGCGACCGCGGCCATATCTCCATCAAGCGTCGCGAGAATACAGCCATGCCGCATGGCAAGGGCTAGATGGACACTGTCGGGCGCGCGCAACCGAACGTCGTTTCTCACCAATCGACGCGCAGCGACGATATCGGCGTTAAGAACGTCCAGAACGACGCGTGTCGATAACCAATGGTCGAGATCGAGTTCAAGCCTGCGTCGATCGCGATCGATCAGTCGTTTCATCCGCGACTGCACGGATAAGGCCGATGTGAACTCGGTCGCGGTCCAAGCGCTCAAGACAAGTGCATCAACACTTCCTGCCCAATCCAGGACACGGACGGTGTGATTATCTTCGTGCAACAGCGACACCAGCACGCTGGTGTCCAGATAGACCGTCAAATCTCTTCGTCCCGCATCATCCGCACGAGTGTGACGGAATCCATCGGTACGGTCGGCTTCACGCGAACGCGTTTGAACCATTCGACGTCAATGGGTCCCGATGTTGGAACGACCTCCTGCGCAGGCTCCAGCCGCGCGATCGGCACGCCGCGCCGCGTGATGGTCACGGCCTCGCCAGCCAGCATGCGATCCAGCAGCTTTGGTAGGTTATTCTTGGCTTCGGCGACGGAGTAGCTGGACATGGCCATCAAGATAGCCATCTGATCACTCTGTGTCCAATCAGGCGAAAATCGACGCGACCTCGTCCGCCGTCGCGAGGCGCCACTGACCGGGCGCCATATCGGCGGGCAGGACCAGCCGGCCCAGCCGTTCGCGATGAAGGGTTTCGACGTGGTTGCCGGCGGCGGCGAACATCCGGCGCACCTGGTGATAGCGGCCTTCCGTCACCGTCAGCAGGGCCTCGGTCGGCGACACCACCTCCAGCACCGCCGGCGCCAACGGCTTGTCCTCGCCCTCCAGGATCAGCTCGCCCGAGGCGAACAGCGCGCCTTCCGTGCCCTTCAGAGGCCGCGCCAGACCCGCCCGGTAAACCTTGGCCACATGGCGTTTGGGACTGATCACCCGGTGCAGGAGGTCGCCGTCGTCGGTCAGCAGAAGCAGGCCCGTCGTCTGCTTGTCCAGCCGTCCAATGGTCGAGATGGCGGGATCGCGCGCCCGCCACCTTCCCGGCAGGATGTCATAGACCAGCGCCCCCTCTTCCTTGTGTGAGCAGGTCATGCCCAGCGGCTTGTTCAGCAGGATCACCAGCCCCTGCACCGGATCCAGCGGCTCGCCGTCGATCTCCATCCGGCTCGGCAGATTGGGCGTCACCGCAATGCGTTTGGACACGTCCGTCACGTCCGCCCCGTCCAACACGATGCCGCCCGCCTTGGCCATCCGCGCCATCTCGGCGCGTGATCCATAGCCCATCGAGCCCAGCAGGCGATCGACCCTCGACGTCGGGGTTTTCTTCATGCGCTACCGCCCTTCGGACTGCTTGAGCGCGGTCACTTCACCGCCTCGAACAGCTTGTAGCCGCCCGCCTCGGCGACCAACCGCACCCGCTTGAACGCCGCGTTCAACTCGGCCTCATAGGGAAGGTGCCGGTTGGCCACGACCCAGGCGACGCCGCCCTTCTTCAACAGCTCGGCCGCCTTGCGGATGAACGCCTGACCCAGCCGCCGGTCTTCGGCCCCGCCGTCGTGGAAGGGCGGATTGCTGACTACGAAATCCTTGTCGCCCTTGGCCTCCAGGGTGCGAGCATCCGACCACCAAACCTTGGCGCGGTCGTCCTCGATATTGCGTCGTGCGGCCTGGATGGCGCGGCGGTCCAGATCGACCATCTTCAGCTTGGTCACGGCGGGCGAGCGCAGCACCACGATCGACAGCGAGCCATAGCCGCAGCCCAGGTCGACCCCCTCGCCCTTCATCGCCGGCAGATGTTCGGCCAGCAGCGCCGAGCCCGGATCGATCCGGTCCCAAGCGAATATGCCGGGCTGTGACCAGGCTTCCAGCCCCGGCACGATCTGCGGCCCGCCCGCGGCGATGCCCTCGTCCAGCCCCTCGACCGTGTCGGGTCGAATGACGATGCAGCGACGATGGTGCGCCTTGGCGGTCTCGGCGACCTCGAGCCCAAACCCTTTGAGCTCCTTGCCCAAGCGCGATCCGCCCTTGTCCTTGGGCGCCATGACATCCAGCCGTCCCCCGACCTTCAGCGCCCTCAGCGCCAGGGCCAGCACATAGCGCCGCTCCAGCACGCCGGGCGGGGCGTAGATCATGACGCTGTCGGCCGAGCCCGGGTCCTGCGCCTCCAGCGCGGCCGAGTCGGGGATCAGGGGCGAGGTCTGGATTGCGTCGCCGGGCGGATCGAAAACGACCGGCGGGCGGCCGTACAGAAGCGTGGTCATGGTCTCAGAACCCCGCCTGCAACAGCGCCAGACCCACGACCCCGACCACGATCCGCCACCAGGCGAAGACGCCGAAGCCGCGCCTGGACACGAAATCCAGCAGGAACCGCACCACCGCCAGGGCCGAGATGAAGGCCACGACGAAACCCACGACGATCAGGCCGACGTCGCTGAAATCCAGCGTCTTGTGGTTCTTCAGCAGGTCATAGGCCACCGCCGCCCCCATGGTGGGCAGGGCCAGAAAGAAGCTGAACTCGGCCGCCGACCGCTTGTCGGTCTTCAGCAGCAGTCCGCCGGCGATGGTGGCGCCGGACCGCGACACGCCGGGGATCATGGCCAGGCACTGGAACAGGCCGATCAGGAAATAGATCCGCATCGGGTAGGCCTCGGCGTCCAGCCAACGGGGCTTCTTGTCCATCCGGTCCAGCAGCAGCAGGATCACCCCGCCGACGATCAGGGCGATGCACACCACCTGCGGCGTCTCGAACAGCACCGTCTTGATGAAGTCATAGGCCAGGAAACCGATCACGACGGCCGGCGCGAAGGCGACCAGCAGGCCAATCAGGAACCGCCGCGCCTCGGCGTCGAAGGGCCAGCGCGTCGCCAGGGTCCACAGCTTTTTGAAATAGACGCTGACGATGGCCAGCAATGCGCCCAGCTGGATCACGATCTCGAACGTCTTGCCCGCGCTCTGAAAGCCCATGAAATGGCCCAGCAGCAGCATATGGCCGGTGGACGAGACCGGAATGAACTCGGTCAGCCCCTCGACCAGACCCAGAATGATGGCGGCAAGCCAGTCCGACATGAGACCCTCGAAAACCAATGCGCCCGGAACGCGCCGCGCCCGGATGCCTTCCCCCTAGAGCATGATCGTTTCTGACGGAACGACCCGTTTGGGCCAGCGGTTGGCTTTCAGCCACGATTGCGCGAGAAGAAGCCGACAATGACGACGCCCGCCCCCGCCCCCGCCTCGCTCGACGACGCCCATCTGGCCACGCGCCGCATCACCCGCCTGTCGGTCGGGGTCGCGGTGGTGCTGATCGCGATGAAGGCCTTTGCGCTGGGCGCCTCAGGATCGGTCTCCATCCTGGCGACCCTGGCGGATTCGGTTCTGGATCTGGCGGCGTCCCTGACCACCTTCTTCGCCGTGCGCTGGGCCGCCGCGCCGGCTGACGAGGACCATCGCTATGGCCATGGCAAGGGCGAGGCCCTGTCCGCATTGGTCCAGGCCGGGCTGGTTTTCGCCTCGGCCATCTTCATCGCCTGGGAGGGGGTGCAGCGCATCTTCGACCCCCGTCCCGTGACCTCCGGCGTCTGGGCCACGGGCGTCATGGTCGCGGCCATCGCCATCACCGCCTGGCTGGTGTGGATGCAGACCCAGACGCTGAAGAAGACCGGCTCCGTCGCCGTCGCCGGCGACCGCGCCCATTACGCCGCCGACCTGGCCGCCAACGTCGTTGTGCTGATCGGGGTGATTTCGGGCGCCTTCCTCGGCGCGCCGGGACTGGATGCGGCCGCGGGCATCGTCGTCGCCGTCTGGCTGTTCTGGGGCGCGACCGGCATGTTGAAGGCCGCCGCCGATCACCTGCTGGACCGCGCCGTGCCCGAGGCCGACCGCGCCGCCATCACCAAGGCCGTCCTGGCCGACCCCCAGGTCTTCGGCGTGCACCAGCTGCGCACCCGCATGTCCGGTCAGGTGATGATGGTCCAGATGCATGTCGACCTGGACGCGCACCAGACCCTTGACGCCGCACACGCCATCGTCGTCGCCGCCGAGAACCGGGTGCTGGCCCAGTATCCCGCCGCCGACATCCTGATCCACGCCGACCCGCGCGGCCACGCCCGTCCGCAGCCCGCGATCCCCGCCGCTGCACCCGCCGAGCCGCAAGCCGCCCCCGCCCCGACCGGCCCCGCCCCGACCGGCCCCGCGCCCAAGGGGCCGTGGTCCTGATGCGGTAAACGCCGATTTAACGGGTCGGGGCGCATCACCCTTAGATGGCCGACCCTTGCGTTCTTTTCCACTTCGCCTTCCAGCCCGCCTCGCGCGCCGCGCGACTGGCGCTGGGAGAGGCGCGGATCGAATGGACCGACACGCCGGTTCGTCCATGGGAGGACGATTGCCCGGTCAATGACTTCAATCCGTCCGGCCTGCCGCCGGTGATCCAGACGATGGATCGCGGCCGTCCGCTGGTGCTGTGCGAACTGCCCGCCATCCTGGGCTGGATCGAGGATCAGCAGAAGGGGCCGCTGCTGCTGCCCGCCGACCTCGCCGAACGGGCCGAGACGCGCCGACTGACCGGCTGGTTCGAGCGCCGCTTCATGGACGAGGTCGACGCCGTCCTGCTGCACGAGCGGATGGAAAAACCGCTGCTCAAGCTGGGTCCGCCCGAAGCCCGCGCCCTGCGCGACGGGCGCGACGCCCTGAAATCCCATCTCGCCATGCTGGAGGACCTGGTCGCCGCCCGCGACTGGCTGGCCGGCCGCCGCCTGTCGCAGGCTGACCTGATCGCCGCCGCCCACCTGTCGGTGCTGGACTATTTCGGCGAGATCCAGTGGAAGACCTGGCCCGGTCTGAAGACCTGGTACTCCAAGCTGAAATCCCGCCCCTGCTTCCGCCCCCTGCTCGCCGACCGCTTCGTCGGCGTGCCGCCCTCGGCCTGGTACGCGGATCTGGATTTCTAAGGGATCTCCAACCCCACTGGAGTGGCAAGCTGGATAGCCAATCAGAGCCCCAATGACTAACCTTATGCCTGTGAATACGCAGCGCTCCAAAATGCGACTCTGGCTAACCGTCTTCGCCGTGGCTGCGTTCGCAACGCCTGCCTTATCTCAGGCCGTGCCTGACACGAAAGCTAGATCTCGACTGAGCCAGACCAACTGGACAGCCGAGCACCTCCGCACTGCCTCCACCACCGAATTGGTGCGAAATCTTCTGCCCGAATATTCAGGAAAGGTCGTCGGCCATGACTGGGAACAGTTCAGCCCGAGCGGGCCAAAATACCTATTTTTGTATGAACGCTCCAGCGCCGCTTCCGAATGGGTCTGTATGCAACCCGTTCATAAGCTGACCTTCTGGCCGGCATGGGATATCGATCCGAAAGATGATGATCCGACGGGCTTCGTTTTGACGACTCGCGACGAAGACGCCATTTTTCAGATCGCGGAGGCTGGCTCATGCCACCACCACGGCAATAACGTGACAGGCTTTCGGTCTGATCGTTTTGATTTCAGGGAAGCCGTCAGCGCTTTCATGGCCGCACGGAATAATGAAGCGGTCTCGGTCGATTGCGGTGATCTCGCCGCCGACTGCGCTGCCTTATTCAAATCATTGGACGTCCTATCCCTTCGACTTCTCTCCAAATGCGGGGAACTGGGATGCATGGCAAGCTTCAGCTTTCCCCCTTCGAATTTCGACCGGGGATCGAGGCCCTATGGATGGGACGTGAAACTCTATTCGGAACGCCGGATCGTGATCCGGCCAGGACGGCAACCCGCCGTTTCCTGATTAAGCGGCGGCGACGTGTACCGATTCAGGTACAGCGAATACTCGTCGATCAGTGCCTGATGCGTCGCCCTAACGGAAGCGTCAAAGACAACATCGACGCATGCCGATCCGCCAAGGGCCAGATCTGGTCCGCCTGCCCTGCATCCCAACTGCACACCATGCTATCCCCCGCCCCGTGTCCGACCGCCTGAAAACCTTTATCCGCCGGCGCGCGGCCGAGCTGGGCTTCGATGTCTGCCGGTTCGCCTCGGCGGCTGACGCCTGGCCGGCGGGCGAGCGGCTGCGGCGTTTCGTGGACGAGGGCCGGCATGGCGACATGGAATGGATGGAAACGACGCTGGATCGCCGCCAGCACCCCACCGCCATGTGGGACGAGGCCAGGACCGCCATCGTCCTGGGCATGAACTACGGCCCCGACCAGAACCCGCTCGATCAGCTGGCCGACCGCTCGGCCGGCTACATCTCGGTCTATGCGCGCGGCGACGACTATCATGAGGTCATCAAGGGCCGGCTGAAACAGCTGGCGGGCCAGATCGCGGCCCGCAACGGCGCCGACATCAAGGTCTTCGTCGACACCGCCCCCCTGATGGAAAAGCCCCTGGCCCAGCGCGCCGGCCTGGGCTGGCAGGGCAAGCACACCAATCTGCTCAGCCGCACCCATGGCAACTGGCTGTTCCTGGGGACCATCCTGACCGCCGCCGAGATCGAGCCCGACGCGGCCGAGACCGAACACTGCGGCCGCTGCACCGCCTGTCTCGACGCCTGCCCGACCAAGGCCTTCCCCGCCCCGTTCCAGCTCGACGCTCGGCGCTGCCTGTCCTACCTGACCATCGAGTTCGCCGGTCCCTGGCCGGTCGAGTTCCGCACCCTGACCGGATCGCGCATCTATGGCTGCGACGACTGTCTGGCGGTCTGTCCGTGGAACAAGTTCGCGCAGGAAGCCCGCGAGATCAGGCTTTTGCCGCGTGAGGCTTTTGAAAGCCCGCGCCTGCACGACCTGCTGGCGCTCGACGACGCCGCCTTCCGCGCCCTGTTCACCAAGAGCCCGGTCAAGCGGATCGGCCGCGATCGCTTCCTCAGGAACGTCCTCTACGCCGTCGGCAACTCGGCCGACGCGACCCTGATCGCCCCGACGAAGGCCCTGCTGGCCGACCCCTCGCCCCTGGTGCGCGGCGCCGCCGTCTGGGCGCTGTCGCGGCTGACGCCGCCCGACGCGTTCGCGGCCCTGGCCGATGGCGCGAGTGAGACCGACGCTCAGGTCCTGGCCGAATGGCTGCGGTCCGAAACGGCTCAACCCGCGTAATCGCCGCGACGAACGACAGCGATTTCAAAGACCTAGAGACAACCAGCGACCGCTACCCTGCCATCCTCGCGCACTGGGCTATACTACCCGTCTCGTCTTTGACAACCACCGGAGAACTGCAAACCGCTCGCAAAAATCTGCACGAAACTGCACTCAAAAAATTCGCAGTGCACTTTTAGTCTCCTCCCCATGGAATGGGGAGGGGGACCCCGAAGGGGTGGAGGGGATCTTGACGTCCCACAGGCGCCTGCGATGCATCCCAGAACCCCTCCGTCACGTCGCCAAGCGGCGCCGCGCCACCTCCCCAGGACGTGGGGAGGAGACAGTGGTCCTCACCCCATCGCCGTGCCGACGCCCGATCCGCCGCCGGGCACCTTGGCCACGTCGAGCAGTTTCAGGCGGAAGATCAGCACCGAGTTCGCCGGGATCTTGGGGCTACTCCGCTCGCCATAGCCCAGCTCGGGCGGCACATAGAGCAGCCATTCGTCGCCGACGCGCATCTTCTGCAGCGCCTCGGTCCAGCCCTTGACCACTTCCTCGGGCGTGAAAACCGCCGGCGCGCCGCGTGCGAAGGAGCTGTCGAACACGCTGTTGTCGACCAGCTTGCCCTCGTAATCGACCTTGACCAGGTCGTTGCGGTCCGGGCTGACGCCGTCGGCCGGTCCCGCCTGCACCACCTTGTATTGCAGGCCGCTGGGCAGGGTTTGGACGCCCTCTTCCTTGGCGTTCTTGGCCATGAAGGCGGCCGCCTCGGCCTTGCCCGCGTTCGGATCGATCGGCTCGGCCTGGCCGCAGCCCGACAGCAAGAAGGCCGCGACGATCGCCGCCTTACCCCATCCGAAGTTCATAGCCGCGTTCCTTCAAGGCCTCGCCGATCTCGTCAGCGTGGGCGCTATCGCGCGTTTCGACCATGATGTCGAACTCGGCGCCCTTGGCCGGCACATCCAGCGCCAGACGGTTGTGGACCACGTCGATGATGTTGCCGCCCAGGCCGCCGATCACCGCCGCCATGGCCGACAACATGCCCGGCCGGTCGTCGCCCAGGATGCGATAGACGATCAGTCTCCGCTCACGGACCATCTCGCGGTTCAAGACGACCGCCAGCATGCGCGCATCGATGTTTCCGCCGCAAAGCTCCAGCCCGACCTTCATCCCCTTGAACCGGTCGGGATAGGCCAGAAGCGCCGCCAGACCGCCGGCGCCGGCGCCCTCGGACACCGTCTTCTCATAGGTGACATAGGTGGCGACGGCCCGTTCGAAGTCGGCTTCCTCGCAGACGAAGACTTCGTCCACCAGCGGGTCGGCCAGAGCGAAGGGAATGTCGCCCACGGCCTTGATCGCGATGCCCTCGGCGATGGTCTGGCCGGTGCAGACCGGCGGCTTACCCGCCCGTTTGGCGGTGAAGGACGGATAGCGGGCGGCCTCCACGCCGAAGACCTTGATGTCCGGCTTCATCGCCTTGGCCGCGATGGCGCAGCCCGCAATCAGCCCGCCGCCGCCGATGGGGATGATCAGGGCTTCGACCTCGGGCGCATCCTCCAGAAGCTCTATCGCGCAGACGCCCTGGCCCGCCACGATGCCTTCGTCGTCAAAGGCCGAGACGAAGACGTAGCCCTTTTCGGCCTCCAGCCGCTTGGCCGCTTCGGTCGAACCGGTGAAGTCCAGCCCCTCGATCACCACGGTCGCCCCGTGCGAGCGGGTGCCGTTGATCTTGGCGAAGGGCGTGCCCTCGGGCATCACGATGGTCACCGGCACGCCCAACCGTCCGCCGTGATAGGCCAGGGCCTGGGCGTGGTTGCCGGCGCTGGCGGCCACCACGCCGCGCTTCCTCTCCTCGGGACTCAGCATCAGCAGCCGGTTCAGGGCGCCGCGTTCCTTGAAGCTGCCGGTGAATTGCAGATTGTCGAACTTGACCCAGACCTCGGCCCCCGTCAGTTGCGACAGCTTTCTGGAATAACGGGTCGGAGTGCGGTCGACCGCGCCGGCGATCCGGGTGCGCGCGGCTTGGATATCGGCGAAGGTGACGGTCATGCGAGGCGTTTCCGAGCTGTCGCGCCTCGACGACTGGGCGCGTTGTCGGGCCTGTTTCGCGCGTTGTCGGGTCCGGGTCCAGAGGGGGAATCTTGAGCGTGGAAGTCGCCCGGCCTGTCGTGCGATAGTGGGCCTCGGTCGTCCGCGCGACCGCAACGAACACCGGAGGAAGCCCTATGTCGAACCGTCCCCTCGCCGCGACCGGCCTCGCCCTGGCGCTCGGCGCCGCCGCCCTTTCGGCCTGTGCGCCCACGACCGGCGGCGGTCTGCCCTACGCCGCCCCGGCCGCCTTCAACGAGCGCGACTTCGGCTGGTCCCAGATGCCGGGCCGCAACAGCATTCAGGGCCAGATCGCCTTCGCTCGCGACGGCAAGGCCTTCGATTGCGTCGGCAATGTCGGCCTGACGCCGGACACCCCCTACACCCGCGCGCGCTTTCGCACCCTGTACGGCTCGACCCAGCGCGCGGCCGTGCCCGCCGCTGTCGTCCGCGCCCGCACCGTCGCCGACGCCAACGCCGACTATCGCACTTATGTCCGCGACACGCGCTGCGAGAACAGCCGCTTCCGCTTCGACGGCCTGCCCGACGGCGGCTGGTTCCTGATCGTGCCGGTCACTTCGGGCGATGCGCCCCTGGTGCTGATGCAGTCGGTGCAGACGCGCGGCGGCCGGGTCGTCTCCGTTACCCTGTGACCCACAGACCCGTTCTCACGAAGATGCGACCCCGGTAACGCGGATCGCCATCTTCTGACCACGAGCGCCCCGGACTGATCGCTGCTTCTGTGCGAGAGTTCGGGGAGCTTTTTTCTTGTCCCAACACAATATCATAGGATCCGAGGCCTTCACGCGAGGGCCGTCGGTCATCATCCGCCAATACAAGGCGGGCGGCATGCGGCGTCGCCGGTCCAAGACCATCGCCACCTTCATCGCCGGCGCGGTCGCCATGCTGGTGGTGGGCGCCGTCGCCCTCGCCGCCGTCTATGGCCCCGCCCTAGCGGGCGGCTGACATTGCGGGCTGGCCGTCAGGCCAGCCACACCATCATGCGCGTATCGGCCTCGGCCCGACGCGCCCGGCTCCACGCCCGGCGCGTCTCGCCGGTGTAGAGGAAGCCCGCCTTTTCCAGCACGCGGCCAGAGGCCGGATTGTCGGCGAAATGGCCAGCGACCAGCGCCCGGCGCTTCCACTTGCGGCTGGCCCAGACCAGGGCGGCGTCCAGCGCCTCGGTGGCGAAGCCCCGACCCCAGTATTCGCGCCCGATCCAGTAGCCGGTTTCCGGCACCCGGTCCTCGCCCTCGAACAGGCCGATGACGCCGATGGGCCCCACGTCCTCATGGTCGATGACGAAGGTATTGGCCCGCCTGGGGTCCTGTGAAGCGACCTGCAGCACGAAGTCGTCGGCGTCGCGCATCTGGAACGGATGCGGCATCCGCTTGGTCATGCGCGCGATGTCCAGATCATTGGCCAGGGCGGCGATGCGCGGCGCATCCTGGGGCGCGGGCGCGCGCAGGATCAGGCGCCGGGTCTCGACGACGGGAGAGGTTTCGATGACGCACATGGGCGTTGCCTCGGATTGTCGACCATCTCCTTGAAGGGCTCGGACGGTCTTCGAGGCGGGGAAACGCAAACGGGGAGCCTGGTGATCCAGACTCCCCGCGGATTATCATCCCTGGTCCGGATCGGCTGCTGGCAGGAGCAACGCGATCCGGGAAGGTCCAGACTGCGTTACTCGGCGGCCATCGCCTGAGCGGCGTCGTCATTGGCCGCGAGGATCGACACGTAACAACGGCCGCCACGTTTGGTGGTGAACTTCACAGCGCCGTTCTTCAGGGCGAACAGGGTGTGGTCGCGGCCCATGCCCATGTTCTCACCGGCGTGGAAGGTGGTGCCGCGTTGGCGCACGATGATGTTGCCGGCCAGCACGCGCTCGCCGCCATACTTCTTCACGCCAAGGCGCTTCGACTCGGAGTCGCGACCGTTACGCGACGAACCACCGGATTTCTTGTGAGCCATCTTGCCGCTCCGTACTTTCTTGAGGGTCCTATCGGCCTTTCGGCCTACTTGAGGACGTCTCTCTTAACTGGTCTGGCGCGGTGAGCGCCGGTGAATGTCTTAGGCTTCGTCGCCGGCGGCTTCAGCCTTGGGCGCAGCCTTCTTCTTGGCCGGGGCCTTCTTGGCGGGAGCCGAGCTCTCGACCACGACGCCCTTGACCTCGGCGCCGTCCACGTCGGTCACGACCGTCTCGGTCGAACCCAGCGAGGAGGTGGCGTCACGAGCGGCCAGGTTGCGAGCGCGCAGGTTGATCTCGGCCTTGGTGGTCAGATCGACCTTGCCGTCCCACTTGGCGGTCTCGCCGGCGCCTTCGATGCCGGTGATGCGCAGGACCGATTCCATCTGGCGATGGCCGTTCGTGCGGCGATAGCCTTGGCGACGGGTCTTCTTGAAGATCTTGATCTTCTCACCCTTGCGGGTCTCGACCAGGGTCGCGCCGACGAAGGCGCCGTCGATCAGGGGGGCGCCCAGGGTCACGCCCTTGTCGCCGCCCAGCATCAGGACGCTGTCGAACTTCAGCTCAGCGCCGGCGTCGCCGTCGAGCTTTTCGACGACGATGGTGTCGCCCGGTTGGACCCGGTACTGCTTGCCGCCGGTCTTGATCACCGCGTACATGTTGAAGCCTCAGCGCAAACGCAAAAAAAGATACGCCCCCGGAGAGGGCCCCGGCGGCGAAGAGCGGCGACATATACGGAAGGGCGTCGGAGAGTCAACGCCGAACCGGGCGGAAATTCAGCCCCGGACGGATTATCCCCGCTGTCGCGAACCCGATGTCAGTCCAACGCGCAGATGTCGGGCAAGCCCCGCAGACCGCCCGCATTGTCGAGGCCATAGCCGACCAGGAAGCGGTTCGGCGCCTCCCAGCCGACGAAGTCCGGCTCGGGCGCGCGGGGCTTGGGCCACGGCTTCCTGGCGAAGACGCAGGTCAACACTTCGGACGCTCCCGCCTCCCGGGCGATGCGCACGGCTTCCGCCAGCGACAGGCCGGTGTCGAAGACGTCGTCCAGGATCAGCACCTTTCGTCCGGCGATCGGACGCTGGAACGGCGCATAGACGTCGATCTTGCCGCGGCTGGTCTTGTCGTCGCCGTAAGACGCCAGCCACAGGGCGTCGAAACGGACGTTGCGGCCAACGCGCGACAGGGCGCGGGTCAGGTCGGCCGCGAACCACAGGCCGCCGGTCAGCAGCACGGCGGCGACCGTGTCGTCGTCGATGACGGGCGCGATGCGCTGGGCCAGGTCGGCGACGATGCGCGCCACCTCGGCCTCGGACAGAAGAACGGTCGGCGTCGGGGAGGGATCAGCCATGATGCGAGGCCGATACCGCCTCACCATGCCCCTTGTCCACAGCCCCGACCGGCCGCGCGTCGATCGGCGCGGCCGTGTTCGGCGCCTCGGCGCCGGGCGCCGTCGCCGAGCGCAGCCCCTGCGAGGTTTCGGCGGCGGGCTGCGCTGCGTGCGCGGGCGCGGCCTTCGCATCATGTCCGCCGTGTTCAGCTGGGGGTTTGGCAGGCGCCGGGCTGGCCGGCGCGAAGTCGACGCCGATCCCGGCCCCGTGGCCGCCCGGATCGGGGATCAGGGCGGCGAAGCCCTGGACCTTGCCCGGCAGGACCGGCGCCGCGTCGATCTTTACGATCTTGAACCCGACCTCGGCGCCGGCGGCGTCCAGCAGCGCCACGCGAATCGGCGGCGAGACGATCTCTACGTCGCGCACATTGCGGATGGCGCCGGACACCACGACCATGCCGGGATGGTTCGGCGCAGCCTTGGCCGTGAGGGCTTCGAAGTCCAACCCGACCGGATTGACCGGCGCGCCGAAGAATTTGTAGGCCGAAGCGGCTCGGGGGAAGGCCTGAACGATCTCGACACGGAACAGGAAGGCCGAAACGATCAGGCCGATGAAGACGCTGGCCAGACCCGCCCAGATCACGCCCTGGGTGGCGGCGCGGCGCAGCTTCTTCTGGCGATCGGCGCGAGCGCGGAACGCCCGGGGCAACTCCGGCGCCGGCGTTTCGGCCAGGCTGGCGGCGGTCGGTGCGGGATCGGGTTCGGGCGGGGTTGCAGGCGTGGCGGCGGCGGCGACCGCCGGGTCGGGCGCCAAGGTCAGTTCCAGCGGCTCGTCGGGCGTGGCGCGCCAGACTTCGCCGCACGATTGGCAGCGCACCTTGCGGCCTTCGGGGCCTACGGCTTCGTCACGAATGAAATAGCTGGTGGCGCAGGCGGGGCAGGTCAGTATCATGTGGCTGACTGCGAGGCTGTCGCCCCCTCCCGTAAGGCGCGACGCCGCGCCCTGTTCCTGAAACACATACCATGCCGTCCTCGCCTGCCGAACCCGCCGCTATGACCGAGACCGTTCGCCTGTCCGGCGTCGGCTTCGGCTATGTCGGCGCGCCCGACGTGCTGCGGGACGTTAACCTCATTTTGCCGCGCGGCTCTTTCCACTTTCTTACCGGGCCGTCCGGGGCCGGAAAGTCTTCGCTGCTGCGTCTGCTGACGCTGGCGGACCAACCCCGAACGGGAACCCTCCGCCTGTTCGGATCGGATGTCACGCGCATCGATCGTCGCGACATCCCGGCCTTTCGGCGGCGGATGGGCGTGGTGTTTCAAGATTTCCGCCTGCTGGATCATCTGTCGGCTTTCGACAATGTCGCCCTGCCATTACGTCTCGCGGGCGGATCCGAGGCCGAATACGCCGACGACGTGCGCGAGATGCTGAAATGGGTCGGCCTGGGTCGCCGGATGGAGGCCCGTCCCCCCGCCCTGTCCGGCGGTGAGAAGCAGCGGCTGGCCATCGCCCGCGCCGTCATCACCCGCCCCGGCCTGATCGTGGCCGACGAACCGACCGGCAGCGTGGACGCCGTGATGGCCGACAAGCTGCTGCGGCTGTTCCAGTCGCTGAACAAGCTTGGGGCCACCGTCCTGATCGCCAGCCATGACGAGGCCCTGGCCCAGCGGTCGGGCGCGCGCGTCTTGAGGCTGGAGGCCGGACGGCTCAGCGAACCCTCGCGGGTCGCCGCATGATCCGTCTGTCCGATTTTAGTCTCTCCAGCCGCCGGCCCGGCCTGCTGCCGCCCGCCGCGGCCGGCGAGCCGTGGCTGATGACCGTCATCGCGGTCCTATGCTTTTTGGCCTGTCTCGCCGCCGTCGCCGCCTCGGCCGCCGACCGCGCCGCGCACGGCTGGGCCCGACAGCTGGGCGCCGAGGCCACCGTGCAGGTCCGTCCCCGCGTCGGCGAAACCGGCGACACCGCCGCCGCCCGCGCGGCCGAGACCCTGTCCGGCGTGGATGGGGTGGAGGAGGCCGCTGCCCTGAGCCGCAAGGCGGCCGAGGATCTGCTGCGCCCCTGGCTGGGCGACGCGGTTCTGCCCGATCTGCCCCTGCCCCATCTGGTGACGGTGCGGCTGAACCCCGAGGCGCCGGCCAGCGCCGTCACCCTGAGCCGCGCCCTGGCCGAGGCCGGGCTGGACGCCACGGTGGACGATCACAGCCTGTGGCGCGGTGAGGTCGAGCGGTCCGCCGGCATGATCACGGTCCTGGCCGGCGCCGCCTTCCTGGCCGTCGCCTTCGCTGCGGCCGCCGCCATCGCCTATGCGACCCGCGCGGGCCTGGCGGCCGGTCGTGGCGTGATCGAAACTCTTAGCCTGAACGGCGCGACAGACGGCGCCATCGCCTGGCTGTTCCAGCGACGGTTCGGTCTGATGGCGGCTGGCGCGGGCGCGATCGGCGCCGGGCTGGCGGCGGTCCTTCTGATCCTCCTGCGGTTCATCGGCGGATCGGGCGGCCTGACGGCGGCCCTGCCCATCAGCTGGAGCGACCTGGCGTTGCTCTCGCCTTGCCCGCTGCTCGCGGCTACGGTTGCGGTTCTCGCGGCGAGATTCGCCGCCATGCGAATGCTGGCTTCAGGACGGCCGACAGAGGGATGGGGCGCATGAGACTGTTGAGCGTCATCTTCATCGCCGGTCTGATCTGGCTGGTCGGCCTGTTCGCCTTCGCCCACCGGGTGCGCGAACTGACGCCGGCCGACGACCCCGCCCGCGCCGACGCCATCGTGGCCCTGACCGGTCCGTCGTCCGAACGGGTCAACACCGCCATCCGCCTGTTGGAACAGGGCAAGGGCGAGCGGGTGCTGATCTCCGGCGTCAATCGCGAGGTGCGCCGTCAGGAGCTGCGCGAGCTGACGCCCGGCTCCAGCCGCCTGTTCAACTGCTGCGTCGACCTGGGCTTCGAAGCCGAGGACACCGTCGGCAACGCCCAGGAGATCGCCGCCTGGAGCCGCGCCAAGGGCTATCGCAGCCTGATCGTCGTGACCTCCGACTATCATATGCCGCGTTCGCTGGTCGAAATCCGGGGCCAGCTGCCGGGCGTGAAACTGACGCCCTACGCCATCTCCACCCCGTCGCTGGACAATGCGCGCTGGTGGCGGGCGGCGGTGACCGCGCGTCGGATGACGCTGGAATATATGAAATACCTCGCCGTCCTGGGCCGTGAGGGCGTGCGCCGCATCACCCGCGACCGGCCCGCCGCCGTACCGGCCGAGAGCGAAACCGCCCCTGACGAAAAGGCCGCGTTCTAAGTGAACACACTGCGTTCCCTGATCTTCACCGCCTGGCTCTATCTGTCGATGCCGATCATCGCCATCGGCCTGTCGCCGGTCCTGCTGGCGCCGCACCGCTATGTGCAGGGCGTGTGCAAGCTGTGGGCGAAGATCGTCCTGTTCGGCCTGCGCTGGATCGCGGGGGTCAAGGTCGAGGTGCGCGGCCTGGAACACGCCCCGTCGGGCGCCGCCCTGATCGCGTCCAAACACCAGGGGATGTTGGACATCGTGGCCCTGCTGGCCGTCCTGCCCGACGCCTGTTTCGTGATGAAGAAGGAGCTGATGCCCCTGCCCTTCTTCGGCTGGTTCGCCTGGAAGTCCAAGATGATCGCCGTGGATCGCGCGGGCCACGCCAAGGCGCTGAAGGACATGACGCGACAGGCGCGCGACCGCCTGTCCGAAGGCCGCCAGATCGTCATCTTCCCCGAGGGCACGCGCAACGATCCGGGTGTGCCGGGCGACTACAAGCCCGGCGTCGCCGCCATCTATCGCGATCTGGAAGGCCCCTGCTGGCCCGTCGCCACCAACTCCGGCGTCCACTGGCCGGCCCACGGCTTCCGCCGCTATCCCGGCACGGTCGTTTTCGAATTCCTTGAGCCGATTCCAGCCCAGCTGAAGCGCGGCGCCATGATGGCGTTGCTGGAAAGTCGCATAGAGACGGCGTCGTTGGCGCTGCTGGAGCCAAAGGCCCAGCTTGCGCATTCTGAACCGGCCTGACCTCCCCGCTCGGGCGCGTTCAATGGAAATCGTCCGATGCTTCGTTCCCTTCTGCTCTCCGTCGCCTTCGCCGCCGTCGCCGGCTCCGCCTTGGCCCAGTCGCAACCGTATGAGCAGATCAGGCCCGCCCCCCAGAACTGGACCGTCGATCTCGGCGCGGGCGTCCTTTATCGCAACGACTCCAACGGCGACACGGGCTCCAAGACGACGGTCGCCCCGTGGGTTTCGGCCAACTATTGCGACCTGGTCTATCTGAACCCGATCGACGGCCTGGGCTGGAACGCAATCAAGACCGACGACTTCCGCGCCGGCCTGCAACTGCGGCCGCGCTTCTCGGCCGATGATATCGAGGGCCTGACGCTGGATCGTCCGGGCTTCGGCGCCGACCTGGCCGCCTACGCCTACAAGCGTCTGCCCGGCAATGTGGTGGTCGGCGGTCGGATCAGCCGCGACGTGTCCGACGTCAGCGAGGGCACGGAATACTACGCCTCGATCGGCCATCAGCGCGTGACGTCCGTCGGCCTGCTGAACGCCTCGGCCTATGTGCGTGGCGGCGATTCCAAATTGGCCGACGCCTACTATGGCGTCAGCAGCGCCGAGGCGGCCGCCAACGGCATCAGCGCCTATTCCCCCGGCGGCGGGCTTCAGGGTGCGGGCGCCAGTCTGGTCCTGCTGGTCCCGGTCGGCGACAAATGGGGCGCCGGGGCCTTGCTCAACTACGAACGCCGCTTGGGCGACGTGGCCGATAGCCCCCTGTCGCAAAGCGACGACGCCGTCCGCACCGGCGTCTTCATCGCCCGTCGCTTCGGCGGCTGATCGCAAGGCGGCGGCTGCGGATGCGGCCGCCGCTTTTTTCCTTTGATCAGGTGGCCGCGAACTCGCTCAGCGCGTCGATGACGGCGCGGTTCTGGTCTTCGGTGCCGATGGTGATGCGCAGGGCTTGGGGCAGGCCATAGCCGCCGACCGGGCGGACGATGATGCCCTTGCTGTTCAGATAGTCGTTGGCGGCGGCGGCGCGCTCGGCGCCGTCGAACAACACCAGCACGAAGTTGCCGGCGCTGGGCAGGACGTTCAGCCCAAAGCCGCGCAGGGCCTGGGTCAGGCGCGGCTTCCAGTTCGAGATCAGATCGCGCGACGCCGTCTGGTGCGCTTCGTCCGACAGGGCCGCCGTTGCGGCCTCAAGCCCCGGCACCGAGACGTTGAAGGGCAGGCGAATGCGGTCGATGGCCTCGGCGACCTTCAGCGGCGCATAGCCGAAACCGATGCGCAAACCGCCCAGGCCGTGGATCTTGGAGAAGGTGCGGGTGACGACGATGTTCTCGGCGTCCTTGGCCAGCGGGAAGGCGGTCTCCCAGTCGGCCTCGGTCACATATTCCGCATAGGCCTCGTCCACGACCAAGATGACATGGGCCGGCAAGGCGGCGTGAAGGCGGCGGATTTCCTCGCCCGTATTGTAGCTGCCGGTCGGGTTCGACGGATTGGAGACATAGACGATCTTGGTGCGGTCATCGACCTGGGCCAGGAGCGCATCGACCTCGGCCTTGAAGTTCGGCTCGGGCGCCAGCTTGACCTGGGCTTCGCAGCCCAAGGCGCTAATGCGGTAGGCGAGGAAACCGTACTGGCCGCACACGATGTTGTCGCCCGCCGTCAGATAGGTCTGGTTCAACAGGGCGAAGACCTCGTCCGAGCCATTGCCGAAGATCAGTCGCTCGGGCTGCAGCCCATGCAGTTCCGACACCGCATTCCGCAGCTTGGTCGCCCGGCCGTCGGGATAGATGTGGATGTTCTTGATCGCCGCCTCATAGGCCGCACGCGCCTTTTCGCCCGCGCCCAGCATGTTCTCGTTGGAGGACAGCTTCATCGGCTCGGCGACGCCGGCGATGGACGACTTGCCGCCGACATAGGGGGCGATGTCGAGGATGCCGGGCTTGGGGGCAGGGCCCTGCGTCACGGGGCCTGGGGTCGCGTCGGTCATGGAAAGCCTTGATCTCAGAAGATGGGGGCGGCGCCGATCACGCCGCTCATTCGGCCGGGCGCGCCCTTCAGCCGCCCGTCGTCGACCTGCACATAGCCCGTCAGCATGAACAGCTTCAACCCGCCCGCCGCCGCCAGCGGATCGGCGACCAGTCCCGCGTCGCCCAGGGCGTCCACGATCTTGGTCTCGGACCAGCCGCTGTCGGTGACCCAGAAGCTACGGTCGTCGCCCGTGGGGCCGGACATCTCCTTGGACACCACGAAGGCCTGGGGCCGTCCGCGCCGGTCGTCCGGCAGGGCGGCGACGATCTTCAGTTCGGGTCGCGCCAGCAGGCGGCCCCACCACGGCCGGTCGGGCGACAGGTCGATCACGGCGCGAGAGCCCGCCTCGGCCGCCTTCAACGCCTCGTCGGCGGACAGGGGCCGCGACCGAAGGCCGTAGCGGTCCGTCGCCAGGGCCTGGGCCACGCCGCCGCACACGACCAGCGCGGGTCCAGTCGCCACCTCGATCCGGCCCCACACCGCCTTGACCGCCGCAGCCTCATCCGCCGAGGCGCCGTACAGCAGTTGACGCAGGGCGATGGCCGAGGCGTCGGGCCGATCGCGCGGACCGGCCGCGACCCGCGCCCGCACCGCCTCGACCAGGGCGCGATCCAGCGCCAGCAAGGCGTTGTCGGCTTCGGGTTCGTCCAGCAGGGCCATCAGAACAGCTTCGGCGCCGGGGCCAGCGGGAAGGGACCGAGCCAGGTTCGGCCGTCGCGGAAAACCAGCGTCAGCGGCAGCTGCTCCTGTCCGGTCGCCTCGGCCGCGCCCGCCGCTGCGGCGGCCCCGGCCGCGCCGATCCGGTTGACCGGCCCCTGACGCGTCGCCATCAAACCAGCGAGGGCGGGCAAAGGCTTTTGCGCCTGAAGCTGGACCTGGCCGGTCAGACGCCCGTTCGCATCGGCTCGCAACACGTCGCTGGAAAGGGTCGCGCGGCTGTCGCCGGCCTGCAGATCGCCGCGCACATTGCGGAACGTGCCGCCCGCCCTGGTCCAGGCGGAGAAGACGCCCGCCGCGTCGCCGCCGGTCTTAAGCAGGCTGGCCTGGCCGATCTCGGCCTCCAGCTGGGTCGTCAGGCGGCCGTCCTGGGCGAAGCCTTCGACGGGGCCGTCCGCCCGCCCCTGCCCGTCCACCAGACGAAACATGACATCGACGTCGTCGGTCGGCGCGGTCGAGCCCTCCAGATGCGGCCGGGCGTAGAATTCGATCCGCGCCGCGCGGGCGATGGGGAAGGGTTCGGCGCCGGTCTGGGCCGTGAAGACCGGCTTGACCATCTCCAGCGCCAGATTGGGCCAGCGCTGATCGATGCCGCTGGCGCTCATGCGGATGGCGTCGCCCTTGACCGCGACCTCACCCTTTCCGGCGCGGGTCAGCATCAGGCCTTGCGGGGCCACCACCACCCATTTGGTCGGCTGATAGGCGTTGGCCTCTGCGGTCAGTTCGATCGCCTTGATCGCATGGCCCGACGGCGCCTGAACGATCAGGTTCGTCAAGGCCACATGGGTGCGAAACGGCCAGCCGTTGATGGATTTGTCGGCGAAGCGGATGTCCCAGCCGTCCTGACGCAGGGTCTGGACCTGGGCCTCCAGCCGCGTATCGATCTGGCGCGTCAGGAATATCCACCATCCGGTCCAGGCCGCCAGCGCGATCAGCACCAGGATGAAGGGCGCATACAGGCCCTTGCGGCTGTGTCGCTTGGTCGTCGAGGCGTCGGTCATGCCGGACCTATAGCGCGCCGCACCTGGCGCTTCTAGGCGGTCAGGTCGGCCAGCACCGCCTGCGCCGCGCGACGCGCATCCTCCGGCGCCAGGCCCAGCAGCAGCCCCCGCTGACCGCCGTTGATCAGGACCTGATCGAACAGGATGGCGGTTTCGTCCATCGCAGTGGGCACGGCCTTTCGCTGGCCGAACGGGCTGACCCCGCCGACCTTGTAGCCGGTCAGACGTTCGGCGTCGGCCGGCTTCATCATCTGGGCCGACTTAGCCCCCAGCACCGCCGCCAGCTTCTTCATGCTGACCTCGCAGTCGGACGGCACGATGACGCAAGCCGGAGCGCCGTCGACCAGGACCATCAGCGTCTTGAACACCTGCTCAGGCGCCACGCCCAGCGCCTCGGCGGCCTGCAATCCCACGCGCGGCGCATCGGGATCATAGTCGTAGGGAAACAGAGCGAAGGCGACGCCGGCCTTGGTCAGGGCGACGGTGGCGGGCGTGGTCTTGGACATCCTACGTCGTCTCGGGGTTCAGGAAACTGCGGGTCAGTTCGACCGCATCGGCCAGGCCCATGCGCTGGGCCTCGGTCCCGGGCGGCAGGCTGGCGAACAGGCGGGTGGGGGTTGCGGCGTCCAGCATCAGAAACACCCCCTTGTCGTCGCCGCGCCGGATCAGCCGGCCGAAGGCCTGGGCGATGCGGGCGCGGGCCAGCGCATCGTCATAACCCTTGCCGCCCAGCCGTTCGCGCCGCGCCTTGTGCAGCAAGTCCGGGCGCGGCCACGGCACACGGTCGAAAGCGAGCACCCGCAGCGAACGTCCCGGCACGTCCACCCCGTCGCGCACGGCGTCAGTGCCCAGAAGGCAGGAATTCTCCTCGACCCGGAACATGTCCACCAGCGCCCCGACCTCCAGCGGATCGACGTGCTGGGCGTAGAGCGGCACGCCCGACTTCGCCAGATCCGGCCCCAACCGCTCATAGACCGCCTTCAGCCGGCGAATGGCGGTGAACAGGCCTAAGCCCCCGCCGCCCGCCGCCAGGAACAGTTCGCGCATCGCCGCCGCCGTTTGGCGCGGATCGTCCTTGACCAGATCGTTGACGACGATGACCCGGCTATTGGCCGCATAGTCGAACGGGCTTTCGACCTTCAGGGTGCGAGGCGGTTCGATCAGACGCGCCGAGCCGGTCCGCATCCGCGCCAGGTCAAACGGGTCTTCCTGCAAGGGATCGGACAGGGTGGCGGAGGTCACCAGCACCCCGTGCGACGGCACGATCACGGCGGCCTCCAGCGGAACCGTCGGGTCGATCCAGTGGCGGCGCAGCGCCACGTCGTGGATGCGGCCGAACGCGGTCTCGGCCGACAGCCAATCGACGAAATCAGGATCGGGCTGATCGCCCCCATCCTCCAGCGCCGCCAGCATCGACCGCCATCCCGGCAAGGTCATGCGCGCGCGCCGATCCAGCCCGCGCAGCGCCCCTTCGATGCGCGACCGCTGCGACCCGTCCAGCTCGGCCGCCTCGTCGTCGAGAATGTCTTCCAGATGTCTCGACAGGGCCAGCAACGGCGCCTCGATGGCGGCCAGGGCCTGGGCCGCCGCACGCGCCGTCTCGGCGACCGGATCGGTCACCGGCTTCAGCGCGCACTCCATGCCGAACTCGGGACCGCCGTACGTATTGGTCTCCGCTGTGCGGGCGCGCAGCTGGTCCAGGGCGGCGGCCAGAAAGGCTTCGATCGGGCCGATGGGGTTGACCTCGCCCGAGGCTGGCGCGACGCGGCCCGACACGCCTTCGCCCGGCAGGGCGGCTGAGGCGCGGATGGCGTCCTGCAGCGCCTTCATCGCCGCCTCATTGTCGTTGACCATGTCGCCCAGTCGCTGCTCCAACCCGCGACCGCGACGCCCCCGCCCCTCCGGCCCCCGGATCCAGCGGCGCAGCTCGGCCGCCTCCTGGCCCGACAAGCAGGCGGAAAAGGCGCTGTCGGCGGCGTCGAACAGGTGGTGCCCCTCGTCGAAGACGATCCGCTTCAGCGCAGCCGTCTCACCGTCCGACTTCTGGCCCCGCGCGGAGCGTGCGCCATCGAACGCCGCCTGGGTCAAAACGAGGGCGTGGTTGGCGATGACCAGATCCGCACGTCGGCTGGCGCGGATCGTCTTTTCGACAAAACAGGTGCGGTAGTGGGGACAGGCGGCATGGACGCACTCGCCGCGCCGATCCACCAGATTGGCCGCTCCCGCCGCATGGGCCGCCGGCATGGCGAACAGGCCGGGCAGCCAGCCAGGAAAGTCCCCGCCCGTCATGTCGCCGTCGCGCGTATGCAGCGCCCAACGCCCGGCCAGCGCCAGGCCGATCAGGTCGCCATTCCCCAGCTGAGCCGCCTGCACCATGTCCTGCAGATTAAGGACGCACAGATAGTTCTCGCGCCCCTTGCGGATCACCGCCTTCTTCTTGCGCTCGGCCGGATCGGGCCACAGCGAATGGCTTTCACGGTCGATCTGGCGTTGCAGCGCGCGGGTATAGGTCGAGATCCAGGCCGCTCCCTGGTTCCGCTCGGCCCATAGGGAGGCGGGCGCCAGATAGCCCAGGGTTTTGCCCGTGCCGGTCCCCGCCTCGGCCAGCAGCATGCGGGGCCGACCCTCTTCATTCCTTGGCGAAAAGGCGAAGGCGGCTTCGGCGGCATAGTCCGATTGGGTCGGCCGCGTCTCGTCCAGGCCCGAGGCCTGAAGCAGCTTCTCCAGCCGGATGCGCGCGCTCTCGCTGTCGACCGGCGTCGATCCCGCCTCGCCGCGCGGCGCCTCGTCTTCCCATTCGGTCAGCCGCGACCAGACATCCATCCCCGACCCGCGATGCTGGCGCGCCCGTACGCCGCCGGCCTCCAGCGCCTGAACCACCCGCTCGCCCCAGGCCCAGCCCGCCCGCTGCATCGTCAGCGCCAGGACATAGGCCGCCTCGCGCTCCGGATAGGCCGGATCGGCCAGTTCGCGCAGCAGCAGCCCCGCCGCCTCACGCAGGGCCGCCGCCTGTTCCTCCGCCGACTTCGGCTCGGCCGACCCCATAGAAAGCGCCAACCCCGTCGGCGACGGCGCACAGAAGCGCGCCGGCCGGACGAAGGCGTAAAGCTCCAGCACATCCATCAGATCAGCCGATCGCGGCGGTGGCGTCAGCCCCAGCCGGCGCGCCGTCAGCGACGCATGCGCCACCATCACCGGCCCGGTGCTGAAGAACACCTCGGCCGCCCCCCGCCCGATCTTCCTCGCCCCCGCCTCGTCGCACACCGCCCCCGCGCCCGGCGGCGTGGCGAGCGCCGGCGGCAAGTCCACCCACGGCTGGGCGCCGGTCAGGCGGGTTTCGGAAATGACGGATTCGTCGGACACGTCCGATAGATAGCGAGCCTGGGGCTGAAACGGAACGGGAACATCCGATCGGACTTCATCTTTGCGTCAGGGCGCGGCGAGACGCCACGATGTCCGTGTGCGCCAACCCCGCCAGGGCCTCTGTCGCCACCGGGATCAGCCGCGCGTCCTTGCCGACGATCCAGAAGCGAAAGCCCATATCCTGCAGCCACGCGATGAAGCCCGGCACGGAGGTTCTCGACTCCATCTGGATCACACTCCATTCCATAATGACCACGATATCGGGATTGCGTTCCAGAATGCCGGTCGCGCCTCTCAGTACCTGCGGCTCACAGCCTTCGGCGTCCACGCGAATGAAGTCGACCGCATCCCAGCCCAAATCGTCCAGCCGAACCGCCTCTACCTGGATTACCGCAGCATCCTCAAAGGGGGCCACCGGCAAGACCTCGACATGCCCGCTGCCTGAGTTCTTGCGGGACGTCACGAACGACACTTCGCCTGGTTGATCCAGCGCTGCCCGGTTCAGAACGATGGCCTGTTTCAAATCGTTGAGCTTCAACGACCGGCCGGCGAGCGCCGCCAGACGCGGATTGGCTTCCAGAGCCGTGACATGACCAGCCGGCCCAACGCGCTGGGCCATCAGGACAGTATAGTAGCCAAGGTTGGCGCCCACCTCGAGAACCCGATCCCCCGGCTTCAGCAGGGACAAGACCGCCTGGGTAGTCCAATATTCCCAGTACCCACGCAGGATGATCCGGGCACTGATCTCATCATCCTGAGGATCAACATAGAGAGCTTGCCCACTCTCGAGCTGTGTCAGGGCAAGATCGGGGCCGAGATAAAAGTATGGGCGCGCGCCACGTTCTCGCACAGGCGTCCGTCTGACGATGCGCAATGCTGCTTCGCGCCAAGCACGCGTTCGCCGCGCTAGCATCTTGGAAATGGGTTTCATGCGTCCACCTTACCGAGGAAGTCGGCATTCACCCAAGCCCTCACACCAAAGAGAAACAAAACAGGAACATATAGCAAATGACGCTGTGCGGCGCTATTTGTGGGGCATGGCTGTAAGGATAAAACTACTGACAGCGAGAGGCCTATGGGGTCTGATGGCGGTCGCCGCAGGCCTCCTGCCTCTCTTAGGTGGGACGACTCGGTGCAACATTGACCCTTTGCCAGCTGCGGACGCCTGTTTGGATTGGGGAGCATCATGGAACAATGAAGCCTGCGTAGGCGCTCGTTCATAGTGACGAGCCTTCCACCCCTGTTCGGCGACTGGTTCGCGTCGCGCGGCTGGTCGCCCCGGCGGCATCAGCTGGAGATGGTCGCGGCGGGGGAGGCCGGCAGCCACGCCCTGCTGGTCGCGCCCACCGGCGGGGGCAAGACGCTGGCCGGGTTTCTACCCAGCCTGATCGACCTGGCCGAGCGCGGACCGAAGCCGGCGACCGGGCCGGGGTCGGGGGTGCATACGCTTTATCTGTCGCCGCTGAAGGCGCTGACGACGGACGTCGAACGCAATCTGATGACCCCGATCCGCGAGATCGGGCTGAATATCCACGTCGAGACGCGCACCGGCGACACCAAACAGTCCAAACGCCAGCGACAGCGCGACTTCCCGCCCGACATCCTGCTGACCACGCCTGAGCAGTTGGCCCTGTTCTGCGCCTGGGAAGGCGCCCGGTCCTATTTCGCCGATCTGAAATGCGTGGTGCTGGACGAGGTTCACGCGATCTGGAGCGGCAAGCGCGGGGACCTGCTGTCTCTGGGTCTGGGACGATTGCAAAGTTTTGCACCCGACATGCGCCGGGTGGGGCTGAGCGCGACCATCGAGGATCCCGATCTGATCCGGGGGTGGTTGGCGCCGGGCGATGCGGAGGTGAAGAGCCCCTCCCCGCAAAGCGGGGAGGAGACGCTGGCCGACCTGTCTCCTCCCCATGCCATGGGGAGGGGGACCGCCGAAGGCGGTGGAGGGGCTCTTGACGCGGTGACCCTCGTCCGCGGCGACCCCGGCGCGCCGGCGGTCATCGACGTGCTGATCTCCGAGGGCAAGGTGCCGTGGGCGGGCCACACGGGCCAGCATGCCATTCCGGAGGTCTACGCCGCCATCCAGCGTTCGACCCTGGCGCTGATCTTCGTCAACACCCGCTGGCAGTCGGAGTTTGTGTTCCAACAGCTGTGGGCCATCAACGACGAGAACCTGCCCATCGGCCTGCACCATGGCTCGCTGGCGGCCGAGCAGCGGCGCAAGATCGAGGCGGCCATGGCGCGCGGCGACCTCAGGGCCGTGGTCTGCACCTCGACGCTGGATCTGGGCATCGACTGGGGCGACGTGGATCTGGTCATCCAGATGGCGGCGCCCAAGGGCTCCAGCCGCCTGGTCCAGAGGATCGGCCGCGCCAATCACCGGCTGGACGAGCCGTCGCGCGCCCTTCTGGTGCCCGCCAGCCGGTTCGAGATGCTGGAGTGTCAGGCGGCGCGCGAGGCCGTCGCCGACAACGCCTTCGACTGGGAGCCGGTCCATATCGGCACGCTGGACACCCTGGCCCAGCACGTCATGGGGGTCGCCTGTTCCGAGCCGTTCGACATGCAGGTCCTGTATGACGAGATCACCGGCTGCGGCCCCTATCGCGCCCTGACCTGGGAGCAATTCGAGGAGGTGGTCGATTTCGTCGCCACCGGCGGCTATGCGCTTCGCACCTACGACCGGTTCGCGCGCATCGTGCGCACGCAAGACGGCCGCTGGAAGGTCCGCAACCAGCATATCGACCAGCGGCACCGCATGAACGTCGGCGCCATCGTCTCGGCCGGAACGCTGAATGTCCGCGTCGCCAGCCGTCGCGGCGGCGCCTCGCGCCAGCTGATCGGCGGCCGCAAGGTGGGCGAGGCCGAGGAGTGGTATTTCGAACAGCTGACGCCCGGCGACACCTTCCAGTTCGCCGGCCAGACCTGGGCGTTTCAGGGCATCACCGGGACCGACGCCCTGGTCACCCACGCCAATGACAGCGACCCCAAGATTCCGTCGTGGGGCGGGTCGAAGTTCCCGCTATCCACGTCGCTGGCCGACCGGGTGCGCACCATGATCCACGACCGCGACCACTGGCGCGTCCTGCCGCCCGACGTGCAGGAATGGCTAGAGTTGCAGGAAACCCGCTCGGTCATTCCCGACGCCGAATCCATGCTGGTCGAAACCTTTCCGCGCGGGAGCCGGCATTTCCTGGTGGCCTATCCGTTCGAGGGGAATCTGGCCCACACCACCCTGTGCATGCTGCTGACCCGGCGGCTGGACCGGATGGGCGTCGGGCCGCTGGGGTTCGTTGTGACCGACTATTCGCTGGCGATATGGTCGATCAAGCCGATGGACACGATCGATCTGGACGCCCTGTTCCAGCCGGACATGCTGGGCGACGATCTGGAAGCCTGGCTGGAGGAAAGCTTCATGATGAAGCGATCCTTCCGCAATTGCGCCCTGATCTCGGGTTTGATCGAACGCCGCCAGCCCGGCGCCGAAAAGACCGGCCGGCAGGTGACCTTCTCCACCGACCTGATCTACGACGTGCTGCGCCGCCACCAACCTGACCATCTGCTGCTCAAGACCGCCCGCGCCGACGCCGCTTCCGGCCTGCTGGACGTCGCGCGCCTGGGCCAGATGCTGACGCGCATCGAGGGACGCATCCGCCACCAACCCCTGAACCGCGCCTCGCCCTTCTGCGTGCCCGTTCTGGTCCAGATCGGACGCGAGCGGGTCAGCGGAGACGCCGCCGAAATGATTCTGGACGAAAGCGCCGACCTGTTGATCGCCGAAGTCATGGACGACGCCGAGCCGCCCAGCCAGTCGGGGGCCGCCGCATGAACGCCGCCCTTCGCCAGACCCTGTCCCCGGCCCGCAAGATTTGCGGTTCGCTGAGCGTGCGGATCGCGGGCGAGGCCTGTGTGCTGCGCTGTTCCGGAGCGATGTGGGTTCCGGCCCACAGCGCCCTGATCGTCGCGGACCTACATTTGGAAAAGGGCTCGGCCTTCGCCGTGCGCGGCCAACTTCTGCCGCCCTATGACAGCCGCGCCACGCTGGACAGGCTGGAAGCCGAGATCGTCGAACTGAACCCGGCCATGGTCGTGCTGCTGGGCGACAGCTTCCATGACACCAAGGCCATTCCCCGTATGGCGGCCGACGACCGGGCGCGTCTGGATCGGCTGGCGGCGGGGCGCGACTGGCTGTGGCTGGAGGGCAATCACGACAGCGAGGCGCTCGCTCTCGATGCGGACACGGCGTCCCGCCTGCCCGGCCGGATCGTCGGCGATATGGCCTTGGGCGCGCTGCGTCTGACCCACGAGCCGGAGGCGCTGACCGCCGACGACGACCGGCGTGGCGAGGTCGCGGGCCACCTTCACCCCGCCGCCAAGGTCGCCGCCTATGGGCGCGGCGTGCGTCGCCCTTGCTTCGTCACGGACGGATCGCGCATCGTCCTGCCGGCCTTCGGCGCCTTCACCGGCGGGCTGAACGTGCTCGACCCCGCCATCGCCGACCTGTTTGCGGCCCCGCCGCTGGCCGCCGCCCTGGGACGCGACCGGGTTCACGCCCTGGATTGGGCGATCCTGCGATAGCCTGTTCGTAAAGCGTTCAGCACGTCGCTTCACCGCATCTTGGCGGAGGGCGATGCAGGATGACGGCGGATCAAGGTCACGGACACCCGCCTCATGCTTACCCCCCGCCGCATCGTCATGGCCGCCCGTCTCGGCTTCGCTCTGGCGGCCTTGGGCATGGCGGTCCTGATGCTGGGCCCATTTCAGGGCCTGGAGCAAGTCTTCGGCCTGAACGACAAGGCCGCCCACGTCATCGCCTTCTATGGCGTGGCAAGCGGCCTGTTCCTGATCGCGCCGAACCAGCGCCGCGACGACCTGGCCCTGTATGTCATCGCCACCGCCTTCGGGGCGGAACTGCTTCAGGCCCTGACCGGCCGCAGCGTCTCCGTCATCGATTTCCTGGCGGGCGCGGCCGGCGTCGCCGCCGCCTGGGCGCCCGGCCGGATCGAACAGTTGCGCCAAGCCTTCCGCCGCTACCCCGATATGACCCTGACCGAGATCGACCGTCTGGATCGCCGCCTGCGCCGTCGCCGCGTCGAAACCAGCCGCCCGGGCGTCGCCGTCCTGCGCCCCTAGAGCCTGATCGGCTGAGGAGGAATCGCTTCGCGATTCCGCCGGTGCCGTGAATCAGGCTCCAGATTCACGCAGGAGCGAAATCTGAGCCGAGTCGGACTGGGTCCAACTCAACCGATTTCGCTCTAGGGTTCCAGCTCAATGTCCCAATAAAGGTAGTCCAGCCAGCTCTGGTGCAGATAGTGCGGCGGGAAGCGTCGGCCGGCGTCCTGAAGCTGCCAGGCGTTGGGGCGATAGGGTTCGCGGCGGATCGGCATCATGGCCTGGCGCGGCGTTCGCCCGCCCTTGGCCAGATTGCAGGGGCTGCAGGCCGCGACGATATTGTCCCAGGTCGTGCGTCCGCCCTGTGAGCGCGGGATGACGTGGTCGAAGGTCAATTCAGCCGAATGACCGCAGTACTGACAGGCGAAGCCGTCGCGCAGAAAGACGTTGAAGCGGGTGAAGGCGGGGCTGCGGTCCTGATCCACATAGCTGCGCAGCGCAATCACGCTGGGAAGCTGCATCTCCATCGACGGGGAGCGGACGACCTTGTCATACAGGGACACCACGTCCACGCGGTCCTGATAGACCGCCTTGACCGCCTCCTCCCACGGCCACAGCGACAGCGGATAGTACGACAGCGGCCGGAAGTCGGCGTTCAGCACCAACGCGGGAAAACCGGAGGGCGGTCGATGGAGAACCTGCATCAGGCCCTCCCGCGCGGACGGGGGGATTTTGAGGCGACAGAGGTGAGGACACGTCTCCTTCCCTAGTCTTGTGACATCAGCCTACCCCTGATTCCCGCTCATCGCCATGACCAGTGTGCAGCGTTTTCGTGACGTCCTGCCTCAGACCCGGCGCGCGTGGGTCGGGAACCCCGGCAGGGTCCAGCCCCAGCGCAGGGCGGCCGCGCGCAGCAGGAAGCCCGACAGCGCCGCGACGATGGCGGCGGGCCAGACGCCGACGCCCGGCGCCCGCAGCACCATATAGACCGTCGCCGCCAGGATCGCGGCCGTGACGTTGATCTCTCGCCGCAGCAGGATCGACGGCTGACCCGCCAGGGTGTCGCGCACCACCCCGCCGAAACAGGCCGTCAGCGTACCCATGACGATGCAGATCAGGGCCGGCGCGGCGGCCGCCTCGGCCTTGGCCGCCCCCATGACGCCATAGGCCGCAAGCCCCACCGCATCCAACCACAGCAGGGCGCGGAACCGCCAGTCGCGCTGCCCCACCAGCCACAGGGCCGTCGAAGCGAACAGGCAGACCGCCAGATAGCGCCAGTCCTGCACCCAAAAAACGGGCAGGCCCAGCAGCAGGTCGCGCAGCGTGCCGCCGCCCACGCCGGTGATGGCGCCGAAGAAGGCGAAGGTGACGACATCGTGCTTCTCGCGCGCGGCGGCCAGGGCGCCGGTGGCGGCGAAAACCGCCACGCCGGCGAAATCCAGCGCGGTCAGCACGGTCTGCGGATTGCGCAACGGTTCGGTCAAAGCGGGATCGAGTGGGGTCATGCCGGCGCATCCAGCGCGATCTCGCCGCGCTTCACGCCCGTGTACCAGGCCCACAGCAGGTGGGTGGCGACCGCACGATAGGGCCGCCAGATCTCGGCGCGGGCATAGGCGCCCTTCTGATCGGGCCGCACCTCTGCGCCGTCCGCCCAGCGGATCGCCTCCTGCAGGGCCACGTCGCCGCCGGGAAAGACATCCAGCCGCCCCTCGCACATCATCAGATAGGCCTCGGCCGTCCACAGGCCCACGCCCTTCAGCGCCGTCAGGGAGGCGATCGCCGCCTCGTCATCCAGGTTGGCCAGATGCTCCAGATCGATCTCGCCCGCGATCTGCGCCCGCGCGATCCCCTGACCATATGTCGCCTTCTGTCGCGACAGGCCCATGCCGCGCAGTTGATCCAGATCGTGCGCCAGCAACAGCTCGGGCGTGATGCCGCCCATGCCGTCGCGCAGCCGCGCCCAGACTGAAGCGGCCGAGGCCACCGACACCTGCTGCTCCACGATCATGCGGAACAAGCCTTCGAACCCGCCCACTCTCAACCGCCATTCCAGCGGCGGCGTCTGGGCGTCCACGCGAACGAGCGCCGGATCGGCGGCGACCAGCGCCTGGCGCGCGGCGGCGATGTCATCGGGCGTGGGTGCGAACGGCATGCGCCATGCTTACGGCCCGTCGCGCTTGTCGGAAAGAGCGGGGGCGCCGTTGAGGGCCGCAAACCGCTAAGGAGCGTCGTGATGTTCACGACCCGCTTCGCCCCCTCGCCTACCGGCCGCCTGCACAAGGGCCATGCCTTTTCGGCCCTGACCGCCTGGACGGCGGCGAAGGCGGCGGGCGGGCGGTTCGTGCTGCGTATCGAGGATATCGATCCGACGCGATGCCGGCCGGAGTATGAGGTCGACATTCTACAGGACCTGGCCTGGCTGGGTCTGGACTGGGAAACGCCGGTCCGGCGCCAGTCCGATCATCTGGGTGACTACGCCTCCGCGATCGAGAATCTGCGGGCGCGCGGCCTGCTTTACCGGTGTTTCCGCACGCGCAAGGACATCCTGAACGCCATCGGCGACGCGCCGCACGGGGCGATGGAGGCGGCGAGGCCCGGTCCGCATTCAGCGGACGAGGAGGCGCACCTTCTGGCCTCGGGTGCTGCTTTCGCCTGGCGGCTGTCGCTGGACAGGGCGCGGGAAACTCTGGGCGAGCCGGCCTGGAACGGCCTGAGTTTCGTCGAGCAAGGCGAGGGTCCGAACGGCGAAACCGGTGTCGTCACCGGCGATCCCCAGGCGGCGGGCGATGTCGTCCTGGCGCGCAAGGATACGGGCGTCGCCTATCATCTGGCCGTGACGCATGACGACGCCTTGCAGGGGATCACCCATGTGATCCGGGGCCACGACCTGTTTCAGGCCACGCATGTGCAGCGGCTGATCCAGACCCTGATGGGCTGGCCGGCGCCGACCTATCGCCATCACCCCTTGCTGGCGGGGCCGGACGGGCGGCGCTACGCCAAGCGCGATCGCTCGATCACCCTGGCCGAGCTGAGGGCCGGCGGATTGACGGCCGAGGCCCTGCGCGCCGAACTGGGTTTCAGCTCCGCCGGCTGAAGATGCGCGAGGCGCCATAGCCGGTCAGGGCGGCCAGCACGACGCACAGCACGCCGTACAGCCACGGCCGACGGTGCGCGAGCTCATAGATGTCGCGCTCCAGCCCGACCTTCTCGACCGTCAGGGTCAGGTTCGACACCGACTGCGGCTCGCCGTCCTGAAACAGCCAGACCTCGGCGTAGTATTTTCCGGTGGGCGCCACGGTCGGCAGTTTGACCTCGGCGCGGAACAGACCCCGATCCACGAACTCGACCCCCTCGGAATCGGTATCATAGAGGGCGGCGGCCTCCTTCAGCCGGATCACCGCGCGGCGCCAGTCCAGATAGTCGTCGCCCAGACGGCTGACCACCACATCGCGCACGCCGTAGCGGGTGACGGTGCGGCTTTCCTCGGGCGCGTCGATGCGCAGGTGATCGACGCCGACGCCGAGCCGGCGCAGCTGACCGAAGTCGGCGATGTCGCTGAGCGGACGCGTCGAGGCGGTCATGTAGAAGCCGGGCGCGCCTTCGAACAGCACGGGCCGGCTGTTCAGCCAGACACCGGACGTGCGCGTCTTCTTGACCAGGCGGATCGGCGCGTCCGGCCCCCGCACCACCACCACCACGTCGGCCGGTTCGGGCGTCGGATTGAACACCGCGCCGTAGAGGACGATGGACGCGCCCCGGAAACTGCTGTCGACCCGGACCTGGGCGTCGGTCAGGGCGGCGGCGACGCGCAGGTCGCCCGTCGTCGCTTCGGACCGATCGAGCGGCGGGGCCGCAATAGCGGGCGGAGGGGGAGGAAGCGCCTGCATCAGTCGGCGATCCCCGGCGCGATCATGAAGATGTCGTTGGGCCGCACAAACAGGTCCAGTCCCATCTGGATCCCGACCAGCAGAACGATCAGGCCCAGCGCCGCCCGCAGTTCCTCGGCGCGGAACCGCCCGGCGAAGCGGGCGCCGATCTGGGCGCCAACCACGCCGCCCAGCAGCAGGATGGTGGACAGGACGATGTCGACCGTCTGGTTACGACCGGCCTGAAGAATGGTGGTGATGGCGGTGGTGATGATGATCTGGAACAGGCTGGTGCCCACCACTGCGCCCGCCCGCATGCGCAGGATATAGAGCATGGCCGGCACCAGGATGAAGCCGCCGCCCACCCCCATGATGGCCGACAGGACGCCTGCGAAGACGCCCAGGCCGAACGGCGGCAAGGCGCTGATATACAGACCCGACTTCGGGAACTTCATCTTCAGAGGCAGACCATACAGCCACATCGGCCGCCGACGCTGCTTGTGCGGCGCGGGCAGGCCCCGGCGACGGCGCAGGATCTCGGTCAGGCTCTCGTTCAGCATCAGAATGCCGATGGCGCCAAGGAAGACGAGATAGGACAGAGCCACGACCAGGTCGGCCTGGCCCAGCAGGCGCAAGTAGCGAAACAGCTCGACCCCCGCCAGGGCGCCGGCCGCGCCCCCGGCCGCCATCACCGATCCCATCTTGAAATCGACCGAACCCGCGCCCGCATAGCGGATGACGCCCGACGTCGAGGAGGCAACCACGTGGCTGGCCTGGCTGGCGACGGCGACGGTCGGTGGGATGCCCAGGAAAACCAGGATCGGCGCCATCAGGAAGCCGCCGCCGATGCCGAACAGGCCGGACACGAATCCGACCACCGCCCCCAGGATCACCAGGGTCGGCCAGTTCACCGAAACCTCGGCGATCGGCAGATAGATGTCCAAAGGACGCGCCTTCGGCTGGAGCGGACACAAGAATCGCCGTCAGGCGGGCGAGGTCGGGGACGACCGGGCGACCGATAGCCGCCCGGCGCCTGGGAATCTAGCCTGTCGCCTGGTCTTGGGCCTGCGACTGACCCTGCGACTGGGCCACGAAGGCGTCGGCGGCGGTGCGGGCCGCGCGCTGGGCCGTGGCGCTGGCCGTCGGACGCAGGCGCGTCACGGCGGCCTGGGCCTCCGCATCCCCGCCGCGCGCGGCGATCATGTACCATTTCAGCGCTTCGGTCGGATTCTTGGCCACGCCGTCGGCGCCGGTCTCATAGATGCGCGCGACATTGTACTGGCTGTCCGGCAGGCCGCGCTCGGCCGCGTTCAGCAGCCAGGTCAGGGCCTCGGCCTGATTGGTCGCGCCGCCGTCGCCTTCATAGAGCTGCATCCCATACAGATGCATCCCGCGCGGATCGCCGCCCTCGGCCGCGCGACGGCCCCACTGACGGCTTTGAGCCGGGTCGGCGGGCACGCCATTGGCGCCGTCCAGATACAGCTGACCCAGATAGGTCTGGGCGGGGGCGTAACCCAGGTTGGCCGCGCGCTTCATGCCGTCCAGGCCCGAGTTGTCGCCGGCCTCCAGCTTGCCGATCGCCGCCTCATAATCCGCCGCGCCGGGGCCGCCGATGTCGAAGGTCGCTTTCGGGCCGGTCGGCGTCACCGCCGACGCCGCCAGAGGCACGGCACCGTTGGTCGTCGAACCGCCGCCGAAGCTGGGCATCTCGAAGTCCGGTGCACCGCCGTCGGTCAGAGACAGATAGCCATAGACGCCCCCGGTCAGGGCGACCGCCGTGACCGAAGCCAGAAAGGTCTTTTTGACCGTCGATCCGTCCTTGGACGCCTGCCGGTCCAGCCGTTCCTGCAGCTTGGACTTGCCGCCGCGCTTCAGGCCGAAGCCCGACCGGGGCGCGGGTTCCGGCTCGGCCGGCGCGGTGATCGCGGCACGAGCGGCATCGATGGTGCTGCGGGTCGAAGCGGCGCGGCCGGCGGCGGCGGCCGCTTCCATGCTGGAGCGCAGCCGGCGCGGATCCACGAACTCGGTTTCGCCGCCGAAATCGTCGTCGTCCGCGTCCAGGACGGCGGCGTCACGCTTTTCGGCCGGTGCGGTCGAGAAACCCGGCGACGTCGCTTCCAGCGCATCCTCGACGTCGGCGCCGCCGAAACCGCTGAACGGCTGGATGATGGGTTCGACGCCATCGGGATCGACCTGACGCATCGGCAAGTCGTCGGCCAGGGCCTCGACGGGCTCGGCCTCGGTCTGGACGACAGGCGCCGACGGGAAGGGTGTAGCGGTCGCGACTTCGGGCGTCACCGGATCGCTGGACCAGGCGTCCTGGTCGGTGAAGGTCTCATCGGGGAAGGCTGCGGCGCGCCAGTCGCCTTCGATGGATGCAGACTGGATCGGCGCCTGTATCGTCGCTGAGGCGGCGCGTTCCAAAATCTGGCGCGCCGGGGTCCACGCGGACTCATTGTCCAGCGGCTTGTCGCGCACGGGCGTGGGCGCGCGGGCGTCGATGCTTTCGCGCGCCTCGGCCAGCAGACGGGCGGTGCGTTCCTCGCTCAGACGCATCCGCTCGGCCAGTTCGCCGGAGGCGCGATCGTAGCGCTGCTCGATCTTGTCCGAGCTTTCCGACAAGCGCCGGCCGATGTCTTCCAGCGCCTGCTGCGAGCGGCGCTCGGATTGGGCGATGCGATCGCTGAGTTGGTCCGAGATGCGGGTGATCTCGCCGCCAAGCTTCTCCAGCGCGATGGCGTGGCGATCGTCGCTGGCGGTCAGGCGTTGGTCGACGCGGTCGACGTGGCGGGCGAACTCCTGGTCCAGACGCGCGGCGCGGCGGGCGACCTCGGTTTCGATGGTCTGGCCGACGACGTCGGCGGCGGCGCGGGCGACGGCGTCGGTGCGACCGTCGTTGTCCATCTCGACCTTCTTGACCCGCGCATTCAGGTTGCGGGCGATGCGCAGGACCTCGCGGCCCATGGCCTCGAGGCCGATGGCGCCCTTCTCTTCGGACGCCTTCAGCTGATCGCCGACGGCCTGGACGGCGCGTTCGATGCGGTCGATGCGCGCGCCCGTTTCGGCGGCGTCCAAGCGCTGCATCATCTCGGCGCGATTGTTGTCGATCTGACGCGACAGGCTTTCAGCCAGTTTCTCGAAACGGGCCAGGTCGCGCGCGCCTTCCGGCTCGACGCGGCTTTCGGCCGTCCGCATCCGCTGGTCCAGCGCGGCGAACGAGCGTTCCAGCGTCTTCAGGGCTTCGGTCGTGCGGTTCTGGGCCTCGTCCAGACGCGCGCTGACCTGGGCCAGCATTTCCGTGCCGACGCCGGGGCCGGCGGCCTTCTCGACCGCCTCCATCCGCTCGCGCAGATCGCTGACGCCCAGACGCTGGCGTTCCTCGATGTCGTACAGGCGCCCGGTCAGCGCGCCCAGCGAGGTCTCGATCTTGCCGAAGGCTTCCTGGGTCGACGGGCCGGTGTCGCGTTCGAAGGCGCGCAGGCGGCGATGCCCTTCGCGCAGCTCCTCGGCGATGTCGTCGATGCGGCGGGCGGCGCCCTGGGCCTCGGCCTCCTGACCGTCCAGCCGGCGCATCAGCCCCGCGACGGCCTGGTCCACGCCCTGAATGGCGACGGTCGAGCGGCGTTCGGCGGCTTCCAGCCGCGCGGCGATCACATCGATGGAGGCGCCGATTCGCTGCTGGCTGTCTTCGACCTCATAGGCGTCGTCCAGACGGCGGCTGCGGTTGCGGCGTTCGTATTCAGCGGCCTGAGAGCGACGCGGCAGGGTGGCGTAACCCTCCTCCTCGTCTTCCATGATCATGGAGTTGAGCCATTCGCCCAGCGTCATGCCGGACCGGCGCGCCAGATCCTTGGCGACCTCGCGTGCTTTGGGATCGATTCCCTTAACGCTCCACGGCGCTGCAGCGCTCACTGATTCGTCTCCCGGCCCATGCGACGAAGGCTATACCGTCAATATCGAGGGTGTAAACTGATGGTTAACCGCAATATCTAGCCGCGATATTCCAGCCTGTGGACATCGCCTCAGATCGCCGGATTTGTGAATCATCTCGGTTAACGCGGCATGAAGATTAACCTCCCGGCAAGGGTTCGCTTGCCAAGCGGCGCGGGTTTCGCCACCAGCGGCGCATGAGCCTGACCACCACCTTCGTCCTGCTGGGCGTCGCCCTCGCCCTCATGGTCTTTTGCGGATGGCGCGGCGCCCGGCCGCCGGATCCGTTCAAGGGACCGCGCCTGATGCCGTGGCGGTTCCTGATGGTCGGCGCGGCGGCGATCGCCATGCTGCTGCTGATCCACCTGGCGACCCTGTTCGGCGCCGAGCGTGCGCCCTGGATACCCGGCGCCTAGAGACGGGAACCCGATTACGGCCGGTCGGTTGAACCTTGCGAACCACTCAAGGAGAGACCGCGTGTCCGACAAACTGACCCCCGCCGAGGCCGAGAAGGAATTCTGGAAGAGCCTGAAGGAGTCCAACACCGGCATGCTGGGCATTGATCGCCCCGGCTATCACCACCAACCCATGACCGGTTTCGGCGAGGACGAGACGGGGACCATCTGGTTCTTCACCCGCGACGACACTGATTTCGCCCGCGACGTCGCCGGCGGCGGCCAGAACGGCATGTTCTGCTACCAGGCCAAGGACGGCAAGGTTCAGGCCTGCATCCACGGCCGCCTGGCCATCGATCAGGACCGCAGCCGCATCGACAAATACTGGAACCCCGTCGTCGCCGCCTGGTATCCGGACGGCAAGGACGACGCCCACCTGACCCTGGTCCGCTTCGACGCCGACGACGGCCGCGTGTGGGTCTCCGACAAGGGCGCTCTGGGCTTCGGCTACGAAGTCCTCAAGGCCAACCTGACGAAAAGCGTCCCGGATGTCGGCGGCGTGTCGGACGTGAAGCTGTAAGAAGACTGACGCAAGTCGGCAGTCCCAGCGCACCACAATTTCGCCCTCAAGGTTGCGTCTTTCGCAACTCGATAGCTTCAGGGGGATGTGAGAATGCTGGGACTGCTGAGTGCGGCCATCATGGCCTGTTCGCCGCCGGATGGGACGACCGCGCTCTTGGAAAGGCCCGAACGGGTCATCATGATCGGCGAGTTGCACGGTACGGAAGAGGCGCCGCGCGCCGTCGGCGAAATCGCCTGCGCTGCTGCGGAGCAAGGGCCCGTGGTTGTCGCACTGGAACTTGAAGATACGCTCCAACCCACTCTCGATGCGTTCCTTTCACAGCCGGACGAGGCGAGCGCATTCGCCACGTTGAGCGGCAGTTCTCTTCTGAACCGCGCGCGTCAGGATGGACGCACCAGCAAGGCTCTTCTGGCTCTTTTGCAAAAAGCGCGAATGCTCAAGGCGTCGGGACGCGACATCTCGCTCCACCTTTTCCAGCCCAGCATGACCCGAGGGCAAGAACTCGATCAGGCGTGGTATGAGCTGAATATGGGCCAGCTTCTCAGCGAAGCGCGTCAGAACAGACCCGATGCTCGCGTGATCGGACTCGCGGGCAATATCCACGGCCGCAAGACGCCTCTCGCCAGATATCCGGACATAGGCATTCCCGCGACCGGCCATTTGCCCACGAGAGAAACATTGAGCCTGCGGGTCGCCCAGCAAGGCGGCTTTGCTTGGAATTGCGGGCGGGATGCCTGCGGCGTCAATTCTTCGATCGCCAGCGATGACGACCAGGTGAGAGGCGTCATCCTGACGCCAGTAGAGGACGGCGCCTACGACGGCCTGCTGGCGCTGGGACCGTCGACAGCCTCGCCGCCGATCAGCGGCGAGAACTGAGCGTAGTCAGCCGGCGAAGCACCATGCCAGAACGGCCTTCTGGGCGTGGATGCGGTTTTCGGCCTCGTCCCACACCAGAGAGCGCGGCCCGTCGATGACGGCGTCGGTGACTTCCTCGCCACGGTGGGCGGGAAGGCAATGCAGGAAGACCGCTTCGGGATCGGCGAGATCCATCAGGGCTTCATCGACGCCGTAATGTTCGAACGCCGCCAGGCGCGCCTCATAGTCCTGATCCCCCATGGAGACCCAGGTGTCGGTGACGACGACGTCGGCGCCCTTGACCGCCTCGCGCGGATCGCTGGTCAGGGTGACGGCGTCGCCGCCCTTGGCCAGGTCGCGAAGGTCCGGGTGGTATTCCGCCGGGCAGGCGACGTTCAGATGGAAGCCGAACTTGGGCGCCGCGTGCATGAAGCTGTGGCAGACGTTGTTGCCGTCGCCGATCCAGGCGATCGTCTTGCCGGCGATCGGTCCGCAATGCTCTTCGATCGTCTGCAGATCGGCCAGGATCTGGCACGGGTGCGACCGGTCGGTCAGGCCGTTGACCACGGGCACGGTCGAGACGCGCGCGAAACGCTCGACATCCTCATGGTCGTTGGCGCGGATCATCACGGCATCGACCATGCGCGACAGGACGCGCGCGGTGTCCTCCACCGGCTCGCCGCGGCCCAACTGCATGTCCGAGGCCGTGGCGATGATGGACGAGCCGCCCAACTGGCGGATCGCCGCGTCGAAGCTGAAACGGGTGCGCGTCGAGTTCTTCTCGAAGATCATCGCCAGAACGCGGTCCTTGCCCGGCGCATCGGCGTCGGCGCGCCCCTGGGGCCAGCCCTTGCGGGCGGCCTTGCGGGCATGGGCGTCGTCCAGGATGGCGCGCAGATCCGCCGCGTCCAGCCGGTGGATGTCGAGGAAGTGCCGGACCATCAGGCCGCCAGCTTTTCGCGGGCGACCTCGCAGGCCGCTTCGAAACGGGCCACGGCTTCGCGGGCCTCGTCCAGCGTCAGGTTCAGCGGCGGCAGCAGGCGCACGCAGTTGTCGCCGCCGCCGGCGATCAGCAGCTGCTGCGTGTCGCGCGCCAGGGCCATGAACTCGCGATTGTTCGGCACCATCTTGATGCCGATCAGAAGGCCCTTGCCGCGCACGTCGGCGATCACGTCGGGGAAGCGTTCCTGAAGGCCCGCGAACTGCTGCTTCAGATAGCCGGCGACCTCGTTGACGTTGTTCAGCGTCTCGGGGCTGTTGATCAGGCTCAGCGCCTTCTGGCCCACGGCCATGGCCAGTGGGTTGCCGCCGAAGGTCGAGCCGTGAACGCCGACCGTCATCCCTTTGGCCGCCTTTGCCGAGGCCAGGCAGGCGCCGATGGGGAAGCCCCCGCCCAGGGCCTTGGCCACCGCCATGATGTCCGGCGCCATGCCCGCCCATTCGTGGGCCCACAGCTTGCCGGTCCGGCCCATGCCGCACTGGACCTCGTCGAAGATGATCAGGACGCCGTGATCGTCGCACAGTTCGCGCAGGCCCCGCAGGCACTGTTCGGGCATGGCGCGGCAGCCGCCCTCGCCCTGCACGGGCTCGACGATGATGGCGGCGGTCGTGGGGTTGGCGATGGCGGCCTTGATCGCCTCATGGTCGCCCCACTTCAGCTGGTGGAAGCCCTGCATCGGCGGGCCGAAGCCCTCGGTATAGCTGGGGTTGGCGGCGGCGTTGATCGCGCCATAGGTCCGACCGTGGAACGAGCCGTCGAAGCCGTAGATGTCGATCCGCTCAGGCGCGCCATTGGCCGAGTGGTATTTGCGCGCCGTCTTCAGCGCGCATTCGACGGCTTCGGTGCCCGAGTTGGTGAAGAACACCACGTCGGCGAAGCTGGATTCGCACAGGGCGTCGGCCAGCGCTTCCTGACCCGGAATGCGGAAGATATTGGAGACGTGCCACAGCTTCTCGGCCTGGTCCTTGACCGCCTGGACCAGTTCGGGGTGGGCGTGGCCGAGGCCGTTGGTCGAGATGCCGGCGACGCAGTCGAGATATTCGGTCCCGTCGGTCGCCCACAGACGCGCGCCTCGGCCGCGTTCCACTTCCAGCGGCGCGCGATTGTAGACACCCATCAGATGTTCAGTGGACACGGGACCAAGACCTCCAAAAGCGAGACGGCCCCGGCGCGAGCGCGACGGAGCCGGATCAATACGGTCAGGCGTTGTCGGACGCGCGAGGGTCTTAGTCAACACCGGCGCCAAGGACGCCCCTGCGGTCAAGATCATCGACGAGGGTTCGTAGCGCTGAAGCTTGGTCCTCGGTTAGTGAGCGCTTTGGCAGGACGGAGTTCTGGTTAGGGAGAACCAAAAAGAGAAAACGATCTTTCTCTTCCTGGACAGACTTGATCGCCTTCCAGTCCATCCATCCGCTTTGAAATGGGCTTTCGAACGTCAGGCCATCTTCGGAAATCGTCCAACGCCAGTCCGCGCCGCTCGCTGGGGCCATTTTGCGCGCCCTTGCGTTCCCCCAGATCATCAACTGACAGGACGCCCACCAAGCGGCGACTGTGCCAGCGAAGAAGACGAATAGCAGCCAAGGCGAATAAGCATCGCCGTCCGGGCCCATTGCGACCAAACCGAAGATCAGAAACCCCAGAACTCCTACGTAAAACGGCAGCGTGTTAAGCCAATGTATGGCGCCCCAACCCGATGCGATCGGACGTAATTCACGCGCTGTAGGCCTGACCGCCTCGACGACAATCATCAGTCTGCGCTGGGCGCCGCCGGCGCCGTTTCGGCGGCGACCGCTGCGTCCTTGGCCTGGATTTCGACCAGCTTCTTGTCCAGGGCCAGGCCGAGATCGGCGATGAACAGGCCGAAACGCGCGACGTCGACGCCCTTCAGATACGACAGCTTATCTTCGGTCGAGTGGATGCGCTGGAAGACGGGCGGGACAAAGCCCTCCTTCAGGCCGTTGTCCTTGCCGCCGTTGAAGGCCAGCCACATCTGGTGGGCGCCGACCGCATCCTGAGTGCCCATCGACACCACCGGCACGCCGGCGGCCGAGAAGGCGCGGTCGTCGCTGGGCGGATAGGTCGGATAGGGCATGCAGTCGAAGCCGCGTTCGGCGCACAGGCCGCGCAGCGTCTCCAGCACGAAGGCTGATTGCGGGCCATTGTTCTCGCCATACATGACCGTCTGACCATAGGCGGCGACATCGGCGTTGATGACGGCGGCGATCCGGTCCTTGCCGTGTTTCGCCAGGAAGGCCTTCGCGCCCAGAAGGCCCAGCTCTTCCTGGTCGGTGAAGACGAAGACGAAGCGGTGGGCGACCGGCTGGCCTTCGAGCGCCATGTCCAGCGTCTTGGCCGCCTCCATCATCGCCATGACCGAGCCGACGTTGTCGACGATGCCCTGCGATAGCGTCCCGTCGCGCAGCTTCACCGCGTCATAGTGGGCGGTCAGGACGATGTCCTTGGCGCCCTCGCCCACTGTGACGACGACATTGGCGCCTTCCATCGGGCCTGTGGCCTGGTTGCCGCCTTCGAAGGTCTGGATTTCGGGCGTGAAGCCCAGCGTCGTCAGGAAGCCGACCAGAACCTGGGTCCGCTCGGCGTTGGTTGGCTTGATGAACTGGGCGGCGCCGGCGGCGATGTCGGGGCGGTCGCCGGCCTGGGGCGTCGCTTCCTGAGCGAAGGCGGGAAGAGCGGCGAACAGGGCGGTGGCGGCGACGAGCGAACGAAACAGCATGAAGCGGACCTCTCGGGGGAGCGATCCGCAACAGGTAGCGATCTAGCTCTTAAGACGCCAGCCCGAGCGGAACACCAGCCAGCAGACCACGCCCATGACGGCCATCAGTACGGCCGACCCTATGACGCCGACCGTCAGATTGCTCTCGGCATGGCCGATGAAGCCGTAGCGGAAGCCGTCGATCAGATAGAAGAAGGGGTTGTAGCGGCTCAGCGCCCGGAACGGCTCGGGCAGGTTCTCGACCAGATAGAAGGTCCCCGACAGGAAGGTCATCGGCATGACGATGAAGTTTTGGACCGCCGACAGGTGGTCGAACTTCTCGCTCCACAGCCCCGCCAACACGCCGGTCATGCCCATGATGAAACAGGCGGCCAAAGCGAACCAGACGATGGCGACGATGTTGGCGATCCCCAGCGGCGCGAACGGCAGCACGCAGATCGCCGTCACCAGACCGACCGCCAGCCCACGCGTCGCGGCGCCCAGCGTAAAGCCCAGCGTCAGCTCAAGCGGGCTGAGCGGCGGGGTCAGGAAGTCGGTCGCCGTACCCATGATCTTGGCCTGGATCAGGCTGGACGAGGCGTTGGCGAAGGCATTGTTCAACATGGCCATCATGATCAGGCCGGGCGCGACGAACAAGGCGAATGGCGTGCCGTGCAGCGGCGGCCGCGCATTCTGAAGCGCCACCACGAACACCAGCATATAGAGCAGCGTCGTGACCACCGGCGCCGCCACCGTCTGGGCGCCCACCTTCCAGAAGCGCCGCACCTCGCGCAGATACAGGGTCTGCACCCCGATCCAGTTGATCCCCGGATAGCGACGCGGCTGCGGCAGGCCGGCAGGCCGGGTGGAGATCAGATCGGGCGTATCGGTCATGGCCCGCCAGATGCGCTTTGCGTCCTTGCTGCGCAAGGGAGTGACGCGTGGTTAGTGGCGAGTGACGAGAAAGACGCGGTCAGGATGCGGCGTCAGGCGTCACCACTCGCCACTCGCCACTCTCTCGCTAACCTTAACGATGATTCAATATCTGGTTTCTGTGGACAGGATGATTCGCACATCTTGCGTCTCTTAACGGCTGGTTTACGATTAGTTGTAGGTCAAGACCCCGGAGGGGGAGCCTGGACCTAGATATTGAATCCAAACTCGCTGGAGGGTGGCATGACCGCAGGCTGGACCGACGACCGCGTAGGCGCGCTAAAGAAGCTCTGGCTTGAGGGCCAGTCCGCGAGCCAGATCGCCAAACAACTGGGCGGCGGGGTCACCCGCAACGCCGTGATCGGCAAGGTGCACCGTCTGGGCCTGTCGGGCCGGGCCGCCCCATCGCAACCGGCGCGCACCGTCGCCGCGACCTTCCGCACCGCGCGTCCGCGCCCGGCGCCGGCCGCTCCGGCGCAGCAACCTTCGGCCCCGCGCCGTCTGGAAGCCGTTCAGCCCAAGCCGGTCGAACCCGCAGCCCCCGTCCCCGCCCCGATCCCGGACCTGCCGGGCACGGCGACCGTGATGACCCTGGGCGCCCACATGTGCAAATGGCCGATCGGCGACCCGTCGTCGCGCGAGTTCAGCTTCTGCGGCCGCCGCTCGTCGGAAGGCGTCTATTGCGTCGAACACGCCCGCGTCGCCTACCAGCCGCAAGTCCGTCGCGGCTCCAAGGAAAGCGGCTCCGACCTGGCCCGCAGCCTGCGTCGTTATATCTAAGGGCGCTACCGCGCTTCGCGCGACATGAGCGCGGCGCTTCGCGGAGGGCGCACGACTGCGCTCAAGTCGCGAGCGACCGCGTCGCGAACGTAGCGCCAAAAAGATGCTCCTTATGGAGCCGACCTCCCCCTCGCCGGTTCGCGCAAGCGGCCGGCGAGACTTCAGGGGCGGGGCTGCGGTTCATCCGGGTTGACGCAGCCCCATCCGCCCTTCGATCAGTTCAGCACCCGCCGCGCATCCGGCGTATCCAGCGAAAAGGCCGGAATCTGCGCCTCGAAACTCCGCCCGTCCGCATCCGTCATATAATAGGCGCCCACCATCGAGCCGCTGTCGGTGCCCAACGGACAGCCCGAGGCGTAGGCGTAGCTGCCGCCCGGCTCGATCACTGGCTGTTCGCCGACGACGCCGGGGCCGCGCACCTCTTCGACATGGCCGTGGCCGTCGGTGATCGTCCAGCGACGCGCCATCAGCTGCACCGTCGACCCGGACAGGTTCACGATCTCGATCTGATAGGCCCAGACCCAGCGCCCTTCGTCGGGATCGGACTGGCCCGCCAGATAGCTGGGCCGCACCCGGATCAGGATGCCGTTCGTCTCGGCGGTATAGGCAGGACCATCGTGCATGGGCTATATGCTCGCCCCGCCGCGCGCGGGCTGCAAGCGCGACTTGGAGACAAGTCGTGAAAACCGTGTGAGACAGACGCCATGAGCTCCTTCCAAGCGCCCCGTCCCGGCATCCTGCCCGCCCAGTCCATCGAGACGCTGATCGCCGCCGGCGCCGTCACGTCCGACACGCCCTTCGACCACGACCAGGTCCAGCCGGCCAGCCTGGATCTGCGGCTGTCGGATCAGGCCTGGCGCGTGCGCGCCTCCTTCCTGCCCGGCCGACGCAAGGTCGAGGACCGCATCGCCGACGTGGCCATGCACGCCATCGAGATCACCGAGGCCGGCGTCGTGCTGGAAAAGGGCTGCGTCTATATCGTGCGCCTTCAGGAGCGGCTGAAGCTGCCCCAGGGCCTTATCGCCCGCGCCAATCCGAAAAGCTCGACCGGCCGCGTCGATGTCTTCGTGCGTCTGCTGACCGATCAGGGCGCCAGCTTCGATGACGTCGCCGAAGGTTATGACGGCCCCCTCTATATGGAGGTCGCGCCCCAGACCTTCTCCATCCTGGTCCGTCCCGGCACGCGCCTGAACCAGCTGCGGCTCAAGGCCGGCGATCCGCCCAAGCTGGAGACCCGCTCGGTCGGCGTCGATCTGCAGGGCGGCGACATCGTCGGCTTCCGCGGGCGTCGCCATGCGGGCGTGGTCGATCTGGACCACATCGACGGCCACGATCCGCGCGACTTCTGGGAGCCGCTGACGCTGCGGCGCGGCGAACTGCTGCTGGATCCGGGCGAGTTCTACATCCTGGCCTCGTCCGACGACGTCGAAATCCCGGTCGATCAGGCCGCCGAAATGACGCCCATCGATCCGTCGGTCGGCGAATTCCGCGTCCACTACGCCGGCTTCTTCGACCCCGGCTTCGGCACCGACGAGGCGCATGGCGCGGGCTCGAAAGGCGTGTTGGAAGTCCGCACCCACGACACGCCGTTCCTGCTGGAACACGGCCAGATCGTCGCCCGACTGGTCTATGAACCCCTGACCGAACGCCCCAGCCGCCTGTATGGCGAAAGCGGCAGCCACTATCAGAACCAGGGCCTGAAGCTGTCGAAGCACTTCAAGGCGTGGTGAGGCAGTCCTGACCGTCTCCTCCCCATATGATGGGGAGGTGGCTCGTAGCGCAGCGGAGAGACGGAGGGGCTTTTCACCGCATCGCTAGAGCCTGCGGGACTTCAAGAGCCCCTCCACCGCTGCGCGGTCCCCCTCCCCACTTTGTGGGGAGGAGACGCGATCGTCACGTCAGCCGATCTGCCTTCCTCAGCCCCGGGAACATCGTCGCCCAGGCCCCGGTCGCGGCCAGGGCGCCGAACCCGCCGAACACGGCCGCGCCGACCGCGCCCAGCAGCCGGACCATGACGCCGGAATAGGCCTCGCCCAGTTCGTTCGAGGCGCCGATGAACAGCATGGACACCGACGACACCCGGCCACGCATATGATCGGGCGTGGCCAGCTGGATCAGGGTCTGGCGCACATTGACGCTGATCATGTCCGCCGCCCCGCCGATGAACAGCGCCAGGCCCGACAGCCAGACGATGCGCGACAGGCCGAAGGTGATGGTGCACAGGCCGAACACCGCCACCGCCGCGAACATCCAGCGCCCGCCGTTCTGACGGATCGGATAGCGGCTCAGATAGATAGCCATGACCATGGCCCCCACGCCGAATGACGCCCGCAACAGGCCGAACCCTTGCGGCCCGACATGCAGGATGTCGCGCGCGAAGATGGGCGTCAGCAGGGCCACGCCCGCCAGCAGCACCACCACCAGATCCAGCGAAATGGCGCCCAGCACGATCTTGGTCTTCCACACATAGGCCAGCCCCTCTTTCACCGATTCGACCGGCGACAGTGGATTAGCCTGGGGCGCAGGTCTCCCGCTGGTGCGGATCAGGATGAAGGCCGCGACAGCCAGCAGGAACATGCCCAGCGACACGGCATAGGCCAAGGGCACGTTCACCCCCACGATCACCCCGCCCAGGGCCGGGCCGGCGATGGCCCCGGTCTGAAACGCGATGGACTGGGCCGCGATGGCCGGCGGCAGGGCCTTGCGCCCCACCACCATCGGCAGAAACGCCTGGCTGGCCGGCGCCAGAAACGCCCGCGCCGCGCCGAACAGGGCCGCGACCGCCAACAGACCCCACAACGGCGGATTTCCATGCAAGGCCATGGCCAGAAACGACCCCGCACACGCCGCCTCGACCAAGATCGAGATCCACACCGTGCGCTTTCTGTCGCGCCGATCCGCCATCGCCCCGGCGGGCAGGGTGAAGGCCAGCAGCGGCAGGAACTGACACAGCCCCACCAGCCCCAGATACAGGCTGGCCTCCTCGATCGGATGATCGCGCCGAGCGATCTCATAGACCTGCCACAACAGGGCCGACGACTGAATCTGGATCGCCAGCACCGCCACCACACGGCCGAACCACAACAGGCGGAAGTCGCGAATGCCCCACGGGCTGGACGGGCCTTCTGGCGGTGAGGGCGGGGCGGCGGGGCCGGTATCGATGGATTCTGTGGTCATATTGAACTAGGGCGCTAGACGCGCGATAGACCTGTGATTGTTAAAAGATCGCGCGGATGGGGATCGGCTGACGTCAGGGGAGCTGCAGGCGTGTCGCGTTACAGGCATTACTACGAAATTGAAGTCAGTCATCCCGGCCTGCATAAATATCGGCACATACGCGGCGCCGACCCCTATGTCGTAGAACAAAAAGCTGCCGCTCTAAGGCTTCAATGGGACGAGGAGTGGCGACGGAAATCGGACGCTCTTGATCGTCAGCAAAGTCGCTACAACGCCATTGCTCAAAAAGAGCGGATGAAGAACGAGGCAATCATTCGGACATCGTCGGCAGAAGCTGACCTTTTGGCGCTGGGCAAAATTCTGGCTCACACGCTTTCCGTCGATGATCGTGTGAACTGGGATTTGTTGAAAGACAGGTCCAAATTCTCCGAGGCGGCGCCCCGTGTTCCGGTGCGAAAGCCGAACCCCGAGAAGCCCGAAAATCCGGCGAGGCCGAACCGCGCCGCTGATGCCTTTAAGCCAAAGCTCGACATCCTTTGCTGGTTGTCGCCCTCGCGGAAACGCAAAGCCCTAAGCGACGCCTCCGCACGCTTCGAAAAAGCCCAAACCGATTGGGAAACTGAGGTGCAAAGTCTTATCCGCCGCTGGAACGACCAAATCGTTGAGATCGACAAGGATTTCGCGAAAGCGAGTGAACTTCACGGGCTTAATCTGACGAAATGGGAGGCTAGGAAAGCTGCCTTCTTTGCCGACCAGGCCGAAAAGCATGCGATCATCGATGCTCTGGCCGCAGCGGTTGAGGGCGGAGACGAAGCCGCCGTCACCGAAATGGTCGATCTCGTTCTCGGACGGTCAAAGTATCCCGACTTCATCAACGTCGATTACGAACTGGACTACAACAGCGAGACGAAAAGCCTCGTCATCGACTTCGAACTGCCGACGCCGGACGCCATTCCTACCCTCAAGGAGGTCCGTTACGTCCAGAGCCGGAACGAGTTCGACGAAAAATTCGTCTCGGCCGCCGAGAAGGCCCGTCTCTACGACGGTCTGCTCTACCAGATGGCGCTACGCACTTTGCACGAGGTTTTCGAAGCCGACGTGCATTGTCATGTCGTTCGGGTCACCTTCAATGGCTGGGTCTCTTATGTCGACAGCGCGACCGGCTCGGACCAACGATCCTGTATTCTCAGCGCCGGAGTGAACCGCCCCGACTTCGAGAAAATCGACCTTGCTCGCGTCGATCCGAAGGATTGCTTCCGTGCGCTGAAGGGCGTCGCAGCCTCCAAACTCATCGGTTTGGCTCCCGTCGCTCCGTTAGAGCGTCCTCGCGCCGCCGACCGACGCTTCATCGAATCTCAAGACGTGCTCTCGGACATTGGAACCGAGACCAACCTCGCCGCCATGCACTGGGAGGACTTCGAGCATCTAGTCAGGCAGGTCTTCGAGGCGGAATTCTCATCTGCAAACGGCGAAGTGCGCGTCACCCAGGCCAGCCGGGACGGCGGCGTGGACGCTGTCATCTTTGATCCCGATCCGATCCGGGGCGGCAAGATCATCGTCCAGGCCAAACGGTACACCAATGTCGTCGATGTCAGCGCGGTGCGAGATCTCTATGGAACGGTTCAGCACGAAGGCGCGACTAAGGGCATCCTAGTGACTACGTCCCAGTTCGGACCAGATGCGAGGAAGTTCGCCCAGGACAAGCCTCTCACTCTCATCGACGGCGGAAATCTTCTGTTTCTTCTCGAAAAAATGGGCATGAAAGCCCGTATCAATCTGGCCGAGGCCAAGGAACTGCACCGTCAGGCTCAAATGGCCTGATCGCTGTTGGTCACGTTCGTCTTGGGTATTTCGGATAGGGCGAGCCGTCGCGGTGGAAATAGCCGTCGACGCCGGCGTGCAGCACCATGTCGATGTCGGGATAGTCGGCGGGGGTGATCGTCGGGCTGCGCGTGCCGACTTCCAGCAGAACCGCCTCGCGGCCGGATCGGTTCTCCAGCTTATGGCCGTCCGGCACGCCCGCCTTGAACCCGGCGCAGTCGCCGGCGCGCAGAACCGTCTCGCCATCGTCCTCGATCAGCACCACCTCCCCCTCGACCACCATGACGAACTCGTCCTCTTCGGCGTGCCAGTGGCGCTGGCTGGACCAGGCGCCGTCGGGCAGCCGCAGCAGGTTGACGCCGAACTGGCTCAGCCCCGCCGCATCACCCAGCTTCCAGCGGCGGCGCGGCTTGCACGGCTCCGCGAACTCTTCGGGATAGGTGGTGCCGAAGCTTGTCGGCGCGCTGTCGATGTCGATCTTGGGCATGGGCCTTCTCGCCTCCGCACGATTTCCCTAAAGCATAGCCACATGAGCCGCGCATCAACTCCCGTTATCGATCCTGTCGAACTGACTCGCGACCTGATCCGCATTCCCTCCGTCACGCCCGCCGACGAAGGGGCGATGGATGTGCTGGAGCGGCACCTGACGGCGCTGGGCTTCACCTGCCGACGCCTGGCCTTCGAGGGACCGGGGGGCGAGGGCGTCCATGCGCGGATCGAGAACCTGTATGCGCGGCGCGGGACCGCCTCGCCCAACCTCTGTTTCGCCGGCCATACGGACGTGGTCCCGACCGGCCCGTCGGATCAGTGGTCGTCGCAACCCTTCAACGCCGAGGTCAGGGACGGCGTCCTGTACGGTCGCGGCGCGGTGGACATGAAGGGCGGGATCGCCGCCTGGGTCGCCGCCGTGTCCCAGGTGCTGGCGGACGGCGAACCCGCCGGCTCCCTATCCTTCCTGATCACCGGCGACGAGGAAGGCCCGGCCCTGCACGGCACCAAGCGCGTGGTCGAGGCCCTGGCCGCCGAGGGCGAGGTCATCGACGCCTGCGTCGTCGGCGAACCCTCGTCGTCGCAACAGCTGGGCGACATGATCAAGGTCGGGCGGCGCGGCTCGCTGAACACCTGGATCACCGTCCACGGCAAACAGGGCCACGTCGCCTATCCCGAGCGCGCCGCCAACCCGGCCCCGGTGATCGCACGCCTGATGGCCCGCCTGAATGACCATGTGTTGGACGAGGGATACGAGAATTTCCCCCCGTCGAACCTCGAAATCACCACCATCGACATCGGCAATCCGGCGACCAACATCATCCCGGCCCAGGCGACGGCGCGGCTGAACATCCGCTTCAACCCCAGCCATACCGGCGACGCCCTGATCGACTGGCTGAACCGCGAGGCCGGCGCCATGCAGGCCGAGACCGGGCTTCAGATCACCCTGGAGCACCTGTGCTCGGGCGAGGCCTTCCTGACTGAGCCGGGCGCCTTCGTGGAGGCGGTTCAGGACGCGGTCGAGGCCGTGGCGGGCCGCCGCCCCGAGGCCTCCACCACCGGCGGCACCTCCGACGCCCGCTTCATCCGCGCCCTGTGCCCAGTCTTGGAACTGGGCCTGGTCGGCCAGACCATGCACCAGATCGACGAACGGGTGCCTACGGCGGAGCTGGAGACCCTGACGGCCGTCTATCGCCGGGTGATCAAGACGGTGTTTGAGCGGCTTTGAGGCCCACATTTGATGAAAATTGAGGCAGGCGGATCGTGGCGACTGAGGCTTGAAAACGTTCAGGTCGATGACGCTTCAAACGTGCGCACGTGCGTTTCGCGACGGTGGATTTCTGCTCGTCGATCTGGTGTTGTGGTCGAGATATGAAACGGCCCGCCGCCAACAACTTCGCCCCCAGGACCCCTTGGCCGGTCAATTTTCCAAGGGTAGCCGTTCACTCGGACACGGCCCTTAGAGATCGCCACCCCGCCTACGAAGCTGCCAAGGCCGGCAACGAGGAAGCCGCCTTCACCTTGGTGGAGGATCTGCTTTCGGCTGTCGTGACAGATGAGCTTCGTCAGCTCATCGGCAACCGTGCAGTCATCCTCTTGCCGATCACTGCCTTGGAGACGACAGGCTTCAACGCCATCCCCGACGCAATGGCGCAGGTGCTTGGCGCTGATCTAGGACAGCCGGTCAGTTCCGGCGAGATCGTGCAAAATAACACCGTCGGCCACACGAGGGCGAGAGCGTTCAACCGGATGGTGACCCCGGCCGCTTTCGAAGGCAACGTCAGAGAAAACGCGGACTATCTTCTTATTGACGACCATGTCGGGTTGGGCGGCACGCTGGCCAACCTGAAGGGGTATACTGAGGTCCACGGCGGTCGAGTTATCGGCATGACCACACTCACTCAAAGTCGCGATGCGGCTCAAATTGCGCTCCAACCCGACACTCTGGATGTGCTAAGGGAAAGACATGGCGACGCCCTCGAACAGTTCTGGAACACGTGGTTCGGTCACGGTCTCGACTGCCTCACCGACGTCGAAGGGCAAAACCTTTGTCGTCTCGAATCCATTGACGCCATCGCAAATCGATTGGCTGAGGCAGCAATCGAAGTCCGTGGCCGTGGCGTCGAACCTGCGGTCGACCTTAGGGGTCAGTAAGACGCCTACCCGCCAGGCGGCCTCGGTCGCTTCGAAGGTGCTGTCGGATCCTAGAGCCTCGAAGTCATCGAAGACCGTCGCCGCATCCATCTTGGGTCGATCGATGAACGGGTCATTCAAAGGCGTGGCCAAGGACAGGCATCTATCCAAGGGTTAGGCTGAGGCGAGGCATCTCAATCTAGAGCGTAGCTCAAGAACCCTCGCAACAGCCACTAAAAAAGCGAGACATGCGCTCTCTGCGAGGCAGGGTGATGCAGACTAACTCCGCTCCAAAAACCGCAGCGCCGTCACGACGTGCGTCTTCACCCCTAGCGGCAGAACCTTCTCGTTCGGTGAGAACTCCGGCGAATGGTTGGGGGCCGAGGTTGCGGGATCGACGTCGTCGGGGCTGGCGCCCAGATGGTAGAAGACGCCGGGGATGACCTGCTGGAAATAGCTGAAGTCCTCGGCCACCGTGGTCGGGGGCGTGGCGGGATTGACGTTCCCCTCGCCCGCCGCCTCGGTCAAAACCGGGGCCAGCCAGGCGGACAGGCCGGGGTCGTTGAACACCAGGGCGGCGTTCTGTTTGACGCCGAACTCGGCGGTGGCGCCGTAGGCCTCGGCGACATGGTCGATGGCGGTCTCGGCGCGGGCGACCAGGGCGTCGCGCTGGGCCGTATCGAAGGTGCGCAGCGTACCCGACAGCGTCGCGCTGTCGGGGATGATATTATAGCGGACGCCGGCGTTGATCGTGGCGATGGTGAAGACGGTCGGGGTCGTGGTCGGATCGACCGTGCGCGCGGTCAGGGTGTTGACCGTCTCGACCACCTGGCCCGCCACCGCGATCACATCGACCCCGCGCCAGGGCCAGGCGCCGTGCGTCTGCTTGCCCTTCAGGCGGATATCCACGCGGTCGGAGGCGGCCATGAAGCCCTTGGGCCGATAGAAGACGCTGCCCGGACGGCCCGGCACGACGTGCAGGCCGAAGATGGCCTCGGGCTTGGGATCGTTCAGCGCCCCTTCGGCGATCATCAGGGCCGCGCCGCCCTTGGGCTCTCCCGGCGGCGCGCCCTCCTCGGCCGGCTGGAAGACGAAGACCACGGTGCCGGCGATCCGGTCCTTCATCCCGGCCAGCACCTCGGCCGCGCCCATCAGCATGGCCATATGCATGTCGTGGCCGCAGGCGTGGGCCACCGGCACCGTATTGCCCATATAGGTCCCGGTCGCGCTCGAGGCGAAAGGCAGGCTCGTCGCCTCCTGCACCGGCAGGGCGTCCATGTCGGCGCGCAGGGCGACCGTCCGACCCGGCCGTGCGCCGCGCAGCACGCCGATCACCCCCGTCTTGCCGACCCCGGTGCGGACCTCCAGCCCCAGCGATCGCAGATGGTGGGCGATCACGCCGGCCGAGCGGGTCTCGGCGAAGCCCAGCTCGGGATGCTGGTGGAAGTCGCGCCGCCACACGACGACCTCGGGCATGACGCGCTGTACGGCGGCGTCCACGCTGGCCATATCGACCTGAGCCTGAGCGGCGCCGGCGGCGAGCAGCAGCGCCATTGTGGAGGCGGCGAACAATCGGCGCATGTGAAGGTCCCGTGAAATTTTCAGCCCGACGACAGGTGACGGCGCCGCACCCGCTTGTGCAAGCCATCGCGAACGGCGATTTCTGTCCGCATGGGTGAGAAGGCCTTCAAGAGTGCAAAGACCGAATGGCGCGACGTCGTTCTGGTCTGTCGCAAATGTTCCAAAAAGCTGGACGGCGGCTTCGGCCCCGGTGGCGATCTGACGCTGAAAAAGGCGCTGCGAAAATATCTGCACCTGAAGAAGGGCAAACAGGGTCGCAAAGGCGAGCTGACGGTCGTCGGCGCCGACTGTTTCGACATCTGTCCAAAGGGCGCCGTGGTCGCCGTCAACACGGCCCAGCCCAAGAAGCTGCTGATCATTCCGGCCGGCGCCGACCTGTTGGAGGTCAAGACGCGGCTAGGGCTGGACGACGGACGACGATTGAAGCGGATCGACGGGGCCGCCTGAGCCTCGGCGCCTTTCTTCCGGCGGCCAGCCGTGTCAGAGCGAAACCATGGATGACACTCGCATCGAAAAACGCATCGGCGTTCAGGCGACCTCGGACCGCATCTGGGATCTGGTCGCGGACCTGTCCGGCTGGGGCGCCTGGAACCCGATCGACAAGGACGTCGAGGGCGCCATCGCCTATGGCGGTCGGCTGAGCATGACCGAGGCGTGGCCCGACATGGCCGAACGTCAGGCGGCCGCGCAAGTGGTCGAATGGCAGCCGCGCGCGCGTCTGGTCTGGGCCGAACGACGCGGCTTCCTGTTCCAGAGCCTGCGCTACATCCAGATCGAGGAGCTGGCCCCCGGCAACTGCATCGTCGCCATCGGCATCCGCTTTTCGGGCATTCGCGGCGAGCTGTTCCACGACAAGCACCGCCCGGCGATCAAGGCCGCGTTCGAAAAGGCCGCCGAGGGTCTGAAGGCGATGGCTGAGCGCGCCTAACGCCCCTCCTTCATCATGTCGATGACGTTCAGGATCGCCGGACCCAGGATGACGATGAACAGCACCGGCAGGAAGAACAGGATCATCGGCACGGTCAGTTTGGCAGGCAGGGCCGCCGCCTTCTTCTCTGCGGCGGACATCCGCAAATCGCGATTTTCCTTGGCCATCACGCGCAGAGCGGTCGCCAGCGGCGTGCCGTAGGTTTCGGCCTGGGTCATGGCGGTGGCCACGGACTTCACGCCCGGATGGTTGGTGCGTTTGCCCAGATTCTCATAGGCCACGCGACGGTCGGGCAGATAGCTGAGCTCCGCCGACAGCAGCGACAGTTCTTCGGCCAGATCGATCGACGACGGGCCCATTTCCTGGCTCACCTTGGTGATCGCCGCCTCGATGGACATGCCCGCTTCGACACAGATCAGCAGAAGGTCCAACGCGTCAGGAAAGGCCTGCATGATGGAGGTGCGGCGCTTGTCGATCCGGTTCTTCAGATACAGGTTCGGCGCATAGAAGCCCGCGACCGCCGCCGCCATGGTCGCGGTCACCTTGTTCATCGTGGGCCAGTCCACAACCTTGAGGACGAACAGATAGAAGGCCGCCACGATCATGAAGATGAAGGGCGAGGCGAAGCGGAAGAAGTAGAAGGTCGTCAGGGGACGCGGCCCGCGATAGCCGGCCTGCACCATCTGGCCCGCGACCTTGGGGTCTTCCAGCAGCTTGGTCAGGTTCAGCCGATCCACGATCCGCTTCTTGAAGCCGTCGTCGGTGTGACGCAGCGCCCCTTGCCCTGCGGCCATGCTGGCGCGCGAGCGGCGTTTCAGATCGTCGCGGCGTTCGGCGACGGCCTTCATCCGCTTGTCCAGCTTCACCCCGCCGGTCATCGACGACAGCAGGGTCATGATGGTCGCGAAGACCAACACGCCCACGCCGATGCTGAGCAGGTTCTGCGGGTCGGTGACGAAGCGGATAAAACCTTCCATGGTACCGGCCTCAGAACTTGAACGAGATCATGCGCTTCATGACGAAGATGCCGGTCGCCATCAGGCAGACCGCGATCAACAGCAGGAAGTTGCCGCGGAAGTCGGTGAACAGCGGCATCATGTAGGACGGGGTCGTGAACATGACCATCGTCATGACCGCAGGCGGCAGGGAGGCGATGATGCCGGCCGAGGCCAGGGCTTCGGACGACAGAGCCTTGATCTTCTCGCCCATCATCCGCCGGGCGCGCAGCACCGTCGACAGGTTGCCCAGCGCCTCGGCCAGGTTGCCGCCGGTCTTTTGCTGGATGGCGATGACGATGGTGAAGAAGCGCAGTTCGGACGTCGGCATCCGGCCGTACATCTTCTCCAGCGCCTGCTCCAGGGTCAGACCCACCCCTAGACCCTCGACCAGCCTCTGGAACTCCGGCCCCAGCGGCGCCGGGCTTTCGCGAGCGATGATCTTGAAACATTCGTGGACCGGCAGGCCCGACTTGATGCCGCGCACGATGACGTCGACGGCGTTCGGGAACTCCAGCGAGAACTTCTTCATCCGCGACTTGCCGAGGAAGCCCACGACCCAGCGCGGCAGCCCCAGACCGAAGATCAGCGCGATCCCCAGCACGACCAGGATCGGCAGGCCGAACACAAGGGCGCCCAGCCCGGTCACAACCCCGACCACGGCCGAGATGATGTAGAAGGTGCGCACGCTCAGGCTCAGGCCCGCCTGTTTCAGGCGCGACGACAGGGTGGTGCGCGCCTTGCGCTCGCGCCGGTCGGCGTCCTGAAGCTGGAGCAGGATCTGTTTGCGCCGCGCCTCCGGCGTATTGGCGGCGGCGGCCTTGCGGGCGAGCGCAGGGTTCTTCTTGCCCTCGCCCAGACTTTGGGCGCGCTTGACGGCCTGGGCCGAGGAGTCGTCGCCGCCGACAAAGACCCAGCCGAGGCCGCCGATGGTGATGAAGGCCAGAACGGCGGCGAGAATCGGCAGCATCGCGCCCTACTCCGCCGCGTCCAGGGCGTCGGCCAGCTCGCGCTCCAGCCCGTAATAGCGGGCGCGGTCCCAGAAGCGGGGACGGGCGATCCCGGTAGAGCGGTGACGGCCGATGATCTTGCCGTTCTCGTCCTCGCCGGTGATGTCGTAGACGAACAGGTCCTGCGTCACGATCACATCGCCTTCCAGGCCTACGACCTCGGTGATGTGGGTGATGCGGCGCGAACCGTCGCGCAGGCGGGCGGCCTGGATGATGACGTCGACCGAGCCGACGATCATCTCGCGGATCGTCTTGGACGGCAGGCCGTAGCCGCCCATGGTGATCATGGACTCCATACGGCTGATGGCTTCACGCGGGGAGTTGGCGTGCAGCGTGCCCATAGAGCCGTCGTGGCCGGTGTTCATGGCCTGCAACAGGTCGAACGCCTCGGGTCCGCGCACCTCGCCGACGATGATCCGCTCGGGACGCATCCGCAGGCAGTTCTTGACCAGATCCCGCATCGTGATCGTGCCCTGCCCTTCCAGATTCGGCGGGCGGGTTTCCAGACGGACCACGTGCGGCTGCTGCAGCTGCAGTTCGGCGGCGTCCTCGCAGGTGATGACCCGCTCGGTCGGGTCGATGAAGGCCGTAAGGGTGTTCAGCAGGGTCGTCTTGCCCGAGCCGGTGCCGCCCGAGATGACCAGATTGCATCGCGAGGCGCCGATGACGCCCAGGACGCGCGCGCCCTCGGGACTGATGGAGGCGTACTCCACCAGATTCTTCATCGTCAGCTTGTCTTTCTTGAACTTCCGGATCGTCAGCGTCGGGCCGTCGATGGCCAGCGGCGGAGCGATGACGTTGACGCGCGAGCCGTCCGGCAGACGGGCGTCGCAGATGGGGCTCGACTCATCCACGCGGCGGCCGACCTGGCTCACGATCCGCTGGCAGATGTTCATCAGCTGGGTGTTGTCGCGGAAACGGACATTGGTCAGCTGGACCTTTCCCGCGACCTCGATGAAGACGCGGCCTGCGCCATTGACCATGATGTCGGCGATGTCGTCGCGGCTCAGCAGCGGCTCCAGCGGCCCATAGCCCAGGACGTCGTTGACGATGTCCTGAACCAGATGCTCCTGCTCGGCGACCGACATGGAGACGTTCTTGATCGCCACCAGTTCGGCGACGATGTCGCGTATCTCCTCCGACGCGGCCTTCTGGTCCAGATGCGCCAGCTGGGCCAAGTCGATGGTGTTCATCAGCGCGTTGAAGATGGTCGTCTTCGTGGCGTGATAGTAGTCGCTCTGTTCGCGGACGATCTCGGCGACCGCCTGGGCCTTCTTCAGCTGCTCAAGGCCCGCCGTGGCCTTGGGTCCGGCTCCGGCGACGTTGCCGGTCGGGCGCGGAGCCTCCGGCGCGGGCTTGGGTCGCGAGGCCAGGGCGTCCAGCCGATCCACCGGCGCGGGCTGAGCCGGCGCAGACGCGCGGTCGAAGGCGTCAGCCGCCAGTTCCATGTCTTCGTCGGCATAGGCATAGGCCGGCGCCTTGGCCGCCTTCGCCATCGCAGGCGCCGCCGCCTCCATGCTGAACGCCGACACAAATTCGCCGGCGGCGGGCGGCGGGTTCGGGGCCGGACGCAAAGGCGCGGGCGCGGCGCCGGGCTGACCTGTGCGTTTGCCGAACATCCGTCAGCGCTTCCTGAACATATTGGCGAACAGGGATTTCGACGCCCCATCGGCGGGCTTGGCCTTCTCCGCCTTGCCGGCCTTGCCCGGCTTGGCCTTGGGTCCCGCCAACATCGGCAGTTCGCGGCGCGACACGATCTGGGCCAGGGTCTGGAAGGCTTCGGCCGACTTGGTCTTCGCGCCGGCGTCCAGAATCATCTGGCCGTTGTTGGCGGCTGCGCCAAAGGTCTTGGCGTCGAATGGAATGATCAGGCTGGGATGCACGCCGAGCGCCGCGCCGAAATCCTTGGCCGGGATCTCGGGGCGACCCGGCACCCCGACCTGATTCAGCACCAGGCGCGGCGGCGCGTCATTGGGGCGGCCCTGACGGATCAGATCGATCATATTCTTGGCGTTGCGCAGGGACGCCAGATCCGGCGTCGCCACGACCACCACCTCGTCGGCGCTTATCAGGGTGCGGCGCATCCACGGCGACCACAGATGCGGAAGGTCCAGCACGACGAAGGGCGCCGTGGCGCGGATCTGGTTGGTGACCTCCTCGAACGCCTCGGTCGAGATGTCCCAGTCCGTGTCCAGGCTGGCGGGCGCCGCAAACAGGCTCAGCTTGTCGGTGCAGCGAACCATCATCCGGTCCAGCAGCGTCGAATCCAGCCGCTCGGGCTGGCCCAGGGCGTCGGCGACGCCGCTCAGCGGGTCCTGATTGAAGTCCAGCCCCGCCGTGCCGAACGGCAGGTCGTAGTCGACGATCACCGTATTGGCGCCGATCCGCTCGGAAATCGCATAGGCGGTGTTGTGCGCCACGGCGGAGGCCCCCGCCCCGCCGCGCGCGCCGACAAAGGCGATGGTGCGTCCGACGAAGGGCTGAGCCGGATCGTTGAACAGCCCCCCGATGGCTGCGATCAGCTGCAGCGGCTGCAAGGGCGCGACCAGATATTCGCTGACCCCGCGCCGCATCAGTTCGCGGAACAGGATGATGTCGTTGGTCGCCCCCACCACGATGACCTTGGTGCCGGCGTCGCAGACCTCGGCCAGCTGGTCGACCTCCCACAGCAGGGTCTGGGGGTCTTTCAGGCACTCGACAATGATCAGCGGCGGCGTCGGCTCATGCTGATAGGTCTCGACGGCCGCAGCGACGCCGCCGATGCGGATCTGGGTCGTGGCGCGCGACAGGCGACGATCCTGGGCCGCGCGCTCGGCCGAGGCCAGGGTGTCCTGGCGTTCGGCGAAGACATGGATGGCGATGCGCGGCACCGACACTTCGCCGATGTTGCTGGCCGGGACTAGGCCGGTGAAGGCCAGACCCGTCTCCACCAGGCTGGCCTGCGCCTGGGCCACCACGTCGCCGACCGGATTGAAGCCCGCGGCTTCGCCGGCATAGGCGGGCGCGGCCGGAACCGGCGCCAGCGGCGTCGAGGCGGCGGCCGGCGACGGCTCCGCTGGCGGTGCGGTGAACTGAAGCGGCGAGCGCGCGGCGGCCATCTCATCGATCGGCGCAGCGAACTCCATGTCGACATCGAACGCGTCGTCGAAGGTATCGAAGTCGCGAGGGGCGGGGGCGGTGCTCATGGGTCAGTTCACCGCACGCGACACAGCGGTTTCCCGGATCAGCGTTTCGGCTTCGGCCGATGTCGGCTTGCCGCCGCGATAGAGATCGAGCACCACGGTGCGGCGCCCGGCGTCGGCGGGCGTCATCGTGCGCGGCCTTTGAATGTCGCGCGGGTCCTCGATCTGGGCGGCGAGATTGGCGGTGACCGCGCAGCCGAAGTTGGAGGCCGACTGGTTGTCGCCGGTACGGCTCAAATTGCCCCAGGTCGTTCCACATCGCGGCACGGCGGCGCGGATCGTCTGATAGCCGACCACGACCGGCGCGCGCGGGTCAGGCGCAGCATAGCTGACCAAGGTGATGCGCTCAGGCGCGACACCGTAGGCCGCCAGGGCCGATTTGACGTCATAGGCGGTTTTCAGCGCGACGGGGTCGTCTCCGGCCGGGGCCTCGATGACCATCGGCACGGCGTCTACGTAGCGATAGCGCCCGACCAGCGCCTGCAACGCCCCGTTCTGCGCAGGCGACAGGCCGGTGTCATGCACGGCCAGGGCGATCCGGTCCAGATCGGGTTCGACCTGAAGCTGGTAACGCGAGGTCGGCGTCAGCGGCGGCTCGCCGCCCAGGCTGGCGGGGCCGCCGACGCAGGCGCCCAGCGCTAGGGCCGTGGACGTCAGAAGTGTGGCAATCAGGGTGCGAGTCATGATGCGCTCACTCGATCACATAGCCGACCGAACCGGCCGGGGGCGCGTTCGGCAACCCGTAGACCTGGTTCAACTGGCCAAAGAGGATGGTCTGGCTGTCCTCGGCGATCCGCAGGCCGTCGGCCGGCGTCTGCATCCGCGACGGCGAGGTCGGGCTGACGATATAGGGTTCGACGATGACGACCAGCTCGGTCTCGCCCATCAGATAGTCGCGTGAGCGGAACAGCTGGCCCAGCACCGGCAGATTGGTCACGCCGGGCAGGGAGTCGATCGCCTGGCGGCTGTTTTGCTGCAGCAGGCCTGCGATCATCATTGATCCTCCCGAGGGGATTTCGATGGTGTTCTCGCTGCGGCGAACCGTCAGACCCGGCAGGGTGATGGACGAAGCCGTGCCCGCACCGATCGTCAGGCCGCCCTGCGACGTCAGTTCGGACACCTCGACCTTGACCTGCAGGCTGATGCGGCCGCCCGACAGCACGGCCGGACGGAAGGCCAGGCCCACGCCATAGGGCTTATACTGAACGGTGATCTGCCCCATCGCGTCGCGGCTGGCCGGAACGGGGAATTCGCCTCCCGCCAGGAAGCTGGCCGCCTCGCCGTTGACAGAGGTCAGGTTCGGCTCGGCCAGGGTTCTCAGCAGGCCAACGCGCTCGAAGGCCTTCAACATGGCCTCGCCCTTGTTCAGCCCATCCGACCCAGGGCCGGTGCCGGGCTGCGCGGTGTCCCAGTTCGGGGAGTCCTGGGGCCCGTTGACCGTAAACGGGCACAATGCGCCGGGCTGCCAGCCCGGCCCCACGCACGGCCGCTCCATCTGGTAGTTCTTCGTCGTGTCGATGCCTGTCCCTGCGCTGATCCCGCCCAGCAGGGCGCTGTTGACGCCCCAGGTCGCGGCATTGCCCAGCATCCATTGGGCGTCGCCCAACCGCCCGACGACCGCCGAGGTATCGAAGCCTAGCTGTTTGATGACGTTGCGCTGCACCTCGACCACGCGGACCTTCAGGGTCACTTGGTCCGAGCCCGGCACGGTGATCAGGTTCAGAACCTTGTCCGGCGCCGAGACGAAGGCCGCGGCGATGCGGCTGGCCTGGGTCGATTGGGCTGGGTTCTCGGCCACCCCGCTCAGGATGATGCTGTCGTTGACGGCCTCGGCCCTGACGCCGCCGCCGGGGATCATGCGGTCGAGCGTATCTTGAAGCGCGCTGGTGCCTGCATCCACCCGCACCCGAAGGCTCAGGATCGTGCGACCGGCTCCGTCCAGAAACACGGCGTCGGTTTCGCCGGGCGCGATGCCGATGACGGTGATGCGGCGCGGCGAATGCAGCATGGCCTCGGCCACCTGCGGATTGGAGACGATGACGTCGCGCGCATCGGCGGGCAGGTCGACGGCGAAGGAAGTTCCGCGCGGAAGGTTGATCAGGCGCTGCGCCGCGCCCGTGGAAACGGCGGCTCTCGTCTGGGCGACGCCGACGGGCGCGGCGGTCAGGGTGGCGAGCAGGGCGCAGGCGGCGGCGACGGCCGCCTTGCGCATCATGGGTCGACGCATCGGTTCAGCTCTCATGGCACGGCCACCACTTCGGGCGCGCCGCCGCGATAGATGCGCACGGCCTTGGGTTGGGACACGGCCGCAACGGGGCGGCGCGTGGCGCCGGACGGCCCTGCGGTATCAGCATAGGAGCGCAGGGACAGGGATAACTCGCCCTCGGACTTGGCCTGGGCCAGCAAGACGGAATCCTGCGGTCGGACTTCAAGCGTCGCAGTCGCGCCGACCACGGCCTGGGCGTCGTCGCCGACGCGGGTCGCCTGGTCGATGGCCAGGACCTTGATGTTTTGCAGCACGACGCCCGAGGCGAACTTGGACCGGGTCGCGCCCTCGACGGCGCCGTTGCGGCTGGTTTCGGCGGTCAGGACCACATCGACCCGGTCACCCGGCAGGATGAACCCGCCGGCGGCGGATTCGACCGTCACGGCGATGGCCATGGCCCGCATGCCCGGCTCCAGATAGGCGGCGAGATAGCCGCTGTCGCCGGCGCGCACGATCTTGCGCGACACGATCGGCTCACCGGCGAGAATGGGTTCGCGGACTACCGAGCCGATATAGTCGGACTTGGCGCCGGTGGTGGCCAGTTCCGTCGCCGCCTTGGCGACACGGGCGACGGCATCAGTCGCCTTCTCGGTCGCATTTTCCGCGACAGGCTTTGCCGGGACCGGCGTCGTGCCGTCGGTAATGAAGATCGGATTGACCTCGTCCACCGGCCAGTCTTTCCAGGCCAGGTCAGCCTCAACCAGACGCTTGCCGGGTTCCAGATCCTTGGCGGCGACCAGCACCTTCGCCATGGGCCGGACTTCGACCGGCGCGGCGGCGGCGGGTGCGGCCGGCTCGTTCGACGACGATCCCATGGCGCGGACCACCAGGGCCAGGCCAATGGCCGAGACGGCGGCGATGCAGATGACGACGATGCGGGCGGGCTTCATCCAGGATGTCTCCAGCGGGCGCTCTGTTTCGGATTCATCCCCCGACGCCTACCGTTAACGATCATGGGCCCTGCGGGTTAACGCTTCCTAAGCGCCCAGAATGCCGATCAATTCAGGCTTCAGCGACCCGACGCGAAGGTCAGCAGCAACCCGCTCTCTGGCAGCGCCAGCAGGGCGCCGATGGCGATGGCGACGCCGTAGGGGATATCCCCCTTGGGCTGCATCAGATTGATGACCCACCCTTGAGACACCGACGGGGCGACCATTGGAAAATACTGACGCGCGGTCATCAGCAGCAGACAGAAGGCGCCGCCGGCCAGACCCGTCCAGATCAGGAACGGCGCCAGCCCGCTGACGCCCATCCAAAGACAGCTGGCCGCCAGCAGCTTGGCGTCGCCTCCGCCGATCCAGCCGGCGGCGAACATGCCCATCCCGACCAGCAAGGCCGCGAAGCCGACCCCACAGTGGATGGCGACATCCATTGGCGCCGCCCCGACCAGAAAGGCGATGGGGAAGAAGGCCCCGACCAAGGCCAGAGAGATCCAGTTCGGGATCTTCATGGTGATCAGGTCGTGCAGCCCCCCGACGATCACCAGGGCGGGAAACACGCCAAGCAGAATGAGCAGCAGAATGTCCATGACCGACATCTTGTCCGCCAGGACTTAAGGTTGGGTTGCCGCCATGCGAAAAGGGCCGGGACTTGCGTCCCGGCCCTCCGACAGATTGAAGTACCTCCCGCGCGTCTTAGGCGTTCGCGTCCTTCAGCGAGTTTTCGACCTTGGTGAAGGTGGCCTTCAGCTGGCCGCTCATGGTGCCGAGCACGGTGATCAGGGCGACGGCGATCAGAGCAGCGATCAGGCCGTATTCGATGGCGGTGGCGCCCGATTCGTCTTTGGCGAAGCGCGAAATGAATTTGGTCATGGGTAGGTCCTTTTTCAAATGGTCTAGCGAGCAACTTGGCGGGGGGAGCCGGTAGCCCGCTTGACCCCCAAACGCAGGATCAAACTGCCAGACCCCCGTTAAATCAGAGCTACGAGGTTTGGTTACGGCTCGATTTACCAAAGAAAATTTCCATTCCGGCGCTTCAGTCTTTGTTGAGGATCACGGCGACATCATGCGCGCGTCCGCGTTTGCACGCGCCACTATCAAGAGCCGCCGATGTCTCGCATCCCGTCCTTCATGATCGCCGCCGCCCTGATCGTAGCCCCCGTCGTCGCCAGCGCTCAGGACGGCGCGCTGAATGTCGAGATCGACCGCTCGGCGCGCGTTCAACTTCGGGGGGCCGCCGCTTCCATCATCGTCGGCAATCCTCAGATCGCCGACGTCTCGCTGGTTGACGCCAACACCATGTTCATCGTCGGCAAGGGCTATGGCGTGACCGAAGTGGTCGCGGTTGACGGCGTAGGCCGTACCCTGTTTCAGCGCGAAGTGGTGGTGACCGGCGGCTCGACCGGCTCGGTTCGGGTCTGGCGCGGCGCCCAGGCGACCGAAATGGCTTGTGGTGTTTCCTGCACCCCCAGCGTCCGATCCTCGTCCTCATCGGCGGCCGCCGCGCCCACCGCGCCCTGATCACGGGTGATGGCTTTCTGGAGATCGTCGAAGTCACGGACCGCGCGCTCCAAGCGAAGGCGCGAAGGCGCGGCGGCCGTGGAGTTCGCCATGGTCGCCATTCCCTTCTTCCTGATGATTTTCTCGATCTTGGAGCTGGGGGTCGTCTTCATCCTGGATTCCGTTCTGGAGACGGCGACCATGGAAAGCGGCCGCCTCATCCGCACGGGTCAGGCGGACGCAAGGCGTTTCGACAAGGCGGCGTTCAAGACGGAACTGTGCAATCGCATGATCCTGTTCAAGAACGACTGCACCAGCCGCGCGACCGTCGATGTGCGGGTGATCCCGGCCTTCTCGCGACCGGACACGACCGACCCAGTCGCAAACGGCGCGATCGACGACACCAAGACCATCTATGACGGCGGCAAGCCCGGAAACATCATCCTGGTGCGCGTCTGGTACGTGCACCCCCTGGCGACGCCCTTCGTCAGCCAGGCCGTGTCGCGCGTCGGCGTCGGAAAGGTGCTGCTGACCACGGCGACGGCCTTCCAGAACGAGCCCTGGAATGCGTCCTAAGCCCCTCGAACGTCACGTCTGGAAGCGGCTGGCGCGCGATACGCGTGGCGTCGCCGCCATCGAATTCGCCTTCCTGGCTCCGGTCCTGATCGTGATGTATTTCGCCATGGTCGAATACTGTCAGGCCTATATGGCCTTGAAGCGCACCGATCACGTTGCGGCCATGGTCGCTGACCTGACCTCTCAGAACGACAAGTTCGTCAAGAGCCAGATCGAGGACGTTTTCGCGATTGGCGACGTCATCATGGCCCCCTTCGCCACCACCACCCTGACGCAGAGGGTCAGCAGCGTCACCCGCGTCAACGCCACCACCTATCGGGTGGACTGGAGCATCGGGAAAGGCATCGCAAGCAAGCTCACGGTGGCGGAAGCCAAGGTGCCCGACGACATGTTGGCCCAAGGGGAGTCGGTCATCATCGCCGAGGCCAACTACGACTTCGACTCGCCCTTCGATCAGATCGCGCCCGCCGCCACGCGCTTCAAGCGCATGGCTTATCTTCGTCCCCGCACGACCGATTTGATCGTCTGTTCCGACTGCTAGGCTGACAACCCAACCAGCGCCTGCCGCAGCGCCGAAATCTTCGCCTCTGTCTCCGCCTCCTCGGCGGCCGGATCGCTGTCCGCGACGATGCCGGCGCCGGCCAGGGTGCGATAACGCCAGACGTCGTGTGTCAGCTCGAAACCGGCCGTGCGGATAAGGACGGATGCCGTCAGGGCGCCATCGTCGCCGATCAGGAACAGCGACCCGCACCAAGGACCGCGCGGCGCCTCGTGCACCGCGATCACCTTCATGGCCTGATGTTTCGGCGCGCCGGTGATCGATCCCGGCGGAAAGGTCGCCTCCAGGAGATCGGCCGGGCCGACGCCGGGCCGCGCCGTCGAGGTGACGGTGGAGACCAGATGATGCACGGTCGGATGATGTTCGACTTCGAAAAGCGCCTCGACCTTGACCGATCCGGGCTGCGACACGCGGGCCAGGTCATTACGCATCAGGTCCACGATCATCAGGTTCTCGGCGCGATCCTTGGCGCTGCCGCTCAGCGCGTCCGCCATGGCCGCATCCTCTTGCGGCTCGTCAGCACGCGGTCGGGTGCCCTTGATCGGACGGGCCTCGATGCGCCGGCTGGCGGGATCGAAGGCGAGGAATAGTTCGGGGGAGTTCGATACCAGCGCCCGATCCCCGATCCGCCAATAGGCCCCGAACGGCGACGCCCGCTCCTTTTGCAGCCGCAGGAAGATCTCGAACGGATCGCGGCCAGGCTTCAGCTCGCCGGACCAGGCCCGGGCGATATTGGCCTGGAACAGTTCTCCCGCCCCGATTCGCTCCACCACATCCGCCACGGCGGCGCGATAGGTGCTCGCCGGCGCCTCGGCCTCGAACCAATCGGCCGGCGCGGAGGGGATCACAACCGGCGCGGCCGTCGCCAGCCAGGTCAGAGCCCGCTCGGCCGCCGCCATCGCCTGCTCAGACGTCGCGCCTCTCCCCGTGGCGCACACTGAGCGCAGTTGATGATCGAAGCTCAGCATGGCGGGATAGCGCGCCAGCATCAGGTCGGGCCAGACCGTGCCGCGCCGTCCGGTGGCCGGCCGTGCGCCCGCGTCATAGGCGGCCAGACCGACGACCCCGGCGGCGAACACCGGATCACGCAGCACCTCGAACGGCGCGGCGTCATCCACCGGGCCGACCTGCACAACGTCAGGCGCCTGGGCGACGTGGGACCAGCGACCGCCCGGCCCGCCGTCCGACAGCAGGGCCAGCGCGCCGTCGCCGCCGCCCAGACCCGCCGCCACCGCGACCGGATCGACCCAGGGCGCGTCGCGCGTGACGGTGTGGCTGAATACCTCGCTCACGCGGTCAGCCGCTCCACGATCCGATCACGCCGCGCCGCATCGACGCCCAGCGCCTCCTTCAGATAGGCGTCCACCGATCCGTGCCGCGCCTCGACCTCCGCGAAAGCGGCGTTCAGATAGGCGGCCTCGACCCCCAGGAAGGCCACGATCGCGTCGTCCGAGGCCACCCGACCCGTCATCTTGTGCAGCTGTTTGGCGATGCCGGGCGCCCGGCCCGCCAGATCGACGGCGGTGTTGGTCAGCAGATAGTCCTCGACCATGTCGTCGCGCGACACGCCCAGCAGGTGGTGGGTCAGGGCGGCGAGAAAACCCGTCCGATCCTTGCCCGCCGCGCAATGGATAACCACCGCCCGATTTCGAGAAGTTTCGGCCTGATCCGCCAGCGCCTGGAAATAGCGGCCGAACACGTCTTGGTGCGAGGCGTCGAACGGCAGGCTGCGATAGGTCTGGGTCATGAAGCGCCGCCCGGAGTCCGGCGTCAGGTCGGCGGTTTTCAGAAAGGTGATGTGCGGCGCCTCCGCGCCGTCGTCCACGCCGCCTTCGATGATCTGCCCGCTGAAGCCTTCAGGCCGACGCGACGGCTGGTCGCGGCGCTCGCTGGGTCGGCGCAGATCGACGACAGCCCCGATGTCCAGCGCCTTCAGCCGCTCAAGATCCGCCTCGCTGGCGCGAGCGTGGTGGGCCGAACGCAACAGACGGCCGGGCTTCACGCGCCGCCCGGCCGCCGTGGCGTAGTCGCCGTAGTCCCGAAAGTTGTCGATGGCCTCAAAGGCATGAAGGCGGTCGGTCATGACCGCGCTTTTAGAGCCTGATCGGTTGAGATGAAATCGCTTCGCGATTTCGTCGAGGCCGTGAATCAGGCTCCAGGATGAAAGCGAGAGCATCCTTCATGCTTTCGCCTATGTTCACCGCTCTGGCAGCAGGCCAGCCATCGCATCCAGATAGGCGACGAAGGCGTCGCGTCCCTGATCGGTCAGACTGGCCTCCGTCAGCGGCTTGCGACCGTTGAAACGCTTGGAGACGGCGACAAACCCCGCCTCTTCCAGCTTGCGCAGATGGACCGAAAGATTGCCGTCCGTGGTCTGCAACCGGGTCTTCAGGGTGGTGAAGTCGGCCGATCCGGCCCCGGACAGAAAGGCCATGATCCCCAGCCGGATGCGCCCGTGAATGACGTCGTCGATCCGGCTGATGTCGAAGTCGTCGGCCATGCTCAGACCACCTCCGACGGTTCCTGACGCATCAGGACGATGCCCGGGACCAGCGCCACGGCCATCAGGATCACGGCGAGCAGCGCATAGATCGTCGCGCTGCCCATGAACCAGGCGACGGCTACGGCGCCGACGTAGGCAGCCAAGGCCGTGTAGGACATCCAGCGCGTCCGCGTCATCGCCGCCCCGATCATCCAGGCTGAACCATAGGCGACCAGGACCACGGTCGGCATGACTGCCATCCAAGACCATTGTCCGGTCTTCAGCGACAGGGCCACCAGCGCCAACCAGGTCACAAAGATGCCGTAACCCACGCCCTCCCACGCCGCGCTGACCGCCTTGTTGCCGGCCGAGTTGACGCCGGGCTTGGACTTGATGCGGCCGATCAGGAAAGTCAGGGCGACGGCGAACACCACCGCGGCGACGATCCAAACCCACAGCTGGGACCAGGGATTGAGCCGCACGAGCCCGGACTGGATGGCCCATTGGATCAGACTGGTGGTTCCGAACACGATGCCGGCCGTCACCAGGATCGGGCCGGCCAACAGCGGCGCATGGCGGCCTTCGTGGGCCAGGCTGCGCATATAGGCGATGTCGTCCTGAATGGCTTGGGTCTCGCGGGTCATGATGCTCTCCTCCTCGAACCGATGAGCCAGCATCACCCACAAACTTTGTGATGTAAAGTTCTTTTTTGATGCACGATCAGACACAAAAAGGGGCGGAACCTGAGCCCCGCCCCTCTCTCGATATTATGGCCGCAAGCCTATAGTCGCGGCGAACCCCGTCCACGCAGTCCGCCGGCCACCAGGGCGATGACGAACAGGATGATCGCGACGACGGCGACGAACTTGGCGATCTCGAACGAGAAGTTCGCAATGCCGCCGAAGCCAAGAACGGCCGCGACAAGGGCGACGACGAGGAAGATAATTGCCCAGCGCATCATGGGTTTAGCTCTCCTGAGTTGATGTTGCCGTCGGCGACCCGAGAGCCGTTCGTCGGTGTGCTTCATCAACGTCAAGCTGAGCGGACCGTTCCCCGCCTATCGACGACGACGACGCGAATAGCCGCCCTGATCCATCTTGCGATCCGCGACCATGCTGGCGACGATCGCCGCCAGAGCCGGATTGCGCAGCAGCAGGAAGGCGGCGCCCAGACCGCCCACCGCGCCGACGATCGGACGCTCGCGAACGATGTGAATCACCTTGCCCAGCAGGCCCTCAGGCTCATCTTCCTCTTCGGCGTCGTCATGCTTGTCGCCCTTCAGGAAGACCAGCGCCACGATCAGGGCGACCAGGGCGAACAGACCAAAGGTCACGGCCGCCGCGCCGAGCGGCGTCAGCGTCAGGCTGAGCGCATAGAAGATGGCCACGCCCAGGAAGACGACGGCCAGGAACGCACTGGCGGCGACGACAGCCGTCGCCACCAGTTTTTTGACGATGCCCTTGAACATCAGCGACGGCGGCCGGCCAGCAGCATGCCGAGGATGACGCCGACGCCGAGCGCCACGGCGGTCGATTGCAGCGGACGCTCCTGCACGCGCTCGACGACATAGCGTTGCGCCTCGTCGAAGCGTTCGGCCGCGTCGTCGTAATATTCGCGACCCTTCACGCGGGCCTCGTCGTAATAGCTGCGGGCCTGCTCGCGGACCTCATCGCTCTTGGCGCGCAGCTTGGCTTCCGCCTCGGCGGCCTTGTCGCGCAGGCGTTGGGTCTCTTCGCGGGCGCCGGTCTTCAGATCCTCCTTGAGGGTCTTCAGGTCGGCCTTGATATCTTCTCGAGCCTTGGTGGTGGCCATGGTGCGCGCTCCGTTGAAAGCTTGGCGGTAGAATAGAGAACCCCGTGTTGCAACGCCACATGCGCAACGAGGTTCCTTTAGGTGGGCCGGGCGTGCGCCTCTCGCCACAGGCTTTTCGCCACACTAGAACGGTCGCCATGACCCAATGGCTGTTCGCGCCCCGCCCCGCCCCGTCCTTGCCGATCGTCGGATCGGACCAGCGGTTCCCCGTTCGCCGCATCCTTTGCGTGGGCCAGAACTACGCCGCCCATGCGCGCGAAATGGGGTCGGACCCCGACAAGCAGACGCCCTTCTTCTTCACCAAGCCGGGCGACGCCATCGTTTCGGACGGCGCAAACCCGTCCTATCCTTCGGCGACCGCAAACCTGCACTACGAGGCCGAACTGGTCGCCGCGATCGGGCCGGGCAAGGACGGCGGGGTCGCCATCGTCGGCTGGGCCGTCGGCTGTGACCTGACCCGCCGCGATCTTCAGGCCGAGGCCAAGACCGCCGGCCGCCCCTGGGACGCCGCCAAGGGGTTCGATCAATCCGCGCCCTGCGGTCCCATCACCCTGGGCGACCTGCCTTCGTCCGACGGCGCCATCCGTCTGAGCGTCAATGGCGAAACCAAACAGGACAGCGTCCTGAACGACATGATACTGAACCCCGACCGGATCGTCGCGGCCGCCGCCGCCCTGTGGTCGCTGCAACCCGGGGATCTGATCTTCACAGGCACCCCGTCCGGCGTCGGCCCGGTCAAGCCGGGCGACCGTATCGTCGTCACCATCGACGGTCTGGAGACGCTCTCGTTCGAGATCAAATCATGATCCTGCACGGCTATTGGCGCTCGGGGGCCAGCTACCGCGTTCGCATCGCCTTAAATCTCAAGGGGATCAGCTACGACAACGCCGCGCACGACCTGCGCAAGGGCGAACAGAAGACGCCCGACTATGTGGCGCTGAACCCTCAGGGCATGGTCCCCGCCCTCCAGGATGGCGACCTTGTACTGACCCAGAGCCCGGCCATTCTGGAATGGCTGGAGGAAACCCGCCTCGAACCGGCCCTGCTGCCGAAGGAGGCAAACGACCGGGCGACCGTGCGCGCCATGGCCGCGCTGATCGGCTGCGACATTCATCCGCTCAACAATCTGCGCGTGCTGAAAGCCATCCGGTCTGAATTCAACGCCGATCAGGCCGCCGTGGACGCCTGGGCGGCCCGGTGGATCGCGCCGGGCTTCGACGCGCTGGAGGCTTTGGTCGCCCGCCACGGCGCCGGCTGGAGCTTCGGCGACGCCCCGACCCTGGTCGATTGTTATTTGATTCCGCAGATGTATTCGGCACGGCGCTTCAACATGGACCTGTCGCCTTGGCCGCGTCTGCTGGCGGTCGAACAGACCGCCCTGGCCCACCCCGCCTTCGCCTCGGCCCACCCGGACGTGCAGCCTGACGCCGACGCCTGATTTTCGCCTCAGTGCGCATATCAGCGGTGGATAAGTAGGGTTCGCTTAAGGTCTCGCTCAGCGTCCCTTAAGCATTGGCGATCATAGTGTCGGGCGTGTCGTATTCCCCCGCCACACCTTCGGCGTCGTCGCCCATCCATCGCCTGGCCCTCGCCGTGGTGACCGAGCCCGAGCGCGCGCCCGGCGCCTTCATGAGCGCGCCCTCCGGCGCCCGCGAAGACGCCATGCGTTTTCTGCTGCAAACCGGGGCCGACGCCGGGGTCAAGCTGATCGCCACCCGGCCCGAGGGCGACGGCGAACGCCTGCTGGGTCAGGCCTGGCCCTTCCCCTCGCCTTTCCAGGTCACGGTCCGCACCGTGCCGCTCAGCGAAGGTCTGGACCGGGTCGAGGCCCGCGCTCGTCGCTCGCTGGAACGGATGGGCCTGCCGCGCGGCGATGTTCTGCTGATTTCCAACGCCGCCGATCTGGCCGGCGCCGAAGGCCGCGCCCTGTGGGATCGCGCCCGCAGCCTCAAGGATCGCGGCTTGTTCCGCCGCATCGGTTTCTGCGCCACGATCGAGGACGGCCCCGCGCTTCTGGCGCGCCGTCTGGAAGCCGACGTGGTCCAGGTGCCGTGCAGCCTGCTAGATCAGCGCGCGGCCCAGGACGGCGTTCTGGAAGCCATCGCCGACACGGGCGCCTCGGTTCATCTGTCTTCGGTCTTCGCCGGCGGCCTGCTGTTTGCGGGCGGCGACGATCTTCCGGCCGAACTGGCCAGTCATGCCCAGGCCCTGTCGCGCACGCGTCGGCGTCTTGCCGAGCAGCGTTGCGATCCGATGCAGGCGGCTTTGGGTTACGCCCTGGCCCTGCCCGGCGTCGACAAGGTGGTGGCCAGCGTCGCCTCCGCCGCCGAACTGCGCGCCATCCTGGCCGCCGCCCACGCTCCCTGTCCCAATCTGGAGTGGGCGGCTCTGGCGCTCGAGGCGCCGGCGGCCTTCACCGCCGACGCCCGCGCCCGGATCAGTAGCGCAGCCTGATCCCGACATAGCCGGACCGTCCCGGCTCGCCGTATCCGAACACCTGCTGATAGTGTTCGTCGCCCAGGTTCTCGATCCGCGCCGTCAGGGTGACCTGGTCGGTCAGTTCATAGGCCGCGTTCAGATTGGCGGTGACGAAACCGTCGCGCGCCACGGTCGAGAAGCCGCCCGAGTCGTCCTGATCGCCTTCCGCCCGCACTGTCAGCGCGCCGGACAGACGATCGCCCGTCCAGCCCAGGGTCGCTGAACCGGCGTGTTCCGGCACGCGCAGCAGGCGCGCGCCCGTCGTGCGGTCCGTCGCGTCGGTCCAGGCATAGGCCAGCGTCAGGTCGAACCCGCCGCCCAGCAGGGCGCGGCCTTCCAGCTCGAACCCGTCCGAACGCGTCTTGGCGACGTTGATGTAGCGACCGGCCGAATAGGTGATCTGGTCCTCGACGTTCAGGCGATAAAGGGTCGCCCGCCCGTCGAACCGACCGTCGGCCGAGGCCCAGCCCAGGGCGATCTCGACGCTGTCGGCCGTTTCCGGCTTCAGCTCGGGATAGGGCCGCGGCGCAAAGCAGAAGTCGCAGACCGCTTGGCTGACCGTCGGCGACTTGAAGCCCGTGCCGTAGGCGCCCGACAGTATGAAGCCGCCGGCCAGGTCATAGGCCGCCGACACCCGCCCCGTCGTCTTGGAGCCGAAATCGTCGGTGTTGTCGTAACGCAGTCCGCCCGTCAGGTTCAGCGCTCCGACATCGTATTGGGCCACGCCGAACACCGAAGTGATCGACAGGTCGCGCGACAGGCCCGACGACAGGGCCGCCGAGGCCTCGTTCCGCTCGACGCCGAACGCATAGTCGATGTCCTGCGCCTGGCCGTTCGCCTGCCAGCGATAAGCCTGACGGTCGCCGGTGAAGGTCGAGCCGAAGCCGCCGCTGACCGAGCTGCGATCCAAATCCGACGCCGAGACGCTGAACTGATGCGTCAGGCCCAACGCCTTGGCCGTCACGCGGCCGAAGCCCGACCATTGCTCGCTTTCCTGGGTATCGGCGGTGTCGGCCAGAGTAAAGCTCGGCGCCGGGAAGCCGTCGATATCGGCCTTGGACTTGTTCCAGCGCACCGATCCATCGACCTTGACCGCATAGGACAGGACATATCGCCCCTTGGCGCCGAGCGTCGTGCTGCGGAAGCCGTCGGCTTCGGTGTTGCCGTCCGCCTCGTCCGCCGCCGAAATCCCGTCGGTGTCGAAGCGCGAGGCATAGGCGCTGAAGGCGTAGGTCTCGTTGGCGACACCCGCCGACACCCGCCCCCGCACGGTGTCGAAGCTGCCGGCCTCGGCCTCGGCGCGCAGGCCGTCGATCTCTTGCGTCGTGAACGAAATCACCCCGCCGATGGCGTCGGATCCCCACAGCGACGACTGCGGGCCGCTGAGCACTTCGATGCGCGCAATATCGGCCAGTTCGAAGCTGGAGAAGTCATAGGCTCCGTTCGGCTCGGCCGCATCGTTGACCGGCGCGCCGTCGACCAGGACCAGGGTCTTGCCGGGCGTCGCGCCGCGCATCCGCACCTGGGCGACGCCGCCGAACGCGCCCGAACGCGTCACCGACAGACCCGGCACATCGGCCAGGATGTCGGCGGCGAAGATCGCGCCGCGCTGCGCGATGGTCTTGCCGTCGATGACGCGGGCGCCGGGCGTGTCGGCGACGATGGCCGGGATGCGGGTGGCGGTGACGATCACCTCGTCCAGCTGGGTCGCGTCCTCGGCAAAGGCAGGCGCGGCGAAGGCGGCCGCAATCGCCGCCGTCGAAAGAAGAATGGAACGCTTCATTGAGCGATACCCCCGTGTTCGGTCCCGCGAATGCGCGCGAGAGACCGTCATGAGCGAACCGACCCGCCAGACCGCTTGAGGGTCTGGACGGCGCAAGGTCGGGTCGCTTCCACGGAGAAACCGCGCTGCTGTCTGGTCCCGGACAGGAGCGAGCGACGTCGGCGGCCAGGTCTCCTGGCTTGCGGGTCGTAAACCGCCGTCCTCGCCTTCCCAGTTTCCCAGTGGCGCCGGGATCGAAACCCCGGACGGACGACGCTCTCGCCGCCTACAGTTGCGGGCACAGCCACGGCGTCACACCGTGTTCCCTTAACCGCCTGACGCGGCCTATCGCAGGGCCGACAAGCCTGTGCAAGAGCCGGTCAACGGCCTTGAGCCGCCGGGCGCGATCCGTCACCCTGTGGCCACATGAACGCGCCCATCTCTCATCCCCCGGAAATCGCCGCCTCGCTGGAAGGGGCGACGCCGTTCATGGCGCAATATCTGACGGCCAAGGCGGGCCAGCCGGACGCCATCCTGTTCTTCCGTATGGGCGACTTCTACGAGCTGTTCTTCAAGGACGCCGAGGTCGCGGCGGCGGCGCTCGGCATCACCCTGACCAAGCGGGGCAAGCATCAGGGCGAGGACATTCCGATGGCCGGCGTGCCGGTCCATGCGATGGAGGGCTACCTCGCCCGGCTGATCCGCATCGGCCACAAGGTCGCCATCTGCGAACAGCTGGAAGACCCCGCCGAGGCCAAGAAGCGCGGCGGCAAGGCCGTGGTGCATCGCGGCGTGGTCCGGGTCGTCACCCCCGGCACCCTGACCGAGGACAGCCTGCTGGACGCGCGCGGCGCCAACCGCCTGGCGGCGGTCGCGGTGCGTAAAGGTCGAGCCGCCGTCGCCGTGGTGGAACTGTCGTCGGGCGCGGTCGACAGCGTCGCCTGCGCCATCGAGGATCTGGGCGCGGCCCTGGCCGCCTTCCGCCCGTCCGAAGTCCTGGTCACGGACCGGATGTATTCGGACGAGACCACCCGCGACGCCCTGGACGGATCGGGCGGCGTGGTCCAGGCGCTGGCCTCGGCCATCGCCGAACCCCAGGCCGCACGCGTGCGGGTCGAACGCCTTTACGGCGTTTCGGCGCTGGACGGTTTCGGCGCCTTCGAGGAGGCTGAGGTCTCCGCGCTCGGCCTGATCGCCGCCTATCTGGAGACGACCCAGGCCGGCAAGGTCCCCGCCCTGGCCCCGCCGCGCCGGCTGGGCGAAAGCGGCTTTCTGGCCATCGACCCTGCGACCCGCGCCAGCCTTGAGATCGATCGCACCCAGCGCGGCGAGCGCGAGGGCAGCTTGCTCGCCTGCATCGACCGCACCGTCACCTCGGGCGGCGCCCGGGCCCTGGCCGAACGCATCGCCCGGCCCCTGCGCGATCCCTTGGCCATCAATGAGCAACTCGACGCTGTCGAATGGCTGCTGGAGCGCCGCGACCTGCGCCGCGACCTGCGCGACGCGCTGAAGGCCTCCTCCGACATCGCCCGCGCCGTCGGGCGATTGGCGCTGGGTCGCGGCGGCCCGCGCGACCTGGCCGCCGTGCGCACCGGCCTGTCGATCGCCGAGGGCGTCGCCGGCCTGTTCGTGGGCCAGGTCGATCCTCTGACCGGCCAGCCGCGCCGCATCGCCTCGGCGCTGGACCGCCTAACCCTGTCGCCCGACGTTTCGCGGCTGAAGGCCGATCTGATCGACGGTCTGGTGGACGAGCCGTCCCATCTGGCCCGCGACGGCGGCTATGTGCGGCCCGATTATCGCCCCGAACTGGACGCCGCCCGCACCCTGCGCGACGACAGCCGCCGCGTCGTCGCCGATCTGGAGGCCCGCGCCGTCGCCGAGTCCGGCGTGCCGTTCAAGATCAAGCACAACGCCGTGCTGGGCTATTTCCTCGAAACCAGCGCCAAGGCCGCCGAAGCCTTGCTCCGCGCCGGGCCCGACAGCCCCTTCATCCACCGCCAGACCCTGGCTGCCCAAGTCCGGTTCACCACCGTCGAACTGTCGGTGCTGGACGCCAAGATCAGCCAGGCCGGTCACCGCGCCCTGGCCATCGAGGGCGAAACCTTCGAGGGCTGGCGTCGCGATGCCGCCCGCCTGGCCCAGCCGCTGCAGGCCGTCGCCGAAGCCTTGGCCGAACTCGACGCCCACGCCGCCCTCGCCGAATGGGCCCAGGAAGTCGGCGCGACCCGGCCGATCGTGGACGACACCCTGACCTTCTGCGTCGAGGCCGGCCGCCATCCCGTCGTGGAGGCGGCGGTCAAGGCGGGCGGCGATCCCTACACCCCCAACAACGCCCGACTGGACGGCTCGGGTCAGGACGGACCGCGCCTGGCCATCGTCACCGGCCCGAACATGGCCGGTAAATCGACCTTCCTGCGCCAGAACGCCCTGCTGGTGATCCTGGCCCAGGCCGGCGCCTTCGTGCCCGCGCGGTCGATGCGGCTGGGCGTGGTCGATCGGCTGTTCAGCCGCGTCGGCGCCGGCGACGACCTGGCCCGCGGCCGCTCCACCTTTATGATGGAGATGGTCGAGACCGCCGCCATCCTGACCCAGGCCACGCCGAAGAGCTTCGTCGTTCTGGACGAGATCGGGCGCGGCACCGCCACCTATGACGGTCTGGCCATCGCCTGGGCCACGGCCGAGGCCCTGCACGAGACCAATCGCGCCCGCACCTTGTTCGCCACCCACTATCACGAGCTGGCCCAGCTGGAGACGCGGCTGGACCACGTCTGCAACCTGTCCATGGTCGCGCGCGAGTGGAACGGCGAGCTGGTCTTCCTGCACGAGGCGGCGCCCGGCGCGGCCGATCGCTCCTACGGCGTCCAGGTCGCGAAACTGGCCGGCGTCCCCGCCTCCGTCGTCGCCCGCGCCCGCTCGGTGCTGAACCGGCTGGAAGGCGAAAAGGCCGCCGCCGCCCGCCTGGACGACCTGCCCCTGTTCGCCGTCGCCGAGCCGGAACCGATACGCGGCCCCTCGCCGCTGGAAACCGCCATGCGGGACGTCGATCCGGACGCCCTCAGCCCGCGCGAGGCGCTGGAAATCCTGTATAAGCTCAAGGGGCTGACCTAGGCCGAGTACGCAAAAACCCTTACAGATTGAAAATCTTAACCTCGTTCGACCAGTTTGGAGGCTCGCCCTCCCGTCCGCTCTAACCGAACGAGACCATGAAGATCAGCGCTCTATCCCTGTCTGCCAAGACAGCCCTGATGGTCATCGCCGCGCTCGGCGCCCTGACCTTAACCCTGATGGCGGTCGCCGCCGGCCTTCTGACCCGGGACGCCGAGGCCCGCGCGGCCGAGCGTCAGGAGACCAATATGCGGGTCGCCTGGGACGTGCTGGCCGACTATGGCGACGGCTTCTCGACCCGCGACGGCAAGCTCTATGTCGGCTCGACGCCGATGAACGACTTCACCGCCCCGGTCGATCGGATCAAGACGCTGGTCGGCGGCACGGCGACCGTCTTCATGGGCGACCTGCGTGTGACGACGAACGTGGTCAAGGACGACGGTTCGCGCGCGGTCGGCACCAAGCTCAAGCCCGGTCCGGTCTTCGACGCCGTGCTGAAGAACGGCAAACCCTATCGCGGCCAGGCGGACATCCTGGGCAAGCCCTATTTCGTCGCCTACGACCCGATCAAGACCGCCGCCGGCCAGACCATCGGCGTGCTCTACGTCGGCATCCCCAAGGCCGACTTCATGGCCTCGGTGAACCAGATGATGCTCGCCCTGTTCGTCTGCGGCCTGGTCGTGGCCCTGCTGACGGTCGGCGCCTGCCTGTATGTGTCGCGCCGTATGTTCTCGCCGTTGAAGGGGCTGTGCGACCGGATGGAGGCCCTGCGTCAGGGCCGCACCGACTTCGACGCCCCCTGGATTTCGCGCGGCGACGACATCGGCCAGATCTCGCGCGCCGTCATCGCCTTCCGAGACGCCGCCGTGCGCCAGAAGGAAATCGAGACCGAGGCCGAAACCATGCGCGAGACCGCGCGCGCCACTCGCATCTCCAGCGAGGCCGACCGTGAACGGCTCGCCGCCGAAGACGCCGTTGTGGTCCAGGCCCTCGGCGACGGCTTGGCGGCCCTGGCCAACGGCGACCTGACCTACCGCATCACCGCGCCCTTCGCCGAGCGCAGCAGGAAGCTGAAGGACGACTACAACGCCGCTGCCGACACCCTGACGGCCACGATGGGCGAGATCATCGAACTGGTCGGCGCCATGCGTTCCGGCACGACAGAGGTCACCACCGCGACCAACGACCTGTCGCGCCGCACCGAACAGCAGGCCGCCGCCCTGGAAGAGACCGCCGCCGCGCTGGACCAGATCACCGTCACGGTGAAAAAGACGGCCGAGGGCGCCCAGTCCGCCGCCGGCATCACCGCCAAGGCCCGTGACGGCGCCGCGGACCGCGAGCGGATCATCGCCGACACAACCGCCGCCATGGCCCAGATCGAAAGCACGTCGGGCCGGATCGGCGAGATCATCGGCGTGATCGACGAGATCGCCTTCCAGACCAACCTTCTGGCCCTGAACGCCGGGGTGGAAGCCGCCCGCGCGGGCGAGGCGGGTCGCGGCTTCGCCGTCGTCGCCTCCGAGGTTCGCGCCCTGGCCCAGCGTTCGGCAGAGGCCGCGCGCGAGATCAAGGCCCTGATCGCCGCCTCCAGCGCCAGCGTCGGCGACGGGGCCCGCCTGGTGGCCCAGACCGGCGGCGCCCTGACCGCCCTGATCGGCCAGGTGGCGGAGATCAACCTTCTGGCCGGCGAGATCGCCGCATCGGCGCGCGAACAGGCCGTGGGTCTCGCCGAGGTCAATGTCGCCGTGAACCAGATGGACCAGACGACCCAGCAGAACGCCGCCATGGTCGAACAGACCACGGCCGCCAACCAGGCCCTCAGCCACGAGGCCGAGACCCTGGCCGAACTGGTGTCGCGCTTCCGCATCGAGGGCCGCCAATCCCACCACAGAGAAGCCCACGGCCGCGAGACCGCCTGGGCCGCCTGACGCCTTACCGCCGAACGACAAGAGGCCCGGCCGCTGTGACGCGACCGGGCCTTTCTCTTTTCCTGAAAGCCGGCGCCTTTCGGCGCGGGCGCTGGATCAGGCCTGCATCATCCAGCCTTCGACATCCATGGCCGCCTGGCGGACGGCTTCCGAACGGGTCGGGTGGGCGTGGCAGGTGCGGGCGATGTCTTCCGACGCGCCGCCGAAGCTCATGGTGATGGCCGCCTCGTGGATCATCTCGCCGGCCTGCGGGCCCATGATGTGCACGCCCAGCACCTTGTCAGTCGCCGCGTCGGCCAGAACCTTCACGAAGCCGTCGGTCTCGTGATTGATCTTGGCGCGGCTGTTGGCGGTGAAGGGGAATTTGCCCTTCTTGTACTGAACACCGGCGGCCTTCAGTTGGTCTTCGGTCTGACCGACCCAGGCCACTTCAGGGAAGGTGTAGACGACGCTGGGGACCAGGGCGTAGTCGACGTGGCCGTATTTGCCGGCGATGGTGTCGATCACGGCGACCGCGTCTTCTTCCGCCTTGTGGGCCAGCATCGGACCGTGGGTCACGTCGCCGATCACCCAGACGCCGTCCGCGACCTTGAAGTGATCATGGTCGATGAAGCCGCGCTTGTCCGGCGTCACGCCCACGCTTTCCAGGCCCAGACCATCCGTGTACGGACGACGACCGATGGCGACCAGCACCACGTCGCCCTTGATCGTCTCGGCGGCGCCGCCGGCCGACGGCTCGACGGTCAATTCCACCCCGTCCTTGCCCGACTTGGCGCCGGTGACCTTGGCGCCCAGTTTGAAGCTCATGCCCTGTTTGGTCAGGGTGCGCTGGAAGGCGGTGGCGACCTCGGTGTCCATGCCGGGCGTGATCCGGTCCAGGAACTCGACCACCGTGACCTCGGCGCCCAAACGACGCCAGACCGAACCCAACTCCAGGCCGATAATCCCGGCGCCGACCACGATCAGCTTCTTGGGCACGGCCGGCAGAGACAGGGCGCCGGTGGAATCGATGACCTTGCCATCCTCGAAAGCGACGCCGGGCAGAGGGGTCGGCTCCGAGCCGGTGGCGATGACGATGTTCTTGGCGTCCAGCGTCTGGACCGAGCCGTCGGCGGCGGTCACCTCGACCTTGCCCCTGCCAACGATCTTGCCCTTGCCCTTGATCCAGTCGGCCTTGTTCTTCTTGAACAGGAACTCGATCCCCTTGGTCAGGGCGGTGACGCTGTCGTCCTTGGCCTTGTGCATCTGGTCCAGGTGCAGCTTGGGCTGGACCTCGATGCCGATCTTGGCGAACTCGGTGTTGGCGGCGTTCCACAGTTCCGAGGCGTGCAGCAGGGCCTTGGACGGCATGCAGCCGACGTTCAGGCAGGTGCCGCCCAGCGTCGAACGCATCTCCACGCAGGCGACCTTCAGGCCCAGCTGGCCCGCCCGGATCGCGGCGTTATAGCCGCCAGGGCCTCCGCCGATGATGACGACGTCGTAGGCGGCGGTGGCTTCGGCCATGGTATCCTCTGGTCTTCTGGCGCGCGGGGAAAGGCGCGCGGACACTAGCGCCGACCCCGCACGGGTCAACCGCTGGAGCCCATATGGGGCCGCGTTTCGACCAATTGGAGAGGCGGAAACCACGAAAAAAGGGCCGGACGTCGCCGCCCGGCCCCTTCGATCATGTCTGACCGCCGCGCTCAGAGTTTGAAGCGCACGCCCAGGAAGACGTTGTAGCCGAACTTCTCGTATTCGTAGGTCCGCTCCTTGACGCCGTAGTAGCGCACGCCCGCGCTGTCGGTCAGGTTCTTGGCTTCGCCGAACACCTCCACCCCATTGCCGAAGTCGTAGCTGGCGGTGAAGTCCAATTGTTCGCGGCCCTCGACATAGAGGTCCAGATCGGCGTCGTCGGCGTTGATCTCTTCCAGATAGTCCCCACGCTTGGTGTAGGACAGGCGCGCGCTGAACCCGGCCATTTCGTAGAAGAGGGCGGCGTTGTAGTTCGTGTCTGACTGACCCGGCAGGGAAAAGGTGTCGCGACCGCCATAGGACTGGGCCGTTTTGATCTCGGCGTCGGTCCAGGTGTAGTTGGCGAAGACGCCGAAGCCCGACAGCAGGCCCGGCAGGAAATCAAACTTCCGTTGCAGGTTCAGCTCCAGGCCCGCCAGATGGCCTTCGGGCGCATTGATCGGAGTTTCGAAGTCGGCGTCGTACACCGTGCCGTCGATGGTCACCGGCTCGCTGTATTTCAGGGTGTAGCGATAGTCAGTCAGGTCCTTGTAGAAGGCGTTCGCCGACACCACGCCCAGCGAGGCGAAGTAATATTCCAGGCCAAGGTCGATATTGTTCGACAGGGCCGGCTGCAGATCCGGGTTGCCGATCTCGTAAGAGATGTCGGACCCATCGGTTTCCTCGATGCGACGCGGCACGATCTCGCTGAACTCCGGACGCGAGATCGACCGCGTCAGGGCGAAACGGCCGATCAGATTGTCCGAAAAGGCGTGGCGCACCGTCAGGTTCGGGAAGAACTCGGTGTCGTCCCGGCTGACCTTGGCCATCTGGTATGGAGCGCTGCCGTCGTTGTCGATCAGAGCCGCCGCTTCACCGTCGAACTTGGTGTTCTCGACACGAAGGCCGACGATGACGTTCGTCGCGCCGATGTCGAAGCGCGCCTGAGCATAGCCCGCCAGAATGTCTTCCTGGGCGCTGTAATCGGCCGCGATCGAATCCGGCAGCCGGATGGGCGAGGCGGCGCGCACACGCGCGAAATAGTCGTCGGCCTTTCCAGCGTCGAACTTGAAGCCGAGGTCGTAGTCATAGTTGCGCGACGGACGGTCGCTCAGCATCGAAGCCAGCGTGCCAGGACTCGCGGCGGCGGCGCGGTTACGATAGCGCTGCTCGTCGGCGTTGATCTCGCGGGTGTTGAACTTGGCGCCGAACTTCCAGGTCACGTCACGGCCGCCGAGCTGGCTGGGCAGCTCGAAGTTGGCTTTGAAAGCGACGTCTTCCTGCTTGGTCGTATTCTCGCGGAAGGCGTTCTCGCGGAAGCTGAACCGCGACGGGTCGCGGTAGAAGCCCGCCGGATCGCTGAACACCGAATAGGTCGGCATATAGTGGTCGCCGGTGTTGTAGCTCAGCGTCGTGCCGCCGGAGCGGTACAGCAGCTCGTTGCGGTTCGGATAGGATTGCTCGCTGTCGGCCCATGACAGGCTGGCGTCCCAGACCGCGCCGTTTGCAAACGTCTTCTCGCCGCCCGCGACGAGGGTGGTGATGTCGTTCTTCTGTGTGCGGTGGCGCAGCTGGCGGGTGATGCGCGCACCGGTGTAGGTCGCCGTCGTATTCGTCGCGCCCGGCTGCAGCGTGCCGTCCGAATAGATCAGCCCCAGAGTGTTTCGGTATTCGTCGTCCTCGAACTGGGCGAACGACCCCCGCAGATAGGCTCGGACGTCATCGGAAGGCCGCCATTCCAGAGCGCCGGTCAGGGCCTGACGGGTGCGCTTGGTCTCGTAATCCTTGAACAAAGTCTCTTCGAGCACGAAGACATCGGCGCCGTTCTGCTCTTCCTTGACCCAGGCGTTCTCGACGTTGTCGGGCCGGCGGTTGGTTTCGGAATAGCTGACGGACAGCAGGGCGCCGAAGGTCTCGTTTGCGAAGACGTTGGACGCGGTGGCGCCGGCGCGAACGTCCTCGCCGCCATAGTCGTTATAGCTCCCGCCGGCATAGCCGCTGATGGCCAAGCGACGACGGTCGAACGGCGAACGGGTCTTGATGTTGACGGCGCCGGCGATGGAATCGGCTTCCTGGCTAGGCAGCAGCGTCTTGGAGACTTCGATGTTCGCGACGATGTCGCTGGGCAGAGTGTCCAGATCGACGGCACGGGTGCCGGGATCGACCGCAGGAACCTGTACCCCGTCCACCGACACGGCGGTGAAGGCGGCCGGCGCGCCGCGCACATTGATGTAGCGGCCTTCGCCCTGATCGCGCTGGATGGCGATGCCCTGAACGCGTTGCAGCGATTCCGCCACATTGGGGTCGGGGTAGCGGCCGATGGCGTCGGCCGACAGGACGTTGACCGTGCCGTCGGCGTTCTTCTGCTGGTTCAGCGAGCGGGCGACGCCGTCGGTGATGACGCCGGTCACGATGACATCGGCGACGTCCGTTGCAGATTGGGCGCCCAGGACGATGGCGACATTGGCGTCTTCGCCCGGCGTGGTCACGACCGTCTGGCTGGCAGAGGGCAGGCCCAGATAGTTGACCTCCAGCACCATGGCGCCGCTGGCGGTCAGCAGGGTGAACTCGCCCTGGGTGTTGGTCACGGCCCGCTGGCTTGTGCCGCGCACCAGAACCTCGGCGCCCGGCAGGGGCGCGCCGGCGGCGTTGGTCACCCGGCCGTAAATCACGTCGCCGGCGACCGCAGTTGAGGCCGAGGCCACGGCGTCGACATCGGCATGGGCGGGCATGGCCAGCGGCGCCAGGATCATCGGCGCGATCGCGGCGCCCATCAGCAGGTTCATTTTCATGTCAGGTCCCCTTCGGCGAGCGACGTTTCGCTTCAGCCGATGGAGGGGCCGCTTAACCCTGGGCGGCGACGCGAAAGCGACGATTCCACGACGCCCCGTTCGCGGTTTTCCGACGGAACGGCGACGCTTGATCCCTTGACGGACCATCAGTCATCGAACCGACGCCGAACCGTCACGCCCGCGCCGTTGACCCGCACGCGGCTTGGCCACAGGGACGCGTCCAGATCGTCCGGAGACCGACATGCGCCCTTCCCTCGCCCGCTCGCTGAGCGCCTGCGCCGCCCTGGGCGTGCTCGCCGCCTGCGCCACGCACGAGGTCGATTATCAGGGCGAGGGCGCGGGCCTCGTCGGTCCCGGCGCCCCGGTCCAGGCTGTGCTGGAAACCCCGTCGGTCGGCACGGCGGGTCAGGACGCCGCCGACGACCCCGCCGTCTGGGCCAGCGCTTCGCCGGTCACGATCATGGGTCGACAAACCCCGGGCTTCGTCGCCGGCACGGACAAGAAGTCTGGCCTCTACATCTACGGCTTCGACGGCCAGATCCTGCAGTTCCTGCCCGAGGGGCTGCTGAACAACGTCGATGTGGTCGAGGGCCTCTCAGTCGGCGGCCGTCCGCAGGTGGTGCTGGGCGCCAGCGACCGCACGCCGGGCAAGACCGGGATCTCCCTCTACACCTTCGACCCGGCCGGGACCGGCCAGAACGGCGTGCGCTATTGGGGCGCGGTCGCCACCGACGTGGTCGAACCGTACGGCTTCTGCTTTGCGCGGCGCGGAGCCGAAGTTCACGCCATCCTGGTCGGGCACGAGGGCGAGCTTCGCCAGTTCGTCCTAGGCGTGGACGCCGCCGGCCAGCCCACGGCGAGTCTGGTCCGCACCGCCGAGATCGGAACCATCTCCGAAGGCTGCGCCGCCGACGAAGCCACCGACGCCCTCTATATCAACGAGGAGAACGTCGGCCTGTGGCGCTATGGCCTGAACCCGGCGTCCGGCGCGGCCCGCACCCTGATCCAGCCCATCGCCAAGGACATCCTGGTCGTCGACGCCGAGGGCCTGACCACGATCGCCGACGCCTCGGGCCGCTATCTGATCGCCTCCAGCCAGGGCGACTCCACCTTCCCCGTCTGGCGCATCGACGGCCCGGCGCCGCAGTACAAGGGCCGGTTCAAGATCGTGGACGGCGCGGTCGACGGCGTCACCGGCACCGACGGCCTGGCGGCCGCCAGCGGTCAGGCCGGCCCCTTCCCCGACGGCCTCGTCGTCATCCAGGACGACGTCAACGACGTGGGCACGCAGAACTTCAAATACGTCGACTGGCGCGACATCCGCCGGGCGCTGGGGCTTTAGACGCCGTCTCCTTGCATCCGCGAGCGCGGTTCGTGCAGGCCGGCATCGCCTTGCAGCTTCGATTTGAGGCCGGAAGTCGAGCTCGGGTGTGCAGCTTGTCGTCATCATCCCCGGCAAAGGCGTCAGTGGTCAGTCGACCGATTGAAGCTATACTGACGGAAACTCACGACGGTGTGCGCCATGATGGAACTCCTTTTTGCGATGGCCCTCGCCGTGCAACGACCCGAGCGAACACTGCAGCTGGCGGAGGTCAAACAAGCCGATCCTATGGTGCTGGCTCCGAAGATGTTGCCGCCTGAGACGTCGGAGCAGATCACCGGCGGCTGGGTGCGCCGCTACTGGGCGCCCGGGCAGATGTACCAGGCGCTATTCTGGGAAAAGTCTCTGCCTGAGCGAGACGGAATCTGCGCGCGGCGGGTTCATTTGGTCTCGGCCGGCAATCCAACCGCGCCCGGAAATCCGGACAATCCTGAAACCGTGTTGACAGTAAGCGACCTGGGCTCGGGAGTGCAGTATGGACCGTCCTATCCCGAGCCGGCGACAGAGGCGCGGTGCGCCGAGTTGACCGGCTATATTGGCGCGTCTCAGGGCCAGGTGGACAACCAGTTGGCGGCGCTCGACCGGCTGACAGAGACGATGCGGCTGGCGGCTGGGACAGCTGATCTGCCGTTCGCCCTAGAGTGTGATCCGCAGGAGTCGGCCACGGCCTGCAACGATCCAAGGCGGGCCTTGGCGGAGCTGCCCTTGGATAAGCTGTTGCGAGTTCAGCCAAGCCGTCCGTTGCCGCCGCGTAACGCTTCGACGCCGCCGGGGCCGAGGCTCTTCGTGCAGACGGACGCGCCGAAGAACTGGAACGCCGCCGAGGTCGAGTTCGACACCTCGGGACCCGGCGCCAGGTCTTGGATCGTGACCCTAACTGGTGACGAGCGCGTCGAAACCGTGCGGCTTCGGTCGGCCATGATAATCCGTCACTGAGTTGGTCAATCGCCTCATTTGAGTCGGGTGCCACACCGCTGAAGCCTCCGCCATCGGATCAAATCCGAGGATGATGATCGCCGCCTATTGATCCTCGTCGAACTTGCGCGCGACCAGGTCGGTCAGGGCCTCCATCGCCTCTTCGGCGTCAGGACCTTCGGCGGAGACGTCGATGCTGCAGCCGATGCCGGCGCCCAGCATCAGCAGGCCCATGATCGAGCGGGCGTCCACCGTCACGCCGTCGCGGGTGACGTGGATCTCGCTTTCGAAGCTGGAGGCCAGTTTGACGAACTTGGCCGACGCGCGGGCGTGCAGGCCGCGCGTATTGCAGATGTTCAGGGTCGCGGTGACGGTCATTTTTCGCCTGCGAGCACCCAGGACGCGACGGAGATGTATTTGCGACCGGCGTCCTGCGCATGGGCCACGCAGGATTCCAGCGTCTCGCGCCCCCGCACGCTGGCCAGTTTGATCAGCATGGGCAGGTTCAGCCCGGCGATGACCTCGGCGCGCGTCTGTTCCATCACCGAGATGGCCAGGTTCGACGGCGTACCGCCGAACATGTCGGTGAGCAGGATGACCCCTTCGCCGTCGTCCACGGCCGCGGCCGCATCGACAATGTCGCGACGCCGACGCTCCATGTCGTCGTCGGGCCCGATGCAGATGGCCGCGACGCCGCGCTGCGGGCCGACCACATGCTCCATGGCGGAGAGAAACTCGGACGCCAACCCGCCATGGGTGACGATCACCAGACCGATCATGAGGACTTCACTCGCATCCCGCCCCGAACCGTCCCAGGCATTCCCCCGCCCGGCAAGGGAGGCCGGACGCCGCCCTCTATGGACCGCAAGGGGCGTGTCATAGACCCGTCTTTCGGGGTTTCAAAGCGTCTCCAACGCCGCTGCGACCACATCGACGGCCGAAGCCGGTCGGGGATCCAGCGCCAGCAGGGGCAGATCGATCCCCGCGAAAGCCCGTGTCTGCGGCTCCGGAAGCCGTTCGACACCTTCCGCGATACAGGCCACGGCCAGCGCCACGCGACAGACCGGCCGTGTTCTGGCGGCCACGATTCCGAGGCCGCGCACCTCGATCCGACCCGCGATGGAGGCCGGCGCCGATGCATGAACGGCTCCGTCCGAGGCCCAGACCTGGGTGTAGTCGTCGCTGACCAGCCGCCAACCCCGCGCGATCAGCCGCAGCGCCAGATCGCTCTTGCCCGCGCCCGACCGCCCCAGGATCATCACCCCCTGCCAGGCCCCGCGCCGGCGCACGGCGACGGTGGTGGCGTGGACCGGCTGGCCCGGGCTCACGACCAGCGGCCGACCGACGGGAAGACGATCTCGAACCGCGCGCCGCCTTCGGACTTGTTTTCGGCGTGGACGCGACCGCCATGCGCCTCGACGATCTGACGCACGATGGACAGGCCCAAGCCCGAGTTGGAGCCGAACACCGCCCCCTTGGGCCGCGAGGTATAGAACCGCTCGAACACCGTCTCCAGGTTCTCGGCCGGAATGCCCGGCCCCTGGTCCTCGACCCGGACCCGGATCGGCAGATCGTCCCCGATGTCCTCCAGCGTCACCCGCACCACGCCGCCTGCGGGGCTGAACGATCGGGCGTTGTCGATCAGGTTGCGGAACACCTGCCCCAGCGGCCCGTCGCGCCCCATGACCCGCAGGGCCTGTTCGGGCGCCGTGAGCACGACCGGAATGTCGCCGGGCTTGGCCGTCGTCTCATAGACGCCGACGATATCGACCAGCAGCCGGTTCAGATCGACGGGCCGCGGGCGATCGCGCGACAGCTCCGCATCCAGCCGCGAGGCGTTGGAGATGTCGGTGATCAGCCGGTCCAGCCGACGCACGTCCTGCTGCAACAGGGCCGTCAGCTTCTCGCGGTGCGCATCGGTCTTGACCAGCGGCAGGGTCTCCAGCGCCGAACGGATCGAGGTCAGGGGGTTTTTGATCTCGTGCGACACATCGGCCGCGAACCGCTCGATGGCGTCCATGCGCGTCGACAGGGTGTCGGTCATGGATTCCAGCGACCGCGCCAGATCGCCGATCTCGTCCTTGCGATCCTCCAGATCCGGCAGGGAGATGGCCCGCGCGCGTTGCAGCTTCACCTGATCCGCCGCCGCCGACAGCCGCATGATCGGCCGCGCCACGAACAGATGCAGCAGCAGCGATCCCAGCAGATTGACCCCCAGCGCCACCAGGGCGAACGGGAACAGCGCCTGCCGCTGAGCGCCCAGGATTTCGTCCACGTCCCCGGATTCGACGGTCAGCACGCCCAGCACCTGACGCACGTGGCGCACGGGAATGGAAACAGAGACGACGCGGTCGCCGGACTCGTTGCGACGCAGGGTCGATTGGGGCGAGCCGTCCAGCGCCGCCGCCACCTCCGCCGCCAGTTCGCTGTCGGCGCGCGCGACCCGGCGCTCGGACAGCAGATTAGCCTTGGCCGCGTCCTCGGTCGCCGTCCCCGCCGTCTGCGCGTCGGGCAGGGGCCGCCCGCCGATGGCTTCCGTCACCTGATAGCTGTCGACCAGCAACAGGCCGTTCACATCATACAGCCGCACCCGCTGGCCCGCCGGAATGAAGCGATCGGTCAGCCAGATCGATGCACGGATGGGGTCCAGTTCGGGCGTCGGTTCGCCCCGCGTCACACCTTCTTCGCGCAACACATTGGCCAGCAGCTCGGCCTGGACCGTCAGCGATTCCTGACGCGCCTCGATCAGGCCGGGACGCCATTCATTGATCGCCAGCGCCCCGCCGAACAGGATCAGCAGGCTGAGCAGATTGAGCACCAGGATGAAGCCGCCCAGCCGGGATCCGCCGAAGCGGAACAACGGCCGGCGCTGGGGCTCCTCGTCGGGCTCGCGCCCGCCCGGTTCAGCTCTCGCGGTAGCGGTAGCCGACGCCATACAGGGTCTCGATCGCGTCGAACTCATTGTCCACGGCGCGGAACTTCTTGCGCATCCGCTTCACGTGGCTGTCGATGGTGCGGTCGTCGACATAGACCTGGTCGTCGTAGGCGGCGTCCATCAGGTTGTCGCGGCTCTTCACGAAGCCGGGACGCTGCGCCAGGGCCTGCAGCAGCAGGAACTCGGTCACCGTCAGCTTGACGGGCTTGCCGTCCCAGGTCGACTCGTGTCGCGCCGGGTCCATCGACAGCTTGCCGCGCTTGATCGCACGGCCCGACACCTCGGCGGCGGCTTCCGGCTCGCCGCCGTCGGCGCCCGTGCGGCGCAGCAGCGCCTTGACCCGCTCGATCAGCAGACGCTGGCTGAAGGGTTTGTGGATATAGTCGTCGGCGCCCAGGTTGAAGCCCAGGATTTCGTCGATCTCCTCGTCCTTGGACGTCAGCATGATGACCGGGATCTGCGAGGTCTGGCGCAGGCGACGCAGCACCTCCATCCCGTCCATGCGCGGCATCTTCACGTCCAGGATCGCCAGATCGGGCGGCGAGGATTCCAGCGCGGCCAGACCCGAGGCCCCGTCGTGATAGGCGGTGATCTTGTGGCCATGGCTTTCCAGCGCCAGCGAAACGGACGCCACGATGTTCTCGTCGTCATCGACCAGAGTGATGTTGGCCAAGGGTGTCTTCTCCTGAACTTTACGTTCCCGCGAGCGAGAACGCACAGCAAGCGTAACCGTTCGATCTCGGTCACATTAGGGCTAGAGCGTTTCGGGCCGAATGAAAATCGCCTGCAACCCGAAAGCGGTTCGGTGACAGTCAGATGGTCACGGCGCCGCCTCGTTTCAACGCGCACGCGCCGTCGCTCCGGCGCGCCCAAGAACATTCCGGCGTGAAAACCTCGCCTTAAAGGCTTGGGATGCAGGATCGGCCCCATGGCGGGTCCGATCCATTACGAAGTCTATGTCCGCAAGAGCGCCCCGTCGTCGTGGACACTGCTGATCGCGACCGAAGATCGCAAACACGCCATCGAGACCGCCGAGGAGCAGCTTCGGGATCGTCTCGCCATCGCCTCGCGCGTGACCAAGGAGACGCTGGACCCCGAGACGATGGAGTTCAGCTCCCTGACCATCCTGACGCTGGGCGCGCCGGAGGAGCGAAAGAAGAAGGTCGCCGACAAGGCGGTCCCGCCGGCCTGCAGCAGTCCGGCCGAACTCTATTCGCCCCATGCCCGCGCCCTGATCGGCCGGGTGCTGGAGGATTGGCTTAAACGCGAGGGCGTCACCGCCTTCGAACTGCTGCATCGGCCCGACGTGGCCGAACGGCTGGAGGCGGCGGGGGTCGAGCTTCAGCACGCCATCCAGAAGGTCGCGGTCCCGGAAAGCCAGGCGACGGGCCAGGAGGTGCACGGGGTCGTGCGCCACTATCAAAAGCTGACCGAACAGGCGATGGCGCGGCTGCGCAAGGCCGGGCGCGAGGGTGCCTTTCCTTCGCTGGAGGACCGCTCCATCGCCGATCTGGCGCATCGCCTGGCCGGCGCACCCGACCGCGCCTTCGTCATGGGCGGCGTCGTCGCCGGCGCGCTGAAGAATTTGCGCGGCGCCCGCACGCGGTTGGGCGTCTTGATGGACCTGATGGACGCCGCGCCCGCCGACGGCCCGCCGCGCGCCCTGGTCGTGGTGGTGGTCGAGCAGATCGTCGCCGAAATGCTGGCCGTGCGCACCAACCTGACCGAGATTTTGGGCCCGTCCTTGGATCAGGGCGCCAATCTGGCGGCCATCGTGCGCATGGTCGCGCCGGACGAGATGGATGCCCTGTTACGGATGGACCCACGCCTCGCCCTGATGATGCCCCAGGTCGAGGGACCGGCCGCGCGCCTGGGCCTGCATCTGGCCTCGGGTGAGTTTCCGCTTCTGGCCGCGTCCTTGGCTCGCCTTGTCACCCGCGAACTGACCAGCCAGCGCCGCCTCCGCCCCCATGATCCGGTCGGAGAGATCGACATCCTGCGTCTGCTGGCCATGGCCCTGACGGCCTCGGCCGGCCGTCTGCTGACGCTGGAAGAGGTTCAGACCGCCTTCGTCGAACGCTCCAAGAGCCTGGTCACGGCCGATTTCGTCGGCGCCTACGTTAACCCCTGCCCGACGGTCTTGGCCGAGGCCGAGCAGCTGACCCGCCTGTGCGAGAACGTGACCGGCGGGGCGAACAAACGCGCCGCCGCGCGGTGGCTCAGCGCCTGTATCGGCTCGCTGCGTTTCGAAACCGAGATCCGCCAGTCCGTCCCCGGCGGCCCCAGCGCCTCGCACAAGTTGGGGACGCTGGCGCGCCTGCAGCGCTCGGTCCAATCCGCCAAACTGGGCGAGCACGATGAACATCAGATCATCGAGGCCATCGGCGCCGTCGGCGGCAATCTGGAAGCCGACGCCAAACTGGTCGCCCAGATCATCCGCGCCCAGGTGACGGCGCCCCAGAAGCTGACGGCCCTTCTCAAACTGGCCACCGGCGAAGCCGGACCCTTGGGGCCTGTCGCCGACCGCGCCCGCGCCGAAGCCATCAAACTGCTGCGCTCGCCTAATGTCCGCACCGCCCTGACCGCCGCGCCGGAAGGCGTCACGGCGATCAAGGGACTGATGCAACAGGCCGGCCTGGCGGCCTAGCCATTTGGCGCCGCGGCCTCAGAAATAGGGCTCGGGGGTTAACCGCTGAGAAATCCACCAGATATTGCCTGACGGATCGCGAACGCCGCCCTGTCGATCGCCGTAGGGCATATCCGAAACGTCCATGATGGATTCGGCGCCAGCCTGCTTGGCCTTCGTCATCGCGGCGTCGGCGTCATCGACATACAGATAGAAGGCGGCCCGATTTGCTGGAAACTGGTCCGACGCCTCGCTGACCATGATTGTCGCCGTGGAAAATCGTAGCTGGCAGTTGGCGATGCGCCCGTCCGGCATGGTCGATCGCCCGATCTCTCGCGCCCCGAAGGCCGCTTCGAGAAAGCCGACATAGGCCTCTGCGCCATCCGCGAAGATGTAAGGCGTCACGACGGCGAAACCTTCGGGCACGTGCATAATCAGTCTCCTGCCATGTCCGATATGATGACCGAATCCACGCTCGCGACAAGGGTGACGCGAGCGGTGCGCAGGCCGATGGTTTTGACGGCTCAGTCGAAGATGTCGAAGATGCTGTCGCGCTTCTTTTTCTTGTAGCGGTAGTCGTCGTCGCGATGCCGGTCGTCGCGATATTTGTCGCTCCGGTAGCCTCGATCGTCGCCGCGATACGGCTGTGACGCCCCGCCGCCCCACGGTTGGGACTGGGGTTGGGCATAGGGCTGCGGCGGCGGCGGATAGGCCTGCGGCGCGGGCGCGACCGGGGCTGTTGCGCGACCCTCCTCGACGGCGGCGGCCATCAGCTTTTCCAGCTCGCCACGATCCAGCCAGACGCCCCGGCAGTCGGGGCACATGTCGAACTGGACGCCATTGCGCTCCAGCGTCTGCATGGCGGCGTTGTCGTTGGGGCACATCAGAAGAGGCATGTCGGGCTCCGATCGAAAAGAATGGGCGGTCGATGCGACAGGCCAGGAGGGGAAAGCTTCGCCGCATCGACACGCCCGTGCGGTCCGACATCGCGTCGCACGACCCGGCGCAAGGAAGGGGGACGCCGGACCGCGAGAACGCCAGAGGGGCCCGTTCCGCCTCTTCAAGCTAGGCGCCGTCGCCGCCCGCCGCCATGCGTCGCGGGGCCGCAGGGGCTTCGACCGCCCCTGCCATCCTATCGGCCACGACGATTGCGAGATTTTACCACGGCTTACGACCGACCAGCGACCCTTCGCCTGTCATGGCCCTGGACCGGGTTAGAATGGCGACCCGGTCTTTGACATCTTCGCGTCCCGCCAGAACGCGCGCCTAAATAGACAGATTAGACGAATTAGACGGTGTTTTTGTCGGCGGACCCGCCGGCTAAAGTGCACAAATTGCACCTCAAAAACTCTAGCAGACCTGCCCGGCGGCCCAGCCCGACGACCAGGCCCACTGGAAATTATAGCCGCCCAGCCAGCCGGTCACGTCCACCGCCTCGCCGATGAAATACAGCCCCGGGACCGCCTTGGTCTGCATCGTCTGCTGGTCCAGCGCGGCCGTATCGACCCCGCCCAGCGTCACCTCGGCGGTCCTGTAACCTTCGGACCCCACGGGCTTGACCGCCCAGGCGTTGACCGCCTGATCCAGCCGCCGCAGCACCTTGTCCGACAGGTCCGCCAGATTGCCCGACGCCCCTTCGCGCTGGCACAGGCTCTCGGCCAGACGGCGCGGCACGATATGGCCCAGCGCGGTGTGCACCGCCTGTTTGCCGTTCGACGCCTTGGCCGCCTTCAACTCCTCGAACACGTCGCGGCCGGGCGCCATCGAGGCCACCACCGCCTCGCCCTCGCGCCAGTAGGAACTGATCTGCAGAATGGCCGGCCCCGACAGACCGCGATGCGTGAACAGCATCGCCTCGTTGAAGCTGGCCTTGCGCGCCTTGGCCCCTTCGGGCGCCGAGGCGACCGAGGCGTCCACCGCCACGCCCGCCAGCGGCGTCAGCGTCTCCAGCAGCCCGGCCTCGAACGTCAGGGGAACCAGCGCCGGTCGGGTCTCGGTGACGCGAATGTCGAACTGGCGCGCCACCTCATAGGCCCAGCCGGTCGCCCCCATCTTGGGGATCGACTTGCCGCCGGTCGCCACGACCAGCGACGCCGCCGTGACCTGTGATCCGTCCGACAGGATCGCCTTGAAGCCCTCGCCGGATCGTTCGATCCGCGTCACGCCGGTCTTCAGGCTCAGGGTCATGCCCGCCGCTGCCATGTCGTCGGTCAGCATACGGACGATTTGCTTGGCGCTGTCGTCGCAGAACAGCTGACCCAGCGTCTTCTCGTGCCAGGCGATCCCGGCCCTATCGATGCGCTTGACGAAGTCGTGCTGGGTGTAGCGGCGCAGGGCCGAGGTCGCGAACCGGGGGTTCTCGCCAAGGAAGTTCGCCGGTCCGCAGCCCAGATTGGTGAAGTTGCAGCGTCCGCCCCCCGAAATGCGGATCTTCTCGCCGGGCCGGTCGGCATGGTCCACGACCCTGACCCGCCGCCCGCGTCGCCCGGCCTCGATGGCGGCCATCATCCCGGCCGCGCCGGCCCCGACCACCAAGACGTCGACGAGGGCGTCCGAAGACGCCCTCGTCACTTGGAACCTCGCGGTTCCAGCCTCGGGGAGAGCTTAGTAACGGTAGTGATCCGCCTTGAACGGGCCTTCGACCGGCACGTTGATGTAGTCGGCCTGATCCTTGGTCAGCACGGTCAGCTTGGCGCCCAGCTTGGCCAGGTGCAGCATGGCGACCTTCTCGTCCAGGTGCTTGGGCAGGGTGTAGACCTTGTTCTCGTACTTGTCGGCGTTGGTCCACAGTTCGATCTGGGCCAGCGTCTGGTTGGTGAAGGACGCCGACATCACGAAGGACGGGTGGCCCGTGGCGTTGCCCAGGTTCACCAGGCGGCCTTCCGACAGCAGGATGATCTTCTTGCCGTCCGGGAACTCGACGTGGTGGACCTGCGGCTTGATCTCGTCCCACTTGAAGTTCTTCAGGCCGGCGACCTGAATCTCCGAGTCGAAGTGGCCGATGTTGCAGACGATGGCGTTGTTCTTCATCTGCCGCATGTGGTCGACGGTGATGACGTCCTTGTTGCCGGTCGTCGTCACATAGATGTCGGCGCGGCCGGCGGTGTCGTCCAGCGTCTGGACCTCATAGCCTTCCATCGCGGCCTGCAGGGCGCAGATCGGGTCGATCTCGGTCACGATCACGCGGGCGCCGCCCTGGCGCAGCGAGGCGGCCGAGCCCTTGCCCACGTCGCCGTAGCCGCAGACCACCGCGACCTTGCCCGACAGCATGACGTCGGTGCCGCGACGGATCGCGTCGACCAACGATTCCCGGCAGCCGTACAGGTTGTCGAACTTGGACTTGGTGACGCTGTCGTTGACGTTGATGGCGGGGAAGGGCAGCTCGCCCTTTTCGGCCATCTGGTACAGGCGGTGAACGCCCGTGGTCGTCTCTTCCGACACGCCGCCGATGGCGTCGCGGATGGCCGAATAGAAGCCCGGCTTCTCAGCCAGATAGCGCTTCATGACCTTGAAGAGAGCCTCTTCTTCTTCGTTCTGGGGATTGGCCAGAACCGAGATGTCCTTCTCGGCCTTCGGACCCAGCACGCACAGCAGGGTCGCGTCGCCGCCGTCGTCCAGGATGAGGTTCGGATAGCCGCCGTCGGCCCATTCAAAGATCTTGTGGGCGTAGTCCCAGTACTCTTCCAGCGTCTCGCCCTTGGTGGCGAAGACCGGCGTGCCGTTGGCGGCGATGGCGGCGGCGGCGTGGTCCTGGGTCGAGAAGATGTTGCACGAGGCCCAGCGCACTTCGGCGCCCAGGGCTTCCAGCGTCTGGATCAGGACCGCCGTCTGGATGGTCATGTGCAGGCTGCCGGCGATGCGGGCGCCCTTCAGCGGCTGGCTGGCGCCGAACTCGTCACGCAGGGACATCAGGCCCGGCATTTCGGTTTCGGCGATCTCGATTTCCTTGTTGCCCCAATCGGCCAGGGTGATGTCGCGAACGATGTAGTCGGTCATGGCTTGGGCTCCTGGCCGAAGGATGGATTTGGCGCCTCATAGCCTGAGCGGCGCTTCGGGGCAATGATCGCATAAAGATATCCTTATACGATCGGCCAGGAGCCCAAGCTCTGCGTTAACGGCTGCAAAAGCCTTACTGCCTACAGGGGTATCGCCGTGACGGAGGCGTCCGGCCAGTTCGTGAGAGTACAAGCCGATGTCCGAAGTCCAGATTCAGCAACGCACGACCTTCGCCGGCCTGTCGCAGCCCACGCCGGCCTATCGTGGCATGCAGGACATTCTCCGGGCCGCAGCGCCGGGGGCCCTCGACGCATTCTACGACCGCATCCGCGCCACCCCCGAGACGCGGCGTTTCTTCCGCGACGAAGCCCATATCGACCGGGCCAAATCCGCTCAGGTGGGTCATTGGGACGCCATCATCGAGGGTCGGGTCGATGATGACTACGGCCGCGCCGTCACCGCCATCGGCCGCGCCCACGCCCGGATCGGGCTGGAGCCGCGCTGGTACATCGGCGGCTACGGCGTGCTGCTGGCCGAACTGATCAAGGCGGTGGCGACCCGCCCGCGCAAGCCCCTCGCCGGCGCCGCCCACGACCGCACGACCGGCGAGGCCGTCGCCGAACTGAGCCAGCGCGCCCTGTTGGACATGGACCTGGCGATCTCCACCTATCTGGACGCCCTGCAGGCCGAGCGGGATCAGGTCGCCGCCGCCAAGGCCAAGGCGGACGCCGAGCAGGCGCAAGTGGTCGCCGCCTTGGGCCAGGCGTTGAAGACCCTGGCCGGCGGCGATCTGGCTGTGGAGGTTCAGGCCGATTTCCCGCCTGAATACGAAACGCTCAAGACCGACTTCAACGCCGCCACAGCCAGCCTGCGCCGGGCCTTTGGCGCCGTGGCGGAAAGCGCCCAGGCGGTTCGCACAGGTTCGGACGAACTGGCGACGGCCTCCAACGACCTGGCCAACCGCACCGAACGCCAGGCGGCCGGGCTAGAGCGCACCGCCGCCACGACCGAGGAGATCGCCGAGGGCGTCGAACAGGCGGCGATGGGGGCTCAGAACACCGCCCAGGCCGTTGTCGCCGTCCGCCGCGACGTCGAACATGGCGAGGCCGTCGTCGACGAGACGACCCAGGCCATGACCGCCATTCGCGACTCATCCGTCGAGATCGCGCGCTTCACCTCCCTGATCGACGAGATCGCCTTCCAGACCAATCTGCTGGCCCTGAACGCCGGCGTGGAGGCGGCCCGTGCGGGCGAGGCCGGTCGCGGCTTCGCCGTCGTGGCGACGGAGGTCCGCGCCCTGGCTCAGCGCTCGGCTGAGGCGTCCGGCGAAATCCGCACCCTGATCGCCACCTCGGCCGCCCAGGTGGCGCGCGGCGTCGAACTGGTCGAACGCGCGGGCCAGTCCTTGCACAGCATCGGCCAGCGGGTCGCGGCGGTCGACGATCTGGCCGGCGGCATGGCGGCGGCGTCACGGCATCAGGCCGACCGCTTGTCGGAGGTGCGCCAGGCCCTCGGCCAACTGGACGAAATCACCCAGCAGAACGCCGCCATGACCGAACAGGCCACCGCCGCCAGCCGCCAGCTGGCCAACGAGGCGGAGACCCTCGCCCGCCAGATCGCCAGCTTCCGCTTCAACGAGACGGACGCGCCTTACCGGCCTCAGGCGCGTCACGCGGCCTAGCGACAGCTTTCCTCGAACGGTCGGCGAATGCTAGTCGTGGGATATGGCCGATGATCTGTCCCGCCCCGTTCAAGCCCGCCTCGACGCGGCGCAACCCCGCCACGACTGGACGTTGGAGGAGGTGGAGGCGCTGTTCGCTCGCCCCTTCATGGAACTGGTGTTCGACGCCTCCACCGTCCACCGCCGCTGGTTCGACCCCAACCAGGTTCAGAAGTCGCAACTGCTGTCGATCAAGACCGGCGGCTGCGCCGAGAACTGCGGATACTGCTCGCAATCGGCCAGCTTCAAGACCGGACTGAAGGCCGAGAAGCTGATGGAGCCGAGCGCGGTCATCGCCGAGGCCATGGCCGCCAAGGCCGGGGGCGCCAGTCGCTTCTGCATGGGCGCAGCCTGGCGAGACCTGAAGGATCGCGACACGCCCAAGCTGGCGGCGATGATCTCGGGCGTGAAGGCCCTGGGGCTGGAAACCTGCGCCACCCTGGGGATGCTGACCGCCGATCAGGCCAAACAGCTCAAGGACGCGGGGCTCGACTACTACAACCACAACCTCGACACCGGCCCCGACTACTATGCCGAGGTCGTCACCACCCGCAGCTATCAGGACCGACTGGACACGCTGGAGCACGTTCGCGACGCGGGGATGAGCACCTGCTGCGGCGGCATCGTCGGCATGGGCGAGGCGCGGCGGGATCGCGCCGGCCTGCTGCACGCCCTGGCGACCCTGCCGGTCCATCCCGACAGCCTGCCGGTCAACGCCCTGGTCCCCGTCACGGGAACGCCGCTGGGCGAACGCGTCCTGAAAACCGGCGAGATCGACCCTATCGAGTTCGTCCGCACCGTCGCCGTCGCCCGACTGGTCTGCCCCAAGGCGATGGTGCGCCTGTCGGCCGGTCGCGAGACCATGAGCCCGGAGCTGCAGGCCCTGTGCTTCCTGGCCGGCGCCAACTCCATCTTCGTCGGCGGCAAGCTGCTGACCACCCCCAATCCCGAACAGGACGAGGACGCGCGACTGTTCGCGCTGCTGGACCTGCAACCCATGCCGGTGGGCGCTCCCGATCAAGCAACTGCGAGTTAATGGATTGGCGCTAGGGCTGTCGGCATGGAACGCCGCGCTCTTCTCGGTCTCGCCGTCGTCGCGACGGCCGCCGCTTCGACACCCGCCCGCGCTTCGAGCGGCGGCGCGGCGCCGTCGGCCGACACCTATGTCCGTCTGCCGGTCATCACCGCCTCGATCATCCAGGCCGGCGGCCGGCGGGGCGTGCTGACCATCGAAACCGGCGTCGATGTGCCCGATGCGACCCTTCGCACCCGCGCCCAGCAGTCCGCGCCGCGCCTCCGCGCCGCCTACAACACCGCCGCCCAGCGCTTCGCCAACGGCCTGCGTCCCGGCGTCGTGCCCGACATCGACCATCTGTCGGCCGCGCTTCAGGCGGCGACCAACGCCACCCTGGGCCGCCCCGGCGCCCGCCTGCTGCTCGGCACCGTCATGGCGGTCTGACTTCCGCCTCTAGAGGAACGAGTAGGGGTCCACGTCCACCGTCAGGCGGACGGAACCAGGCACCTTCACCCGCTGCAGCCAGGCCCGCAGGAAGGCCTGGAGGTTCACGTCCCGATCGGCTCGCACCAGCAGCCGTTTGCGCCGGCGTCCCCGCACCAAGGCGAGCGGCGCATCGGCTGGGCCATAGACCTCCAGCCGCTCGGCGTTGGGAATGGCCTGGGCCAGGTCGTTCGCCGTCTTCTCGACGGCGGCCGCATTCTCGCTGGACAGGATGATCGCCGCCAGCCGGCCATAGGGCGGCAGGGACGCCGCCTCGCGCTCGGCCATCTCGGCTTCCACGAAGGCGTCGCGATCGCCGGCCGCCAGCGCCATCAGCACCGGATGCTCAGGCGTCCAGGTCTGAAGCAGCGCCCGCCCCGGCCGATCCGCACGCCCTGCTCGCCCGGTCGCTTGGGCCAAAAGCTGATAGGTCCGCTCGGCCGCGCGCAGGTCGCCGCCGCGTAGCCCGAGATCCGCATCCACCACGCCCACCAGCGTCAGGCGCGGGAAGTTGTGGCCCTTGGCCGCGGCCTGCGTCGCGACCAGAATGTCGATCTCCCCGTCCGTCATCTTCTGGATCAAGGCGCGGGCCGACCGCGCGTCCGGCGCGGTGTCAGAACTAAAGACCGCCGTGCGCGCCTCGGGGAACAGCTGGCGCACCTCTTCCTCGACCCGCTCAACCCCGGGCCCGACAGAGACCAGCGAATCCTCAGCCCCGCAGGAGGGACACAGTTTGGGTCTTGCCATTGAGAAGCCGGTCAGGTGACAAACCAGCCGCCCGGTATAGCGATGCTCGACCAGCCAGCTGTCGGTGTCCGGCGCCGTCAGCCGATGGCCGCAGGCGCGACACAGGACCACCGGGGCATAGCCGCGCCGGTTCAGGAACAGCAGGGTCTGCTCACCCCGCAGCAGGGTTTCGCCGATGGCCAGCCTCAGCGGCTGCGACAGCCAGGTCTGCGGATCGGGCGTGTTCTGACGGAGGTCCAGCAGGGCGATGTCCGGCAGGACCGCCGTCCCGTGCCGCGCGCCCAGCTTCAGCCAGTCGTAGCGCCCGCTCTGCGCGTTCCACAGCGTCTCCAGCGACGGCGTCGCCGAGGCCAGGACCACGGCCGCCCCCTCGATCCGCGCCCGCGCCACGGCCAGGTCGCGGCCGTGATAGACCAGGCCTTCCTCCTGTTTGAACGAGCCGTCATGCTCCTCGTCCACGACGATTAGGCGGAGGTTCACGAACGGCAGGAACAGGGCCGAGCGCGCCCCGACCACGATGTTGCAGCGCCCGGCGACCACCGCCTCCCACACCTGGCGACGGCGCGGCGGGGCGACGCCGGAATGCCATTCGGCCGGGGCGGCGCCGAACCGCGCCGTGATCCGCTCGATCAGGGCCTGGGTCAGAGCGATCTCGGGCAGCAGTATGAGGATTTGCGCGGCCGGATCGGCCCGCAGCACCCGCGCGATCGCTTCCAGATAGGCCTCGGTCTTGCCCGATCCCGTCACCCCATCCAGGAGGAAGGGGCGGAAGCCGCCACCCGCCACGCCATCCGCCATCGCCGTCGCCGACGCCGCCTGGTCGCCGTTCAACGCGGCGGGCGCATGGTCGGGGTCGGGCCGGTCGAACGCCGCCTCGGCCGCGATCTCGATGATCTCCAGCACGCCCTCATCGATCAGGCCCTTGACCACGCCCGATGACACGCCCGCCGCCCGCGCCAGGTCGGCCGGCGGCATGGCGCGATCGCCCAGGGTCTCCAGCACGCCCGTCCGGGCCGGGGTGGCGCGCGACGGTGACCGCTCGCCCAGGCGTCGCACCCGGCGTTCCGGCCGGGGTCGAGGCGCGCGCAAGCCCTTCAACGCCGTCGCCGCCATCTCGCCCGGCGCCGACAGGGTCCAGCGTCCGGCCCATTCCACAAAATCCATGACGCCCGCCGGCAAGGGCGGATCGTCCCACACGCTGTCGATCGCCTTCAGCCGCCGGTTTGAGCCTGTGGTCTCGAACACCTCGGACACCACGCCCCGGATCAGGCGCGGCCCCAGCGGCACGGCGACCTGATCGCCCCGCGCCAAATCTCCGTGGGCCAGGCTCAGCGCCTCGGGAACCTCGTAGTCGAAGGCCTCCGGCACCGGCAGGGGAATGAGGACCGAGGCGACTTTCACCGAACTGCGCCCTCGGCTATGAAGCCGCCCATGAAACTCTTTCTCGATACCGCCGACGTCGCCGTCATCAAGGACATGGTCCCCACCGGAATGGTGGATGGCGTCACCACCAATCCGTCGCTGATCGCCAAGTCGGGTCGGAACATCGCCGAGGTCATCGCCGAAATCTGCGCCCTGGTCGAGGGGCCGATTTCCGCCGAGGCCGTCTCGCTCGATTTCGAGACCATGGTCAAGGAAGGCGACAAGCTGGCCGCCATCGCGCCGAACGTGGTGGTGAAACTGCCCCTGACCTGGGATGGCCTGCGCGCCTGCCGCGTCTTCACCGACAAGGGCATCAAGACCAACGTCACCCTGTGCTTCTCGGCCGCCCAGGCGCTGCTGGCCGCCAAGGCCGGCGCCACCTTCGTCTCGCCGTTCGTCGGACGTCTGGAAGACAACGGCGCCGACGGCATTGGCCTGCTGGAAGAAATCCGCGTCCTGTATGACGTGCACGGTTTCGAAACCCAAATCCTGGCCGCGTCCCTGCGCAATGTCGGCCATGTCGCCGCCGCCGCCGTCGCCGGATCGGACGCCGCCACCTTCGGCGCCGACACATTCAAGGCCTTGGTGAACCACCCGTTAACCGACAAGGGTCTTGATGCCTTCGTGGCGGACTGGGCCAAGACGGGTCAGTCTATTCTGTAGCATCGCGGTTCCCGGAGGTCTGTTTGAGCGGCTCATTGGACCTTTTCGAAACGTCGGAATCGGACGCAACGCCCCACATCGGCGACGGCTTGCATTGGCCCGACGTGCGGGGCTGGCTGCAGACCCATCATCAGACCCTGCTGGACGACCGCTCCCTTCTGGAAGAGATCGGTCTGCGTCCGCATGGGCGCAACGTGGTCGAGTTCGGCGCCGCCGCCCTGACGCGACTGGAGGCCGTGGTCGAGCGCGAGACCGGCGCCCGGCGCGAGATCGAACTGATCGCCCGCGCCAACTTCGCCGCCCAGACTCAGACGCACGTCGCGACCCTGGATCTGATGGAGGCCAAGAACCATTCCGACCTAGCCCGGCGTCTGGACGCGGCGGCGCAGGGACGGTTCGGCTTGGCCGGCGCCGCCATCGCCCTGGAAAAACCCGGCGGCGTGCCCTTCGGCTGGCGCGCCCTGGAAGAGGGCGACGTCGACAATCTGCTGGGCGAGCACGGCCTGACCTGGCTGGGCCCGATGATACAAGGACTGAATTTCTTCGGCGCGGCCGAGGAACAGGTGCGGTCCATCGCCCTGGTCCGCATGGCCCCGCACCTGACGCCAGGCGGACCGCCGCGCCCTTGCATCTGCGCCTTCGGCTCGCCCGAACCCGAAGGCTTCACCCCCAACATGGGCTGCGAACTGGCCGCCTTCCTGGCGCGGGTGACGGAGCGGATGGCCGAGCGATGGCCGGTCCTCAACTGACCGCCTCCGACGCCCTGCGCGCCTGGCTGGATCATCTGGCGCACGAGCGTCGGCTGTCGCCGCGCACGCTGGAGGCCTATGGCCATATCGGGCGGCTCTATCTCGCCTTCCTCGAACGCCATCGCGGTGAGACGCTGTCGCTGAAAGACATGGGGACGATCGCTGCCGCCGAGGTCCGCGCCCATATGGCCGAGCGCCGCTCGGGCGATCATCCGCTGGCGGCCCGGTCGCTGAGCCAGAGCCTGTCGGCCATTCGCGGTTTTCACGCCTTCCTCGACCGGCGGTTGGACACGCCCGCCCCGCAGTTGGCCTTGGTGCGCGGCCCAAAGGTCAAGCCGTCCCTGCCCCGTCCGGTGACAGAAGACCAGGCGCGCGGGCTATTGGCCGAGCCGGACGCCGATCCCGACGCCGAACCGTGGGAGGCCGCGCGCGACCGGGCCGTGCTGACCCTGCTCTACGGCTGCGGCCTGCGGATCTCCGAGGCCATGTCCCTGACCCGCGCCGATGCGCCGCTGGGCGAAACCCTGCGTATCGTCGGCAAGGGGGCAAAGACGCGGATCGCGCCGATCCTGCCCGCCGTACGCTCGGCGGTGGACGCCTACCTGGTCCTTCTGCCCTTCCCGCTTCAGCCCGCCGACTCTCTGTTTCGCGCGCGCCGCGGCGGCCCCTTAAGCCCCCGTCATGTCCAGGCCTCGGTCCAGCGGCTGCGCGGCCGGCTAGGTCTGCCGGAGCGCACTACGCCTCACGCCCTACGCCACAGTTTCGCGACCCACCTGCTGGGCGCCGGCGCCGATCTGCGGTCGATCCAGGAACTGCTGGGCCACGCCAGCCTGTCGACGACCCAGAAATACACCGGCGTCGATGCCGATAGACTTTTGAACTCCTATGCGTCCGCCCATCCCCGCGCTTGATGCGACAGGAGTCTTCGCGGCCGCCCAGCGACGAGGGCTGGGGCCTGCGCAGCCGCGCTGAGACACGACGGACAAGAATATGTCTCAGGCTCTTCGCCAAAAGCGCGTAGCGTGCCCTGCCCTGGCGAAGGCCCGAGGAGGATAGGCGGGTGCGGCCAGCGGTTGGCGAAGGATCGAGCGTGAAAAGGTCGCGGCGCAAGACGCTGGGCCTGCTGGCGGCTGCGCCGTTTGTGTCAGCTCAAGCCGCCGCCCCGGCGGACCCGCCCGATCAGGTGCGGCTCTTGCAAAATTTGCTTACACGAATGGGCGTCGGCGTGCGTCTGAACGGAAGCGTCCAGAAGATCTTCGTCATCGACACCGGCGCCGAGCGCAGCGCGGTTTCGGTCGAACTGGCCCAGGCCTTGGCCCTGCCGCCCGGCCGCCCGGTCGTGGTGCACGGGATCACGGCGGCCGAGGTCACGCCGACCGTCGAACTGGCGCAGATCGAGATCGGGCGGCGGCGCTTCAGCGACCTGACCCTGCCGGTCTTCCCGCGCGACGCCCTGGGCGCCGATGGCCTGCTCGGTCTGGACCTGCTGTCCCGCTTTCGCCTGACGCTGGACGTCAACGCCCGCCAGGTCGCCCTGTCGCCGTCGTGCTCGACCAGCATCGCGCTGACGACCAGCCCCGACTCAACCCGGCCCCAGCAACAGGACGTCCTGGTCGCCGGTCGTCGCGGTCGCTTCGGTCAGTTGATCCTGACCCGGATCGAGGTCGCCGGCGTGGAGGTTGCGGCCTTCATCGACAGCGGCGCCCAATATTCGATCGGCAATCTGGCCCTGATGCAGGCGATCGACATTGGTCAGGCCGCCGTCCCGTCCGAGCCCGTGCGCATGGTCGGCATCGTCGGCGGCGCGGTGACGGCCCGCACCGGCACGACGCCCGCCCTGCACATCGCGGGACGATCGCTGGGCCCGACCCCGCTGCTGTTCGCCGACCTGCATGTGTTTCAGGTCATGGACCTGATCGACAAGCCGGCCCTGCTGCTGGGCGCCGATCTCCTGAGCCGGTTCAGCCGCATCACCCTGGATTACGGCCGCAGCCGCGTGGCCTTCGGCGGCGTGCTGCGCCGTCGGACGCCCGGCTGATCAGATCGCCTTGATCGCCCCGCCGTCCAATCGGATCAGCGAGCCGGTGACATAGGCCGCCAGGGGACTGCACAGGAAGGCGGCGGTGGCGCCGAACTCCTCGGTCGTGCCGATGCGGCCGACGGGGATGGATTTGACGGATTCGGCCCGCGCCTCTTGCGGCGTCGTGCCGGTGCGCTCGGCGGTCGCCTGGTCCAGCCTTTCGATCCGGGGCGTATCGATCCGCCCCGGCAGCAGGGTGTTGACCGTCACCCCGTCCGGTCCGACCTCATTGGCGAGGGTCTTGGCCCAGGCCGCGACCGAGGCCCGCAGGGTGTTGGACACGCCCAGCGCCGCCGAGGGCTCAACCACTGTGATCGAGGCGACGTTCAGGATCCGCCCCCAGCCGGCCGCCCGCATGGCCGGCAGCACCCGGTCCGTCAGGCGGAAAATCGACAACACCATCGACTCGAAATGATCGCGCCACACCGCCGGCTCCAGCCCCGACACGCCCGACGGCGGCGGCCCCCCGGTGTTGTTCAGCAGGATTTCGACAGGCCCGCCCAAAAGGTCCTCGGCCCGATCCACCGCCTTCAACAGCGCCTCATGGTCCGCCAGATCCGCCGTCACTACGACCGCCTTGCCGGGCCCGGATGCGTTCAGCGCAGCCGCCACGGCCTGAAGCTTGCCTTCATCGCGCGACAGCAGGGCGACGTGCGCGCCCTCCGCGACCAGGGCCGTCGCCACGGCGCGGCCAAGGCCGGATGAGCCGCCGCAGATCAGGGCGCGCTTGCCGTTCAGTTTCAGGTCCATGGTCTTCTCCGATCCTGTGTGGCCCCGATATCGGATGCGCGGGTCCCCAACGCAACGCGGCGTTAACCGAGACGGCGCACCTTCTTTGTCGAGCGGCCGCCGAGACCACCAGGACAGGCCGGGGAGGGCTCGCCCATGTCAACCAAGATGACGTCCAGCACCCGCCGCCACAGCGACCATTTCGAGCCGCAGGACACCGATCCGCACGAACAGCGTCGCCTGCGCGGGCAGCTGGAGCAGATCGACTACGCCGCCTACGTCGCCAACAAGGAGGTGATCGGTCACGCCCTGACCGGCGTGGACGCCGGCTCGCTGCAAAAGCTGGCGGTCATGACCGCCACGGCCCGCGCCAAATGGGTCGCGGAATCGCTGCGCCTGGCCCACTCCGGCTCGGCTGTCACGCCTGACCAGGTCGCCCGCCTGACCGCCGCCCGCACCGCCTACGACGAACTGGCCGAAGCCTACGAGGCGCTGCGCCGGGTCATCGAACGGGGCTACGTCGCGCTGCGGTGATGGGTCGTTAATTTCTGCTCAGTCGGGTACAAAGTCATTCTCGACAAAACATCAAGAAACGCCGCGAAAATGAAGCGTCCCCGCCAACCCCGAGCCCCCGGAGAGCTTGAACGGAAATTCGAGAGTCAAATCTCAGCCCTGAGAAGTTCGGCGAAGGCTTTTGATGATGGTGAGCATTGGGAAGCTGAGCGCATGTCTTCGGCAATCCAAACGCTCTGCCATACGCACGGGCAAAGTATTGGGCTGCTTAACCAGTTGGGCAAGGATGGGCAGGGGTTTCTAGACAGCAGCGTTGAATGGGATCCATTCAACAAGCACGCACACTCGACGTTGATTTCCATAGTCGCAAGCCCAGACGGGCCCGGCTGGCTCGCTGAGTTAGATGGACGCCCAATGTGGTTTGTCGATTTTGCGCAATGGTGGACATCTCCTGTGCTCTCTGACGGTTTCGACAAAGGGAACAGCATGTCCAGGCGCGATTTAGTAGGCATCATGCGAAATCAGGATGGCGGCGGCCACGTCGATCCCATGATTGATGCGGCATACGCCGAAATGCGGACTTCGGTTAACTGGACCGATAACTCGACAAATAAGCAGACAACCAAAGATGCCGAATATCATGTCATACGACAAATTGGTCATGAGTTGTTAAAAAGTCTACTACCAGAATACAGAAAGAAAACTGCCTTTTCGAAAGACGCCACCTTGGTTAGAGGCATAAACTTTCGTGAGCAGGGTAGACCTGAGCCATTGGACCGGGGACCGGACTATACGTTAACCCCACCGACAATCGTGTGTGGTTGCAAGTCAGGCAAGCTGTTCAAAGCATGTCACGGCAAAGGGGCGACACCGCCTCGCATTATGCCCGAACAGGAGGCCCGCACGTTCGTAGCGCCACCGGACGCAGCCTTTGCACGCCTTGGCCTACGCTTTGGCCCGAACTAATTGCATTATCCGGTTGCCTGCTCACTTTCTGAGCATTCGGCAAACGTCTCGACTGAAGGCCGTGATTGAAACGCCTGGTGGAGCCGAGGGGAGTCGAACCCCTGACCTCGTCATTGCGAACGACGCGCTCTACCAACTGAGCTACGGCCCCGTTTCCAGCGTGGGATCGGGTTTCACAGGCGTGGCGGACATAGAAGGCGGGCGGGCGTGGTGTCAACGGGCTTGTGCGCGCAAAGCGCGCAGGTCGGATACGGCCGTTGTCGGAGCCGGGGCGAACAGGCTAGAAGCGCCGATCCAAGCAGGAGTTACCGTTCATGGGCTATGCGCTCGTCTGGTTGATCAACACCATCATCAGTCTGATGATCTGGTTCATCATCGCCCAGGCCATTCTGAGCTGGTTGGTGGCGTTCGACGTCGTCAACTATCGCAACCGCTTCGTCTATTCGGTCGGGACCTTCCTGGACCGGGTCACCGCGCCCCTGCTGGAGCCGTTCCGCCGCATCATTCCGAACCTGGGCGGCATCGACATCTCGCCCATCGTGGTGATCCTGCTGCTGCAGTTCATCAGCGTGCTGTTCAACCGCACGGCGGCGCCGGCCCTGATCCAGTTGCTCGGCTGAGGCGACACGGCGGGCGGAAATCTGATGCGAGAGGGTTGATCCGCTCTTGCGCCGCGCGCCTTCCTTTCTAAAGGTGCCCGCCCGACCACTTTCGACCACGGTTCATGACCACGATCATCACAGTCGCCATTCTGGGCGCCGGACAGATGGGCGCAGGCATCGCGCAGGCGGTCGCGCTCGGGGGCTATTCGGTTCGGCTTTATGACGTCGTCGCCGACCGGCTGCCGCTGGCGCAGGGCGAGATCGCGGCCAGCCTGGCGCGGCATGTCGGACGCGGTCTGGTCGATCAGGCCGCCGCCGATGCGGCCCTGACCCGCATCACGACGAGCGACGTGATGGCCGAGGCCGTCGCCGGCGCCGATCTGGTCATCGAGGCGGCGCTGGAAGACGAGGCCGTCAAGAAGGCCATCTATGCGCAGGTGGTGCCGCACCTGGGGCCGCAGACGCTGTTGGCGTCCAACACCTCGTCCATCTCGATCACCCGCCTTGCGTCTTCGACAGACCGGCCGGACCGGTTCGTCGGCCTGCACTTCATGAAGCCGGCGCCGGTGATGAGGCTGGTGGAGATCATCCGTGGCATCGCCACCTCGGCCGAGACCCATTCCGCCGCCGTCGCCTTCGCCGAGAGCCTGGGCAAGACGACCACGGACGCCGAGGATTTTCCCGCCTTCATCGTCAACCGCATCCTGGTGCCGATGATGAACGAGGCCATCTTCGCCCTGTACGAAGGCGTCGGCAATGTCGCCTCGATCGACAAGGCGCTGCGTCTGGGCGCCAACCATCCGATGGGCCCGCTGGAACTGGCGGACTTCATGGGTCTGGACGTCGTCCTGGCCATCATGAACGTGCTGTATGACGGGCTGGCCGACAGCAAATACCGCCCTTGCCCCCTGCTGGTGAAATATGTCGAGGCCGGCTGGTTGGGCAGAAAGAGCGGCCGCGGCTTCTACGACTATTCCGGCGCTGCGCCGGCGCCGACGCGATGAGCCGGTTCGAGAGCTATTCCGATCTTCCGGGTCAGGCGACCATCGCCGCGCGGCCTGGGCGGACGCCTCGGATTCTGGCGTGCCTGGCCGGCGCGGCCTGGCCGCCCCTGTGGTTGACCCTGCCCTTCTGGCGGCCGCACGCCTATCTGCCCGGTCGCGACATGGATTGGCGGCTGGTGGTGATGCTGATTGGCCTGATCACCGTGCCGCTGGCGCTGTATCGCGTGCTGAACGAGCGCAAGCGCGACGGACGGCCCGGCACGCGGCTGGGCGTCGTCTGGCGCTTCATGATGTACGGCGGCCTGGCGGCGGCCCTGGTCCAGATCGTCGTCGCCCTGGGCATGAGCGTGATGGGCTGGTTCGAGGCCGGCGACGTGATGCAGGCCCTGGGCGCGACCGAGACCACCCTGTTGATCTTCGGCGTCGGCGGCCTGCCCATCGCCATGATCGTGGGCGTCAGCTACGCCTTGTGGGCCGGGTTGTGCGCCGCCTTCATCGCCTTCGAGGCGCGGCCGGCGGTCAAGGATCGACTGGGCTTGATGCCCAAGGGCTGAGACGCAGGGTTGGCATTCGCGCCTGACGCCTGAGTTCGAGGATTGGGGGATCCGAGAATGACCATGGACGACACGGACAAGGATGCGGCGGAGATCCTGTCGCCCGTCGCGGCGACCTCGCGCATCGCCAGCCTGGACGTCATGCGGGGGCTGGCGGTGCTGGGCATCCTGGCGGTCAACGTCGTCTCCTTCGGCCTGCCGGTCATGGTCTATCAGGATGCGAGCCTGAGCCCGTTTCCAGTCACCGGCGCCAACGCCGTGGCGCGCTGGACAATGGATGTCTTCTTCCACCAGAAGTTCATCACCCTGTTTTCGATGCTGTTCGGGGCCTCGATCTATCTGGTCGGTGGCGAGCGGGACGATGCGGCGCGTGGCAAACTGCTGCGACGCCGCCTCTTCTGGCTGGCCGTCATCGCCCTGATCCACGGCCTGGCCTTCTGGTATGGCGACGTGCTGCTGCTCTACGCCTGGTCGGGCCTGTTCGTGATGCTGATGCGGTCCATGCGGGCCGGGACATTGATCGGGATCGGCCTGGGGGTGACCCTGTTGCTGGGCGCGATGCAGGCGGGCGCGACCTGGCTGATGGTCGCCGGGCCGCCGGCGATCACCGATGCGATGAACCAGGGCGGGCCGCATTACACCGCCGCCATGGTGACGGAGTCGATCGCCGCCTATCGGAGCGGCTGGGCCGGGGCGATGGGCCAGAACATTCAGAACTGGCTGCTGCTGCAGGGCGCCAGCCTGACGATGTTCGTCTTCTCGACCGTGGCCCTGATGATGCTGGGACTGGGTCTGTTCAAGGCCGGCGTGTTCAGCGGCCGGGCGCCCAACCGGGTCTATGTCGCCTTGATCGGTGTCGGCGGAGCCGTGCTGGCCCTGCTGGGCGTGCTGGAATGGCGCGAGGCCATCGCCCCGGCCGGAACCCACCCGACGCGCGGCCTGGCGGAGGTCGTCGCCTCCTTCCCCGTCTTCGTCACCCTGGCCTATGTCAGCCTGATCGTGCTGGCGACGACCCGGAGGCTGGCGTGGATCACGGCGGCGCTGCGGCCGGTAGGTCAGATGGCCTTCACCAACTATCTGACCCAGACCCTGATCATGACCTCGGTCTTCTACATGCCGTGGGGGCCGCGCCTGTTCGGACGGGCCGACTATGTGCAGATGTGGGGCCTGGTCGTGGCGGTCTGGGCGCTGCAACTGATCTGGTCGCCACTGTGGTTGTCGCGGTTCAGCATGGGGCCGCTGGAGTGGGTTTGGCGCTGTCTGACCTACGGCCGTCGCATGCCGATTTCAAAAGGCGGCTGACGACGCTTTTATCGCAGGCGCGAAGCGATTAACTGAGGGCCATGGCCGCCCCGGATACTCCCGCCGAAACCTTCAAGCGCGCGCTGGGTCATGCCGCGCGGGCGCTGGCGGAGCAGCCCGAGTTGGAGGTGGTGTTCGGGTCCGACGGGCCCAAGCTGTCGAACGGCGTCCTGACCCTGCCCCATCCGCCGCGCGATCCGTCCGGGCCCGAGAGCGCGTCCTTGCGCGGCCAGGCCGACCGGCTGGCGCTGCGTCTGGCCAATCACGATGCGGCGGTGAACAGCCGGATGCGGCCGGCGGACGCCAAGGCGGCTGAGGTGTTCGATGCGGTCGAACAGGCGCGCGTTGAGGCCTTCGGTTCTGAACATCTTGCCGGAGTGCGCGACAACCTGGGCGCCGCCCTGATCACGCGACTGGAAAAGACCGGCGCCCTGCGCATCAGCGACGCCGACCGCGTGCCCGTGTCCGAGGCCGTGGCCCTGCTTGTCCGCGAGCGGCTGACCGGGCGCCCCGCCCCCGACGGCACCCGGGCCATGCTGGATCTGGTGCGCGCCAACATCGAGGCCAAGGCCGGCGCCAAGCTGGACGCCCTGGCCGGCACGGCGGGCGATCAGGAAGGTTTTGCGCTGAAGATGCGCGAGGTGCTGCGCGCGCTGGACCTCGACCCCGGCGACGGGCGCGGCGAGGATACGTCCGAAGATCCCGGCGACGAGGAACCCGATCCCCAAGACCCCGCGGCTGACGATGATCAGGACGAGGAGGAAGAGCAGGACGGCGGAGAAGGCTCCCAGTCGATGGAGGGGGACGCCGACGATCAATCTTCCGAGCAAGAGCGTGAAAGCCGCCCCGAAGGCGCGCCCGCCGACCCCGACGGAGAAGGCGCCGACGATGGCCCGGAACTTCAGGAAGGCCAGCAGCCGAACCGTCAGCAGACGGCCGACGACGGCCGCGCGGTCGATTTCTACCGCGTCTTCACCACCGCCTTCGACGAGGTGGTGGACGCCGCCGACCTGTGCGACCCGGTCGAACTGGACCGGCTGCGCTCCCTGCTGGATGGCCAGCTGGCGATCCTGTCCAGCGTCGTGTCGCGCCTGGCCAACAAGCTGCAACGGCGCCTGCTGGCCCAGCAGAACCGCTCCTGGGTCTTCGATCTGGAAGAGGGGATGCTGGATACTGCGCGCCTGACCCGGATCGTCACCGACCCGACCGCACCCCTGTCCTTCAAAGCCGAGAGCGAAAGCCCGTTCCGCGATACGGTCGTGACCCTGTTGCTCGACAACTCCGGCTCGATGCGCGGACGGCCGATCATGGTGGCGGCGGTCTGCGCCGACATCCTGGCGCGAACGCTGGAACGCTGTGGCGTGAAGGTCGAGATCCTGGGCTTCACTACCCGCGCCTGGAAGGGCGGACAAAGCCGCGAGGCCTGGATCACCGCCGGAAAACCGCAAAATCCCGGCCGCCTGAACGACTTGCGTCACATCATCTACAAGGCCGCCGACGCGCCTTGGCGCCGGGCCAAGAAGAATCTGGGCCTGATGATGCGCGAAGGTCTGCTGAAGGAGAATATCGACGGCGAGGCCCTGCAATGGGCGCACGGCCGCCTGCTGGCCCGCACCGAGCAGCGCCGCATCCTGATGGTCATTTCCGACGGTTCGCCGGTCGACGACTCCACCCAGTCGGCGAATGCGGCCCTCTACCTGGACAAGCACCTGCGACAGGTGATCGCAGAGATCGAGGATCGCTCGCCGGTCGAACTGCTGGCGATCGGCATCGGCCATGACGTGACCCGCTGGTATCGCAAGGCCCTGACCATCGTCGATGTGGAACAGCTGGCGGGGGCCATGACTGAGAAGCTGGCCGAACTGTTCGAGAACGAGGGCGCGGCCGGTCCCACCCGTCGCACCAAGCGAAAGCTGGCGGCATGAGCCGTTTCAGCCGGCTGGCCAGTGTCTGGATCGCCCTGTCGCTGTCGGCCTGCGCCGCCTCGCTGGGCGCGCCGCGTCCCTATCCGTTGTCATCGGACGGCTGGACGCCCCAGGTCGCGGAACTGCGAAGCGTTAGCCTGGGCCTGCCCGGCGGCGCGCAGTTGGCCGACGGCGTGACGTTCGCCGGCGGCTTGCAGATCAGCGCCGCGCCGACCTCGCCGCTGCATAGCCTGTCGGACCTGAAGCTGACCGGCGACGGCGGCTTCGTCACGGTATCGGACACCGGTGATCTGGTGCGCGGCGACATTCGCCTGGACGCCCGGGGGCGGCTGGTCGGCCTGGATCATTTCCGTTCGCGCCGGCTGACGCTTCAGGACGGCGCGGCGATTTCCGACAAGTCGGACGGCGACGCCGAGGGCCTGGCCATCACGCCCTCCGGCGATCTGCTGGTCAGTTTCGAGCGGCGTCACCGAATCTGGAACTACGGCCCATTGTCGGCGCTGCGGACGCGGCCAACGCCAGTGCGGTCGCCCGACTTCGCCTTCACCGAGAACGATGGGATGGAGGGTCTGGCGACGTCGCCCGGCGGCTGGCGCGTCTCTGGCGAGGCCGGCGGCGTCTGGGATTGCGCGGCGGCGAGATGCACGGTCGTGAGCGCACCGCCTGCAACCCCCATCCCCGACAGCGAATACCGTATCACCGGCCTGGATCGTGATCCGTCCTGCGCCGGATGGTTCGTGGTCCAGCGCCTGTACCGGGCGCCCATCGACATGCGCGCGCGCGTGCGCCGCATGGCCCCCGACGGAACGCTGGGGCCGGTGCTGATCGAGCTGAAACTGCCCGGCACGACCGACAATTTCGAGGGTATCGCCGCAGAGATGCGAAACGGCAGGACCCGCCTCTACATCCTGTCCGACGACAACTTCAATCCGGCCCAGCGCACCCTGATGCTGGCTTTCGACCTGCGCTAGGCGTCAGGCCGCGCCGGCCCACTGCGTCGGTTGCGAGGTCGATTCATCGGCTTGCAGGGCGCGCACGAAATCATCGCGCCAGATGCCGACATCGGTCGCGCGAACCACATCCATCAAGGCCTCCCATTTCCGGATACGCTCGGCCAGCGGCATGGTCAGCGCCTTCTGGATGGCGTCGGACAGCTCTTCGCGACTGTAGGGGTTGACCAGCAGCGCCTCGCCCATCTGTTCGGCCGCGCCGGCGAAGCGCGACAGGATCAGCACACCCGGATCATCCGGGTTCTGGGCGCAGACATATTCCTTGGCCACCAGATTCATGCCGTCGCGCAACGGGGTCACCAGCCCCACCCGCGCCGCGCGGTAGATGCCCGCCAGCTGATCCCGGCGATAGGTGCGGTTCAGATACCGGATCGGCTGCCAATCCATGTCGGCGAAGGCGCCGTTGATCCGTCCGGCCAGGGCGTCCAGCCGCGAACGAATATCCTGATAGCTGTCCACGTCGTCGCGCGAGATCGGTGTGACCTGCAACAGGAAGACCTCGCCCCGCATCGAGGCGTTGTCGTGCAGAAACTGTTCGTAACCCAGCAGCCGCTCCTCCAGCCCTTTGGAATAGTCCAGCCGGTCCACCCCCACGATCATCGAGCGGAAGGCTGACGACGCCGCCATTCGATCATAGGTGCGCGCCCCAAGCGCCGAATTTCGCGCCGCCAGGAAACCGTCGACATCGATGCCGATGGGGAAGACGCCGGTCTGGACCTTGCGACCGAAACACTCCAGCCCGCCGGTCCCGTCCAACTCGCCTTGGGCCTCGGACACCACATAGTCGGTGAACAGATCGCTCCATTCCTGGGTATGGAAACCGATCAGGTCGAAGTCGAACATCGATTCCACCAGCCGCCGGTGATGCGGCAGGGTCACCAGCAACTGCCGCGCCGGCCAGGGCGTGTGCAGGAAGAAGCCGATCCGGTTGCGCACGCCCAAGCGGCGGAGATCCCGCGCCATCGGGATCATGTGATAGTCGTGGATCCAGATCATGTCGTCGGGCTGGATCAACGGCGCCAGCGCCTCGGCGAAGCGCCGGTTCACCCGCTCATAGCCCTCGCCGTAGGAGCGCTCATATTGGGCCAGGTCGATGCGGTGATGGAACAGCGGCCACAGCGTCTTATTGGCGTAGCCGTTGTAGTATTCGTCGACGTCCTGCCCCTCCAGATCGACAAGCCCTACGGTGACGCCAGCCCGGTCCTCGATCTTCACCTCGCCGGTGTAGTGATCCACCCGTTCGCCCGACCAACCGAACCACAGGCCGTCGTATTTTCTGAGGGCGGCGGACAGGGCCATCGCCAAACCGCCGGCGGACCCGGCGGCGGGGTCGGTCGGGGCCGAAACCCGGTTCGAAACAACGATCAGGCGGCTCATAACTTCACTTTACACAGCGACCCCAGCCCCGGGGTCCAGACATTAACGCACATCGGTCCACGAACGGCTCAACAGCACGGCGCAATTGATGATGCCGACCAGGGAATAGGTCTGCGGATAGTTGCCCCACAGCTCGCCATCGTCGATCGAGATGTCCTCGCTCAACAGCCCTGCGGCCGTCCGCCGGCTCAGCATCTCCTGGAAGATGGTGCGGGCTTCCTCGATGCGGCCGTTCTGGTGCAGGGCCTCGATGAACCAGAAGGTGCAGAAGTTGAAGGCGGTCTCCGGCTCGCCGAAGTCGTCCGGCTCCACATAGCGGAACAGGTGGCTGCCCTTCTTCAGATCGCGCTCGATGGCGTCGAAGGTGGCGACCTGACGCGGATCGTGCGCCTCTAGGAAGCCCAGATCGGTCATCTGCAGCAGGGAGGCGTCCAGCTCGCGGCCGCCGAAGCTGGCGGCGAATCGACCCTCGTCGGGCAGATAGGCCTCCGCCTCAATCCGCTGACGGATGATCTGCGCGCGCTCACGCCAAAAGGCGGCCCGATCCGGCAGGTTCAGATGTTCCGCCGCCTTGGCCAGACGATCGCAGGCGGCCCAGCACATGACGGATGAATAGGTGTGGACCCGCGCAATGGTGCGAAACTCCCACAGGCCCGCGTCGGTCTGATCGTGCATGGCGAAGGCTCGCTCGCCGATCGCCTCCAGCGCGTGGAAATCCTCCAGCGTGCCGGGACGCAGCAGCCGTGCGTCATAGAAGGCCTGAACCAGAGGCAGCACGATCTGTCCGTAGACGTCGTGTTGCAGATGTTCGTGCGCCTGATTGCCGATCCGCACCGGCTTCATGCCGCGGTAGCCCTCGACGCTGTCGATGATGCTCTCGCCGATTCCGGGCTCAAGACCCACGCCATAGACCGGCTGAACATGGCCGCCGGCGGAATCGTCGACCAGATTCCTCAGATAGACGAGGTAGTTCTCGAGGATGTCGACCGCACCCAACCGGTTCAGCGCCCGCACCGTGTAATAGGCATCGCGGATCCAGCAGTAGCGATAGTCCCAGTTGCGCCCGCTCTCCTTGAACTCGGGCACCGACGTCGTCATGGCGGCGACGATGGCGCCGGTCTCTTCATAGGCGCACAGCTTCAGCGTGATCGCCGCGCGGATCACAGCTTCCTGATAGTCGAGCGGCAGATAGAGTTTGCGCACCCAGTCCTGCCAATAGGCGACCGTGCGATCGAGTGCGCCATGAACGCCGTGGCCGACATCCTGGTCATAGCCCTCGTCCGGGCCCAGGAAGAAGGCGTGCGACCGCTCCAGCCGGAACACGCGCTCCTCCAGCACATGCGACACAGGACAATCGGTCGTCAGGCGGAAGGTGACGTCGGCGCACATATAGCGGATGTGGTTAGATCCGGAGGTGTGCGGCGCCGGGCGCGCGCCCCAGTCTGTCGAGGGCCGCAACCGCACACGGATGCGCGGCGTCCCCGACAGCGGCCGCACGATGCGCGCAAAGGCCAGCGGCCGATAGGTGCGCGAGTGCTTCGGATGACGCGGGGCGAAATCGATGATCTCGGCTGACGATCCGTCATCGGCCGTCATCACCGTGCGTAGAACCGGCGTGTTGCGGACATAGGCCTGATCGATCGACTTTACGTCCTCCATCTCGATGGCCCAGAAGCCATGCTCGGGCTCCAAGCCGTCCATCAGGGCGGAGAAGACCGGGTCGCCGTCCACCCGCGGCGCGCAGGCCCAGACGAAACGCCCCTGACGGTCGATCAGGGCGCTGACGCCGCAGTTGCCGATGGGAAACAGATCCAGATTGGGCTTCATCGGTTCAGGCCTTCGCTACGGCTTCAAGCCAGGTGAGCACAGCATCCACATCGTCCAGACGGTAACGCGCCGCCGTTTCGCGCTCGGGGCCGACCAGCACGCCGTATCCGCCCAGCGCCGCCGCAGCCTCGAACCCATACTCGTCGGTCAGATCGTCGCCCAACATGACTGGGACCGCGCCCTTGAACGGCGCCTCTTGCATGAAGGCCGTGACGGCCGTGCCCTTGTCGGCGCCGGGCGTCTTCAGCTCCAGCACCATATGGCCCGGCTGTAGGGTCAGCCCGGTCTCGGCCTGAAGCTCGGCCGCCAGTCCCTTGGCCGCGCCGGCTTCGTCCGGCGCCTGACGATAGTGCAGACCGACGGAGACGCCTTTGTCCTCGACGATCACGCCGGGGCGATCGGCGGCGAATTCCTCGAATGCATCCAGCGCCTGGGCGACGCCGGCGTCGGGCGTCTTGCGTTCAATGGAGCCGTCCTTCAGACGCCGCTCCAGGCCATGTACGCCCGAGCCCGAGATAAGGGCGTGATCGGAAATGCGGTCGATCTCGGCGATAGTGCGGCCGCTGACGATGGCGACGCGGCCCGCAAGTCGCACCTCTACCGCTTTCAGCGCCGCCGTACGACGCGCAGTCGGCACGACGGCGTCGGGCGTCGGGGCCATCGGCGCCAGCACGCCGTCCATGTCCAGGAACAGGGCGATCCCGTCGGCGACGACGGGCGGTGTCGGGAGCAATAGCGAGGCGGCTCCGGCATGAGACGGCATTGACGATCAAACTCTTTGTTTTAGTTCCCCGGTCGGCGTAACGCGCCAGAGCGGCAAAGGTTGACCAGAAACCGACAAAGTCGTCTGAAAGGGAGGCGGCGCGCGAAACGCACTCACGGCGGATCGCGCTCGTCAAAGAAGGAGAGCCCGGCTGCGGGCCAGGAAACAATGACCGAGATCGCTCACTCGACCCCCGACGACATCGCCGTGATGACCGACCGCGCCCGTGAGGTCGTGCGCCTGAACATCGAAGCGCTGGAGGCGCTGGAACGCTCGATCGATGTGTCGATGGCCCGCGCGGTCGATGTGATCATGAGCCGACCGGGCTATGTGGTGGTCACCGGCATGGGCAAGTCGGGCCATATCGGCGGAAAGATCGCCGCCACCCTGGCCTCGACCGGCACCAACGCCTTCTTCGTTCACCCCGCCGAAATGAGCCACGGCGACCTGGGGATGCTGCGTCCCGACGTGACGGTGCTGGCCATCTCCAACTCGGGCGAGAGCCGCGAACTACGCGATCCGCTGATCTATTGCCAACGCAACGGCATTCCCGTGATCGCCATCACCCAGCGCCCGGCCAGCTTCCTCGGCCGCAACGCAGCGGTCTGCCTGACCATGCCGAAGGTCGCCGAGGCCTGCCCCAACGGCTTGGCGCCCACCACTTCGACCCTGATGACCCTGGCTCTTGGCGATGCCTTGGCCATGGTGCTGATGGATCGCCGCGAATTCACGGCCATGGACTTCGGCCTGCACCACCCCGGCGGCGCCCTCGGCATGAGCCTGCAAAGCGTGCGCGAATGGATGGGCGACAATGCCGCCGTCCCGGCCAGCGTCCCGTTGAACGCCAGCTTCGGCGACGTGGTCTCGGCGATCACCGAAGGCCGAAAGGGGGCGGTGGCCGTCCTGGACGCCGATGGCGCGCTTGCGGGCATCGTCACCGACGGCGACCTGCGCCGGGCCTTCCAACGCGACACCACCCATCTTACGGCGGCCGATATCATGGGCGCCAATCCCATCACCGTCGATCCGGATGCGCGCATGAGCGACGTCGTCGATCTGTTGACCGCCAACAAGATCGCCAATCTGTTCGTGGTCGAGGACGGCAAGCCCACGGCCATCGTCCATATCGCCGAACTGATGCAGGCCGGCTACGTCGCCTAGTATGCGCATTCTCTATGACGCCAGCCGGCTGATGAGCCGGGCCGAACGGTCGGCGCCGACGGGCGTGGACCGGGTGTGTCTGGCCTATGCCGAATGGCTGCTGGCCTCGCCCGATGTCACCACCATCCCGGTGCGGGGACGCAAGAACCGACTCGTGGCCGTCGAGATCGGCTGGTTCCGGCGGTTCGTGGCCGACCTGCGCGCCAAGTGGAACGGCGCCGCCAGCACGGCGGCCGATCTGGCGCACGAGCAGCGGCTGCTCGCCGCCCTGACGGCGGAACGACGGCCGGCCGCCTCAGTGCTGTGCCCGGCGCCCGCGCCCGCGAAGGAGAAGCCCGCCGATAAGACGCGGGTTTTCAAACAGTTCTTCCGTTCGCGCCACGCCGCCCCGCTGCCGGCGGCGGACCTCTATCTGACCGTTGGTCACACGACCCTGCATGAGCCGACGGCGCTGCAAGATTTGAACGCCGCCGGGATCGAGCGCGTCGTCCTGCTACACGATCTGATCCCCGTCACTCATCCTGAGTTCTGCCGACCCGGCGACGGCGACAAACACCATGCGCGGGTCTCAAACACCCTGCGTCTGGCCAGCCGGATCATCGTCAACTCCGCCTACACTGGCGATGAACTCCGCGCCTTCGCCGCGCGCGAGGGCCTGCCCCTGCCGCCGGTCTACGTCGCGCACCTCGGGCTGGAGCCGGCCTTCGTCGCCGGCGACGCGATCGTGGCGCCGCGTCCCTATTTCGTCCATGTCGGCACGATCGAGGCGCGCAAGAATCTGGCTTTGCTGCTGACGCTATGGCGGCGACTGGAAGAACGGATGGGCGACCAGACGCCGTCCCTCGTGCTGGTCGGTCGTTATGGCTGGGAGAATGAGGCTGTGCTCGACCACCTGCAACGCTCACCCAATCTGCAAGGTGTGGTGCACCAGGCCTCCAACCTCTCAGACGCTATGCTGACCAGGCTGATGCGTGGGGCGCGCGCTGTCCTGGCTCCTTCGTCGGTCGAAGGCTTCGACCTTCCCGCCGTAGAGGCCTGCGCCATGGGCCTGTCGCTGATCGCCTCCGACATCCCCCCGCACCGCGAACTGACACCCGACGCCGAACTGATCGATCCGCTGGATGGTCTGGGTTGGCTGGCCGCGATCGAGCGTGCGACACAGGCGATCCTGACGTCGCCGACGCCGTATGAAGCGCCGTCCTGGCCCCAGCATTTCCGCATCGTCGCCGACGCCATCGGCCTTCAGCCCGTTTCGCCACTGGCGAGCGCGGTCAAAGGCTTGTAATCAATCCGCGAACGAGGGCTATCCAGCTTCATGACGCGCACCATTCTGCCGCTTGCCATTGTCGCCATTCTCGGCGGCTGCTCCACTCTGCCTCGCGACGGGCCCTCAGGCGCCTCGGTCAACGCCGGGGCTACGACCGCCTCGGCACTGGGCAGCTACGCGCTGGTGCCGCTGACATTCGAAGCCACCGAACGCATGAAGCAGATCCCGCCGCAGTTCTTCGGCAGCCTCGCGGCAGGATCGAGCGATCAGCCTGCAGACGTGATCGGCGAAGGCGACACCCTGGCGATCTCGATCTTCGATCCGTCCGGTTCGCTATTCGGTGGAACTCTGGGCGCCGGCTCGGCGTCGGGCCGCAACGCCGCCACCATGTCCGGCGGCAATCAGGCTCTGCCCGGCGCGACGGTCGATCGGTCAGGCTCAGTGACCATTCCGTTCGGCGGGCAGGTTCGTGTTCAGGGCCTGACCTCGACCCAGGCGGCGGCGGCGATCCGGCGCGCCCTGGTTGGCAAGATCGCCAATCCGCAGGTGCTGGTGTCCATCGCCGGAAACGCCTCCAACACGGTCAATGTGCTGGGCGACGTGCGCCAGCCGGGTCGTGCCCCGTTGGGCGTCAACAGCGACCGCATCCTGGACGTGATTGCAGCGGCCGGCGGCTCGGCCCGCTCCACCGACGACCTGACCATCTCGATCCAGCGCGGCGGGCAGACTTACACCGCCCCCCTCTCAGCCGTGACGACCGAGTTTGGCGAGAACGTCCGCCTGCAACGTGGCGACGTGGTCAATGTCCAGTACAAGCCTCGCCGTTTCTCCACCTTTGGTGGTCTGAACGCCGTCGCGCAGGTCGATATGCCGGCCGGGCCGATGACCTTGACCGGCGCCCTCTCCAAGGTCGGCGGTCTGAACACCGCTACGGCCAATGCGCGTCGCGTTCTGATCTTCCGCTTCGAACGCCCCGAGGTGGCCCAGGCGCTGGGCATCAACCAGCCCGCCACGCCGCGCGGCGTGCCGGTCGTCTACGAACTGGACTTCAGCGACGCCGCCAACGTCTTCGCGGCCACCAACATGCAGGTCATGCCCGAGGACGTGATCTATGTGCCCCTGGCCGGCGCCGCCGAGATGCGCAAGTTCTTCGAGGTCGTTCAGAGCCTGACCCGCGTCGTCTATGACGTGTCGGTGACAAGCACGCTGAATCGCTGACGTCATGGCCAGACGGCGGGCGCTGTTTTCGGGACTGTTTTTACGCAAGTTCCCGGCTACGCCCGCCGAGGACACGATCGACCCGTTCGAGCGGCCGACCGAGCTGGACCCCGAAGAACCCGACGCCTTGAGCCTGGCCTTGGCTGAAATCGAAGCCGGGGCGCTGGAGATCTACGCCCAGGCGGGCCTTCCCACCCAGCCGGGCCACTATCGTCGCGATCCCGAAACGGCGGACTGGGTTTTTATCGCCCGCCAGATCGAGCCGTCCGAACGCTTCGCCCTGGCCCTGCGCTATCCGCCCGAACAGGGATGGCGTTTCGCCCGCCTCGAGGATTTGGGCGCGCGGTCGGACCGCGAGGATGTGCAGGCCGCTGCGCGTCTGATGGCCGATGTCGCGACCTTGCGGGCGTCTCGGCGCGTCGCGCTGACCCAGGATCATCTGCTGACCGCCATGGAACTGGGCGCTGCCTGGCGAGCCCTGCGCGATGCGCAGGCTTTTCGCACATCCCGTCTGAACCTGTCCGTCCCAGAGCCCGCACGTCCCAAAGCGCTCAAGGGCGACAAGCCGCCGAAGCCGCGCTAGAGAGCCGGCCTCCCCGAACTGCAGGCTCCTTCTATGTCCGACGCTCCCGAACATCCGCCCGAATTCCAGCCCGTCGGTCGCATCATCGCCATGCCTGCCGACACCAACCCCGAGGGCGACATCTTCGGCGGCTGGCTGCTGGCGCAGATGGACCTCGCGGGCGCGACCCCGGCGTTCGAACTGGCCTGCGGGCGCTGCGCCACCGTGGCGCTGGACGGCATGGTCTTTCACCAGCCCGTCTCGGTCGGCGACGAGGTCAGCATCTACGCCCATGTCATCGGCTCGGGCCGCACCTCCATCCGCGTCCAGGTCGAGGCGTGGAAGCGGGCGCGGGGCCAGCCCCAGGCCGCATCGGTGCGCGTGACCCAGGGCGTCTTCACCTATGTGGCCATCGACGAGCACCGCAAACCCCGCGCTCTGCCCGGCAAGGCGTAGAGCGCGGCAAGAGGCGCAAATCTTGACCTTGCGCCGGGGCGGGCCTACGTCCCGGCCATGGCCATTCGACGCATCCTCACCATCGACAACGCCGCCGACCTGGCGATCCTGAAGCAGGTATCCAAGCCCGTAGCGGCCGTGGACGACGCCGTCCGCGCCCTGATGGATGATATGCTGGAGACGATGTACGACGCGCCGGGCATCGGCCTGGCCGCCGTGCAGATCGGCGCCCTTGACCGCGTGATCGTCATGGACCTGGGCGACAAGGACGGCGTGGTCTGCGAGACCGAGGAAGAAGCGGCCGAGAACGCCGAGGCGCGCAAGAACCCGCGCTTCTTCGCCAACCCGGAAATCCTGTGGACCTCGGACGAGCTCTACACCTACGAGGAAGGCTGCCTGTCGATCCCCGAGTATTTCGACAAGGTGGAACGCCCGGCCCGCGTCCGCATTCGCTATCTGAACCGTGACGGTCAGTCGGTGGAGGAAGAGGCCGAGGGCCTCTACGCCGTCTGCATCCAGCACGAGATGGACCACCTTAACGGCGTGCTCTTCATCGACCATCTGTCGCGTCTCAAGCGGGACCGCGCCGTGACCAAGGTCAAGAAGGCCGCCCGCGACAGGATCGCCGCCTGATGACCAAGATCGTCCGCCCCGAACGTATAGAACGCGCCGCACGTCGTATCGCGCCGTCCATCCCGCGCGGCCGCTCGCTGATCATCGACTCCTCGGGCCGTCGTCGCCTGACGCGCAGCCAGAAGGTCGGCGTCGCCGGCATCGCCACCCTGGCCGGCGTGGCCCTGCTGGGTGTTGTCGCCGGCCTTCTGCTGGACCGTCTGCTCGATTTCGACGACGCCTTGGATGCGGGCGGCGAATGGGACGAGGGCGGCGGCGTCTTCACCCGCTGGCAGTAATTCTCTAAAGGCGTGCCGATGCGCCTTGCCTTCATGGGAACTCCCGACTTCGCCGTGCCGTCCCTGGCCGAGCTGATCGCCTCGGGTCACGAGATCGTCGCCGTCTATTCGCAGCCGCCACGCCCCAAGGGCCGGGGCCAGAAGCTGACGCCGTCGCCCGTCCACGCCTTCGCCGAGACCATGGGCCTGCCCGTCTTCACGCCCGAAAGCCTGAAAGACGCCGAGGCGATCGATACCTTCAGAAGCCTGGATCTTGATGCGGCCTGCGTCGTCGCCTACGGCCAGATTCTGAAGACCGAGGTGCTCGAGGCGCCACGCCTGGGCTGTCTGAACCTGCATGGCTCGCTGCTGCCGCGCTGGCGCGGGGCCGCCCCGATCCAGCGGGCCATCATGGCCGGGGACAAGCAGACCGGCGTCCAGATCATGCAGATGAGCCTGGGTCTGGACGAAGGCCCCATCCTGCTCAGCGAATTGATGGACATTCTGCCCGACGACACGGCCGCCAGCCTGTCCGAACGGATGGCCCATGTCGGCGCGGGCCTGTGGGCCCGCGCGCTGGCCGCCATCGACCGGGGCGGCGTCACGCCGTCAGAACAGGTCGGAGAGCCAACCTACGCCAAGAAGATCACCCCGGCCGAGGCCCGGATCGTCTGGAGCCGCCCCGCCACCGAGGTGGACGCCCACATCCGCGGCCTGTCGCCCTTCCCCGGCGCCTGGTTCGAGGCCCCATCAGAGGCTGGCCCCGTGCGGATCAAGGTGCTGCTGTCGGCCTTGGCGGACGGATCGGGTGCGCCCGGAACCGTGCTGGACGACGCCCTGACGGTGGCCTGCGGCGAGGGCGCCGTGCGTCTGATCCGCGTTCAGCGCGAGGGCAAGGCGGCGCAACCGGCCGAGGAGATGCTGCGCGGCTTCCCCCTGCCGGCCGGGACCGTGCTCGGCTGATGCCGCGCTACAAGCTGACGATCGAATACGATGGTACGGCCTACAACGGCTTCCAGGCCCAAGACGGCCAACCGACGGTTCAGGGCGCGCTGGAGGCGGCGATCCACGCCTTTTCCGGCGAGCGGATCCGCATCGCCGCCGCCGGCCGCACCGACACCGGGGTCCATGCGACGGCCCAGGTCATTCATGCCGATCTGGAACGCGACTGGCCCGTGGATACGGTGCTGAACGCCATGAACGCCCATCTGGTGCGTCAGGACGTCTGCGTCCTGGCGGCTGAATATGCGCCCGACCCCGACTGGCACGCCCGGTTCTCGGCGACTGGCCGAGGCTATCTGTACCGCATCCTGAACCGTCGCCCCCAGCCCGTGCTGGAGCGCGACCGCGTCTGGCACGTCAAGAAGACCCTGGACGCCGAAGCCATGCACCATGCGGCGCAAGTCCTGGTCGGCCACCACGACTTCACCACCTTCCGCGACGTCGGTTGCCAGTCCAAATCGCCGGTCAAATCGCTGGACGTGGCGCGCGTCACTCGGTTCGGCGAGGAGGTGCATCTGGTGTTTCAGGCGCGCAGCTTCCTGCACCGTCAGGTCCGGTCCATGGCCGGCACCCTGGTCGAGGTGGGGCTGGGTCGCTGGAGCGCCCACGACGTCAAGGCCGCGCTGGAGGCGAAGGACCGCGCGCGGTGCGGCCCCGTCGCCCCCTCGGCAGGGCTCTATCTCAGCGGCGTGCGCTACGACTGAACCCGCCGGTCAGCCGCGCTGCTGGACCAGCACCTCGGCGATCTGGACCGCGTTCAGGGCCGCGCCCTTCCTCAGATTGTCGTTGGAGACGAACAGCGCCAGGCCATGCTCGACCGTCGGATCGGGCCGCACGCGCCCGACGAAGACCGGGTCCTGACCCGACGCCTCCAGCGGGTTCGGCACGGCCGTCACCACCACGCCGGGCGCCTGTGCCAGCAGATCCAGCGCCTGAGCCGCCGACAACGGGCGCTCGAACTCGACATTGATCGAAAGCGAATGGCCGGTGAAGACCGGCACCCGCACGCAGGTGCCCGAGACCGGCAGGCCGGGGATTTCCAGGATCTTGCGGCTTTCGTCGCGCAGCTTCAGCTCCTCGTCGGTATAGCCGTCTTCGCCGAGCGTATAGTTCAGGGCCACCACGTTCGCGGCGATCGGCACGACCCACTTCTCGGGCTCGCCGAAGTCCACGGCCCCGCCGTCGCGGGCAAGGGCCGCGCCCTGCCCCACTGTGGCGCGCGACTGGTCCTCCAGCACGCGAATGCCCTCGATCCCGCCGCCCGAGACGGCCTGATAGGTGGAGACCGTCAGACGCTTCAGCCCCGCCGCGTCGTGCAGGGGCTTCAAAACCGGCATCGCAGCCATGGTGGTGCAGTTGGGGTTGGCGATGATCCCCTTGGGCAGGTTGGCCAAAGCGTGCGGGTTCACCTCGGCGACCACCAGCGGCACCTCGGGGTCAGACCGCCAGGCCGAGGAATTGTCGATCACCACGGCGCCGGCCGCGGTCACCTTGGGCGCCAGGGCCTTGGAGGTCTCGCCGCCGGCCGAGAAGAAGACGATGTCCAGACCGGCGTAGTCGGCGCTCGCCGCATCCTCGACCACGATCTCGGTCTCGCCGAAGCGGACCGTCTTGCCCGCCGACCGGGCCGAGGCGAACATGCGCAGCGAAGCAAGCGGGAAGTTCCGCTCGGCCAGCAGCCCGCGCATCATCTCGCCGACGAGGCCGGTTGCGCCGACGATTGCCACGTGGGGCGGCTTGGACGGGGAAAAGGACATGAAGGCGTCTCCTGGAAGGATGGAGGCGCGGGGTTCAACCGGATCGACCGCCCCGCGCATCGGCGGGGCTTGGGATCGGGATTGACGCTAGACCGTGCGCGCACCCGAAACCGCCCCGCCGAAGCCGGTGGTTTTCAGGGTCATCGCTTTGGTCAGGCGCTGCGTCACGGCGACGCTCTCTAAGGGTGAGAAACGGTCGTGTAAACGGCCGATCACGAAAAAATCGACGCAGCAAGCCTGAGAGCTGACTTGCACGCGCAATAAAGCCGTCAATTTTGCTTCCGTCCCGTCATCCTCAGGCTTGACCCGAGGATGACGGAGCCGAACGGTCTCGTCTCAGACCTTGGACAGGATCAGCGTGCCGTTGGTGCCGCCGAAGCCGAAGCTGTTGGACATCACGTGCGTCAGTTCGCCGTCGTGGCGCTGGCGCAGGATCGGCATGCCTTCGAACGCCGGATCGAGATTTTCGATATGGGCGCTTTCGGCGGCGAAGCCGTTCTGCATCATCAGCAGGCAGTAGATGGCTTCCTGGGCGCCGGCCGCGCCGAGCGAGTGGCCGGTCAGCGACTTGGTCGAGGAGATCATCGGCATCTGGTCGCCGAAGACGGCGCGCACGGCGTCCATCTCCTTGGCGTCACCCACGGGCGTCGAGGTGCCGTGCGGGTTCAGATAGTCGATCTTCGGATTGCCGGCCTGTTCCAGCGCGATCTTCATGCAGCGCTGCGCGCCCTCGCCCGAGGGGGCGACCATGTCGTAGCCGTCGGCGTTGGCGCCATAGCCGGTGACTTCGGCATAGATGGTCGCGCCGCGCGCCTTGGCCCGCTCGTATTCTTCCAGCACCACGATGCCCGCGCCGCCGGCAATGACGAAGCCGTCGCGGTTGGCGTCATAGGCGCGGCTGGCGACCGACGGATTGTCGTTAAAGTCCGACGACATGGCGCCCATGGCGTCGAACATGTTGGACATGGACCAGTCGATGTCTTCGCAGCCGCCGGCGAAGACCACGTCCTGCTTGCCCCACTGGATCTGTTCGACACCGGCGCCGATGCAGTGGGCCGACGTCGCGCAGGCCGAGCTGATCGAATAGTTGATGCCGCGCATCTGGAACCAGGTCGAGAGCACCGCCGACGGGCCCGACGCCATCGCCTTGGGCACCGCGAACGGGCCGATGCGCTTGGGCGCGCCCTTTTCGACCGTGGTAGCGGCCGCCTGCAGGATCACCTGAGTCGAAGGGCCGCCCTCGCCGACGATCAGGCCGATCCGGTCATCCTTGATCTCATCCGCCGTCATGCCCGACGACTTCAGAGCCTCTTCGAAGGCGATGTGGCCCCAGGCGGTGCCGTTGGCCAGGAAGCGCGCGGCGCGACGGTCGACCAGTTCTTCCCACGGACCGATCTTGGGCGGCGCCCAGACCTGGCTGCGGAAGCCGTATTTGGCGTGGTCGGGGGCATGAACGACGCCCGAACGGGCTTCGCGCAGGGACTGGGTGACCTCCTCGGCGCCGTGGCCGATGGAAGAGACGATGCCCAGGCCGGTGACGACGACACGACGCATGGTGTTTCCTTCTTGATGCTTCCTGGTCCGAGGACCGTCCGCCTTGTTCGCGGTTATATAGGGGCGTTAACCGCCCGCCGCCTCATCCTTGGCGCCGAACAGGCCGACCCGCATGTCGTTGCAGGTGTAGATGACCTGGCCGTCGGCCTCCAGCACGCCGTCGGCGATGCCCATGACCAGCTTGCGGTTGATGACGCGCTTCAGGTTGATCTTATAGACCACCTTCTTGATGTCCGGGGTGACCTGGCCGGTGAACTTGACCTCGCCGACGCCCAGGGCGCGGCCGCGGCCGGGACCGCCGATCCAGCCCAGATAGAAGCCGACCAGCTGCCACATGGCGTCCAGGCCCAGGCAGCCCGGCATGACGGGGTCGCCGATGAAGTGGCACTGGAAGAACCAGAGGTCGGGATGGATGTCGAGTTCGGCCTCGACATAGCCCTTGCCGTGCTCTCCGCCGTCCGCATTGATCGTGGTGATGCGGTCGAACATCAGCATCGGCGGGGCGGGCAGCTGGGCGTTGCCGGGACCGAACAGCTCGCCGCGGCCCGAGGCCAGCAGGGCCTCATGATCGAAGGACGAAGGATATTGGGACTGGGTCAAGGCGCTTCCGTTTCTTGAGACGTTGCGCGCGGGTTACACGACCGCGCCGCTTCGCTCAACAGCGTGCGGTCAGTTGCGACCCGTGCCCGCGGGGCGATTGGCGTTGCACAGCGCCCGCTCCTGGGTGCCGAACACCGCCCGCTGGGCCACAAAACCCTCCAGTCGTCGCGCCCGGACCTTGCACCAGCCCTCTTCGCATTCGTCCAGCATCACCAGGGCGCGCGGCGACAGACGCGCGCGCACCGACGCCGTCTCGGATCGGCCCGACCGGATCGGCACTTCCTCGGCGGTGGTGTTGAAGACATAGCGCCGGCCCGACGACACCGTGCGGTGGATCCAGGCCACGGCTCCGTCCGGGTCGCAGATTTTGCGCCATTCCGTCGTCTCGGCGATCACCTGAACCGGCAGGCCGGCGGCCCGGTATTCCCACAGGATCGGATAATCCAGGCCCGGCCCCTGGCGCGCGCGGACGTGCGAGGACTTCAGCGAAATCCAGCGCGGCACCTCAAGCCCGGTGGGCGTCGGGCGGCCGTCGGGCATGGTCGCGCCAGCGCTGGCCATCACGCCGAGGCCGAGAATGGCTCCAACGAGGGCGATGCGGCGTCGCAGGCTTTGGAAGATGGCGGCGGCTTTGCTAGACACTGATTGGAACGACCCGTCGCGCGGGCTTTGATCCGTCTGAATCGCCGCCCGCTAACCAAGGCCGAGAATGTCCCCCCGCAAGCTTAAGGTCGTATTAACCAGACGCCTGCCCGACGCGGTCGAAACGCGCATGCGCGAGCTGTTCGACGCCGAGTTGAACCTGAAGGATCAGCCGATGGACCGCCCCGCGTTGCAGGCCGCCGTCCAGCGCGCCGAGGTTCTGGTGCCCACCATCACCGACGTCATCGACGCCGACCTGATCAATGGCGCAGGCGAGCAGTTGAAGATGATCGCCAATTTCGGCGCCGGGGTGGACCATATCGATGTCGACGCGGCCGTGGCGCGCGGCATCATCGTGACCAACACCCCCGGCGTCCTGACCGAGGACACCGCCGACCTGGCCATGAGCCTGATCCTGGCCGTCAGCCGCCGCATCGTCGAAGGCGCCCAGGTTGTGGCCGAAGGCCGGTTCGAGGGCTGGACCCCGACCTGGATGTGCGGACGCAAGCTTTGGGGCAAGCGGCTGGGCATCGTCGGCATGGGCCGGATCGGCCAGGCCCTGGCCCGGCGCGCCAAGGCCTTCGGCCTTCAAGTCCACTATCACAATCGCAAGCCCGTCCCGGCCCTGATCGAGGAAGAGCTGGGCGCGACCTACTGGGACGACCTGGACCAGATGCTGGCCCGGATGGACATCGTCTCGCTGAACTGTCCGGCGACGAAGGACACCCACCATCTGCTGTCGGCCGAACGCCTGGCCCGGCTCCAGCCCCACGCCATCCTAATCAACACCGCGCGCGGCGAACTGATTGACGAGGCGGCCCTGGCCCAGGCGGTGGCCATGCGCGCCCTCTCGGGCGTCGGCCTGGACGTGTTCGAGAACGAGCCCGCCATCCATCATGGCCTGTTGGGCCAGTCCAATGTCGTGCTCCTGCCCCACCTGGGTTCCGCCACCCTGGAAGCGCGCCAGGACATGGGCGACCGCGTCATCGCCAACGTCATGACCTATCAGAACGGCCACCGCCCGCCGGATCGGGTCATCCCCGCAATGCTTTAGGGCGCAGCCAGCAACCGCTCGGCCGCATCGGGATATTTCTGCCCCAGCCGCGCCGCCCAGTCGGCTTTGAGCGGCAGCGGCGCGCGCACCTCGCGAATGCGGCGCTCGACCAGGGCGGCGGCCTCGCGGTGCGCGGGCCAGTCCATCAGAAACCCCAGCGCCGTCTCGAAATCGGCGTAGGCCGCGGCGTGAGCCAGGGCGCGGTCCAGCGCCTCCACATCGTCGAAATCCGGCAGGCGCGCCAGATAGGCCCGCAGCACCAGCGCGGACAGGTCGCGCTCGAACATCGCCCAGCGCAGATCCTGCGCCTCGTCCTTGCGGCCCTCGGCTTCCAAAAGGTCGATCGAGGTCGCCTCCCACGCCGGCGTCAGGACCGGCGGTCCGGCCTGAGGCGATCGCCCGAAGGTCCAGCGCCGGTTGCCCGCCGACGGTTTCAGCGCCGCCTCCAGCGCCTGACGCGCTTCTGGAATGCGATCAGCGATCAGCAGCCGCTTGGCCATCACCGCCGCGAAATCCGGCGAGCCCCGCTCTTCCGGCGTCGTCATCGACAGCCACAGGTCCAGATCGCCCGCCCGGTCCGCCAGCCGTCGCACGACCGTCCGCATGCCGCGCGCGTTGGATGCGGTATCGAGACGACCCAGCAGCCTCTTGGCCAGGTCCGCCGTCAGATCGTCGCCGCCCGCCCCTATCCACCGCGCGTATTCGAGCGGTTGCCGCGCCACCGCATCCGCCAGCACACCCACTGTGCTTTCGTCCGTCCGAACCGCGTCCTCCGCGATGCGCCACAAATCAGAAGCCGCCGTTTCGAACGCGTCGGCCAATTCGCCCTTCTGATCCTTGACCCGCGTCGCCAGGCCGCGAAACAGGTCGAACCAGCCGATCAATCGCTCCAACCCCATCGCCGGCGCAGCCTCGGCCAGATCCTCGACGATTGCAGCCCGCAGAATCTCCAGATCGCGCAGCAGGTCCGGCCGCTTTCGCCACGACACGCGCGCGCGGCTGGCGGCGATGGTCGTCAATCGCTTGTCGATTTCCAGAGCCAGCAGATCCGGCCCCGCCTCGGCCGCCATCACCAGCCTGAGCCGCCGCTTCAGGATCGCATCCGCATCCGCCGCCTGCATCAGCAGTTCGCCCAGACGCTCAGCCCCTAAGCCGCTGAGATTTGCGGCGTTCAGCCGTTTGGGCGAGGCGGGACGTCGGGCCATCGGGCCTCCTTTTCACAAGTCTGTCGGACCGAACTCACACGGCTGTCGAAAACCGCTGGCAGGGGAGGAACCGTCGTAAACGCGCTTCGTTTCCGGCGTCCTGATCGAGGAAGTGTGCGTTGGACTCCTACTACTGCATCGTCAACCTGCCCGGCGTTCCGGTGCGGGACATCTGCGTTCTCGACGCGGTAAACGACACGGCGGCCAATCAGGCGCTTGAGGCGATCGCCCGCAACTGGGTCGGGTTCGAGACCCTGTATCTCTATTGCGGCGAACGTCTGGTCACGGTGCTCAGCAACCCCGCGCTGGGCTTCGCTCCGCCCCTGCCCGATCTCGATTTGGCCGACATCCGTTTCGCGACAGCCGCCTGAGCGTCAGCCGCCGCAGACCGGGCATTCCGGATCAGCGGCGACCCGCACGGTCCGCGCCGAGCCCGCCAGACCGTCATACAGCATCAGCCGTCCCGTCAGGGCCTCGCCCGCGCCGGTGATCAGCTTGATGACCTCCAGCGCCGCCATCGACCCGATCACGCCGGTCAGAGCGCCCACGACGCCGACGCGCGCACAAGTCTCCGCCTCCGGCGGGATCTCGGGCACCAGGCATTGATAGCAGGGCTGGCCCGCAAACACCCCGATCTGTCCGTTCCAGCGGCCCAGCGCCCCCGACACCAGCGGTTTGCGCGCCGCAACGCAGGCCGCATTAACCCACAGCCGGGTCTGGAAATCGTCTGTCCCGTCCAACACGATGTCGAAGGCTGCGATCCGCGCCGCCGCATTCTCGGCGGTGATCCGCTCGGCGAAGGTTTCGATCGCGACATGCGGATTGAGGCCGACCAGCCGTTCCGCCGCCGCCTCGACCTTTGACCGGCCGACCTGCGCTGTGGAGAAGGCGATCTGCCGCTGAAGGTTGGACAGGCCCACCACGTCGTCGTCAATCAGGCCCAGCGTCCCGACACCCGCCGCCGCCAGATAGAGCGCCGCCGGCGATCCCACGCCGCCCGCGCCGACGATCAGCACCCGCGCGCGCTTCAGCGCCTGCTGCCCCGGTCCGCCCACTTCGGACAGGACCAGATGGCGCGCATAGCGTTCGACTTCGTCTTCGGAAAAGATCACCGCCCTATCTAGCGCCGCAGAGGTTCCGGCGCGAGGGGCCTGTCGCCTTAAGCGGCCATCCGGACGTGTTCGCACGACAGCAGCTTTTCCAGACCCGCGCTGGACAGATCGCTCAGGCGCCGTCCGCGCAGAATGTCGGCGGCCTGCTGAGCGCTGAGGGCGCACAGCCGTGCCGCTTCGCGCATCCGCCGCTGCATGACGGGCCGATCATCCAGGACGCGGATGTTATGATGACGCGGGTCTTTCCAGAGGCGCGACATCAAGCGGTCCAGGTCCGCACGAGCGCCTTCGATCACCTGGGCCGCCTCGCCCTCGTGGAACAGCATGGCGCTGCCGATCTCGTCGCGGCGATTGTTTCGCTCCGACGCGCCGATGATTTCGGCAAGCGATTGGGTCGTGTGGTTCGCACCACCGATCATTTCACTCACGAAAACGACACGATAAAGCAAAACCTGTCCCTCGATTTGGAAGAACCGCGAAAGCGGATTGCGCCTTCTAGCCAATATTGGGGTCAAAATAAGACAGCGTTACACCAAGGAGCGACAGACTTGATGCCGACGCTCGGCCGCGCCATCTGATCGTCATGACCCAGACCGCATCGAACTTCCCCGATTGGCACGGCACCACCATTCTGGCGGTGCGCAAGAACGGACGCACCGTGATCGCTGGCGACGGCCAGGTTTCGATGGGCCCGACCATCGTCAAGGGCGCGGCCCGCAAGGTGCGCACTCTGGCCGGCGGCAAGGTGCTGGCCGGCTTTGCCGGCGCTACGGCCGACGCCTTCACCCTGATCGAACGGCTTGAGGCCAAGCTGGAGCAGTATCCGGATCAACTGGCGCGCGCCTGCGTCGACCTCGCCAAGGACTGGCGCACCGACCGCTATCTGCGCCGGCTGGAGGCAATGCTATTGGTGGCGGACAAGTCGTCCATCTTCACCGTGACGGGCGTCGGCGATGTGCTGGAGCCGGAATATGGCGTCGCCGCCGTGGGTTCGGGCGGCAACTACGCCCTGTCGGCCGCCCGCGCCTTGATCGAGGAAACGGAGCTGGACGCCGAACAGGTCGCCCGTAAGGCCATGAAGATCGCGGCCGAAATCTGCGTTTACACCAACGGCAATCTGACCGTGGAAACGCTCCAGGCCTGATTTGCCGGGTGAGTCAGATCACTTCGGCGATCAGACCCCGAGCCTTTGCCTCCTGGGCCTCGATGTACCAGTTGGCAGGGGCGCGTTTCAGCACTTCCTCCATCGTCACCGACGATCCGCGCACCAGGTTCTCGAAACCCTCGTTCTGGATGGCGATGGAGTGTTCCAGTTCGTTCAGCATGGCGCGAACCGAGGCGATGCAGGTCGTCAGCGGCCCAGTGACGTGAAGTTGCGTATCCATCTTGCGCTCGTGGATCATCACCCGGGCGCCGCGTGTCAGATAGCGGTTCTCCACGGCAAAGAAGCTCATGAAGGTCGCGCCGGCGGAATAGATCGCCGCCTTGCCCAGAAAGACCAGCCGGCGGGACGGATTGATGTCGCTTTGAAAGCGCACGTCCTCGCCCATCATGCGCGCCACCTCCGGATCACCACCCAGGGTCGACAGTTCGATAACGGTCAGCCCGGTGTCCGGCGCCTCCGCCATCTGCTGGCGAAAGCGCTCGTACATGGCGTAATCGACCGCGCCGGCGAGCAGGATACGCGGCGTATCGAAAGCTTCGGCGGTCAGAATGCCGCTTGGCGCAGTCTCAGACATCAACGCTCGGCCGCCGAGGCGGCGTCGTCGCTGATAGGATAGCCGTGCGCGGACGCCCACGATCGCGCCTCGCGGATCGAGAAGAAGGCCTGGTTCTGAACGCGCCGCGACCCGGCCTCGTCGATCAGTTCGCACTCCCACCACCGGATCGTGCGGCGATCGGAAGTGTTGCAGGTGCGCGGAACGAGAAGGGCGTGGGGCGTCATGCGCCATCAACGAAAAATCCGCACAGCGGTTCCGTCGGCATAAGGATTTCGTCTTTAAGAACAGACCATTGCGCGACACCGACGGACGCTTCTCGTAGGTCAGCTGTGGTGGAGAATTTGCGATCACTGGCGCCTTGGCTTAAGCGCGCGCCATGACCGACGCCGCGCCTCCCCGCCCCCTCGCCCGAAACCCGCGCGGCTTCGCCGACAAGCGCGGCCGCGACCTGACCGCCGAGCGGCGCATCGTCTCGCGCGTGTCCGAGGTTTACGAGCGCTGGGGCTTCGAGCCGCTGGAGACGCCGGCCTTCGAATATGCCGATGCGCTGGGCAAATTCCTGCCCGACGCCGACCGCCCGAACGAGGGCGTCTTCGCGCTACAGGACGACGCCGGATCGGACGAGCCGGGCGAATGGATGGCCTTGCGCTACGACCACACCGCGCCGCTGGCCCGGTTCGCCGCCCAGACCTGGGAGACCCTGCCCAAGCCGTTCCGCCGCTATGCCTATGGTCCGGTCTGGCGCAATGAAAAGCCCGGCCCCGGTCGCTTCCGCGAGTTCTGGCAGTGCGACGCCGACACCGTCGGCTCGGACCGGCCTGAGGCCGACGCCGAGATCATCGCCATGGGCTGCGAAGGCCTGCGCGCCGCCGGGCTGGGCGCCGGCCAGGCCCAGATCCGCGTTTCGAACCGCAAGCTGTTCGACGGCCTGTTCGACGCCGGCGGCGTGACCGAGGCCGGTCAGCGACTGACGGCGCTTCGCGCCATCGACAAGTTCGACCGCCTGGGCTGGGAGGGCGTGGTCCAACTGCTGGGCGAAGGGCGTCTGGACGACTCGGGCGACTACACCAAGGGCGCCCAACTGCCCGCCAAGGTCACGGCCGCCATCGAGGCCTTCCTCGCCTCAGCCAACACGCCCGGCCTGTCGCGGGCCGAGACTCTGGACGCGGTCGCGCGCTCCGGCGACCTCGGCGCGGCGGGCGAGGCGGCGCTGAACGAGCTGGCCGCCATCGACCGGGCGCTGGCCGCCATGTCGGTCGGCCAGGACGCCGTGAAGTTCGATCCGACCATCGTGCGCGGTCTGGAATACTACACCGGCGCCGTCTTCGAGGCTGAGCTTCTGCTCGACACGGTTGACGACAAGGGTCGCCCCGTCCGCTTCGGCTCCATCGGCGGGGGCGGCCGCTATGACGATCTGGTCGCCCGCTTCACCGGCCAGAGCACGCCGGCCACCGGCTTCTCCTTCGGCGTCTCGCGCCTGGCCTCGGCCCTGCGCGCGGCGGGACGGGGCGCCGAGGATGCCGTGCGCGGCCCCGTGGTAGTCATCGTCTTCTCCGAGGACGACATGGCCCATTATCTGACCGCCGTGGCGGAACTGCGCGCCGCCGGGATCGCCGCCGAGCTTTATCTGGGTCGCGCCGGCATGAAGGCGCAGATGAAATACGCCGACCGACGCGGCGCCCCGGCTGTCGTCATTCTGGGCGGCGACGAAATCGCCGCAGGCGAGGTCACGATCAAGGATCTGGACGCCGGACGCGCCGCCGCCGCCGCCATCACGGACAACGACGCCTGGAAGGCCGAGCGCCCCGGTCAGATGAAGATACGCCGCGAAGGCCTGATCGCCGCCATCAAGTCCATTATCGAATAAGCTTCGACAATCGTCTCCCTGTCGAATGGGTTATCAGCGATAAGTCGAAGAAAGTTCGACTCTTGCCAAACCGGCCGTTGACGACCGACCGGCCCTTGCGTCAAATGACCTCACTCGAGGGCAAGCGTTGCTCAAGCGCGCAGCACTCGAAGGCGTTTCGGGGAGGAAACGTCCGCTCTTTAAAGAGCGCGAAAGCCCGCTGCGATGTATCCCCCGCAGCGGGCTTTTTCGCGTCTGGCGCCCAGACAAATGCTCATTACACCTCGACAAATTCTCGATGCGGCGTCGAGATCGAGCAGCCCGGTCTCTATATGAAAAAGGCCGGGGCGAACCCCGGCCTTTCCATTCTGGGACAAAAAGTCGCCTTACCAGAGACGAACGCGTTCCTCGGGCGTCAGATAGTATTTCGTGCCCGGCTGAACGTCGAAGGCGTCGTACCAGGCGTCGACGTTGCGCAGCGGGCCGATGACGCGGAACTGGGCGGCCGAGTGCGGGTCGGTGGCGACCTGCTGCTTCAGCGCCTCGTCGCGGTACTTCGACTGCCAGACCTGAGCCCAGCCATAGAAGAAGCGCTGGTCGCCGGTCGTTCCGTCGATCACGGGCGCCGGCTGGCCGTTCAGCGACAGGTGATAGGCCTCAAGACCGACGGCCACGCCAGACGCGTCGCCGATGTTCTCGCCCATCGTCAGGCCAGGGTTGATGTGATAGCCCGCGATCGGCTCGTAGGTCGCATATTGCGCGCCCAGACGCGCCGTCAGGGCCTCGAAGTTGGCCTTGTCTTCCGGCGTCCACCAGTTGCGCAGCACGCCGTCGCCATCGGACTTGGAGCCCTGGTCGTCGAAGCCGTGGCCGATCTCGTGCCCGATCACGCCGCCGATGCCGCCATAGTTGACCGCCGCATCGCCATTCGGATCGAAGAAGGGCGGCTGCAGGATCGCGGCCGGGAAGACGATCTCGTTGTTAGCCGAGTTGTAGTAGGCGTTGACCGTCTGCGGGGTCATGCCCCACTCCGACTTGTCGACCGGCTCATCGAGGCGGGCCAGATCATAGTTCCACTCGAACAGGCCGCGGCGTTCCGCGTTGCCGACCAGGTCGTTCGCGCGAATGTCCAGACCGGAGTAGTCGCGCCACTTGTCGGGATAGCCGATCTTGACGGTGAACTTGCGCAGCTTCTCCTGCGCCGCCGCCTTGGTCTCGGTCCCCATCCAGGTCAGGTTGTCGATCCGGTGCGACAGGGCGGTGCGCAGATTGGCGACCAACTCTTCCATCTTGGCCTTAGATTCGGCCGGGAAATACTGGGCGACGTAGAGCCGGCCCGTGGCCTCGCCCAGCGATCCTTCGGCGAAGGAGATCGCGCGCTTTTCACGAGTCCTCTGCTCAGGCTGACCCGACAGGTCGCGTGAACGGAACGCCCACTGGGCGTCGGAGAAGCGCTTGGACAGCAGGGGTGCCATGTCGTCGGCCGTGTGGAAGGCCTGCCAGGCCTGCAACAGCTCGACCGGCGTCTTGGCGTAGATGGACGCGATCTTGGGCATGGCCGTGTCCTGACGCACGATCAGGCGCGGCACGCCGCCCAGCTTGGCGGCGTCGTAATAGGCCTGCCAGGCGAAGCCCGGCGCGTCCTCAGCCAGTTTAGCGATGGTGAACTCGTTGTAGGTCCGGTCGCGGTTGCGGTTCTCGACCGGCGTCCAGTGGGCTTCAGCGATCTTGGTTTCGAGTTCGACGATCTCGGCGGCCGTGGTGAACGGCTTATCCCACCCCGCCATAGCCAGGATTTGACCGACATAAGTCGTGTAAAGGTGCTTCTTGTCCGCGTAGCGGGCGTCCAGATAGTAGTCGCGGTTCGGAAGGCCGATGCCCGACTGGCCCGTCGAGACGACGTAGCGAGTGGGCTGTTTCGCATCGATGGTGATGCCGGTGCCGAAGAAGGACGAGCCGAAGCGGCCGACCGTCTGGCCCATATAGACGGCCATCTTGTCATGGCTGTCGGCGGCGCGGATCGCGGCCAGATAGGGTTGCAGCGGCTGGGCGTCCAACTGCTCGATGCGCGCCTCGTCGATGTAGGAGCGATAGGCGTCGGCGACCTTGGCCTCGTCCGATCCAGGCGCCAGATCGGTGCGGTCGGCCAGGCCCAGCACCAGTTCCTTCATGCGGTTGTCCGACAGTTCGCGCAGCAGGGCGAAGGAGCCGTAGCTGGTGCGGTCCGACGGAATGACCAGCTTTTCCAACGCCTTTCCGTTGGCGTATTGGAAGAAGTCGTCGCCCGGCTTCACCGCAGTGTCGCGGCCGGCCATGTCGAAGCCCCAGGTCCCGTAGCGGGGCGCCTCGGTCCCCTGCCAACCCGCCGCCGTCTCTTCGCCCGAGAACAGCGAAACGGTGGTGCAGGCGTCGTCGATGCAGGCGTGGTCGTGACCGATATCCTGAGCCAGAACCGTGTTGGCGGGCAGAAGAAGGGCGCCGACGGCGGCCCCGATAAGCAGACGTTTCATCACTATGTCCCTGTTCCCACCCGGCATTTGGATGGCTCGGCGCGGACCCTAATCCCGCGAGGGGGGGTGTCGCCTTAAAAAAAGTTCATGATTCCCATGCGGCCTCTCGCCACAGCGCCGGGATCAGGGTCAGATACGTGGGCGCAAGGAGGGCGGATGCACGGTCAGGGCGGCGACTATAAGGATCTGGTGGTCTTTCTGGCGGCCGCCGGCGTCATCGTGCCCCTGGTCAATCGGCTGAAGGTCAGCCCCGTCCTGGGCTTCCTCGCTGCGGGCGTTTTGCTGGGGCCGGACGGCCTGGGCCGGTTCGCGCAAAGCCTGCCCTGGCTGTCGTGGCTGACCATCGGCGATCCGGGCCAGCTGGCGCAGCTTTCGGAACTGGGCGTCGCCTTCCTGTTGTTCATGATCGGTCTGGAGCTGTCGTGGGAGCGGCTGCGCGCCATGCGCCGGCTCGTGTTCGGCCTGGGACTGATGCAGGTCGTCGTCTGCACCGCCGTGCTGGCGGGCGGCTTCATGCTGATGGGCCAGCCCTTGGCCAGCGCCGTGGTGCTGGGCATGGGCCTTGCCCTGTCCTCGACGGCCGTGGTCATGCCCGTGCTGGCCGAGCGGGGGCGGCTGAAGGGGACGGTCGGCCGTTCCACCTTCGCCATTCTGCTGGCCCAGGATTTGTCGGTGGCCCCGATCCTGATCACCGTCACCGTCCTGGCGGCCCTGGCCCAGCAGGGCGGCGCGCTGGATCCGGCCATTTTGGGGCGCGCCCTGTTCACCCTGGTTCCGGCCGCCATCGGCCTGGGTCTTATGGTGCTGCTGGGTCGGGTCGTGCTGCGGCCGATGTTCCGCTCGGTGGCCAAGGCGCGCAAGGCCGACCAAGGCGGCGAACTGTTCGTCGCCGCCTCGCTGCTGGTGGTGGTCGGCGCAGGTCTCGCCGCCCAGGCCAGCGGCCTGTCGATGAGCATCGGCGCGCTCCTGGCCGGCGTGCTGCTGGCCGAGACCGAGTTCCGGCGCGAGGTCGAGGTCTCCATCGAACCGTTCAAGGGGCTTCTGCTGGGCGTCTTCTTCGTCGGCGTCGGCCTGGGTCTGGACCTGGACGCCATCGCCGCCGATCCGGTCGGCGTCTTCGGCCTGGCCCTGGCCCTCACGGTCCTGAAGACCGGCGTCATTTTCAGCCTGGCGCGTTTCTGGGACCTGGGCGCCCGCCCGGCGCTGGAGACGGCGCTCGTTCTGGCGCCGGCGGGCGAGTTCGCCTTCGTGGTCTTCGCCACCGGCCTGGTCGAAGGCCTCGCGCCGCCGCAGCTGACCAACACCGTGGCCCTGTCGGCGACCGTCAGCATCTTTTCGATCCCCCTGCTCGCCCTGCTGGGTCAGAAGCTGGCGCGCAAGTCGTCCGCCGTAGGCCAGCCTGTCGAGCTTCCAAAGCTGGAGGCGGCCGACGGCGCGGTCATCATCGTCGGCTTCGGGCGCGTCGGCCGGTTGATCGGGGAAATGCTGAAGGCGCACGATCAGCCCTTCATCGCCCTGGACACCGATGCGGGCGCCGTCGCTAAGGGCCGACGTGACGGATTCGATGTCTTCTATGGCGATGCGGGGCGGCGCGAAATGCTCCAGCATTGCGGCGTCCAGTCCACCCGCGCCCTGATCGTCACCATGGACGCGCCGACCAAGGTGGACGAAGTCGTCACGACGGCGCGGTCGATGCGCGACGACCTGATCCTGATCGCCCGCGCTCGCGACGACCAGCACGCCATTCGGCTTTATGGACTGGGCGTCACCGACGCCGTGCCGGAGACGACCGAGGCCAGTCTGCAACTCGCGGAAAACACCCTCGTCGATCTGGGTGTGCCCATGGGCCTTGTGCTCGCCTCGGTCCACGAACGTCGCGATCAGTTTCGCAAGGCGTTCCAGTCAGCCATCCCGATCGAGCGTCGCAATCGCCCCAGCCGCGCGCTGCGCCGCACGCTGCGCCCGGCCCGCGTCGACCCCGCGCCGGAGTAAGGGAAGCCACTTACAGACCGCCGCCGGACCCATTTTCGTCATGGTTCCGTGATGCAAGCGCGCCTCTTCATGACTGCATCTGCGGAGCAGAAGCGCCCTTCCGGTTCGATCCAAGGGCTCAGACATTCATTCGAGGTCGCTGCCGGGCCCGCCCCGACCAGAGACCGAAAGTAGAGTAAAAGCCTGATTATATGACAGATACCGTCGCCTCCCTCGCTGTCGAGCCCCGCTTGAACCGCCGCCAGGCCGCCAAGATTCGCACGCGACAAAAGGTTCTGGACGCCGCCCGCTCGCTCTTCGCCGAGCGCGGCTATGAGCCTGCCACGATCCGCGACATCGCCAAGGGCGCGGGCATGTCCACCGGCGCCGTCTTCGCCAACTTCCAGGACAAGGCCGAACTGTTCGAAGCGGTCCTGACCGAGGACATGACGCGTCTGGCCGAGGTGGTCGAGGCCGCGGCGCCCGAAGGCGAACCCGTCCGCCAGCGTCTCGTCAGCGCGCTGAGCGCCGGCTATCACTCGTCGCTGGACCAACTGCCGCTGTTCCAGGCCATCGTGGCGCGCTCGTGGTTCCAGCCCCTGGCCGCCGAAATGCGCGCCCGCGCCGCGACCAAGAACCTGCTGCTCGCCATCAGCAACATCCTTCAGGATGCGGTGGCCAAGGGCGAACTGTCCAAGGACGCCGACAGCCGTCTGCTGGTCGAGCTGATCTGGGACGCCTATCTGTCGAACTATCGCCGCGCCGCCTATGACGAGTGGGACGCGCAGGCCCTGTCGGACCATATGGGCAAGCAGATCGACGTGATCCTGGCCGGCGCCATCGCCGCCAAATAGGCCAGAGCAAAGCCGCTTTTCGAAAGGCCGGGTCCGCCAGCGCGGGCCCGGCCTTTTGCGTTAGCGTCAGGTCCGGCGTTTCAGGGTGACGTAGAAGGCGCCGTTTCCGCCGTGCTTCTGGTGGGCGATGGTGAAGCCTGACACCACGCCGCGCAGTGCGGGCAAATGCATCCATTCCGCAAAGGCCGAACGGATTACCCCGCCGCCCATCCGCCCCTGACCGGTGATGACCAGCACCGCCCGCATTCCGCGCATCTGGCAGGATGTCAGGAATCCTCGAAGCTGATCCTCGGCCTCGAACCGGCCGAAGCCATGCAGGTCGATGCGCGCCTCGATGGGGTCGCGTTCGCGCGACAGCCGCTGCTTGCGGCGCGGCTCCAAATCCTCTGGCGCGGGCTTGGGTTTGTTCGGCGAAGGTCGCTTTTCCGCCGGCGGCGCGACAGCGGTGCGTTTGGGAGCCGCCTTGACCAGGGGACGCGGACGCTCGGTCGGCGTCACCACGATCTCGGGCGGCGTTTCGGCGCCGGGCGTGACGCGGGCGGCCTTGCGCGTCCTCGGCGTCACGACTGATCCGGCCACACGGGTCCAGATGCGACGGTCTTCGGGCGTCAATCCGTTCTCATCACGGCTCGAGCCCTTTCGCCTCATGCCTCGCCGTCGTCCTCGATCGTGTCGCCGGGACCAGGCTCGTGCGCCAGCAAGTCACCGGGCTGGCAGTCCAGTTCGCGGCACAAGGCGTCCAGGGTCGAGAACCGCACCGCGCGGGCCTTGCCCGTCTTCAGGATCGACAGATTCGCTACCGTCACCCCGACCCGATCGGCGAGTTCGGTCAACGACATGCGGCGTTCCACGAGGACGCGGTCAAGCTGGACGCGGATGGCCATGCGGAAATCCTACTTCGAAACGGCTCAGATCGTCAGTTCGGATTCGCGACGCAGGCGCGCGCCCTCGCGGAACACCTCCGCCAGCACGAAGACGATAAGCACGGAAAAGATGGGGGTCAGCAGTTCGCCGAAGCCCTGCGGATCCATGACGCCGGGCGCCAGCCGCTTGGCGACGAAGCCTTGGGCCACCCAGACGCCGCCGGTCACGACCGCCAGGGTCAGGCCGATCTGGCGCAGGCGACGGACGTTATCGGGCTGGAACGGGTCGCCCATGGTCAGGGTGCGGATGATGCGGCGCAGGCTGCGCAGGATCAGCATGAACCCGCCGAAATAGGCGGTCGCGGCGCCCAAACCGAACAGCAGCAGGGTGCGCGTCAGCGGCAGTTGCTTGCCGCCGGAATCCCCGCTGACGGTGATGTTCACATTGTCCAGGGGAATGAAGATCGCGGCGATGACCAGCAGCAGCAGGACACCGGTTATCAGCCAGAGAAGGATATAGGCGACGTCCAGCACCACCTTCAGCACGCTGGACACCGAACCCGGGCCGAGCGCCTTGATCGGCGCGCCCAGCCAGTTCGGAACGCTTGCCTCGCCTCGCTTCAGCGGATTTGGCGGCAGGGGCAGGCGCATGGTCTTTTTGATCTCAAGCCGGGGAAGGCGGGGCGATGGCCACGCGGGGTCCGGCGAACCCGCGCGCGGCTCTATACATCGCGGTCTTCATGCAGGTCGTCAAAGCTCCAGTGATCGAAAAGAGAGGGATCAAAGAGCTTGGAACAGGGTGACGACCAAGGCGGTGGGCAGGGCGGCGATCAGAACGGTGCTGACAAAAGCAGCGCCGACCTTGTCGAGCCACATCGAGGTGTTCATCGTATGCATTGTGGTTCTCCGTCTTTCTTGTTTAGGCGATTATCGCCGTTTGGATTTGTTAGCCGCATGATCGTTCCCGGTTTTCCGGAAGTCCTGAACGCTGCGACCTCGTTCCTGACGATCAATAGATAGGCCGTGCGGGCGAAAAAGGCACGTTACATATCGTTTAACGATATTAAACTTTGGCAATAGACTGTTTCAGGAGCCTGATCGACGATGAATCTCAAGCTTATCAAAGGGATGCGGATCGTCGTGGCGACGCATAACGCCGGTAAGGTTCCAGAAATCTCGGCGCTGCTCGGCGGAAATTACGAACTCGTCACCGCCGGCCAGCTGAACCTGCCCGAACCCGACGAAACGGAGAGCACCTTCACCGGCAACGCCATGCTGAAGGCGCGCCACGCGGCGGAACTGTCGGGCGAGGTTTCGCTGGCCGACGATTCCGGCCTGTCGGTCGCGGCGCTGGATGGCGCGCCGGGCATCTTCTCTGCGCGCTGGGCCGGGCCGGGCAAGGATTTCGCCGTCGCCATGAAGAAGGTCGAGGAGCGGCTGGAAGAGATCGGCGCGACGGACCGCACCGCCTGGTTCACCTCGGCCCTGGCGGTCGCCTGGCCGGACGGCCCCTGCGTCGTGGTCCAGGGCGAGGTTCACGGCCAGCTGACCTTCCCCCCACGCGGGGATCGGGGGTTTGGTTACGACCCGCTTTTCATTCCGACTGGCGGCGACCGGACCTTTGGCGAGATGGAGCCGGCGGCCAAGGACGCCATCAGCCACCGCACCGTCGCCTTCACCAAGCTGAGAGCCGCCCTGATTGACTGATCCGCTTGATCCGGGATCGGACGTCGGCCTCTACGTCCACTGGCCCTATTGCGCACGCATCTGCCCCTACTGCGACTTCAACGTCGTGCGCGATCGCGGGCGCACCGAGGAACAGGCCGGGCTGGTCGAGGCGATCCTGGCCGACCTGTGCGCCCAGAGAGATCTGACAGGCCCGCGACGGCTGGCCTCGATCTTCTTCGGAGGCGGCACGCCGTCGCTGATGGCGCCCGACGCCGTCGCGCGGATCGTGGCGGCGGCCCGCGACCTGTTCCCGCCCGCCGGCGACATCGAGATCACGCTGGAGGCCAATCCCACGGACGCCGAGGCCGGCCGGTTCGCCGCCCTGGCCGACGCCGGGATCAACCGCCTGTCGATGGGGGTTCAGGCGCTGGACGACGCCGCCCTGCGTTTTCTGGGTCGCGACCATGCGGCGGCCGAGGCCCTGCGCGCGGTCGATCTGGCCCGCCGCGCCTTCGACCGTCTGTCCATCGACCTGATTTACGCCCGCCCGGACCAGAGGCCTGAAGATTGGGCCGCCGAATTGACGGCGGCGCTGGCGCTCGGGTTCGAACACGTCTCGCCCTATCAGCTGACCATAGAGCCGACGACCGCCTTTGGTCGGGCCTTCGCACGCGGAACCCTGACCCCGCCGGACGAGGACCGGGCCGCATCTCTCTACGAAACCACCCAGGATGTCCTCTCGGCCGCCGGCTTCGAAGCCTATGAGGTCTCCAACCATGCGCGCGGTCCCGCCGCCCGGTCGTCGCACAATCTGCATGTCTGGCGCGGCGGCGACTATCTGGGTGTCGGCCCCGGCGCCCATGGCCGGCTGACGCTGGACGGCGTCAGGACCGCGACCGTCGCCCACCGCCGCATCGCCGACTATGTGGCGGGCGTCTCGGGCCTCACGCCTTGGTCCGAGCGCGACGCCCAGACTGCAGCCGACGCCGCCGAAGAACGGCTGCTGCTGGCCCTGCGCACCACCGAAGGCGCGCCTGTCGCCCTGCTGTCGGCGCTCGGCCTGTCGGCTGAATGCGCGCCGGTCGCGGACCTGATCGCCGACGGGTTCCTGATGCTGAAGGCCGAGCGACTGATCGCCACCGAGCGCGGCCGCCCGGTGCTGGATGGCGTGCTGAAGGCGCTGCTGACCTAGGCCTTCTTCAGCCCCAGCATTCCCAGCCAGCCGCCGCTGGTCAGCAAAGCGACGTCCAGCAGGGCCAGCGGCAGCGGCGTCGAAACCGGCGCGGCGATGAAGCGCGAGCGCCAGTCCGGGCCGAACTTGGCCTTGTAGCTGCGCAGACCCTGGAAGCCGTACAGCGCCCCGCCCTCTTCGAACACAAGGGCGCCGACGCGAGCGAAGACCGGCGCGATGCGACGATCCTCCAGCCCCGCCAGCGGCGCCATGCCCAGGTCGAAGCTGGCCAGCCCCTCCGCCTTGGCCCATTGGGCGCAGCGGATGAACAGATAGTCCATCACCCCATGCGGCGCGTCCGGCCGATGCCGCATCAGATCCACCGCCGCCTCGTCCGGCGAGGTCAGCAGATTGGCGAAGGCGACGATGCGACCGCCCTCCTTGACCACCGCCAGCGGCGTCAGGTCCAGATAGTCGACGTCGAAGCGTCCCAAGGAGAAGGATTTCTCCGAGCCCTCGTGCATGGCGAGCCAGGCGTTGGAAATCTCGCGCAGCTCGTCCGCGATCGCTGCGGCCGAACCGGGCGGCAGAACATCGAACGAGGAGCCTTCACGCTCGGCGCGATTGATGGCCGTGCGCAGGTTCTGCTTGCCCTTGCCCTCCAAAGAAAACCGGTGGGCGTCGATCACGGCCGTTTCGCCGACCTTTCGCACCGCCAGCCCCATGGTCGCCAGGTCGCCCAGCACCTCCTCGCTGACCGAATAGAAGACCGCCGCCCCGCCATAGCTGTCGGCCATTTCGGTGAAGGACCACAGCAACTCCAGCCGTTCGCTCTTGAGCCCTGCCGGTTCGCCCATGGCGATCCAGCGCCGGCCTCGCACGCGATAGGCCAGGAAGCTGGAACCCGACGGGCTGAACATCAGCGCCTTGTCGCCCAGCATGGCCAGCCAGGCCTCTGGTGTCGCCATATTCGCCGCCCGCAAGGCCTGGAGCGCGCGATCGATGTCAGCCTTGCTGGCCGGGCCGTGACTGTGGGCGCCCGGCGAACTCAACAGCGAGCGCCCGGCCACGACCAGCGTCAGGATCGCCAGAACCAGCCCGGCCCGCAGGAAACCCGACGCCTGACGATCGCTGAGGAAGCGCCACCACAGCTCGTCATTATAGGCCACGTCGCGATAGGCGAAGAAGCCCAGCCACAGCATGGCCGCCACGACCGCCGTCAGCAGCAACAGCCAGCTGGGCCGCAGCGGCTCGCTGAGCCGCGAGCGCCGGTTGAAAGCCGTGCGGCACGGCGCCAGCAGGGCGGCGACGACCAGAAGATCCGTCGCCTGCTGCCAGTCCAAACCCTTCAGCACCGAAAACACCGCCCCGGCCGCCAGGACCAGCAGGGCCGCCCAATAGGCGCCGCGCCGACGCCGCCACAGACCGGCCGACAACAGCAGAAGAAGGAAACCGGCGATGCTGCCGACAAAGTGCGACAGGTCGATCAGGATCGGGGACACCACGCCGGTCAGCTGACGCAGTCGACCGTCGAACTCTGGCGTCACCGCAGAGGCCAGCATCAGCGCGCCTGCGCCAAAGGCCAGCACCGCAAAGATCTGAGGCGTCAGCTCGAAGGCCAGTCCCGCCAGTCGGCGGATCAGACCGGATGTATGCCGGGGGCGGCTGGACAAACGTGGCCTCTCGAATCGCGGATCGCCCGAACATAGACCAAGAATCGTCCAACCGGGGCGCTGCCAAGGTCATTTCGGGGCACACGAAACAATCCGTAACAGGGGGAGTATATAGGGGTGCGGGCGTCGGGCCCGTGTAACAGGGGATAGTCTCCCATGACCATCAAGACCGCTCTTCTGGCTGGCGCCGCCGCCGCCTTCATGACCGCCGCGCCGGCTCTGGCGCAAGAAACCACGCCCGCTCCCGCCGCCGCGCCTGCCGCCGCTGCGTCCTCGCAGCAATCGCTGTCGCTGAACCCCGGATCGAGCGTTTCCGGTCCTGATGGCGAGCTGGGCAAGCTTGAAGGCGTTCAGAACAACGCCGAAGGCAAGCAGGAACTCACCGTTCGCGGCGCCGACGGCCAGCTTCGCGCCGTGCCGCTGAGCGGAATCCGCCAGGAAGGAACCGGCGTCGTGGTGGCGTACACCAAGGCCGAGTTCGACGCCGCCGCTCCGATCGCCGGCGCCCCGGCGGCCCCCGCCGCTGATCCGGCCGCCGCTCCCGCGCCGACCGCGGAACCTGCTGCTGAACCGACAGAACCGACCGAACCGGCGACCACCGAACCGGCTGCTCCCGCCCCGGACAGCGCCACGCCGGCTCCGACCGAGCCGCAATAAGACAGTCTTCCAAGGCTGGATGATCAAGGGCGGTCGGGTTTCCCGGCCGCCCTTTCGTCTGCCCGCAATCCAGCCCCGACAGTGACGCAGCAAAAAGGGCGGCTAGCGAGAGCCGCCCTTTTCCTTATCGACCTACTGTCGGATCAAGCGCGACGCTTGACCAGTCCCAGAAGGAACAGCAGCAGGCAGGCGCCCAGGAACGCCACGATCAGCGTGACGAAGTTGAAGCCGCCAACCGGCGTACCGAAGACGTTTGCAGCGATGAAGCCGCCGATCAGGGCGCCGACGACGCCGACGATCAGGTTCGTCAGCAGGCCGTGATTGCGGCCCATGACCTTTTCAGCCAGCCAGCCGGCGACGATGCCGATGACGAGCCAACCAATGATTCCGAGACCCATGCTGTGGTTCCTTCCTTTAAAAGCCAAGCTGTTGCAGTAAATGCGGCTCGGGCCATACGGTTGCGTCCTCGTTCAAACCTTGCCGCAATAAGGTCGAATTCGCCTTAGGCGCGATCCGGCACGGCGATTGCCGTGATCGACGTGTGTCGTCCCGCATCGGGACAGACGTTGAGACGAGGATCACCGTCATGGCCGACGACATCGACCTTCATCTGGGCCGGCGCCTGCGCCGCCGTCGCCGCCTGCTGGGTCTGACCCAGCAGCAGTTGGCCGTTCAGGTCGGCATCCGCTTTCAGCAGATTCAGAAGTACGAATGCGGCGCCAACCGCATCTCCGCCGCGCGCCTGTGGCAGTTGGCCGAGGCGCTGGAAACGCCCGTCGCCTATTTCTACGATGGCCTGGCCGAGGCGATGGAGGCCGACGCACCGACGCCCAAGGGCGGTGAAGTCTTTTCGCGCAAGGAAACGCTGGATCTGATTCAGGCCTACTATCAGTTGGACGAACGGCCCCGCCGGCGTTTGCTGGATCTGGCCAAGTCCCTGCATGCGGGCGACGTGGCCGCCGCCTGATCTGCGCGTCTGCCCGATCTGCACGTCTCAAGGGGCGCCCATGCCGGCGAAAGCGCGGTAAGGGAGCCTCATGACCGAATACGAAGCCTTCGCCATCGAACTGGCGCGCGAAGCCGCGCGCGTGACCCTGCCCTTCTTCCGCTCGGACCTCGGGCATGAGGACAAGGGCGGCGCGGCCGGCTTCGATCCCGTCACGGAAGCCGACAAACAGGCCGAGGCCGCCATCCGCCGCCTCATCGCCGCCCGCTATCCCGACCACGGTGTCATCGGCGAGGAGTATGGCGAGGATCGGCCGGACGCCGAGCACGTCTGGGTGCTGGATCCCATCGACGGCACCCGCGCCTTCATTTCAGGCCTGCCGCTGTGGACCACGCTGATCGCCCTTTGCACGGCCGGCAAGCCGACCGTCGGCGTCATCGCCCAGCCCTATCTGGACGAAATCTACATCGGCGGCCCGTCCGGCGCGCGCCTGTTGCGCGGCGATGTCGAGACGCCGCTTGCCGTGCGGTCCTGCGAGACGCTGACCGACGCCGTCATCTCGACCACGGACCCCGACATCTTCAACGGCGCCGAACTGGGCGCTTGGACCCAGGTGCGTGCGACCGCCCGCCTGGCGCGCCTCGGCTGCGACGCCTACGCCTACGCCATGGTGGCGGCGGGCAAGATGGATCTGGTCGCCGAGACCAGCCTGAAGCCTTGGGACTGGTCCGCCCTCGTGCCTGTCATCGAGGCGGCGGGCGGCAAGGTGGTGAACTGGCGCGGCGCGGCACCGGACGACAGGGGCCAGGTCCTGGCCGTCGGCGACGCGCGCCTGATCGACCAGGCGCTGGTGACGCTGAAACGCGCGGCCGCCTGAACCTACGAGCTGGCGCATATTGACGCAGGTCGAGAGACGGCGTCAGGGTGCGGACGGTTGAGGGGACGGATTTCGATGGCTGGGCAGTCCAAACTGGTTGTCGGCGTCGACGTGCCCTGGGTCACGAGCTGGACCGGAGAAGAGATTACGGGCGCCGCACCATGCCGAACCGTCGGCGGTCGTCTCGCCCTGATGCAGGCCAGCGCGCCCGGCGCCGGCAAGCCGCAATATTCAAAGAACCATCTGGTCCGACAACGTCTCACGGTCGCGCGCATGCTGTGCCCTATGTGCGGCGAGCCGACTGAGGAAGGCGATCGCTGGACCCAGATCGCCGCGCGACGATGCGCCGGTCAGCTCAGGGCGCGCGGCGGTCAGGTTCGCGCCGACATCGCCGACGACCGGGTCATGATCGACGCCGGCTCGATCGCGCCCCTGCACCGTCGCTGCGTCGACCGCTCGATGAAATACTGCCCGCACCTGCGCGCCAGCGACGACGTGATGGTCATGCGCTTCCCGCGCGAGTGGATCGTTCTTCCCCTTCTGGTGAAGGCCGAGACCGGACCCGGCGTCGCCGTCGCCTTCCTGCAGCTATGCGGCGTCACTCAGACGATCGACCGACGCTGGCGCGCCGAAACCGCCGCCTGAACGATCAGCCCGCCGTCCCGTCCGCAGTCGTCGCCGCCGGGTCCGTGACCGCGTCCGCCGCAGGCGCGACCAAATCGGCCATGGCGTCGAATTCGTTCAGGAAGACCGCGCGCAGGTCGTCGGCCTCCATGATGACCTCGTGCTTGGCGCCGGCGACCTCGACGTAGCGGCCGCGCGGGATGCGTTTGGCGGCCCATTGGTTGGTCTGTTTCCACACCACGTCGTCGGCGCTGGCTTGGACGATCACGACCGGCGCCTTGACTGCCTTCAGGGCCTTAGGCTTCAGCGCGCGCTCGCCGGCGTCCAGCGCAAAGGCCAGCCAACCATAGGTGGGACCGCCGATGGCCAGATGCGGGCAGGCGTAAAGCTGCTGACGCCACATCTCATAGCGGGTCTCGTCCGAGGTCAGGGCGTCCTCGGCGAAGTTGTGGTCGAACGGATCGTCGGGGTCGCCCAGGATATAGTCGCCCGCCTGGCCATGGCGAATGTTCCAGCGCACCACCAGCTTGACCGACCACATCGACCGTTTGCCGGTCTTGATGCGCAGCATGGGACTGGACAGAACCGCGCCGGCGAACCGGTCCTCGCCGCTTTCCAGCGACAGCAGGTTCAGGCACGCGCCCATCGAGTGACCGACCATGATCCAGGGCTTGGGGCACTGGTCCTCATAGGCGTTCAGCAGGCGGTTGTAGTCGTCCAGAAACTCCTCGACCGCACGGGCGTGCCCCTTCAGCCGATCCGGCAAGAGCCGCGCCGACAGCCCCTGGCCGCGCCAGTCGTGGGTCAGCACGCACCAGCCGCGCGCCAGGAAGTTGCCGATCACCTCATAGTATTTCTCGATCGGCTCGGTGCGGCCGGGGCTGAGCACGACGGTGCCGCGCACCTTGTCCGCAGCGAGATGAAACGGCTTCCACAGCCCGGCGCGCAGGCGCATTCCGCCTGCGCCGCGAAACCAGTCGCCCTTTCCGCCGGGCGGCGGGGCGGCGCCAGGAACCCCCATCAGCGGGGCGTTGGCGGCGAAGGCTTGGGCGCGGTTCACTCGGGCTTCCTGAACTTCAAGGTCATGCGATCGCTCTCGCCGATCGCGTCGTATTTGGATCGGTCGAAGGCGGGGTCAGCCGGTTCGCCGCGCGGCGCGGTCAGGCGCGTGGGCGCCAGGGTGTCGACGCCGAACGGGTGATCCTTGGTGTCTTCCGGATTGGCGTTGATCTCGGACGCCTCGACGAAGACGAAGCCCGCTTCGGCCGCCAACTGGCGCACGAAGGCTTCCTGGACATAGCCGTTGGCCGCGACCGGATCCTGATCCTCCGCTGGGGACAGTCGATGTTGCTCGACACCCAGGATGCCGCCGGGGCGCAGGGCGGCGAAGGCGTCGGCGAAGGCCTTTTCCGCAATGCCCGCCGCCATCCAGCCATGCAGGGTTCGCATGAACAGGCACATCTCGGCCGTGCCCGCCGCGATCACCGGACCGGACCCCGCGCCGAAGACTGAAAACTGCGGCTCGCCATAAAGCCTCTTGTCGCTGGAGAATCGCGTGCGGAAGGCGGTGTTCAGCACGGCCTGCGCCGGATCGGCGGTCGGCCCCTCGGGGAACAGGGCGGCGACATAGGTTCCCGCCCCCTTGGTCAGATAGGGGGCCAGGATTTCGGTGTACCAGCCGCTGCCGGGCCAGAACTCCACCACCGTCATCTTGGGTTGAAGACCGAAGAAACGCAGCGTCTCCATCGGGTGACGGAAGGCGGCGCGCGCCTTGTCCTGGGCCGAGCGCCACGATCCCTGAACCGCCCATTCCAGCGAGCCTTCCGGCGGCCCCGCGGGCGTGGGCGGCGCGGCGGGCGCCTTTGCGGCCTCGTCCTTGCGCCCGCAAGCCGCCACGCCGGTCAGCCCCAGCGCCGCAGCGCCGCTCAGCAAAAACCGACGCGACAATCCGCTCGCGCTCGCCAGACGATCAGCCATTCAAAACCTCCGCAGGATGCCGGGACCCGCGTCCGACGCACCCTGACGCCTTGGGCTTAATCGGGTTCGCAGGTCCGGTCAAAACGCAAGACGGCCTATTCGGGCTTGCGGAAACGCAGGGTCATCCGATCGCTCTCGCCGATGGCGTCGAAGGCGGCGCGTTCGTCGGGCGTCAGGGTGCGGCCCGACGGATCGTTGCGCGCGGCCGACTGGCGGATGGGCGGCAGGGTCCAGACGCCGAACGGGTGATCGTGGTCGTCCTTGGGATTGGCGTTCAGCTCACTGCGCGCCTCCAGCACGAAGCCGGCGTTGCGCGCCTCATGGATCACGTAGCTTTCGGGCACATAGCCGGTGGAGGCGACGTCAGCGACATTCAGACCCTCCGCGCTGCGGTGCTGTTCGACGGCCAGCACGCCTCCGGGCTTCAAGGCCTTGAAGAAGGCCTGCAGATACGGCTGGGTCCGGCCGTCGCGCGACCAGTTATGGAAGGCGCGGGCCACCAGGATGAAGTCGGCGGTTCCATCCGCCACGCCCATGCTTTCCAGCGGGCGATTGACCGGCACATAGCGACCTCCGGTCGCCGCCGCATAGGGCTCTAGAATGTGACGCCACCAGCTGGCGCCGCCCGGCTCGATCTCCACCACCGTCATGCCCGGCGTCAGGCCCCAGAAGGTCAGGGATTCATACGGATGACGATAGACGTCGCGCGCCCGGTCGGCGGCGGGCCGGCTCTCGGCGGAGATGGCGGTCTGCAAGGCCGTGTCGTCGGAGAAGGTCGGCATGGCGCTGGACAGGGCCGAGCGCGGCGGCGTCCACGCGCCCTGGGTCTGGGGCGACTGTTGGGCCAGGGCGGGGGCGGCGGACAGCAGGACGGCGGCGAGGCCGTAAACGGCAAGGCGCATGATCGAGGGCTCCAGGTTCAGGTCGTTCTCCATAGGCAGGCGGACCGCCCGCGCAAATGAACTTCGCGAGACACAGGCGGATTTGACGCAAGCAAAATCGTGCGGGCGGCGCCCTTGACGCCGTTTCGCCGGTTCCCATCTTTGCTTCCGAGGACGCCGATTTCGGGTTCTCCAGACTGATGGCGCCGGTTTCGGGTCGTCGATCTGATCTCCCACCGTCCGGGCCAAAACGCCGGGCGGCTCAACCTTGCTGATCCTCAGGAGGATGCTGATGCGTACCTATGATTTCACCCCGCTGTACCGTTCGGCCGTCGGCTTCGACCGTCTGGCCAATCTGCTGGAAAACGCCTCGCGCGCGACCAGCCAGGATACGGGTTATCCCCCCTACAACATCGAGACCACGGGCGAGAACGCCTATCGCATCGAGATCGCCGTCGCCGGCTTCAGCCCCGACGAGCTGAACATCGAGGTGAAGGAAAACCTGCTCACCGTAACCGGCCGCAAGACCGCCAATGACGATACGGCGACGCAGAAGACCTATCTGCATCGCGGCCTGGCCGAGCGCGATTTCGAGCGCCGCTTCCAGCTGGCCGACTATGTCGTCGTCAACGACGCCAATCTGGTCAACGGTCTGCTGTCGATCTCGCTGAAGCGCGAACTGCCCGAGGCGCTGAAGCCCCGCCGTATCGAAATCGGCGCCGGCCAGCCGCTGATCGAAGGCCAGGCGGAGAAGAAGGCTGAAGCGGCCTAAGCCGTTTCAAGGCCAACTATGAAAGGGCGGCGTTCGCGCCGCCCTTTTTCTATGCCGCCAGGTGCGAGAAGGCGGCGACGACCTGTTCATAGGCCGGCCGTTTGAACGGCACGATCAGGTCGCAGGCGTCCGACAACGGCCCCCAGCGCCAGGCGTCGAACTCGACCTCGTCGTCGGCCGCAAGATCGATCTCGCACTCGTCGCCGGTGAAGCGGAACGCGAACCACTGCTGCTTCTGCCCCTTGAAACCGCGCCAGGCCTTGGCGTTGTTCATGGCTTCGGGCGGGAAGTCGTACAGGATCCAGTCGTCCGTCCGCGCCAGCAGTTCGATCGAGGTGACGCCGGTTTCCTCATGCAGTTCGCGGCGGGCGGCGGCTTCCAGATCCTCACCCGCATCGACGCCGCCTTGCGGGAACTGCCAGTTATGCGGGCCGGGCGTGGCGTGCCGCTGGCCGTACCAGACCAGACCCTCGCGGTTGAACAGCACGACCCCGACATTGGGCCGATAGGCGTCGAGATCGGACACTAGCGCCCCGGCCGCATCGACAGGGACGATGCCGGCGCCAGTTGCAGGCCGCGCTGTTCCAGACCGGCGGTCCAGCGGGCGGCGGCCTCGACCGTCACCGGATAGCTGAAGCCGGCCCCCAGGGCCGAACCGCGCAGCTTGGCCTGGGCCTCCAGACCATTCAGGGCGGCGACGATGGCGGCGGGCGACTGGGTCCGGTCGATGACGCGGTCCGCGCTGGCCCGCGCCCAGGCGCCCGGCCGACGCTGGAACGAGCCGTCGTCCAGGAAGGCGACGCCACGCTGGCGCAGGACGCTCAGGAAGGCGTTCATGCCCGTGTCCGAGCCGGCGAACCGGTCGCCTAGATAGTTGGTCACGCCGAAATAGCCGGTGGCGCGGCTCAGCAGCCAGTCCATCTTGGCGGTTACGTCGTCGGCGCCGCCGTCGGCCAGCAGCGTATAGGGGCCGGGGTCGTTGTCGGGATAGCCGGTCGGCTCCATCGGCATTTCCAGCATGACCTCATGGCCCTGCGCGCGCGCCTGGTCGATCCAGCCCTGCAGATTGTCGGCATAGGGCACGAAGCTGAGCGTGACCTCCGGCGGCAGGCGTTCGATCGCCGCGCGGGTGGTGACGGCGTTCAGGCCCAGCCCGCCGACGATCAGCGACACGCGCGGCTTGCCGTTCGGACGGAACGGGCGAGCATAGGCCTGGGCCGGCACGCGGCCGTCGGGCGCGATCATCGGCAGGGGACCGTTCGATCCGGGCTGCGACAGGCCGGCGATGGGCGCCTTGGCCAAGGGCGAGGCCGCGTGGACCGGCGCCGTGATGGGTGCGCCCTGACCCGAGACGCTGCCGCCGTCCGGCAGGGTGATGACGGCGTCGCCGCCTGCGGCCGGATCGGCGCCGCCCGCCAGATTTTGATACAGCCCCATCGCGCCCATGGAGAAGGCTTCGAAGCCCGTCGGCGCCGGCGCTCGCGCTGCGGGCGCCTCGCGTTCCAGCGCGACATGGGCCGAGGGTGTTCCCGCCTTGGGATCACCCAGCACCGTCAGGAACAGGGCGCTGGTGCTGAGCAGAAGCAAGCCCGCCAGACCTGCGGCAACCGGCGGCTTCTTCAGGGCGTCGACGACAGGTTTCAGGCTCGGGCCGTCCTTGCCGCGCGGGGCGGTCCCGGCGGTGGCGGCGAGTGCGGATTGGCGTTTGGCGAACATGGGCAAGAGTGGAACCGATCTGGAATCCTACGCCCGCATCATCGGGCGCCGTCGGTTAAGAAACCCTAACGGGCGGTTCACCATGATCGACGCGGTGATTTCTGGGAGCGGCTGTCACGGATCGTGCGTTGACGCGGGCGACTTCGCCCTTCCAGATGCCGACCTCCCCGCGCCTACCCAGGATATATGAGATGATGAGCCCCGCCGCCGACGACGCCCTGCGTGACGAAGTTCGACTGCTGGGCGGCATTCTGGGCGACATCATCCGCGACGAGGGCGGTCAGGCCCTGTTCGACCATGTCGAGGCGGTGCGACAGGCCTCGATCGCCTATCACCGCGACCCGGCTTCGCACCCCGCCAAGCGTCTGGAGAAGCTGCTGACCGCGATGTCGGTGGATCAGGCGGCCGGTCTGGCGCACGGCTTCGCATTGTTCTCGCTGCTGGCCAATATCGCCGAGGACCGCTCCACCCGCCGTCGCGCCCAGAGCCAGGCCGAAGCCGGCGCCCGGCCCGACACGCCGGAAGGCGCGCTGAAGCGTCTGGCCGACCAGGGCGTGGACCGCGAGGCCGTGCGCGCCCTGCTGGATCAGTCGCTGATCTCGCCCGTCCTGACCGCCCACCCGTCCGAGGTCCGGCGCAAGAGCGTCATCGACCGCATCGCCGCCATCACCGACCTGCTGGACGCCTGCGACAAGGCCGGCGACGCCTGCACCCTGGACGCCATCGCCGAACCGCTGCGCCGCCAGATCGTCATCCTGTGGGCCACGCGCCTGGTCCGCACCCAGGGCCTGGTGGTGCAGGACGAGATCGACACCGTCGTCTCCTTCCTGGACCGCATCTTCCTGCACGTCGCGCCCAAGCAGTTGTCGGCCTGGCGGCGGTTGCTGGAGGCGCCCGAGCTGAGGCCCTTCATGCGCGTCGGCACCTGGGTCGGCGGCGACCGCGACGGCAATCCGAACGTGGACGCCACGGTGATGGCCGCCGCCTTCCGCACCCAGGCGCGGGCCGTGCTGACCTTCTATCTGGAGGAGGTGCACGCCCTGGGCGCCGAACTCAGCCTCGCCGCCGAACTGGCCCAGGTGTCGCCCGCGCTTCAGGCCCTGGCCGACGCCGCCCATGATCCGTCGCCCCACCGCGCGGACGAGCCCTATCGTCGCGCCCTGACCGGCGTCTATGCCCGCCTCGCCGCCACGCACGAGAAGCTGGGCGACGCTCCACCGCCCCGTCGCCCCGCGGTCCAGGCTGAACCTTATCCCGGCCCCGACGCCTTCGAGGCCGATCTGAAGACGCTTCACGACAGCCTGGTGTGGCACCACGGCGGCGTCTTCGCCGACGACCGGCTCAGCGATCTGATCACGGCGGTCGAGGTGTTCGGCTTCCATATGGCGACACTGGACATGCGCCAGAATGCCGACGTCCATGAACGCGTCGTCTCCGACCTGCTGAAGGTCGCGGGCGTCGAACTCGACTATCTGACGCTGGACGAAGAGGGCCGGCTGAAGGTGCTGGCCGCCGAACTGGCCTCGTCGCGCCTGCTGTTCAGCCCCTATGCCGACTATGAACCGGAAACGCTGAAGGAACGCGCCATCCTTCAGGCGGCGGCGACCGCGCTCGCCGCCTTCGGCGCCCAGGCGATCCGCACCCATATCGTGTCCAAGACGGATGCGGCGTCCGACCTGCTGGAAGTCTATCTGCTGCTCAAGGAAGTCGGTCTCTACCGACCCGAAGACCCCGCCGCCTGTCCCATCCAGGCCGCGCCCCTGTTCGAGACCATTGAAGACCTTCGCGCCGCCCGCCCAACGCTGGAGCGGCTGCTGCAGGAGCCGTCCGCCCTCGCCGTCGCCAAGGCGCGAGGCGTGCAGGAGGTGATGATCGGCTATTCGGATTCGAACAAGGACGGCTCCTACCTGACCTCGGGCTGGGAGTTGCACGAGGCCTCGCGCGCCTTGGTCGAGGTGACGCAGAAGCACGGGCTGAAGCTGCAACTGTTCCATGGGCGCGGCGGCACGGTCGGGCGCGGCGGCGGTTCGTCCTTCGCCGGCGTCCTGGCCCAGCCCGAAGGCACGGTCCAGGGCCGCATCCGCACCACCGAACAGGGCGAGGTCATCGCCAACAAATACGGCGAGCCGGAGATCGCGCTTCGCAATCTGGACGCCCTGACCTGCGGCGCCATGCTGGCCTCGCTGGGTAAGGGGACGGACCACGCCTTCACCGCCGAACACGGCGCGACCCTGTCGGACCTGTCGGCGCGTTCGATGGCCGCCTATCGCAAGCTGGTCTATGAGACCGACGGCTTCGTCGACTACTACCGCGCCGCCACCCCCATCGCCGAGATCGCCGATCTGAAGATCGGCTCGCGCCCGTCGTCGCGCACCGCCTCGACGCGGATCGAGGATCTGCGGGCCATTCCCTGGGTGTTCAGCTGGTCGCAAAGCCGGGTCATGCTGCCCGGCTGGTTCGGTTTCGGCTCGGCGGTGCAGGGCAAGGACATGGGCGAGTTGAAGGCGATGGCCGAGGCCTGGCCCTTCTTCAAGACGCTGGTTCAGAACATGGAGATGGTCATGGCCAAGTCCGACATGACCATCGCCCGTCGCTACGCGACCCTGGTGCCCGACGCCTCTCTTGCCTCACGCATCTATGGCGAAATCCGCGAGGAGTGGCAGCGCACCCATGACGCCATCCTGGCCATCACCGGCCATGACGCTCTGCTGGGCGGCCAGCCCGAACTGGACCGGCTGATCCGGCTGCGCATGCCCTATGTCGAGCCGCTGAACCACGTCCAGATCGAACTGATCCGCCGCCGCCGCGCAGGCGACGACGACCCCCGCGTCCGCGAAGGCATCCTTCTGGCCATCAACGGCGTGGCGGCGGGCTTGCGAAACAGCGGCTGACTACAGCCACTTCGTCCGTTTGAACGTCACATACAGCGCCGCGCAGATGGCCGCGATCACGACCAAGACCGCATAGTATCCGTATTCCCAGCGCAGCTCGGGCATGTGTTCGAAGTTCATGCCGTAGATGCCGGCGATGGCCGTCGGCACCGCCAGGATGGCGGCCCAGGCGGCCAGCTTGCGCGTGATCAGCCCCTGACGCTGCTGCTCCAGCAGGTTGGCCACTTCGAACACCGACGACAGGATGTCGTTCAATCCCCCCAACCGGCTGTTCACCCGCCGCACGTGGTCGCCCACGTCGCGGAAATAGGGCCTTACATCCGGATCGATACAGGGCAGGTCCAGCGACTGAAGCCGTCCCAGCACCTCTTCCATCGGCCCCAGGATGCGCCGGAACTTCAGCAGCTCGCGGCGAAGGGTGAACAGCCGCCGGATTTCCAGGCGCGACAGGAAGGCGTCCAGCGTCCGCTGCTCCATCTCCAGTACGCTGTCCTCGACGTCGTCGACGATGGGGGCATAGGCGTCGACGATGAAGTCCAGAATGCCGTGCAGGACGAAATCGGGACCCTTTTTCAGCTGCAGGGGCGAGGCTTCCAGCTGTGTGCGCAAATGGTTGTGGGCGCGGGCCGAGCCGTGGCGGATGCTGACCACATGGTCGTCGCCGACGAAGACGTGCGTTTCGCCGTAGGCGATGCGATCGTCGATCTTCAAAGCCGTGCGCGCCACGACGAACAGTTCGCGACCATAGACCTCGACCTTGGGCATCTGGTGCGCCGCCAGGGCGTCCTCGACCGCCAGCGGATGCAGCTTGAACCGATCGACCAGGGTCTCGATCTCCGCGTCCGTCGGATCGTAAAGGCCGATCCAGACGAACTCGCCCGGCTCCAGCGCCAGCCCCTCGGGCGTCAGCGGCGCCTCTCGTACGCGCTGACCGTCACGATAGACGTAGGAGGCGACGACGGTCATGCGGTGTTCCGGGATCTGCGCGGGTCTCGACCTGCTCTAGGGCAGGTTTCAGCCAAACGAAACGGCCGACGGATCGCTCCGCCGGCCGTCACATTTGCGATTGCGCTCAAGCAGCGCGAAGCGCGGTAGCGCCCTTTATCAAGAAACAGGGAAGCCCCGGACCTTCAGCAGGGCCGCCACGTCCGGGTCGCGGCCGCGGAAGGCGCGATAGGCTTCGGCGCGGTCCGTGGTGTTGCCGGGAGCCAGCATGATCGACTTGAAGCGGCCGGCGATGTCCGGATTGAACACGTCGCCCGACTCTTCGAAATAGGCCCAGGTGTCGGCGTCCATCGTCTCGGACCACAGATAGCTGTAGTAGCCCGCCGAATAGGCGTCCGACGTGAACAGGTGATTGAACTGCGGCAGGCGGTGCCGCATCACGATCTCCTTGGGCATGCCGATCCGCGCCAGGCTGGCCTTTTCGAACGCGTCGATGTCGGTCGGGGGCACGGCCTGGGTGTGCAGGTCCATATCCACGATCGCCGAAGACAGATAGCTGACCGTCGCATAGCCCTGGTTGAACGTGGCGGCGGCCTCGATCTTGTTGACCAGTTCGGCCGGCATGGCCGCGCCCGTCTGATAGTGCTTCAGATAGCCGTCCAGGATCGGCCGGCTCAGCACCCAGTGCTCGTGCACCTGCGACGGATATTCGACGAAGTCGCGCGGCGTATTGCCGTATGACGGATAGGTCACCACCGACGACAGGTAGTGCAGGGCGTGGCCGAACTCGTGGAACAGGGTCTCGGCGTCGTCCAGCGAGATCAGCACGGGCTCGCCCGGCTCCGGCTTGGTGAAGTTGTTGTTGTTCGAGGCCAGAATGACCTTGGAGCCGTCCAACTGCGAGAAGGACCGATAGGTGGTCATCCAGGCGCCCGAACGCTTGCCCGGACGGGCGTAGTCGTCGGTGTAGTACAGACCGATCAGGCGGCCGTCCCGGCTCTTGTCATAGACCTCATAGGCCTCGACGTCGGGCTCGAAGGTCGGCACCGATCCCTTGGGCAGCTTCTTGAACTGGAAGCCGTACAGGCGCTCGGCCATGGCGAAGGAGCCGGCGCGGACCGCGTTCAGCTCGAAGTAGGGCTTCAGCTGGTTCTGATCCAGGTCGTACTTGGCCTTACGCACCTTCTCGGCGAAGTAGAGGTAGTCCCACGGCTCGATGTCGAAGCCGGCGATCGCCTTCATGTCGGCGACTTCCTCGGCGACGCGGGCCTTGGCCGGCGTCCAGACGCGATCCATCAGAACCTGAGCATTGGCCGGGGTCTTGGCCATCGTGTCCTGCATGCGCAGTTCGGCGTGGTTGCGATAGCCCAGCAGCTTGGCGCGTTGGTCGCGCAGCTTCACGATCTCGGCGATGGTCGAGTTGGTGTCGTTGGCGTCGCCGTTGTCGCCGCGATTGACGAACTTCTTCCAGACCTGCTCACGCAGGGCCCGATCGTCGGCGAAGGTCAGGAAGGGATCGACCGCCGAACGCGTGTTCAGGATCGCCCAGCCTTGCAGGTTGCGGCTGCGCGCGGCGCTGGCGGCGGCCGCCTTGTTCGAGGCCGGCAGGCCCGCCAGACCGGCTTCGTTGGGGATCAGCGTCCAGGAATTCTCGTCGGCGACGACCTTCTGGCCGAAGCGGGTGAATGCGTTGGACAGGGCGGTGTTGATCCGGCCCAGTTCGGCCTTGCCGGCCGCGTCCAGATTGGCGCCCGAACGGACGAAGGAGTCGCGGCGACGCTCGGCCAGACGCTTCTGCTGGGCGCTGAGGCCCGCCGCGTCCGCGGTGTCGGCGACGGTCTTGACCCGCTGGAACAGCTTCTCGTTGAAGGTGATCTCGTCAGAAGCAGCGGACAGCAGTGGCGACAGCTCGGTGTCGACCGCGTCATAGGCTTCGCCGCCGATGTTGGAGGTCATCACGCCATAGACGTTGGACGCCCGGTCCAGCGGCTCGCCGGCCAGCTCCAGCGCCGCCATGGTGTTGGCGAACGTCGGGGCCTCGGGGTTGTTGGCGATGGCGGCGATGTCGGCGCGTTGCAGTTCGATGCCTTCCAGCATGGCTTCGCGCAGCTTGGCCGGCGTCACCTTGTCGAAGGGCGGAACGCCATCATACTTCCCGGTCCAGGCCTGCAGCAGCTCGGCGCGCGGCGTCTGGCTGGGCAGGACGGCGCGGGCGATGCGCGCTTCCTCGGCGACGCTGGCGGCGGACGGCGCCGCGGCGGACCCGCCCGAGGTCGCGCCTGTGGAAGCCCCCGTTGAGGCACAGGCCGACAGGGCCATCAGGCTGCCGCCCGCGATGAGAAGCTGGCGTCTATGCATGGAATGCTCCGAAACAAGATCATGGTCAGCGCTACACTTAGGCGCATGGATCGCCCCCGTCACCTGACGCGGGGATAAACTTGTCGCCAATCCGGTTGGATACGTCGTCGCACTGTTCTAAAGCCGGGCCATGGCTATTGGCGTTTTCGACTCCGGCGTGGGCGGCCTGACCGTCCACCGCGAACTGACCCGGCGCTTCCCCCAGCGGGACTTCGTCTATCTGGCCGACCAGGCCCACGCCCCCTATGGCGGGCGCGGCGGCGAAGACATCGTCGAACTGACGAAAACCGGCTGCGAAAGGCTGTTCGAGGCCGGCGCCTCCGTCGTCGTCCTGGCCTGCAACACCGCCAGCGCCATTGCGCTTCGCCGTCTGCAACAGACCTGGCTGCCGGGTCTTCGCGAGCGTCTGGGCCGCCCGGTCAACATCCTGGGCATCATCGTTCCGACCATCGAGGCGGCGACCGGCAAGCCGTGGAGCTTCGAGGCCGAGCGCCCGCAGGAGGGCGAGAAGGTCGCCTCCATCGACATCACCGGCGTCTTCTGCACCGCCGCCACGGCCATCAGCCGCGTTTATGAGATCGAGATCGACAAACGGCGCGAGGACATCGCCGTCTTTTCCGAACCCTGCCCCGGCCTGGCGGGCCTGATCGAGCTGGGTGCGCCGCCGGAGGAGCTGAAGGTGGTGATCGACGACCACGTCGATGCGCTGCGTCGCCGCATCGGCCGCTACCCGGACAAGGCCATCCTGGGCTGCACCCACTATGAGATCGTCGCCGAACTGTTCGCCCAGGCCCTGCCGGCCGGCACCGTTCTGATCGAACAGCCGACGGCGGTGGCGGATGCGCTGGAGCGCTATTTCAAGGCGCACCCCGAATACGATCTGGGCGACAGCGGGCGCCGCGACTTCCTGACCACCGGCCAGGCCGGGCCGCAGTCGGAACTGGTGTCCCAATTCTGGGGCGCGCCGGTGACGTTCGAACAGGCCTAAGGGTTCAGCAGCCCGGGCAATCCGGCAGAGGCTCGGTCTCCAGCTGCAAGGTCGTATGGCCGATGGCGTAGCGCTTCGCCACGGCCTGGGCCTCGCAGATCAGGGCCGCCGTGTCCGCGCGGTCGTGGACCAGGTGGGCGGTCAGGGCCGTCTCGGTCGTCGACAGTCCCCAGACGTGCAGATCATGCACGGCTCGCACGCCCGGCAGGCCGACCAGCGCCTGTTCCAAAGACGGCACGTCCACGCCCGTCGGGGCGCCGTCCATGGCCAGATTGACCGAGTCCTTCAGCAGGCCCCAGGTCGACCACAGGATCACGACCACGATCGCCAGGCTGACCAGCGGATCGACGACCGACCAGCCGGTCATCATGATCAGCCCGCCCGCCAGCACCACGCCCAGCGACACGCCTGCGTCGGCCATCATATGCAGATAAGCGCCGCGCGCATTCAGGTCGTGCTGCGATTTCATGAACAGCAGGGCCGTGCCCAGGTTGATGACGAAGCCGATGCCGGCGACCGCCATGATGACGCCCGAGCCGACCGGCGCAGGCTCGTTGAACCGCCTCACGGCCTCGAACGCGATGGCCCCGCAGGCGAAGATCAGCAGCAGCGCATTGCCCAGCGCGGCCAGCACCGTCGCCTTGCCGAACCCATAGGTCCGCCGACCGCCCGCCGCCCCATGCGCGCCGCGTCGCGCCAGCCAGGCCGCGCCGCCCGCCATGGCCAGACCCAGCACGTCCGACAGATTATGCCCGGCGTCGGCCAACAGGGCGGTCGAATCCGCGATCAGCCCCGCGCCGAATTCGCACGCCACGAACAGCAGATTGACCACCAATCCGACGGCATAGCGCCAGTCGCCGGTGTCCACCGGGCCATGGCTGTGTCCGCCGTGGCCGTGGCTGTGTCCGTGGTGGCTGTGAGAATGCCCATGGCCGTGACCCGCATGATCGTGGTCATGCCGGTGGCTGGGGCTGTGGTCGTGGGCGGCGTTCATGGCTCGCCTATACGCCCTCTGGCGAAACAGCCAAGCCGCTACATGATAACGCATTGAATGTTATCATGTAATATCTCTTCAGTGTTGGTGCATGGCGACAACGAGTCCCAAGGCGATCAGGGCCACGCCCAGCACCGCCCCCTCGTACCGCGCCCATCGCTCCAGCCGCAGGATCGAGGCGCCAGCGCTGGCCAGAGCCGTGAAGACCGCCATGCCGGCGACGGTCCCCGCCGCGAACACCACGGTCAGCAGCGCCAGGGCTCCAAGGCCCGCCGAGGCCGACGACAGATAGATGGGCAGCAGCACTTCACCCGGCGAGATCGCCATCATGGCGACCAGACCCAGGAAGGCGGCCTTGTCGGACACGGCCGGCTCGGGCGTCTCGACCGCAGGCCCGCCGGCCATGGCAGGACGCTTCAGGGTCGCGCGCGCCAGATAGAAGGCGCCGAACAGGAACAGCAGCACCGCCGCCAGGTGGGGCAGCACGCCCTCGATCCACTGATCCAGCGCCAGACCCGCCGCCACGATCAGACCGCCGACCACCGCCGTCGTGGCGATATGGGCCAACCCCGCCGCCGTCACCGCCATCAGGATCCGCGACGGTCGCCAGCCTTGCGCCCGCCCAACCAGGGTGAACGGCAGCCAGTGGGTCGGCAGAGCCGCATGCAGAAAGGCCGCAACGAAGCCGCCGCCCAGCAGGGAAAGCATGACGGACTGTTCGGGGCCGGGAGACATGACCGGCCTATAGCGTGTTACTTTATAACAGTCGAGCGGAAATCGACTCCTTACAGCCAGTCCGCGAACGGCTCGCGGTCCAACATCTCTTCATAGGTCGGGCGTGGCCGGATCACGGCCCACTGATCGCCATCCACCAGCACCTCGGGGATCAGGGGCCGGCTGTTGTATTCGCTCGACATCACGGCGCCATAGGCGCCCGCGCCAGTGAAGACGATCAGGTCCTCGGCCTCCAGCGGCGGCAGCTCGCGGTCACGCGCGAAGGTGTCGCCCGTCTCGCACACCGGCCCGACCACGTCATAGGCCGTCGCCCCGCCCTCGCGCGGATTGACCGGCTGGATGTCGTGGAAGGCGTCGTACAGGGCCGGCCGCATCAGGTCGTTCATCGCCGCGTCCAGCACCAAAAAGCGTCGTCCGTCCGAGCGTTCGTTGACCTGTATTACCTGGCTGAGCAGCACGCCTGCGTTTGCGGCCAGCAGCCGGCCCGGTTCGAACGCCGCCTCGACATCCAGCCCGTTCAGAACCCGCGCGGCCATGGCGACATACTCGGCCGGCGACGGCGGCTCGGTCCCACCGGAATACGGCACGCCCAGCCCGCCCCCCAGATCCAGGCGGGTCACGGCATGACCCTGAGCCCGCAGTTTGCGCGTCATGTCCGCCAAGACCTCGAAGGCGGCCTTCAGCGGCTCAAGGTCGGTGATCTGGCTGCCGATATGGCAAGCCAAGCCCACCGGCGTGACATGGGGCGAGGCCGATGCGCGGGCATAGAGGTCCATCGCCTCCTCGACCGGCACGCCGAACTTGTCGCCCTTGCCGCCCGTAGTGATCTTGGCGTGACCGCCCGCGCCCACGTTCGGATTGACCCGGACGGCGATGGCCGGAGACGCATCCATCATGGCTGCAACGGCGATCAGCCGATCCAGCTCGGCGCCGGATTCGACATTGATCTGACGCACGCCGACGCTGATGGCGAAGGCCATTTCCACATCGGTCTTGCCCACGCCGGAGAAGATGATCCGGTCGGACGGCACACCGGCGGCCAAAGCACGGCGGATTTCACCCTCCGACACCGTGTCCGCGCCGGACCCCAGTTTCGCCAAGGTCGCCAGCACCGACAGGTTGGAGTTGGCCTTGACCGCAAAGGCGATCAGGGCCTCGCCCAAAGCGTCGCGATGCGCATCGGCGGCGGCGCGCAGGAGGCCGTAATGCCGCTTCAACGTCGCGGTCGAATAGACATAGGCCGGTGTGCCGACCTCGTCCGCGATCAGCTCCAGCGGCACGCCCTCGGCATGGAGGGCGCCGTCCTTCAGGTCGAAATGGTGCAACTTACCGCGGGTCGTTCTGGGCGGCGCCGGCGCCGATCGGGTTGGACGGGCCGCCGTCGATCGGCACGCTGCTGGAGGGACGGTTCATGGTCGCCGGCTCGGGCAGCCCCGGCGCGCGGCTGCTGCGCGGCGCACGCTCGGTCTCGCGCACCGGCGATTCCAGATCGGCCATCCGGCCGCAGGCGGAGGTCAGAAGGGCGAACGCGCCCGCGAGGATCAGAGATTTTTTCACAGGCGGGCTCTCCAGTCGGCGATGCGCGCACGGACCTGTTCCGGCGCGGTTCCCCCATAGCTTTGGCGGCTTTGGCACGAAGCCTCGGCGGTCAGCACCTTGTAAACCGCTTCGGTGATCCCCGGCTCCAGTTTCTGCAATTCTTCCAGCGGCAGTTGCGACAGATCCACGCCCAACCCTTCCGCCCGTTTGACCGCCGCACCCGTCACATGGTGCGCCTTCCTGAACGGCAGGTTCAGTTCGCGCACCAGCCAGTCGGCTAAGTCCGTGGCGGTCGAAAAGCCCGCGCCCGCCGCCTGGGCCATCCGTTGGGTGTTGGGTTGCAGGGCCGAAACCATCGCCGTCATGGCGACCAGGGCCAGATCCAGCGCGTCGAAGGCCTCGAACACCGGCGGCTTGTCCTCCTGCATATCCTTGGAATAGGCCAGTGGCAGCCCCTTCATCACCGTGGACAGGGCGACCAGAGACCCCATGATCCGGCCCGTCTTGGCCCGCACCAGTTCGGCGGCATCCGGATTGCGCTTCTGCGGCATGATCGACGAGCCGGTGGTCAGGTCGTCGGGCAGGCTGGCGAAGCCAAACATCGGCGTCATCCAGACAACGATCTCCTCGGCCAAGCGCGACAGGTGGCCCGCCGTGATCGAGGCGGCCGCCAGGCTTTCCAATGCGAAGTCGCGGTCCGACACGGCGTCCAGCGAGTTCGCCATCGGCCGGTCGAAGCCGAGATCCGACGCCGTCGCCTGACGATCAATGGGGAAGGGCGAACCGGCCAGGGCTGCGGCCCCCAACGGACTTTCATTCATCCGGGCGCGGGCGTCGGCGAAACGCCCCGCGTCACGCCCGAACATCTCGACATAGGCCATCAGATGGTGGCCCAGCGTCACGGGCTGGGCGGTCTGCAAATGGGTGAAGCCGGGCATGAGGTCGCCGGCATGCTGTTCGGCGCGCGTCAGCAACGCGGCCTGCAGCGCCTTCAACTGCGCGACCGAGCGATCGCAGGCGTCGCGGACCCACAGGCGGAAATCGACCGCGACCTGGTCGTTGCGGCTGCGCGCCGTGTGCAGGCGGCCGGACGGCTCGCCGATCAGTTCGTTGAGGCGCGCCTCCACATTCATGTGGATGTCCTCAAACTGATCCCGGAACGGGAAGGTCCCGGCTTCGATCTCGGCTTGGATGGCGTCCAGCCCGCCCAGGATCGCGTCAGCATCGCCCTGCGCGATGATGCCCTGCTTGGCCAGCATACGGCAGTGGGCCCGCGATCCGACCAGATCCTGACGCCACAGGCGCTGGTCCACGCCGATGGAGACGTTGATCGCCTGCATGATCTCGGCAGGGCGCGACGAAAAGCGTCCGCCCCACATGTCTTGACCCGCGGGCTTCACCGGCGCAGTCGAACCGCCGGATGGATTGGCGTCGGAAGAAGGTGTTTCGGTCATGAGCGGCTCAAGAAAGGCGATCTGGGCGGTCGTCGGCGCGGTCGTCGTCGTCAGCACCATCGCCGGCGCCGGCGGCATGGCGATGTCGCTATACGCCAATCATCGCCAGAAGGCGCAAGTCGAAGGGAACACAACCACCGCTGCTGCGCCAAAAAGCGACCTGGCGCGCTTCGCGGTCGGATCCCTGGCCACGCTTTCGACCCCGGCCGAGACGCCGCCGGCGCCCGAATACGCCTTCCGCGACCGCACCGGCACGGCCGTCCGCTTCTCGGCCTTCCAGGGCAAGGTCGTGGTCGTAAACCTTTGGGCGATGTGGTGCGCGCCCTGCAAGGCGGAGATGCCCACGCTGCAGGCGCTGGCGAAGGCCTATGAGACGAACGAGGATCTGGTCGTCCTGCCCATCAACGTCGACGCCACGCCCGACGCCGCAGCCGACGCGAAACGCTTCCTGGCCGACCACGCGCCCCTGCCCTTCTACAGCGACGCCAAATTCCAACTGCCGTTCGAGTTTCCCGGCAAGGGCGCCATGCCGCAGACCATCGTCCTGGATCGTCAGGGCCGCATCCGCGCCGTCATGAGAGGCGAGGCGGACTGGTCCAGCCAGGAAGCCCGCGCCCTGATCGATGCGATCCTGGCGGAAAGCGGCGCGCCGCCCCCCGCCTGATCGACTTTAGTTGTTGTCGGCCGGCACGCGCTGATCGGTCGCGGGATTGATCGCGCCGGGCTTGCCCTCGGCCGCCGCTTCGGCCTGTTCGGTTTCCAGCTTGTCGGCGACCTTGCCGGCACCGCTCTCGACCGCCTGCGCCGCCTTCATGGCGCCGCCCTCGATCACTTCCCCGGCCTGAGACGCCACATCGGCCGTCTTGTCGGCCGCAGCCTCGGCATGCGCCTCGGTCTTTTCCTGCTCGGCCTGGGTGCAGGCCGCCGCGCCCAGCGTGACTGCGGCGACGGCCGCCATCATGGCTTTGGTTCGGATCGTCACGACGAAACTCCGGTCAAGGTTGAGAACTCGACCGAAAACGCAGCACAACGGCGCAGGTTGCAGCGGGAATGAGGTGGTGACTGGAGGCGGGATCGAACCGCCGACCTGTGGGTTATGAATCCACCGCTCTAACCATCTGAGCTACCCAGTCCCGGGCCCTGCGCCAGGCCGGGGCCAGCGCGAAAGAGGCGTGCCTATATCGCCGTCGGGCGCGCGGTTCAAGTCGTCTCGGACCAGAACCTGCGGCGATAGAGCGCAAGATGCCCTGCCACAGGAACGGTAACGCTGGTCTCGCCGTTTCGTAACGACTGCCTAAAGCCCAGCCGGAGCTCGCCCTTCATGCGCCTGATCGTCGCCGCCGCCTCGACATCCCTGCTCGTTCTCGCCACCGCCTGTGGCGCAAATAGCGAGAGCACCGGTGCTGCGCCTCAGGCCGGGGCCTCGCTGGAAACCCGTCCGGCGAACAATCCCGATCAGCAACCGGCCTTCCCCGGCCAGACCCGCGCGCCGGGCGTCAAGACCGAACAGGCCATGACCCATACGGTGGTCGCCTCGGGCCTTGTCCACCCCTGGGGTCTGGCGGCCCTGCCCGACGGCCGCTGGCTGGTTACCGAAAAGCCGGGTCGTCTGCGCATCATCACCGCTCAAGGCCAAGTCGGCGAACCGGTCGCTGGCTTGCCCGCCGTCGATGCGCGCGGTCAGGGCGGCCTGCTGGACGTCATCGTCGGGCCGAGCTTTGCGCAAGACCGCATGATCTATTGGAGCTATGCCGAACCGCGCGAGGGCGGAAACGCCACCTCGGTCGCGCGCGGGCGTCTGTCGGACGACGGATCGCGCGTCGAGAATGTTCAGGTCATCTTCCGCGCCCTGCCCGTCTATGACGGCGACAAGCATTTCGGGTCGTCCCTGGCCTTTGCGCCGGATGGCAAGCTGTTCATCACCCTGGGCGAGCGTTCGGACAAGCCTATGCGGCCCCAGGCGCAGGATCTAGGCTCGCACATGGGCAAGACCATCCGCATCAACGCCGACGGCACGGTCCCGCAGGACAACCCCTTCGTCGGCCGCGCCGGAGCCCTGCCGGAAATCTGGAGCCTGGGACACCGCAACGTCCAGGGCGTTGCCGTTCAGCCGGGAACGGGCGCCATCTGGACCATCGAACACGGCACGCGCGGCGGCGACGAGGTCAATCTGGACAAGGCCGGCGCCAACTACGGCTGGCCGGATGCGGCCTACGGCGTCGAATATTCGGGCGGTCAGATCAACAGCGGCGCGACGCAAAAGGATGGCACCGAGCAGCCCGTCTATTACTGGGATCCGGTGATCGCACCCGGCGGCGCAATCTTCTATCAGGGCGCCATGTTCACCGGCTGGGACGGCAACCTGCTGGTCGCGGGCCTGAAGGAAAAACATATTGCGCGTCTGGTGATCCAGAATGACCGGGTGGTGGGCGAAGAGCGCCTGCTGACAGACTTAGGCGAACGCATCCGCGACGTGGCGGTCGGCGCCGACGGGTCGGTCTGGGCCATCACCGACGAGCAGAATGGCAAGCTGGTCAGGCTGTCGGCGACACAGTAGTCTTCCAGGGCCGGGGGGCTATGCGGAGCGGTTGACGCTCCAAAGGGAGCAGCGAACCATGCGTATCCTCATCCTTTCCGCCGCCGTTGTCCTGCCGCTGCTTTCGGGCTGCGGCTCGATGGGCGCGACCAATAGCTATCAGCAGGACCTGAACGCTCTGGAGGCCGCCTGCACGCGTGACCAAGGCATTTTGACGCCGACTGGCGTTCAGACCGGCCGTCCCCAGACCGAATACGCCTGCAAGATCACTGGTGGCGCCACCCGTATTCCGCCGCGCTGACAGCGGGCGCTCGGCCGGCGTTCCCACGCTCTCATACCTTCAGTCAGTCAAAGCATCCGCCGCAAGCGGCCGCGATCACGCGGCTTATTACTTGACGTTGACGTAAACGTAGGGTTCTTGGCGTCCACGCTTGGAACCGCCTTGTCCGTCGTGCCGCGACCTGCTGCACGTTGAGGATGGGCCCAAAGATGGAGACGCATTTCCATGGCTGACGCCTATATCTACGACGCCGTCCGCACGCCGCGCGGCAAGGGCAAGAAGGACGGCTCGCTGCACGAGATCACCGGCCTCAGCCTGGCGACCCAGGTGCTGGAAGCGCTGCGTGACCGCAACGACCTGGACACCTCCAAGGTTGACGACGTCATCCTGGGCTGCGTCACGCCCGTGGGCGAACTCGGCGCCGACATCGCGCGTACGGCCGTGCTCTCGGCCGGTTGGTCGCAATATACTGCGGGTGTCCAGATCAACCGCTTCTGCGCCTCGGGCCTGGAAGCCGTGAACATGGCGACGGCCAAGGTGAAGTCCGGCGAGGCCGACTTCGCCGTCGGCGGCGGCGTCGAGGTCATGAGCCGTGTGCCGATGGGTTCGGATATGGGCGCCTGGCCGACCGACCCCTCCTCGGCCTTCCCGACCTATTTCGTGCCGCAAGGCGTGTCGGCGGACATGATCGCCACCAAATACGGCTTCAGCCGCGACGACGTGGACGCCTATTCGGTCGAAAGCCACAAGCGCGCCGCCAAGGCCTGGGCCGAGGGCAGGTTCAAGAACTCGGTGATCGGCGTCAAGGACCAGCTGGGCCTGACCATCCTGGATCATGACGAGACGATCCGTCCGAACACGGACATGCAGGCGCTCGGCGGCCTGAACCCCTCCTTCGCGATGATGGGCGAAATGGCCTTCGACGGCGTGATCAACCAGCGCTATCCCGAGGTCGAGCGCGTCAATCACGTCCACACGCCGGGCAACTCGTCCGGCATCGTCGACGGTTCGGCCGGCGTGCTGATCGGGTCGCTGGAAGCCGGTCAGGCCCTGGGCCTGAAGCCGCGCGCCAAGATCCTGGGCGGCGCCTCGATCGGCTCGGAGCCGTCGATCATGCTGACCGGCCCGGAATATGTGACCCGCAAGCTGCTAAATAAGCTGGGCATGACGCCCGACGACATCGACCTGTGGGAGCTGAACGAGGCCTTCGCGGCCGTCGTCCTGCGCTACATGCAGGCGCTCGACATCGACCACGCCAAGATGAACGTGAACGGCGGCGGCATCTCGATGGGCCACCCGCTCGGCGCCACCGGCGCCATGATCACTGGCATCGCGCTTGACGAGCTGGAGCGCTCGAACAAGTCGACCGCCCTGGTCACCCTGTGCATCGGCGGCGGCATGGGCACCGCCACCGTCATCGAACGCGTCTGATCCAGGAGTAAATGGATATGGAAAACTTCAAGATCGACGTCGACGCCGACGGCATCGCCCTGGTCACCTTCGACGTTCCGGGCCGTTCGATGAACACCCTGACCTCTTCGGTGATGAAGGAAATCCCCGAGCTGGTCGAACGCATCAAGACCGACGACGCCATCAAGGGCGCCGTCATCACCTCGGGCAAGGCCTCGGGCTTCTGCGCCGGCGCGGACCTGGGCGACATGGCCGGCGGCGTGCTGTCGGGCGGCGGCGACCTGCAAAAGGCGTTCGACGCCGGCTGGAAGCTGAACGGCGCCTTCCGTGCGCTAGAAACCTCGGGCAAGCCGATCGCGGCCGCGATCAACGGCCTCGCTTTGGGCGGCGGACTGGAGTTCACGCTGGCCGCTCACTACCGCGTGGTAGAGAACGACAACAAGATCCAGCTGGGCCTGCCCGAGATCAAGGTCGGCCTGTTCCCCGGCGGCGGCGGCACCCAGCGCCTGACGCGTCTGGTCGGCGTTCAGAACGCCATGATGGCGATGAGCGAGGGCAAGTCCTTCCGCCCGAATGACGCCAAGGGCGCCGGCATCGTCCATGAGGTGGTCGAGAAGGGCCAGTCGGTCGAGGCCGCCAAGGCCTGGATCAAGAACGGCGGCAAGGCCGTCCAGCCTTGGGACGAAAAGTCGTTCAAACTGCCCGGCGGAGGCCCCTATCACCCGGCCGGCATTCAGAACTTCATGGTCGGCAACGCCATGCTGCGCAAGCAGTCCTATGGCAACTATCCGGCCGTGGTGAACCTGATGAAGGCCGTTTATGAAGGCGCCCAGGTGCCGATCGACGCGGCCCTGCGCATCGAGACCCGCTACTTCATCAAGACCCTGATGACGCCGCAGGCCCAGGCCATGATCCGTTCGCTGTTCCTGTCCAAGCAGGAGCTGGACAAGGGCGCCGTGCGCCCGGCCGGCGTGCCCAAGTCCGATCCGAAGAAGGTCACGGTCATCGGCGCCGGCATGATGGGCGCGGGCATCGCCTATGTGCAGGCGCTGGCCGGCATCGAAACCATCCTGATCGACCAGACGCAGGAAGCCGCCGACAAGGGCAAGGCCCACGTCGAGGAGCTGCTGAAGAAGCGCCTCTCACGCGGTCAGCTGACGCAGGAGAAATACGACGCCCTGCTGGGTTCAGTCACGGCGACGACGGACTATGAGCTGATCAAGGGTTCCGATCTGGTCGTCGAGGCCGTGTTCGAAAACCGCGAGATCAAGGCCGATGTGACTAAGCGCGCCGAGGCGCGACTGGCCGAGGGCGCCGTGTTCGGCTCCAACACCTCGACCCTGCCGATCACCGGCCTGGCCGAGGCCTCGGTGCGGCCCGAGGACTTCATCGGCATCCACTTCTTCTCGCCCGTCGACAAGATGATGCTGGTCGAGATCATCCTGGGTGAACAGACGGGTCAGGCCGCCATCGCCAAGGCGCTGGACTATGTGCTGAAGATCAAGAAGACGCCGATCGTCGTCAACGACAGCCGCGGTTTCTACACCTCGCGCTGCTTCTCCACCTTCCTGATGGAGGGCATGGCGATGCTGGAAGAGGGCTACGGCCCGGCCCTGATCGACAATGTCGGTCGCATGACCGGCATGCCGCGCGGCCCGCTGGAGATGCACGACGACGTCGCCCTGGACCTGTCCTACAGGATCGCCAAACAGACGGCGCTGGATCTGGGCGACAAATACGTCCCGTCGGAAGGCGCCGACATCGTCGCCAAGATGGTCGAGGGCGGTCGCTTCGGTCGCAAGAACGGCAAGGGCTTCTACGATTACGATCAGAAGCCCAAGACGATCTGGAAGGGTCTGGGCGAACTGGCCCCCACCACCAAGGGCATCGATCAGCCGGAAGAGGCGACCGCCTTCGCTCAGATCGACGAGCTGAAGACACGTCTGCTGTATCGCCAGGCCGTCGAAGTGGCGCGTTGCTGGGAAGAAGGTGTCATCGACGATCCGCGCGAAGCCGATCTGGGCGCCATCTTGGGCTGGGGCTTCGCGCCCTGGACCGGCGGTCCGATCAGCATGATCGACGGCATCGGCCTGGCCAAATTCGTCGAAACCGCAGACCGTCTGGCCGAGACCTATGGCGACCGCTTCAAGGTACCGCAGTTGCTGCGCGACATGGCCGCGAAGAACGAAACCTTCTATGGCAAGTTCGCCCCGGAGAAGGCCGCCGCCTGATCGGTCGCGGACATCCACAGAAGACGGAACGGGCGGCCTTCGGGTCGCCCGTTTTCGTTTGGCGCGCCTTTGCCCTTTCGTCATTCCGGGCGAAGCGTAGCGAAGACCCGGAACCCAGCGGCGCGCGAAAGCGCGAACCTGTCGCGGACTCGCTGCGCGAGGTCGTGCGGCGGATAGGTTTCGCCTTCAGCGCCGCTGGGTTCCGGGTCTTCGGGCCAAGCGGCCCTCCGCCCGGAATGACGAGGGCATAAAAAAGACCCGCCCGACACGAGGTCGAGCGGGTCGCTCCGGCGCCCTTCGCGGGGTCGGTGGCGGGTCGCTAGGGGCGACGGAGTAGCGGTGAAAAGACCGGACCGAGACCGGGACAAACTCTGACAGTCCGCCCAGCCTCGGAGGCTGGCGTCAGCCTTCCAGATCCTGGCCTTCGTCCGGCTCGGGCGTGCCCAGCAGTTCGTCGGCGATCTTGTTGGTCGAGGCGCGCACGGCCTTTTCGATCGAGGCCGCAATGTCGGGGTTCTGCTTCAAGAACTCGCGCACATTCTCGCGGCCCTGACCGATCCGGGTGGAGTCATAGCTGAACCAGCTGCCCGACTTCTCGATGATGCCGGCCTTGACGCCCAGGTCGATGACCTCGCCCAGTTTGGAAATACCCTCGCCATACATGATGTCGAAGATGACCTCGCGGAACGGCGGGGCGACCTTGTTCTTGACCACCTTGACCCGGGTGGTGTTGCCAACCACCTCGTCGCGGTTCTTGATCGCGCCGGTGCGGCGGATGTCCAGACGCACCGAGGCGTAGAACTTCAGCGCATTGCCGCCCGTCGTCGTCTCGGGCGAGCCGTACATGACGCCGATCTTGTGACGGATCTGGTTGATGAACAGCACGATGCATTTCGATTTGGAGATCGAGGCCGTCAACTTGCGCAGCGCCTGGCTCATCAGGCGCGCCTGAAGGCCCGGCAGGCTGTCGCCCATCTCGCCCTCGATCTCGGCGCGCGGCGTCAGGGCTGCGACGGAGTCGACGACCACAATGTCCACGGCGCCCGACCGGACCAGCGTATCCACGATCTCCAGCGCCTGCTCGCCAGTGTCCGGCTGCGACACCAGAAGATCATCCAGATTGACGCCCAGCTTCTGGGCGTAGACCGGGTCCAGCGCGTGTTCGGCGTCGACGAAGGCGGCGACCCCGCCCTTCTTCTGCACTTCCGCGACGGTGTGCAGTGCCAGCGTCGTCTTGCCCGAGGATTCCGGGCCGAACACCTCGATCACCCGCCCGACCGGCAGGCCGCCGATGCCCAGCGCCATGTCCAGGCCCAGCGAGCCGGTCGAGACGCTGTCGATCTCGGCGACCACGCCCGCCTTGCCCAGTTTCATCACCGAACCCTTGCCGAAGGCGCGATCGATCTGCGCGATCGCCGCCTCCAGGGCGCGTTGCTTGTCGCCGTCGTCCTTGCCCACCAATTTGAGTGCCGCCTGTGAAGCCATTGCCTTCGTCTCCCTTGCCATGATTCCCGTCATTCAGCTTGGGAGAGACCCGCCTGGACCCGCCCCCGTTTCGTGAGGCGGACTATGTGCATGGTTTGTTCTGGTTCACAAGATGTTCTCATCGATCAAAACAAGAACATCGGAAATCTCACGACCGATTTTGACGTAGATGCATCGCTCAGGCGATCCGCCACGCTGCCCGCCATCATGCTGATAGGGACAAAAGGCGGCAGTCCTATCGCCTACGCCATAAGCCTCCGACGGGTCGGCGGTCCCTGCGAAACCGTCCCGAGTGCGATCAAGTATTCCCCCTCTACCCTTAGAAGGCGCACCTTGTGTCGCCGGAGCGAGCCGTTTCAGATCCGCCCCCGTTCCATCCGCTCTCGCCACCTCTCCGCGTCCCCCTCCCCACGCGTGGCGAGGAAACGAGATGGCGATGCGGCCCCTGCGGCATCGGCGCGCCTTCACGCAATGTTGCGAGCGGCGAAACCCCGTGCTATCAGGCGCCCGGCTTGAAGGGGGCGTATTTACGGATACGGCCTCCGTCGTGCTTTCCGTAAGCATTTCAAGCTTTTGACCGTTGCGAGCCTCGCAGTCGGTTGCGACCCTGACACAACGACCTCGGACCCTAATCAGTGGCTGATGATTTCAGAACGACGGAAGTCGGCGATCGCTACGCACAGGCGCTGTTCGACCTGGCGCTGGAAACCGGCCGCCTGGACGCCGTCCGCGCCGACCTGAAGTCGCTGAAGGCGGCCTGGAGCGAAAGCGCCGACCTGCGTCGCCTGGCGACCTCGCCCGTCATCGCTGCGCCCGACCAGGCCAAGGGTCTGGTGGCCATCGCCGCCACGGCCAAGTTCGAGCAGACCACGACCAACTTCCTGGGTCTGCTGGCTCAGAACCATCGCGCCAAGGATCTGCCCGCCGTGATCGCCGGTTTCGAGGCGCGCTACGCGAAACACGCCGGCGTCGTCGCCGCCGAGGTCGTCTCGGCCCAGCCGCTGGACGCCAAACAGGTCGCCGCCATCACCGCCGCCCTGTCGAAGAGCCTGGGCAAGGCCCCGGAACTGACCGCGCGCGTCGATCCGTCGATCCTGGGCGGCCTGAAGGTCAAGGTGGGCTCGAAACTGTTCGACGCCTCGCTGAAGACCAAGCTCGACCAGATGAAGTTCGCCCTCAAGCGCGCGTAAACGCGCTCCCGCCACCCAGAATGCGCGCCTGAACGGCGCACCCGCAGAAGACTGAAGAACAGAGAGCCCGTCATGGACATCCGCGCCGCTGAAATCTCGGCCATCCTCAAGTCGCAGATCGCCAACTTCGGCGTCGAAGCCGACGTTTCCGACGTCGGCAGCGTGCTGTCGGTCGGCGACGGCATCGCCCGCATCCACGGTCTGGACAATGTCCAGGCCGGTGAAATGGTCGAGTTCACCAAGGCCGGCGTGAAGGGCATGGCCCTGAACCTCGAGCGCGACAACGTGGGCGCCGTGATCTTCGGCGCCGACGCCGCCATCGCCGAGGGCGACGACGTGCGCCGCCTGGGCGAGATCGTGGACGTTCCGGTTGGCAAGGGTCTGCTGGGCCGCGTCGTCAACCCGCTGGGCGAGCCGATCGACGGCAAGGGTCCGATCCAGTTCACCGAGCGCCGCCGCGTCGACGTCAAGGCGCCCGGCATCATCCCGCGCAAGTCGGTTCACGAGCCGATGCAAACCGGCCTGAAAGCCATCGACACCCTGATCCCCGTCGGCCGCGGCCAGCGCGAGCTGATCATCGGCGACCGTCAGGTCGGCAAGACCGCCGTCGCCGTCGACACCATCCTGAACCAGAAGAACGTCAACAAGACCGACGACGAGAGCGCCAAGCTCTACTGCATCTACGTCGCCATCGGCCAGAAGCGTTCGACCGTCGCCCAGATCGTCAAGACCCTCGAAGAGTCGGGCGCGCTGGAGTACACAATCGTCGTCGCCGCCACGGCGTCGGAACCGGCCCCGCTGCAGTTCCTGGCCCCGTTCGCCGGCACCGCCATGGGCGAGTTCTTCCGCGATAACGGCATGCACGCCCTGATCGTCTATGACGACCTGTCGAAACAGGCTGTGGCCTATCGCCAGATGTCGCTGCTGCTGCGCCGTCCGCCCGGCCGTGAAGCCTATCCCGGCGACGTCTTCTACCTGCACAGCCGCCTGCTGGAGCGTTCGGCCAAGCTGAACGAAGATTACGGTTCGGGCTCGATGACCGCCCTGCCGATCATCGAAACCCAGGCCAACGACGTCTCGGCCTACATCCCCACCAACGTGATCTCGATCACCGATGGCCAGATATTCCTGGAATCGGACCTGTTCTATCAGGGCATCCGTCCGGCCGTGAACGTCGGCATCTCGGTGTCGCGCGTCGGCTCGTCGGCCCAGACCAAGGCGATGAAGAAGGTCGCCGGTTCGATCAAGGGCGAGCTGGCCCAGTATCGTGAGATGGCCGCCTTCGCCAAGTTCGGCTCGGACCTGGACGCCTCGACCCAGAAGCTGCTGGCGCGCGGCGCCCGCCTGACGGAACTGCTGAAGCAGCCGCAGTATTCGCCGCTGGCGATGGAAGAGCAGGTCGTCTCGGTCTACGCCGGCACGCGCGGTTACATCGATGGCATCGCCGTCGGCGACGTGGGCCGCTTCGAGAAGGAACTGCTGGCGCGCATCCATGCGAACCACGCCAGCCTGCTTGAAGGCATCCGCACCAAGAAGGACCTGACCTCGGACCTCGAAGCCGAGCTGAAGGACATCCTGGCCGCCTTCGTCAAGACCTTCGCCTGAACCCGTCTGGTAAGCTGAGAGAGTAAGCGCCGGATGGCCAGCCTCAAGGAAATGCGCAATCGGATCGGAAGCGTGAAAGCCACGCAGAAGATCACGAAAGCCATGCAGATGGTCGCCGCGGCCAAGCTGAAGCGCGCCCAGGACCAGGCCGAAAGCGCCCGGCCCTATGCGCAGAAGATGGCCTCGGTCATCGCCAATCTGGCCGCCGGCGTCTCGGGCGCCGACGCGCCCAAGATGCTGTCGGGCACCGGTCAGGACCAGCGTCACCTGATCGTCGTGGCGACGGCGGACAAGGGTCTGGCGGGCGGTTTCTCGACCAACGTCATCCGCGCCGCGCGCGAGCGGATCAACAGCCTGATCAACGCCGGCAAGGACGTGAAGATCATCGCCGTCGGCAAAAAGTCGCGCGATCAGCTGGCGCGTCTATACGGCGACAAGGTGGTCCACACCTTCGAACTGTCGGACCACAAGACGATCGGCCTGCCGTCGGCCCAGCCGGTCGCCGAGATGATCGCCACGGCGTTCGAAGAGGGTCAGGCCGATGTGGTCACCCTGTTCTACAGCCAGTTCAAGTCGGTGATCCAACAGGTCCCGACGGCCAAGCAGCTGATTCCGGCCGTGGTCGAGGGCGACGCGGCCCCGATCGACCTGAACGGCGCGGTCTATGAGTACGAGCCTTCGGAAGAGGAAATCCTGGAAACCCTGCTGCCGCGCGCGCTGACGACCCAGATTCTGGCCGCGCTGTATGAGAACCAAGCCGGCTTCTTCGGCTCGCAAATGGCGGCGATGGACAACGCCACGCGCAATGCGGGCGACCTCATCAACGCCCTGACGCTGCAATACAACCGCAAGCGCCAAGCCCAGATCACCACCGAGCTGATCGAGATCATCGCCGGCGCCGAAGCCCTCTGATCCCGACCGAACAGACATTCCGATACGGACCCCAACCATGACCGACACCGTCGCCCCCAAGAAACCCGCCGCCAAAAAGCCCGCCGTCAAGAAGGCGCCTGTCGCCGCGATCGCGCCCGGCGCGGCCGTCGCCACGGGCAAGATCGCCCAGGTCATCGGCGCCGTCGTCGACGTCGAGTTCGACGGCCACCTGCCGGCGATCCTCAACGCCCTGCACACCCAGAACATCGACCAGAAGACGGGCGAGCCCTTCACCCTGGTTCTGGAAGTCGCCCAGCACTTGGGTGAGAACATGGTCCGCGCCATCTCGATGGACACGACCGAAGGCCTGACGCGCGGCCAGCCCGTGACCGACACCGGCTCGTCGATCCAGGCGCCGGTCGGCCCCGGCACCCTGGGCCGCATCATGAACGTCGTCGGCCAGCCGATCGACGAAGCCGGCCCGATCGCCACCACCGAATACCGCCCGATCCACAAGGAAGCGCCGAGCTTCGAAGAGCAGTCGACCTCGTCGGAAATCCTGGTCACGGGCATCAAGGTCATCGACCTGATGTGCCCCTACACCAAGGGCGGCAAGATCGGCCTGTTCGGCGGCGCCGGCGTGGGCAAGACCGTGACCATGCAGGAGCTGATCAACAACATCGCCAAGGCGTACGGCGGTTATTCGGTTCTGGCCGGCGTGGGCGAGCGCACCCGCGAAGGCAACGATCTGTATCACGAGATGATCGAGTCCAACGTGAACGTGGACCCGTCCAAGAACGGCGGCTCGACCGAGGGCTCCAAGTGCGCCCTGGTGTACGGCCAGATGAACGAGCCCCCCGGCGCCCGCGCTCGCGTCGCCCTGACCGGCCTGTCGATCGCGGAATACTTCCGTGACGAAGAAGGCAAGGACGTGCTGCTGTTCGTCGACAACATCTTCCGCTTCACGCAAGCCGGTTCGGAAGTGTCGGCTCTGCTGGGCCGCATCCCTTCGGCCGTGGGCTATCAGCCGACGCTGGCCACCGAGATGGGCAACCTGCAGGAGCGCATCACTTCGACCAAGAAGGGTTCGATCACCTCGGTCCAGGCCATCTATGTGCCCGCCGACGACCTGACCGACCCGGCGCCCGCCGCCTCGTTCGCCCACTTGGACGCAACGACGGTTTTGAGCCGCGACATCGCCGCCCAGGCCATCTTCCCAGCCGTTGACCCGCTGGACTCGACCTCGCGGATCATGGACCCGCTGGTCATCGGCGACGAACACTACAACGTCGCCCGTTCGGTTCAGGAAGTGCTGCAGCAGTACAAGGGCCTGAAGGACATCATCGCCATCCTGGGCATGGACGAGCTGTCGGAAGAGGACAAGCTGGTCGTCTCGCGCGCCCGCAAGATCCAGCGCTTCCTGTCTCAGCCCTTCTTCGTTGCCGAACAGTTCACCAACTCGCCCGGCAAGTTCGTCGAGCTGGCCGACACGATCCGCTCGTTCAAGGGCATCGTCGCCGGTGAATACGACCACCTGCCGGAAGCCGCCTTCTACATGGTCGGCTCCATCGAAGAGGCCGTCGCCAAGGCCGAGAAGATGGCGTCGGAAGCCTGATCATGGCCGGCAAGCTGAACTTCTCCCTCGTCTCGCCGGAACGCGAGGTCTTCTCGGGCCTCGTGGACCAGGTCGATGCACCGGGCGTCGAGGGCGACTTCGGCGTTCTGCCGGATCATGCGCCCTTCATGACCGCCCTGCGCGAGGGTCTGGTGACCGTCTATAACAACGGCGCCAAGACCCAGTACGACGTCCACGGCGGCTTCGCCGACGTGAACGGCGAAGGCCTGACCATCCTGGCCGAACAGGCCACCGAGGTCGTCGCGGCCTGATCCGTCGAAGGATCGAACGATTTGAGGCCTCCCGTTTCGGCGGGAGGCCTTTTTCGTGGGCGGCGGGCGCGCTAGGACCGGCCCATGACCGATCTCATCGACATCCACGGCGTTTGCGCACCCGGTTATAAGGCCGTGCGGGAGGCCTTCGCCGCCAACTTCACCGAGGCCCCCGAGGGGCTGAACGAGCAGGCGGCGCGGTTCAGCGTGCTGGTCGAGGGCGAAACGGTCGTCGATCTGTGGGCGGGTCATGCGGATACGGCCAGGACGACGCTGTTTACCGACACGACCCTGACCTCTGTGTTTTCGACCGGCAAGGCGGTGATGGCCATTTTGATGGCGAGCGCGGTCGAGACGGGTCAGATCGACTATGATCAAACGGTGGCCTCGCTGTGGCCCGAGTTCGGCGCGGCGGGCAAGGCGGAGGTCACCGTCGCCCAGTTGATGAGCCACCAGTCGGGGCTGCCGGGCTTTTCCGAGGCGGTCGATCCGACGATCTGGTTCGATGTGTCTGCGGTTCTGGCGCGACTGGCGGCCCAGGCCCCGATGTGGGCGCCGGGCACGGCGTCTGGCTATCACCCGATCACCGTCGGCTATCTGGCCAATGAGGTCTATCGCCGGGCGACCGGGAGGACGATGGGCCAGGCGCTGCGCCAGGACTTCCCCGACTTGGACTTGTGGATCGGCCTACCGGAAAGCGAGCATGGACGGGTGGCGCAGATGCGCAAGCCCACGGCGGCGCCCAGCCTGGGAACCATCGATCCGATCAAACAGGCGGCCTTCCTGGATCGCGGCTCGGCGCCGGGCGGGCGCGGCTCGGCGGCCTGGCGCGAGATGGAGATCCCGTCGGCCAATCTGCACGGCACGGCCTTGGGGCTGGCGAAGATGCTTGGGGTGGTCGCTAATGGCGGCGTGCTGGACGGCCGGTCGGTGCTATCGGCGGGAATGCTGGATCAGCTGACGCGCGAGCGCATCCATGGGCCGGACAAGGTGCTGCCCTATACGATCAGCTGGGCGGCGGGGCTGATGCGCAATGACGGGCTGAAGGTGTTCGGGCCGAACGACGCTTTCGGCCATTACGGCTGGGGCGGGTCGATGGCCATGGCCGATCCGTCGCGGAAGCTGTCGGCGGCCTATGTGATGACGCGCCAGTCGCCGCACCTGATCGGCGACCCCCGCCCCAAGCGTTTGCTGGACGCGCTTTACGCCGCCGTCTAGACCGGCTCGGACAGGGCGACGGCGCGCTTGGCGGCGCGGCTGCGATTGAAGGCGGCCAGGGCGAAGACGCCGGCGCCGGCCCAGATGAAGACGAAGGAGACGATCCTCAGCACGGTCAGCGGCTCGCCGGTCGCGACGCCGCAGGCGAACTGCAGCGTCGGGGCCAGGAACTGGATGAAACCGACCGTGGATAGGGGCAGGCGGCGTGCCGACCAGGCGAACAGCGCCAGCGGGATCACGGTGGCGGGGCCGTTCACCAGCGCCCAGATCAGGCCGGAGGGCGACGCAAATCCGACCGCCTGACCGTGGGTGGTCAGCCAGGCCAAAAAGACCGCGCCGATGGGCAGCAGCACCAGACATTCCACGAACAGACCAGTCTGGGCCGAGGCGGGCACGCGCTTTCGGATCACCGCATAGGCGCAGAAGGTGACGGCCAGGGTCAGGCCGATGATCGGCACATGGCCCAGGGCGATCGTCTGGATCACGACCCCGATGGCGGCGAGACCGATGGCGAGCGCGCTCCAGCGGTCGATCTTCTCGCGGAACAGCACGGCGCCGGCCGCCATGTTGAGCAGGGGATTGATATAATAGCCAAGGCTGGCCTCCAGCGTCGCATGATGCGTGGTGGCGAAGACGTAGAGGCTCCAGTTCGTGCCGATCAGCAGCGCGGACAGGGCCAGCCAGGCCAGGGTGCGCGGGGTTGCCAGCACCCGGCGCGCCTCGCCCCATTGCCCGGCCAGCAGCAGGACCAGGCCCGCCACGAAGACCGACCAGACCGCCCGGTGCGCCAGAATTTCGGGCGCGCCGAAGCCGTGCGCCGCCATCGCCATGAACAACAGCGGCAGCAACCCCCACAGTGTATAGCAGGCGATGGCCGTGCCGACGGCGCGGGGGGCGTTGGGAGAGGGGGAGGCGGTCATGGGGTCCTTCATCCCCGCCGTCATCCTCGGGCTTGACCCGAGGATCGGGCGCGGCGGGCGCCAATGCGTCGCTCGTTCGCACCAGCGGCGGAACATCCGTTCCTCGGGTCAAGCCCGAGGATGACGGGGTGGAGCGTCAGACCGTGATCGAACGATATCCCGACGACGACTTGATCACGCCGGTCTCGTCCAGCAGCTGGGCGATCTGGACGGCGTTCAGGGCGGCGCCCTTGCGCAGGTTGTCAGACACGACCCAAAGGTTCAGGCCGTTCTCGACGGTCGGGTCCTTGCGGATGCGGCTGACATAGACGGCATGTTCGCTGGCGGCGTCGACGGGGGTGATATAGCCGTCGTGCTCCTGTTTATCGATGACCAGCACGCCGGGCGCCTCGCGCAGGATGGCGCGGGCCTCGTCGGGTTCGATGGGGCGGTCGAACTGGACGTTCACGGCCTCGGAGTGACCCACGAAGACCGGCACGCGCACGCAGGTGACGGTGACCTGAATGTCGGGGTCCAGCATCTTGTGCGTCTCGTCCGACATCTTCTTCTCCTCGTCGGTGGAGCCGTCCTCGAGGAAGGAACCGATGTAGGGGATGACGTTGAAGGCGATCTGTTTGGGGAACTTCTTGGGCGTGGCGTCGCCCAGGCCGTAGATGGCCTTGGTCTGGTTCCACAGCTCGTCCATGCCTTCCTTACCGGCGCCAGACACCGACTGATAGGTCGAGACGACCACCCGCTTGATCTTGGCCGCATCGTGCAGCGGCTTCAGCGCCGTCACCAGCTGGATGGTCGAGCAATTGGGGTTGGCGATGATGTTCTTCTTGGTCGCATCCTTGATGGCGTCGGGGTTCACCTCGGGCACGATCAGCGGCACGTCGGCGTCCTTGCGGAAGGCCGAGGAGTTGTCGATCACGATAGGACCGGCCTTGCCGATCTTCTCGGACCATTCCTTGGACACCGCGCCGCCGGCGGACATCAGGACGATGTCGACCTTTGAGAAGTCGAACTGTTCGATGTCCTGGCATTTGACGGTCTTGTCGCCGAAGGAGACCTCGACGCCCTTGGACTTGCGCGAGGCGATGGCGTGGATTTCATCGACGGGGAATTCCAGCTCCTCGAGGATGTTCAGCATTTCGCGGCCCACATTGCCCGTGGCTCCGACGATGGCGACGCGATAACCCATGATGCTTGGTCCTTCGGACGCGCTACCGCTCGGCTCAGCGGAGCCTTGCTGCTTGAGCGCGGTTTGGTGTGTGCTGTGCATTTAGGCGTTCGCAGCCGCGAAGCAATCGCTTTTCACTGTGCCGGGCTTTAAGCAGTCCTCCCATGACCTCCCGTATCCGCAACGCCTACGACATCCGCGTGGAAGAGGGCGTGCTGACGCCCGATCCGGCGCAGGAGAGCGTGATCACGGCGCTGGAGCGGCTCGAGGTCGATCTGGCCAAACGCGGCCTGTTCGGCAAGGCGCCGGAGGTGCGGGGCGTCTATCTCTACGGCCCGCCCGGACGCGGCAAGTCGATGCTGATGGACCTGTTCTATTCGGCGACGCCGGAGCCGCGAAAGACGCGCGCGCACTTTCACGCCTTCATGGCCCGTATCCACGACCTGGTGAAACAGTGGCGCGAAGGGGATGCGAAGACCCGCAAGGCCGTGTTCGGAACCCACAGGGGCGACGACCCCATCCCGCCGATCGCGAAGCTGATCGCGTCGGAAGCCCGGCTGCTGTGTTTCGACGAACTGCAGGTCACCGACATCGCCGACGCCATGATCCTGGGCCGGTTGTTCGAAGCCCTGTTCGAGGATCGGGTGGTGCTGGCCATCACCTCGAACCGCGCGCCGGAGGACCTCTACAAGAACGGCATCAACCGCCAGCTCTTCCTGCCCTTCATCGGCATCATCCGCGAGCGTTGCGTGGTGGTCGAGACGGCCGGGGCGCGGGACTGGCGGCTGGACCGGATGACCTCGGCCCAGGTCTGGCACACGCCGGACGACCGCGCGGCGTTCGAGGCGTTATGGCGCGAGCTGAAGGGGGGCGAACCGGAGGAGCCGGCGCACCTGAGCGTGTTGGGCCGCGATGTGGTGGTGCAGCGCACCGTGGGATCGATGGCGCGGGCGACGTTTGCGGAGCTGTGCGCCAGGCCGCTGGGGCCGCAGGACTATCTGGCCATCGCCCAGCGGTTCCACACCCTGTTCCTGGAAGACGTGCCGATCCTGAGTTCGGCCAACCACCACGAGGCGCGGCGTCTGGTGACCCTGGTGGACGCCCTCTATGAGGCCAAGACCAAACTCATCGTGCTGGCGGCGGCCAAGCCGGAGGCTCTCTATACCGAAGGGGTGGGGGCGTTCGAGTTCGAGCGCACCGTGTCGCGCTTCAATGAAATGCAGAGCAAGGACTGGCTGGCGCACGTCCGCGACTGACGGCTAGGGTAGGGCTGACCCTCGGAGTGTTTCCATGCGCCCTCTCGCCCTCGCCGCCGCCCTTTCTTTGACCTTATCGCCGCTGACGGCGGGAGGAGCGTTCGCGCAAACGGCGCCGGCGACGGCCAGTCGCGGGCTGACGCCGGCCGAGGTCGCGACGTGGATCACCGGGCTGGGCGGGCGGGTCGGGCCTGTGCAGACCGAGAACGGCCTGACCTTCTTCACCGTGACCAATGCGGGCCTGACCTGGGCGGTCTTCTTCTATGGCTGCGAGGCGTCTGGCTGCGGCGAGGTTCAGTTCAGCGCCGTGGTGCCGGGCGCCGGCGCGACGCTGGACAAGGTCAACGCCTGGAACCGCGACAACCGCTATCTGAAAGCCTTCCACACCGCCGCCGAAACGCCGACGGCGACGGTGCAGTACGATGTCGTCGTGCTGTCGGGCGAAGGCGTGACGCAACTGGCGGACCCGTTGACGGTCTGGCTGCAACTGCTGCCCCAGTTTGCGGGCCAGATGGGCTATACGCCGCCCGCTTGAACGGAAAAAAGAAGGGCCGCGGATCGCTCCGCAGCCCTTTTCCGCATTCGAAAATGCGCTCAAGCAACGCGGCTCCGCGAGCCGCGCGATAGCGCCCTTCGATGGCCCTTAAGCCAGCGAGGAATCGATGTCCTTGCAGGCCTGCAGCAGGCCCTGGACCGAGGCGACGGACTTTTCGAACATCGCCTTTTCTTCGTCGTTGGTGGTGAACTCGACGATCTTCTCGACGCCGCCGGCGCCGATCAGGGCGGGGACGCCGACGTAGAGGTCCGACAGGCCGTATTCGCCCGACAGCCAGACGGCGCAGGGCAGGACGCGCTTCTGGTCCAGCAGGTAGGACTTGGCCATGGCGATGGCGGATTCAGCCGGGGCGTAGAAGGCCGAGCCGGTCTTCAGCAGGGCCACGATCTCGCCGCCGCCCTTGCGGGTGCGCTCGACGATGGCGTCCAGCTCGTCCTGCGACAGGAAGCCCGCGGCGACGGCGTCCGGCAGGGGCAGGCCGCCGACGGTCGAGTGGCGCACCATCGGCACCATGTCGTCGCCGTGACCGCCCAGGGTCCAGGCGTGGATGTCCTGCACCGACACGCCGGTCTTTTCAGCCAGGAAGTAGGCGAAGCGGGCCGAGTCCAGCACGCCGGCCATGCCGACGACCTTCTCCTTGGGCAGGCCCGAGAATTTCTGCAGGGCCCAGACCATGGCGTCGAGCGGGTTGGTGATGCAGATGACGAAGGCGTTGGGGGCGTGGGCCTTGATGCCCTCGCCGACGGCCTTCATGACCTTCAGGTTGATGCCGATCAAGTCGTCGCGGCTCATGCCCGGCTTGCGCGGCACGCCGGCGGTGACGATGCAGACGTCGGCGCCCGCGATGTCGGCATAGTCGTTGGCGCCCTTCAGGGCCACGTCCTGGCCGAAGACGGCCGAGGCCTCGGCGATGTCCAGCGCCTTGCCCTGCGGGGTGCCTTCGGCGATGTCGAACAGGATCACGTCGCCCAGGGCTTCGCGCGCGGCCACGTGGGCCAGGGTTCCGCCGATCATGCCGGCGCCGATAAGGGCGATCTTCGCGCGAGCCATGGATGTCTCCGTTTATTGCGTGTGCGAAAGGGGATTAATCGTGCGGGCGGTCTAGACCCCTCGCGCGACTGTCGCAAGAACCTCGCTTTACGGCCTTTGTCAGGCTTGCGAAGGTCGGGCGACAACCGGAGGATTTCGATGCGCCGTTCATTCGCTTTCGCCCTGCTGCTGGCGTCGGTCGCCACGCCTGTCCTGGCCCAGACGCCGCCCGCGACCATCGGCGACCGCTATATCCCCGCGCCTTGGTGGATGCGTGATCCGGTCATCGCCTCCGTCGGCCAGGTGCGGGTGGAGATTCAGGCCAACCGCGCCTTCGTTTCGGCCAGCTTCCAGTCGGTGGACCGCAGCGTCGCCGAGGCCTCGCGCGCAGCCGCCGATCAGGTTCGGGCGCTGAGCCAGGCCCTGTCGGCCTATGGCGCGGACAAGGTGCGGGTCGAGACCAGCGTCACCACCCGGCCGCTCTATGACCAATACCGCGACGAAAACGGGGTGATGCGCGACAACACCCGCGCCGACCGTGTGGCCCGGTATCAGGCCGACGCTTCGGTCAATGTGACGGTGCGCGACGTACGCCTGATCGAGCGGGTCTATGCGACCATCGTGGCCTCGCGTCCGACCTCGATCGGACAGGTGAACTTCAACCTGGAGCCGGACAACAGCTGGAAGGCCAATCTGCAGGCCGAGGCGATGAAGGATGCGCGTCGCCGGGCCGAGGCGGCGGCGACGAATGCGGGTGCGACCCTGGGCCGGGTCAAGATCATCGATCCGTCGGGGCGGGTCTGTCAGACGGACGTGCTGGCGGGCTGGCCTTCTTACGCCGCAGGGGGCGGGCAGGAAACGACGGTGGACGACATCGTGGTGACGGGCTCGCGGGTGCGAGCAGAGACGGCCTTTGCACCCCCGCCTGCGCCTCCTCCTGCGCCTATGGCGGGCGGATCGGGACCCAGCGAGGCGGACATTCAGGCGGCGCGGCTGGCGCTGCAACCGCCCTTGCAGGTGATGACAGACAGCGCCTGCGTCATCTACGGACTGAACTGATGGGGTTCGAGGTCGCGCCCGCCTTCGAGGCGGGCTCCCTCGCCGCCGCCGAATGGCCGCTGTGCCATGTGCGGCTGCAGGACGACGCCCGCTTTCCCTGGCTGATCCTGATCCCCTGCGTCGAGGGGGCGGTGGAGCTGGAGGATCTGAGCGTCGAACAGCGGACAATGTTGATGGAGGAGACGGTGCGGGCCGGGGCGCTGGTTCGTCGGCTGGGTGCGGTCGAAAAACTGAACGTCGGCGCCATCGGCAACGTGACGGCGCAACTGCATGTCCATGTGGTCGGCCGCCGCCGCGACGACAGTCTTTGGCCCGATCCGGTATGGGGGCGCGGGCCGGTTGTTCCGTATACGGACGACGAGCGGGCCCGGCGGCTGGCGATCGTCGCCGGCGGCTAGATGATATCCAGCGGCACGGCGTGTTTCGGGGGCGGAAAGGCCGCATCCAGCCGTTCCAGATCCTCCAGGTCGAACTGGATGTCCAGCACGTCGGCGTTGGCCTCGACGTGTTCGACCGAACTGGCCTTGGGGATGGCGATGACGCCGTCGTGGCGCAGGACGGCGGCCAGCGCCACCTGGGCCGGGCTGGCGGAATGGCGATTGGCGATGTCGCGGATCAGGGGCTGCTCCAGCAGTTCACCGCGCCCAAGCGGCGAATAGGCCATCATCGGCATGTCGCGCGCCTGCATCCACGGGAAGAGGTCGAACTCCACCCCGCGCGAGGCGAGATTATAGAGCAGCTGGTTGGCGGCGCAGTCCTCGCCCCCCTCGATCTCCATCAACTGCTCCATGGCGCGCAGGTCCAGGTTCGACACGCCCCAGCGGGCGATCATCCCTTCGTCGACCAGATCGCGGAAGGCTTCGACGGTCTCCTCGAGCGGCACATGGCCTTCCCAGTGCAGCAAGTAGAGGTCCAGCCGCTCTACGCCGAGCCGTTCCAGCGACTTCTCGCAGGCCAGCATCATCTTCATCTCCGACGCATTCTCAGGCCGGACCTTGGAGACCAAAAAGACCTCATCGCGGCGTCCGGCGATGACCTCGCCCACCAGCCGCTCCGACCGGCCGTCGCCATAGAGTTCAGCCGTGTCGATCAGCGTCATGCCCAGGTCGATGCCGCGCGCCAGGGCCTGCTGCTCCTCATCGCGCCAGGCCGGGTCGTCGCCCAGCTCCCAGGTGCCTTGGCCGAGGGCGGGAACGGTCGTACCGTCCGCAAAGGTGACGAGGCGGGTCATGTCCGTCCTGACGATAATGAGCGGCGAAGACGCCGTCGGAGGAAGCGATGCGAACCCGGCATATCAAGACCGACGGTCTGGTCCAACAGGTTCTGGAAGCCGGGTTCGAGGATGACAACGCGCCGCTGGTCCTGCTGATCCACGGCTTTCCCGAACTGGGGATCAGTTGGCGCGCCCAGGTCGAGGCGATCTCGCAGGCGGGCTATCATGTCGTCGCTCCGGACATGCGGGGCTATGGCGGGACGGACAAGCCGGCGGCGGTGGAGGCCTGTTCCATTCTGCACTTGGTCGGGGACATGGTCGATCTGGTCCGGGCGCTGGGCAAGGCGTCTTGCGTCGTCGTCGGCCATGACTGGGGCGCGCCGGTGGCCTGGCATTGCGCCTTGTTGAGGCCGGATCTGTTCACGGCGGTCGCGGGCCTGTCGGTGCCGTTCCAGCCGCGCCGACCCAAGGGACCTCCCACCGCCGCCATGGCCGCCATCTCGAAACGGGCCCGGCTGGGCGACCTCTATATCAGCCGATTCCAGGCGCCGGACGCGCACCGCGCGCTGGACGCCGATCCGGCGATGGCGCTGAGGAAGCTGTTTTACGCCTATGACGGCGCGACCCCCGCCGACCGCAGATCGACCGGCTTCATGCCGGAAGGCGTGGCCCTGCTGGATACCATCGCCGACGAGGCGACCCTGCCGCCATGGATGACCGAGGCGCATTTCGACGAATATGTGCAGGCCTTCTCAGTCGGCGGATTCGAAGGACCCCTGAACTGGTATCGGGCGATGGACCTGAACTGGTCGCTGACGGCCTTCGTGCAGGACCAAACGATCACCCCGCCCGCCCTGTTCATCGTCGGTGAGGACGACCCTGTGCGCCATTACGCCGGCGGGCACGAGGCGGGCCTGAAGGACTGGGCGCCCAACCTGATCCGCTCCGTCGTCGTGCCGGGCGCGGGTCACTGGATCCAGCAGGAACGGGCGGACGAGATCAACCGCCTGCTGCTGGATTTCCTGAACGTCCTCTAGGCCGCCTGCTTCGTCGCCATCTGATCACGCACCTCGGCCACGATCTCCAGGCTGCGGATGCGGGCGGTATTGTCGAACATCATGCCGGTGACCATCAGCTCGTCCACGCCGGTCAGGGCGATGAAGTCGGTCAGTTGGCGCTTGACGGTCTCGGGGCCGCCAATGGCGGAATAGAGCAGCCGGCCCTTGGCGCCGGCGATCTGCTGCGGCGTCAGGATGGTGGTTATGTCGTCGACGGGCGGCGGCAGCTTGCCCGGCTTGCCGGTCGAGAGGCGGGCGAAGCTCTGCTGCATCGAGGTGGACAGGCGCACGCCCTCGGCGTCCGTGTCGGCGGCGAAGACATTGATCGCGGCCATGGCGTGGGGCTCGGCCAAACGGTCCGACGGGACGAATTCGCGGCGATACAGGGCCAGGGCTTCCAGCAGCAGTTCGGGCGCGAAATGGCTGGCGAAGGCGTAGGGCAGGCCGAGCTGGCCGGCGAGTTGGGCGCTGAACAGGCTGGAGCCCAACAGCCAGATCGGCACGCGCAGGCCTGCGCCCGGCACGGCGCGGACGGGCTGATTTTCGGCGGCCGGCTCGAACCACTGGATCAGTTCGACGACGTCGCGGGGGAACTGATCGGCGCCTTCGAAATAGCGCCGCAGCGCACGGGCGGTGGCGCCGTCCGTGCCGGGCGCGCGGCCCAGGCCGAGGTCGATGCGGCCGGGGAACAGGGTCTCCAGCGTGCCGAACTGTTCGGCGACGACCAGGGGCGCATGGTTGGGCAGCATGACGCCGCCGGAGCCGACGCGGATGCGCTCGGTCCCCGCCGCGACATGACCGATGACAATGGCTGTCGCGGCGCTGGCGATGCCGGGCATATTGTGGTGTTCGGCCAGCCAGAACCGCTCATAGCCGAGCCGGTCGGCGGCCTGGGCCAGGGCCAGGGTCTCGTCTAGGGCGCGACGGGCGTCGCCGCCTTCGACGATGGGGGAGAGGTCGAGAACTGAAAACGGGATCATGACGCTTAGATCGGGTCTGTCCCTCGGGGATCAAGGGCGAGGGTCTGGAACCGCAACCGGATCAGGCGCTTTAACCTCATCTCGACGAACGGAGACTGCGTCATGACCGACACCGATTCCACCAAGCCCGAAGCGGATTGCGACGACGCCCGCGAAGCGGCCGACATGGGCGAAAAGCCGGATCTGGGTCACAAGGCGGATACGCTGATCGACGCCCTGGACGGCAGCGATTCGGGATCGGACACGCGGGCGGGTTCGCTGCGCGGCGGGTCGGCAGCAGGCACGGATGACGACCCGGATTCGGCCAAGATCAATGCGCGTCTGGCCCAAGAAGGCTCGGCCGATAAGGGCGCGGCGGATCAGGACGACGCCGCCGACTGAGCGGGCGCCTTGTCGCCGCCGCAACCATGCGCCACGGTGGCGCTCTGACCCTCTCGGTCCAAGGACGATCTCTCGATGACGCTTCGCTTGGCGGCCTCCGCCGTCGTGGTTCTGTTTTGCCTCGCAGGATGTGATCGCTCGGCCCAATCGGTCGAGGCAAAGGCTGCGCCTGAAGCGTCGGCGCCGGTCGTCGCTGATGCGACGCCTCCAGCAGCCGAAGCGCCCGCCGTTGTAGGGGGGGCTGCGCGCGACGCCGCCGACGGGGCGCCGTCCTTTGCGGTCCTCTATCCGGGCGCACAGGTGGACGGCCAGCCGCTGGCGGCTGGCGGCGAGGCCGGGCCGGGCAGCCTGGTCACCTTCACCACCACCGCGTCGCCGGACGAGGTCGTCGCCTTCTACCGCGAGCGCGCCGAGAAGGCGGGCCTGCGGTCCGTCGCCGGTATGAACCAGGGCGAGACGCGCGCCTATGGCGCGGCGGCCGACGCTACGAACGGCGCCTCGTTGCAGGTCGTCGCCACGCCGACCGAGTCCGGCGAGACCTCGGTCCAGCTGGGCTGGAGCGCCGGTCAGTGAAGCGGGTCGCCGCCCTGAGCGCGGCGACGGCGATCCTGCTGGCCGTGGGGTGCGCCGGCGCGCCCAAGCCGGGCGAAGCGACACCGATGGCGGGCTTCCTAGGCGATGAAGCGATCGCCCAACTCACGGATGCGGTCCCGCCAGCCCCGGCGCCGGGGTCCGTCGCGGACCTGGCGGACAAGGCTGCCTCGGCGCGGTTTGTGGTGCTGGAAGACGGCGACCGATGGCTGCTGGCGACCGCCCATGCAGAGTTGCGTCCGCCCTTGGCCTTGCAACATTTCGACTGCGCCTTGGGCGTGAGGCTGGGGTCGGCCGAGACGCCGGCGCTGGACCGGGTGATGGCGCGGATATTCCATGATGCGAACAGTGCGGCCGAACGCGTCAAGGCGCGCCAGGCGCGGCTGCGGCCGGTCGGCGAAGATCCCAGTCGCCGCGCCTGCCAGACCCTGACGCCGGCGGCGAGACGCAGCGCCTCCTATCCGTCAGGCAGCGCGGCGGTCGCGACGGCCTATGGCGAGGCCTTTGCGGCGCTGGAGCCGGACCGGGCCGAGGCCGTGCGCCGGATCGGCCACGAGATCGGGGTCAGCCGCCTGGTCTGCGCCATGCATTATCCGACCGATTTCGCGGTCGGCGAACGGATCGGGCGGGACGTCGCGGCCAAGGCCGTCGCCACCCCGGCCTTCCAGGCGGACATGACGGCGGCGAGGGCCGAGCTCGCGGCCGCGCGTCGCAGCGGCCTGACCAATCCCGGCTGCGCGGCCGAGCGCGCGGCCCTGGCGATCCCCTTGCCCTGATATGACGGCGGCGCTGGCTCTCGCCCTGCTGACCCTCCAGGCCCCGGCCGACCGGCCGTGCACGCCGCAAGAGGTGGCGGCGCTGACGGCGCCATCGACGCAGCCGTATCGCCTGACCTGCCAAGCCGACCTGTCGGGCGTCGATATCCGCCGTCGCGTGCTGATCGAGGGCGCGGAAGGCTCAGGGGCATCACTGGATTGCGGAGGCGGGACGATCCGCGCGCCGGGCCCGGCGACGACCGCCGCCCCGACCATCGCCGTCTGGTCTCGCCGCGAGGGCGATCGGTGGTCGCGGCCGGTCGATGTGACGATCCGAAACTGCACCGTCGTCGGCAATGTGCGGATCTGGGGCATGGGGGCGGGCGGATCGATGCGCGACCTGCTGGCCTCGTCACGCACCGCCGGACACACGCAAGCGGCCCAGTCCGCCGCGCCGATCCGCGTCACCCTGGACCGGGTTCGGTTCGAGGGCGCGGGGACCATTCCCCTCTATGTCGGGCCGGGGGTGACGCGCACCACCGTGACGCGGTCCCGCTTCGTGGGCCGTTCGACCTCGACCGCCATCTATCTGGACGCCGAGAGCGCGGGCGCGCTCATCCAGGACAACGATTTCGATATCCGCACCGGGCGCGAGCAGGTCGCGGTGGACGGGTCGGGCGCCAACCGCATCGTCGGCAACCGGCTGGCGCTGCACGGCAAAGGCGGGGTGTTTCTGTACCGCAACTGCGGCGAGGACGGCGTGATCCGCCACCAGACGCCGTCCTATAATCAAATTACGGACAATCTGTTCACCGGCGCGGGCTGGTTGCGGCCGCGCGCAGTGGTGATCGGGTCGCGCGAGGGCGGGCGACGCTACTGCGGCGACGATCGCGGCTGGCCGTTCGGGTCCAGCGCGGACGACGGCGACGGGGCCACGGGCAATCTGGCGGCTCGGAACATCGTGCGGCGCTGATCGGACGCCTTGCGCAGAGCGGTGGTTCGGGGCTGGATTGCGGGACAGAGCGATCGGGGGATTGGATATGCGTTGGGTGTTGTTTCTGGCGTCCCTTGTGGCGGCCCTCGGCTTGGCGGTGCTGACCGCGCAGACGCCCAAACCGCTGCCCGCTTCGACGCCTGCGGTTCAGTTCTCGGCCGCGCGCGCCATGATGGACGTGAACCGGATCGCACGAGCGCCGCATCCCGTAGGCTCTGCCGAACATCGGCAGGTTCAGACCTATCTGGTCCAAAGGCTGACGGCGCTGGGGCTTCAGCCCAGCCTGCAGACTGGCGCCCTGTCGCCCGCCGCCGTCGCGCGGATCGAGCGGGAGGGCGGAAACGCCACGGGCGTCCAGGCGGTCAATATCGTCGGGGTCCTGCCGGGGCGTGACCCCGACCTGCCCGCCGTCGTCCTGATGGCCCATTACGACAGCGTGCCGAACTCGCCTGGCGCCGCCGACGATGCGACCGGCGTGGCCGCCATTCTGGAGGCCGTGCGCGCGATAAAGGCGCGGGGCGGGGCCGAGCGGACGCTGGTGGTCCTGTTCACCGACGCCGAGGAGCTGAATCTGGATGGGGCGCGGGCCTTCTTCAGCGAGCATCCGCTGCGCGACGACATCGGCGCGGTGATCAATCTGGAGGCGCGAGGCGGCGGCGGGCGCGCCATGATGTTCGAGACCGGACCCGGCAACGCCCAGACCATCGCCCGCTATGCTCAGGCGACCCGAAGGGCGACGGGCGGGCCGTCCAGCAACGCCCTGGCCATCTTCGTCTATCGGCTGATGCCCAATGGCACGGACTTCACTGTGGCGGCGGATCGCAAGCTGGCGGGGATCAATCTGGCCTTCATCGGGCGCCCGGCGCAGTACCACGCGCCGTCCTCGACGCCGCAGGCGCTGGATCAGGGCAGCGTGCAGCATATCGGCTCCCAGGCGTTGGAAATGGCCGATGACCTGTTGCGGGCGCCGACCCTGCCGCAGGCGACGCAGAACGCGGTCTATGCCGACGTGTTCGGTCTGTTTGTCGTCCAGCATTCGCCGGCGATCGGCTGGCTGTTGCTGACCGTGGGGGTCTTGGCGACGGCCTTTGCCGCATGGGGCGCCCGCCACGCCACGGGCTTGCTCGGGATGTCCGTGGTGAAGGGCGCGCTTGGCGGGCTTTGGCTGCTGGCCAGCGCGATTGTCGTCTGTCAGGCCGTGCGTGTTCTGGCCGGGCCAGTGGGCAGCCGCGTCGCCTCGGCCGAGACCTATTACACCCTGCTGCGACGCCTAGCGGTCCTGGAGATCGCCGTGGCGCTGGCCATTGCCGGGCTGGTCCTCGCTTTGGTCGTAGGACGGGCGCGGATCGGCCGCCGGACCGTCGCCGGGGTCATCATCGGCGCCGCTGTCGTGGCGACGGCTCTGGGCGGTTTGAACCTCGCGGTCATCGGGGCGGCCGTCGTCGCTGTGGGGCTGAGCCTTTGGCCCGCCGGCGAGGACGAGACGACCTGGGGCGGGTGGCTGGGCACTATTTTGCTTGTCCTGTTCCTTGGAGGGGTTGTGCAGGCTGTCGCGCCCGAAGCGGCCTTTATCCTGCTGTGGCCTGGGCTGATCGCGACCCTGGCGGCCGCCGTGACGGCGGTCGTCGGCGCACAGCTAACGTCATGGCAGGCCCTCATGCCATCCGTTGTGATCACCATCATCGTCGGCGGCTGGCTCTTGGTTCAAGGGCATGGGGTGTTTTTGGGCGTCGGGATGGACTTGCCCGGCGCTCTGGGCCTGATCGCCCTGCTGGTCGTGCTGTTAGCGCGGCCTTTGGCGCCCAATCTGAAAGTGAGTTCAAGGCGCTAGACGCCATACAGTTCGTCAGAACCGCAACTCAAACTGCAGAAATCCGGGCGAATGCCCCGCCAAGGGGTGCGACCATGACGCCGCACCCCATCGCTTGATCGGAACCTGCGTCGGCCCTAGCGCTTTCCGCTCAAGCTTTTCGCTCCCTCAGGACCCCCCATGCTCGACAGCATAATCCCTCTGTTCTCCGATCCGGCCGCCTGGGCCGCATTGGTGACCCTCATCGTGATGGAGGTCGTGCTCGGCATCGACAACCTGATCTTCATCTCAATTCTGTCGAACAAACTGCCCGAGCATCAGCGGCAGAAGGTGCGGCGCATCGGTATCGGCCTGGCGCTGATCATGCGTTTGGCCCTGCTGTCGATCATCGCCTGGCTGGTCGGTCTGGTGCAGCCGGTCTTCACCCTCATGGGCAATGAATTCTCTTGGAAGGACCTGATCCTGATCGCGGGTGGTCTGTTCCTGGTCTGGAAGGCGACCAAGGAAATCCACCACACGGTCGATCCGACGCCCAGCCACGACGTCATGGACAAGAAGGACGTGGTCATCGCCAACGCTGGCGCGGCCATCTTCCAGATCATCCTGTTGGACATCGTCTTCTCGATCGACTCGATCCTGACGGCCGTCGGCATGACCGAGCACCTGCCGATCATGGTCGTCGCCGTTTTGGTCGCCGTCACCGTCATGCTGCTGGCCGCCGACCCTCTGGCTGACTTCATCAACAAGAACCCCAGCGTCGTCATGCTGGCGCTCGGCTTCCTGCTGATGATCGGCATGGTGTTGATCGCCGACGGCTTCGGCTATCATGTGCCCAAGGGCTACATCTATGCGGCCATGGCCTTCTCGGCCGGTGTTGAGGCGTTGAACATGCTGGGTCGCAAATCCGCATCCAAGAAGGAAAAGGCCGAACTGGCCCGCAGCGAGGCGAACGCCGCCGAGGCCCGCGCCCAGAAGGCCGAGGCCGAAGCCGCCGCCGAGCGGGGCTGAGGCTCATGATGCGCCTGTCGTCCCGGCTCGCCGGCGTTGCCGCCGGCCTGCTGTTGACGACAGGCGTCGCCCTGCCGGTCAGGGCCGAGGTCCCGGTCCAGTCCTACGAGGTCGTGCGGGCTTACCCGCACGATACGGGGGCCTTCACCGAAGGCCTCTTCTTCCACGACGGCGGCCTCTACGAAAGCACGGGCCTGTATCCGTCCTTCATCCGCAAGGTTGACCTGGAGACCGGCCGCGTGGAGCGTCAGCGCGACCTGCCGACCATCTATTTCGGCGAGGGCATGACCACGCTGAACGGCAAGCTCTACAGCCTGACCTGGCGCAACCACATCGGCTTCATCTGGAAGCTGGACGACTTCTCGCCGCTGGGCGGCTTTTCCTATCCAGGCGAGGGTTGGGCCCTGACCACCGACGGCCGCCGCCTGATCATGAGCGACGGCACCGACCAGCTGCGCTTTCTGGACCCCGAAACCCTGGCCGAGACCGGCCGCGTCTCCGTCACCGCCGACGGCCGACCGCTGGATCAGATCAACGAACTGGAATGGATCGACGGCGAGGTCTTCGCCAATATCTGGCAGGACAACCGCATCGCGCGCATCGATCCCGAGACCGGCGTGGTCAAGGCCTTCATCGACCTGACCGGCCTGGTCCCCACGGGCGCGAACCTCGACCCCAACGACGACGTCCTGAACGGCATCGCCTGGGACGCGGCGGGCAAACGCCTGTTCGTCACCGGCAAACGCTGGCCGCAACTGTTCGAGATTCGGCTGAAATAATCTCCCAATGGCCCGTCATTCCGGGGCGTCCGCAGGACGAACCCGGAACCCAGGGGATCAGCACCAGCCATATAGGCCGTCCACCTGGATTCCGGATTCCTCGCTTCGCTCAGCCCCGGAATGACGATTGGATATCGCTCAACCGTGCAGGTCGAACCGGTCCAGCTCCATGACCTTGGTCCAGGCCGCCACGAAGTCCGAGACGAACTTCCCTCCGGCGTCGGCCCCGGCATAGACCTCGGCCAGCGCGCGCAGCACGGCGTTGGAGCCGAACACCAGATCGACACGCGTGCCGGTCCACTTGGCTTCGCCCGTCTTGCGGTCGCGGCCTTCGAACACGTCCTTGACGTCCGAGGTCGCAGCCCACTTCACGTCCATGTCCAGCAGGTTGACGAAGACATCGTTGGACAGCACGCCGGGCCGCTCGGTCAGCACGCCGTGCGTCGCTCCGCCCGTATTGATGTTGATGGCCCTAAGGCCGCCGATCAGCACCGTCATCTCCGGCGCCGTCAGGGTCAGCCGCTGCGCCTGATCGACCAGGAGCGACTCGGCCGGCACGGCATAGCGCGCCTTCTGGAAGTTACGGAAGCCGTCGGCGACCGGCTCCAGGTAGCCGAAGGATTCGACATCCGTGTGCGCCTGGCTGGCGTCCGTCCGGCCGGGCGTGAAGGGCACGCTGGCGTCATGGCCTGCCGCCTTGGCCGCCTGCTCGACGCCGGCATTGCCGGCCAGCACGATCAGGTCGGCCAAAGAAACCTTCTTGCCGCCCGTCTGCGCCTGATTGAACTCGGTCTGGATGCGCTCCAGCGTCTTCAGCACCCGGTCCAGCTGTTCGGGCTGGTTGACGGCCCAGTCCTTCTGCGGCGCCAGGCGGATGCGGGCGCCGTTGGCCCCACCCCGCTTGTCCCCGCCCCGGAAGGTCGAAGCCGAGGCCCAGGCCGTCCCGACCAGTTCGGCGGCGCTCAGGCCCGATTCCAGCACCTTGGCCTTCAGACCCGCCGCGTCCGTCGCATCGATCAGCGGATGATCGACCGCCGGCACGGGATCCTGCCACAGCAGGACTTCGCTCGGGACTTCCGGCCCGACGTAGCGCGAACGCGGTCCCAGGTCGCGATGCGTCAGCTTGAACCAGGCCCGCGCAAAGGCGTCGGCGAAGGCTTGGGGATTATTCAGGAAGCGACGCGAGATCGCCTCATAGGCCGGGTCGAACCGCAGCGACAGGTCGGTCGTCAGCATCGTCGGCCGCTTCTTCTTGGCCGGATCGTGGGCGTCGGGGATGATCTCGCTCGCGTCCTTGGCCACCCACTGGTGCGCGCCCGCCGGGGACTTCTCCAGCTCCCACTCGAAACCGAACAGGTTCTCGAAGAAGAAGTTGCTCCACTGGGCCGGCGTCTGGGTCCAGGTGACTTCCAGGCCGCTGGTGATGGCGTCGGCGCCGTGCCCCGTGCCAAAGCTGGAGGTCCAGCCCAGGCCTTGCGCCTCCAGGCCGTCGCCTTCAGGCTCTGCGCCGACGTGGTCGGCAGGGCCCGCGCCGTGCGTCTTGCCGAAGGTGTGGCCGCCCGCGATCAGGGCGACCGTCTCCTCGTCGTTCATCGCCATCCGGGCGAAGGTGTCGCGGATATCGCGCGCCGCCGCGATCGGATCGGGATTGCCGTCTGGCCCCTCTGGATTAACGTAGATCAGGCCCATCTGCACGGCCGCCAGCGGGTTCTCCAGATCGCGCGAATGTTTGTCGCCGTCCGCATTGTCATCGCTGACCAGCACGGCCTCGTCGCCCGGCTTCACAACACCGTCCGAGCCGTGGGCATAGCGTTCGTCGCCGCCCAGCCAGGTCGTCTCGCGACCCCAATAGACGTCCTGATCCGGCTCCCACGTATCGGCGCGGCCGCCCGAGAAGCCGAAGGTGCGGAAGCCCATCGTTTCCAGCGCGACGTTTCCGGTCAGGATCATCAGGTCGGCCCACGAGATGGCTTGGCCATACTTCTGCTTGATGGGCCACAGCAGGCGACGCGACTTGTCGATATTGACGTTGTCGGGCCAGGAGTTCAGCGGGGCGAACCGCTGCTGGCCACGCCCGCCGCCGCCCCGACCATCGCCGACGCGATAGGTGCCGGCGCTGTGCCAGGCCATGCGGATGAACTGCGGGCCATAATGGCCGAAGTCCGCCGGCCACCAATCCTTGGAGTCCGTCATCAGCGCGCGCAGATCGGCCTTCAGGGCCTCATAGTCCAGCTTGGAAAAGGCCTCGCGGTAGTCGAATGACTCGCCCAGCGGATCGGACTTGGTCGAATGCTGGTTCAGCAGATCGACCCGCAGCTGGTTGGGCCACCAATCGCGGTTCTGAACGCCGCCGCCAGCAACCGACTTGGGCGTCCGGCCGGAAAAGGGGCATTTGGCTTCGTCGGTCATGGTGTGTCTCCCTGCTGCTGACGCACGACGGCGAGCGATTTTTCCATCGCCCTGTAGATGATGGGGTCATACGACACGGGTCAAAAGGATAAAGCCAATCGATTATCCTTGGCGTCAGCATAGGACAGGCCTATTTCGCTTCCATGCTCCCCACCCTGCGTCAGCTCCAGTATCTCAAGCTCCTGGCCGAACACGGCAGCTTCTCGCGCGCCGCCGAGGCCGCCCACGTCAGCCAGCCCGCCCTCAGCGCCGGGGTTCAGGAGCTGGAGCGCATCCTGGGCGCGCCGGTGGTCGAACGCGCGCGCGGCGCCGTGATCATGACCGCCGTCGGAGCGGAGGCCGTTCGCCGCGCCGAGGATGTCCTGGCCCGCACCGAGGATCTGGTCGAGGCGGCCAAGAACGCCGGGCGCCTGCTGTCCGGCCGATTCCGCCTGGGCGTCATCCCGACCGTGGCCCCCTTCCTGCTGCCCGCCAAACTCCCGTCGGTGAAGGCCGCCTATCCCAGCCTGAAGCTGTTCATCCGCGAGGATCTGACGCCCCGGCTGATCGCGGCGCTGAAGGCGGGTCAGATCGACGCCGCCGTGATCGCCCTGCCCTATGACGCGCCGGGCATCGCCCACGCCCGCATCGGCGATGACGAGATCATGGCCGCCGCCCCCGCCGACCATGCCCTGGCCGCGCCCGGCCCCATCCGTCCCGGCGCGCTGCGGGCCGAGGATCTGATCCTGCTCGAGGATGGCCATTGCCTGCGAGACCACGCCCTGGCGGCGCTGGACATCGAGGCTCCGCGCGGCGACGACGTCTTTGCGGCCACCAGCCTGCACACCCTGGTCCAGATGGTCGGCTCGGGCCTCGGCGTTTCCTTCCTGCCGAAGATGGCGGTGCAGGCCGGTCTGGCCGACAACCCCTCCGTCGCCATTCGCGCCTTCGAGAACCAGGCCGACGGCGCCCCGCCCCATCGCGAGATCGTCGTCGCCTGGCGCGCCGGCTCCAGCCGCGCCGCCGAGGCCCGGCTGCTGGCCGAGGCCTTGAAGTTAGAGTGAAGCTAGAGCGAAAACGGACTGAGGCTCGATTGATCGATTGACCTGAGCGCCGAACAGGCCGCTTGGAAGCAGATGGCAACCGAAACCGTCTATATCGTCCAGGCCTACGTCCAGGGCCGGGGCAAGGCCCTGCGCGCAGAACCCCAGGTCGGCTGCAAAGACGCCGAAGAGGCGCGTCGTAAGGCCGAACGGCTGGCGCCGTTGCGTCTTGGCGTCGTCGCCTTCGCCGTCTCGGCCGACACCGAAATGGGCGATTACGACGAAGAGCCGACCATCCTCTTCAAGTCCGGCCAGCTGCCGCCGCCGTTCAGCGATCCGGACTGACGGCCAGGCAACCCGCCCCGACAGGTCGCGTTTGCTTTCCTGACAACGGATCGGCGCCGCCCCGGGCGTCCGACCGAAGCTTCAGGACGCCTTATGGCCTATCGCACCCTCAATCCCTTCACCGAACAACTGGTCGAGGACTATCCGGAACACACCGACGACGCCGTCGAGGCCGCCTTGGCCAAGGCCGACGGCCTGTTCCATTCGGATTGGTCGAAGGGCGACATCCAGCCGCGTCTCGCCGTGCTGAAATCCCTGTCAGGCCTGCTGACCGACAACCGCGACGACCTGGCCCGCACCATGGCCGAGGAGATGGGCAAGCCCCTGGCTCAGGGGCAGGGCGAGATCGATCTGTGCGCCGGCATCGCCGCCTACTATGCCGAGAAGGCCGCCGACTTCCTCAAGCCCGACAAGATTGACAGCGAACTGGGCGAGGCCTGGGTCGAATTTCAACCGATCGGCGTGCTGCTGGCGGTCGAGCCGTGGAACTTCCCGATCTATCAACTGATCCGCGTGGTCGCGCCCGCCATCGCGGTCGGCAATCCCGTGCTCTACAAGCACGCGGGCATCGTGCCGCGCTGCGCCGCGCGTTTCGCCGATTTGGTGCGCGAGGCCGGCGCGCCCGAGGGCTTCGTCGCCAATCTCTACATCTCCTCCGAAAAGGTCGCCGAACTGATCGGCGACGACCGCATCCAGGGGGTGGCCCTGACCGGGTCGGAGGGCGCCGGCGCCAAGGTCTCGGCCCGCGCCTCGGAAATGCTGAAGAAGTCCACGCTGGAACTGGGCGGCAGCGACGTCTTCGTCGTGCTGGACGACGCCGACATCGAAAAGGCGGTGGCGGCAGGCGTCGAAGGCCGCCTGTCCAACGCCGGACAGGTCTGCACCGGCTCCAAACGCTTCATCGTTCAAAAGTCCGTCTCCGACGCCTTCATCACCGGCTTCGTCGAAGGCATGAAGAAGGCCGTCATGGGCGACCCGCTGGACGAGGCCACCGACTTGGGCCCGCTGTCGTCCGAGGATGCGCTGAAGACCCTGACCAAACAGGTGCAAGAGGCGATCCAGCACGGCGCCAAGACGCTGACCGGCGGCAAGCCCGCCGACCGCACCGGCTTCTTCTACGAGCCGACCGTCCTGACTGACGTCGCGCGCGACAACCCGGCCTTCTATCAGGAGTTCTTCGGCCCCGTGGCCCAGGTCTTCGTGGTCGAGGACGACGACGCGGTCGTGGCCTTGGCCAACGACTCCCACTTCGGCCTGGGCGGCTCGATCTTCTCGGGCGACACCGACCGCGCCCGCAAACTGGCCTCTCGCATCGAGACCGGCATGGTCTTCATCAACACCACCACGACCTCCATGCCCGAACTGCCGTTCGGCGGCGTCAAACGCTCGGGCTTCGGCCGCGAACTGGGCGATGTCGGCATCAAGGAGTTCGTGAACCGCAAGCTGGTGGTCGTCAGCGCCGACTGACCACCGCCTTCCGGCAAACGGAAAAGGGCCGGCGGATCGCTCCGCCGGCCCTCTTTCTTGTCTGGACGGACCGCGACCTATTCGGCGGCGATCGGCGCTTCGGTTTCCGGACCGCGCGCCAGGTTGCGCAGCACATAGGGCATGACGCCGCCGGCCAGCAGATAGTCCAGCTCGGTCTGGTTATCGATGCGGCAGCGGACCGGGAAGCGGGCCATCTTGCCGTCCGACGGGCGGAACAGCTCGACCCACAGGTCCTGACGCGGCTTCAGCTTGCCGATGTTGGCGTCCGACAGGCCGCGGATCGTGACGATCTCCTCGCCCGTCAGGCCCAGCTTCAGCCAGCCGTCCTGCTTGAACTGCAGCGGCACGACGCCCATCCCGACTAGGTTGGAGCGGTGGATGCGCTCGAAGCTTTCGGCGATGACCGCGCGAACGCCCAGCAGACGCGTGCCCTTGGCCGCCCAGTCGCGCGACGAGCCGGTGCCGTATTCCTTTCCGGCGAAGACGACCAGCGGGCGGCCTTCCGACTGATACCGCATGGCCGCGTCATAGATCGACATGGTGTCGCCCGACGGGAAGTGCTTGGTCACGCCGCCTTCGATCTCGGGCGTGATGCGGTTCTTGATGCGGATGTTGGCGAAGGTGCCGCGCATCATGACTTCGTGGTTGCCGCGACGCGCACCGTAGCTGTTGAACTCGGCCGCCTCGACGCCGTGGTTGGTCAGATAGACGCCGGCGGGCGAGGTCTTCTTGATCGAACCGGCCGGGCTGATGTGGTCGGTGGTGATCGAGTCGCCGAAGATGGCCAGAACGCGAGCCTCGACCACGTCCTGAACCGGGGTCAGGTCCATCGACAGGCCGTCGAAATAGGGCGGGTTGGCGACGTAGGTCGAGCTGTCGTCCCACTCATAGGTCTGACCGCCGGTGACCTTGATTGCCTGCCAGTGCTTGTCGCCCTTGAACACGTCCTTGTAGCGTTTGGCGAACATGGCCGGGGTGACGGACTTGCGCTGGATGTCGGCGATTTCCTGCGTGGTCGGCCAGACGTCCTTCAGGAAGACGTCGTTGCCCTTCTTGTCCTGACCAATCGGATCCTTGGTGATGTCGATCCGCATCGAGCCGGCGATGGCGTAGGCCACGACCAGCGGCGGCGAGGCCAGATAGTTGGCCTGGACGTCGGGGTTCACGCGGCCTTCGAAGTTGCGGTTGCCCGACAGGACCGAGGTGGCGACCAGGGCGTTGTCGTTGATCGCCTTGGAGATGGCCGGATCCAGCGGACCAGAGTTGCCGATGCAGGTGGTGCAGCCATAGCCGACCAGGTTGAAGCCCAGGGCGTCCAGGTCCTTTTGCAGGCCGGCGTCGGTCAGATAGTCGGTCACGACCTGCGAGCCGGGGGCCAGCGAGGTCTTGACCCAGGGCTTGGCCTTCAGGCCCAGCGCATTGGCCTTGCGCGCCACCAGACCGGCGGCGATCAGGACCGACGGGTTGGAGGTGTTGGTGCAGGAGGTGATGGCCGCGATGACCACGTCGCCGTCGCCGACGGTGAACTTCTGGCCATCGACCGAGACGCGCTCGGCGTCGGACGGACGGGCGAAGACGTCGGTCAGGGCGGTCTCGAAGGCCGGGGCGGCGGTGGTCAGTTCGACGCGGTCCTGCGGACGCTTCGGACCCGCCAGCGACGGCACGACGGTCGAGATATCCAGTTCCAGCACGTCGGTGAAGACCGGGTCTTCCGAGGTTTCGTCGATCCACAGGCCTTGCGCCTTGGCGTAGGCTTCGACCAGGGCGACACGCGCCTTGTCGCGGCCCGTGGCGGTCAGATAGCCGATGGTGGCGGCCGAGACGGGGAAGAAGCCGCAGGTGGCGCCGTATTCCGGAGCCATGTTGGCGATGGTCGCCTGGTCTTCGATGGTCATGTTCGGCAGGGCGTCGCCGAAGAACTCGACGAACTTGCCGACCACGCCCTTCTTGCGCAGCATCTGGGTGACGGTCAGCACCAGGTCGGTCGCCGTCGTGCCTTCGGGCATCGAACCCGTCAGCTTGAAGCCGATGACCTCGGGGATCAGCATCGGAATCGGCTGGCCCAGCATGGCCGCCTCGGCCTCGATGCCGCCCACGCCCCAGCCCAGGACGGCCAGGCCGTTGATCATGGTGGTGTGGCTGTCGGTGCCGACGACGGTGTCGGGATAGGCGACGGTCTTCTTGCCTTCGTCCAGGGTCCAGACGGTCTGGGCCAGGTTCTCCAGGTTCACCTGGTGGCAGATGCCGGTGCCGGGCGGCACGACGCGGAAGTTGTTGAAGGCCGACGAACCCCAGCGCAGGAAGTTGTAGCGCTCGATGTTGCGCTCGTATTCGCGCTCGACGTTCTGGCCGAAGGCTTTCGATGTGCCGAAGTTGTCGACCATCACCGAGTGGTCGATGACCAGATCGACCGGCACAAGCGGGTTGATCTTGGCGGCGTCGGCGCCCAGGGCGCTCATGGCGTCGCGCATCGCGGCCAGATCGACCACGGCGGGAACGCCGGTGAAGTCCTGCATCAGCACGCGGGCCGGACGGAAGGCGATCTCGTGCTCGACCGAGCCCTTGTTCTCAACCCAGGCGGCGACAGCCTTCAGGTCGTCTTCGGTGACGGAAACGCCATCCTCGTTGCGCAGCAGGTTCTCCAGCAGCACCTTCATCGAGCGCGGCAGGCGGGAAATCCCGGTCAGACCGGCTTCCTCGGCGGCGGGAAGGCTGTAATAGGCGTATTTCTTACGCCCGACGGAAAGGTCCTGGCGGGTCTTGAAGCTGTCGATCGACGGCATGGAGAGTTCCTCTGGTCAGCGCCGCCCGACAATCCGGTTGCGCCTTCGCGCGGCAGACGCAGCGGCTCACAGGGCCCCTGCGCGCGCGGCGAAAGCCTGCTGCGGCGACCGTGCCTATAGCCCCGCCGCGCCGCACCGTCCATGTGTCCACACCCCTGACGTGGACATTGAGAAGGGTTCGCAGATTTGGCGCGTCCGGTGAAACGCAATGATCCACACCCTCACCCTCTCCGGCCTGACCGTCTCACGCGGCGAGCGGCGACTGTTCGACGGCCTCGACCTGACCTTGCGCGCCGGCGAGGTGCTGGCCCTGACGGGCGCAAACGGGGCGGGCAAGACCAGCCTGCTGCGCGCCATCGCGGGCCTGTTGCGCCCCGACGCCGGCACGGTCGCCTTCCAGGATGGCGACGGCAATCGGCTGGATGAGCGGCAGGCGTGTGGACGTGAAACCCATTTTCTCGGCCATCTGGACGGGCTGAAGGGCGGCCGCACCGCGCGCGAGGAACTGGGGTTTCAGTGCGACTGGTTGGGCCACACCCAGTACGGCGTCGACCACGCCGTCGAGGCCTTCGGCCTGAAGCCCCTGCTGGACCTGGAGGTCCGGCGTTTGTCCGCCGGCCAGCGTCGTCGCCTGGCTATGGGCCGGCTGGTCGGATCGCCGCGCGCCCTGTGGCTGCTGGACGAACCGATGGCGCCGCTGGACACGCGTTGGCGCGAAGCCTTCGCCGAGCAGATGCAGCGTCATCTGGACGCCGACGGCCTGATCGTCGCCGCCGTCCACGACCCCCTGCCGCTGCCGACCCGCTCTCTCGATCTGGGGGCGCTGAAATGAGCCGCCGCGATGTCGATCAGGAACCGCGTCCGCCCGGCCTGCGCGGCGCGACGCGCGTTCTGCTGGAGCGCGAGCTGGATCTGGCCTGGGGCGGGGGCGGCGGCCCCTTGCTGGCCTGCGGCTTCTTCGTCTGTCTGACCGCCATACTGCCGCTGGCGGCCGGCGGCGATCCGCGCACGCTCGGCCCGGTCGCCGGCGGCGTCGCGTGGTTGGCGCTCGCCTTGGCGTCCCTGCTTTCGCTGGAGCGGCTGTTCGAGCGCGACATGGAGGACGGGGCCCTGGATCTGCTCACCCTCGGCCATCTGGCGCTGGAGCAGGTCGTCCTGATCAAGGCCCTGGCCCAGTGGATCGCCATCGGTCTGCCGCTCGCCCTGACCGCTCCCGTCGCCGCCCTGGCGCTTGACCTGCCCGCGTCGCTGACGCCGCTGGTCGCACTGACCGCCCTGATCGGCGGCGCAGGCTTCGCCTTCACCGGGGCGCTGGGCGCCGCCCTTGCGCTGGGCGCAAAGCGTGGCGGGCTGCTGATCGCTGTCGTCGTCCTGCCGCTCTTTATTCCCCCCGTCGTCTTCGGCGCCGGCGCCTTGGAGCGCGCCGGATCGGGCCAGCCGGTCGGCCCGGCGCTGGCCCTGCTCTGCGCCTACGTCCTGTTCGCCGCCGTCGTCGCGCCCTTCGCCGGGGCCGCCGCCGTTCGCAACGCGCAAGGGTGAGCTTGCCCGCCGTCCATTCGTTGCGTAAGCGCTGAACCGATGTTCGGCCTGTCCAATCCGCAGCGCTTCATGGCCTTCACCGGCCCATTGACTCCCGTTTTGTGGGGGCTCGCCGCCGTGCTGCTGGGCGTCGGCGCCTGGCTCAGCTTCACCGTTCCGGCCGATTATCAGCAGGGCGACACGGTGCGGATCATGTTTGTCCATGTCCCCGCCGCCACCTTGGGCCTGGGCGCCTATGCGGCGCTGGGCGTGTCCAGTTTCTTTGCGCTGGTCTTCCGCCACGCCCTGGCCGACGCCGCCGCCCGCGCCGCCGCCCTGCCGGGCGCGGCCTTCACGGCCCTGGCCCTGTTCACCGGCTCGCTGTGGGGCCAGCCGATGTGGGGGACCTGGTGGGTGTGGGACGCGCGCCTAACCAGCGTGCTGGTGCTGTTTCTCTTCTACCTTGGCTATATGGCGCTGAGAGCCTCGATCGACGACGAGCAGAAAGCCGGGCGCGCCGCCGCCGTCCTGGGTCTGGTCGGCCTGATCAACCTGCCGATCGTGAAATTCTCGGTCGACTGGTGGAACACCCTGCACCAGCCCGCCAGTTTCCTGACGCCCGGATCGTCGGGGCTGGACCCCGTCTATCTGCCGCCCTTCCTGACCATGATGGCGGCCTACGGGATGCTGTTTGCGGCCCTGTGGCTGACAGCCATCCGCACCGAAATACGCCGCCGCCGCGTCATGACCCTGCGCGCCCGTCTGGCTCAGGAGGCCTGAAGCCATGCTCGACCTCGATATGACCCCCTATGCCGCCTTCGTCTGGCCCGCCTGGGGCGTCAGCGCCCTGGTGCTGATCGTCCTGACCGTCCGCGCCGTCGTTGCCTCCCGCAAATGGAAGCGCGAACTGGCCCGACTTGAGGCAGACCAAGGCGCACACCCAGAAGCAGCGGACACCAACCGCCCTCAAGCAGCGCGAAGCGCGATAGGGCCAAAAGAAACAGGGCTTCACCCGTGAACCGCTGGCTGGCCCTGATCCCGCTGGCGGTCCTCGCGGCTCTGGCGGCCCTGTTCGTCGGCTGGTCGCTGAAGCGCGACCCGGCGTTCAAGCCCGACGCCCTGGTCGGCCAGACGATCCCCGAGACCGTGCTGCCCCTGCTGTCGGGCGACCAGGCCGGACCGGGCAATCTGGACCTGAAGACCGCCGGCGTCGGTCGGCCCATGCTGGTCAATGTGTTCGCCTCCTGGTGCGCGCCGTGCCGGATCGAACACCCCAAGCTGCTGGCGCTGAAGGCGCGCGGCATCGCCGTGGTCGGCATCGCCTACAAGGATGAACCGGTCGCCACTCGCGCCTTCCTCGACGAACTGGGCGATCCCTATTCCATGGTGCTGGTGGACCGCGAAGGTCGTGCGGGCCTCGACCTCGGCATCTCCGGCGTGCCCGAGACCTTCGCCGTCGACGCCATGGGCCGCATCACCGCCAAACAGTCCGGCCCCCTGCTGGACGACGCCGACATCGACCGACTGGTCGCCTCCATGCAGGCCCCGCCTCGTCCCGCACCGACCAAGCGGTGAGGCCGCGTTAACCCTTTTTCGAGGGTTTCCGTTAACCATGTCGGTATGAGCGCGATTCGTCCCGGCCTGCCGCTGAACACGCCCGCCCAGGGCCTTGATCTGCCGAGCGCCCGCAGCGCTCAGGCCGCCTTCTTCCGCGCAGCCATGGATCAGACGGCGGCGCCGAAGCCGCCGGTCCCGGCCGCCGCCGTCATGTCCACGATCCGCACCGCCAACCCGGCCCGCCCCGTCGAGGCGCCGGCGGCTCCGCCACAGAGGGAGGAGCCGCGTATCCTGCGGCCCGGCTCCTACCTCGACATCCGGGTCTGATCAGTTCCAGCCGCGGCTGGCGATGTACTGCTGCAGCGCTTCGATCCGCGCCGCATCGGAAGGGTGTGTCGAGGCGAACTGCGGGATGTTGCCCTGACGTTGCGACGCCATCAGTCGCCATAGCGCCACGGCCTCCGACGGCTTGAAGCCGGCGCGCGCCATATAATCGACGCCCAGACGGTCGGCCTCCAGCTCGTCACGACGCGAATAGGGCAGCAGCAGCCCGTACTGGGCCGCCAGACCGCCGTAGGCGTTGACCGCGTCCCCATAGCGCCCGGCCGCGCCGCCGACGGCCGCCAAGCCCAGACCGGCCGCCGCCTTGCTCGACGCGCGCTCGGCGGCGTGGTTGGCGACGACGTGCGCGATTTCGTGACCGATCACCGAGGCCAGCTGATCGTCATTCTGGACCAGGGCCAACAGGCTGTCGGTCACGCCGATCTGCCCCGACGGCAGGACGAAGGCGTTGGGGCTGGTCGCGGGGAAGACCGCATAATCCCATGTTCGATTACCCAGGCCCGCCGCCTGCACCAGCCGATCGCCGACGCGGCGAATGCGGTCCACCTGTGCGCCGGTCGTCTTGACGCCGGGCTTCGCCACCGCCTCGCGCCAGGCGGCTGCGGACTGCTGGGACAGGGCGGCGTTGTCAACCAGCAACAGCTGATTGCGACCCAGGGCCTCGTTGTAGGCGCAGGCGGACAGCGTGGAGGCCGCAGCGGCGGCGGCGGCGAGAAGAAGGGCGGAACGGTGGCGAAGACTCACGGCGGACCTCATGAATGGTGAAACAGATTGGCCATCAAATCCAGATGGTCGGCCAAGGTTCCACAGTCACTCCATAGGCGCTGCCCCAAGAAGGGTGCGGCAGGCCTCCGCCTCGGCCGCCAGGGCTTTGCGCTTGGCCTCTCCGAACTTCTCCAGCGTGCGGTAGGGCATGGCCAGCCGCACATTGTCCCGCAGCCGGCCGCGATTGCGCTCCAGAAAGCCCCAGTACAGGCGGTTGAACGGGCAGGCCGCGTCGCCGCTCTTGCTCTTCACGTCATAGCGACACGCCCCGCAATAGTCGCTCATCCGGTCGATGTAGGCCCCCGAGGCCGCATAGGGTTTGGACCCCACGATGCCCCCGTCGGCAAACAGGGCCATGCCCCGCGTATTGGGCATCTCCACCCATTCATAGGCGTCGGCATAGACGCACATGTACCAGTCATCGACCTGATCGGGGTGTACGCCCAGCAGCAAGGCCAGATTGCCGGTCACCATCAGCCGCTGGATATGGTGAGCGTAAGCGTTGTCGCGCGTGGTCTTCACCACGTCGGCGACACAGGCCATGTCGGTCTCGCCGGACCAGTAGAACCAGGGCAGCTTGCGGTCCGCATCCAGGAAGTTGCGCGCCCGATACTCCGGCGCCTTCAACCAGTAGATGCCGCGCACGAACTCGCGCCATCCCAGAATTTGCCGGATGAAGCCTTCGACCGCATTCAGCGGCGCCTTGCCCGCCCGATAGACCGCCTCGGCGCGCTTGCAGACATCCAGCGGGTCCAGCAGGCCCAGGTTGATGGAGGTCGAGATCAGCCCGTGCCACATCCACGGCTGACCCTCCGCCATCGCATCCTGCCAGTCCCCGAATGAGGGCAGGACATCCTTCAGGAAGTGCTTCAGCGAAGCTTCCGCCTCCTCCGCCGTCGTGGCCCAGCCGAACCCGTCCAGCGATCCGAAATGGTCGCCGAACAGCCGCTCCACATCCCCCATCGCCTCGCGCGCCACGGCGTTGGGCGGGATGAGCAGGCGATCGGGCGGGGTCACGCCCTTGGCCAGCTTCTTGCGGTTCTCGGCGTCATAGTTCCAGCGCCCGCCCTCCGGCTGATCGCCGTCCATCAGGATGCCGGTCTCGCGGCGCATCTCGCGATAGAAGAACTCCATGCGCAGCTGCGACTTGCCCGAGGCCCAGCGACGGAAACGGTCGTGGCTGCTGATGAAGCGGCGATCCTCGCGAATCTCGACCGGCAGCCCCGCCCCTTCCGCAAAGGCGGCCAGATGCTCGGCCAGCCGCCATTCGCCGCATTCGGTCATCACCACCGCCTCATGGGCGCCGTCGTCCAGCGCCCGGGCCAGTTCGCCGGTGATCGAGCCGCTGTTGTCCGCATCGTCGATCCGCACATAGCGCACATTGACGCCCCGCCCCTTCAGCCGCTCGGCATGATTGCGCATGGCGGCGAAGACCAGGGCCAGCTTCTGCTGGTGATGCCGAACATAGGTCGCCTCGTCGCGAACCTCGGCCATCAGAACCGTATCGACGTCCGGGTTCAGATCCTTCAGCGCCGACAGGTCGTCCGACAGCTGATCGCCCAGCACCAGCCTAAGCACGGACATGCGTTATTCCCATCACCGGGCCCATTTGCGAGCGAGAGACTGAAGTCGGGACGCAGGCGCAGAAACACCCGGTACGCTCTCTCCAACGCCGCAAGAACCCAAGGGATGCGTGCGGCCAGGCCCAGCGGGCGCAACAGCGGTATGGCCCGCCACATCGCCGCAAAAGCCGCCGCGCCCGACAGCAGCCTTCCGTTTTCCGTCGCGTGAAATCGCGCCAGCAGAGTCTCGCGATCCAGCGGGCAGCTTGCTTGACCGTCCGACACATCGACGAATCGGATCGCGCCGCGCCGATCCAGCCGCCGCATCAGGGCGATCTCGCGTCGGCACAGGGGACAGCCGCCATCGTACCAGACAAGCAAGGGGGTCATGACGGTCGAAGGCTCTCGGCGACGGCGAACGGGCTCGCCATCCTATACGGGCGTCCTCTACAGTCTGGATCGCAACCCGCCTCGACAGGTGTCCGATGACGATTGAACCCACCGGCCGACATCGCTTGCCGCCGCTCGCCCGCGTTCTGGGTTTCGCCGGCCTGCTGCCCCAGGCGGCGGCGGTCGTCGTCCTTCTTGCAGGCGACGCGGACCAGCAGACCGCCGCCCTCGGCCTGGCCTATGCCTACGCCGCGCTGATCTTCAGCTTCCTGGGCGGCGTGTGGTGGGGACTGGCGGCCGCGACGGGCCTGAAGGCGCCCAAATGGGTCTGGATCGCGTCTGTGGCGCCCTCGCTTCTCGCGCTGGCGACCAGCGTCGTTTGGGCGGCGGGTTCCGACCCGGCCGCGTCTCTGATTTTGCTGGGCGTCTTCATCGCCGCCAGCGTTCTGGTCGATCTGAAGCTGAAGGCGGCGGGTCTGACGCCCGAGGGCTGGCTGGCGCTGCGGGCGCCGCTGTCGATCGGTCTGGGCGTGCTGACGCTCGCCGCCGGACTGATCTGAAAACTTCTCAGGCAGCGGGCAAAAAATCGGGGCCTGTCGCAACCGACAGGCCCCTGATTTTCGTCGTCTCGACTTGGAGCGGGCGAAGAGATTCGAACTCTCGACCCCAACCTTGGCAAGGTCCTAAAACCGTATTTCCGGGCTTTTCAGGAAGTTTCAGAAATCGGTTTAGCGTTTGATTGTTATAGGTTTTATTGTTCGTCCGGTTACGGAGGGTTTCGTCCGGTTTCGTTTGAGTTGGTAGCGGAGTGGTAGCGGTGGCTCGGAAATCGGGGTAGATTTCCATCGCCATGACAAAGCAAAAACTCACCAAACGCGTGGTTGAGAGCGCGCCCGTTCCAGAGACGGGTGAAGGTCGAATTTGGGATAGCGAGATCGCAGGGTTCTGTGTTCGAATCTATCCCGGCACCGAGACCAAGCAGGGACATGCCGCTCGGGCCGTCCGCAGAATCTTCGCCATCAAATATCGAGTTCGCGGCATCCAGCGCTGGCTGACACTTGGCGAGTTCGGTGATGGGCCGGACAAACTGACTGCCGAACGTGCGCGCAGGGAGGCAGCGTCCGTCGTTGTCGATGCGCGCCGCGGCATCGACCCCGGCGAAGCGCGCCGCAGGATCGTTGGCCTCACGGTCAAAGGCATGGTTGAGCTCTATCTCGAGAAGGGGCCGAACGATAAGCCGACCAAGCGCGAGGCGACCTGGGCGGTAGATCGCACCAATCTCGAGCGCCACGTCGTTCCCCTTCTGGGAAAGATGGTGCTCGAGACCGTCACGCGGGACCACATCACCGGCATGATCCGGTCGATCACAGCCGGAAAGACTGCCCGCGACGTCAGGACGGTCCGCCGGGGTCGATCCATCGTCAAGGGTGGAGCCGGGATCGCCGACCGGACCTATTCTACCCTGCGAGCGACCTTCAACTGGGCGATCGACAAGGGTCATTTCGCGGGTCCAAATCCGTGCGCCAAGGTCAAGCGCGAGATACGGCCTGCCGTCGAGCGCTTTCTCTCTGAGTCCCAGGCCCAGGCCCTGATCACCGCGCTCGATGCTCTAGAGGCGGAAAAGACCCTCTCCGAACGGCAAGGCGCCGTGTTTCGGCTCCTCTTGCTCACCGGAGCCAGGCGCAACGAGATCGCCGGACTGCGGTGGACGGAGGTGGATTTCGACCGCCGCCGCCTCGTCCTGCCGCCCAGTCGGACGAAAGCTGGAGGCCGTACGGGCGACCGCCGCATCTCACTCAATGATGTGGCGTTTCGCATTCTCGAACGCCTGCACAGGAATCGCGATCGAAGCCAATTCGTCTTCCCTGCATCGAAAGGCGACAGTGGCTATGCGACGTCGGAGCCGAAGATCTGGCGCGACAAGGTGCTGCCAAAGGCGGGACTCGAGGGCGTCCGCATCCACGACCTACGCCACAGTTTCGCAAGCTTCGCCTTGGCAGACGGGGCCAGTCTCCCGATGATCGGCAAGGCGCTGGGACACGCCAACAGTCGCGCCACGGAACGGTATGCCCATCTGAGCGACGATCCGGTTCGGGCGCTGGCGGAGCGGATCGGGGAGCGATTCAGTCCCAAAATTTGATGTCGGGGACGACCACCTGACTGCGACATCAGTCCAAAGTGAAGCTGAGCCAGTTTGATCGAGGGTGCTTTTAGGGCACCCAGGGTGTTCCAATACGCTAAATACCAAACCAACTGGTCCTCGGCAGTTATCACTCGGGCTGAGGCAGATCGCCGACCTGCCCGCTCAGCCTGGGAACAGGTCTCGAACCGGGACATAACCCTGGCCCGTCTCGGACGCCCGGCGGCTCTTGGCGGTGATCACGTCCTTCAGCGAAAGCTTCCTGTCGAGAAGGTCATGAAGGTCGAGGCCGTCCATCAGGACGACTCGCCTAGTCTGGAAACGCTGAAGCGCCTCGACGGAAAACCCGCCGTAGCTGATGAAAAGGCCCCGCGTCCATATGGGTCGGTCCTCCAACCGGCCCTGAAAGCCTTGCAGACTGATTAGTTCGACAGGGTGGTTCTGCCATTTGGCTTCGAGCAGCACGGTGGCGTCGCCAAGTTGAAAGCTGCCGTCGATCTGTTCACCGACGATCTTGAACGCCTTGCGCGCATCGAGCCGCCAGGCGTTGAACATGCCTTTCAGGAATTTTTCGATAGCGAAGCCACGGGGATGGGGGGCCAAAGTCATTATCTCACGGAGGCTCGTCATCAGCGCGGCATGATCAACGGCATCCTCTGCCTCCGATGCCGAGCGTGTCGGCACTGGGGACAGGGTCAACGGCTCACCGCCGAGCCGCACGATCAAGGCCGACAGGTCCGTCCCAAAATCCATCAACGGATCAGCCTCACCGCTGATCCGCAACGTCATCTGTCGATAGCCCCACAGCGACACCAGTATCTTCCGTATGCCTTCAGGCTGGGCCTTTTCCAGGAAGGCTCTCAGGCGCTTCCCCTTCGATGTTCCATAGATCGCATAAGCGTCGTCGTAGATGTCGATCCCGACTTCCGAGCGGAAGAACGCGGCGTATGTGGCGTTGGTGAAGTCGAGTACGTGCCCGCCGGACTCGAACAGTTCGAGCGCCATCTTCGTCTCGAGGCCTGTCAGAGTCGTCATGCGAAGTACCTGGGATGTGACGGCAGGTTGAGTTGGTTTTTGTAATGCATACAACGACCGCCATACGAGATTGATATCCGATTGGCGCAAAATACTAAATAACGCACGGCACGAAAAACTATGATACGTTCGTCACGATAAACTAGCGTAAGTACGTCCCGATAAACTCGCTCACGTACAGCGCAGGACGAGATCCAAGCGGCTGAAAAGAGTCCTGTATGACGCCGAACGAAAAGCTGGCCGCGGCCCTAGAAACCCTGAGAACGCTACAGGAGCGCGGTCAGGTCGCTATTCCGTCCGCAGACCTGACGCGATCGACACGGGAGGTACTGCTGAAGAACCAGTTCCTGCAACCCGTCATCAAGGGCTGGTACGTCGCGAGCCATCCCGGCGAACGTCCGGGCGACACCACGAGCTGGTACGCCGCCTTCTGGGGTTTCTGCCGGGACTATCTCGAGGGCCGCTTCGGTTCGGACTGGATCCTCAGCGCGGAGCAATCCCTCAGGCTCCAGGCCGGCGATACCGTGGCTCCGACCCAACTCCTGGTGCGATCGCCTGCTGCGAACAATCAACCCACCACCTTCCTGCACGGGACGTCCCTGTTCGAGACCAAGGCCGTTCTCCCCGACGCCGCCGACATGGTCGAATGGCAAGGTCTCCGAATATACCGACCCGCGGCCGCCCTGATCCTCGCTCAAGCCGTCTTCTTCGAGCAGAATCCCCTTGAAGCACGCACCGTTCTTTCCACTCTGGGCGACGCCTCTGAACTTCTGACCCGACTCCTGGCGGGAGGCCACAGCGTCGTCGCCGGACGCCTGGCCGGGGCCTTTCGCAACATCGGCCGCGATCGCGAGGCGCAGGACATTCTGGAGACGATGCGAACCGCCGGCTATGAGGTCCGCGAGACGGATCCTTTCCGGGAGCGCGCCCGCATCCCCTATCAACGGGACCGGTCGCCCTATGTGCATCGTATTCGCACGATGTGGGCCCAGATGCGCGAAGCCGTCATCGGACGGTTTCCGCAGCCGGCCTCGCAGGTCAATGACATCGACGCGTATCTCGCCGAGGTCGACGGTCTCTATGTGACGGACGCCTATCACTCGCTTTCGATCGAGGGCTACACCGTCAGCCCGGAACTTATCGAACGGGTACGCTCGGGTCAGTGGACGCCGCAGGCCGATCCGGACGACCGCCGGATGGAGGATGCCCTGGCGGCCCGAGGGTATTGGCAAGCGTTCCAAGCGGTCCGCGAAAGCGTGCGCGAGGTCGTTGGCGGCGCCAATCCCGGGGCTGTCGCGGACAGGGACCATCAACGCTGGTACCGGGAAATGTTCGCCCCGAAGATCGTCGCGGGATTATTGCGGCCCGAGAATCTGGCCGGTTATCGAAACGGACCCGTCTATCTCAAGGGCTCTCGACACGTCCCCCTGAACGCTGACGCGGTGCGTGACGCCATGCCAGCATTCTTCACCCTGTTGACGGAAGAGCCGGACCCGGCAGTGCGCATCGTCCTGGGCCATTTCATCTATGTCTACATCCACCCGTATTTCGACGGTAATGGCCGGACCGGTCGCTTCCTGATGAATGTGATGATGGCGGCTGGGGGCTACCCCTGGACGGTCATTCCGAAACAATCGAGGGCCGACTACATGGCCGCTCTGGAAGCCGCGAGCACCTTTGGCGACATCGGCCCGTTCACGGACTTCCTGGCCGCTCACCTGGGCCACGCGGCGATTACCGCCGCCGATCCATAGTGTCAGCGCCGTTGGGCAGTCCTCGGCCATCTCGAAAAGCGCCTGCCGCAGGATCGCGGTCGTGCTGTCTGTGCGGATCGCCGGGGCCTTGGGTTCGGTTCGCGAAGCTGGAAAGAACAGGCTGCAATCATGATCGAGCGGAAAGATGCAGATCCTCGCGAGGCACTGGCCGATGAGGGCCTGCTGTCGCCAGAGATCGAGACGTGGAGGCAGATCTACGTCGACAACTACCGTGACTGGTTCAAGCTCTCGCGCGAGCTGAACCGGTACGCTGTCAGCCTATTCCAGGATCATCAGGACGCCGGCGAAGGCGGGCCTGCAAATGCAGCGGCGCCGACTGCAGTCCGCATCTTCGGTCGCGCACTTAACGCCTACACGGCGAGCATCATGCTTGCCGAGCGCGCCATGACGATCGAGGCCGTGGGAGCGGTGCGCCCCATCCATGAAGCGGGGTTCTGGCTCAGTCTTCTGGCGACCAATCCGGAGAAGGCGCTCGAGGAACTGGATATCGATCACCACAAGCACGCGGTCGATCGGGAACAGCTCCTCCGGGCGGCCTACCCAGGAAACGAGGAACTGCATTCCGCATCGGTGGAACGAGAAGCCGCGCATGCCGCGCTGCTGGGCAAACGTCGGCCGATCTCCATGAAGGCGCTGGCGGCCAGCCTGCCCGGAGACCCCGGCTACCTTCAGTATCGTCTCGCAAGCGGCTTCTACGGGCATCTCTCGCACAATAGTCTCGACGCCCTGAAGCTACAGACGGGAGACAAGGGCGTGCGGCCGATACTGGGGCCGTTTGAAACCGAGATTCCCAAGGCGCTCTTTTTCGCGATCGACGCCATGGCGCGCACGACGCGGTATTTTGCAGCGCTGGTGAAGGCGAGCGACGCGAGCGACATCATTTCGGGGTTTCGGACAAGGCTCGCTGATCTCGGAAACGCCGACGCCGAGACCAAGTCTCAGGACCGCTAACGGCCGCTCGGCTTCCTGAAACGACGGTGTAGAAGCGAATCGGCTGCTACGATCCGTTATGGGCAAGAAGATCTCAGACAACCCGACAGCGGCCGAGATGATGCAGGCGGCTGAGGCGGCGCGTCTCATCGCGAGCCTTGGGATCGTTCCGCCGGACGGCCCTTTGGCCGACGCCGCAAAGGCCCTGGCGGACGTCGTCGACAAGGCCGGCGTCCTGACCCTCCCCGACCGTTTCAACACCGCCTTCTCAGGCCTGGGTTGGGTCACTTGCGGGAGCATGCCTACCGAGGCGATGGAATCCGCGATCGCTCTGAAGACCGCAGGCAAGGCGGACGATGCGGAGCGGTTGTTGGCCGACATCTTCGACGAGCCCACGCTGAGGTTCCTGATCATGCGGTCCCATCGCTTCCACAAGGTGTACGAGCGCAAGCCCCAGCTTGAAGAGGCCAAGGCGCTGTTCCTTGAGGGCCGCTATCTCGCCGCCACGCCTCTCGTGCTCATGGCCTCGGACGGACTGGCCTACGATGTCGGCGGCTTCAGCGTCTTTTCCGAGCACGCCGATCTCACCGCATTCGATTCCATCGTCGGCCACACGACCGGCCTGCCCGCCCTGATCGGTCTCATCAGGGCGCCGCGTACCAGAACGACGGGGGATCCGATCTCGATCCCCTACCGGCACGGCATCCTGCATGGTCGCGATAGCGGCTACGGGAACAGGATCGCCTGCGCCAAGGCCTGGCACCTGTTCCAGGCCCTGGTCGACTGGGCGCAGGAGAAGGCCGAAGAACCTGAACGGATCGCGGTCCAGAAGCAGAAGGCCTCACAGTCTTTTGGCGATATCATCGACGAGGCCGTCACCAGCGCGGCGCGTCGAGACGGGGAGAGAAGGGCGCTCGATGCCTGGGCGCCCCGAAACCTCCCCGGCCTGCCCGATAGCCTGGAACCCGGCTCGCCGGAGGAAGCGCTTCACGACTACCTGGTCGGCTGGTGCAGCGGCAACTTCATGCTGATGGGGAGCCGATCGATCAACCTCGTCGGCAAGAGCGCCGGAAAGCTCGCCTACGAAGCCCGTCGCGACGCGCGCGGACTTAAGCTGGCGGATTTTCGTATCCAACGGTTCGAGGACACGACCCCCAGCAGCGCTCGAGCACAAACGATGCTCACCTTCGAAACCACAACAGGGCGAAGGGAGATGTTGCTCTCGATCGGGATCATGCTCGACCTCGGCAAGGACGGCATTCACCTGCGTGGCCCCAAGGCGCGCTGGCAGGTCATGGGTCACGCCCTGCATGACGCCCGTACGCAACTGCGCCAAGCTGGTGATTCTTAGAGAAGCTCCCGGTCTCCCCCAGACGGCCGAATGCCGTGATGCAAGGTCCGTTGGTGTTAGCGAAAGGCATTCAGGTGTCTGACGCGGTCACCCCGCGACGCCAGCCCGCTGATCCTGGAGGCGATCGAACGCGTTGCGGATCGCCAGGGAGAGATTGATGCGCAGGCGCGTCACCGCATTGTCGCGGCCGTCAAGATAGTCTCGTTCAAGGCGGCGTAACTGGTCGGCGGCCCGCGCATCGCTGAAGACGTCGAGACTATTGAGTTCCTCATGAACAGCCACCACCCGCGCGGTCGAGCCCCGACCAACGATGCGGAAGTCGGGGCTCGCAGGCAGTCCGCCCGAGACGGGCGAGAAGACCTTGATCGATTCGCGCCCCTTGTTCTCCGTGGTGACGAAACTGTGGTCCGCGATGTCGATGATGAAGTCGCCGGTCAGCGCCGTCGCGGGCTGATACAGGCCCGACCGGTTCCTGAGGCGTTGATGGAGCCAGTAGTCCTGGTCCATATCGATCGGCATTTCGCCCGGCTCATCGTTCCACGGCCTGTAGCCGGATCGCGGATTGAGCGGCGCGTGGATATAGGCCCCGAGGTTCGACGGCAGTTTCCCGTAGCTCGCGTCGAACTGGTCCGCGAACGCGGCGGCCAGCCGGCCGGCGACCAGGAGCTCGAGACCGCTGAGGTGGAGCGCTCCAATCAGCGCGGCATGCGCGAGTGCGGCGCCATCGTAAACCCGGTGACCCGCCTTACCCGAAACGCCGTCGCGGGCCTTTGGAGCAAGCCCGTGATCGTGGAGCAGCGCGAAATTTCGAGGGGAGATGTCTGCGGCCAGCGCGACTTCGCGCGAGGTCAGGACATCCTGTGTCGATCTTGACGGCCGGCCCATTCGAAACTCTCACTCTCTGGAAGTTTAACTTCCACGAAGTGGGTGTTTCGTCAAGGCCTTGCTCAAGCACTCGGTGTGAGGCCGGAGCCGCGCCTGTCCTTGGCGTTCAGATGTAGTGCTTGAAGGGCAAGGGCGGCAGGTTGGCGATTGGCGCGGCGGTCAGGATTTCGCCGACGTCGTCTGCAAACCTCAAGGTCACCGGCGTGCCATCTCCGTAGATGCAGGCATTGAAGTTCAACTTGGTGAGACCCAGGACGTCCTGCATGACCTGGGTCAGATCTGCGTCACCCTTGGTCACCTCGATGGACAGCGGGTTGGGCGCTTCGCGCCCCGGATAGGTCTGGAGATCGGGCACGAATCCGACCGTCCACAGGTAGCCCTTACGCGGGCTGATGGTCAGGGCCGTTCCGCGCAGGACAGGGCTACGGCCCTGGCGGAAGAGTTTGATCTCGCGCGTCGTCTGGATCCGCACCCCGACGAGCCGTGTGTCAGGTCCCACGGCGCTGGAGAAGCCTCGCCATTCCGCCTCGTTGAAATGCTGCTTGGCGTGGATGAAAAGTTCCTTGGGCGGCCGACCGTGCTTGGCGATGTAGGCCTCGACCACCAGGCCGGCGATCTCCTTGGCCTTTGCCTCATCGAGGTGGAACTCGGACGTCGTCAGCGAATACCAGGGACCCACAGCGCCCTTGAATACGACGCCGTCTCCGGATCCGAGAAACATCTGGGCGCCGCAGCAGGCGTTGCCTGGCGATCCGGCGGTATCGGTCTTCTTGAAGACGAGACCGATGTAGCAGACGTCCTCTCTGACACCCGCCAACGCCCAGGGACGCCCCCCGGCCTTGAAGAAGGCGGTCGTCGACAGATTCCAGGCGATGTTGGCGGGATCCTGGAGCAGTCGCGGCTTTCCGCCCAGCGCATTGACGCCCTCCGGATCGATCGTTGATTCCCGGACGATCTGAAGAACCACCTTCTGATCGAGCAGCCGAGCCTTGAGCTGGTTATGGAAATCGACGTCGTACCGGTAGGGTTCGGCGGCGGCGTTGTCCTCCGCGAACATCGACGGCGCCTGTACGAAGTTCCGCGCCGTTCGGGCGGAGAACCGCTGGCTGGTCCTGGTCCGTTCGGGCAAGGGGACGATCGACTTGGGCCGACAGAACCGGTGTACGTCGTCCGGAATAACGACAAACCAGACCGCCGGAACACTATCCTCCTCACGGAGGAATTTACGGATGGCCTGGTCGAAGAGATCGACGGTCTTGTACACGCGCTCGTGGCCGTCCGGAATCCGGACCGTGCTCGACAAGGCCGCCGCTGAAATCGTGATGGTCGCGACGGGGTTGGCGGGCCATTTGGTCTTGAAGGCTGCCTCGAAGCCCGGATAGGCCAGGTGGTGCTGCTCCGCCTTGGCGGCCGGGATATATCCCGTGATCTGGGACACCCACGTCTTGTAGCGTGCGATCCCTTCGTCCGTGCCGATGACGCCGACCCTCATTTCAGCGGGTGTGGCCTGGTCGATCATGGGGCCGAAAAGGAACAGACCATCCTTTGGGTCGGGCAGCATCTGGCCGTGTCCGAACTGGAGTAGCGGCTCCGTCAGGATCTGCAGGCCCAGGATCAGATCAGTCATCTGCGGGCTCCGCCAGGTCCGCGATCTCGAGCGCCTCGTCCGGTTCCACCGGCGCTTCGGGAGGCGTTTCGTCCTCATCGTCCAGGACCACGGCCCGGGATTTCACGGCAGGGTCGGCGCAGGAGACGGGCGATTCAAACATCACCGGCCGCGCATCCACGACGACCTCCGCGAAATCCCCCATCGGCAGCTTCAGACGGCCGTCCTCGTCACCGATCCACGCGACGTAGGCCAGCATCAGGTCGCGCCACTGCCCGTTCCACCAGTTCCGGCAGAAGCCGCGCCGGAGCTTGTGCATCTTCTCCACGCTGTCGAGCGGCGTCTTGCCGTCGTGCGAGAAGATGATGGCCGCCTTCATGACGAAATGGGGCGTGCCCGTCATGACGGGCTTGGCGATGAAGCCGAGGTGCCAATAGACACCCCGTTTCTCGCTCCGGCCCACCATAGCCTTGCGCCTGCGTTTGCCGGTGTGATCGACAAAATACGCAGTGTCCTTCTCGATCAGGTCCTTGGTGAAGAACCATGCGACCGAGTTGTCGGCCATCTCGAATGCGGACAAGCCCTTGGCCGCCATAGCGTTGTTCCAGGATTGCCGCAGGAGATTGACGACCATGCGCCGGGCGTCCGCGCGTTTGACGCCGGGCATCGCCGCCGGCATCCCGGCCAACAGGTCTTCCAGAGGCAAGGTGTAGCGACGCTCGATGACCTGTTCTGGCAGCGCCAGCTTCAGATCCACCTCCGTGCCGAATGTCCCCACCAGCCTGAAGTATTTGAACCAGGGCAGACGGGTCCCGGCCATGACGCTCGGGACCGCCGTTTCGGCGACGCCGAGCGAGAAGAGGGACACTTCAGGAGGCAGGGAGACGATTGGGAGCCAGTTCGAATAGAGCTGCTCGGGCTCAATCCGGGGCATCTGATCGGCGTCGGACTGTCGGAGGCACCAGGCTGCGACATCCGCCGGGGCGACCGAGCCCTTCGGGACACCGTCCCGCTCCAGAACCTGAAAGACCCTTGCCAGGGCGGGCGCCCACCCGGTTTTGAAGTCGATGACGTTCTTGCGGGCTATATTGGCTTTGAAGTCCGAAAAGGGCACATCGTCGACCCGGACCGGCAACAGGAAATTGGCGATCTTGTCGCCGCGCTCCACGGTGACGGCGAGGTGGATTTCGTCTTTCACACCCTCCTTGTTCAGGGCTGCGGCGGAAACGACGAGGATGAATTTCGCCGTGTGATGGCGAATGGCGTCTTCGATGTCATCCCAGAACAGCTCTCCGCCGATCAGCTTGGTGACATCCGACCAGACTTCATAGCCGGCGCTGGCGAGTTGAACACCGAGCCATTTTACGAAGTCGTTCTCCTCCGGGTTGGCATGGCTGATGAAGACGAGGCGACGGCCTGGTCCTGCTGGCGGTTGAGACGCTGGCGAGGTCACGGATGATGGAATCACCCAGGAACCATAGCGCGATTTCAGAGAGTCTTCCTGTTTCGTTCCACCGCGCTGTCTGTTGATCCCCGCCCGCGCCGCCACCGCGATCTCGCTAGAGGTTGTAGACGGCCTTGAGCCGCGCGACGAGTTGCCCCGTGTCGGCCGGCATGAGTTTCAACGCCTTGGGATCGAAGGTTTTGTCCGCCTCGACCGCATCGACAAAGGTCCGCAGATCGGCGGCGATGCCCTCCGGCAGTGCCATGGTCGCCGCGGGCCCCAACAGCTGGAGCAGCTTGAACACATCGTTGCGATGCTTGGTGACATTGCGGCTATCGACCTGCTGGCCGTCGGCCCGGTCGCGCGCCAGGTTGTTGTAGGCGAACGCCTTGAACGGAATGAGAGTCTGGACGTCGATGACAGGGACGCCATCCACCTCCGTCGTTCCGTCCTTGAGCAAGGCGTAATAGGCATCGTCGAGCAACATGGCCGACAGGCTCTCGACCGTTCCCTCCACCGGTATGGGCGTGAGGCGCGCGCCCTCCGGCACGGTGATGACATCGGGCAGGCGCGAGAACAGCTCGATCATCGCCGGATAGGTCTTGTCGGAGGGATGGGTGAACCGGAAGAAATCCCTCTCGCCGTCGCTGCGTTCACGGGTCTGATAGCCGCCGGCATCGATGAAAGCCCAGAAGGCTTGGACGAACTCCGGCTTTAGAGCTTCGAGACAGAGGACCAGGTCGAGATCCTTCGTAGCCCGGAACGGCAATCCGGCCCCGGTCATGTGAATCTCTGCCGCCGCCCCGCCGATCAGGGTGTACTGGTCCTCGAAGCCCGCGAAGGCCGCCTTGAACACATCAATGCCTACGACCATCCAAAGGGCTCCATGAGAGTGTCGACAGCCTGATCGAGGCGTTCGTCATGACGATCCTCCAGGCTCAGATACAGGGAGAGGCGATCCACGACCGGGCCGTGATGGCAGAGCAGACGGGGATCGTACGACCACGTTTCGATGCGGATGGCCTCCGGGTCATGATCGTCGGCCGGTCGAAGGTCGTGTTGGTAGACCAGCCCCTTCCACTGACGGGCCGAGACCGCCCGGGTTTCATGAACGGGAGGACCGAGGAGGGTGTAATCCGCCAAAGCGGATTCCCCGGCCAGCGGCAGCGCCCGGACCTCGGGAAACGGCCTGACCCGGCGGCGGGCGCGGACCGGCGACTGGAGCAAATCACGGACAGCCCGCCAGAGGTCTTCGCCTTCCTGCTTGAAAGCGATGCGACGCTCCCGGCCGCGAACATCGATGCTGAGAATGCCGTGCCGCTGCAGTTCATCAACCACCCGCCCGGTGCTCATGGCGGAATACTGAAACCGCTCGGCGAGTGATTTGGGCGTCTGACCGTCGAGGTCCTCGCGAAGCAACGAAGCCAGGACCACGACCTGGGCGGCCGGCGTCAACTGTTCCACGGCCGGTCGGACCTCTGACCGGAAATACTCGCGTAGATCGGCGCCGAGCTCGGGCAGGAACAGCTGATTACCGGGGACGATGAAGTTGACACCCTGCTGGATAAGACGCTGGCGATTGGCCGAGCTCAGGGCGTCGGTCAGGAAGACAACCACGAACGCGTCCGATGTCGAGCGGGCGGTCTCGATGTGTTTGGCGATCGTCGCCGGCGTTTCCACGTCCTGGCCGGGCGTGGCGAGAATGAGCAGCTTTCGCCCGAACAGGCTCGTTTCAGCGAGACGATAGCGATCCGTCAGGAAGAACGGCAAGAGACCGACGTCGGCGGTCTCGAACGTCAATCGGATGTCGAACAGCTGGGCGACGTAGGCCGCCGCATCGTCGAACAGACGACCCAGACTCCCAAAAGATGTCGCGTTCGGTAACATTGGATTGGACGATAACACTGACAATGTTACCATTCAATCTAATGTTATTATCGATGTCGCGGCGGCGCGCCTCCTAGTCACCGACCCGCGTTTGCAATCCGCCAACGTCAGGCTCGGGCTTCGATTGGAAGAAGGTCCAAATCGCGTTCGAGGCCTTCACGCCCTGAGCCGACGCCCCTCCAGGAGCAGCCAGTCGAGCCGTTGCCTGAGTTGATCGTCAGAGAAGCCGGGCACCCAGCTTCTAGCTAGACCCGCTTCCAGCGCGTGAGGCGGACGGGATCCTGAATCGCGTCATCTGCAGCGAATTCTGATGCCGAGGCATAGGCGACATCGCTCCACGGAGCGAAATACTGCGCCTCCGGCGAGAGGAGCCGAGACTGGTCGGCCCAGGGGACGGCGACCGGCCCGCTTTCTTCTGGCCGCGAGAGCGCGATTTTGCAGATGGTTCTCAAAGCTCGAACTTGTTCATATCAGTCTCGCCAGGCGCGGAAGGGCGACGCTGTCATCGTTGTCGAAGGCTCGGCGCCGGAAGGGCGTTGAGTTCGCAAATCAGAGCCCGACAGCGATCGAATATGATTGCCGCGAGGTTCGGCGGATAGATGTGCTCGCTCCCGTGGGCGATCTCGTTGCGAATGTGGACCAGCAACGCATGATCGTCGCCCCACTGACTTGTCTGCGGGGCCGACAGAATGTTCCGTTCAACCGCATAGCCCAGGCGCCTTGCGAGGCCGGGCATCTTATTGGCGTCAGCGCCCAGTCGGGTCTTCAGGGCGAACTCGAGACTGGCCAAGGCCTGACCGGCGGCGACCACCATCAGTTCATAGTCGAGCCAGCCGTAGATCAAGGCGTTCAGGGCGCGCGCGTAAATCCGGACCACGACCTCAGGCACACCCGCAGGCAACTCCAGATCCGCAACCATGTCGTAGTGGTCGCGGAAGCTCGACGGGCGCAGGCCGTCGATCGGGTCGTCCGTCATCACGATCCGATATCGGGAGTCGGGCTCCAGGGCCTCCGCGTAGGTTTTCATTCGCGCCTGTCCCTTGGCAATGACGTCGCTGTCCGGCTTTGTAGGTCTATGGCCAAATACGATCCGCTTCGAGACTATCTCCGCAAACAGAAGACCGATGAACTCGAGCTCTCCTTCGTCGAGATGGAGCGCAAGATCGGCTATATGCTGCCCAAGAGTGCAGGCCTGCCGCAGTGGTGGGCTAACACGACCGACCCGGCGACGACCCATGTTCAACGCAAGGCCTGGGGCGACGCCGGCTTCGACGCCTTCCTGATCGCCGGCGCCGACCGCGTGCGTTTCAAGCGAGTTCGATCTCCAGGTTCGAACGCCTAGCCTCCGAAGTCGAACGCTGTCTGGTTCTCCGGAACACCGGATTTCCGTTTCTGGCGAGGTCTCTCTGGCCGCAAGGCTCGCTGCGGCTCTGCCATTTTTCGCCCGACCGTCGGCGATTCGACCGGCTTCGCCGCCGCCACCATCACCCGGGGCTCCGGCAGACGCCGCGGCGTCCTCGCCCGTCGCCAGGCCAGCAGTTCGCTCTGCCACCATCCGACCCTGTTCTGCGAGACTTGAACACAGGCCGGGAAATCTCCAGTCTTCTGCATACGCCAGACCGTCGTCCGGCTCAGACCGCAGATCACCTTCACCTGCGACCAGGGCAGGATCCGGTCCTCCAGATCGTCGAACGGCGACGGCTCCTTTACCGTATCCATGACACCGCCTCGTCCGCCCGGCGCTCCAGCACCTCAGCCAACAACCGGGCGTCTCGCGCCGCATCGACCGGATCGCGGATTTCCCAGGTGCGAAGAATATCCTTCAGGGCGAAGCTGACCGCCGGGTCGATCAACAGGTCCGCCACGGTGGGCGACCACTCGGTTCTGAAGCCATCCAATCCCGCCTCACCCATGACGCCGACCCCTAGCCGCGGGCGGCGCAGACGCGCGAAGGTCGCTGACCTGATTCATAGCCCAGGCGCGAAGCACGCCACGCGGATAGTAGGGCCTGTGCCGAACGTGGAGACAAGGGGGGCCATTGCCGCCGGTGGACCACAGTCGCGCAAGGGTCTCGGGCTTCATGCGGATGCCAAACTGGATCAGGAAGGCGGACGCTTCCTTGCGGGTCAGCAGATCTTCGTCGGCGTCGCCAGCCACAGCCGCCACCGGTTCTGTCGCGGGGATCATCGACCGGGCTCCCGCGCCTGGCACTCCCGGGAATTGCGGGCGCCCCTCCCGGCCGAGAGCGCGAGGTAGCAGTCAATCGCGGCGGCGACGTAGGCCTGCGTCTCCGCTATGTTCGGAATGCGCCCGAGCCGGGCGACACGATCCGGTCCCGAATTATACGCCGCGAATGCAAGCTTAACGTCCCCGAAGCGGAGCAACTGCCGGGCCAGATAGTCTGCCCCGCCATTGAGGTTCTCGATCGGATCAAACCGGTCCCGAACGCCGAGATCTGCCGCCGTTCCCGGCATCAACTGCGTCAGGCCGCCGGCCCCGACCGGAGACACGGCATCGACCCGGTATGCGGATTCCACAATCACCAGGGCGTGGAGCATCTTCGGATCCAACCCGTGGCGCTCAGCCGCTGCGGCGATGGCGTCCATGAACGGCTGGGACAGGGGCGGCAGTCGGGGCGTGGCGTCTTCGACGCCGGCCAGGTCCGACACCGGCTGCGAGGCGGGACGTCCAAACAGATCGCCGCCGGCAATGCGCCAATCGACCGATTGAGCGGAGGCGTCGCAGGTCGCAAGCGCCAGGGCCAGAGCGGCCAAAAAGGGTCTCACCATGTCAGAGTCTCCCGAAACACCCCCTCCAGATCCCGGGTCCGGACGGGGCCAAAATAGCGACTGTCGAAACTTCCCGGCGTGTCGCCGAGCAGGAAGAGCTCGTCGGGCGCCAGCCGACGGCATCCGGTCCAAGCGGGCAGAGCCGCGCCGCGTCCATCACGGTCGAGAACCGGGACCACCCGGCCCGGCGTGCGGATCGCCTGCCCTTGCCGGCAAACAGGGTCGCCGCCGACGGCCACCACCCTTTTGATCAGCAGGACATCCTCAGGCATCCCGAGCGTGCCCAGATAGCGGCGGGCGAGCGGGGGCTGGGGCAGAGCGACCATCGCCCCCCTCTCCGGCGGCGCGCCGGGCCGTCGCAGATACAGGCCGCGCGGCACGCTGGGGCTCTCGTTGACCAGGGCCAGGGCCGGCGTCCGGTCGACGATCAGGGCGCCCAGGGTGAGGAAGAAGAGGGTGACCCCCAGCACGGCCCAGCGGTTTCCATTGTCCAAGGGCGAGGTCATGGGCGGTACGGCTCCAGGATCAGGTCGCGGGTGATCATCACGCGGACTGGGGCCCCGGCGCGCAGACGGATCGACGGCCGGACCTCCAGCTCGCGGTCCACCAGCCGGCCCCCGACCTGGGAGCCCTCGATGGCGGCGGCGTCCCCGGCGTCACCCAGCAGACCGCCCGATCCGTCGCCGTCTCCATCCCGGGCAATCTGGCCCAGTGTGGTGATGGCGCCGGCGAACAGGGTCCCGACCAGCAGCGGGAACAGCCGCCGATCGACCTCGCCGCGCAGCCCGACCGCGCCTTGTGCATCCACGCCGGGCTCACCGGTCAGGACCAGGCTCTTGCCATTAGGGAGGATCAGCCGGTCCCAGGTCAGGAAGGCGCGCCGGTCGCCGTAGGCGCTTTCGCCCTCATGGCGGCCGATGAGGCGGGTCCCCTGCGGCAGGACGAGATGGCGTCCGCTGACCGTGTCATAGACATTCTGCGAGACCGTCGCCACGACCGGACCGGCGCGGGAGGTGTCCACTCCAGTCAAAAGGACTGCGGGGATGATCGCACCGGCCTTCAGCTCATAGGGTGACAGGGGCGCCGTCAGCGTGTGGCCGTTGTAGGTGGCGCCGACATCCGAAGCGTCCGGACGAGCGTCGGTGTTGACTGGACGCGCCACGGCACGCGCGTCTTGACCGCTCCCGGATGACTGTCCCTCGAAGAACAGCCCCGATCGCGCCGCCTGTTCGCCCGGACTTGGCCCGGTCGCCCGGGTCGTCCGCGATGGCGCATACCCGGCCCCGTACCGGACCGGCGCGGGCGGCGGCGTCAGAGCATCGGGCACAGCCGTCTCGGGCTCGCCCCCATTGCGGGGCTCGGGCAGCCGGTCATAGGTCGCAGGCTGATCGGTGACCGCTTCGGAGGGCCGAACGGAGCCCCGCGCCTGGTCCTCCCGGCCCTCGACGGCGCGGAGCCTGGCGCTGTCACGCAGTTCCGGCTGGACGACAAAGGCCCAGGCCAGGGAGCCGGAGACGAGGATCACGCCGCCGATGACGAGGGTCTGGACGACAGACTTGCGCAGCCGGGTCACCGGCGGACGCGGCGCCCGCATCGACAGGCCCGGGGGCGGCACCTTGGCCGCGCCGGCCAGGTCGGGGCCGACCTCCGGTCCAGAGTCAGGCTCCGTCGATGGAGAAACGTCGTCGGGATCGTGGGGACTATCCTTGAACGCGGTCATCGGGCGGCTCCCTGGAGGCGGCGGATGCGGACGATCTGGGGGCGACGATCGCCGAGCCGTAGCTCGGCGCGGTCGAAGACCCGATCGACGATGAACAGACCCCCGGCCTGGCGGTAGTTGACCATCTGGGTCTCGCCGTCAGCGGCGATCACAAAGAGGGCCGGGGCCTCGTCGATCTGCAGATCGGGATCGAAGGCGATGAAGGTGCGCTGCCCGTCATTGAAGACCGAGGCCGGTGTCCAGCGCGCCCGGCGACCCTGGGGCTCGATCCGGTAGCGCGCGTCGATCGGCCCCTCCGGCATCGCCACAGGGTCCGACACGCGCATCTCTGCGGCCTCGGCGATCGGCTCCATGGCCGGGGGATCCATTGCCCCCGCATCCCAGGCGATCGCGGCATTGAACCCCGAGGCATCACCGCTCCTCAGGTCGATGAAATAGACCCGTCGGTTGGTGGTCAGGACCAGGTTGGTCTCCAACCCTCGTTGCAGCGGCTTGAGGAGGACGTGGGTTCGCTGACCAGCGCCGTCGCCTGAGCTGGTCTCGCCGATCTGCCAGCGGACGGTGTCGCCGGCCGCCTTGGAGACCAGGGTCTCGCCGGCCCCCAGGGTCAAGGTGGTGACCCGCAGAGGCGCCGTCCAGACCTCGAACACCCGACCCGGAGACCAGGCGAACACCTGGACCCCACCGACGAAGGCATCCGAACGGGAAGGGGCCCGGGCGTCCAGGTTGGCGGCGACGATCGCGCGTCGGCCGGTCAACGCCGTCGCAGTCGCCGCGGGCTCCGGCTGCGCCTCGTACGCAACGCCGACGGTATCGGTAGCCAACGGTGTCGGATCGGAGGCCGGCTCCACGACCGGCACTGTCACCTGGGGCAAAGGCTGATCCCCGATGATGGCTGCAGCCTCGGCCGCGACGAGAGGTCGTGGCGCCGCCGTCGGCGGCGTGGCCGTTCGACTGAGCACGGCGCAGCCGGACAGGCTGAGGCCCAGGCCGGCCAGGATCAGGAAGCGTCGGGGGTCCATGATACATCCTCGATTTTCAATCCAAGGGGGTTTTTCATCAGCTCGGCCTCGGTGCGGGGCGGCTGGGTCGTTGTGGTGATCAGGGCGCGCCAGCGCTCGACGCCGGCCTGCTGGCCGTTGACGAAACGGGTCTCGCGCCATTGCAGGTCGTAGGTTCGCTCGGTGCGCCGCACGACGTTGAGCACCTCGACGTTGACGGCTTCGCGCCCGACCTCGGCGAAAGGGTCGTGAGTCTGGGCCCAGGCATTGAGGAAGCTCGCCGCCTTGGGGGTCATCAGGTCGTAGGCACGAAGCCAGTTCTGGCGGATGACGATCGGGTCGATGGACTTTGAGCGAACATCGCGCACCCAGCCGGCGAGGGCATGGCCGATCTGGGCTTCGCTCGGTTCGTAGCGCCCGCCGATTGCGGTGATCCGCTGGGTCTCGCCCCAGTCGGAGACCTCGACCACGAAGGGCTTGACGACGGCCCGGTCGGCCTGGACCCACCAGCCTGCGCCGAGGAAGCCGGCGAGGACGAGATTGGCCACGGCGATGCGTCGCCAGTTCCGGGCATGCGCCAGAGACAGGCCCATACGGTCGTCCCAGATCTGGCCCGCGCGCTGGTATGGGGTCATCTCGGGTGCCGAGGCCAGGGCGCGTTTGGGACGAAAGAAGGGGTGCATGGTCAGGACTCCTCGGTTCTCAGGTTGGGAGACAGGACGCCGCTGGTCTCACCGGCAGGCATGAGCCCGCGCCCGGCGTTGGCGACGAAGAAGGCTTGCAGGGCCCGCGCGCGCGCGGGCGCTCTCGCCCCGCCGGACGCGGTCGACTGCGCAGCGGCTCGATGGAAATCGGACCGGGCGGACCGGGCCTCCGCCGCGATCTTTTCAGCCGCTCGACCGGGGCGCGCCCCGTCGCCCGCGCCGTCGTTGGCCGCGCCACCGGATCCCGACGCTTCACCCGAGGCCGATCCCGACGTTTGGCGAGGCCGCCACGCCACTGCCGGCTCGGACATCCCCCCCGAGGGGGACGACGGCGCGCCCGACCTCGCCCCGCCCGACGGCCGACGCGGACCGGAGGGCGACGGATTGTCGTTGGCGGGTCCGGGCGGCGTGGAGGGCGGAGGCGACATCGGCGGGGTCGGAGACCGGCCGCCACCCGCGCCGGCCGCCGCCCGGGCCGGGCCAGACATCCTCGCCGCGCTGCCCCCAGCCGCCGTGCCGGCTCCCGCGACTCCAGCACCGGCCAGCGCGGCGCTGCCGCCGACGGCGATGCCGGCCGTGATGGCGGCGCCGGCGCCGAGGGCCGGCCCGCCCGTCACCAGGGCCGAGGCCAGATTGGGGATGAACATGGCCAGCATGGCCAGAAGGATCGAGGCGACGAGGATGCTCAACGCCTCGTAGATGTCGGGATTGGCCGAGGGCTGGAGCTGGTCGAAAACCGTCCGGGCCCCGGAGATGACGATGGCCAGGGCCAGCACCTTGAGGCCCGACGACACGACGTATCCCAAGGGCCGCTCGGCTAGGAAGGCGGACTTGTTCCAGATGCCGAAGGGCAGGAGGATGAAGCCGCCCAGGGTGACGATCTTGAACTCCAGCAGCGCCACGATGATCTGCAGGGCGAGCACGGCGAAGGCCAGCATGATGCCGATCATGGCCAGGCCCAGGATCAGGGCGTCCGCGATGTTGCCGACCACGTCGAGCGGGTTGTCGACAGGCGCCGGGGTTTCGCCGAGCGCTTTCACGATCTCCCAGCCCTGGGCCAGGATGGCGCCAGGATTGAGGAAGTCGGCGCGGCTGAGCGATCCGCCGCCGGCCGTCAGACCCAGTTCGATGAAGCCGGCGTAGATGGTCTCGGACAGCTGTTGCCAGTCGTTGATCAACCAGGCGAAGGCGCCGATCAGCAGCACCTTTCCAAAGCCGGAGGCCAGGACTTCGCGATTGGAAGACATCGCCCACTGGATCCCGGTCAGGGCGACGACCAGGACGATCAGGAGCCCGAAGACGCCGTTGACCGCGCCCTGCAGGGCGTCGAACCCGGCCGAGACGGTGTTCGAGAACACCACCATCAGCTCATTGGGGGTTTCCACTCCGACCGACATGCTGCCGCTCCTCAGTCCCGCGCGTGCGACAGGGGATCGAAGGTCGGTGCGGCGGGCGTGCCGGCCGAGCCCGCCCAGCGGCGGCGACGGGCCTCGTCCCCCGAGGCCTGGGTCGCGGCGTCGCGCGCCGTCGCCTCGGCCAGAAGGCGGGACTGGGCCAGCATGATGGTTCGCAGCGCCGCGAGATCTTCGGCCAGAACGGCCAGCATCTGATTGGAGGACTGGATCGCGGCGGTCTGGCCTGCAGCGGCCTCGCTGGCCGACAAGGCTCCGCTCAGTCGCTGATTGCGTCCCTGTCCGAGACGTTCGAGCTCGGCGGCGGTGCGTGCGACGTCTTCGGCCGTGCGCCGGGCGTTGGCAGTCCGGGCCTGACCCTGCTCCAGGAGCCGCAGCATGTCAGAACCGGACAGATCTTCGGGATACAGGCTCTGGAACTGCTGCTCCAGGCCGCTGACCGAGCTAGCGATTCCTCGCGCGGTGCGGGCCAGTTCCGCCATGTCGCGCAACGACTGGCTGTTGCCGGTCAGATGGCTATAGGGCGAGGCCGCGAGGCTTCTGGCCTCATTGGCCAGGCTCTCCAACTGTCGCGCGGCCTGAAGCGCGTTTTCAATATGGTTGCGTGGATCGAAGACGACCTGTTGCGCGGGGACGGGAGTCGCAGTCGCCAGCAGGCTGACGGCGACGAGGCCGGCGACCAGGATCTGGACCGGCCTATTCGGCCGCGAGCGGTCGGGCGAAGGCGTCGAAAACGGCGTCAACATGGTGCACTCCCTTGGCTGTTAGGAATTCCCGCGCGAATCCGGCCTCTCCGGAGGTGGCGAGAATGTCGTCGATGAGGGTCTGGTCTTCCGGCGCGCTGGCGCCGCACAGGGCGAGAGCCACGCCGGTCAGGCGCAGGTCGAACAGGCGTCGGCCGCGGGGCTGGCGCCAATAGTAGGCCCGCTTGGGCGTGGCGAAGGCGATCAGTTCCAGCTGGCGTCGGTTCAGGCCGAACCCCTGGTAGAGGCGCGCCGAAGACGGCTCCAACGCGCGGGGGTTCGGAAGGAACACCTGGGTCGGGCAGCTCTCGATCAGACTGGTCGCGATCGGCGAGGCGGCGACGTCATCCAGGCTCTGGGTCGCGAACACGACGGCGACCCGCTTCTTTCGGAGCGTCTTGAGCCATTCCCGGATCTTAGCCGCAAAGGCGGTCTCGCCAAGAAACAGCCAGGCCTCGTCGAGGACGAGCAGTGTGGGCCGACCGTCGAAGCTGCGCTCCAGATGATGAAAAAGCGCCGACAGCACCGGGGCCACGGCCGAGGGCGTGGCCATCAGGCTTTCGAGTTCGAAGGTGTCGAACCGACTCGGAACCATTGCCTCGCCCTCGCCGTCCAGCAGGGCGCCGTGCGGACCCTTGAGGGTCAGAGGCTCAAGAGCCGCGGCGACGGCCTTGTCCTGCACCAGGGCGCTGAAGACTGTCAGAGTGCGCTGCGCCACGGGGGCGTCGGCCAAGGCTGCGAGCGCCGCCCAAATTTCTTCGCGGATCCTTGGCACAGGCTCCAGGCCCGCGAGCCGGACGGTCTCTGCGATCCATTCCGACGCCCAGGCCCGTTCGATCTCCTGGTCGATGCCCGCCAGAGGCTGCAGCGAGAACCGCGCGCCCGGTTCCAACGCGCGCCAGCAGCCGCCGGCGGCGAGCGTCGCGGCCCGCGCCGATCGGCCCTTGTCGAAGAACACCACGCGGGCCTCCGGGTAGCGGAACCACTGCAGGGACAGGAAGGAAAGAAGGGCGCTCTTGCCCGAGCCGGTCGGTCCCACGACCATGGCATGGCCGACATCGCCGACATGGAGCACCAGACGGAACGGGGTGGACCCTGTCGTGCGGGCCGTCGCCAAGGGCGGGCCGTTAAGGTTCAGGTCCATGGACGGACCAGCCCAGACGGCGGACACCGGCAGCAGATCGGCCAGATTCAGGGTCGAGACGAGCGGTCGGCGAACGTCGGCATAGGGCTCGCCCGGCAGGGAGCCGAGCCAGGCCTCCACCGCATTGAGGTCCTCGATCCGGGCCACAAGGCCCTGAGCGTTCAGGACCGCCTCGACGGCTCGCGCCTTGGCAGCAGCGCCCTCTTCCGTCGCATCGAGCACGGTGACGGTGAGGGTCAGATAGCCGAAGGCGCAGGCCTCCGCGCCGAGGGTTGCCAGCGCCCCGTCGCACTCCTCGGTCTTGGAGGCCGCATCGGTGTCGAGGAGCGGCACCTCCTCCTTGGTGATGGCCTCGCGCAGGAGAACGCCCACGCCCTTGCGCTTGGCGAACCAGCGCTTCCTCAGCTTGACGATCTCGCGCTCAGCTTCGGGTTTGTCGAGACCGATCCAGCGGGCCGTCCAGCGATAGGGAAACGGAAGGGCGCCGAGCGCATCGAGCAAGCCGGGCCGGGTCACCGAAGGCAAACCGCGCACGGAGACGACCTTGAGCCAGCGATCTCCGAGACGCGGGGCGATCCCGCCCGAGAGGTCGGCGTCCGCCAGCCATGCGTCCAGATACATCGGAGACTCCGGGACGGCGACCAGGAAGTTCCTCGGCGAGACACAATCGTGAAACCAGGTCAGCAGATTCGTGTCGTCGAGCGGTTCGATCTCGGGAAGCGCGTCGGACAGCAGGTCGAGCGTGGTCGCTGCCTCCCGGGTGAAGAGCGCCAGGGCCTGGCGCCAATCCGCGCCGCCCTTGGCCAGGCCATCGAACAGCCAGCGCTCCATGCGCCGCGTGTCGTCGGCCGGCGGGAGCCAGGTCAGGGCCAGGCGAAAATCGGTCTCGAAAGCGGGGTCGCCCGCCTCGAACCGGCTCCGGCGCTCCTCATCGAGAAGCCAAGCGACGTCGATGTCGAACGCGCTTTCCGGATAGGGGGTGGCCTCGCGCCGACGCGCCTCCATATGCAGGCACCAGCCCGTCCCGAGCCGCTTGAGCGCGTTGTTGAGGCGCGCCCGCACCGCCATCAGTTCATCCTCGGTCGAGGATTCCAGGTCCGGTCCCCGGAACCGGAAGCCCGTGGTGAAGGAGCCATCCTTGTTGAGGACCACGCCCGGCGCGACGAGAGCGGCCCAGGGCAGATGGTCGGCCAGGGCTGCCGGCCGTCTGCGATGTTCTTCGAGAAAACGCATGGATACCTCACGCGTCCAGGTGGCCAGGCAGGGCGAGGTGGCGCCGCAGCACATCGAAGAACCGACGGTCCGCTCTGGCCGCCCACAGGCCGATCGCATGGGCCGCGGCCCACCACAGGAGGCCGAGCCACCAGATCCGCAAGGCCAGGCCGAGCACCACCGCGATGGTCCCCATGGCGATGGCGTAGTCCCGGGGCATGCCGGCCATGAGAACAGGCTCGGTCAGGGCCTGGGCGACCGGAAGGTCCCAGCCCTCCGGACGGCCGTCCTGAAGGGAGCCGGCCATCATCCGATCTCCGCCCCGCCGGCGAAGCCGAAGAAGTCGAGGAAAAAGGTCGAGGCGGCGAAGGCGATGCAGAGGCCGAACATGATGCCCAGGCCGCGTCGCATCGAGGATCCGTTCTCGCTCATCGCGATCCCGGCCCCGAAGATGACGACCGCAACGACCGCAGCGGCCTGAACCACGGGTCCCGTGATGGACTGGACCACCTGCTGGAGCGGCCCTTCCCAGGGCATTCCCGACCCTCCGGCCAACGCCGGCCCAGCCGTCATCAGGCCGCACATCATCATCGCGCCGAACAGGCGGCGCCCAAGTCTTCCTCGCATATCTTGCTTCCTGTGTTCAGCGCGTCTCTGCGCGATGCATCACATTGCAAGCAAATATATCCACAGGTTGTCAACTCTGTGTATCGATTATTTTGCGCGACTTGCTTACGACTTCATAACAACTCTTCATGACTCATAATATGACTTGAGATGACTTCGCACCCCTTAGTCGATTCAACTTTGATGGCAACTTGCGGAGACTTGCGTTCTGGGCCCGGCAGCGCTCTTTGCTGAAGGAGGCTGTCTTAATTCCGGGTGGTAAACTGGCCCAGGGCCAGGGCGCTCGTCGCGTCACCGCCGTCAGTCGAGGGCATGACGCCGAGGACGACCGGAGCCTGCCGTCCAGCGGCATTGTGAGGATGTGGACAGCCCGATCGACCGCCGGGGCGATCGCTCAACGCGGCGTGCAGCACGAAACCTCTGCGCTCAAATCCCCGATGAAGCGACGAACGCCGTCCAGATCGCGACCAAGGCTAGGCCAGTCCGTCGTAGATTTGCAGGCGGATCCCGGCGTCGTCAGCCACACCCGGATCCATGAAGGCGTTGGTTTCGCGAAGCGCGCTTTCTGTTTCGGCAAGCGTCGTCCAGGGAAGGGCGGCGACCCAGCGCTGGGCGAAGTCGAGCGTCCTGACCAGAGGGCGCGGATTGCCGACGTTCGACAGCGCCTTGAGGGCGCTCAAATAGTTGCTGCGAAAGATCGTGGGAATGACCAGTCGCTCTTCGGTCTCGGCGACCAGTTCCGCGTTCATCATGATGCGGGCGATGCGGCCGTTGCCGTCGGCGAACGGATGCACCTCGGAGATGAGGAACATCATATAGACGGCGCGGGCGAAGGGCGTCTCCAGGCCACGGTAGAGGTCGAAGCCTTGCGCCAATGTGCCCTCGACCTGATCGGGCAGGACAAAGAAGGTCTGCCCGGCGCGATTGGCTTCGCGCTTGAACTGGCCCGGCCCCTTGTCGGGACGAGCGCTCATCAGGGTGGCGTGCCGCGATTTCAGCAGGGCCGTCAGGTCCTCGGGGGTGCGGGGACAGCGCGTCATCTCGACGGGATCGGAGACGATGCGCCAGGTGCCGAGAACATCGTGGGCGTCGGCCGGCCGTTCGGAGGGGATGACATTGTTGAACACGATATCGGCCGCTTCGCTGACGGCGAACTCGGTGCCTTCGATGAAGTTGGAGAAATAGGCCTCGAAGAAGGCCAGAGTCGCTCTTCCATCACCCGAGCGCTCCCGTGCCTGGCGCATGACCGGTGCGGTAGCCCGCAGTTCGGAATAGAGCGCCTCGAAGAGTTTGACCCGGTCCGGGTCAAAGGGCGCGCCGGCTCCACGCGCCTTTGCACGATCGGTCTCAAGCGGCGCATCACGGGTGCCGAGCAGGGCTCCGATCAGGCGATCCAGTTCGATCATCTCCGCGTCACGGTTCAAGGCCGGCGCGATGCGGCGAGCCTCGTCGCGCAGGCTGTTCAAGGCTGCCTTGCCAGTCCGGCGCACGATGTCGTCGAGCCGGTTTTCCAACTCGGCCCGCGACAGGGTGCGACTAACCTCACCGGTGCGGCGTCTGGATGGAGCGATATTGTCGAGGTAGGCCCGCGCCAGCGACGACAGGTGGAGGCCGCCGATATACGGTCGGTCGCTGTCGAGCGGCGACGGCCCTTGACGCGGCCGTATCGTCAGTCCCGGCAAAATGACGTCACGCTTTCGGGCGGAGACGACAAAGACCGATCCGTCGGCCGCCGGGGCGTTCTCTATCGCCGTCCGGTCGGCGATCAGCGCCCCCGGCATATAGGCGGCGACCACCTGCCACAGGTGTCGACGAATGATGGCTTCCGGCGGATCGACGAGGTTACGCGTATAGAGCCGGGGTCCAAGCTGGCGCACCAGTCCCTGAGCGCGGCCTCGGGCTACGGCGTCCGAAAGCGCCGTTGTCGAAAGGAAGACTTCTGGCAGATCCGCCAACGGATTTTTGGGCATGGGGAAGGCCTCCGAAGGCCTTTTACAGGATTTTTGTGACTTAAGCTGTCTTTTATGCGGATTTATGGGATTTAGGATCGTTCCCAGACCACAGGGCCGAAGTTCGAACAGACAGAAAGCCTGTTGGACTGCGGACGGCGTAGTCGTGTCTACGAAGCGTATCTCGGACCGGGAGACCGCTTCAATCCCAACGTCGAGGACAATCCAGCCTCACGCGAGAACGCTGATCGCGTAGCCATCGTCATCAAAGGGCTCGACGCCCGCGACGAGACATTGAGTCTGCCAACCACTAACCCTCTTCCCAACCAATGCGAAAAGCACCGGCGACCGGCTTCAACTTACCGAGCCTCCAAACCGCAAGATCGGGCGAGCGCGCGCCACCTCCGTTCTCCACGTTAGGATCGCCACAACGGATGAGGATGATGACGACGGCGCTCGACCACTACAACGTCCGGATGCTGAGGGTGCTCGATCATATCGACGCGCATCTCGAAGGCGATCTGGACTTGGAGACGGTCAGCGGCGTCGCGGCGTTTTCCAAATTCCATTTCCACCGGCAGTTCAAGGCGACCTTCGGTCTGTCCCTACATCGCTACGTCCAGCTGGCCCGCCTCAGGCGCGCCTCGAAACAGCTGGCCGACGCGCAGGGCGAGAGCGTGACCGACATCGCCTTGGATGCCGGCTACGAGACCCCCGACGCCTTTGCCCGCGCCTTCCGCCAGAGGTTCCGGCAGTCGCCGTCAAGTTTCAGGAAATCTCCCGAATGGGAGCCATGGCTCCAGGCCTTCGGGCCGCTCAACTCAGCTAGGAGCAAGCTCATGCCGACCCACTTCACCCCCGATCAGGTCACCCTTCGCGATACCGGCCCAATCCGCGTGGCGATGTTCGAGCACCAGGGCGACCCCGCCACGCTCGACGTCACCATCCAGCGCTTCATCGCCTGGCGCAAAGCCGCCGGACTAACGCCGAAGACCAGTCCGATCTTCAACATCTGGTACACGGAGCGGCGGCCCGCGAACCCGGCCGACTACCGCATGGACCTGTGCGTCGGCATCCGCCCCGACCAGCCAATTGATCCAACGGACACGGCGGTCCGGGAAGGCGAGATCCCCGGCGGCCGCGTCGCCGTGCTGAGCGTCAGCGGCGACACCCACAATCTGGAGCCCGCCGCGCTCTACCTCTACCGCGACTGGCTCCCGACCAGCGGCGAGGAGATGCGCGACTTCCCCATCTACTGCCAGCGGTTCTTCCTCGACGAACCCGCCGGCGGCACGGCGGCGGAGCTGTTCCTGCCGCTTAAGTAGGTCATCGACGACAAGCGATTATCCGCGTCCGGCCTGGCAAAGTAGGTGGGGCGTAACTGGGGAGATGCGCCATGTTCGGACCGATCCTGGTGGATGGCGGGGAGTTGCTGCTGGCTGACGGCGTGTTTGATCGAAACGCTGACGAGAGCGTCGTGCAGATCCTGCTCTCCTTGCTCACTTCCGAACGGGGTCGCGGTTGGCTCCTGGAGTGGTCCTAACCTCTGCGGAAACTGATTGTCGGCAGCGATTCCTCGACCAGAACCAGCGTCGCCGAACAGCTGGCGCCGGGGTCGGCGACCCACTCGCCATCGCACGGACGTTGGCTTGGTTTGGCGGGCCCTATTCTTGAGAAACGACCAGGGCCCGACGCTCGCGCCCTATTCACGGATGCCTACAGACCACCAAAGCGTGAGCTTACTCGGCCAGGCCGAAGGTGGCGATCCGGCTGTCGGACACGACCGTGTCGTAACTCTCAACGAATTTCGCGAATTTCGCGCGGTCGACATTGTAGCTCTCGCCCCATCGCTTGATGCCGCCGGCGATCGCCAGGATCAGCCCGTGGAGATTGAACGGCTTGAGTTCCGACGGCGGCGCGGTCCGGATCAGGTCGTCGGATCCGATATAGGGCGCGAGGGGCGAGACCCGTCCGGCCAGGACGGCGCGAGACGACAGATTCGTCATGTGCACGATGGAGTTGCGGAATTCCCAGAGTTCCGGGGCGGTGACGCCCACCGGATCCAGATCGACATAGGCGTCGAGCCAGCGGATGAAATTCCGGTCCGCATCGCCGTATTCGATGAAGGCGAGGGTATCGATGCAGGACATCAGGAGCTTGGACGCCGAGGCGATATGCCGGGCGTTGAAAAGCAAGCGGATGGCGACGAAGTAGTCGTCATTGATCAGCTTATCGATCCGGATCGTATCGCCTTCGGTATAGGCCTGCAGCCAATCGGTCATGGTTCCCGGAAGCCCTTGTCCGACCTGGTGGCCCTGGAAAGGCGCCAGCTCGCCATGAAAATCGGCGCGCACGATGCCGTCGACGATGCTCGTCAGACAATAGAGGGGCGTCGGCCCGGCTCGGTAGAAGGCAAACCCCGCCTCGAACAGGCCGGTGTCCATGCCGAGCCTCTGAAGCGCAAGCCATTCGCCGGGCGTGAAGCTGCGTCCCAACGGAAAGCGCTTGGCCAACGGATGATCGGCATCGACCGAGGCGGCCAGCAGGGTCCGTTTGGCCGCGTCATCCCCGCTGCACCGATGGTGACGAATGCCGTAGTCGCGCGCGAGCCCGTCGTCGAAATAGACCAGGACGTTGAAGACCCGCTCCTCGCCGGTCATGCCCGCGGCGCGCGGCTAGGCGACTTCGATCCGGTCATTGGAACTGAACGGATCGACATGGACCGAGAAGGTTCGCGCGAGCGACACCGGGACGCGACGCTTGCCGTTCTGCTGGAAAGTCACGAGGCCCGCTGCTTCCAATTTTCCAAGGGTCCGGGTCAGGTTCGGACCGGCGCGATGCGTGATGCGCGCCAACGCCGCCACCGAGTCCGGGCGATCATCGCGAATAACGCGCAGCAGTTCCCGGTTTTCGGGCGTCAACAGGCGCATCAGGGCTTCTACGCTTTCCACGGCGAGCCCCCCCGCGTTTGCGGGTGCGGTTCCGCCCTTGGCGGCGGCGAGTAGGTCATTCTTGAACCCCGCCCAGCTCTGTATCCGGGGCTTCGTTGTCGTCATCGGCCTGATCCTCTTGATCGATCATCACCGCCGACACGCCGCGCACCTTCAAGATTCGCTCAACCTCGTCCAGGAAGTCCTGAACCAGTTGATACGCCGACCGAAACTCATACGGCCGGCCCTTGTCTTTTCCTGTCCGATGCCAGTGATCATGCGTGACCGGCTTGGCCTTGTACCGCCCGCCCTTCGGCGGAACCGCGTGGGCGTTGTCGAATCCCATCAGCCGCGCGCCTCCCGGATCGTGGAGGGTGAAGCTGTAGGAGAGACCGTGCGGTCGCTGCGGCGTCGGCGCGGTACGCTTGACCTCGATCTTCACCCAATAGCCTTCGTTGAAGAAATATCGGGCGCCGTTGAAGGCCAGAAGGAAGGCGAGCTCGTGCTCGGCGGGCGTCTCCATGTTATCCTATCCTGTGAGGATAGTATGAAGCGGCCTTCACTTCAAGACGAGGCCTCATAGCCAGTCCCTCTGCTGGGCACTGTCGTCTTCTCGCTTGGCGTCGTGGTCGTACCCGGCGGCGATTCGCTCCAGGCTGGCACTCGTGCGGGGCCAGTCGAACCGCAGGGCTTCGGCATCCGCCCGGTAGCGGTTCGCCAGCGCTCGCTCCTGCTCGCCACCGTCCTGCGGCATGCGCGTGGTCACGCCCCGGCGATTGAAGACGCCGATTTCGAAACCGGATTCCAGCACGCGGCTGCGCGCGGTCTCGATCACCTCGCGTACCGGCTCCGGCGGCCAAGGCTGATCGGGGTCCCGTCGGGCGGCGGACAGGATCTCGCCGATCTTGCTGTCGCCGATGTCGCCCCGGCCCGCCGCCTTGAGTTGCTTGCGCACCGCCTTGACCCAGGCCTCCAGGGCGACGCCGTCGATGCGGCCCTCATCGTCGGCGCCCGGCACATGGGCCCATTCGTGCAGGACGGAATAGGCCTGGCTCGCGAGCGCCGCGGCCTTCTCTGCATCTTCAGGGTCCGGCTCCTCGACGTCGCTGTCCTTGGCCGGCAGATAGATCAGGGTGATGAAGAAGCAGAACAGCTCCGGGTCCCGGGCCATGGCGCGATGGATGGTCCGGGGCGGCCGTTCGGAATGGCGCAGGGCTTGAAAATAGGTCCATTCCAGGCTGACGATGGCCGCCTCGCTGACGTCAGGATCCTGGTCGAGCCGACCGAAGATCAGCCCGACGTAGTAGCTGAACATGGTGGCGTCATTGTCTTCCAGGGGCTCCTCGGCCCCCGCGGCCGCGTGCAGGGCGCGGATCAGCAGGGCGCTGTCCGGCTTGCGCTCGATGATGTTGCCCAGCCAGGCGACCGCGTCGCGGTTGCGCCCCGCGGCGCTCAGCCGATCGACGACCTGCGCCGGATCGACGTCATCGGGCAGCCGGTAGGTCGAGACGGTCTTCCAGTAAGCCAGGGCGAGGCTCGGCGAACGGGCGTCGATCGCCGCCCAAGTCGCGGGCGTGGTCGGCAGGGAACCGACGATCCGGGCCTCGGCCGTCTCCCCCCAGTCTTCTGCGATCGCTTGGCGCCAGAGCGTCTCTGCCCAAGCGTCGGCCCCCGCCCCTGCGTCATGGCGCAGACCGTAGAGAAGGCCGAAACCGAGGTCCGCCTCGACCGGATCGAGGCTCCGCAGGCCTCTCTTGAGCAGGGCGGCCTTGAAGGCCGCCGGCGCCGAGGTCCGGCTGATGGCGACGCCCAGGGCGCGATGCAGGGTCACGGTCGAGGCGAAGACGATCAGGGCGTCCAGATCGAGCGCCTCGACGAGGGACTGGGCCGCCTCGGTCTGATCGGCCTCGAGGACGTCTTCCTGTTCGCGCCAGCCGATGCCCGGACGTCGCGCCCGCGCGCCCGGCTTGAACAACCAGCGCACGCGGTCCTGGACGCTGACCGGGGCCAGGGCTTCAAGGGCCGCATCGAGGGGCGCGAGATCGGCCTCGGCCAGCGCCCATTCTGCGTCGCTGAAGCCCCGGTGCCTCTGGACGAAGTCGCGGATCTTGTCGCGCAGCGCCTCCGCCCCGGCCGGATCGAGCGGACCGGCGGCGAGGGCCTGAACTTGCCGGGCGGCGCGGGCGCGCCAGTCCGGGCCGAAACTGGCCCAGCGATCGATCAGGGTGACCCAGCGGTCGGGATCGTCCTGAACCGCGTCGAGCAAGCGTGCGCCGATCTCTTCGGCCGCGCGGCCGACCGACTGCCAGGTGACGACCTCGGGTTCGTCCGGCGTGAAATCGCGCCAATTCGGTTTGGACGACGGCTCGGAACTGTCATGCGTCCGCGGGGCCAGGTTCAGCAGGAGCTTCCAGCCCGTCGCCGGCACCTCGCGAAGGACCCGGTCGATCACCTTGAGGCGCTGCTCGGGGGTGGCGTAGGTCTGGGGCGACCAGATCACGAAAATGCGCCGGAGCGAAGCGCCCGGTCGGTTCCCCCATTTGCTTTCGCCCGGATCGAGTGCGTCCAGCCGCGCCAGCAGCAGGGCGACGCGCGTCAAATAGTCCGGACTGCGCGCCAGCATCTCCAGCGCCCAGAGTAGGTTGGACAGATATTCGGTGGGGTGCATCAGCCCCTCGTCGCTGCGGAAAAGCGACAGGACGGCGGGGGCCGTGCCGTGCAGCCCGTCCTCTAGGGCGTCGAGGAAGACGTCCGGCGCGGCCTCTGCGAGGTTGTGGAAATCGCGCGAAAGGGACCACCACAGCTCTGCGGGGGCCGCCTTGAGCAGGGCGCGGATCGCCTGGGCCGGGCGTGCGGCGACGCCGGCGGAGGCGCTGGCGCGGTCAGCATAGACGGCCATGGCGAGCAGAACCTCGGTCAGGCCCTTGCGCAGGGCGTTGGACGGTTCGGGGCCGAACTCCCCGTCCTCCTCGAAATAGGGACTTTTGGGCCGCCGGTCGTAGCGGCGGTTCACCGCGCCAAGCACCCGCTGGAAGGCGGCTTCGTGACGGTCGAACTGGTCAGGCGCGATCTGGCCAGCGATCTGGGTCCACAGGTCGAGCGGTGAGACCACCTTCCAGACCGAACCGGCGCGTACGAGCGGTCCACCCAGCTCCGCCAGGGGCGCCAGGCTGGCCGCCACAGCCTCATAGGGTTGTCCGGCGAGGTCGCCGAGGATCTGGCGGTCGAGTGGGTTGTGGTCCACCCAGGCACCCGCGAACAGGGCTGCGATCAGCTCCGGCGAGGCGCGGGTGGCCCAGGCGGCGCGGTACTGTGGGGCTGCCGGCATGATGCGCCGCAGGACGGTGATGCTGCGCCCGGAAAGATGGGCGAGCCGGTGCGCTTCCTCCTCGCTCAGGCCCGCGTGGGTCAGCGCGCGTTCGAGGTCGTAGCGCCACGGGCGCGGCAGGCTGCGAAGATCGCCGAAGGCGGTCGCATTCGGTCCATAGACCCCAAAGACATGATGGCCGTCCTCGACCAGCCTGCGGGCCAGACCGGGGTCGGGCTCGGCCAGGACGATGATGAGGGGCGTCCCCAGGCCGACCAGTTGACGGGCGACCTCGGCGCTGTCGGCGACGACGCAACGGCTCCAGTAGGCCAGCCGGTAGGCGGGCGGATAGGCCGCGACGGCCGCGTAGAGGAAGGCCATCGCCTCGTCGGGCGCCTCCGCCTGCAGGGCGAAGACCTCGGGTCCCGCGTTCAACCAGGCGAAGACGGCCTTCTGCTCGTCGTCCCGGCCGGCAAGCAGGACATCGGGCGTCAGAGGCGTCTCGGTGGCTCGGACCCATTCGGCCCACACATCCTCCATATTGCGCAGCCCGGCCGGCCGTCGGCCGATCCTGACCGCCAACCACTGAGCCACGGCAGGCGCGGTCTCCAGCCAGTGGACCAGGTCGTCCGCATCGATGGCGACGACGTCGCGCCAGAGGCCGAGCGCCCGCTTCTCGGCGACCCAGGCGTCCTTGCCCTGGAAGCGTTGCGGGGTGACGAAGACGAAGACGGTCTCGGCCGCATCACGCCCGAGCGATTGAGCGGATCGCTTGACGAAATCCTTGTCGGCCTTGCCGCGCACACCGCTACGTTGGGAGCCGATTTCCCAGACCGAGGCCCCCTGAGGCACGAAGGGGCCGGTGCCTTCGGCGGTGAGGCAGACGCCGTCCCAGCCCGGATGATGCACGCTGTCGTCCGAGGGGAAGCGGATCTGGGCGGCTGGGCCGACCGTCGCATAGATCAGCCGGCCCAGCAGTTCGGGCATGCTCGCCTGGCCGTCGCGCCGTTCGCCCCATTGCGACAGGTCGGTGGCGTTGATCCAGCGCACCAGCGCGCCTGCGTGCGGCCCCGGTGGCGGCGCGGGCAGCATGGATTTCGACACCACGCCGCCGGCGATGAAGGACAGACCCTGCGCCTCCAGCGCCTCGCGGATCGCCTGGGCGTTGTTGGCAACCGGCGTGCGAAAGCCACGTTCGAAATCCGCCAAGGTCGAGGTCGCCACCTTGGCGGCCGTGGCGAGATCCTGCTGGGACCAAGCCAGGAGCGCCCTGGCGGCCTTGATCTGCTCGGGGGAAAGAGGTTCGGGAGATTTGGTCATAGTATTTCTATGACGTCATATCTGGAAACGTCGCGGACGTCAAAAACCGTTAACCGCTGTAGGCGTGTTCGCCGTCAGGCGTGGATTTAGGGGCGTGGCCGCCAAAGTCAGAACCCTCACGCAAGAGCGGTCGCTGATCGAAGCGTAATGCGAGCCGCACTGCTCCAAATCGTCGAACTGGTCGAGATAGACCTCAAGGAAAACCCGCTCGAGATGGCCGAGTCTAGCCTTGCAAAGGATCACGTGTGATGCGGACGGAAGTGACGCGCGCTCAGGTCTCGCCATGCGCAAAACACTGATAGAGACCTTCCGGTGATCGACGGCGGCGTGGTCGCCGCGATGCGCGCCGGGAGGCTGCCGACCCCGGGATAGTGCGGGCTCGAGCCGCCACGAAGCAGACATTGCCAACCGCCGAGATGAGTCAGACGCGGTGTTCTCTGGTTCGGCTAACGTCAGGCGAGCGAAGCAATCGCGTATCCGTCTTCGCCCAAGGGCGCGACACCGAGGACAGCTTGAACCTGTCGCCCGGTGGCGGTGCGACGGATATGAACAATCCGATCGATTGCCTGGGCGATCGCCCGCCGGGGCGTGCGCGACGAAACCTCGGCGATCAGGTCCTCGACGCGACGCAGGACATCGTCGGCCGAGTTGGCGTGGATTGTCGAAAGGCCGCCGGGGTGGCCCGTATTCCAGCTTTTGAGCGTCTCGAGAGCCGCCGCCCCGTCCCTCATTTCGCCGACGACGATGCGGTCCGGTCGCATTCGAAGCGCGTCCCTGACCAGATCGACCACGCCGATCGGGATCGGCTGACGGCGCGTCAGCACCGAAACCGTGTCCCATGCCGAACACTGGAGCTCGGGCGTATCCTCGACCAGGAAGACACGGTCCTGCGCGAAAGCCGGCTCAGCGAGGACGGCATTGGCCAGGGTGGTCTTCCCAGATCCGGTGCCGCCCGAGATCAAAATGTTGAGCCGGTCCTTTGCTGCCCCGCGCAGCACCGTGGCCTGTGGCTCGGTCATGGCGCCGTCTCGGACATAGTCGTCCAGACGCCAAATCATCGAGGGTCTTTTGCGGATTGAGAATGTTGGTGCACGCGTTACCGGCGGCAGCATCCCCTGGAACCGTTCGCCGGTCCCGGGCAGAACCCCCGCCAGCCGGGGGTCGTCGCGCGTGACAGCCTCGCCGACATAGTCTGCGATCAGCCGAATGACCCGTTCCCGCGACTCGGCCGACAGGGTCGCTCCGGTATCCCGTCGTCCCTCGCCGCTCCGGTCGAGAACCAGGCGACCATCCGGATTGGCGAGAATTTCGACCACCGCCGGCTCGACCAGAGCCGCCAGAATGGTGTCGCCCAGCGCATGACGCAGGGCCTCGAGCTTGCGTTCGGCGATGATCGGATGGCCCGCCATCAGTTGGCCTGGCCGATCGACCGGTCTCCATCAGAAACCGAACGTTCAGTCCGTCCGGCGACGATGCGGGCCGCCGTGGCGTCGAGAAGGCGTTCGATCCGCCGATCGACGGCGGCCTGGACCGTAGGATCCTCATCGACGACCGCATCCGGCAGCCGGATGAAGAAGGCTCTGGCCACCTCGATCAGCAGTTCCTGGACGATCTGCATGTCGCGCGCGGTGGACCTCATATGGTCGCGAAGGGACCGTTCAAGCTGCAGGAGACGGTCCTCGGGATCGGCCTGGGGGCTTTTCTGCAGACCGCGTGCGATGGCCCGGCCCGCCGCCTGGCTTAGGGGCATCCTGCCGCTGCGCGCTTCGCGATTGAGACCGGACACGACCTTGGGATCGGTCAGATAGACCTGCACACGCGCGCGCGCCGCTTCTTTCCTAGCCATTGGTCAGTCCTCGCAAATGATCCAGCGCGGCATCCTGTGCGGCCATTTCCTGCGCCACACGCCCGTAGATATCGGCCACACGCGCCGCGACCTTCTTGTCGTCCATGGCCGCAGCCACCTCCTTGAACAGAGGAAGCGAGGCCTCGGCGTTCTCGCCCAGACTGCGGCGACCCGTCCACGGGTTTGGCGCTCCGGGCGGCGCATCCAGACGGGCGACCTGATCGGGCGCGACGTCGCGCGCCCGGGTGCGAAAGGGTTCGCGCACATCATAGAGGAGCTTGGTGGTCCTCAGCGGTCGAGCGCCGGCTGCGAAGACCAACTGTATGTCGTCCGGCAGGGCCCGGACCTCGCCAGGCTCCAGCAGCGGTCGCTCGATCTGCGAGCGGGACACCGAGCTCCGGCCGGCCGCCAGACCTGCCGGAGAACTGCGGCTGGTCCGGGTCTCAAGCACCGACCCGGTCAGCTTCGAGACCTTGTCCTGGGTCAGGGGGTCGAGCGCGCTGAAGGCCGTGTAGACATGCAAGTTGTCGAGGATCGTATTGTTGACGCCATAGGTCTCGACGATGTCGTTGAGCGACTGGGCCACGAACATCACCTTGACGCCGTAACCGCTGAGGAGGCGCAGGGATTTCTCGAAGAAACTGACCCGACCGAGCAGCGGGAACTCGTCCATCAGCATGAGCAGGTTATGGCGCTTGGGCCGCCCATCGGCCGCCTCGGTCTCGCGGATCGTCAGGGACTGTGCGGCCGCGTAGAAGAAGAGACGCACCAGGGGCCGCAGCGCGGCGCTATCGGCAGGCGCCACCTGGACGTAGAGGGACAGGGGCGCCTCGGCGCACATCAGGTCCCCCATGCAGAAATCCGAACGGGACAGGGAGCGCTCGATGTCTTCGCCCGCGAGCCATTTGAGGTAGGAGCGCGCCGTCCCCTGAACCGAGGTGCGGAAGCGGTCGTGCATCGCCGCATAGCCCTTGACCGCCGTGGCGATGAACGGGTGGGTCTCCGGCTCTCCGCTGGGCCCGAGCCGGTGCAGCGCCCGTGCCATGACCTCGGCGGCAGCGTCGAGATCGGCGAGCATCTCACGGACCTTGAGCAGGGTCTTGTCGTCATCTTCGGCCGTGTAGAGAACGTGCAGGATCAACGCCTCGAGGATCTCCGACGCCGCCTTGTCCCAGATCGCCTCGTCGTCGCGGGCGCCGCCGGGGTCGGACAGGATCGAGACCAGGCGCTGGATATGGGCGAGCTCTCCGGGCCCCGGCAGAATCTCGGCGAGGGGGTTCCAGCAAGCCGATGCCGGATCACGGGGATCGAAATACAGCGCATGGCTGAACCGGGCACGCCAGCCGCTGCTCAACCGCCAGAGCTCGCGCTTGGGATCATGGACCAGGACGCTCGCGTTCCAGGAAAGCAGCGTCGGCATGACATGGCCACGCCCCTTGCCCGACCGGGTGCCGCCGGTCACCAGGCTTGGCCGGAGGTCGGTTGTGGCGAGAACCTTTCGCCCGAGAATGCCGAGAATGCAGCCTCCAGCCGCCGTCAGACCGGCGGCCCTGGCGTCCTTGAAACCGCCCCAGCCCCGGACACGTCGATGAGGTTTGTCGCCTATCATCGCCCCCAGCCCCAGTCCCGCGACGCCGCCGAGCAGAATCAAAGGTGCGCTGCGGGAAATCGCCGCCTGGGCTTCTGCTCCAAACGCGGCGCGCCATCTCAAGATGGCCCAGGGAGGATAGAGCGCAAAATCGTCACCCAGTCGGAGGGCCGGCCCAAGAACATGGTCCCATTGGTAGGTCCAGGCGAAGATCTCCGTGGCCACCTGGGCACCCACGAGGAGACCGAGCGCCAATCCTGTCAGCCGCGCCCACACGTCAGAACTCCGGAGGCTGGATGTCGCGGCCAGCCTCGGATTCCAGGATCAGCAAGGGCGCCGCATCCATGCGACGATGATGGTAGGTTGTCAGGGCATCGACCAAGTCGGCCCCCGACGGCTGCTTGAACAGCCTCACCAAGTTCTGGCACTCTGGTTCGATGTCGTCGAATACCCGGCGCTCCGCCTTGGCCAGCTGGAGCAGAGGGCTGTTCACCCGTTCATAGGCGTCCACCAGAGCCGCACTGCCGGTCTTCTTCACAGTCCTGAGCATGTGGTCGGACAGGCTACGGCACGATTTCTGAAGCCCGCCGCCGCCTGCAGCCGAGGACGGATTCCGTTCTCCACGCTTCAGGCTGGTCGTCAGGCACAACAGCCGGAAAGCGAGTCGATCACGCACGAAGGCGGCGTCCACCCGAGGGGCCAGAAATCCTCCCAGGGGTGCCCGTTCGATCAGACCGAAACCGCAGAGCCAGCCCAAGGCTTCGCGAACGGGGGTCGTGGACAAATTCAGACGTCTCGCTTCGTCGATGATCACGACGGGAGCCCCCGGCGTGAAGGCTCCCTCCTCGGCCCGGGCGCGAAGGCTGTCGAGGGCGAGCGTGAATGGGTCGTGCTTGCGGATCAAGGCGGCCTCCAGTGACGACGCCCACTATGGCGGCTGTTCACGCCTCGCCAATGGGTTGAAGGAGCCGGTGATCCGTCTGTGACGAAAATCGTCCGCCCGTCGGTCGGAAGCTGCCGTCAGACAGGTCGGTTTATGGCCGATTCTCCTGTTTTCTTACACGCCTACAAACCTGATCGTTGATCAGCCGACGGACTGATTCTACGTCTGATCACGGAGGGGCCAGCGCGGATGAGTCGAGACGAGCCAGAACTTCGCAATGATGGCGCGCTGTTGTCGGCGACCCTGAAGTCGGTTCGCCGCTACCGCAGGATGACCAAGGCGGAAACGGCCGGAGCCATGCGGATCGCCATCCGGACATACGCCCGTTTTGAAGCCGGAGAAACCCGGCTCAACCTGGACTACATCCATCGCTTCGCGGCCGCGACGCGAAGCGATGCTCAGGCGATTCTGATGGCGGTGGCGATCGGATCGCCCGAGCACGCGAGGCGGTGCGCAGAGAACCAGATGGGCTCCATCTACACCATCGGGCTGGAGCAGTTCGATCACCTTCTGGGCGAGAATATCCGCCGCCTCGACAGCCGGACCCTCATCACCGCCATCGTCCGGATGTTCGAAGACCTGGCGGAGGCGCTGCGTGGTACCGATCCGGCTCAGGACTGGCTCGAGCAGGGCTCTGCCAACCTGCGCGCCAAGGCTTTCCGAAGCGCCGCTCTGACGCGTATTGCCCAGATCGGCAGCGAACGAATAGCCGAGGATGTGGGACGCCGCCCCTGTCGGCGAGACGAAATAGGGGTTTGAACGCGTGACGTTGAAAACCCCGATACTGGCCGCGCCCGCGAACTCGTAGGTCCGGCGGTTATAACGCACATCGGCCGTCAGCTCGAGGCGATCCCCGACCGATTGGTGAATTCGACCGTAAGCGCTGTGGCGTTCGAGGCTGGGTGTCAGATCGACCCCGCGACTGATCGCCTGGAGGTTGGCCCCTCCGGCAACAAAGTCCGCGGCCGTCTGCGCCGTGCCCGAGGCGTTCGGCCGGATGGCGTATTGGGCCACATAGGCGCCCGCCGCCGGATTGAAGGACAGGATGTTCCCTGGCGCACTGTAAAGCGCGCGATGGTCCGTTCCACCGAACGGCCGCAAGTCTCCCGTAGCCGTATAGCTGCGATCCAGCGAGCTCAGCGGGTTCGAGGTCTGGTATTCATACGACAGATAGGCCGAACCGGTGGACCATGACCGGCCCGCAAGGTGCGAGACAATGACGTCCTCGCCACCGCCTTCGGCGAGGCTGACTCTCGCCCGGCTTTCCTGGCCGTCGAAAACCTGTCGCATGACGACGTTCACGACCCCAGCGACGGCGTCCGCGCCGTAGAGGGCGGAAGCGCCGTCGAGCAGGACGTCGACACGCTCTACGGCGGCGGACGGAAGCGCGGATACATCACCGAACTCGCCCCGGAAGCCCGTCCCCGCCACCCGTCGGCCATTGACGAGGGTCAGGGTGGAGGCCGGTCCCAGGCCGCGGAGATTGACGCCCGTCGCATTGACGGCATTCGATCCCTGGCGATCCGAAGCGGTCATCTGCACGATCGGTGTGCCGGACCCCGCATAGTTTTGCGGGAGGTCGGTCAAAACCTCCGCCACGGTGCCGAATCCCCGGCGGTCAAGGGCGTCGCGGTCGAACACGACGACCGGCGAAGCGAGGTCGCCGGAGCGCTTCAACAGCGTGCCCGTGACGATGATGTCCTCAAGCGCGGTTACGGTCTCTGTGTTCGCCAGGGTTTCGGTCGAACGCCGCAGGAATATGACGCCCGGCCGACCTTGCGACCAGGAAATCCCAGAGCCAGCGAGGAGTCGATCGAGAGCGTCACGAGGCGCAAAGCGTCCCGTCAGACCCGGCGTCGTGCGGCCAGCCACGAGATCGCCGGAGAAAAGGATCTGCTGGTCGGACTGTGTGGCGAACAGGTTTAACGCATCGCGCAGCGAGCCTGCGGGTATGTTGAACTCACGCGCATCCTGAGCACAGGCCGTCGCGCTGATGGCGACGGCGCAGGCGACGATCGCGCTGCCGGACAATAGACTCAAGCGATTCATATTCAGGCTCCCCTCACGCCACGCGGCGTCGAAGAGGAGGTGATCGAGGCCCCGGGCGACCCCGGAGCCTCGAAGGATTTATTTTCCGCGTTCCGACAATCGGATCGAGCCGCCGGGCCCTGCGGACGCCTCCAGACCGAAAGCGCCCGAGGCCGCAGAGACGAAGGCGTCGCGATCCCCCGTCTTGAACACGCCGTTGACCGGCACCGTCGACAATCTCGGCGCCTCCAGAACGATCTTGTCGGTGAGATAGCGGTTCACCTCGGCCACGGCTTCCCTCATCGGCGTGTCCCGGAACACGATCCGTCCCTCCGTCCAGCTGATCGCTGTGGGCACGTCGACAGGGCGGCGGACGGTCCCGGCCGCCGTCACCCGCGCCTCCTGTCCTGCCGCCAGGCGCAACGGCTTGTCGGCTGCAGATGCCCGGGTCACATCCACGGCACCGTTCACAAGGGTGACGCTGACGCCGGCGCCTTGCCGCTGGACATCGAACACGGTCCCGACAGCTGTGACCCGGGCGTCTCCAGCCGTGACGACGAACGGGCGTCGAGCATCGTGGGCTACGGTGAACATTGCCTGTCCACGTTCAAGATCGACAAGGCGTTGCCCGTCGCTGAACCGGACCTTCAGTCGGGAATCGGTGTCGAGGCGAACCGAAGACCCGTCCGCCAGTTGCACGACCCACTGCTCGCCGACGCCGGTCGCGAAGGTGGATCGCGCCTGCCACCAGGTCCATCCGCCGATCACAAGGGCCGCAGTCGCGCTGATGGCGACCAGTCCCATCAGGGGTCTGCTCGTTCGATCCTCGGGTGTCTTGCGCAGGCGACGTGACATGGCGTCGGTGAGCGCCTCCGCAATTTCCGGCTGCCCCGAGAGCTTGCGGGATTCGGTCCAGATCATCTCGACCCGCCGATAGGCGTCCGCATTGGCCGGAGATGCCCGCCAGTCAAAAAATGCCCGGATTGTCTCGGTCGTGACACTGCGCGCGCCGAGGCGCTCGTGCCACTCGGCCGCTTCCCGGTCCGCCGTTTCAACCCGTGCCTTCGGGTTGGCCATGATGCGCCCCATTCCTAGCGCCGAAGCTCGGCGGCGCATTGAGCCAAGGCCTTGGTCATGCGCCACTCGACGGTCTTCGGGCTGATGCCCAGTCGTTCGGCGATCTGGTTGGTCGTCAGACCGCCAAATCTGGATAACACAAAGACATCCCGAAGAGGTTGTGGCAAGGCGAGCACGATCTCCTGGATCTGCACGACTGCGTCCTGGGCCGGCTCACAGGTCACGGCCCCCAATGGAACGGCGCTGTCTAGAATCTGCCGCCGTCGCCGCGTCTGGCGATCCCCGCTGAGACCGATGTTGAAGGCGATCTTCAGGAGGAAGGCCCGCGGATGGCGGATATCCAGATCCGCCTCGATGGCTTCCATCCGGAGCCAGATTTCCTGGACGAGATCTTCGGTGTCCGCCCCAAACCGACGACGAAGTCTTGCCACAAGCCAAGGCGAGTAGCGGCGGTAGAACCCTTCAAGCTGAGTTCGACGACGCGAGCTCGACATAGCGGACACTGCGCCGGTCTTCACATCCGACATGGCTACCTCCGCCCAAAAGCAAATCAAATGCGGTGGCTGAATCCTAACGGACGGGTTGAATGGTTACTATAGTGACTGGTGGAGTTTTGCGATTTCCAGCCGGCTGTGGTGATGGAGTTGCGGGAGAAATTTGGGCTTAACGTCCGCCGCAGCCGGAAAGCCAAAGGCATGACTATCGAGGGCTTAGCCCACCACAGCGAGCTATCTTACAGCTATGTGGGTGAAATCGAGCGGGGACTCCGAAATCCAACTCTTGATGTCGTGGAGTCATTGGCGAAGGGCCTAGGCATAGACGTTGCACGGCTGTTCGAAAGCTAGACTTCCGGCGTAAACGCTCCATCTGCAGCATCCGCCCGCAATCAGAGGGTCGCGACCTGCTTGGTTACTATAGTAACTGGCTCTAGCGCGCTGCTTGGTTGTGTTAGCCCAAATGGGGTTAGCAGGCGTTTTCGGAACGAACGTACGGCGGCGGCGCCTCGATAGGGGAATCACCCTTGAAGCGCTCGCTCACGACGTTGGTTTATCCTACAGCTATGTCGGTGAGTTGGAACGTGGCAGGCGCAATCCAACGCTGAAGGTTGTTGAACGGATCGCCCGAGCGCTCGAAGTGGATGCCTTGGTCCTTCTGCAGGAAGAAGTCAGCCAGAGTTAGTAGCCGCCAAATCTCCACAAGCCGACATGCACGGTCCGCACTGTCCCGGCCCAGCCTGTATTGGAGTTGGCGGGTCCGACCACCGGCAGGGGATCTAACTGCCGCAGCTCAGGTCCGCTCCTTTGCCGACAATAAGTTGAGCGACGCCGTTCGTCGATGGAACCAGGGTCACGCCCTGGTCTAGACGAACGCCAACGTGCCCCGTCCGAAGCCTGGCGTAGTGTTCCACACCCGATCCATCTCGCACCACCGCCCATGGCGAAGCCCCCGCCTCATCATGAAACCCAGTCTTCACGACCACACCCCGCACGTTGTCCTTCCCCAGAACCCGCACATCTCTCGCACCCTCCAGCCGCCGCTGATTGAGGGTACGGATGATGTCGCGCCGCACCTGAAGCCTGCGCAGTTTCGTCTCCATTTCGCCGTCCAGCCGATACCGTCGCCCGCTTCGCGTGGCGAGGCCGAGTCGCTCCAGGTGCCTTAGCCGCCCCCGCGTCAGAGCCGCCCAGGCGTCGGTCGATCCGACCCCGTCATCGACCATCCCCATCTTGTCCGTCTCCGAGATCAGCCGCCGGTCGAACCCCGTGAAACGGTCGGCCTCGGTCTCTTTCCAGATGCGCCGTTCGGCCTCTACCCGCGAGAGATCCCCCAGCCGTTCCTGGGCCACTTCCTGCGCCCGTGCGCGAAACCCATAGCCGATGTAGTCGCGCGGAATGACGAGGTCTCGGCCATCCTCGCGACGCCCCCGAACGAGCACATGGGCATGGGGTTGATCGGTGTCGAAATGGCAGGTCGCCACCCATCTCAGATTGGGCTCTCCGAGGTCCGCCGAGACCCGTCCCATGACCTCGCGAACATAGGATTTCATATCGAGCCGTTCCCCGTGTTCGGGCGAGATGATGAAACGGAAATGATGGCGGTCTTCGCTCCAGCCTTCGGTCTCGACGCCGGGCAGGACGCCATCGACATATCGGTCGAAAAACTCCGGCCGCTCGCCTTCGACGCCGACGCCCTGACGTCCGAGATAGGCCATATGTTTGGCGAGCGCGGCTGCCCGATCGGCGCCCTTGCCCATGTGTCGCGAGACCAGCGCCTTGACGATCACCTTCTGGCGAACGTCCAGCCGGAAGGCGCGGCCTGACCGATTCTGGGCCGCCTTGAGCACCCCGGACCGGTTGCCCAGGGCGAAGGCTTTCGAGCTCGCTAGACGTTTGAGCATGCCGTTCTTGACGTTCATCCGCTCGGTCTTGAGGGACAGCGGCAGACCGATCCGCACGGCGTCGGCAACCTGGCCGGAGCCGGCGGAAACTCGCCCGTCGATCTCGTTCCGGATCAGCATTCTCAGTCCTCCAGAGCAAGCGCAGAACCCTCGAAGGACGACAACTCAAGACAAGTCGTCAATCCCGTCCCGGGCTGCCGATAACTCCCGGACAGAATAGGAGAAAACGGCACAGCCAAAAACACCCTTTTATCTTGCCCTCCGTCCCTTTTTGCAGATTGTCATCCATCGAAATCACATGCCGACACACCCTATCAACAGTCATCAGGGTTGGTGACCGGAAGCGAGATACACACACTGCACAGGCCGTCGATCGGATCGAGCCGCCGGATGACAAACAAAAACCCGCCCGGCCGAAGCCGAGCGGGTCGTCGATTTCAGTTGTGGTCTGTCAGGCTGCGCGTGCCTTGATCGGCACATGCCGCAGCCCGGACTCCATCGCCTTCTGCCCGAGGTTGAGCGCCGGTCCGAACGGCCGCTGATCCTCCCTCATCCCCGCCACCGAATGGACCAGGGTGAGGCAGACCTCCGGCTCGAGCGCGATCAAGTCATCGTTCGCCCGGAAGGGAGCGGCCTTGCCGTGGGTGTCGAAATCCGCCCGGGCGAGGATCAGCTTCACGCCCTTTTGCTGGGCCCATTTGATCGCCAGCTTCTCGGAGCCCTTCGCCCCGGTCGTCGCCAGAGCCATGTCGGGCCACTCCCGCTTCGCCCAGTTGAGGGCGTCGAATATCCGGCCCGCATCTTCCGACGTGTCCGCCGTCGGCGCGCCCCGGAAGGCGATGACAGGACCGGCCGGATCCGCCTCTCCCGATTTCCGGTTGCGGATCGCCCGGATCGCCTGTTTCGCTTCCAGCTGCGCCGCCGTCAGATGGGTGCCGCGCCGCGATCCGCGCCAGGCCGTCCAGACCTCTCCGGTCGCCACCGTCCAGGTTTCGGAGGCCGCATCCCGGATCAGTTCACAGGCCTGCGTCGCCGCATCGCCTGCTCGAGCCTTCGCCGTCGCTTCCTGGAGTTCGACGTCCGCAGCCTCCGATCCGTCGAAGTCCCGGTCGAGCGATCGCATCGTGTCCCGCGCCCGGTCCGCATCCCGTTCGATCCGCCCGGCTGCCGAATGGAAGGCGCCGATCAGGGCCTCTCCCAGGATGGTCTGGAAATCCTCCAGCGCGGTGTCGGCGATGACGTCGATCAACTCGGTCATGAGCGCCCGCCCGAGCTGGACAAGGGCGTCTTCGGTCGGGTGCGGACGCCCGTCTCCCAGGGACGCGGTCAGGTCGTCGAAGGCGGAGTCGGACTTCTGGGAAGCGGAGGCGGTGAAGGGACGGCTGTAGAAGGTCATTGGAACATTCCTTGAGAATGTCGAGCGCCCCATGCGCAACGACCCCGGTTTTGGCAATATCGGGGTCCCCGGCAGTCACCGGAGCGGAGGGCCGCTTGTCCTCCGTGGAGGGGAACGGCGCAGCCGTTGACTTCCGGGGTGATATGACAAAATCGGAGGGCGTTGTGTGGGGGCAAGTCGTCGTCGCCCTTCGCGACGACGACACAACTCGGCGCATCGCTTGCGCCGATACGGACGACGATCCGGGTACTGGCCTGTCCAGTGCGGCCAGACTTGGCCGCGCCGTTTCCTGGCGAAGACATGGTCATTTCGAGCATGATCACCATGTCAGGCGTGAAGAAAGACCGGTGCATAATTGCCGGACGGAGGACCCCCCAATGGCTTTGGCGACCGTCAATCTTTACGACCACCGCCCCTCTCCCGAAGCGCGGACGTGGGACCTCCCGCCCTGGGGGCATGTGCTCTCCAAGGGCGTGCTGCCGCTATTTATCCGCATCGGCCCACGCCTCATGCCGATCGGCACCGCCTATTGGCTGGGCGGCAATGCGCCCTTCGTCATGACCGCTCTGCATTGTATCGCCGAGGCCCTGCGTCATGAGCCGCGCTACGAGCGTTTTCTGGCAGCGGGGAATTTGCCGGCGAGCCTCGATCTGACGAATTGCGCCTTCTACGTCCTGCATCAGGACGATTGCACGGCCGATGGTGGTCGGATCACCCTGATACCGCTCGAATCCGTCGACGCCGGTCCGCCCGGCGATGTCGCCTTCGGCTTTCCCCGCTTCGAGGCCGGCAGAACGACCTGGGCGCTTCCGATCAGCTTCGATCCTCCGAGGATCGGATCGACGGTCTGGAGTCTGGGCTACACCGACTTCGAACCCAAGGATGGCATTCTTCTGGAGGATATCCAGAACGGATCTTTCGACTGGGCGAAACACTACCGGCACCGGTTCGTCGTGACCGAAGGGACGGTCGAGAAGATTTTCACCCAGCGGTTCGCGGCCGGCTTTACCAACGGTCCTTGCTTCGCCTTCGATAACGCCATCGCCCATGGCCAGAGCGGCGGCCCGATCATCACCCCCGAAGGGCGCGTCGTGGGATTGAACTCGGCGACTGCGGAAAACTTCTTCAACCGACCGATGTCGCTCGGGTCGATGTTCTTTCCGCTCCTGCTCAACGGTGTGAGAGCGAGCGTTACAATGGGCACCCCAGGCGCCAGCCTGACGATGAAGATGCGGCGCCCCCTGATCGAGATGGTCTTGCAGGGCGCGATCAAATCGGACGGCAGCGAAACCCATGTCGCCATCCACGATACCCCTGAGGGAAAAGCGATCGGCGCACGCATTCCGCGGGAGGAGGCCGAACAGCGGGCAGCTCGACCTTGGCGACCCGGACAAAAGACGAACGGCGACCTCGCAGAGGCCGCCGTTCCGATCATATTGCCTCAAGATTGTAGCAAGGGCGTGGCAAATCTCAGTCAAGCCGCGCCAGCCGATCGAGGATGCGGGGCGTGTCCGCCGCCGGCCGATAGGCGACGGCGGCATGCACGGCACAGAAGGCTCCGCGCGTGACCGGCTGACCGCACAGACTGAAGTCAGCGGCGCCGGGCTCTCCGAAAGGCCAGCGGCACTGGCAGCGCCGAACCGAGAGAACTGTGGCCAGCCCATGCTGCTTTGCGACCTCGGGGGGAGCGTCAATCGGCCGGGCCGCCAGGGACCTGGTCGGTGCGAAGGTTGGCGGCTTTGGACCGGCGTCGGGTCGTTTGGGCGGACGGCCGGACCGGCCGGCCGACAGACCCATGCGATGGACTTTGCCGAGCACGGCGCTGCGCGTGATGCCATTGGCGAGATCGCGCGCGATCTGCGCGGCGGTCTGGCCCTCGAGCCAGAGTTTCTTCAGACGACCGATGCGGTCATCGGTCCAGGCAGAGGCAGTCATGGGAAGCTCCGAGGCTGACGAACCCGATCGGCTCACCCCCGCGCCGTCCTGCCTTCACCTCCCGCCACAAGGAAAAGCGGCCCGACGCTCGCGCGCCGGGCCGCCCTCTTCCGTCCGCCGTTTAGAACGGGATGTCGTCGTTCAGGTCGTAACCGCTCGCCGGCTCCTGGACCTGGCGGCCAAAGCCCCCGTCCGCGGCGCCGCCCTCGGAAGCTTCGCGCCTGTTCTTCAGGCGGATATCTCCGACAATCAGCCGCATATCGTAGTGTTCGACGCCGTCCTTGCCGGTCCATGTGTCATTCTCGACGTGGCCCTGGATCACGACGCGGCTGCCTTTCCGGGCGAACGACCCGATGTATTTCTCGGCCGTCGCCTCGTTGAAGCAGATGCAGTTGAAGCCGGTGGTCCGTTCGCCGGGCGTGCCATCGGCTTTGCGGAATCGGGTGGTCTCGAGCACGCGAAAGCTCGCGCGCTTCTTGCCCGTGCCTTGGGCGGCCAGGACGGACGGGTTGGCTGTCAGATAGCCTTCGATGATCACGGTTTGCATGGTCGGTCTCCTGAGAATTAAATGTTGATAAGGGTCAGGCGGCGGCGCGGTCGGCGCTGCTGTCCTGGGTGCCGCGGTCCTCGGCCCAGTCGAGGACGGTGAGCCGGTTGATGACCAGTTCCTTGGCCGTCCGCTCGGTGCCGTTCTTTGCCGCATAGGCGGTGTCGATGAAGGCGCCGATGACGACGGCCTCACACCCCTGCGCGAGGCCCCGGGCGATGACCTTTTCGTTCAGGCCCTTGGACCAGCTGACGCAGTTGACGCCGACCAGCCTATCCTTGCCGGCATTATCGACGCCACGGCTCTCGAGCAGGCGAAACACGGCCTTGCCGAAATCGTCGGTGATCTGGGGGTCGGCCGCCAATCGGCCGGTGAACATTACGTTTTGCATGTCAGTCTCCTATGGATCCGAAGCGCCGAGAGAGCGGATCTCCCTCATTCCACTTCACACGAAGCCTCCCTTCCTCCGCTCCTTTGGACGGTGTTCGGTCACGCACGCGATCCTGGACCACATCGACATTGCCGAATCCCAATGCGATCCTATATTGGATTATATTAGGAGACCTGTTCGATGCCCGATCCCCAGTGGACCTTGCCCGAAGCGGCGTTCGTCCTTGATCAACCGCTCGACGCGATCAAACGCGACGTCAATCGGAGACCGCTCAAACCAGAGGCCTCGGGCCCGTCCAGACGCGCCGTGCGATGCGTCGGTCTGACCGATCTCGTCTATCTCGACATGGTGGCCACCTATCGCCACACCCTGACGCCTTCCGCGCTCGACGACCTCTACGTCGCCGTGGCCAAGGAGCCTGCGCAATCCGCCAGCGTCTCTGTCGGGCCACTCATCGTCCACCTGAAGCGGCATCGGACCAATGTCGCGCAACGCCTGAAGGCGCTGGAGGCTGTGGATCGCGCCATAGAGATCAAGCACGGCGCTCCCGTCGTGAGAGGCACCGACATCGAGGTCCACCGGTTGGCGGCACTCTCGGCTGGCGGGGCGACCGATGAGGAGATCCTTGAGGACTATCCGTCGCTGACGCTCGCCAAGATCAAGGCGGCGACCGCTTATGCACGCGCCCATCCCAAATCCGGTCGTCCTTACCCGGCAACGTCGGCGAAGCGCGCGATGCAGGGGGCTGACCTTACCGGGCTCGAGCGGTTCATGCGGCCGAGGGGATGATCTATCTGCTCGATACCAACATCGTCAGCCAGAGCAGCAAGCCCAAACCGTCCGCCAACATCTTGGCCTGGCTCCGGTCGGTCGATGACCACGACCTGTGCATCAGCGCCATGACCGTCCGCGAAATGCGGTACGGAGCGGCGCGGGCGACAGCCGCGGGCCATCCGACCGCACCGGCGATCACACACGGGGTGGACGCGGTCATCGCCGCCTATCAGGGCCGTATCCTGCCCATCAGCGAAACCGTAGCGGCGGCCTGGGGCCGGATGCTGGCCGAGCGAGACGGCGATGAGGAGGATACCGCCTTGGCCGCTACCGCACTGGTCCACGGTCTGACCCTCGTTACCGCCAACATCAAGGATGTGACGGGTCGGGGCGTTCCCCTTTTGAATCCATCCCGGTCGCCACCGAAGGCGACGCCCGCCTGACCCGCTCAGGCGGCCTGCCGGTCGAGGGCCGTCTGAACGGGATGACGGCGCAGGACCGCTTCCAACACGGTCGGTCGATCGATCGGTATGAAGACCCGTGGCGTGAAGGCGATGATCTCGACGAAACAGCCGAGCGCGACGAGGACGTCACGATCCGTCCGACCGCCCACCACCTCGATGCGCCAGCGGTCCATCACTCGCGCCCGCTTGAGCCATAGCCCGCCCTCGAGCGAGAGCTGGACGTTGCGGTCCAGGATCGTGGCGGCGGTCTTCGGGCCGTCCGCCCAGGCTTCGGCGACGTCGGTCAGGCCAAGGCTCGTCTTGAGCGTGAGGGCCTGGACGGCGTCCAACACCCGCCCCAGCCAGCGGCGCCCGTCCGGTGCCCGGACGCGACGGACGGAACAGCCCCGCGCCGGCAGACGCCCCCAGATCGGCAGCAATAGACCGGTGGCCAAGGTGAGTTCGCGGGTCCGCCAAGGGTCGGTGCGGGCGACCTCCTCGTCCCAGACGCGACACCAGTCCGATTTGTCCGCCGGCTTCCACGCGGATTCCGCGAATGTCTTCTCGGGCATGGTCTGCCGATCATCGGGACGAACAAGCCTCACCGCGGTGATCAGGCGGTTTTCCTCCGTGGATGTGGTCAGGCCCAGTTCGGCGATCGCCGCCCGGCCGGACTTCTCGTTAATGACCAGCTGGTGGGCGACATCCTCCGCCCAGGTCAGGGCATCGTCAGAGACGAGGATCTCGCGCCGGACCTTGAGCGAGAAGGTCACAAGCGCTGTCTCGGCCCCTGTCGACACATCGGTCCGGATCGTTTCCTGGTCCGTGACCTCAAGCGCCTCGGCCTCGATGTCCTCCAGGCCCCTGTCCAGATCACCCGAGGCGGCGGCGCGTTCGAGTATGCCCGACAGGATGCGGTCGAAGTCCGCGAACAGGGCGTTCTGGTCGGCGATGCGCAGCGCCAGCAGCCGATTGAGGAAGGTATGGATCGGCGGCAGGTCATCGGAAGGTTTGAGCCCGCCGTCGTCATCGAGCAGCCTCAGGCTCGTCCTGGCCATGAAGGTCTCGAGTGTCATCGAGTCCAGCTCTCCGAAGGCGAGCGCGCCGTAGAAAACCAGTAAGGCGCGGCGCGCCCAAGGGCTTTCCAGATTGTCCTCGGCCCGGAAGAGGCCCGCACCGGCGGTGCGTCGCTCCCCGCGCGTGAGGGCACCCAAGGAGTCCAGGCGTCGGGCGATCGTCGAGGTGAACCGCTTCTCGCCCTGAATGTCGGTGGTGACCGGGCGGAACAGCGGCGCTGACGCCTGGTGGGTGCGGTGACTGCGGCCCAAGCCCTGGATGGCGGCGTCGGCCCGCCAGCCCGGCTCGACCAGATAGTGCACCCGCCGCTGCTGGTTCGGAGCCGACAGATCGGCATGGTAGCTGCGCCCGGTGCCGCCAGCGTCAGAGAAGATCAGCACCCGCTTGCGACCGGACATAAAGGCGTCGGTCTCGGCCCGGGCCGCCGAGGCGCCGCGTCGCTCCACCAACCGACGCCCGTCGCGCACCACCACCCGGCGTGACCGCCCGGTGATCTCGGCGACGGCGTCCGTGCCGAAAGCCTCCAGCAGTGCGTCGAGCACACCCGGAACGGCGGGCAGGCAGGCCATCCGCTCGATCAGGGCCTCACGCAGGACGAGCGCCTCCTGGCTGACGGCGGGCCGCCCCTCATCCATGACCGGGACCATGGTGACGTTCCCGTCGTCATCCTCGACCGCCTCCATCAGATGGATGGGGAGGGCGAGACCGCGCTCGCGCGGCGAGAGGAAGGCGGCGGCGTCCAACGTCAACCGCACGCGCGGACGAGCGGTGCCACGATCCGGAAGGCGCGCGAGGATCCGGGCGGTCGCCTCCAGATCTTCGGGCTGGTGAAGGAGGCCATCGCAGACGGCTGTCCCGCCGCGATCCATAACCAGCAGGCCGGTCTCGACCGAGGTGCCGTGTTTGGCGAAAGCGCGTGCGGGAAACGCCACGGCGGCCACCATGACGCCATGTCGTTCGAGCTCCCGCCTCAAATCGGTGTCGGCAAGGGCGGTGAGGGGCACGATCGCCGCCATCCGGCCGCCGTCCGCCAGAACCTTGAGCGACGCAATCAAATGCGCCTGAAGATCCGAGAAGGGCGGGTTGCAGACCACGACGTCGAACGACCCGGCGTCCTCAAGGAGGTCGGCTAGATGGCGGCCGTCGTGCCGCCGGCGCGTCAACCCGGCGAACAGCCCGTCGAGGAGTGCGGCGCGCGTGGGCGCAAGCTCATTCAGCGTCAGGCTCGCCCCGCACGCTTCCGCAACCACGGCCAGCAATCCGGTCCCCGCCGACGGCTCCAGGACACGGTCCGCCGGTCGGACCTGCGCCGCCAGCACCGCAAGAGCGGCGAGTTGGGGCGGAGTGGAGAACTGGTCCAGCGCGACCTGTTCCTCGCTGCGCCGGCTGTGGGTCAGGCCAAGCGCTGAGACCCCGGCGAGCAGAGCGGCGATCTCGGCCGGGGCGTCCTCGAGCCGGGCGACCTGCGGGCCGAGGCGGCGGATCTGGAGGACTGTCGCCGCCTCTATGGCGTCATAGGCGTCCCGCCAGGTCCAGCCGCCTTCCGCGTCGGATGCGCCGAAGGCGGTGGTCATCACCTCGGCCACGAGGCGTCGATCCAGCGGGCGGGACCGGGCGAGGTGGACGGTCAGGGCACGGGCGGCCGCCAGGATGTTGGCCGGAGCATCCCCGGTGGCGGCGTCAGCGAACAGGGACAGGTTGCGGGTCTTGGACATGGGAAGGCTCCGAGCGCCTGGAGCGGAGGGCTCCTCCCTCTCGGTCCTCCAGGCTCGCTTCGCCCCGCCCTTTCTCCGTCTCCCGGCCGTTGGGCCCGCTCACGGTGACAACAGAAAAACACGGCCCCGGCAGATCGCCGGAGCCGTGTTTCCGTAGACGGACGATCAGGCGGCGGCAGAGTCCAGAGCCGCTTCGCCAGCCGGTGTGACGGCGAAGGCCCCGGCCCCTTCGTCGTCCTCATCGACCTCGCTCCCTTCTCCTCCGGCCGCGAGGACATCGTCATCGTTCTCGATGTTCTGGGCGTCCGGGACGCTTTCGGCATCGATCGGAGCGGCCCAGGACAGGGCGGCCGGAGCCCAGCTCCGTTGCGCGGCCTGTTCAGCCACCCAATCGACCAGCTCGGTCTTGCGGAGCGTCTTTGCCCGCTCGTCCTCGGTGCCCATGGTCTCGAGCATCCCCGTCAACAGCGCCTTGGAATGCGGCTGCAGGAAGGGGGCGTCGGGCGTCCAGTGCAAGGTGATGTCCGCCTGGCACAGCGCGGCCAGTTCCGCCGCCTCGGCCCGGGCGCTGCGCCGGATCGAGAAGGTCCTTTCCTCGCGAACATCGAGGCTGATGGCGGTCAGTTCCGCCAGCAGTCCCATCTTCTCGCCGTGGGCAAGGCCGTGGACCCAGGCGATGACGGTTTCGCCGGACGCCTCCCAGGCGGTGCGGTGATCGTCGAGCCGTCGCCGAACGTCGCCGTCCAGGGTCTCGATGACGCGGCCATTCGCCGGATTAAACCCGCTGGCCGTGATGGCGAGGGCCGAGTCCGTGCGCGCGACATGGGCGCGCCGGACAAGGACGGTGAACAGCCGGGCGATCAAGGCCGTCAGCGCCGCCCCGGGATCGTCGGCCAAGGCGCGGATCAGACCGCGCGTCGCTACATCGGTCCGCACGGCGTGCAGGGCATGGTTGACGCCTTGTGTCTCCGGCTCCGGAGCCTCGACTTCCGGCGGGACATAGGCCGGCGGCGCCGAAGGACGTCGCGCGGTCTCGGTGTCGAGGTCTTCGTCATTCTCGATCTCGGGCTCGTCCGGCGTATAGCAGCGAACCTCCACGCCCGCCCCCGTAGCCGGCCACATCACCATGGTGGTCACGACCCGGCCGCCGCAGCCGGTCTGATCGGCCGCGAGCCTGGCGTGGATCATGTCGACGATGGCGAGATCGGCGACATCCGGTCGATCCTTGTCCTCCAGAGCCAGACGGGCTTGCTCGACCCGTCCGTTATAGACGTCGCGCTGAGCCCGGTAGCCCGCCATCTCCTCGGTCGGGAGCGAACCGCCATAAACATAGCCGAGCGGCTGCAGATCGTCGGGCAGTTCGGGTTCCGGGCCGGCGGTCACGTGGACCGCGATCCCTTCGGCCTCGAACACGGCCGCAATCGCGCGTGCGCGACGGGTCCAGACCTCGGTCAGAATGTCCGGGTCGAGCAGGACCGGCGGCAGTTCGCCGAACAGATCGGTCTCGGTGCGCCCGCCGGCGTCGGCATAGGCACGAAGGTCGACCAGGGCGCAGCGGCGATCGCGCGTCGTGACCCGGCTGTCGTCGAGCCGCTCCTTGACCCGCCACTCCTGGAAGCCCTGGCCGTCCAGCGTCATCTGGGCGATGTCCTCCTGCTCCTGTCGATCCGGCAGGCGCGCCAGCAGCCGGGTCTGGCGAAGCGTGATGCGTCCCGCCTTCAGCGCGACCAGGGCGGCCGGCGCCACCCCGGACAGGGCGGCCAGCCGCTTGATCTCGATCTCGTCATAACCGAGCGCCCGCGCCATGGCCGTTATCGTCAGTTTCGACTTCAGCATCCGGCCAATGGCGGCGATGACATCGGCCACATGGACCGGAACGGCGGTGTTGGTCAGCAGAGCCGCCGCCGCCTGGCGCGCCGGATCGGTCTCGACATAGGTCCGGACCGGATAGTCCTCGTCGATGTCGCCGGCCTCGAGCAGAAGCGCCAAGGCCAGGCGACGCCGGCGGCCGTCCAGTGCCATGAACGCCTGCTCCTTCTTGCCGCGACCTGGGCGAACGGTGACGGGCTGCAACTGGCCAGCCGCCTTCAGGGTGGCGGCCAGGGTCGGGATGTCCTCGTCCGGCGGTTCGCCGTAGCGCAGGTTCTCCCGCGCGATGCCGAGGTCCCCGAGGCGGACGATGCGTTCCACGGGCGTGAAAATGACGGCCGGGGTCGTGGTTTCTGCGGTCGGGACTGTGGGGGTGATAACGGGAATGCGGTCGGCCATGAGGTCTCTCCTACCGGGCGACGGGGTCCATCCCCGCCGCTCCGGCACCCCTCAGCCCCCTCGCTCCTTCCTTTGCGATGTCGCCGCGACCGCAACCTCGTTCCAGTCGCCGAACGGCGGCTCGGGCCATGACACCTCAACCTCAAGACCGTCATGGACCAGGCGGCGGCGGAGCCGGGCCGCCGCAGCCTCACCGGCCTCGCCCCGGTCGGCAGCGACCAGGACCCTGTGCACGCAGGCGGGCGGGCTCCAGACGGCGAGGTTGTTGGCGGCCATGAGGGCCCAACCGGGAAGACCGAACCGGTCCATGGCCGACAGGGTCGTGACCACCCCTTCACCCACCAGCATGTATTCGGCCGCAGACGAGAGGCGAACGGCCGCGCCGGGCGGGACCTGACCCACGGTCTTGCGAGCCAGACGCAGACCGTTGGCGGGCAGACCATTGGCCTCGAGATAGGTCAGTTCGACCGCCGTTAGACGATCGTCGGCGTCGCTGATCCGGGCGATCAGAGCAGGGCGCGTTCGGCCATCGGCCTGGTAGACCGACAGTGGCGCCGAGGGGTGCAGGCGAAGGTTGGAGGCGGCGGCTCCCCCCATGACCGCGCGCCGCCGCAGATAGAGACTCGCCGGACCGTGGGGCGGTCGCTCGGTCGTCGCGGTCCACAGACGCGACGCAGTCTCGATACGAAGGGCGCGGTCCGGCCTGGGGGAAGAGGCGCGCCCACGCCCACCGCCGATCAGCCGGCCGGCGTCATCGATGAAGCCTCGAACGCGGAGATCATCCCGAGCGGCCCGCCAGTCGGCGCCCCCGAACCCGTGGATGATCACCCGATCATCAGACAACATCAGCGAAACCGATCGGTCGTCTGCGCTGTGGCCGGGTGCGGGGATGCTGGCTCGCGTCCCCCCGGCATAGAGATCGCCGCCCAGGGCGGCGACGATGGCGTGCAGGGTCATGGCCGCCTCAGAACAGGCCGAGCTGTTTGAAGCTGGCCGTGCCCTGGCGGCCGATGACGAGATGGTCATGGACCTGCAGGCCAAACACGCGCGCCGCGTCGACGATCTGCCGCGTCATCTCGATATCGGCCCGTGACGGCGTCGGGTCGCCAGACGGATGATTGTGCACGAGGATCAGCGCCGAAGCCGAGAGCTCGAGCGCGCGGCGGATGACTTCCCGGGGGTAGACCGGCGCGTGGTCGATCGTTCCGTCGGCGACAAATTCATCGCCCAACAGGTTGTTGCGGTGGTCGAGATAGAGCGCCCGAAACTGCTCCCTCGGTTGATGCGCCAGGGCGGCGCGGGCGTAGGCCACAAGGGACGTCCATGATGCGATGACCGGTCGACGGCAGGCGTCTATGCGCGCCAGACGAACGGCAAGTTCGCGCAGGATCTTCAGATCCGCCAAAAGGATCGCATCGACACCGTTGACGCGAAGGAGCTCGCGATGGTCCGCGGCCGAGACCGCGCCAATCGATCCGAAACGCGCGAGCAGAGCGGCCGCCAGGGCAGGGGCCGAGGCTTCGGGGCTGCGATCCGACCGTGTCAGCATCAGGCCCAGCAAGGTCTGATCATCCAGGGTTTCATAGGCGAGTGCGGAAAAGGGCTGCGGGTCACCGCAGACGTTGTCCGTCCGGTTCAAGGTCTGTCTCATGGCGGTCTCCTCTGCCGCTCCGTCCTGGAGCGCTCCGCCATCAGCCTTCCTTTCCCCTCCCGGCACTTGCAGCGCTATCGCGCCGACGTCAGGTTGGCGCGATGAAGTGGATTGCCGTCGCCGCCTTCCTCGCCTTGCCGGCCATCGCCCGTGCCGATCCTTGTGAGGGACGGCTACCGACGCGCGCTGGAGAGACATTCTCCGGGATCGTTCGATATGTGGGGGATGGCGACAGTCTGTGCGTCGGGCCGAGCATCGATCCAGCGACCTGGATTGAAGTGAGACTGGCGGACTTCGACGCCCCGGAACTCCGCAGTCCGACGGGCCGTGCCGACCGCGATCGCCTGTCTCGGCTCGTGCGAGGAAGAAGGCTGGCCTGCGTCGCGGTTCGAGGGCGAAATGGTCGGGTCCGCGTCTATGATCGGGTGATCGCGGCCTGTCGTCTCAACGGCAGGAGCGTCGGAGATTTGCTCCGGGCGGCAGGAGGCCGTGAAGGCGGAAACTGAGGCGTGTGTCGCACCGGCTCGGCCGTACTGGGGGGGCCTGTTCGTCGCGCAGGCGTGCCTGTTCAGACTAGCGCCCATTGTCGTGAGATCGCCCAAGCTGTCGAACATGAGATCCAGCCGTAGCCTGCTTCCCGGCCAGCAATACCAAGACTGGGCCTCGGCTGGATAGTCGCTGTTCAATGAGGTCACGGGATGCGTCGGTTTTGACGTGTCCGGTGGAAATCAGATCAACAGCAGTATGGCGGACGCGATCAAAACCGAGCCCATCAGGCGGTCGAACGCCTTGCGACGGGTCGGCGCAGCAAGCCAAGGGCCAAGGACAGCGCCGGCCAGTCCCCAAAGTGCGAGACAGACACTCGTTACGCCCGCAAGAACAGCGGCGAGTGCGACAACGGTTTTGGGCTGCAGGTCGCCGTCACCGACTGTCGCCGTTGCGGTCGCGGTGAGCACGAGCAGCCAGGCCTTGGGGTTGATCAGTTGAAACGCGGCCACGCCCAGAACCGTGCCAGGCAAGGTGGAGCCGGTCGCGTCGGCGACGACACCGGCGCGGAGGATCATCGTTCCTCCAGTCCAGATCAGCCAGCCAGCGCCCAACCAGGAAAGGGCCTGGTGCGCGCGAGGTTCCCCAACGATCAACGCTGCGACGCCTCCGGTCGAAAGCGCCAGAAGAAGGAGCGAGCCCACGATCACACCCGCCACGGCCTGGCAACCGCCGGCCAGACCGCCCCGTGCTCCTGCGTTCATGACGATGACATTGTTGGGGCCAGGTGTGATCGCCGCAGCAAAAATCAGGACCGCGACCTGCAGGAGGGCGAGCATTCAGATTGCGGTCCGCTTGACCGGTTCGACCGTCCGGTAGTCGCCAGTCCTCGTGGCGACGAGCGCTGGCCCCAGTTGGGCGCGCGTATGCGGCGCGCGCCAGTCGATATCGGGGGCAATGGCCAGAATGCCGAAGGGATTGGTCTCGGGATGGTCAACATAGGCGGCCCGGCGGATCGCGTCGAAATCGACGGTGTCGGCCACGCCGGGCCAGCTGAAGAGGTCACGGGCGTAGGCCCAGAGATGTGGATAGTCGACGAGGCGGCGCAGGGTGCAGCGCGAGAACAGATAGTAGATGATGTCGAAGCGCACGAGTGTGGGAAACAGCCGCCAATCGCTCTCGGTGATGACGGGACCGTGCAAGAACCGTTGCGACGCTAGCCGTGTCTCCAGACCGTCCAGAGTCTTGAACACATCCCTGACTGCCGTGTCGTAGGCCGCCTGGCTTTCGGCAAATCCAGCCCTGTAGGCGGCGTTGGACAGGCCGTCGTGAAGCTGAAGGTTCAGCCTGTCGATCGCCACCGACAGGGCGTCGGGCACAAGTGTGTAGTCGAGGCTGTTCGGATCGGGGGAGGCGTCGAACGCCCGCATGATGCGAGCCGATTCATTGCTGACGATCCGGAGGGTCTGGCTGTCCCACAGGATCGGCACGGTCACTCGGCCGGTGTAGTCGGGCAGGCTGAGCGTATAGAGTTCGTGCAGGTGGACGACGTCGCGGTCGGTGCCCGGAACGCGCCACGGGTCGCCGCCATTGGCCGGATAGCCCTCGATCCGCTCACCGCCGGCCAGATGCAAGGGAACATCGGCGACCAGGCCCTTCAGCTGACGGGCGAGGATCGCCCGCTGCGACCATGGGCAACTCATCGAAGCGATCAGGTGATAACGACCGGACTCGTTGCGCAGTGCGTTCACGACTTCACGGGGGATCTCCAGATCAAAAAGGCTTGGCGCGCGCTTGAACGCACCGTCCTCAATGATGCGATCCTCGTCGCTCCACTGCCCGTCGATGACCATGCCCATGTAAAACTCCTGTGCTGCGGGCTCAGGATAGGATGCGCGGAGCAGGATTGATGGTGACTAATAATGCCGGTTTGGTAGTATTTGATCACCATGCATGACCTTCCCCTGTCCGCGCTTCGCGCCCTGGCGGCAATCCATGAGACGGGTGGAGTTCGGCCAGCCGCGCGTCGCCTTCAGGTGTCCCATGCCGCCGTCAGCCGGCATCTGCGCGAGCTGGAAGGATGGCTGGGGGTTAAACTCCTGGAGGGGGTCCCGGGTCGAAAGGTTCTGGCCTTTACCCCCGCCGGAGAGGCGCTGGGACAGGCGGCGTCCCGGCATATGAACGCTCTCGACCAGGCGGTCGCGACGGTTCGTGAGCGGCGGCGCGGCAATGGCGTGACCATATCGACCACAGCGTCTCTTGCCGCCCGCTGGCTGCTCCCCCGATTGCCGCGTCTGAGCGAAATCGCGCCGTGAGTCGAGGTCTCCGTCGTCATCCAGCCGAGATTGTCCGATCCCGCAGCTGACGGTGCCGATCTGAGCCTACGCATGGGAAACGGTCCCTGGCCCGATCTGGTGTGCGAGCCCTTGATGGACGACGCCCTCTATCCGGTCATGAGCCCGACCTATTGGAACGCGAAGGGCAAACCCAAGGCGCCGGCGGCCAGCGCCAGGAGTGGGGGATTGAGTTTCATGGGGCCTCTCAGACCAGGGGCGGGTTCAGACGCGCGAACCCTTCCTGCTGGCGATAGGGGGTGTGCGGATAGGGCGGCAGGACGTCGCTGGCGGCATCGAGCGTGGCGATCTGTTCCGGCGTCAGGGTCCAGCCGACCGCGCCGAGGTTCTGGCGCAGCTGCTCCTCGTTGCGGGCGCCGATGATGACCGAGGAGACGGTCGGGCGCTGGAGCAGCCAGTTGATGGCGATCTGGGGCACGGTCTTGCCGGTCTCGGCGGCGACGACGTCGAGCGCCTCGACGACGCGGTAGAGGTGTTCGTCCTCGACCGGCGGGGCGAAGGCAGCGGTCTCGTGCAAACGGCTACCTTTGGGGATCGGCGCGTCGCGACGGATCTTGCCGGTCAGACGGCCCCAGCCGAGCGGGCTCCAGACGAGTGAGCCGACGCCCTGATCGGCGGCCAGAGGCATCAGATCGGCCTCATAGGCGCGGTCGATCAGGGAGTAGTAGACCTGATGGGCGACGAAGCGCGGGCGTGCATCGCGCTCGGCGATGCCTTGCGCCTTCATCAGGGCCCAGCCCGGATAGTTGGAGACGCCCGTGTAACGGACCTTGCCGGACGTCACGAGCGTGTCGAGCGTCGCCAGAAGCTCCTCGGCCGGGGTCGAGGCGTCAAAGGCATGGAGTTGCAGGAGGTCGATGTGGTCCGTGCCGAGGCGTTTCAGCGCCGCCTCGACGGAGGCGATCAGCCGGCCACGTGACACGCCCCAGTCGCCCGGACCGTCGCCGGTCGGCAGGCCGGTCTTGGTGGAGATCAGGACCTGGTCGCGGCGGCCCTTGACGGCCTCGCCCAGCACGCGTTCGGAGGCGCCGTCGGAATAGACGTCGGCGGTGTCGAACAGATTGACGCCCGCCTCCAGGCAGATGTCGATCAGGCGGCGCGCCTCGGCGACGTCGCTGGTGCCCCAGGCACCGAACAGGGGGCCCGTGCCGCCGAAGGTGCCCGTGCCGAAGCTGAGGACCGGGACGCGCAATCCCGACGATCCAAGTTGGCGATAGTCCATAGCTGAGCTCCAGATGGTGTTGATGAAGGCACAGATGGACGCGGGTCTCGCCCGACGTTAGTAAGACTTCAGGCCAAGGATCTGTGATTTGAACGCAAAGACATTCGTGAACGCCGGAACGGACCGGGCGCGAGAGATGGAGGTGTTCGCCGCCGTGGCGGACGTCGGCAGTCTGTCGGCGGCAGGGCGGATTCTGGGGCTGACCCCGTCGGCGATCAGTCGGACCGTCGGTCGGATCGAGACCCGATTGGGTGTCAGGTTGATGCTGCGAACGACCCGGCAGTTGACCCTGACGGCGGAGGGTCAGGCCTATCTGAGCGCGGCGCGACGGATCCTGGCGGACCTGGACGACGCAGAGCAGGCAGTCTCGGATCAGGGGGCTCCGCGAGGACGGTTGAGGGTGAGTGCGGCCCTGGCGCACGGCCGACTGGTGGTCGTGCCTCTCCTGAAAGCGTTCGTGGCGCTGTATCCCCACATCCTGCTCGAGATCAGCCTGACCGACGTCATGATCGATGTGGCCGCGGGCCAGGCGGACGTGGCGATCCGGTTCGGGCGTCTGCCCGACAGCGCCCTGACGGCCAGAAAGCTGGGTGAGACGGGCCGGGTCGTCGTGGCGTCGCCCGCTTATCTCGCGCGGCGCGGGGAGCCGATCACGCCGGAAGACCTGCACGACCACGACTGTCTGAACTTCAGCTTCCGCCGCGCCGAACCGGTCTGGCCGTTCCGCCGCGACGGTGTCGATTTCGCCCTCACGGTCAAGGGGCCGGCTGAGGCCAACAACGGCGAGACCCTGACCCAGTTGGCGCGTGACGGGGTGGGGATCACCCGTGTCGGGGCCTTCAGCGCCGAGGACGATATCCGCGAGGGACGGCTTGTCCCCTTGCTGGAAGCCTTCAATCCCGGCGACCGCGAGGCGATACACGCGGTCTTCGTCGGAGGGAGCAACACACCCGCTCGCGTACGGGTCTTTATCGACTTCCTGGTGGAGCAGCTGACAGGCTCCCAGACATAGAACATTCCATCATGCCGTCCTGCGCCGACAGCGACCTGAGGGCGCGCGTGTTACAACGTGCGCCTATGCCCGGTTCCCGATCGAGCATCCCGGGCAGGCCGGTCTTGCCATACGATCGCCGGTCCCCACCTGCATCCAGGCAGCACAAGCGCTGAACCGATACCCAGCCGCCACGCCGTCGGTCGTACCCGGATCCCGAAGCCCTACGAACCGCCCCACGCCCGCCATAACCTACAGGAGTTGACCATGCAGAAGGTTGTGATCGAAGAGAAGTTCGCCCTGTTCCAGGAGCATTGGCGGCCAAAGGTGGTTGCGGAGCTCAACGGTCAGGAGGTCAAGCTGGTCAAGGTCTCCGGGACGTTCCCATGGCATCGGCATGAGCATGAGGACGAGATGTTTCTCGTCTGGAAGGGCCGCTTTCGCATCGAGTTTCGCGATCGCATCGTCGAGATGGGACCCGGCGAGTTTGTGGTCGTGCCCCATGGTGTCGAGCACCGGACAGCCGCCGACGAGGAGGCCGAGATCCTGATCTTTGAACCCGCGGCCGTTCGGAACACGGGCGATGTTCTTGACGATCGTTTCACCGCTCCGGACGGCGCGACGGTCTGACCGACTGCTGGACACCGAGACTCCCTATGGCCATCCACGATCGCGGTCGAGAGACTAGCATGACGCTGACCACGCTGATCCGTCCTCAGACGTCGGCGTCGCCCAAGATCGGTCCCATCAAACCAGGGTGATCACGATCTTGCCGAAGGCACCACGATCGAGATGGTCGAGCGCTGCAGGGAGTTCAGCGAGCGGGTAGACCGTATCGACGGCCGGCTTCAGCTGGATCCGGTCGATCTCGGCCACGAAATCCTCCAGGGCGCGGCGATGGCCGACGTTGATCCCCTGGATCACGGGAGACTTGGTGATCAGCAGTCCGGACGAGCCGGAGAAGTCGAAGCCGTCGAGGACGCCGATCAGGGATATCCGCCCCTGGACGGCAACGGCCTCCAGCGAGCGGTTCAGATGAGCGCCGCCCACCAGTTCGAGGATGTGATCCGCCCCGGCATCGTCGGTGAAGGTGCGGACAGCCTCCACCCAGTCTTCATCGTGACGATTGACGCCGAGATCGGCGCCCAGGGCGACGGCGCGGGCGAGTTTCTCATCGTCGCCGGACGAGATGACGACCCGGGCTCCACGGGACCTGGCGATCTGTAACGCCAAAAGAGACACGCCCCCGGTTCCTTGCAACGCCACCGTCTGTCCGGACTGGAGATCACCGCGCTCGACCAGGGCGAACCAGGCCGTCAGGCCGGCGCATGGCAGGGTGCTCGATTGGACAAAGTCGAGGGTTTCGGGCGATCGGACGAACCAGTCCTGAGGGAAGGCGACATATTGCGACAGCACGCCCGGCCAGGCCCCGCCCAGGGTCTTGTACGGCGGATGGCGCGCATCGCCGGCGGGCCGGCCGTCCAACCATCCGGGGGTGAAAGTGGAAATGACCCGATCGCCGACCGCGAACCGATCGGCGCCCTCGCCCATCCCGACCACTTCACCGGCCAGATCGGACCCCGGTGTGAAGGGAAAGGCGAGAGGCAACCCCATTCCCGTCTCGATCACCAGCTTGTCGCGATAGTTGAGCGAGACGGCATGGACGCGCACCAGCACCTCGCCCGCACGCGCCTTGGGGATAGCGACCTCGGTCAGGGCCAGATGCTCCCGTCCGATCGCCGACATCTCCCAGCGCTTCATGGTTTCAGCCATCGTCTATCCTTCCAGGTGTTGTGTGTTTGTCTGAGCCGCCCCCACAACTGGGCAGCGACGTCCTCAGCCGCTTCAATCCAGAAAGGCCGGAAAGACCGGCATGGCGGCGAAGTCCTCAGGCGCGTGCTGAACCACCACCCGCGCGTGGAGGAAGGCGGCCAGGCCGGCGAAACGATCGATCGAGGCCAGGGTATCGGCGCGATCGACGTTCACCGTCGGCACCCGGGACTGCTCGTAGTTCTCGCGCGTATGGAAGAGGTCTCCGGACAGGAGGACCGGCCCGGATTTTGGAAGCTTGACGAGCAGGATGCGATGGCCGGGCGTGTGGCCCGGCGCACGCAGAATCATGACCTGGCCATCTCCGAAGACGTCATGATCGCCGTCCAGAAACCGCAGCTTGTCCTTGGGGATTTGCGCCACCAGGGCCGCATCGACGCCGAGCGGCGCGGGCGCCGCCGCACCCCAGCGCAGTTCTTCGGCGGGCAGCAGCCAGGTCGAGGCGGGGAACAGGCCGATATTGCCGCTGTGATCGGCATGCAGATGCGACAGGGCGACGTAGTCGATGTCTCGCGGCACCAGGCCGAGGTCGGCGAGTTGGGACGTCAGGGTGCGGCGCACCGTCCAACGACCGCCTAGCTGATCCTTGCCCTCTGGAAGAGCCGCCAGATCGTCGCCCAGACCCGTATCCCACAACAACCAGTCGTCGCCGTGCCGGATCAGATAGCAGGGCACGGCCATGACGCCGGGTTCACCGGCATGTTCCCCGGTGTCGGAGAACATAGCCATGTCCTGAAGCTCCAATGTGCCGCAGTCGAGGGTGTAGAGCTGGAGAGGATCCGCGGGTTCGGCATGCGCCGTTCCGGCCAGGATTGCGGTGATGGCGAACAGGCTGGCGGCGAGGCGCATGGGGGAGGTCCTTATGATTGATCTTCCTAGATCGGTCAGACCGGGCCCCAGACAAACTGCTCATCACCGCACCTCAGATGTGCAATCTTGCACCGATGTTGAACTGGGATGATCTGAGGATTTTCGTCGCTGTGGCCGATACAGGCTCGCTGACAGCCGCGTCGCGCCGACTGGGTGTCGATCACGCGACGGTCGGTCGACGTCTGGCCAGTCTGGAGGCAGAACTGGGCGTCCGGCTGGTCGATCGATTGCCGAAAGGCACGCCGTTGACCGACGTCGGCGCGGAGTTTGCCGAACTGGCACGAAGCATGGCCGACGCGGCAGAGCGATTGCAACGCCGCGCCCGCGACGCCTCGACCTCCCTGAGCGGGACGGTGACCATCAGCGCACCGCCGGTACTCGCGTCGCATTTCATTGCCGGGAGCCTGGGGTCGTTGCGGGAACGCTACCCCGGTCTGGCGGTGTCCCTGTCCGGCGACGTCGGCCTGGTTTCGCTGGAACAGCGTCAGGCGGACATCGCCGTGCGTCTGGTTCGCCCCGACCATCTGTCCCATATCGCCCGGGCGATCGGCGCGGTGCATCTGGGTCTTTATGCGGCGCCACTGATGGCCGCCATGCCGCCGACCGACTGGACCTTCATCGGCTACGACGCCGCCCTGGCTCATGTTCCGCACCATCACTGGTTCGAGCGCTACGCGGGCGATCGAGCGGTCGTGATGCGCTCCAGCGACGTCAACAGCCAGATTGCCGCGGCCCGCTCTGGCCTGGGCGTCGCCATGCTGCCCCGGTTCATGGCCGCCCCGGATCCGGAGCTCGTCCCGGTCGATCCGGACGCCACCCCGCCGGTCCGCACGATCTGGCTGGTGACCCATGCCGATATCCGCAAGTCGCCCGCCGTCCGCGCGGTGGCGGACCACCTGATCACCCTCTTTGCCAAGGCGCCGGCATTTGCTCCCGATTGAGCTCGCTCCCGGCCCGTCGGACCTCTCTGATCGATCGGGTGCTTGCCGCCCTCAAAGAGGCCAAGCCCCCGCTCCGCGCAGTCTGCCGTCCAGCGTGCGAGGCATGCCGCACGGCATGTGGTCTGGCTCCAAGGCGCTGGAATAGCCCCAACACGCTGCGTTCGTTATGACGGAGATCGGCGGCGCCTGTCCTGTCGCGTGAGCACATACCCATGACGTCAAATCTGACCATCGGGCCCCGGCAACTCAAGGGAGCCAAGGCGTTCGTCGCCGTCGCCACAACGGGCAGTTTTCGTACGGCTGCGGATCGTCTTGGCCTCTCCGTATCAGCTGTCAGCCAGGCCGTGCGGGAACTCGAAGCGGACCTCAAGGTCGCCCTCCTGACCCGTACGACGCGAAGCACGGCCCTGACGACAGCCGGACGCTCGTTTCTGAGTGAGGTCGAACCCGTGCTGAAGGGTCTTTCCGAAGCTTTTGCGGCTGTTCAGGTGAATGCCGGAGCCGCTCAACGCCTCGCCTTCACCACGCCCTCGGTTCTCGCGCCGTTGTTGATCGACGCCGTCGTAGGTCCGTTCTGCGCCGAACACCCTGACGTCGAGATCGAGTTAAGCGCCAACGACCGGATGGTCGATGTCGTTCGCGACGGTTTCGACGGCGGGTTCCGCCTGGGCGAACTCGTCGCGCTCGACATGGTCGCCGTTCGGCTTTCGCCGCCTTTCCCGTTCGCCGTGGTGGCGTCGCCAGCCTACCTTGCTCGTCATGGGACGCCCGTCCACCCCAGGGACCTCGCAGACCACCGTTGCATCCGGGTGCGCTCCGCGTCGTCAGGCGAGATTTATCGTTGGGAGTTCGTGCAGGGGGACCGCCCTCTGTCAGTGTCTGTCTCCGGCGGCATGGTCGTCGATATGACCGAGGCCAATCTGGCCGCCGCACGGGCAGGTCTCGGGCTGGCCTATAGCGCGGCACCGCTCGTCGCGGCCGCGATCGGCAGAGGGGAGCTCATCTCTCTACTGGAAGATTCAATGCCCTCGAGCGACGGGGTCCATCTCTACTATCCTCGTCATCGTCAAGGATCACCGACCCTCAAGGCCTTCGCCGGCTTTGCTCGAAACCGGTTCAAGCTTACCGATGCGGTGGCCTCATCCTGAGCCGGATCCCGATGCCGATCAGGTCACAAAAGTGCCGCTTGAACCTGCCAGCCGTCGAGGATGATGGTGTGTCCTTCGATAGATGAAACTGGCATCGGAGAAACGTTCGTGGACTATGACAGTGCGCTCAAATCATTACTGGCGTGGGCGGACCGAACGGAGACAGTGCGCTGTGTTGTGCTCACGGGTTCGGCCGCATCCGCGACTGCCCATCCGCTTTCCGATCGCGATCTGGAAATTCATGTACGCGATATCGAAACGCTTGAACGGGATGATTCCTGGTGGAGTCGGCTGGGTGACGTACTCGCCGTCGAGCGGCTGGAAAACGGCGACAACCAGCCAACGCGCCTCGTGTACTACGTTGGCGGCAAGCTTGATTTTACCTTGGTCGATACGCGCGGCGAACGCGGCGTCTACGATCGACCGTATGAGGTTTTGCTCGACAAGGATGGTGACGCTGCGGACTTCCGAACTGATGCGCCATCTCATGTGCCGGTCGATCAAGATGCTTTCGACGAATGTTTGAACTGGGGCTATGCATCAGCCTTCATGATCGCAAAAGCCATCGTCAGAGATGAACCGTGGACCGTCAAGGTTCGGGACAATGACCTCAAGACCGAGTTGCTACGGCTCATAGAGTGGGATCACGTCGCCCGTTACGGCGACAAAATCGACGTGAGGTATCTGGGGACCCGCATGCGAGGCTGGATGGACATCGACGTCCAGGAGCGACTTGACGCGTGCTGGGCGTCATTTGATCTTTCTGACAGTCGTGAAGCGCTTCTCGCCACCCTGGATCTCTTCAGGGACGTGGCGGTCCGGACCGCCGCCGTGGCTGCATTGAAAGATTTCAGCCACGAAGCGATGCAAACCGAAGTCAGAAACATCCTGAGCATGGCGGCAAATGCTGAAATTCGGCCTCCTGTGTCATAGCCCGAGTGCTTTGAGCCAGTGAGTCATCGCGACCTTTCGGAATGGCATTTTCGCCTCTCCTCGCACCGTGACATCCGATCACCACTTCGGGCTCCCCCAAAAGCACCTCCGCTCCAGTCAGCTCACAAGGATCTGACTACAGCGCCGAGGTCATCCCGCCGTCCACCAGCACAGCCGAGCCGTTGAGATAGGACATTTCGTCGGACGACAGCCACAGTGCGGCTCGCGCCATCTCGTCGGCCGTCGCCATTCGCTCCAGGCCCGGGACGTTCTGACGACCCCAAGCCTTTGCGGCGATCGCCCATGCCGGATCCGGCAGATCGGCAGCTCCGCCAAGATCGCGCACCATCGGCGTATCGACGGTTTCGGGACACAGGGCGTTCACCCGGATACCTCGCGCGCCATATTCCAGCGCCGCCACCTGCATCAGTCCCAAAAGCCCCCTCTTGCTGGCCGAGTAGGCTGCGCTGCCGGGGCGCGTCGCCACGCTCTGGACCGAAGAGGTGATCAGGATCACGCCCGAGCCCTGGTCGAGCATCAACGGTATCTGTTCGCGCAGGCAGAGGAAGACGCCGCGCACATTGGTGTCCATCACGTTCTCATAGTCCGCCACAGAGGTCTCATGCAGCGGTCGCCCGACGGAGACGCCGGCGTTGTTGAACGCCACGTCCAATCGACCGTGACGGCGCTTCACCTCCGCGACCAGGGCCTTGATAGAAGCGTCTTGTCGGACGTCCGCCCAGACGTAGGCGGCGTCCCCGCCGCGTGACCGCACAAGCGCCTCGACCTCTGCTCCCAGCGGACGTCTGCGGCCGCAGAAGACGACCTTGGCGCCTTCGTCCGCGAAGGCGATCACCGAGGCCCGCCCTATCCCGGACGTGCCACCCGTGATCAGCACGACCTTGCCCTTGAACCGCTTCGGTCCCTCGATCCGAGGTGGCGGCACTGCGTTTGCGTCATGGGCGACAGCCGCCCCCGCTGCGGCTCCGACCAGGCCGGCGACCGTTCCGACCGCAAGGCCGCCCAAAAGCCGCCTGCGATCCTTTCGAGCCTCTTCGTTCGTCATGTCCGCCTCCTGTACGTGGCTGACCTAGACGCTCATGCGATCTGAAAAACCTGCCTTTGGCTGAATGCCCTGTGAAGCCGGGCTTCACGCCACGGCGACCGCCCGGCGGCGCTTCAAACTTGTGGGCTTAGACTGGATGACGCCAACCGAAGCTTGAGGCTGGCTAGGGGGAAGCGGCATTGCTGTCTAAACCGCTCCGTTCGAATCCCGGACGCTCCGCCAGCCCCGCGGATTCTACGCCATGGTGCGATGTTCTGCGCGATGGCTAAGCCCCCTCGATAACGCCATTAATGCAAAGTAAGCGCGGCCCATATGAAGAAGCCGCCGCCTCAGCTTGCGACAGCCTTTTGACTGCTTCGCCGGTCGAGATGTTGGAGGGTGACCGCCGAAACGACGGTGGCAATTGAAACGACGGCTAGGACCGTGAATGCCCATGCGTGACTGGCGCGGTCGCTCCCGCCACCAGCCTGCGCCAGCACCACGACGACCACGATCGCGCCTATAGCGCCACCTATTCGTTGGGCGATATTGACCAGCGTCGATGCGTCCCCGACCTCCTCCGTCGTGACTGAGGCATAGGCTGCGGTCATTGCAGGCATTTGCGCGAGGGCTATGCCCACGCCGCGCGCGACGAAAACAGCCGCCAGTGCAATCGTAGAAAGAACCCCTGGAAGGAGGAAGGGGATCGTGGTCAGCACCAACAAAATCGATCCCGTGATCGCGACAGGCCCGGCACCAAACCGATCGGTCATCTTGCCGCCGGTGTAGAGCGCTGCTGCGCTGCCCAACCCCATGGCAAGGAGCATCACGCCGGCCTGTGAGGCGTCCATGCCGACGATAAGCAGCAGATACAGAGGCAGCAATAGAAGGCCACCGTACATATTCGCACCGGTGAGTCCGGCGGTTGCCGTCGCGGCCGCAAAGGTGCCGCGACGAAACAGGCTCAGGTCGATGAGTGGGTATTTCGTAGTTCTCGCCGCGAAGACGAACCAAGATACCATAACGCCACCTGCAACGAGCGCGACGATCGTCGTAGGTGTGGCTTCCTCAGAACCGACTTCCGCGGTCCCGTAAAGCAACAGCGGCAACCCCAGGCCAAGCAGCAAAAGCCCAAGTCGATCCAATGGACGTTCATGATCCTTGACACCGCTGGGCACCAGACCCCGTGCGGCAACAAGCGCGGCAAGCCCGATGGGGACGTTGATCCAGAACAGCCATCGCCAGGAACTCACGTCCAGCACAACTCCGCCGAACGCCGGGCCCACCGCGGGTCCAAGACTGATCACCAAACCAAGGGCTCCCATAAGTCTGCCAAGCTGTTTGGGTCCCGCAACCGCGCCGATCACCGCTTGTCCCATTGGGATCATCAATCCGGCTGCGAGTCCCTGTACGAAGCGCGCGCCGATGAGCGTCCATGGCTCCGGCGCAAGAGCGCAAAGCGCGGAAGCGACGGTGAATATCATCAGCGAGCCGGTCCAGACGCGCCCATATCCCAGTCGGTTTCCAAGCCAACTGGCGGCGGGCAACGAGACGGCTAGGGCGATAAGGTACGCCGTGGCGATCCATTGCATGAGCGGGAGGGTCGATCCGAAGGCGGCGCGGATGGGTTCGATCGCAAGATTGGCGACGGTCGAGTCAAGCATCGCCATGAATGCGCCTGCGCCGGTCACAGCGGCGATGCCCCATATCCGTGCCGGAATATCCGGCAGTGGTTCGCCGGGGGGCTCTGCGTCTTTCATGGTCATAGAACCTCGATGTTAGATGCCGTGCCTCCCACCATGGGATCAGCATTCGTTTCCTGGCGTCCCCAAACGCCATTATGATACATGTGTATCACAATGGCCAATAAAGCGGGGCGGGGAAGCCGATGCCGAAGATTGTCGATCATATTGAACGTCGCGCGGTGATCGCCGACGGGCTCGTACGTGTCGCAGGGTGCCGCGGCCTTCACGCTGTCACGATGCGGTCGGTGGCTGCTGAGGCGGGTGTGTCGCTGCGGCTCGTGCAATACTATTTCGAGACCAAGGCCCAACTGATGCATGCGGCGCTCCAGCGTCTCGAAGAACAAAGCAACGCCCGATGGTCGGCCCGACTTGCTGAATCAAAATCACCACAGTCTGTGCGTTCGATCCTGGACGCCTTGCTTACTGAAGCACTGCCGATGGATGAGCGTCGTAAGACATTCCACCTCGTGTGGACCTCATATGCGGTGCTGGCGATGACCGAGCCCGAACTGGCCGAACAGCCGTTCGTCGAGGGTCCAAATCGCCTGGAGCTGCAGCTCGCAAACTTGCTGAAGCAGGGACAGGCGAACGGCGAGCTGCCGCACGAGCTAGACAACGCCTTCGAGGCCGCCCGCCTGCTCGCAATAAATCACGGCCTTGGAACAAGCGTGCTGGTCGGCCAACGAACAGCCGAATCGGCTTTGAGCTTAATGCAGCGCCATCTGGATCAGATGTTCGGTTGAGCGGCTGTTGCCAACGTAGGACGGCATCAAGGATGTCGAGCATATGGTGATGGCTCCGATGATCTTCCCCCGTAAAAGTGGACGGGGTTAAGCCGCTTTGCGCTCGGCCTCAGCGGGGCTGATATAGCCCAGTGCTGAGTGCAGGCGATGGGGATTGTAGAAGCCCTCGATGTATCCGAACAGGTCTCGCCGCGCCTGGTCTCGGGTGGCGTAGACGCGGTGATGAACGCGTTCGGTCTTGAGGGTGTGGAAGAAGCTCTCCATCGGGGCATTGTCCCAGCAGTCGCCCTTTCGGCTCATCGACGGGGTGATGCCGGATCGGGCCAGGGCTGATCGATAGGCTTCGGCTGCGTATTGGATGCCCCGGTCCGAATGATGGATCAGGCCGGGCGCGGGGCGCTGACGTTCGACGGCCATGTTGAGGGCGTCGAGGGCGATCTCGGTGTGCAGGGTCTGGCGCATGGACCAGCCCACGATCTTGCGGGTGTGCAGGTCGAGGATGGCGGCGAGATAGAGCCAGCCTTCGCCGGTCGGGATGTAGGTGAGGTCGGCGAGCCAGACCTGGTTGGGCGCCGCCGCCTCGAAGTTCCGGGCCAGCCTGTTGGGCGCGATGGGATAACCGTGGCGGCTGTTCGTCGTCCGGGCGCGACGCGGCAAGGCCGCCAAGCCCCGCAGGCCGGCGCGGCGCATCAGCCGCTCCACGCGGGATCGACCGACCCGACGCCCATGCCGCCGCAGGGTGGCGTGAACGCGCGGCGAGCCGTAACAGCCGCTGCTCTCCGCATGGATCAGCCGGATATCCTCGGTCAGCTCGCGATTGGCGACAGACCGCTGGCTCTCGGGGCGACCGCGCCAGGCGTAGTAACCGCTGGCCGACAAGCCCAGGACCGCGCACATCACGCGAACCGGCCAGACCTGACGATGCTCATCGACGAACCCGAACTTCATCGGGAGGCCGCTCCGAAGATGAGCGCGGCTTTTTTTAGGATGTCCCGCTCCATCCGCAGCTGACCGTTCTCTCGCCGCAACCGGGCCACCTCCGCCGCCAGATCCGACGGCGACGGGGACGACGCCTGCGTTGTGGGGCGCCGCGACGCCCCCGTCGCCTGCACCCCGAACTGCGTCATCCATCGACGAAGCACCGTCTCGTGCAGCCCAAGCTCGCGGGCCACCGCCCCGACGCTCAGGCCGCCGTTGGCGACGCGGTCAACGGCCTCGCGCTTGAAAGAATCCGGAAAGTTCCGGCGTTGAACACTCATCAGACACTCCTCTCCAGCTCCGAAAAGCTAGCATGGGTGTCCACCAAACCGAGGGAGGATCACCGAACCCCGCTAAGCAAGTGGCGGCCGTATGGAGTGCCCGCGGCGTTAAAAGGCTATAGTGCAGACATCGCGCCCGCTCGGCGATCATCCGGAACGATGGCAAGCGTCTGAATCAAAGAAGCCCTGGGAATGCGCAAACCTAAGCCTGTGGTCGAGCGTCGGACCGCAGCAGGCGCCAAATGGCAATCTCGCGGGGCGCGGCAAGAACGTCGTCCAACGCTGCGTGCCATTCGCGCCTATAGGGCCTCTGCAATTGAACATTCAGCACGTCGCTGCGATCGATCCAGGTCTCATGAAGCTGGAACACGTCTGACCGGTCGGGATCGACGTGCAGAGCCGCGTGGACAAACGTCGCCTCGTCGCGCATCGCGTCTAGTACAGGGCCGAGCAATGCGTGAAAGCGGGCGACCTGATCCACTTTCACGTGAAAGGTGATGACGTAGGTTTCGGGCATCGATGGTCTCCTTGCCAGGTCAGGCCAATACGACCGTCACCAGCGCTTCGGCGATCGGACGCTGCGCATCGCACGCGATCTCGACCCGCACGACATGCTGTCGGGTGCCGCTGCGCAGGGTGCGTGCGGTGGCGACGAGCGCGCAGCCGTTTGCGGGGGCGAGGTAGCTGATCGTGAGGCTGCTCGTTGCCCCGCCTTCGGGAGGCTCTCGCGCAGACGAGACCGCGGCCGCTACCGCCGCCACGTCCGCGAGCGTCGCGATGACCCCGCCATGGACCATCGATCCGGTGGTGACATTTGTCTCAGCGAAGGGGAGACGCAGGCGTACGAGGCCCGTCTCCACGCTTTCGAGGCCAAGCCCGATCGCGCGCGCGACCGGCGAGCCGAGCAGTCGCCCCGCGATAATCGCCTGTGCGGGCTCGATCGCGCTCATCCGAGCACCCGTCGCGCAATGTCGGCGGCCAGCCGGCGAGCGTCGGTCACCATCACGCCGTGCGCGATGCCCTCGTATACGACGAGTTCGGCGTCCGGAATTGTCGCGGCATATCGACGACCGCTGACGTCGAGCGGCGCCGAAGCGTCGCGGTCGCCGTGGATGATCGTAACGGGCAGGTCGAGCGCCGCGGCGTCCGCCGTCAGATCCGTCTCGGCGATCGTGCGTTGGAACGCCACGATCGCCCTGCGCGAACAGTCCAGGACCATCCCTGACATCCAGTCCTTCACGCGCGGCGGGGCACCGGGGGCGAAGGGATCGATGTTGGCGCCGATCCACCCGGACAGGTCAGTGGTCAGTTGCGCGCAGAGCAGGTCCACTATCTCGGCCGTGACCCCGGCTTCGCCGATGACGCGAGGGCCGGTCGCACCGACCAGGATTAATCGACTGACCCGCGCCCGCCCGCGCCGAGTCAGATAGCGGATCGCCTCGCCTCCCGCGCCCGAATGCGCGACCAGCGTTGCGCCGGTGAGGTCGAGCGCGTCCAGCACTGCAGCAAGATCGTCGGCGAGCGCGTCGTAGTCGTAGCCGGGGCGGTCAGTCGATCGCCCGTGGCCGTTACGATCATAGGCGATCGGACGCAGTCCGACGGCGCTGAGATGAAGCATTGTCTCACCCCAGATGCGCCCGTCCATCGCCCAACCCGCCATCAGCACGACGGGAGGCCCCTCGCCCCAGTCGCGGACGTAGAGCGCATGGCCGTCTCCACGCGGGACGAAGGCAGGGCTCACGCGACGTCCCCGTCGAGAAAACCGATGACTTCCGCGATGCGGCCGCCGTCTTCGATCCGCACGACATCGGTGCCATGCGCGACCGGCGCGCCGCCCGCGGGCGTAAGCGTCCAAGAAAAGCGCACAAAGCTGCCGTGCCCGTCCGGCAAGCCGCGAAGCGTGAACGCGTGGCCAGGAAAACCCTCGCGTGCCTTCTCTATCATTGCCGCGATGCCATCATAACCTTCGCCTGCCATCATGGGGTCAGCGTAGCGCGCATCTGGATCCCAGCCGTCGGCCAGGCGGCGACGGCGTGAGGTGGCGTCGTCGTCGTTCCACAAGGCGAGATAATCGCGGGCCAGCGTTGTCGGATCGGTCATCGTTCGTCTCCTTGGATGTTGGCATCAAGGATGACGGCAGCGGACGTGGCATGCGATTACCTCGCAGGTAATGGCGCGGCGGCGACTTACAGCGCTAGAAGGAGGATATGGTCACGAGATCGGACACAGTTGGCCACCTTCTGCGCGACTGGCGAGGACGGCGCCGACTGAGCCAGTTCGATCTCGCCGGCGAGGCGAACGTGTCGACGCGCCACCTCAGCTTCGTCGAAAGCGGTCGTGCGGCGCCGAGCCGCGAACTGCTGATGCGCTTGGCCGACCCGCTGGCGCTGCCGCTGCGCGAGCGCAACCGCCTCTTACTTGCCGCAGGGTTCGCGCCGATCCACGACGAACGCGCGATCGATGCGCCCGATATGGCAGCAGCCCTAACGGCCGTGGAGGCCGTGCTGCACGGTCATTCGCCGTTTCCGGCGCTGGCGGTCGACCGCCATTGGAATTTGGTCCTGGCGAACGATGCGGCGAGCGCGCTCCTGGACGGCATCGATCCCGGGTTGCTCACCCCTCCGATCAACGTCCTGCGGGCCAGCCTGCATCCAAAAGGACTCGCGCCAGCGATCATCAACCTGGCCGAATGGCGCCATCATCTGCTCGCGCGCTTGCGCGACACTGCGGATCGCACCGCTGATCCTGTCCTGTTCGCCCTGCACGACGAACTTCGCGCCTTTCCGATCTCCGCAGGCCGGTGCCCGCCCTCGCCCACGCCCCCGATCGCTGTGCCACTGACACTCTGCGATCCGGTCACCAAACGCCGCCTGTCGTTCATTTCGACGACGACCGTGTTCGGAACAGCGACCGACGTGACGCTTGCCGAACTCACTTTGGAATGTTTCTACCCTGCCGACGAGACCACACGTCGGTCGATACTTGGCCGTGACGGCTAAGCGAGCCCCTCTTCCCAACGCTGGCTGCAGCGAGGCGGATCCACCGAGGCATGGCGGACGGACTACAGCTCCGTGCGTCCGCAAATCAGACCCGACGGAATGTCACCCGCCGAATTCACCACCCGCCCTCGCCAGGAGCATGACGAAACCAAGACTAGTTTATCTGCGGCCTGAAAACGGGGAGCCGGTCAGCCATATGCGAGCCCTGACTGGCTATCGAGGCTGACGCGTAAGCCGGACGTCGGGTCCAGTGCTTACCTCCCGAAAGAAAAAATATAGCGGCATCGCAAGTGACAGACCTACGAAAAAACCCGCCGGGATCACTAGCCACCAATATTTGACGCCATTGCGCATGGCGTCGCCCCAAGACCAGACCCAGAAAACAAGTATGGATATCAATACATCCGATACGAAACCACTGGCTGCACCGTTGTTAAATAAATTACGAATAATTCCGGTTGCCTCAATGCCAGAGACGGCGAAATAGGATGCGAAAAACCCCCATGGCACAACCGTTCCCACTACGGCAGCCGCAAGATAGAACGAGCGCAGCATCATCGATCTGGTCATAAGATTTGGTCCCCATATTGGTTTGAGGTGTTGCGACCGTCCCTGCAGACTGGATTGGAGACGCCCCTGTAGGGAAAAGTTACCAGGTCAATCCTCGAGCCTGGTCCTGCTTGAAGCGGGCAAGTGCGATCAATAGAGCAATTCCCCATAACACGAAGAGCGGTCCCCAAAGCAAAGCGTGACCGAGATGGGCCGACCGACTGTCGGGAGCGGTCGGCAAGACGTTGAGTAGTGCGGCTCCGCTGGCGGCGATGTTCGCCAACCCATAGAGCGTGATGCAGGCAGCACCAATCCAGCTTGTGGTCCGCCACGCCTTACGGCCCGCGAGGATACGGTACTCCGCCAGGAGCGGCACCCACGCAGCGCCCAGCTTTACCAGCATCGTCGCAGCCAACATCGCCATTATCCCGCCGCCGCGGCTGTCACCCGTTGTCGCGGCCCATTGCCCAACGCTCTCAAGCAAGAGGCTTCCCCCCATTAGCCAGTAGGCGCTCCAGCCGGCATGAAAACTGCCGGACACCGCCGCTGCCCAGAAGAAGGCACTGGATGATCTCGGCATGCGTATTCCTCCCGTCCTAGATGCTGCCTCTGCGCTCGATGACCAGGATGCGCGCGACGCCGATGGGGATGGCACGGTGTGCGTCGCCCTGTTCAGCATGAAAAATCGACCCCGGCGTCAATCGATAGACGCGTTCGATGACATCGCGGACTTCCATGTCGACGACGCCATCCAGGACGACGAACACTTCCGGTCCATCGTTCACATGCCAAATGTAGGGCTGATCCGTCCAATGCAGACGAACGGTCGCGCCGTCGATTTCAGCGATGTCGAGCGCCTCCCACGCACGCCGACCTTCAAACTGGCTCGCCTCGACGATCTTCATCCTGTTCTCCTTCTTTGACGTCAGACTGCTAAAAGGCAGTCGGCTTGGCGACATTTCAGACCGCCGTGATTGACGACGCATCGAAGGTGTTGATGAACCGCACAGGCAAACGGCTAGACGAGATCGATCAGAGACTCGTGGGACTGCTGCGTCGCGATGCTCGCAGGACGACCGCCGCGCTCGCCCGGGACCTCAACCTGTCTCGAACGGCCGTGCAGGCGCGGATTGCGCGACTGGAACGCGACGGGATCATCCGCGGCTATACCACGACGATCGCTTCGGACGCGGAGACGGGCGTTTCTGCGCTGGTGACATTGTCGATCACGGTGAGGCCATGTAGCCGCGTTACCGATCACCTCGCGTCATGGTCAGAGGTAGAGCGAATATTCTCGATCGCCGGGGACCGCGACGCGGTGCTTGTGGTCTTGGTCACGTCCCCGCAGGCACTTTCCGAACTGGCTGATCGGCTTCGGACGGTCGAAGGGGTCGGGGATGTGGAGACGACCGTCATCCTGTCTGAGCAAGCAGGATCGGTAACTCGTCCTTTTTGACCTCGACCGGGACCGCTGCTTGACCGGGGCGCTGTGGCTTCAGATGTTCCCATAGCCATCACTCGCCGTCAGAGGATCGGATGACCTTCACCCTATCGCAGGCGGCGGCGATCTTCGTGGCCTGCGCGCGCTGGCTTAGCCAGACGCTGACAAGAACAAGCACGATGCCCGCGATCTGTTGCAGTGCAAGCTCCTGCCCCAGAACGAGCCAGCCAAGCAGCACGGCCGTCATGGGACTGAGGAACCCCAATGGGGCGACGGAGGCCGGCCCCAGGGCGGCGATGCCCCGAAACCACAGGATGTAGGTCAGCGCCGCCCCGACAAGGGCGAGCCAGGCAAAGCCGACCAGGTTGGTGGTGCTTGGTGCCGGCAAGCCGGGCTCCAGGATGAGAGCGGGAATCAGGAGCAGGGCCCCGCCTGCAACCAGTTGCCAGGCAGTGAAGGTCAAAGCCGAAACGGGCGGCTGCCATCGCTTGGTCAGCACGGTGCCCACCGCCATCGACGCCGCGCTGCCGAGCGCCGCTGCGATACCAACCGCGTCGAACGCCGCACCGGGCCGCAGGACAAGCAAGTTCACACCGATCACGCCCCCGAGCGCCGCAAGCATCGCCATCGCGCGAAGCGGCGCGCCAATCCAGAACCGCGCCAGCATCAGCACGATCAGCGGCTGCACCGCACCCACCGTAGCGGCGACCCCGCCCGGCAACCGATAGGCGGCTTCGAACAGCAGGGACCAGAAGATGGCAAAATTGAAGGCGCCCAGCAGCAGGACCCGGCCCCACCAGATTCCCCGCGGAAGCACGCGCACGATCGCCAGTAACAACAGGCCGGCCGGCAGTGCCCGCAGCAACGACACGGTCAACGGGAAGCCTTCCGGGAGCCATTCCGTCGTGACGATGTAGGTCGTTCCCCAGATCGCGGGCGCCAGCGCGGTCAGTGCCAGCGTTGTGCGGCGTGTGCTCACACCCACTCCAGCACATCCCCAAGGAGACGTCTGGGCTTCTGCGGCCAGTTGCCCGGCGCGGCTCGCCCCACCGCCAGCAGCATGACCGGCAGTTCGTCATCGGCAAGGTCGAAGTCTCGCCGCACACCCGCGGCGTCGAACCCCACCATGGGGCCGGACGCAAAGCCGAGGGCCGAGGCCGCGAACATCAGTGTCGCTGCGCCGAACGTGGCGCTGCGCACCGCCTCGTCACGCGCTATGGCCGGATCGGCGTAGAGGGTACGCGCACCGTCGCGCCAGCGTTCCGCCATATCTCTCGACATGATCGCAGCATCAACGGCTGGCGCCAGGCGTGTCACGACGGCGTCTGGATCTGGCAGGATGCCAATGATGATGAACGCCACTGCAGCGTCCGTCACCTTGGGCTGGTCGTGCGCCGCGGCTCGCAGACGCACCTTTGCATCCGGTGACCGTACCGCGACGAAGCGCCAGTTCTGGAGGTTGTAGGCGGTCGGCGCACGGATGGCGTAGCTGACCATCGTTTCAATCTCCTGGTCCGAGACGCCTTGAGAAGCGTCGAACAGATTTGCAGAGAAGCGCGTCTCGATCAGGGTCAGGATTTCGTGCTGCATGGCTGGCCTCAATCGGAGCGTCCGGATGAGCCCAAGCTAATTAATATCAATCACCGGCATAATGGGATTATTGTGGAAGGGTCTAGTTCGTACTGGTGAATGATCGTTTTGGACCGCTTGAAGGCTTTGGAGGTGTTTCGACACGTGGCCGAACTCGGCAGCTTCGCTGCGGCTGCGCGTCGTCTGCGCCTGTCTCCACCGGCCATCAGCAAGAATGTCGCGGAACTCGAGGCACACCTTGGGGTCCGACTCATCAATCGAACCACCCGGCGGCTTCACCTCACAGAAGCGGGCACGGCCTATCTGGAGAATGTTCGCCGCATCCTGGATGACCTCCAAGAGGCTGAGCGCGCGCTTGGGCCCCTGACTGCAAATCCGGTCGGAACATTGAAAGTGACCGCGCCAGCCAGCATCACGCTCATGCGCCTGTCGTCCCACCTCCCGAAGTTTCTGGCGCGCTACCCGGAGATTTCGCTCGATCTTCATCTCGATGACCGGCGAGTTGACCTTCTTCGCGATGGCTATGACCTTGCCATCCGCGGCAGCGACAACCTCGAAGATTCCAGCCTCATCGCTCGCAGGCTGACGACGCTCCAACACATCCTGGTCGCCGCCCCGGCCTATTGGACCGCACGTCGCCGACCCACGCACCCCGGCGAACTGGCCGGACACGAATGTGTCCGCTTCACCCATTCGGGCCATGCCGACCTGTGGGAGTTCCGCCAGAACGGCCGGGTCGAGCGGATCCCGGTGCGTGGCCGCTACAGCGTCGCCTCCAGCCTCGCCGTGCGCGATGCGTTGCTCGCCGGCTTCGGCACCAGCCTCATACCCCGCCTCTATGTCGAGAACGATCTCGGTGCGGGTCGACTGGAGGCGGTGCTCGAGGATTGGGATATGGTCGAGACGGTGCTGTATGCGGTCTATCCCTCCCGCCACCACCTCGCTCCCAAACTCAGGGTCTTTCTCGATTTCCTTGCCGATGTGTTCCGCGACGGCGACGAACAAAAGTGACCCAGTTCGTGCGGCGTTGGACGGCTGCAGCGTAGACCTGGTGCTCATCATCGGGCGGAGTACGACAAGTCCGGCCAGTCCCGTTGATCTTACACCACCTGCGACATTCCTCCCGGCTGATACGCAAACGCCGCCGGGTGCGGCGCGGCCGGATATGCCGGTCGTGATCGCAGACGAGCAAGCCGCAGGCACCCATGTGCGTCAGTCAACAGGTCAGGACGCTTCTAAGGGCCCAAGAGTCGCATCGTTCGCCGGATTTTTTCGTCCTTGTCTGCTGGGCAGCTTCGGAAGAACGCATTTGCGGACAGGCTGGGGGGAAGCACGGTCGCTACGCACGCGGAGTGCTTTTCAGCTGCCTTCTCCCGCCCAATGATTCCCAAGCACGAAACCGTCCCCCGACGCCGGCATGAGCGGTCCAAGGCTCCCCGTTGTCAGTGTGGAAGCGAAAGTCGGTCGCCCGGCCGAAAGCGCGCGGCCATCAGCGCCAGTGCGAGGCACAATCCCGCCATCAGCCACCAGGCAGGGGTGAGATCCGCAAGGCGCTGGCGCAGCAGTCCGGCGGCCAGCGGCAGCGCGGCCGCCAGGACATAGCCACCGCCCTGGACGAAACCGGCGAGTGCGCTTGCCTGATCGGTATCCTCGCCGTGATCCATCGCGACGATCAGCGACAGCGGGAATAGCGCGCCAATGCCGAGGCCCGCCAGCAACGCCGCCACCCATGCGAGTTGCAGTGGCGCAATGCAGAGGCAGAGCATTCCCGCCAGCAGCGAAAAGATTGCCGCGAACAATATGGCGCGACGATCCGGCGACCGATCGACCCATAGCGATACGGCAATGCCTGCGGCCACCTCCGCCAGGGTGACGGCTCCGAGCATCGCGCCGGCGCCCTGTTCGGACCAGCCGAGCTGGGTGTAGAAGGGCGGCAGCCAGGCGAGAACAAGCGTATAGGCACCCGTGCCAAGGCCAAAAAAGAGCATCAGCAGCCAGGCGCGCGGCGCATGTCGCACAGGGCGGCGTTGCACTGATCTCACAGGCTCGTGGGGGCCCTGCGCCACCAGAAGCCAGATGCCGAGCCCGAGGAGCGCTGGCAGCGCCCAGATGCCCAGCGCGGCCGGCCAGCCCCAGACCTGTCCGATCCAGGCGCAGGTCGTAGCGGATATCAGCGCCCCTCCCATGATTGCTGTGGAGTAGAAGCCCATCAGGCGTCCACTGCCTGCTGCTGCCCGGCGGCGGATGACGCCCGGCATCAACGCCTGGACGATGGCGATGCCGACGCCACCGACGATGGCGGTCAGAATCAGCGCTGCCGCATGCGGCCACACCCAACGAGCCAGACAGGCGAGGAGAATGAGCAGGACACCAGCGGCGATGCCGGCCCGCTCTCCCATCCATCCGCGCAGCCGCGCCGTTCCCAGCAGGCAGAGGCCCATCAACAACACCGGGAAGGTGGTCAGCAAACTCGCGCCGATGTCGCCAAGACCCGTGTCGCGCTGGATCGCGTCGAGCAGAGGGCCGACCGAGGCCAACGCCGGCCGCAGATTCATGCCGACGAGCAGGATTGCGGTCGGAAGCAGCATCCGACTGAAGGGTTCTCGCATGATGTTTTCCGCCACTAAGCGCTTGTCAGGGTCACCCCGTCCAATACATATCTCTACATAGAGATATGTATCTTTACGTCAAGATAGGACGCGGAATGGACAGGGCTGCTTCGGCTGCGGAACAATGGGCTTGCGAACGCCCCGATCTCGATACCCGGCCGATGGTTCTGCTGGGACGGTTGGGTGAAGCCGCGCTGCTGATCGCGCGGGATCGGCTCAATCCGCTGTTTGCGGAATTTGGTCTGCAACCCGGCGAGTTCGACGTACTGGCAACGCTCCGGCGCAGTGGCGCACCTTATGCACTCTCACCCACGGCGCTCTATGAAGCGGCGATGATCTCTTCGGGGAGCATGACCAACCGCATCGACCGGCTGGAGAAGGCCGGATTTGTCGAGCGGAGACCCAATCCAGCGGATAAGCGGGGAACGCTGGTGGCGTTGACCGGCCATGGACTGGCGTTGATCGAGCGCGCGGTGGAGGCGCACGTCGCAAATCAGCAAAGCATCGTCAGAGGTCTGGATGATCGGGAGCAAGGTCAGCTTGCCGCGCTCCTCAGCAAACTGATCCAATCACAGCAGAACGCCGACGGCATCAGAAAGCCATAGGGTATCTCAGATCTTCCTCATCGTCAGGCGCGGCCCGCCGGTCCGCAGATTGGACGTCAAGCGTGGTAACGTGGGTATTCGGGCGCAGGGGCGATAGTTGCGGCATCGCGTCAGGCGGAAGCACGTCGTCAGCCCTGGCATCGATTGCGCCGCGGGGTGTTACTCTTCGAGCGGCTTCATCTCAAAAGCGGCACGCGTGGATAACGGGTGGAGCCGTCAGATTTCCACATTCGGCTCACGCAGATACGCCTTGTGCAGGAGTTCCACGAACTGCGGAGCGGCGGGGATTGCGGTCTCTCCGATCGCGATAATCGAGACCCCCGGCGTCCAGGAGTTCATCACCACAGCGCCTGCGAACCCGCCGACCATCTCGGGCGTGACCGCCACGTCCCGTTGCAACACACCCAGTTCGGTGAGTTGGCGCTTCAGAATGCCCATGGTCACGCCATGCAGCACGTCTGCCACCGGCCAGATGACAGCCGAGCCGTCCCAGTATGCAACGTTCCAGATCGTCGCCTCGCTGAGACGGTTCTGTCGGTCAAGAAAGATCGCGTCGTCAAAGCCTCGCTTGATGGCGTCCCGCAGATAGTAGGTTTTTGCAGTCTCGCCGTTGTGCTTGAAGCCGGGCAGAACGCGTTCATGCTGGACCGCGGCGAGTCTGAGCGGACCTTCTGGTCCGTTGGAGGCGGGACTGGTGCGGATAAGAAGCGACAGATCGCCCTTTTCACCGGCCGCAGTGAATTCTCCGCTCCGGGTGAAGACCGTTGCCGTTACTGACAGCGCCTCTCCGCCGGCTGCCGCGATAGCGCTGCGGAGCTGCGATCGTACCCGATCGTCCGCAATGTCCGCGTCGAACAGAGCCCGCGATGCGTCGCGCAGACGCTCGAGGTGAAGATCCAGGCCTCGGACGCGACCATTGCGGACCTGCATCGCGGTGAAGTGGGCAAAGCCGGCGAAGGCGAGCGGTGTCAGATCAGCGACGGTCGCCGGTTTGCCGTCGATCTGCGCCAGGCTCAGTCCATCAGTATCGAACATTTCGTTGCTCCGGTGGTGTGTTCTAAGGGAGCTGAAACGTGTAAAGTCTGACAGCGGTGTCAAGGTCAAGAGGTAACGAATGAAGGTCGGCGATCTGGCGCGACGAACGGGCATCAGCGTTCGGATGCTGCGGTACTATGAAACCGAGGGAATGCTTTCTCCGGCGCGCAGGGACAGTGGCTACCGCGACTACAGCGCTGCGGACGCCGACATTGTCGAGCGCATCAAGCTTTTGAACGCTGCGGGCCTGACCCTGCCGGTGATACGTGAACTGATGCCCTGCCTGCGCAATGATCGCTCTTCTTTCGAGCCCTGCGATGAGTTGCAAAGAGTTCTGCGCCGAGAGATCGACGCCATGAACGCAAAAATCGAGCGACTTGCCGGCAGTCGCGACATGCTTTTGGCCTTTCATGAAAACCTAGAACGAGACCGCAATCATCAGCCAATCGCGACCTAGCGGGCGGTTAGAAACTTTCGCACCTCATCGGCAAAGGCTTCGGGCTTATCGTGATGCACCACATGCCCCGCATCGAGCGTGACGAGGGTCGTATTGGGGCGCTCGACGGACATGCTTTCCAAGACGTCGCCCTCGACGGCACGACTGTGGCGACCTCGAACAAGCAAGGTCGGACAGTCGGTCGAACGCCAGTCGTCCCAGAAGTCGCCGTTGAGCCCGCTCTGAGCGTCGGCCAGCGCCGCGGGGGAGAAAGCCAGGGTCCACCCCTCGGTCGTTTGCCGGAAGGACGGTTCGACTGACCAGGCGAGTCGCTCGCCGATCTTTTCCTTCAGCGCTTCTCGCGTTGGGTAGACGCCGGCCCATTGGCGCATGAAGTCCAGGTCGGAATCCTCCTCCGCCGGAGACTCCTCTAGGATCATGGCGCTGACCCGTTGAGGATAGCGCGCCGCAAACCGGAAGGCGACCGTTCCACCAAGCGAGTTGCCGGCGAGTATCACCGGGTCGCCGAGATGCAGGTGGTCCAGAAACGCACCAAGGTCACTGATGAACGCATCCCAGGAAAGGTCATTCGAATGGCTGCTATAACCATGACCGCGCTGATCGAGAGCGATAATGCGCCACTCCGGCGCAAGGGCCTCGGCCAAGCCTTCGTATGTGCCGGATTCCATCCAATAGGCATGGAGCGCTATGATAGGCGTGCCTGATCCGCCCTGGTCGAGATAGGAGAACGTCAACCCGTCGTTGACGAAAGTTCGCCGCATCATCCTTCCGGCTCCAGCATGTCGGCGTGCCGATGCACGAGTTTCCAATCGCCATCCTCCCGACGAAATACTTCGGTCGTGCGCAACTGCATCGCGACAGGGACATCCTTGCCCTGCAACATGACCTCGGCATGCTGGATCCCAGCCCAGAAGCCGAGATCACCGCTCGACCAGGACTGCAAAATCTCGAAACGGCCGGAACTGCCTGGACCGAAGGCTTGTGCGCCTTCTTCATTTGCGGCGTTCACGCGATCAGCACCCCTGATGCGTGCACCGCTGGGCGGAAAGAAGGTTGCCGGATCGGTTGATGTGGAGACGCCTAATAAGCCGTCGGCCTCGCCATTGATGTACTCGGTGGAAACTGATTCCCTGCGGCTCAGGAAGTCTTCGAACATCTCGTTCTTCGATACCATGTCTGTGTCTCCAACGGCAGAACTGCGAGCGGCGTTAAAAACGCACGAACCACGCAGAAGTGCCCCGCAGGCACACGCCGGAACGCCATCTCTGGCCGCTCGACAATGAAATGCTTCCATCGCTTTTGAGACCCAGTGAATGGCCATCGGCGCATCAGATGTTGGGTGTGGTCTTGGATGGCCGTGGCGCAGATCTAGCGCTCATCTTCGTGGGCGTGGCACGCCAGCGCCGCCGACCGCACGCCGTGGCGCGATATTCTGCACGGACGCCAGCAAACGACGCTCGATTCTCCGGAGATCGACCAAGTCCGGTTCGCCGTCACGTGCCAAAAGGCGCGAGATTGCCCGTCTCTTCCTCTCCCATGGGTGGGTGATTGAAGGAGAAATCCGGGGCCTGGCGCGCCGTCAATCTGTGGCTTCCTTATTTCGACAACGCCGATCGGCGGCAAGGGCGCTTGGCGCACCTCGGGATACTTCAACTTCCGACCAACCGCTCCACAGCGTCGTTGAGGATCCATGCGGCACCGACGTTGCCGAGGCGTCCGTTGCTCATGAATGCGCCATCGAAAAGCAATCCGATCTGATGCGCCCGCAACGGTGCAGTTGACATATCCAGTTCTCGACACAGCGCGGTGAGTCTCTCCACCATCTCTGATTTATGGCGATGCGCGACCTTTCGCGCGGGATGTCCAACGTCGGCAAACTCGGCAGCCACATTGATTTGAGGGCAACCCCGGTAACTGTCCCGCGATACCCTGTCGCCAATCCAGTCGCACAAGGCCGAAAGCGCCCGTCGGGGCTCTCCCGCATGGGATCCGACCACCGCCTCCCACTGTCGCCAGAAATCATGGTCCTCACGCTCCAGGAACGCCTCGATGAGCGCGTCCTTCGTGGGAAAGTGACGGTAGATCGTTGTTTTGGCGACGCCTGACCTCTCGACGATCAGTTCCATGCCAACCGCACGGACACCCCCGCGGTAAAACAGGTCTGAGGCTATCCACAGCACGGTCTCTCGTGCGCTGTTAGATGTTGCGAGAACAGAATCGATCATAATTTCCCGGGGCCAAGCCAACTGACGCTCTACCATGTGCTGATTGACAGCGCTACCGATCGGTATCATAAAGCGATACCGATCGGTAGCGTATGGAAAACGACATGACGGACCGCTGCGTGGGCATTTTCGGGGCCAATGGCCATACTGGCCGCTTTGTTGCTGCGGAACTTGCGCGGCGAGGATTGGCCGCGCGTTGGATAGGCCGCGATCGTTCTGCGTTATCGGCGCTTCAGGCAACCTTGAACCACGGCGAGGTTCGGACCGCATCCGTCAGCGACCCTGCCTCTCTGATGCGTGCCTTCGACGGCCTTGGCGCTGTGATAAACTGTGCCGGCCCGTTCTTCGACACGGGCCGGCCGGTGATCGCTGCGGCGCTCGAATCCGGCTGCCATGTTCTCGACGTGACCGCAGAACAGGTCACCGTCCTCGATACGATCGCAACATTCGACGACGGTGCAAAGTCCGCCGGCCGGGTCGTTATGCCGGCGATGGCTTTTTTCGGCGGACTTGCCGATCTGCTTGTGACCAGCATTGTAGGCGGGTGGCCCGACGTCGACGCGATCGACATAGCGGTTGCGCTTGATTCCTGGCATCCGACGCCTGGGACTCGCCTTACGGGGGAGCGAAACACGGCCACCCGGCTCATCGTTCGCGATGGGGTGCTGGTTCCCGTTCCGTCCCCCCCACCGGCGCTGGTCTGGCGCTTTCCCGAGCCGTTCGGGTCGCTGCCGGTCACCTGCGTCGCGTTATCCGAGATCATCTCCCTGTCGCGTCACGTGAAGGCTGACGCGATCACGAGCTACATGAACAGGAAGCCGCTTGCCGATCTGGTCGACACGTCGACACCCCCACCGCGCGCGAGCGACGCCCTCGGCCGATCGGACCAGCAGTTCGCCATGTCTGTTCGCGCCCGGCACGGGTCGGAACTGCGCGAGGCGACAGTGAGTGGGCGGGACATCTACGCGGTCACCGCTCCGCTCGTCGTCGAAGCCTGCGTTCGCTTGCTGGACGGAGCGAAGCCGGCGTGGGCGGGCGTACGCGCACCGGGCGAACTCTTCGACGCGCGGACGTTCCTGGCGGCGCTAAGCGACGTGCTCCAGCCGCAATCGGTTTCCTGATCCGGAACCTCTCGGAGCGCTATCGATGCCCAGAGCCGAGCGTCGTGAAGGTGGCGGGCGTCGTGACCAAGTTGTCGGTGCCGGTGATCCTGTTCATCGACGGCATTGGCGGCGTCGGCGTCGATCGGTCATAGGATGATGCCAAGGAACCAAGCGGTCCAGCAAACCACCGACATCATCCAACGCGCGAAATGATGTCCGACCTCGGGGTCTGCCACGCCGCCTCAACCGTGGTTTTCAAGGCATGCTCTGGAAGCGGGACGGATCGTCGGCGCATCACTCCGCGCTTGGCCGGATGAAGCCTTGGCAGCATGGCGCGGGCGAATGAGTGCCGAAAGATCAGGTGGCATCATGGAATATGATCCCCAGCGTATGGCGCCGGCCTGACAGCAGCTTACTGACGCCGTGGCGGAGGTTCACGCGATAGGATCCCCGCGTGCCCTGTACCGGCCGACTGTTGACGGCAAAAACCACAGCGTCGCCCTTTCGCAGCGGAACCACCATCGCTCGCGACTGCATGCGAGGGCGCTGTTCGGTCAGCACGAACTCTCCGCCCTCGAAATCCTCCCCTGGCTCGTTGAGAAGGACCGCGACCTGCAGGGGGAACACGTGTTCGCCGTAAAGATCCTGGTGAAGGCAGTTGTAATCGCCCTTTCCGTATCGGAGCAGCAATGGCGTGGGACGGGCCTGACCCGCCGCACGGCAACGCTCGATAAAGGCGGCGTGATCGTCGGGGAAACGAACATCCATCCCCATCGTCTCGCACCAACGATTGGCGACCGGCGAGAGATGCCGGTAGAGCTTGGTACGTAGCCGCTCGATCAAAACCGGCAGCGGATAGGCAAAGTATTTGTATTCGCCACGCCCGAAGCCATGTCGAGCCATGATGACATGGCTTCGAAAGCCTTCTGCGTGGTCATAGCGCCCCGCGATCGCGTCGCACTCATGGTCAGAAATGAGGTTCGGCAGAACGGCCCAGCCTTCTGCGTTGAGATCTGCGGAAACCGTCGACCAGTCTATGGCCTCCAGGCGGCAGACCTCCTCTGGGGATTCCGTCGCAGTAGTCATTGAAACCCTTTCCGGTGACTTCGCGCCGTCGCGGTCTGACGGTGCCGGTGGCGGCCATCGCGGCGCCATTCAATTCGTCTCCGACACCTTCGCACCACGGCGCGGGAGCCACACTCCGATTGTTGCTTTCGGATCGAGCCGCGTCTTGGGCGGCAGACGGCATGTCGCCCCGGCACCCGCAGGGTTCAAGCGGCCTGGGCTTCCCGATCGATCAAGGCGCGTTTGCGCTCGACCCCCCACCGATAGCCCGACAGTGAACCATCGCTTTTCACCACTCGGTGACAGGGGATCGCGACCGCCAGGGCATTGGCCGCGCAAGCGCCCGCTACCGCCCGGACCGATTTGGGAGCTCCGATTTCTCGCGCGATGTCGGTATAGGTCGCTGTTGCGCCGACGGGTATCTGCCGGAGGGCCGCCCAGACACGCTGTTGGAACGCTGTGCCCCGGATGTCCAGCGGGAGGTCCAGGCCGAGCGCCGGAGCCTCGATGAGGCCCACCACCTGTCCGACAAGAGCTTCGAACTGGGCATCACCGCCGATGAGCCGCGCACGAGGAAAGCGGTCCTGCAGATCCCGCACCAACACATCCGGGTCATCGCCCAACAGGATCGCGCACACACCCTTCTCGCTCCTGGCCACCACGACCGAGCCCAGCGAACATTCGCCGACGGCAAAACGGATTTCGGAATTTGCTCCACCTGCCCGATAGTCAGAGGGAGTCATGCCAAGCATCTCGTCTGATTTTTCGTAGAAGCGCCCGCTCGAATTGAATCCAGCATCGTATATGGCCTCTGTGATGGAGTTGCTGCGGCCGAGCTGGTCGCGAACCTTGCGGGAGCGGTGAGCCACGGCATAGTCACGCGGCGTCACGCCGGTCACACTTCTGAAAACACGATGGAAATAGCTTGAGCTCAGATTGACGGTCTTGGCCAGTTCATCGAGCGACGGGATCTCTTCTGCCTGCTCGATCAGACGGCAGACACGCGCAACCAGTTTAGCATTCTGAACGTCGGTGGAGGGCTCATCGGGTTTGCAACGTCTGCAGGCCCGGAACCCGGCGGCTTCCGCGTCGGCGATGCTGTCGTGGAAGCGTACGTTTTTCGGATTGGCCGTCCGCGATGCGCACGACGGGCGGCAATAGATTCCGGTTGTGGCAACCGAATAGTAGAACTGACCGTCCATCGACCGATCACGCGCAACAACACGCGCCCAACGCGGGTCCTCGGTTGTGGTCGTTTGCTTTGAACTTGGCCGTTGTACGGGATGCGGGCTCATGGCTGGATCTTTCGGATTTCTTTGTACAGGATCCTCATGGCGACCTTTGACGTTGCCCACACCCTGGGTCTTGCTTTCAAATCGACTACTATCATCGCGTGCGTCCAGACATTGCCGTACCGACGATATCGTCTGCCCTTTCTCCTGTTATCGTGGGCCAACCTCGCCGCTCGCATGCGGCGCAGACAATACCTCCGGCCTATTGTTCGTCATGTGCTGCGAGGCCTGTTCCAATCCCCGCCCAGGGCATGCGGAGACATCGCACCACGCCGCGACCCTGCAGGGTCGCGGCGTGGCAACAGTCATTGAGCGGGTCAGAACACATACTTGTCGGGTCGGATCACCCGCCCACGCATTCAACGTCGAACTGTCTCAGACCGCGCGGATGAGCTCGAGTTGCTGAAGCGCGGCCACCCCGTCATCAAGACCGATTTCTTCGGCGATCTTGCCGTTCTCGACGCGCAGAACGGTCGTTCCGGTAAAATGCATTTTCCGGCCCGATTTCGCAGGAAGCGACCCGATAAGAAAATCACTGAAGGCGGGACCTGTGTGCGTACCGCCTCCCTTCCAACGCCCGACGACATAATCGCCTTCAGCGATGAGATCCGCCGCGCCGCCAAACTCAAGATCCGGGAACGCCTCTCGAAAGCCCTGCATGAACGCTCTGATGTCATCATGGCCACGGCGAGGCTCGTGCAGCGAATATTGCAAAAGCATATCCGGAGCAGCAAGCTCGTCGATGATATCGGGATTCCATGGGTTACCCCAGAAACCATCAAACCATCGGCCAACAACAGTCTTGTTGGAGTCTTCTTTTGTCATAATTTCATTCCTTCTACTATTAAATCGTGCTGCGACTGACCCATCCACAGCGTTCCGGATAGGTTTCACTGGAGCGCTACGCCGCGAGCAGCCATGTTCGATTTCTTCGCGAACTACTTCGTATGCGATTTTCGCCGACTGGAGTTCTGCCGAAGTACGCTGATTGTCAGGTACGGTTGATCGAAACACCGCCATCGACCAGGAGCGCGACGCCTGTGACGAAACTTGACGCGTCGGAGACGAGGTGGAGGGCAGACTGCGCAATCTCCTCGGGCTGTGCCAAGCGCTTCAAGGCGTGGAGACCCTCGATAAACTCGCGGGTGCCGTCTGGGGCTCCCGGTGCATTGGCGTGGTTGGCCGGGGTGTCGGTGCCGCCCGGAAGAATGGCGTTGGCCCGAATACCCTTCGCACCGAACTCAGCGGCGAGCACCTTGGTCAGGCCGACGACCCCCGCTTTCGCAGCCGCATAGGCACTGCTGCCCGGGAAACCCACCGTGTTGCCGACAAAACTCGACGTGAACAGGATCGAGCCCCCGCCGCGTTCGATCATGGCAGGTACCTGGTACTTCGCTCCAAGGAACGCGCTGGTGAGGTTCGTGTCGATCGTATCACGCCATCCGCCGACGGACAGATCTGGTACCGGTGCCATCTCTCCGCTCGAACCCGCGTTGTTGAAGGCGATATCGAGCCCGCCGAAGTGGCTCACTGCGAGCGCGACGAGAGCCTTGGCATGCTCTTCGTCCCGCACGTCGCCCGCCAAAGCGATCGCCTGTCCTCCGGACTTTTTGATTTCGCTGACGAGCGCGTCCAGTTCCACCTTGCGTCGTGCGGCCACGACGACCCTGGCCCCTTGCTGAGCAAACAGCCTTGCGGACGCATAACCGATTCCGGAACTCGCTCCAGTAACGATGGCGACCTTATCCTTGAGCATATTCAAAGCCTCACTCCTTTGCTTTCTGTTCGGCCCAGGGATGAATGCCGTCTTGATCAGGCCGCGACACTCCGCTTGATGCCCTTGAATCGACTGTGTCGGCGACGGTCACTGCAGACCGGCGCAACAAACATCATGGCCAATTCCATGATCGGCCAGGGCAGCGGCGAACCCACCGTCTTGCAGCCATGGCAAGTTGTTCTGAGCGCCAACGGACCAGCGCTCGTACGGTGGAGATGTCGTCAGGCCCTATCGCCGCTTGGGTTGATTAGTGGCCAACCTCCCACGACATCTCGTCCGATGAGGAGAAGCACAGATGACCGACTACGAGCCGATCGAATATGGCCACTTGGGCGCCCTTCGCCGTCCGGGCCGCGGAGCCCCGTTGGTGATCGTTCCGGGCGTGATGGCCGATGCCGAAAGCTGGCTGCCGGTCGGAGACGCGATCGCCGCGTCTAATCCTGTCGTGATCGTCAACCGTCGGGGAAGAACGCCCAGTCCGGATCTCGGACCCGACTATGGTATCCCGACCGAAATCGACGATGTCTCCAGTCTGGTATCCGCCATCGGAGAGCCCGTGCACCTGTTTGGGTGGAGCTACGGCGGGCTTATTGCGGTCGAGGCGGCGGCCCAAGGTCTTCCCGTGCTTTCGCTGACGGCCTACGAGCCCGTATCGCGTCCCTTCGTCCCCGAAGCGATCGACCCGATCCGCAGCGCGCTCGCCCGCGGCGATGCAGACCGCGCTGTCGAGATCATCAATATCGACGTGTCGGGTTTTGATGCCGAGTATGTAAGGGTGCTGCGCCAGACACCCGCATGGGAAAACCTCTGCCGACTGTCGCTGCCGCTCGCGGAAGAACTCGCTGCGATCGACCGGTTCGAGCCGTCCTATGAGGACTACGGGGCGATCGGCGCACCCATCAGCCTGATCATCGGCGAACTGAATGTCGGTCATGCGCCCTACGGCGCAGCGTTCGATCGCTTTTCCAGCGCCATGCCAACCGCCACGGTGGACCGTCTGGCCGGACAGGGCCATCTCGCCCACGTCGAAGATCCCGTCGCGCTCGCGCGGTACATCTCAGAAGTCATTGTGCGGCAGCGGCGACTGGACTGAGGCCTGTGAGGCGCGCTCACCACGATAGCCTCAAACTGCAGACTGCGCCTCGCACATCATAATTCGACGGCCTCATCGGTCACGGCTTGTACGGCCGGATGCCCACTGTCAACGGCGACATGTCTACCCACGCGCTCTTCCTCAGACATCTCGCCAGACCACCGCGTCGTCGCGACGAAGATCGCAGGTGAGGGGTTTTCCGGAGTGATCGCCGCCGCAGGTGCGGTCAACGCTGCCATTCGGGCACGTCCTGACCGACTGGCTATGATCACACAGGCCGAATGGGTCGATGGCTGCCGCCCCTCAATCCCTAAGCCCGCGATAGCTGAGTGTCAGACCGCAGGCGTTCGATCCCGGGCGCGCGGCATCAGACCGCGGCCGAACCTGAAGTATGTCGCTGGCGGATTTCAAATATCGGCAGGAAGAACTGCATCAGGAAGCCATTCGACACAGCATAGAGAACGGTCCCCAGACCGATGGTCCCGCCCAACGTCCAGCCCAGCACGAGCAAACACGCCTCGATCGCCGTGCGCACCCATCCCACCGGCCAGCCGGTCAGACGCACGCCACCCACCGTCAGGCCATCTCGCGGACCTGGCCCAAGACCCGCTCCAATGTAGGCCCCTGTCGCCGCGCCGTTGAGCACGATCCCTCCCACGAGAAAAGCGGTTTGGAGTGGAAGGCCTTCCAGGGGCGGAAGCATAGTGAGTGCGAGGTCGGCGGCCGTTCCAATGACCAGAATATTGCTGATGGTCCCGACGCCCGGTTTCTGTCGGAGCGGGATCCAGATCAGGAGCACCAGGCCTCCGACGAGATTGACGATCAGACCGAGGCTGAGATCGGTCAGTTCGGACAGGCCCTGATGAAAGACGCTCCAAGGGTTCAGTCCCAGGTTGGCGCGAACCATCAGGGCCAGGGACACCCCATAGAGCAGCAGGCCAAGTTGGAGCTGTATGAAGCGACGGATGAACATGGCTTCAGGGTAGCAAGAACGGCCTTGCAATCCATGGCCACTTTCTTGACGCTGGCCCTATGTCGGGCATCATCAACCTCAACAGTCTCTCTCGCCATCTTGGGAACTGGCGCGCATCCGGAACCGAGGATGTCGCCTATCGCAGCTTGGCGGACGCTTTAAAGGGCCTGGTGCTTGACGGGCGCCTGCCGCTGGACGCCCGTCTGCCGGGAGAGCGCCGGTTGGCCGAGGCGCTGGGCGTCAGCCGTATCACCGTCACTGCGGCGATGGATCGGTTGAGGTCCGATGGTTTCCTGGCAAGCCGGGTCGGGTCCGGCACCTACACCGCCTTGCCCCTGGGAGGTGCCGGTCCGCCGGATGGGTTTTCTGTCCTGCCGGAACCTGGCACGATCAACCTGTCGGCGGCGGTCATGCCGGCAGGAGCCTTTGTGCACGCGGCGTATGCAAGGGCGCTGGAGTCGCTGCCGCCGCATTTGCCGGGCCACGGCTATGATCCTGTTGGAGTGTTGCCGTTGAGGCTGGCGGCGGCGGAAACATACGAGGCTGCGGGCCTGCGGACCGGCCCGAAAGAGATTGTCGTCACCACCGGTGCCCAGAACGCTCTGGCCATCCTGCTGCGGACATTCGGACGGCCAGGCGACGGGGTCGTGATGGATCACCCCACATATCCCCATGCGATCGAAGCGATCGTACGTGCGGGCCTGCGGCCCATCCCCGTGGCCCTCACAGCGACGGGTTGGGATATCGACGGGCTTGTCGAGACAATCGCGAGGGTTCGTCCCCGCCTTATCTATCTGATCGGTGCCCACCAGAATCCGACTGGCCATGTGATAAGCGCGGAGGAGGAGGCCGCCGTTTCCCGAGCGGCAGCCCGAAATGGCGCGCTCCTGATCCTGGACGACACTCAAAGAGAGCTGTGGTTCACATCTCCACCGCCTGCTCCTACATGCCCGGGAGACCATGTCGTCCGCTTGGGATCCATGAGCAAGACCTGGTGGGGCGGCCTCCGGATCGGATGGATCCGGGCGGAACCGAAAATCGCCGAAGCCGTCGTGCGGGCGCGGGCTTCTCTGGATCTCGGTGCCGCGGTCATCGAGCAGTTGGCCGCCACCCATCTCCTGACGGGAGACCAAACACCTGTCTCGGATCGTCGCGCAATCCTCGGGGCGCGAGAGGCCGCCCTTCATGGTGGACTGTCGCAATTCCTGCCGGATTGGCAGGCCCGACGGCCATCGGGTGGATTGTCGCTCTGGGTTGCGTTGCCGCGCCCTGTCGCTGGCGCTCTGGCCACCGAGGCCCACAAGCGTGGCCTAATCCTCGCTCCCGGCACGCGGTTTGGCGTGAACGGTGCCTTTCAGCGCTTCTTGCGGTTGCCCTTTTGCTTGCCCGAGACAGAGCTGGCTGCGGCGATCGACGTCCTGGCTCTGGCGTGGGACGACCTGAACAGTCGGCCAGGTCGGCGTGCCAAGGCACCGGACACGGAGGTCTTCTAGGCGCGGGGCGCGAGTATCATGTTCGGGGACCGGGGCTCGACGGGGATCGCGCGGTCAAGATCATGAACATCGTTGTCTCGGGCTTTGATTCCGACCACGTAACGGGGCTCCGCGACGTCAATCGAGGGGTGCCGGGCCACGAATGTGAGACCTCAACGCCAGGGGTTCCCGCAGCCATTCTTGCTTACGATGGCGAGCTTCAGGCCCCCCAGGAAAATCGATCGTTCCCTAGATGCGGCGTTCGTCCGATAAAATGCGAACAATCAGACCGGGCGCGTCACGTTTCTCCGACCTGATCCGTCAGGGTTTGCAGGGCCGGATGCCCTCTGCAAACGGAGACACGACCATGCACGCTCTTTTCCTCAAACATCGCGCCAAACCGGGTCGGCGCGACGAATTGGAAGCCGTATGGCAGCGCCATATGAAGCCTGCGATCGACGCCAACGACGGCCACGTCGTCTACATCTACAGCTTCGGCGCAGAGCCTGATGTCGTTGGCGCTTTCCAGATCTATTGCTCGAAGCCGGAGGCCGACACATTCCTGCAATCGCCCGCCTATCTCGCCTACCTGGAAGACTCACGACCTCTGTTGGCGCAGGAGCCAGAAGTCACCGTCCTCGAACCGCGATGGATCAAGGGCGGCTGATGGCGATGAAGGACGAAGCGGCGATGCTCGCGCCCCTGGCAGCCGCGCGGCCCGCGCTCTTCGGCATGGCTTACCGAATGCTGGGCACCGTGGCGGATGCCGAAGACGTGCTGCAGGACGTCGCTCTTCGCTGGTCCCAAGCCGATCGCGCCGGGATAGACAATCCAGCCGCGTGGCTGATGACCGCCTGTACGCGGCGGGCGATCGATGTGCTTCGATCGTCCGCCCGCGCGCGGTCGGACTATGTCGGCGCCTGGCTGCCAGAACCGTTGGCAGCCACCACGATCGGAGAACCTCTCGAGCTTTCGTTCGCCCTGGAAACCGCCTTTCTGGTCGTCCTGGAGCAGACGTCGCCGAAGGAACGGGCGGCCTTCCTGATGCACGATGTTTTCGGGCTCGGGCACGCTGAAATCGCCATCACTCTGAGAGTCACCGAAGCCGCTAGCCGCAAGCTCGCCTCGCGCGCCCGCCAGCGTTTGGCGTCCAGCGAGCGGCGTGAGCGCCTCGCTCCTGATCGGCAGCAGATGCTGCTCGCCGCATTCCAGAATGCAATCCTGACCGATGATATGGCCGCGTTCTCAGCCGTTCTTGCCGAGGACGTGCGGCTTGAGGCTGATGGGGGCGGAAAGGCTATCACCATCGCCGCCCCCCTCCAGGGCCGCGCGGAAGTCCTCACCTTCCTCGGTCAGGCACGCAACTGGTGGCGGGGATACGACTGGACGATGAAAAGACTGGCGTTCGGATACGGCATTGTTCTGCGCGAGGGGCCGACAGTCGTCGCAGCGATCTGGTTCGAGAGCGCCGACGGCCACGCCGTATCCCGCATTCGTATCATGCGAAACCCGGACAAGCTGAGGACGATCGTCCGAAGAATTGGCTGACGACCCGCCGTATCAGGGTGGATTCAAAACGGAATCCACCCCGTACGCGCGAAGCCTACGCTCGAGGTAAGCCGTTGGGTACGCGAGGCGACCTGTCACGAGGCTTCGACTGGCTGTGGCCGCTACGAACCCGCAACGTTCCGGGATCGTAGAAGCGCGAGGCCCAGGACTACAATCACCGCCATCGTCACGGCGTAAACGATCACTGGCCAGGCCGTATCGCCATTCAGCAGCGTTACCGCCAACGTGCCGCCAACGCTGACGATCAAGCTCTGGATGCAGAAGTAGAATGCGACGGCTGACCCCGCGATGTCGTCAAACTGCGCGAGAGCGCCGTTGGCGGTTACGGAAACGGTGAGAACGATGCCGACGGCGACAACCCACATTGGCAAGATGAAGCCAAGAAAGGGCGATGAGCCGACAACTTCCCCGATCCCCAGCAAAACAGCGCCACCACCCAGAAATGCCATGCCTCGCACAACACATCCCGCTATGCCCCATCTCCTGACAAAGATACTTGCAAAACGGGTCGTCACGATCATGACCAGCGAGACAGTGGCGAAGGCCAGGCTGAATCCGATCTCGGTGTAGCCAGCTTGACCTATGAGCACCCTAGGAGCCGTCGAAAAGAACACGAAGAAGGAGCCCATGCCGGCGCTGAAGGCGAGGGTGTAGACCCAGAAGGCCGGGCTTGCGAAAATCGGCAACGCGGATCGGCGTATCCTTGTCTGATCCAGAGGACGCGTTTCATGCCAGCGGACGCTTGCGTTCGCTGCGGCCACAAACGCCAATAGAGCAAGCGTGATGAAGATTGCGCGCCAGCCCAGAAACTCGCCGATAACCGCACCACCGATGGGACCGACTGCGGGAACGAACGCCAGCATCGAACTCAGTAGGCCGTAGATGACGACCCCCTCAGTCCTTTTAGCGTACACGTCGCGAACAGTGGCAAACATCGCAACCAGCATCGCCGATGCACCGATGGCCTGCACGACACGGAACGCGACAAACGCAATACCTGTCGTGGACCAGGCCGCAGCGGTCGAGGCAACGGCGAAAAGCATGATGCCGCCTAGGAGTACGGGTCGCCGTCCGATGCGATCCGAGAGAGGACCAAAGATGACCTGGCCGACGCCAAGCATCACCATGTAGAGGCTCAGGGTGAGCTGGATCATGGTGGGTGTCGTGTTCAGAATGCTAGGCATCGCTGGAACGACGGGAAGGTAGATATCCATAGCTAGCGACGCGAGGATGTCGAAAGGCACTAGCAGCAGCAGGGCTGCCGGGAGCGTGTAGGCCCATTCAGGGCGAGTCTTGGTCATGGGAAATTATCCGCTCGATAAGAGATACCGGGCAGCGTCCGCATTTCAGCAATTTGGCTGGACTGGAACTTAAAGAACGCCGCAACAACGAGATTTGTCGTTGCGGCTTACTCGTCCGACGTCTTCAAACCCATGAATGTGATCCCGCTGAAGAATGGATGGACTTCGGTTACCCCACTCTCCTGGCAAGGTCGAGGGGGCGGTCTGTCTGCTCTGCCGTCACACGTCGGAAAATCATGCAGAATCGCTCGCCTTCGTCGACTGGCTGGTCAAAGCGATGCACCCCGCGGTGGCTAGCGACGACGGGTGCCTAACGCAGTTGGTTGCCCGGCCAAGCCTCCTATATCGGGATGGGTCAAACAGACTCGACCTGGAAAGTCACGTCCATGAGCCTGGAAACTGTCAAAGCCTTCTTCGGCGTCCATGCCCCTGAACTCGACGTCATCGAGACCGCGCAAATCTCGGCGACGGTGGCGGAGGCCGCCGCAGCCCATGAGGTAGAGCCCGACCAGATCGCCAAGACTCTGTCGTTCCAGATCGGAGACCGCATCGTTCTGGTGGTCACGTCCGGAACGGTGCGGATCGACAACGCCAAGGCCAAGAGGGTCTTCGGTGCCAAGGCGACGATGCTGGATCGCGATACCGTGGAGCGCGTGACCGGACATCCAGTCGGCGGAGTTTGTCCCTTCGGATTGCCAACGCCGTTGCCCGTCTATTGCGATGTGAGCCTGCGGGCCCACCCCGTGGTGATCGCCGCCGCCGGCGCGGTCAACGCCGCCGTTGGGATTAGTCCGGAACGACTGGCGACGATCACGCAGGCGACGTGGGTCGACGTCTGCCGAAATCCAGATCCGGAAGTCGGCAGCGATGCCCACAAGGCCATCTGATCATGCGTCACGGCTTGGACGGAAATACTGACCCATCCCTCACTCCTGGCTCGGTCGGCCAGGCGTCGGCAAACGTCATGTCCCCGCCCGTCTCCCGAACAGGTCTTTGACGCCCATCCGGTGGGCGGACGTCGATCATCTGACGACCGCTGCCGGACATGGACGCAAGGACCCATAAAATCGGCCTGTGACGCCAAGGCCGGGATCCGGCCGATCGGCAGAAAGCCGTCGGCTCAAACCTCCAGCGGGTCGCAACTCACATCGCCACGGATTCACCGCTGACATAGACCGGTGTGCCGACCTCCGCGCCGTAACGGACCTGGAGCCGCGACGGGCGTCCCATATCGCTACCCTGCAGGATGGTGATCTCGCCTTCCGTCAGAAGACCCGTGTCGCGTAACAGTCCCCCTAGCGCCGCCGCCGCCGCACCGGTCGCCGGATCCTCCGGCACGCCGCCCGAGGCAAAGGCGTTACGCGCGTGAAAGAGCGCCTGGTTCTCGCGCCAGACGAACGCCACCGTCACAAACCCATGACGCCGCATGAACTCACGGCCCGCTTCCAGATCATAATGCATCGTGCTGAGCCGTTCGCGGCTGCTCAGCGCCATGAACAGGTGCCCGGCGCCCGCATTCATGCGTCTCGGCGGAAGGCTCGTATCGAGGTCGTCTCTGGAATAGCCGAACAACGTGAGAGCCTCCTCGATGAGGGAGTCGGGAACGGCCTCGTTGCGGGTCGGAAGGGATCGAAGCGTGGCATAGCCCCGGCCATCCTCTTCTCCCGCCTCCACCTCGATCTCGCCGTCCGCAAGGAACAGGCGATATTGGCCCGCTCCCTTTGCTCTTGCGAGCGCAGCACCCAGGGCGATCGTCGCATGCCCGCAGAAGGGAACCTCGGTCTCGGGGGAATAGTAACGGGTCTTCCAGCCCGCTCCCTGCGGTGCGGCGAACGCGGTTTCGGAAAAGCCCACCTCCGCTGCGATACGCTGCATTTCAGCGGCATCCGGCAGGGTGTCGCCGATGACGACGCCGGCCGGATTCCCGCCGGCTCCGTGATCTGTGAAGGCCGCTATCCGCTGGATCGTTCTCATGGGTATCTCCTTGCTTTCGGAGGAGGATAGTGATCTCAAACGGAAAAGTACCAACGCGACGAAAGGCCGAACGGCTATGATTGGGTCACTTTGGAAAGCTTATGTGCGAAAATGGCTTACATGAGCAGATCAACGTTGGACGACATCGACCGCCGCATCATCGATCTGCTGATCGAAGACTGTCGCATGAGCCTGCGCGCCATCGGCGCGGACGTCGGCCTGACCGCGCCTGCGGTGCGTGATCGCATTCTCAGACTGGAAGATACCGGCGTCATCGAAGCCTTCAGCGTTCGCCTGAATGCGAGAGCGCTGGGCTTTGTGCTCGAAGCCATCCTGACCGTCGAACCCCTGCCGGGCAAACTCGCAGCGGTCGAGCAGGTCCTGCGCGAAATCCCGGAGGTCGTGGATTGTGTCGTCGTCACAGGCGAGGCCTGTTTTGTCTCCCGGTTCGTGCTGAAGGACGTGAGCGACCTGGATCGCCTGCTGGGGCCTCTGCACGACATCGCCCGGACCAGGACGAGCATCGTGCATCGCAAACCCATACCTCCGCGCCGACCGCCCTTCTAAACCGTGCTCCGCCTCACGGCTTGCGGTCCACCACAGGATCTGGACCATCAGCTAATCTTGCCCCGGCAAGGCGCGCCAGGGCGGAGGGTTCATGGCCTGAACGACCCAGTCGGCGAACGCGCGCGACTTCGATGGAAGGCCCGTCCGCGACGGGAGGACGAGATAGATCGCCCCGTCTTCCAGAATCGGGAAGGACGACAGGACCGGAACAAGCGCCCCGGACTCCAGTTCTCGTCCGACGAGCCAGTCCGTGGCGTTGAGAATACCGAGACCCGCCACCGCCGCCGAAACCAGCGCCTCGCCGTCATCGGCCGCGAAAGGGCCTGATACCGAGACGGACCGGGGTCCGCCGCCGTCCGTGAAGAACGGCCAGACGTCCGGCTGGGCGGCACCCGAGAAGCGCAGGCAGGCATGACCCGCCAGGTCCTCGAGGCACTGCGGTTCGCCATGACGCGCGAGATAGGTCGGGGACGCGCACAGCAGACGGCGACGATCGCACAGCTTTCTAGCGATCAACCGGCTGTCCTCCAGAACACCCAGGCGGATGGCGGCATCAAACCCTTCCGCGACCAGGTCGACATAGCGGTTGGCGTATTCCACCTCCGCCGTCACCAGCGGATGGGCGATGAGGAAGTCCGTCAGAATCTGGCTCAGCCACATCCGGCCGAAGCTCGTCGGCAGCGCCAGTCGCAAATGTCCTTGTGGCAGGCCGTGGTTGAGAGCGGCGACGTCCCGCTGGGCGGACTGCAGATCGCGGAGCGCCGGGCGCAACCGTTCCAGATAGAGGCGGCCCGCTTCCGTCAAGGCCAGGCGGCGGGTCGTACGCTCCGCCAGTCTCACTCCCAATTTCTGCTCAAGGGCCTGGACGCGGCGCGACACGACGGTGGGATCTCGACCCAGCCTGAGCCCCGCCGCTGCGAAGGACAGGGTCTCGGCCACCGCCACGAAGGCGGAGATCATGTCCATGTCCGGGAGGCGATCAGATTCCTGCATGGTTCGCAGTATTGACCTGCATTTCCGGCCTATTCCAGGCTTTTCTGATGGGCGCTAGGTCTCCCCTCTTCTCATGGAGACTCGTCGATGCACCTCATTGAACTCACCGGCCCCTCGCTTGATTCCTTCATTCAGCGAGAGGTTCCCGCACCATCCGCACCGCGCCGCGGCGAGGTTCTGGTTCGCATGCGCGCCGCCAGCCTCAACTACCTCGATCTGGCGGTCGCCACCGGCGGCTATCCCGGGATCGTCTACCCCCTGATCCCGGTCGCGGACGGCGCCGGCGAGATCGTAGCCCTTGGGGAGGATGTCGATGCCCTGGCCGTCGGCGACCGGGTCGCCCTGCATTCCAAGCCGCAGTGGATCGACGGACCCGGCACGGCGGCGAGCGTCAATCCGACCCGGGGGGCCAGCCTGCCGGGCGTACTCTCGGAACTGCAGATCGTCGATGCGGCCAGCGTCGTCCGGGCGCCCGCTCATCTCTCCTATCCGGCGATCGCAACCCTGCCCATCGCCGCGACGACCGCCTGGCGCGCCACAGAAGCCGGCGGCCTGAAACCCGGCTCAACGGTCGTCCTTCTCGGAACCGGCGGGGTTTCGATCTTCGCCCTTCAGTTCGCCAAGGCGAGAGGCGCGCGGGTCATCCTCCTGTCCTCTTCAGACGAAAAGCTTGAGCGGGCGCGGGCGCTTGGAGCGGACGACGTCCTGAACTACCGGCAGACCCCGGACTGGGACCGCGCGATCCTGGACCTGACCGATGGAACCGGCGCCGATCTCGTGGTCGAAACCGTAGGCGGGGAGACGTTCGGGCGCTCCATCGCGGCGGTGCGCCACGGAGGGACCGTCTTCACGATCGGCTTCCTGGGCGGGACTTCCGCAGCACTCGATCTCTTGCCGGTGATCAGCAAGGCCGTCCGACTCCAGGGCAGTACGACGGGGTCGGTCGCGCATCTTCGACAGGCGACCGCGGCCCTTGCCGCACACGACATCGCGCCCATCATCGATCGTACCTTCGCCGTGGCCGATCTGGCCGAAGGCTACGCGGGCCTCTCTGCAGGCGGTCATTTCGGAAAGCTGGCGATCGAGTTGAACTGGTGAGGAATGACGCTGCATTCGTCCCGTCACGCTCGCAAGGCGATCGCTTCTCGCGACCGGCCTCGCCGCGCTTGTTGCATCCGTGTGTCGAAGAGCCCTCGCATCTCGCGCCAGACAAGGCCACCGCCGCAAACCCATGAAGTCGCATGAACTCGAAGTCCGATTCCCGGTCATAGCGCATCGCCCACAGCCGTTCGCGGCTATCCAGCGCGATGAACAGAATGCTCGGCGCCGATGAACGGCGTGTCCAGATCGCCCGCGGAATAGCCAAAGAGTCCGAGGGGCGCCGCTTTGCAAGGGGCCGGAAACGGTCACTTTTGGTCGGCGGGCCCGCCGGGTTGCTTGCGTCTCCGCCTGTGCGATGGCGAAGATGATGGCGTTTCCGGCCCTGTAGAACCTTGCTGGTTTGTCTTCCCGGATGACGTCAAGCTTGTTCGCAAGTCGGTCAGGGTGGACGTGGCCTGGCGGAGCCTTTCCGCAGTGAACTGCTCACCTACCCCTGAAAGCCATTCGCGTCGGGCTTGATCGGCATCTGCATAGATTAGGCGTCCCCGCTCTGTAGCATTGATAAGTGGCGCACGTCTGTCTGCAGGGTCATCCTCCCGCTTGAGAACCCCTTGTGCGACCAGGGCATTGACCACGCGCTGAACCGCCTGGCGCGTCACGCCGGTTTCACGGGCGATCTGCGAGACGGTCTTTGAATGATGCCCTGCCCTCATCACCGATCCCAGAATCTGCCAACGAACGCTTGAAAGACCAAGAGGCCCCACCACCGAATCACCTGCGGCGATCAATCGCCCGTTCAAACGGAACACTTCGAGGATCAGGGCTCCAACATCATCTACGACCATACGCGCCTCTCGCTCTTGACAACAGGTTGTCAAATGTTAGCACATTGGAGCATGGGTTGATAAGGAGCGCCTGATGTCGAGTTCGCCGGTTTTCAGGATCGATAAGTTTGTCGTTCCGCCTCGTTCGAGAGATGTCTTTCTCGATCGTCTGCGAATGACGCACCGCTTGCTCGATGAGGCCGATGGATGCGACCAAAACCTCGTTCTGGAGCAAACAGGCGGAGATGGACGCTACAACGTAGTGACGTTCGTTCAATGGCGAGACGCTTCCTGCTATGAAGTCGCCAAGCATAGATCGCACTCTGCACAGACCACCCAAGGATTTGATCCGGCAGCATTCATGGCGGAACTGGGCATTGTAGCCGATCTGGGTGATTACCAAGGCCTGGTGTCGATCAGCACGATCCCGTGAGCCAGCTCGAAACGATAAGGCCCTGACTACCAGATCGGCGGTCGGCGGAGCGGGCGGTCGGAAAAACGAATGTCAGGCACTCGCCTCCGGAGACATGGCTCGCGCCGACGATAGATCCCTCAGATCATCATCATCCCGCCGTCCACGAAATACTGGCTTCCCGTGACATAGCTGGCGTCGTCGCTGAGCAGGAACAGCGCCACAGCCGCCGCTTCGTCTGCGGTTCCGATGCGCCCCAGGGGAACCTGACCGACCGCATTGGCCTCGAAGGCCTGGCGATCCGCCTCGGGCAGGAAATCCCTCAGCCGTGACTCGATGGGACCCGGTATCAAGGCGTTGACGCGGATGCCCCGTGGCGCAAGCGCGGTCGCCCAACTCCTTGTCAGCGCGACAAGCGCCCCTTTGGTCGCCGCATAGGTCGCGGTCGACGCCAGGCCTTCATAAGGAGACACCGAAGAGGTGACGACGATGGACGCGCCGTCATTGAGGCTTGAGGCCAGCGCCGCAAGCTGCAGGACGGGACCCCGAACGTTTGCATTCATCATCGCGTCGAAAAATGCCGCGTCGATCCCTTCGACCGTGTCGGTATCGGCATAGCCGGCGTTCAACCAAAGACCGTCGAGCCGGCCCCAGTTTTTCACGGTGGCTGCCAGATCGAGGGCGGCCTGCGGATCGGCGGCGTCATTGGCAAAGGCGAGGGTGTCGCCGCCGAGATGTTCCGCTGCCGCCGCGATACGGCCGCTATCGACGCCCGTGACGGTAACGCTCCCGCGCTCGGATCTTATGCGCCGGGCGCCCGCGAGCCCGATCCCGCTCGTGCCGCCGGTGATGAGGATGCGTTTGTCCGTAAATCGCGTCATGTCGTGCTCCAGTTCGCAGCAAACATGACGCCTCCCATTGGCCAGCAGAAGCCCTATAAAGGCGCATGAGGTGGTGAGGAGAATACGACAATGCCTGAGTTGGACCTTCCAGACCTGGCCCTGTTCGTCGCGGTGGCGCGCCGCCGCAGTTTTGCCCGGGTGGCCGCCGAACGGGGGATTTCGCGCTCGGCGGTCAGTCATGCGATGCGGACGCTCGAAGCCCGGCTCGGCGTCCGACTGCTCAACCGCACGACGCGCAGCGTAACGCCCACCGAGATCGGCGCATCGCTGCTTTCACGTCTCGAACCGGCCATCGGCGCGGTCGCCGACGCGCTCGAAGCGGTCAACGCCTATCGCGATACCCCCATGGGCACACTGAAGCTGAACATGCCGCGTGGGGCGGCGCAGCCTGTGGCCTCGCTCATCGGCCCCTTCCTTCGCGCGAACCCCGCCATCCGGCTCGAGATCGTGACGGATGACGGCTTCGTGGATATCGTCCGGGACGGTTTCGATGCGGGCGTTCGTTTCGGGGAGAGCCTGTCGCGCGATATGGTTGCGATCCCCCTGGGGCCGCCGCAGCGGTTCGCGGTGGTCGGATCGCCCGACTATTTTACGCGCTATCCCGTTCCGCAAACCCCCGAGGCTCTTTCCGTCCATGACTGTATCGGACGACGTTTCCCGGCCGGCGCGCTGTATGCCTGGGAGTTGGAGAAGGACGGGCGGAGCCTGAATGTCGCCGTCGAGGGCAGCACCGTCTTCGACGACAACGGACTGATCCTCGCCGCTGCACGCGAAGGGCTGGGCCTGGCCCAGGTGTTCGAACACGAAGTCGCGGAGGATCTGAAATCCGGCACCCTGATCCGGGTGCTGGAGGACTGGTGCCCGTCGTTTCCCGGATACCATTTCTACTATCCCGGTGGTCGTCAGACGCCTGGCCCGCTGCGCGCCCTGATCGACTTCATCAATAAGGAGGTCAAAAGACATCGCCTATGAGTTGCCTGAAAAGCCGGGCTGATATGGATGCTGTCGGCGAGATTCACGCCATCGAAGGCGTCTCCGCCTGTTGTTCGAGAGCGAGACTATGACGGTTACCCTCTATGCCGGAGCCGCCGGGGACCGGAACCTGCGCGCGATGCGCGGATCCGTCGAACTGGGCTCGGTGATCGCGCAATCCTACGGGGTGGCCGCCGACATTGTGGGCGAGGCCGCCGCAGTCATCGAAGGCGGCTGGGCGGCTCAACTGAGTGCGGCACTCCCAAACCTGAGATCACTTGCGGTCAAGATCGCTCAACGTCTCGACAACGGCGAGCCCCTTGTCCTGACGACGGGACGTTGCGCGGCCAGCCTTGCGACCCTGCCGATGGTCGCACAACGGTATCCAGACGCGGCCATCGTCTGGTTCGATGCCCACGGCGACAGCAACCTGCCGGACGGACCAGGCGCGACCGAGGCGAGCTATCTGGGCGGCATGGTGATCACGGGCGCGGCCGGCGAGTGGAGGACCGGGCTGGGCGAGGGATTGAACCTTGCGAATGTCATCCTTGTGGGAGCCCGCGACCTGGACCCGCCTGAGCAGGCCCGCATCGACGCGGGGGAAATCAGCCTCGTACCGCCCGGCGCCGAACTGGGGTTGAGGCTCAGGGAGGCCATCAGAGGACGACAGCTCTACATTCACCTCGACTGTGATGTTCTCACAGCCGGACTGCTGGCGACCGAGTACCAGGTCGCCGGAGGCCTCCAGTGGCGTGACTTGCTGGAGGCCTTTGAGGTTCTCGCCGACCACGACGTGCTGGGATTGGAGATCGCCGAATACGAAGCGTCATGGCCCGACGGCAGGCCCAATGACCCAAACCCGCTTCTCGCGGCGATCCAGCCTGTCCTGCGCCGTATGCTCGGCGGTGGAGACGATCAACACGCCACGTGAAGCCTGAGAGACCCTCAACCCGGCATCTGAAGGCGCAGTCCCTGTCTCTCAACCTCCAGGCCGGCGTTTTCACATCTTCACTCTCGGATCCGGTCCGGCTCGCCCCAGAGGCACTCAGCCGAGGTCAAGACCGTTCACCCTCGCGAGCCTGGATGTGAACGGGGGCTGATTGAGTGTCGGCGGCGGGCGTCGTCTCTGGGCCTGTAATCCGCCAGCCCGGCGTTCAGGTTCAACGAAGGTCCTCGTCGTCCCTTCAGCCCACCGATACATAAGCAGGCAGACTGACATGGGTCGCGAAACCGGAGGCTTAACGTCCCGCCCAGCAGAGCCAGATCGCCGCCGTCCAGGAGAAATCGTCGCCGCCCGTCGGAGCGCCGGAGGTGGGATCGAAGGCTTCGTAAAACCCTGAGGTCTGGATCAGGTCGCGTGTGTCGCGCCGGACCCTTTCGGCCATGGCGCCATGTCCGGTCTCGGCAAGCCCCTGACCGATCATGTAGTTGACCACCGCCCAGACGGGCCCGCGCCAGTACCGCATCATGTCGAAGCCGGGGTCGGCGGGATCAAGGCTCGGCGTGAGGTATCTGACCCGCGCGCCGATCCTGTCGAGATGGCCGAGAAGTCGCGCGTCACGGTCGGGGTGTTTCAGTCCCGCGTAGAAGCTGAGGAAGGAGGCGCTGGTGATGAAGCCCGACGGTTCTCCCGTCAGGAGATCGCGCGAGCCATAGGCCCCGACCTCTTCGTTCCAGAGCCAGTCCACGCCCTGTTCCGCCAGGGCGATGCGCTCGCGCAGATCGCTGGCGTCATCCTGACGCCCCAGAGCCTCGGCAAGAGCCAGCAGATCCCGGTCGGCGCGCAGCAGGATCATGGTCAGGCCGACATCAGCGACCTGGAATGGATTCTCCGCAGCAATGCGACCGTGGTCCCAGCCCCGTTCCCGACCGAAGTCGAGCAGGGCGACGTATCGGTCGTATTCGAGTGCGGTCGGCCGCATCGAGGCGTCGAGATGGCTGGTGTCACGACGGACGTAGGGGGCGACGTCAGAGGCGTCGATCGCAGCGCCGGGTCGGTCCCATTCGGGCGCATTGTCCCGACCGGTCTCCCAAGGATGTAAGGCAACCACCAGCCCCTGGCCGGAACGATCGCGATATCGCCAGAACCACCGGTGCCAAGCCATCAGCTTGGGGAACAGAGCCTCGAGCCTGGGCCGATCCGCCACGCCGCCCTGATCCCACAAGGCCCGCACGACAGTCGCCGCCACCGGCGGCTGGGTGATGCCGGAGGTCAGGGGATCCGTGCCCGAGGCCCACCGCTCCGGACCGGGGAAATAGCCGGGGTCGTCCTGCCAGAAGACGATGTGCGGCAGGAAGCCGTCCGTCCACTGGGCCTTGAACAGGGTCTCGATCTCGACCCAGGCGCGATCCCGGTCGAAGGTAGCGAAGCCAAGCGCCACGAAGGCGGAATCCCAGTTCCACTGGAAGGGATAGACCCGGCCGTTGGGGACGGTGTAGCCGCCGCGATCGTTCGCGATCAGGATGTTTCGGGCTTCCTCGTCACGCATGGTCATCTCCGGGAGACCTGAAAAAAGGGGAGGACGCGGACGCCCTCCCCAGTCGGCTCAGGGTGGACTGGATCAGAAACTGTAGGTCAGGCGCACCGTGTAGCGTCGGGGCAGGACGGGCCGGCCGATGAAATAGGCGCCGGCGCTGACCTGGGCGGGGCCCTGGCGGGGCGAGCCCTCGGTAATGCCCTGGTCGTCGAGGACGTTGAACACGTCCAGGCCGAGGCGAAGCGAACGCCCGTCGGCGCGTTCCAGGGTATAGCCCAGATCGGCGCGCACGACGTTGAAGCCGTCCAGTTCGATCGCATTCGAGGGGTCTGTGAAGTTCGAGCCCGTGTAGTTGGTATAGACCGACCCGTCCCAGGCGCCGTCGTCGTAATAAAGGCCCGCGTTGTAGAGGAAACTCGGCTGACGGGGCTCCTCGTTGCCGATGAAGGTCGGAGACGAATCGTAGTCCGTGTATTCGTGGTGGATCAGCGAGACATTGCCGCGGAAGGACAGATTGTCGATCAGTCGAACATCCAGCACCCCTTCCAGGCCATAGGCCTCGGTCGAGACGACGCTGACGACCTCGGCGAGAGCGCCGCCGCCTGTGTTCAGGAACTGGACGGTTCGACGATCCTTCAGGTCGTTGTAGAAAACCGACACAGACCCCGAGACCCGACCGCCCGAATATTTGACGCCGGCCTCGGCCTGCCGGATCACTTCAGGCTCGTAGGACTGCACCTCGCCCAGGGCGTTGAAGGCGACGGTATTGAGAGCCGGGAAGAAATACCCACGACTGGCATTGGCATAGAGACTCACATCCGGCGTCAACCGGTAGAGGGCGCCAGCCGCCAAGGCCCAGGAGTCGGTCTCGACCTTGCCGGTCATATAGCTTCCGGTCCCCCAGACCACATCGCGCAGGGCCGTCGACAGGTTGGGGGTCGTGGTGTCGGTGACATAGGTCGCCGTGCGTTCGCGCCGCAGGTCGCCTGTCGTCCGCTCGATCCGGCCTCCGATGTCGATGATCAGCCGGTCGCGTTCGATCTGGTCGGCAAAATACAGGGCGTAGCGCTCGGCGCTGTGGCGGTTGTTCACATAGCCGACGCCCGCGTTCACCAGGCCGTTGTTGGACACGATCGTCGGCGCCCCCAAGGCGTCGCGGACCGTCAGATTGATCAGCCGGGGCGTGTTGTTGAAGGCCGCCAGATAGCTTGTGGTGATCACATTGTCTGTCGCCTCCGCGCTGGCTGCGAAGCCGCCGAAGGTGAAGTTGTGATCGAAGCCGCCCGCGCTGACGCGGCGGGTGACGTTTAATTCTGCAGTCACGTCCTCCATCGGACGGATCCGGTCCTGGATGCGGTTGGCGAAAAGCAGGACACTGGCCGGCACGACCGAACCATCGTCGGCATAGGTGTAGGTGGCATTGGTCGGCAGGCCGCGGTTCGCCAGGAAGGCGGCCTGGGTCTCAGGTGTGTTGACCACCCCGTCCCCATCCAGGAAGAACCCGAACCTGTGTTTGTAGGACGAGTATTTGAGGTTGGCGTTGACGCCCCAGCCCGAGTCGAGTTCGCGCCGGAAGACCGCGGCGACCTGCCCGCCTCTCGTCTCGACCCCCTTGGCGATATCGGTGCGGAAGACGCCGTTGGGGGTATTGAAGGCGAGATTGCGGACCTGTGACGTCTGCACGGAATAGAGGGTCTCTCCGTCACTGCCGGCCACGCGCTCACGGTTGGTGCTGCTCAAGGGGATGGGCAGATAGAACTGCACGCTGTCGTCGATGTACTGGCCATAGAGGGTGAAGGAGCCCGTGCCGTCGCTGAATTCCTTCTTGAGGTTGCCCCGCACCTGACCACCGCGCGTGGGCAGCCCCGTATCGATCGGTCCTTCGTCGTTCCTGTAGTAGCCCGAAGCGGCGTAGTAGAGGCCTCCGCCCAGCGGACCGCTGAGGGCTCCATCCACACGGACCCGGCCTTCCGTGGCCCCCTCGATCTGGGCCACGCCATGGGTCTCGTCATCGCCGGTCTTGGAAATGTAGTTGATCAGGCCCGCCACCGAGCCCTGACCGAACAGGTTGGAGACGCCGCCACGCACAAACTCCAGTCTCTCGATGCCGAGATCGTTGCGGTAGTAGACGTCGAAGGCCGAGGAGTTGAGGCCGAAGGCGCTCATCACCGGGATGCCATCGTACTGCAACGGCGTGAGCTGATAGGTGCCCGAGACCGGCAACCCCTTGACGAAGACATTGACCGCCACCTCGCCGCCCCCGCCTTCCGCCTTGACGGAAGGGACGGTGTTGAGGATGTCGGCCTGGCTGCTCGAGGTCGCCCGCTGCAGGGCCTCGCTGTTCAGACTGGTGACCGCCAGCGGGGTGACCAGGGCGGCGCGGGCCCGACTGGTGCCGGTGACGATGATATCTTCAACCGTCGCGGCGGGGTCCTCGGACGTCGGAACTTGCGAAGGCGGCGTCGCGGTCTGGGCGAAGGCCGTCGCGGGGAGGGCTGCGCCGAGCAGCAACAGGCTGCGCAAGCCGAGCGAGAGTCCGCGCAAGGATCTATTGGTCATGGTCCCCTCCCAAGGGCGTCCGTCCGTGTTCGTCGTGAACTGGTCTTCGCCATCGCTCGCCGTTCCGAAGACGGCGGCGTCACGACCTCACCCTGAAATGACCTAGGGATTTCCAGAAGGCCGGATATCAGGAACACTGTGTTCCAGCTCGCACAACGAAGGGCCCCAAAGACGACCTGGCCGTCAGCCCTGATGCGTTCAGACGGCCTGCTGAACGGCGTAGCTGTCCTCAAGCATGCGGTAGCGGGCGATCAGTCCGTCATGGACGGTGATATCGAACGCAAACTCGGTTTCGATGACCTTTCCCGTGGCCTTCACCCGGGAGGCGAGATCCCCGAGAACGACGACGGTGTCGTCCGCCGACAGGATGGTGCGAACCTCGAATCTCAGGGGCTCGATGGCTTCGCGAAGTTCACGGTAGAAGGCCGCCACCTCGGCCTTGCCGCGACGAGGGCCGATATAGGACACGCGCTCGGTGTTACCGGCGATGTTCCAGTCGATTGCCTCGGAGAACAAGGCCATGATGCCGGACAATGCTTCTGTGTATTCGGGGTTGGCGTAGAAGTCGGAGACCGCGTCCAGATAGCGCTCGACGACCGATCTGGGCGTCATATCCACCGCACCCTCGCCTTGGAACTGGCGCAGGAGCCGTGTGTCGGCGCCGGTGAAGTCCGGATCGACATAGATGGACAGGCCGGAGATCAGGTCGCCATCGAACTCGAACAGGTTGCAGAAGCGTCCCTCGGAGGTCACGCCGTCGGGCCATGATATCCCATCGCTTGTGACGCCCCGTTCGCGTCCCTCGACGGCGATGCGGTCGCCCGCAGCGGTGAACTTCAGCCCGGCGATGTCGTGCTCCAGGCTCCGCAGGTGGCGCTGGAGACCTTCGCCGAAACGAGCCAATGCCGGCTTGCCATGCGCGCTTCCGAACTTGGGAAAGAAGAACTCCACGTCATCGGTGAACAGGTCGGACAGGCTTGGGTCGCGCCCGTCCACTTTCCTAAAATAGGTGCGGATGATGCCAATGCGCTTTGCCGTGACGGGACCGATCATCGCTTGCGGCCTTTCCTAATTCTGTAAACCTGCATACAGATATCCCACGGACGTCGAGGCTGCGTCAAGATTGTGTAGCAGAGAATACAAAAGGTGATGCGTGGCAGTCAGAGGCAGACCGCGGAGCTTCGACCGGATGGCCGCTCTGGAACAGGCCATGCGGGTGTTCTGGGCCAAGGGTTATGAAGGCGCCCAGCTCGCCGACCTCATAGCGGCGATGGGCATCAACCCGCCGAGTTTCTACGCGGCGTTCCAGTCCAAGGCGGCGATCTATCGCGAGGCGATCGCCCTCTATCTGTCGACGTCCGGGGCGGGCAGTATGACCGCCCTGCATGAGCCTCCTCTGACCAGGGACGCGATCAGGGCGATGCTGCTGGCCAGTGTGGAGGTCGCTCTCGCCAGTCCGACAGCGGGCGGGTGTATGGTCAGTCTGGGCATGGTCAACGCTTCCAGTTCGAACGCATCTCTGCGCGACGATCTGCGTGCCCTGCGCCGCGAGACGACACGGCTTATCCGCGAACGGCTGGATAGGGGCGTTCTGGACGGGGATCTCCCCACTGACCTCGACACCGGAAGACTGGCATTATTCTATTCCACGATCGTCCAGGGACTTTCGCTTCAGGCCCAGGACGGAGCCTCGCGCGATGAGCTCGTCGGCATCGTGGACATGGCGATGAGGGCGCTCTGACCCGTCGACATAACAGCCGTCCGGCTTCGCATCTCATCCGGGATAGCGACGAGTGGCCCTTATGACCTCCGGATTTTTGAACCAACGCGCACGGACAAATCTGGAGCCTATGCAGGCGGTGTCGGCTCACTATTGACCCGTCGGCAGGCCTTGGAAGTGAACGACCGTCTCGTCCAGTTGCACCCACCCGTGTTTCGTTTCCTCAAAGACGGACAAGGTTGGCGCCGGGAAGGACGGGTCCGCGAAAGCGCCTACGGCGATCCCGATGACAGAGGGCGACGCCTCAGCCCTCCAATAGACGGTCGAACCGCATATTTGACAAAAGTGCATTCGGACCTTGCGACCACTGTCTGCCGTTCGAACGTATGCCGTGGAGGGGCCGGAGATCGTGACACAGTCGACAGAGTAGAATGCGTTGGCACTGAAAGGCGCTCCCGTCCTTTTCTGGCACGCCAGGCAATGGCAGATTGCCGTAAGTTGCGGTGGCTGGCTTGAACGCACTTCAAGAGAGCCACAGGCGCATTGAGCCTTATCCATAGTAAATACTCCCCCGGTTTCCACAGGTCTGCTCGGTCAAATTTTGAGCTGATTTTCTGGCCGTCGCGGTAAGGGTGATAGCCACGCACGAAGATCATCTTGAGCATGAACTTGCGTATGCGAGGAAATAGATATCCGGTTCGAATTCGCCGAAATCAAGGCGGAACCGATTTCGTCGGACTGAGAGGCGGCGTAAACCGAAACGCTCACAGATCGGAACATCATCATGTGATGACGGGCACCGTCGCCTTCCGGTCGCGATGGCCGTGACGTGACAGTTCGGCCTGCGCGATCTGCACAATCTGCATCAGATCCGACTGGCTGGCGCCGTCCTGGGCCTGGACCGACATGCCCTGGATGATCGCGCCCATGAAGCGCGCGAGTGCACCGGTATCCGCATCCGGCTCCAGATCGCCCTGGACGATACCGCGCTCCAGTCGAGCCTCGAATGCCGCCAAAGTGTCGCTACGGAGCGCCGCAACCTTCAGCGCCAGTGGGCGGTGCTCCTCGGCACAGGCCAGGGTGGCGGTCGAGATCATGCAGCCCTTGGGCTGATCAGACCGGGTGAACTCCAGGGCGCTCTCGGTCAGGATGCGCACAAAGGCGCCGATGGCCGTCGGTTCCTCGGCAAGCGCTCGCGCGGTATAGGCTCCGATGCTCGTCTGATACGCGTCGAGCGCCTCTTCGTAGAGGGCGGCCTTCGACCCGAACGCGGCATAAAGGCTCTGTGCCGTGATGCCCATTGCGGCGGTCAGATCGACGATCGACGCCCCTTCATAACCCAGCCTCCAGAAGGTCAGAGCCGCCGCATACAAGGCTTTGTCCCGGGCGAACGCCCTCGGGCGACCTCTGGCTCTGGCTGTTTGAGGGGCATTTATCACAACGATTGCTCTTGAATTGTCCAAGTCGCCCCCATATTCGGGATCGATCGTTATGATATAGGGAGATTTTACTCGTGCTCCAGCCTCTCGTTTGCGCCGTCCTGGCGATGGCGACGCCCGCCTATGCGGCCGTGCTCCAGATCGCCCCCACTGAAACGCGCCAAGCCGCTCGTATCATGGCGACGGCTCGCCTGGACGCCGTCATCGACCGTGCGATCGCCGAGAAGCGGATCGTCGGGACGGTTGTCCTGGTGATGCAGGATGGCGCGGTGGTCTATCAGCGCGCAGCGGGGTTCGCCGATCGTGACGCCAGAACGCCGATGCGGTCGGACACGATCTTTCGCCTGGCGTCTATATCCAAGCCGATCGTCTCGGTGGCCCTGATGCGGCTGGTCGAGGAGGGACGCCTCAGTCTGGACGATCCTGTGACGCGCTGGCTGCCCGATTTTCAGCCACACATGCCGGACGGGACGACGCCGGTCATCACCCTGCGCCAGTTGCTGACGCACAGTTCGGGCCTGAGCTATCGCTTCATCGAACCCGCCGGCAGCGCCTATGACCGATTGAACGTATCGGACGGGCTTGATCAGCCCGGGCTCGGGCTCGCCGAGAATCTCAAACGGCTGGAACAGGCGCCGCTGGTCTATCCGCCCGGGACCTCATGGCGCTATTCGCTCGGGATCGACGTCCTGGGCGGCGTGATCGCCAAAGCTTCGGGAAAAAGCCTTCCAGAGATCGTGGCGGAAACCGTCACAGGTCCGCTCGGCATGGAGGACACCGGGTTTTCCGTCAGAGAGCCGGAGCGACTTGCGACCCCCTATGCGGACGGAACCCCGCAACCGGAGGAGATCACCGACGGCATGGCCGTGCCCCTGGGCGATGGAGTGGTCCGCTTCGCACCCGGTCGTGCCCTCGATCCGTCATCCTACCCGTCGGGTGGTGGCGGGATGGTCGGGACGGCCGACGACATCGTGCGTTTCCTCGAAGCGGTCCGCACCGGCGGTGGGCCAATCCTTGCACCATCCACGGTCGCGGACATGATGACCGACCACATCGGTCCGAGCGCCCAGACCCAGGGACCGGGTTGGGGCTTCGGCTATGGTTGGGCCGTCCTCGACGATCCCGAAGTCGGGCACACACCACAAGCCAAAGGCACGATCCAGTGGGGCGGCGCCTATGGCCACAGCTGGTTCGTCGATCCCGTCCACAGACTGACTGTCGTGGCCCTGACGAACACCACGTTCGAAGGCATGTCGGGCGCCTTTCCGGGCGAGGTCCGCGACGCCGTCTATGGCGGAGCGGTGGATTAGGCCTGGCCTGACCTCGGGTCCGGGCGAGACCCGGTCAGGCTACATCCCATGCCGCACTCTTCTCGATCGCAGTCAGCGCCGGACGGCGAAGCAGGAGCAAAAGGATGACGGCGAGACCATAGAGGCCGGCGAGCGCGCTGAGGCCGACCGCCATGCCGAACCGGTCGGACAGGGCGGCCACCATCAGGGGCGTGAGGCCGGCTCCGATGAAGCCGACCATCGTCATGGTGCCGACGGCGGTCGCCCTTACGCGCGGTTCGGCGATGTCGTGCATGGCCGCATAGATACATCCGTCGAAGATGCCCTTGCCGAGGCTTGAGGCCAGAAGCACAAGCCCGACCGTGGTCGCCGTGGTGGCGAGCGGCAAGGGAAGCAGGAACAGGCCCGCAAGCCCGAGCCCGAGCGCCAGGACATAGAAGCGGCCGAAACCGGTGCGGCGCCCCAGGGCGTCCCCCAGCACCCCCCCGAGGGGGACGGACAGGAATCCCGCGAGATTGATCGTGGCCGATCCGATCAGGGCCGACCCGGTCAGATTGAGGCCCAAGGCGTCGTGGGCGAAGGTCGGAGCCCAGACCATCAGGCCGGTCGAGGCTCCATTGGCCAGGAAGAAGACCAGGCAGAGACCAAGAGCGGCGGGATTGGAGAGAACGGCGCGCAGGCTTCCCTGTGACGTCTTCTGAACGGAAGCGACCGGCGCCTCGACCGTCTTGTCGCGCAGGGCCCAGAGAAGAACGAAGGCGTAGACCAAGCCGGCGGCCGCGAACAGGGCGAAGGGCGCGCGCCAGCCGAACCGATCCGCCAGAAGTCCCGCGCTTAGGGCCCCAAGGCCGGCCCCGGCGAACAGGCCTGTCTGATGAAGCGAGAGCGCGCGACTGCGCGTCGCCTTGCCGTGCCAATCGCCGATCAGGGCCGTCGCGCTGGGATAGTAGGCGGACTCTCCGACCGCGACGAGAACCCGTGTCGCCAGCAGCATGCCGAACCCGGTCGTGAGCGAGACCATACCGGTCGCCACGCTCCAGAACATCAGGCCATAGACGATCACCCTTGAGCGTCGGGTCCGATCCCCCAGCTGGCCCGAAAAGAAGGCGGCGACGGCGTAGACCCAGAAGAACACCGAATTGATCAGGGCCAGATGACCCGCGTCCAGGCCGAACTCCGCGCGGATGTCCGGCATGGTCGCGACCAGGATCGAGCGATCTGCGGCGTTGAGGAAAGAGGCGACCCAGAGCAGCCCGATGAGCAGCCACGGATAGGCGGCTGAGGCGGGAGGTCTTGAAGACGAGTGTGGGGCGGACATCATGTCAATCCTCCTGTCCATCGATCAGGATCACCCTGAAGTCGTTGACGTTGGTCAGGGTTGGACCGGTGACGACCAGGTCCCCCAGAGCTTCAAAGAAGGCATGGCTGCGGTTGGTGCGCAGGTGCTCGACCGGATCCAGTCCCAGGGCCCGCGCACGGACCAGGGTGTCGGGGAAGATCACGCCTCCCGCGGCGTCCTCGGTGCCGTCAATGCCGTCGGTGTCGCAGGCCAGGGCGCAGATGCCCGGAGCGCCGTCCAAACCGATGGCCAGACCCAGCAGATATTCGAGATTGCGTCCGCCGCGACCTTCGGGGTTGACGACGGTCACGGTCGTCTCGCCACCGGAAATGATCGCGCGCCGTCGACCATCGCTGGCCAGGCGGCGCGCGAGGCCCGCATGGCTGGCCCCCAGATGCCGGGACTCGGCCTGGAGCCGGTCCCCGAGATTGGTGATGACAAACCCTTTCGCCTCCGCTGCTTCGGCGGCGGCGGACAGGGCATCGCGTGCGCGCGCGATGATCCTGACCTCGCCCCCTGCCAGGCCCAGACTGTCGGGGGTCGGGGTTTCGTTGGCGGGATCGAGCAGCGCCTGATCCACGGCGGGCGGAACGGCGACGCCGTATTCGGCGACGATGTCGCGTGCCGTCTGTAGCGTGGTTTGATCCGCGACGGTGGGCGCCGAGGCGACGAACGAGGGATCGTCGCCTGGGATGTCCGAGATGATCCAGGTCGTGACCTTGGCAGGACCCGCGGCCTGGGCCAGACGACCGCCCTTGAAGCGCGACAGGTGTTTTCGCACCGTATTGATTTCGGCGATGGTCGCGCCCGATCGCAATAGGCTCCGCGTGACCGCCTGCTTGTCCTCGAGCGACACTCCGCCCGCGGGCGCCGAGGCCAGGGCCGAACCACCGCCCGACAGCAGAAGCAGCAACCGGTCCTGGGCCTTGAGCGCCGTCGCGAGTCGCAGGGCGTGGTTCGCCGCATCCAGGCTTTTGTCGTCCGGGACCGGATGGCCGCTTTCGATCACCTCGATGTCCGGGCCGAACGACGCCTCCGAATCGAGATGTCCATAGCGGGTGACCACCAGTCCTGTGACGGGGCCCGATGATCGGCGCAGGGCGACACGCATCATCGGCACCGCCGCCTTGCCCAGGGCGATGATCGCGGTGCGTCCTGAGGGGGTGGCGGGAAGCTCATCCGGCATGGCGGCCTCGGCCGAGACCGCGATCACGGCGCGTGCGAACAGATCGATCATGGCCGCCCGATGGGGAGCGTTCGGATCATCGGTCATGTGGTCGCTGCCCTCCGGTCTCGACGGTCACCTCAGCGTCGTCGTTCCGTCCTGCTCACCCGACTTCGTAGGCGGGCGAAAGCCATCCCGCGCGGAACAGACTGTTGCCCACCAAGCAACATCACGCGGAGGACTGAATGTCCCAGGACAGGCGGGGCCGCATGCGCTCGACGAGAAAATCGATCAGGGTCCGAACACGTGCCGGGACGGTGCGCGGGTCGCTGAAGACGGCGGAGAACACCAGACCGGGTGTCCGCCAGTCAGGCAGAATCTCGACAAGCCGGCCCTCGGCCAGATCGTGCTTGCACAGGAAGGCCGGCAGGCGCGCGATACCGAGGCCTGCAATCGTCGCCTGCCGGAGAAGTTGCATGTCGCTGGAGACGAACCGGGGGCCGAAATCGATGGCGACCTCTTCGCGACCCCGCGACAGGCTCCATTTCTGGCGACGATCGGCCAGACCGTGGGCGAGCAGATCGAAACGCGTCAGTTCGATATAGCTTTGTGGCGCGCCCATCCGCTCCACATAGGAGGGGGCGGCGAAGACACCGCATTCGGTCTCGCCGAGCTTGGTGGCGATCAAGCCGGAATCGGCCAGTGGCCCCACCGTGATGGCGAGGTCACAGGCATCTCGGAGAGCCGTCAGGCCGTCGTCGGAGACGGTGTTGACCATATGCACGTCCGGATAGGTGAGCAGGAACTCCGCGAACAGGGGGCCCAGAAGGCTCTGGCTGAGAACGGGCGGCGTCACGATGCGGATCACGCCCTGGGGCTCGTTCTGCAGGCTCTGCAGCGCCCGCTCACCGTCCTGGAGAACGCCCATGGATCGCAGACAGTAGTCAAAGAACAGGGCGCCGTTCTCGGTCACCTTTACCGATCGGGTGCTGCGGTTCAGCAGCTGGGCGCCCAGATGGCGTTCGAGACGGACGATCCGCCGACTGATCGTCGATTTCGGCAGACCGAGCAGTCGGCCCGCCTGTGTGAAGCTCTCGGTCTCCACCACCTTGGCGAAGACCGCCAGATCGCCGAGGTCCAGCATCTAGACGATCCGGACGAAGGCGTCGTGAGGGGGGCAGCCGGTTGGATGCTCCCCGGGTCCGCGACCGACGGCGACAGGTTGGAGCGCACTCACACCGTGAGCCTCGACACGAGCCTGATCAGATCGGCGGGACGGACGGGTTTGGACAGATGTTCGTCGGCGCCGGCATCGGACGCGGCCGCGATGTGCTCGGGCATGGCGTTGGCGGACAGGATGGCGATCGGGGTTCGCGCGAGGCCCGAGCGTTCTTCGAGGGCGCGAATCTCCCGGACGGCGGTCAGCCCGTCCATCACCGGCATCTGCATGTCCATAAGGACGAGGTCGAACCGTCCGGACTGGAAGGCGGCGACGGCTTCGGCACCATCGACGGCCGTGGTGCAGCGCGAGCCGGTCTGCTCCAGAATCATCGTCGCCACCTTGAGGTTGATCGGATGATCGTCGGCGACCAGGACAGCGAGGGGACGGTCGATCCCGATCTCGTCGCCGTCCAGGACGATCACGCCGGACGGCGCACAGGGCTCGAACGGGAGGTCGACCCAGAACGTCGATCCCTCGCCCGCGACGCTGTCATAGCCGATCCGTCCGTCCATGAGGCAGACGAGCTCGTGGGAGATGGCCAGACCCAGGCCGGAACCGCCGAATTTCCTCGTGATCGTGCCGTCGGCCTGCTGGAAGCGGGCGAAGAGATCGCCGCAGGCCTGCGGGTCGAACCCCACCCCGGTGTCGGCGACCACCACCCGGACACAGCCGGCCTCGGGCAGGGTGACGATGACGGTGACCTGGCCGCGCGTCGTGAACTTCACAGCGTTTGAGATCAGGTTGTTCAGGACCTGACGCAGGCGATTGCCGTCGCCGCTGACGAAGCGGTCCGCGTCTTCGGGCAGTTCGAGGACCATGGCGACCCCCTTCTCCTGCGCCCGCAGGGTGAACAGGGCGCAGGCCGAGCGAACCATGTCCCCGAAATGGTAGGGGACGTATTCCAGGGTGACCTCGCCGGCCTCGATGCGAGCCATGTCCAGGATGTCGGACAGCAGGGTGGTCAGGGTGTCCGCAGACGACTGGATGATCTGGACAAGTTCACGATCCGGGGCCGAGAGCGGCGATCGCGCCAGCAGATGGGCCATGCTCACCACGCCGTTGAGCGGGGTGCGGATTTCATGGCTCATGTTTGCCAGAAACTGGCTCTTGGAAACGTTGGCGCTCTCGGCCGTCAATCGCCCCTCCTCCATGACCTGGAGCTTCTGGGCGAGCTGGCGCGACGCAACGCTTGCGAGCACGACGAACAGCAGGCCTGCGACGCCCATCTGGGCGGTGAGCCAGGGCGGATGCCCGGCCATGAGCACCGATGCGGTGACGGCGCAGAAGCAACCAATGTGCGGGAGAATGGACGCCCAGGTAAGATGCCTGGAGCCTGCACAGGCGATCACCCCGTTCACGATGGCTCCGGCCATGACCAGGATCGCGACGATGACAGAGAGGTCTTCGCCCCCGACGGCCTGTCGCACCGCGAAGGCGCCGAAGACGAGATTGTTGAGAGCGATGAAGCCGACCGCCCACCAGGCCCAGACGGTCGAAGGCGTCCAGTCCTCCGACTTTCGCGACGCCCGAAACCCCCAGAACTCGAGCGCCTGCAGGATCGAATAGACCAGGAGCCAGCCCAAGGCGAAGAGCCACCCTGTCATGGTGAAGAAGGCCACGGCGATGACGGCGCCCAGACCGATCCGGGTTCGCCACTGCCGGGCCCGCGCCGCCATGGCGCCGCCAAGACGGCTGAGATCGCCCTGGTTCATGTCATCGCCCCCTCACAGGCGCCCGAGAGCCATTGCGGACCATCGAATCGGCGCGTCCGCGCAAGCCTGGCGCCGGAAGACACCGACGGCCAGGAGCGGCACCTTAACAGCAGGCTGAACGAGGCGACGAGGCCGAAGAGGGCCGCAGCGCACCATGGAACGACCCGCCCACCCCGGCTCACACGACCGTCCACGGTCCGGAAATTCGCCCTCTGCCGCCAGGCCGCTCAACTGAGATCCACGATCCTGACGAGCCGGTCGTCGGAGATGGTGAAAAACGACGCTCCGCGCAGCACCACGCGCTCCCCGGCCCTGAACTCTCCGAGGTCCACGGCCGGCGTACCGGACCAGTCCACCTCAAGCGCCACATGATCCCCGGCGATGACCGCAGTTCGAACCTCCAGCCGCCGGAGGGTGAAGGTTTCCGCCGCCTGGGCTGCGAGGCGGGCGAAGGCATCGCGCCCGTCGATGCGCAAGGAGGGCGTGGCGTTCGAGACATTTTCGAACACCACCGTCTCCGAGACGCACGCGACCAGGGCCTCCACATCCCTCCGATTGTAGGCGTCGAGATATCGCTGGATGATGTCCGGCAGGGCGGTCCGTTCAGGCATTGCCGGGCTCCCGGCTCTCGGACCAAGACATGTCGCTGACATCCTTCCCGATGCCCCCGCAATACCGCGCATAGAGGGCGATGACGATGTAGCAGGCCACCGGAATGACGAGCGCGATCCGCAAGGTCGAGACGTCGGCGACATAGCCCGTCAGCGGCGGGACGATGGCCCCCCCGACGATGGCCATGCAGATGATGCCCGACCCCTCCGCTGCGCGTTTACCGAGACCGGCGGAAGCCAGGGTGAAGATGGTCGGGAACATCACCGCATTGAACAGCCCAACGCAAAGCAGCGCATAGCCGGACAGGGCCCCGGTCGTGAACACCGACAGGGCGATCAGCATGACGGCGCCGAGGGCGACGCTGGCCAGCACCTTCCAGGGGGCGATGAACCGCATGACCCACGCGCCGATGAAGCGACCGACCAGGGCGCCGCCCCAGTACAGGGCGAGGCGCTCGCCGGCGCCCTGGGCCGGCAGGGCCAGGGTGTCGGCCTGCATCAGATAGTTGGTCATCAGGCTGGCGACCGCGACCTCGGCACCGACATAGACGAAGATGCCCAGGGCCCCGAAGGCGAAGCGGGGTTGTTTCAGAAGATTGAAGGCGCTCAGGAAGGCGACGGTCGGAGTCTTTTCCTCGATCAGGCGATTGCGGTTCAGCCAGACCACGCCGGCAACGACCGCCAGGGCCACGGCAATGCCGATATAGGCGTGGGTGATCACGGCGGATTCCGCGGCACGGTAGGCGGTCAGGGCCGTTCCGCTCAGCTCTGCGGCGCTCACCGTCGCCAGCGACCCCAGGATCAGCGTGGCTCCGACCCAAGGGAAGACGGTCGTACCCAGGGAGTTGAAGGCCTGGGCGAAGGTCAGGCGGCTGGAGGCGGTGTCGGGTGCGCCCAGCATGGAGATCAGCGGATTGGCCACCACCTGGACCAGGGTCACCCCCGCCGCCAGGACGAACAGGGCGCCGAGGAAGGCCCCGAACAGGCCCGCGTTGGCAGCAGGGATGAACAGCAGACAGCCCGCCATCATGATCAGCAGGCCGACCACGGCGCCACGCATGTAGCCGACCTTCTGGACGAGGGCGGCCGCAGGCAGGGAGACGATGAAATAGGCGGCGAAGAAGGCCGTCTGGATCAACATCGCCTGGAAGTAACTGAGCGAATACAGCTCCTTCAGCTTGGGCACCAAGACGTCATTGAGGCTGGTGATGCCGCCGAAGATGAAGAACAGCCCGAAGACGAACCATTGCAGATAGCCGACGTCTCCCTTCGGGCCGCTCGACGACGGAACGGTATCATTGGCGGGCGTGGCGATCATAGGGTGTCTCCGGTCAGGGGCGGCGTCTCTTGGAAGCGGGGCTTTGTGTCAGGGCATCGTCGGCGCGGTTTCGGACACGACGTCCGGATAGCGATCCAGAAGAACGCGGGTGACCCCGTTGGTCCAGCCAAAGCCGTCCTGCAGCGGATACTCGCCGCCGCCGCCCGGGCGCTGTTGCTCGACGTCGTATTTCTCGAGCATCTTGCCGGTCTCGCGGTAGACGCGGTCGACCGTGCCGAGCCAGCGCGTGCCAATGGTTTCGGCCGTGGCGCGATGCCCGTAACGGTCGAGACCCGAGATTGCGACCCATTGCAGCGGCGCCCAGCCGTTGGGAGCGTCCCACTGCTGGCCGGTGGTCAGGGCGGTGGTGCGCAGGCCGCCCGGTGCGATCAGGACCGCCTCGGTCTGGCGCGCCGTGTCACGGGCCTGGCTGCGGTTCGCCCAACCCGTGAACAGGGGGTACAGGCCCGCCGCCGAAACGCTGGAGGTCATGCGGCCGGTCCGACGATCCCAGTCTCCGAAGCGGCGCTCCGAGGCGTTCCAGAGGTAGCGGTTCATGGCGCGCTTGCGGGCTCCCGCGCGGTGATCGAAGTCGCGCACGCAGGCGCGCTCGGCCAGGGCCCGGCAGTGGGCGGCGATGGTCCGCTCCAGGGTCCAGAGCAGGCTGTTCAGGTCGACCGGCACGATCTCGGTCGTGTGCAGGGTGGCGATATCCTGTGGATCGTCGAACCAGCGCGAGCTGAAGTCCCAGCCGCTCTCAGCGCCGGAGCGCAGGTCGCGATAAACCTCCGCAGCGGGCCGCCCTTCAGCCTCACTGGCCGTGGCGACGTCCTCGGCCCAGCTTTCGTCACGCGGCGTGTCGCGCGCGTCCCAGTAGCGATTGAGCAGGGCGCCGTCCGGCATCCGGACCACGTGGTCGCAGGCGCCGGTCGCGGCGACGCACTCGGCCCCCTTCATCCAGAAGGCGTACTCCCCCTGCATCGCCGCGAGCTGGGTCCGGCGGCTTACAGCATCCTTTCGCTCGGACAGTCCGACCATGAGGGCGAAGAAGGGCGGTTGCGACCGGCTCAGATAATAGGTTCGCGCGCCGTTCGGGATGTGCCCGTGCTCGGTTATCAGGGCCTCGAAATTCTCGAGCATGGACTCGACCAGGGCGTCCTGCCCGTCGGCCTTGAGGCCCAGCATCGTGAAATAGGTGTCCCAGTAGTAGATCTCGCGGAAGCGCCCCCCCGGGACGACGTAGGGCGACGGCAGCGCCAGAGCCGAAGAGCCTTCGACGGGCTCCAGGGCCGGGCGGGTGAGGACCGGCCAGAGCGCAGCGATATGGGCCTTCAGCGGCAGACCCTGGGCGACCTGCGCACCGTCCGGGACGGGCGTATCGCCCGGAATGATGAAACGGGCCTCAACGAAGGCCCGCAGGGCGGTCGCGCCCTGCGGGCGGTCGCGCGCGTAGTCGGCCATGATCTCGGCGACGGGCCGACGCGGGACGGCATCCACGAAGGTCTTGCCGTCCGGAAAGACCTTGCCGGTCTGGATCGCTTCGAACAGGGGACCGTAGAGGTCGGCGGGTGTGACGTCCTGAGCGCGCGCGGCTGTCAAGGTCGTCGCGGCGAGGGTTGCCAGAACAAGGCGACGGATGAGGGAGCCGGTCTGACGCATTGGGGGACACTCTACTTTTTGACCGACGACCGGCCAGAATGAAAAAGCGAGCTCCCTGTTTCGCCGTGGCGAAACAGGGAACCCAGGCTGGGGAGACTCTAGAAGCGGTAGCCGACACTCAAACGGAACGAGCGGCCGAGGATGGGACGCGCCAGGATGACGCCTGAACCCTGTGACCCGATGGTGCGGGGATTGCCCTCGGTCAGTCCGATCTCGTCGGTGAGGTTGTCGCCTGTGACCTGCACCTGGATTCGTTCGTTCACGTCCCAGGTGACGCCTGCATCCCATTTGTAGAAGGCCGGCAGGGTCTGCTGGTTCTGCACATCGGAGAAGCGGTCTCCGACATAGGCCAGGGTGGTGTAGAGACTGATCTGGCCGGTCTCGCCGACCGGAACAGTCCAGGACGGGGTGATCCGCCCTTGCCACTCGGGCTGACGCTGCACCGTATTGCCGGTCAGGTCGGTGGTGCCGCCGTCCGTGAAGAAATCCTGGTAGCTGGCATCCAGCCAGGTGCCCGAGAAGGCGATGTTGATGGCTTCGGTCGCCCGGATCTGACCCTCCAGTTCCACACCGGTCGTCTCGGCTCCACCGACCGACGCGATCGGTGCCCCATTGGTGATCACCGTGGTCGCCAGGCCTTCGAACTCGTTGCGGAATACGGTCGCATAGAGGTCGACCCGGTCATACGAGGCTTTCAGCCCGGCCTCATAGCTGTCGACCTTCTGCGTCTGCCGAAGACCGTCGCGCAGATTGTCGAAGAAGGGGAAGCTGTGCCCCCGGCTGTAGCGGCCGAACGCCGACAAGGACGGGGTGAAGGCGTAGTTGGCGCCCAAGGTCCAGGACGTCTCGTCGCCGTCGTAGGTCAGAGTCGAGAAGGTGCCGTTCAGGACGGCCGAGTTGTTGTTGAAAAGCGTGTCGGGATTGGCGTCGGTATCCACCCCGAAGGTGTTGTTCTCAAGGGTGCCATCGACCTGGTGGTTCTGATACCGGACGCCGCCGTCGAGGGTGAGCTCAGGGGTCACCTTCCATTCGTCGGTCAGATAGAAGGCCGTATCGCGGCCGTCATAGGTGGCGTTGACGTTGAAGGTCGAGCCGCTCGCAAACCCCGCTCGCGTCACCTGTTGCAGAGCCGTGGTCGCCGTGTTGCGGATGGTCATGTCCAGGCGTCGCGCGTTGGGCTCGGCGGTCAGCAACTGGGCGTTGCCGAGGTTCCAGCGATCGTCCGAAGAATACTGGGCATAGTAGAGCCCCGCCGTGATCGTATGGGATCCGGCCCGGAACTCGAAGGCCAGGTCGTTGACTAGGGATTCGATGTCCTTCTCGACGCGCCAGACGCCCACCGGGATGACCAACTGGTTTGCAGGGTCTGCGACCGCACCCCCGCCGTTGACGTAGGTCAGGCTCGTCAGAGTTCCACCGAGAGAGGCGGCATACGCAGCGGCCGTCTGGGGCGGGGTCCCCCCGGGGACCATGCCAAAGGTGTTAGCCGAACCGCTCAAGTAGCTCGTCCTGTTCCGGACGCTGATGTTGTCGGTCAGGTCGAAGTCCAGGTTTGCACCGAAGTTGACGATGTCCGAGCCGCGACCGTCGGCGAGATCGACTCGACTTCCGTCGTTCAGCACGGAGAGACGGGTTTCGTTGCCGGCGAAGGTCCCCGTTCCGGCGTCGAAGCCGTTCCACTCGGAAATGTCGTCCCCGTCCTGGCTTACGGGAATGGGCAGCAGCCACTGACCGTGGTCGTTCAGATAACGACCGAATACCAGCAGCGAGCCGTTGTCGAAGCGGTGACGGACATTGGCGGTGATCTGTCCGCCCCGTTCGGCGGTGAACTGCGGATCGCGGACGCCCGGCCCACCGGCATAGTAGCCGCCCACCATGAAGGTGGTGTCCGGTCCCAGCGGACCCGAGACATAGGCGTCGCCGCGAACGTCGCCGTAGTCGGTGGTCGAGATCTTGGCCAGGCCTTCGAATTCGGGACCGCCCTCGCGCTGGACGAAGTTGACCGTCAGGCCGGGCTGGCCCGAGGAAAACAGGGCGCTGGTGCCGCCACGTACGGCCTCGACCCGCTTCAGGGTCTCGTCGATGCGGATAAGTTGGCTGTTCTCGAGGAAGGACAGGGTCGAGGGCGGGAAGAAGGGCACGCCTTGCGTCTGCAGGGTGACATATTCGGCGTCACCACCCGACGGATAGCCGCGCACGAAGATATTGGCGCCGTTCTGGCCGCCCGAACTTTCGGCCGTGACGCCAGGCACGAGCCGAAACAGGTCCGCGGTGCTGGACGGCGCGGCCTGGCTGATCGCTTCGCTCGACAGGTTGGTCACCGCAAAGGCGGCGTCCTGACGACGGATCCCGGCCCCGGCGGTGCCGATGACGATCACCTCGTCGATCTCGGTTGGCTCGTCAGGGTCGAAGGTCTGCTGGGCCGGCGCGATCGTCGTCGCGGCGGTTGCTCCACCTCTGGTCGCCTGGGTGGGCGGGCTCTGGGTGCGGGACGAAACCACCAGGGCACCGCCGGACGTCTGCTGATAGGTCAGGTCCGATCCTGCGAGTAGCCGGTTCAGAGCCTGCTCGGGCGTGTAGGACCCGTGCAGGGGAAGGGCCCGTTTCCCGCGCACGGCCTCTGGTGTAAAAATCAGCTGGCGACCGCTCTGGCGCGCGAGTTGGGTCAGGGCCTGACCCAGATTCCTCTGCTCGATATGAACGACGACGGGACTTTCCGCCTGGGCCAGCGCCGGACTGACGGCACCGAGGGCGACGGAACACAGCGCAAGGGTGCGCACGAATGACATGGGCCTCATCTGATTTCTCCTCCCGGGCTCCTTTGTGGAGCTCTCAGCTTTGAAGGACGCAGCGTCCTCGACAATCCGAACCCTCAAGCTCGACTATTCTTCCGCGTCCCCCGCTTTTCGCCCGTTTGCTGACAGACCGATCCGATCCGGCGTGCGCAGATCAATCGAGAGCCCCAGGCCTTCTGCGAGTCCCTCGGCGAACACCGCCTCGCCGCCGATGCGGTACACGCCGCTGACCCGCAGCCGCGCCGTACGGTCGCCCGTCAGAACCAGAGGACGGCTTGCATAGCGATTGATTTCCGAGACAACCTCGGCGAGCGGCGTGTCGTCGAACACGACGACGCCGTCGCGCCAGCCTTCCACGACGCCCGTGTCGGCGACCTGTTGGACCCGAACGCCATGCGCATCGGCGGTGAGCATGTCGTTGGGTGACAGGATCGCCGAGGCCGCTCGGGTCCCGCCGCCGCTCGCGGCAACACTGACCTTGCCCTCGACCAGCAGCACCTGGACGGCCCCCGGCTTGAGCCGCACATCGAACCGGGTGCCATGCGCCGTGACCTGCTGACCGCCGGCGATCACATTGAAGGGCTTGTCTGCATCTCTGGCGACCTCGAACCAGGCCTGACCGGCATCGAGATAGAGCCTGCGCTCTGCCTGCGTATAGGCCACCCGAAGGCGACTGTTCGTGTTCAAGGTGACGTGGGATCCATCCTCCAGCGTCAGGATCATGCGCTGCCCGACTGCGGTGGAATAGGTCGGCAAGGTTGCCGGAGCTTGTGAGACATCCTGGTGGGTCTGTGCCATCCACATCAAAAAGGGCGCGAGGCTTAGAACAACAGCGGCGGCCATGGCTCCGAAAAGGCGTCGGTGGTCCGATTGACGACGACGCCGCCCGAGGGACGCCCGCGCCAGGGTTTCATGACGCAGGGCAAGAAGCTCCGGATCATCCCGGAGGGTTCTGATCCGGAGTTCCGTGGAGGCGATCAGGCTATAGGTGTCGGCGTGGCCCGGATGCCGGGCCCGCCAGGCCTCGAACCGCGCCTGAGTGTCCTTGTCCGGATCGCCGGACAGCACCACGCGCCATTCGGCTGCCTCGAGCGCCACAGGATCATCGTTGTCAGCCGCGGTGCGGATGGCGGGGTCCCTCCAGCGCGGCCGTCACATGGACCAGCGCCTTTGCATAATGTTTTTCGGCGGCCCGTGTGGACACACCCAGGGCCGCAGCCACCTCCCGCATCGCCAGCTCCTCGAAGGCCCGAAGCACGAAGGCGTCGCGCGTCCGTGTCGGCAACTCGGCAAGGCTGGCGCGGATGACAGCGATCTCGTCTCGGGCTTCTAGGACGCGCTCGGGCGAGAAACCCGAACCCATATCGTTGCTTTCGTCGAAAGAATGGTGCGCCGCGGCATGATGGGTCAGGGCCCGCCGACGCCGATCACGCAGCACATTGGCGGCGATGACGAACAAGAAGGTCTCGGGCTTCTCGATGTCCGCGGGATTCTTCATTCGGCTCAGGCCGACGAAAACCTCCTGAACAAGATCCGGCACATCGGCCCGATTCGCGGTCCGGCGCTGGAAATACTGGCTGAGGGCTCGCCCATAGCGGCGCGCGAGGCCGTCGAGCATGATATCCCGCCCACGCGCATCCGGCTCGATGCCTGGACGCGGATCAGTCGTCATGACCCGTATCCGCCGAAATCGGCTTCATCTTCCCTGCCCCCCGTGCGGTCCTCTGACGGGCCGTCAGAAGACAAGGACGCAGACACGGGCCAAATGCGAACCGGTTCCGCGAATTCGGCACGTCGAGGATCATGGCCGTGCGGTGTCCGGTCCCGTCGAGGCGGCGGGTTCGCCCAGATGCTGATCGAAGAACCGTGCGATCAGCGCATAGGCCTCCTTCGATTCCGGCAAGTCTGGCCAGACGAAGAAGGCATGCCACAGACCGTCGAACAGGAAGAGGTCGGACTCCACCCCGACCGCAGCCAGGCGCCGATGCATGGTCGTCAGGGTGGAGGCGGCGAAGTCGCGGCCGCCGGCGAGCAGGAGGGTCGGGGGGAAACGCGCAATGACGGCGTCGTCGGTTACAGGGTAGGCTTGGGGATCATCCAGCGGCACGCCAGCCATGTAGGGATTGGGAATACCGATGCTGTCTGCGGCAGCAGGCGGTGGAGCCGTTCCCCCGGTCGTCGCCTGGCCGAGGAAGACGCTGTCCCCGCCATAGCCCGAGCCCGTGCCGCAGAAGGTGCCGATCGCGCCGGGGACCGGCAGGTCGTGGGTCTGGAACCAGGCCGTGGCCTGGGCCACGACAACCCCGCCGGCGGAGCAGCCATAGAGGCCGATATTCTCCGGTTGATAGGTCTTCAGAAGTTCACGATAGACGGCCGCGACGTCTTCCGAGGCGGCGGGATAGCGATGCTCGGGTGCCAGCCTGTAGTCGACGGCTACCACCTTGATCCGGCCGACCGCAGCGATGGGAATAGCCTCCACCAGAGCGCCACTGCCCGATCCCCACATCCAGGCACCCCCGTGCACATTGATCAGAACGCGCGCCGCGTTACGATCTGAAACGCCTTCGCTCGGCATCACGACATCGACTGGCACGCCACCCATCGTCTGTCGCTCCTCATGGGTCGAATAGAGCGCCCGAACTTCCGCGAGACGGTCATCGTTATACCGTCCGTAGTGTTCGCGGGCCTTGGCGATATCGTCGCGGAACTCAAAGGGCGGCTCGTGCATCAGCCGGCCCGCCAGGGCGCGCGCCTCGGGGCTGGCGAAGTTCGAATAGGGCAGAACGATCGGCGGCAGGTGAGCCGTCGACGGGTCATCGACTGCAGAGGCGGGAGGGGTCTGAGCCCCTGCTGGCGCGCCCGCCGAGATCACTGCGGCGAAGATCGCGGCCGCTGGCCAGATTTGTTTGGTCATGATGTGCGCCGCCTTGATGAGAGGTCCGATCGAGCGATGTCCGAGAGGATGCGGGCGCTCGGCTTGACCGTGCGTTTGAACGTCGTGCGGTCGACTGACACCAGGCCGAATTTCGGACCGTAACCGGCGAACCACTCGAAATTGTCCAGCAGGGACCAATGCAGGTAGCCGATCACCGGCACCCCGTCGTCGCGGGCGGAGAGAACGGCCGCCGTCGCTGCGGGAATGAACCGGGCCCGCACTGTATCGTCCTGGGTCGCCAGACCGTTCTCGGTCACCAGAATCGGCCGGCCGGTCTGGGCATGGGCATAACGGATCGAGGCGCCGATCGCCTGCGGATAGAACTCGTCCCCCATCTGGGTCCGTTCCGCCCCCTCCGGCACCGGCAGCGGTCCTTCAGCGCCGATCAGGCTGCGACTGTAGGTCTGGACACCGAGAAAATCGTCCTGGCGCGCCTCTGCGAAGAAGGGGGCGTAGACCGTCGCCCGCTTCTCCTCGATCCGGCTGTCGGAGCCCACCGCCTGATCGTCCGGAATGGCCAGGGTCATGCCCACCGGCAGGTCGGCGCGGACTGTCCTGATCGCCTCTCGTGCCAGCCGATGCGCCTCGAGGACGGGGGCGACCATGGCCGCCGCATCGCCTGTGTTCATGAGAGAGAAGCGGTCGGACCCGCTGGCCTTCGCCGCCGCGGCCAGCATGTCCGTCATGGTCTGGCGCACGACCGGGTCGGGCGTCCTGCCCCATTCGCCCAGAAGCTGGAGATTGGGTTCGTTGAAGGTCACGACGTGGCTGACGCCCTCGCCCAGATGGCGAATGACCCGCTCGGCGTGACGTGAGAAGGTCGTCGGCGCGTCCGGGTGAAACCAGCCGCCTTTGGCCGCGAACCAGCGCGGCGAGGTGAAATGGCTGAGGGTGACGATCGGGGCCAGACCCGCCTCGCGGCAGGCGACGACCATGCGCCGGTAGTGCTCCAGCGCCGACAGCGAGACCTGGCCCTCGGCGGGCTCGATCCGAGACCATTCGACGGAGAAGCGGTAGGCGTTGAGGTTCAGCGACCGGACGATTTCAATGTCTTCGCGCCAGCGTTCAAAGCTGTCACAGGCGTCGCCCGATGGCTCGCTGAACAGGGTCGGTTTGACCTGTTCCAGCAGCCAGATGTCGCTCGCGACATTGTTGCCCTCGACCTGATGCCCCGCAGTGGCCGCCCCCCACAAAAAGGGGGCCGCGCCCTCGCCGCGGACGGCGCGGGCTGCGGCAGACGCAGGCTTTGCCGAAACTTGGGTGGCGAGGACGGCGGCGAGTGTCCCGGCCGTCAGGATGGAACGTCGGCTCGGGGTGGGGGAGAAGGCACGGGTCATGAAGCGCTCCGGCTGTCCAGCACATCATCTCCGAGCAGGAGACGAAGGGCTTTCTTGTCAATCTTGCCCACACTCGTCCGTGGCAGGGCATCGATCAGGATCAGACGGTCGGGCGCGGCCCATCGGCTGAGGTGTCCGGCAGACACCAACGGCGACATTCGGTCTTTCAAGGTCTGCAGAACGGGCGTGCGACCGGCTCGCGCCACGGCGAACACCACCGGTCTTTCCCCCCATCGGGGATCGGGAGCCCCCACGACCGCCGCCTCGGCGACGTCCGGATCCCGCAGCGCCAGGTCCTCGATTTCGGCGGAGGAGACCCATTCGCCGCCGGTTTTTATGACGTCCTTCAGTCGGTCGCGGATGACGATGTCGCCCGCCGCCTCACGGGTGGCGACGTCCTGGGTGTGGAGCCAGCCGCCCGACCAGAGAGCGGCGCCGGCCTCGGCGCTGTTCGGATAGGTTTGGGTGAGCCACGGCGCGCGCACCACGATCTCGCCCTGGGCGCCGGGTTCGTCGGAGACAGAGTCGCCGTTCTCATCCTGTAAGTGGACTTGGACCAGCGGGATGGGGCGGCCTGCCCAGCGGCGCACCTGCTCGGGCGGGCGAGCGTCATCGTCCTCGTGGCGCGAGAGCGTCAGCACCGGACCCGTCTCGGACATGCCGTAGCCCGCCACGGCGGTGATCCCGACGGCGGCGGCGGCGCGGAGCAGCGATTCCGGCAGGGCCGATCCGCCGATGATGACGGTCCAGGGACCGAGCCGGGCGTCGGGACCGGCTTCGTCCAGGATCATCTGCAGGATCGTCGGGACGCAGTGCGAATAGGTGACGCCCTCGTCCCGCTTCAACGCCAGTAGGCGGGCGGGGACATAGCGGCCCGGATAGACCTGTTTCAGCCCCAGCAGGGTGGCCACATAGGGCAGGCCCCAGGCGTGGACATGGAACATGGGCGTCACCGGCATATAGACCGACTCTCGCCACAGTCCCTGTTCGACGGGTTGCTGCCCCATCGCCAGCCCGACCGCCAGGGTGTGAAGCACCAACTGACGGTGGCTGAAGGTCACCGCCTTGGGCAGGCCCGTCGTGCCCGTGGTGTGGAAGGTCGTGGCCAGGGCGTTCTCGTCGAAGTCGATGAAGGGAAAGGTCTCCTCTTCCGCCGCCAGCAGGGATTCATAGTCCCCGACCGCGTCATCGAGCGAAACGGGCTGGCCGTCGTGGCAGGTGATGACCACGCAGCCTGGCTCGAGCGCCGGGCGCAGCGCGGCGAGTGCTTCCAGAAAGTCAGAGTGGACGATGATCGCGCGCGGACGTGTGTCCTTCAGGGTGTAGGCGATCTGATCCCTGGACAGCCGGACGTTCACCGTCTGCAGGACAGCCCCCATCATGGGAATGGCGAAATAGGCCTCCAGATAGCGATGACTGTCCCAGTCCATCACCGCGACGACATCGCCCTGATCCACGCCGTGGGCCGCGAGCACGGCGGCCAGACGGCCGACGCGACGCGCCAGCGTTTGGTAGTCGTGACGCCGGTTGTCAGAGCCGACGATCTCGCGACCGCTCCGCGCATCGAGCGCGCTCTGCAGCAGGTGCCGGATCAACAAGGGATAGGCATAGGCATCCGGCGCAGGGTCGGCGAAACGAAGCGCCATCGATCAGGGCGCCGGTGCGGGAGGCGGCATGACCGGGGTCGGCCGTTGTCCCGTATTCGTCCAGGTCTGGAGGGCGTCGAAGGCTGCGTCCAGCTGGTCCGGAGTGAAGCCGCAGTGGGCGAGGCCGTCCAGACCCGTCCCGGTGAGGGGCATGTTGATTTCCGGAACCGTGATGGCGAGCAGACGATCGGCGTTGCCGGCGGCCTCGGTCTTGCGGATCAGGCCCTCGAACTGGCTGTAGGGAACCAGGGAATCGATGCGGTTGTGAATGGCCACCAGCGGCACGGAAAACCGGCCCGTTGAACGCCGCCAGCGATCGGCATAGCTTACCGCAGACGGGTTCGACCGAACCCGTCCGATGTCACGATTCAAAGCTGCGGCCTCTTCTGCGGACAACAGGGGGCTGGCGTAGACCTTGGACGTGTTGTCGTAGATGCCGCCACCAAAGGTGTCGTTCATGTCGTCCATGCCGAGCGACACGGTCATGATCGGCACGATGAGGGAGGCCGGTTCGGGCGTCACGCCGGCGATGGAGGCGATCTTGTCGATGATCTGCGCCTCGCGACCGCCGGGCGTCTCCTTCGCGGCCTTGAACAGGGCGGCGATCGGGTCGGCGATCCGCTTCATCTGGAGGAGCCGGAAGGGCTCGTTCAGGGCCCCGATTGCATTTGGCGCGATCGGGGACAGGGCGGAGCGGTTGAGGTCCGTCTCCCCCGGCAGGGCGTAGGGGGTGTCCTTCGTATAGTAGGCGTAAAGGGCGCGCAGATCGATCAGCAGCCCGACCTCGTCAGTCCAGTTGTCGACCAATCCGCAGCCGGACAAGGCGCCCTTGAAGGCGGTCGGCTGGGTTTCGATGATGGCCATGACAATGTTGCCACCCATCGAGCCGCCGGCGACATAGGCCTCGGTCACGCCCATACGGCCGAGAAAGGCCCGCAGGCGCAGGGTGTTCTCGACCGCCGATTCCACACCCACCCCGGCCTTGTCGAAATCGCTGTGGGCGATGGCGAAGCCCTGGGCATAGGCCCCCTTCATCAGCCCGCCCGAGGGGTCCTTGTCCGCCGGATCCTCTGAAACGGTGACCGAACTGCCGGGCACCGAATAGCCATGGGCGAAGACCAGAGCCTGGCCGTTCCAGTCAGCCGGCACGGCCATGGCGAAATGATCGCCCTCCAGCTTGCCGTTGACGGTGAAGCCGCCATCCTCCCGGGCTTTCACTTCCACATTCGTCGCCTGCTGGGCCGCGGCCCTTGCGGCAAAGGAGGCCTGGGCCGGTTGCAGGTCGGCGTTGGCCGGGGTGCTGCAACCGGCGCCCGTCAGTATGGCAGCGGCGGCCAGGGCGGCGAACGCCGTCCGCGCCCGGACATGCGACGGCTTCAAGGTCATTGCTCTTCTCCTACCAGCTGTAACGCAGGGTCACGCCGTACTGGCGCGGATCGCCGAAGGCGGCGCCGACCAGGCCGGTGGTGTTGTAGGTCGCGTTGGAGGTGACGCGGTATTCTTCGTCCGTCACGTTCGTGCCGTAGAGAGACAGGGCCACGTCCGAGCCGGCGATATGCTCCCAGTCCAGACGAACATTGAGCAGGCCATAGGCCGGAATGACGCCGAAAGGCTGCAGGTCCGAAGACACCTGCTGGTCGTCCTGCCAGGCGTAGGAGGCGCGCACGCTGACATCGCCGATCGTCGACGGGACAGGCAGATAGAGCTTGGCGTCGACGCTGTACTTGTTCTTGGGCACATACTGGAACGGGAAGCCACTGCGGTCGACGCCGAGGCCATCGATGTACTTGTCGTAGGTCGCGTCGTTATACGAATAGGTCGCCGTAAGTGTCAGCGGCGCGATGGGCTGGATGACGCCCTCGAACTCGAAGCCCTTCACCGTCGCCTCGGCGGCATTGGTGATGAGCTGGGTGTTGAAGCCTCCGATCAGGGCGTAGTCGCTGCGCTGGATGTCCTCATATTTCATGTAGAAGGCCGAGACATTCGTCCGGGCATTGATCCCCGAAGCCGACCAGTCGTGCTTCAGGCCGATCTCACCGTCAGTGACCGTCTCGGGTCGCACCCGGAACAGGGGACTCGTAGCGCTGACCAGAAGAACCGAGGGATTGATCCCGCCGCTCTTGTAGCCATGCCGGCTGACGCCATAGATCAGGGTGTCGGGCGTGGCCTGCCAGTCCAGACCCAGCTGCCAGGTGTCGCCGTCGCTCTCTCCATCAAAGGCGCGGCTGCAGTTGGGGAAGGCGAAACCGGGGTTGGTGCCGCAGGCGTTGCCGAACTCAGGGATATAGATGCTGATGTCGCCGCCGAACTCGTCCCAGGTATAGCGATAGCCGGCGTTGGCCGTCAGGGTGTCGGTGATCGCATAGGAAAACTGGCCATAGACGGCCTTTGAGCTGTCGTTTGCGTGGGCGCTGTCCTGCAGCAAGGTGACGGCGCCAAGGTTGGCGCGCTGGACGAAGGTCAAGGGCGTGACCGTCGAGGTGTCGGAATAGAAGACCCCGGTCTGGAAGGTCAGCCGGCCCAGCTCGATCCGCGCCTGAAGCTCTTCCGTCCAGGTCTCGTTGTCGACGTTCCAGCGGCCGGGAATGGCGCCGTTCAGGTCGTTGATGACCAGGATCGAGGCGTCGCCGTCGGAGCCGAAGTCGGCTCTCGTGCGGGTGTAGCTGAGGACATTCTTGATCGTGATGCTGTCGGTGAGCTGAAAGGTGGTGTTGTTCAGGGCCAGCAGGGTCTGGCTGACGTTCTTGGTGTCGGCGCTCAACGCGATCCGGTTGTTGCCGCGCGCCTGCTGGGCGGCCAGCAGCGGGTTCAACAGGGCGGCCGCCGGGCCGGCCGGATTGACCGCCAGCAGGACCGTGCCGGGACCGTTCTCATCGATGTCGACATAGTTGAGGGCCGTGTAGCTGCTGATCCTGTCGTTGGGCTGGAAGAGCAGGCCGCCGCGCAGGCTGAAGTTGTTGCGGTCGTTGTAATCCTTGCCGGTGTTCACGTCGGTGACGAAGCCCTCGCGCTGGTCGAACTGGCCAGCCAGGCGCAAAGACAGGGTGTCGCTCAGGGGCAAAGTCACGGCGGCGCGTGCAGATCGGCGATCCAGATTCCCGACGGTTCCCTCGACATAGCCATCCGGCTCGAAGCCGGGTTTGACCGGGTCCAGCAGGACCGCACCGCCCGTGGTGTTGCGCCCGAACAGGGTGCCCTGCGGACCTTTCAGGACCTGGATCGACTGAAGGTCGAACAGCAAACCGGGTCCGCTTGCCGTGGACGGTACCTCGGCGAAATAGGCGACGACGCCCGGTCCGCCGCCCGTGCCTAGGCTGCCGATCCCGCCGATGCCGCGGATCGTATAGTTTTCCTGGTTGCGATTGGTATTGCCCACGACGCTGAGCGACGGGGTGAAGTTCTGAAGATCCGTGCCTGTCTCGATGCCCCGCTGACGCAGGCCCTCCTGGCTGAAGGCGGTGACGGCGACGGGCACGTCCTGGATATTCTCTTCCGTCCGCCGAGCGGTGACGACGACCTCATCGAGCGTCGTCGCCTGCGGCTCGGCTTGTGGTTCCGCAGTCTGGGCCAAAGCCGACGATGCGGCGAGCGCGAGGGCGAGCGCGCTGACGCCCGTCATGATGGTCTGCCGCATGGCGGTCCCCTTTCCCTATGTGAACGGCCGGCTTGGCGTCGGCTCATTGGATGTCCGTCGATCGAACGCCGGAACTAAAGCCGAGGTCATTTGAAGCGTCAACAAACTTTATTGGCGTTGAAATAAAGAAGTGAAACCGGCTGGTCTCGTCCGGTCGTTCCTCCTATCAATCGGTCAAATCCGGATCTCAGCCGGCACCGATCACAGCGCCCCGATGACTGACATTCTCGCCCGTTCCGCCAAGACCCGATCCACCGCCCGTCCTGCGACGAAGCGCCGGCCCCGGCGCGCCCAGGCGGATAGGCGCGAAGAGGCGACCAACACCATCCTCGACGCGGCCGAAAAACTCTTCGCCCTGCACGGGCGCGACGGCGTCACCCTCAAGGCGATCGCGACCGGCGCGAACGTCGACAGCTCCCTGATCCACTACTATTTCGGCGACAAGGATCGAGTTTTCCGGGCCGTCTTCGCTCGACGTTCAGTCGAGGTGAACGCGGCCCGCGTCGCGGCGATGGACGCTTACGAGGCCAGGGTCGGGTCGGCCATGACGATCGAGGGTGTGCTCGATGTCTTCCTGCGCCCCATCTATGAGGTGGTCATCGAGAAGGGCGAGGGTTGGGTCTATTTCGCGGCCATCGTCGGTCACGCCAACGCCTCCCATTTCGGCGGCAAGGACGTCATGGCCGAAAACTTCGACCCCATCGTGCAACGCTTCATCGGCATGTTGAAGGCCTTAGCCCCGACAGCTCCCCCGGAGCGCATCTACTGGTTCTTCGACCTCGTCTCCTCCAGCCTGACGCACGGCCTGGCCCAAACCGGCCGGATCGACGACGTCTCAGGCGGCTTGTGCAAGTCCTCGGATCTGGCCGCAGTCCTCGAGACCATGATCGCCGTTTTCAGCGAAGGATTTCGGTCGGTCGCCCGTTGAAGTACGACCGACAGCGATCCCTTATCGAACGATTGACTTCAACGTTCTGGGTTTTTCTAAGGCAAGAAAAAGCAGGCGCAACGGACAAGTCCAGCCCCAAGCCAAGAGCACTGGCTGCGTCAAGTCGCGCACCCATGATCTTCCCCCGTAAAAGTGGACGGGGTTAAGCCGCTTTGCGCTCGGCCTCAGCGGGGCTGATATAGCCCAGTGCTGAGTGCAGGCGATGGGGATTGTAGAAGCCCTCGATGTATCCGAACAGGTCTCGCCGCGCCTGGTCTCGGGTGGCGTAGACGCGGTGATGAACGCGTTCGGTCTTGAGGGTGTGGAAGAAGCTCTCCATCGGGGCATTGTCCCAGCAGTCGCCCTTTCGGCTCATCGACGGGGTGATGCCGGATCGGGCCAGGGCTGATCGATAGGCTTCGGCTGCGTATTGGATGCCCCGGTCCGAATGATGGATCAGGCCGGGCGCGGGGCGCTGACGTTCGACGGCCATGTTGAGGGCGTCGAGGGCGATCTCGGTGTGCAGGGTCTGGCGCATGGACCAGCCCACGATCTTGCGGGTGTGCAGGTCGAGGATGGCGGCGAGATAGAGCCAGCCTTCGCCGGTCGGGATGTAGGTGAGGTCGGCGAGCCAGACCTGGTTGGGCGCCGCCGCCTCGAAGTTCCGGGCCAGCCTGTTGGGCGCGATGGGATAACCGTGGCGGCTGTTCGTCGTCCGGGCGCGACGCGGCAAGGCCGCCAAGCCCCGCAGGCCGGCGCGGCGCATCAGCCGCTCCACGCGGGATCGACCGACCCGACGCCCATGCCGCCGCAGGGTGGCGTGAACGCGCGGCGAGCCGTAACAGCCGCTGCTCTCCGCATGGATCAGCCGGATATCCTCGGTCAGCTCGCGATTGGCGACAGACCGCTGGCTCTCGGGGCGACCGCGCCAGGCGTAGTAACCGCTGGCCGACAAGCCCAGGACCGCGCACATCACGCGAACCGGCCAGACCTGACGATGCTCATCGACGAACCCGAACTTCATCGGGAGGCCGCTCCGAAGATGAGCGCGGCTTTTTTTAGGATGTCCCGCTCCATCCGCAGCTGACCGTTCTCTCGCCGCAACCGGGCCACCTCCGCCGCCAGATCCGACGGCGACGGGGACGACGCCTGCGTTGTGGGGCGCCGCGACGCCCCCGTCGCCTGCACCCCGAACTGCGTCATCCATCGACGAAGCACCGTCTCGTGCAGCCCAAGCTCGCGGGCCACCGCCCCGACGCTCAGGCCGCCGTTGGCGACGCGGTCAACGGCCTCGCGCTTGAAAGAATCCGGAAAGTTCCGGCGTTGAACACTCATCAGACACTCCTCTCCAGCTCCGAAAAGCTAGCATGGGTGTCCACCAAACCGAGGGAGGATCACCCAAGAAGATCAGGCTGCGCCACGGTTCTTAGCGACCGAAATCGGCCCGCGCAGCTGTAATCGCTTCTATGTTTTTCTCAGACCACGTGCGCAGTTCGACGAGCGGCACATAGAGACTGCGCCCGAGTGTCGTCAGCGAGTATTCGACCTGAATCGGACTGGTTGGCAACACGGCACGATTGACCAGTCCGTCCCGCTCTAGACCGCGAAGCGTCTGGGTGAGCATCTTTTGCGATATTCCCTGGACTTGGCGCATCAGTCGCCGAAACCGTTTCGGTTCGTCAGCCAGGGCGATCATGATCAGCGTCACCCATTTGTTGGAGATCTGATCCATCACGTCTCGCGTCGGGCAATCGACGCTGTAGACGATATCCGAGCTCTCGTTCGGCGTGGTTACCATTGGGTACTTAACCTACAAAAAGGTGCCTGGTTGAACATGTATACCGTCTTGCTATCGTGTCGCCAACCTTACCCTGCGGGAGCGACCCACATGCACATGCATTCACGAGCAGACGTCGTCGATACGGTATCCAGACTGTTCCAGGCCCTCGACAGCCACGATTGGCACACGATCGAAGGCTTGACCGTTGACATCGTCGATGTCGGGTATCCGTCCAAGGAAGCCGGTCCCGCTCGGATGAGCAGGAATGATTTGGTGTCAGAGCTCAAACGGTTTCTGCCGGGCTTCAGCGCGACCCACCATCTGGTCGGTGGATGTGTCGTCGATCTGATCGGCGACGATGGGGCTCGAGCGCGGGTGGATGTGTGCGTCACCCACGTCATCGATACGCTCACGCCGCCTTCATGGACCATCGGCGTTCAATACGACATTCGGTTGCTGCGGGTCGTAGATCGCTGGGTGATACAGGGGACGACATCCAGAACCCTATACGAAGAAGGCAATCGGGCCCTCCAGGCCGAGGCTCGAAAACGAGCGGCCTAGACTTCAGGCTTCGTCCTCGAGAGCGCGTTGCGGTTCAGATCGCAACTGGTCTCTGATCCAGCGCCACAGGGCTTCCGCGACAGGTCCATGAGGCTTGTTTCGGTGCCGCATGACGGCGAGCGTTTCCCGTCGGCCGGGTAGGTGGCGACCTTGCAGGTTTAGGAGCGTCCCGGACCGAACTTCCTGCTCGACCATGAAGTCTGGCAGATGCCCCCAGGCCAAACGGTTCAGGATCAGTTCCTTCTTCATCGCCATGTCCGGTGCCGAGCATTGGGGCGCGCCTTCGATCAGAAAATGGTTCTCGGTGCCGGGTTGACGAGCGGTGTCGCGGATCACGCATTGGGTCAAGCTGCGCAGCGCATCGTGCCTGGTCTCGGGCGTCGGTGCGAACGACAGAAAGCCGGGCGCTACGACAGGGACGAGTTGAACCTTGCAGATTTCCATTTGCTCGAAATCATAGCGAGAGGCGTCTACTCGGTGGATAATCAGATCGGTCGTGCCCTCATCCAGACGCTCGAACGGCCCCGTGACGGCCTCGTAGTCGAGGTGCAGCCGTGTGCGCGGGTGGCCGGCGAAAAATTTGGAGAGGGCCCCAAGGATCATCGGACGTGGGCAGAGGTCGCCTAGCACCACACGCAAGATCGCTTCTTCTCCACTGGCGAGTTGACGTCCGAACGCATCGAGATGATCGAGATCGCGCAAAGAAACGGCGGCTCTCGCGTGAAAGGCGCGTCCGGCGTCTGTCAGCTCGACCCGGTAGCCGCTGCGATCAAGCAGTTTCAGACCGAGGTTCGCCTCGAGCCGCGCCACAGACGCGAACACGGACGGATGCGATCGATGAAGCGCGTCCGCAGCGGACTGGAAACTGCCGAAGCGCGCCACGGCGTCTAGGCACCGCAACTCATGCAGCTTGAACGATGCGGGACTGTTTGATTTTTGGACAGACACCATCCCATTATAGTAATTTTTGTATCCTCTAGCCAGCGCTATCCACCGGTTGTCGACCATCCAAAGGAAAGCAGCATGAGCCCCTCGACCCACATCAGCGTCGGCGACGGATGCCGCATCGCCTACCCAGTCATGCTGAATGCGCACGAAGGCCATCGCCACTTCCGTCGGCGTGTGTGACCCGGAGATCGAATAATCGATCATTGAATAAAAGCGGTCCGAAACCATGGCCATTTCCGTCTCGCTGAAATACTGGCTCGGACCCTCTCCAAGCCATGGACTTACTATGAGAAAGCCCTTTACCCACCGCAAGAACGCACGTTTTGGTAAGGCCATGGGGTCATGACGACGCACACCGATCGATCTGGAAAAGGACCGCTGCAGCAGGACTGCCTCTGGAGAGACGTCTTTCATCATGTGACCAGTCGCTGGGGCATCCTGGTTCTGATCGCTTTGGCAGGCGGCCCTCTCCGCTTCTATATCCTGCGTAACGAGGTTGAGGGCGTGAGCGAGAAAATGCTGTCCCAGACCCTCAAGCTGCTCATGCGCGATGGTCTCGTCCTGCGATCGGTTGAAACAAGCGTGCCGCCCAAGGTCAGCTACGAACTCACCGCCATGGGGCACGGATTGGCGGCCCGTCTATCAGGGGTTTCATCCTGGATCGGCGACCACATCCCCGACCTCGAGCGCGCGCGCAGCCGCTTCGATCAATCATCCACCTGAACGGGTCCAGTGTTGGCCCGACGCGTAGCGCTGAAAGGGAACACGCTTGCAGCGCCGGGCGTCTTTCACCGCCGCGCGCATACGCCGTTCGCCCGTGAACCGCTGTCTCCTTCTAGCCGGCGTGATCGCCGTCCCCCCACACGCGGCGAGCGCGTGGCGTGTCCAGGCGATAGTCGGAATATGGGCGCTGGAAGATTTCCCCCCCAAAACGTTCGGCCTGGGCAAGGGGATCGGCAGGGTCATCGCGGACCTCACCGCCGCTGTTGCCGATCCCACGTATGACGTCGACCAGGTCCGAGCGAGTGTAGCGGGCGAACTCCTGCATCTGGGCCATGATCCCCAATGCGGCACCCGGATAGGTCTCTTCCGAGGCCAGCACCAGGCCCAACCGCTTTCCGGCCATGCCGTTCAGGACGTCGACCGAATCCGGATTCGAGGCGGCATAGTAGCAAAAGCTGCGGTCGAAGAAGGCCTTGGTCTGGGCCGACAGGCCATACCAGTAGATGGGAGAACAGAAGACCACGCCGTCTGCAGGCAAGAAGTCTTCCCGGAACAGCGCGCCATACCGATCTGCGATGGTGCAGTGGCCGTCAGCGCCGCGGCAAGTCCGGCAGTCGCGCAGAAAACCGGAGATGTAGTCATCGAGAAAACGCAGTACGACCTCGGTCCCGGCCGCTTGGGCGCCCCGCACGACGGCCTTTGCGAGAGTGGCGCTATTACCCTCTCTGCGCGGACTGCCCGCAAGGACGAGTAACGTGTTCACCATCTGGAGCGATCCTTCGTGGTCGGAGCAAGGACGCTCCGCGTGATCACGCAAACTGTCGTCTCGCTTTCAAAGCATCAACTACCGACTATTTTGTCAGGTACTCACTTTCTGGTAAGTTTATTGCCATGACGACGCGCGCACAGCCTTACAATGCCGGACTGGGTCCCGTACTCGAGATCATCGGTGGCAAGTGGAAGGGCCTTATTCTGTGGGACCTCAACGATGGCCCGGTCCGCTTCGGCGCGCTGAGACGGCGCATCCCCGGCATCAGCGAGAAGATGCTGATCCAGCAGTTGCGTGAAATGGAGGCGGACGGGCTCGTCCACCGCGAGATCTTTCATCAGGTCCCGCCGCGCGTGGATTATTCGCTCACCCCTCTGGGGGCTTCGCTCAACCTTGCTTTGACGCCGCTGTGAGAATGGGGAAAGCACAACCTTCCCGCCCGCGGCCTCGGCGTAAACGCTGACGAGCCGTCTTCCTGATTCACTCAACGTTCAAGACCGAACGCGCTTCGATCAGACCATCGTGTGTCTTACGACCGTCCTGCGAAACCCGACAGGCGGAATGTTCCGCTGCCGGGCTTCCTCATCGTTACCGTCCGTATTGCGAGATGACGTCCGTGAGCAGGACATGCTTTTGCAATGCTCCGTTGCCGGGCGGCTGGTCTCCATTCTCCAGGGCTGTCGCGAAAAGGACCGCTGGATCGGCTTCGACTCTCTGGCGCAGGGCGTGCAGTTTAGGCCATCGCCCGATGTCCGCGACTTCGTGGAATTCCAGCCACCGCGCGACCCCGGCCAGCAGTGCGTCCGCCAAGCAAGGCGTGTCCCCGACCAGAAAGCGGCTCTCACCAACCATGTCTTCCAGCTTGTCGTGACGTTCGATGACGGCGGCTCGACCAAAACGGCGAAGCGCAGCCTGAAAATCCGGGTCCGGCGTCTCCATCTCCATAGCAGCCCACAGCGGGCCAAACGCGCCGGTGAAGCCCGTGTTCAAGAAACCGATCAACTGATGCATCCGATCAGAACGGGCCGATCGAGGCTCGAAACTGATCCGACGGTCTGGATCGCGCGCTGCCAGATAGGCGGCAATGGCGACGGTTTCGCTGATTGGCCGACCGTCGTCGGTGATCAGGACGGGTGTTTCGTGTCGGGGGTTGAGACGCGCATAGCTCGGGTCACGCATTTCACCCAGCATGTCGACGCGGCAGAGGTCATACGGTTGGCCCAGCCATTCGAGGGCGGCGATCAGTCCGAGGGAGGTTCCCGACGGGAATCCGTAGAGCAGGATGGGATGCATGGTCTGTTCCATTGAAGCAGTTCGCGGCTACGGATGAATGCTGATCCATCCGGCAAACCGGTCTGGTTAAAGAGATGACGCTGCGCAGCGAGACTGGAAACTAGAGCGAACCTGCCCCATGTAAATCAGGCACTTTTCTGTAACCGGAACGGACATGGACCATGAAGGATGTCGTTTCCGACTGTCCCATCGAAGAGGTCATGCGGGCGCTCAGCGGGCGGTGGCCGTCTTTGCTCATCTATTACCTGAAGGACGGTTCCAAACGATTCAGCGATCTGAAGCGCGACAATCCCACCGTGTCGCACCGCATGCTGACACTGGAACTGCGCAAGCTGGAAGACATCGGCATCGTCAGCAGAACGGACCACCCCGGATATCCGCGCCGAGTGGACTATGGGTTGACGACTGCCGGCCTGACGCTTGTGCCGTTGATCGACGCCCTGGGCGACTGGTGGGAGGTTACGCAGTTTGATCGTATGACACGGCCAACTCTTTCTGACGCGGCATAATCAGGCGCGACACGCCCGCAATGGGCGTAGTCACCCTGGGTGGCTTCGCTCTATCGGCGGGGCAGGATCGGATCTGCGCCGAAGGGACGGTTCAGGATCGACAGGGCTTCCGAGGCGAAGAAGACCCGATTCCGGGCGTAACCTGTCCGCTCTTTTAGAATCCTGGCCGACTGCAGTTGATCGACTGCAGTGGCCGCCGAGGTGACCGAGACCTTGAGCAGTTCAGCCAGTCTGGCGATGGTTACGACCGGATACTGGGGCAGCAGCTTGAGCGCTCTTAGAGAGGAGGATCCGCCGCGATAGACACGGCGAGCCTCCCATTTGGCCTCCAACCTCAGAAGGGCCTCGCGAGTCTTCATCAACTCGTTTGTCGAGCCGACCACCGCATCAGACAAGAAGCCCACCATGGCCGGCCAATCGAGTTTCTGCTGGGATGCCTTGAGCGCCGTATAATAGGCGGGCTTGTTGGCCTCGATATAGGGCGCCAGATAGAGGGGTGTGCGTCCCTCCGCCGCCATCATCATGGGCAGCAGGAGGCGCCCGACCCGACCGTTTCCATCCCTGAAAGGATGCACCGCCTCGAAATGCGAATGGGCGATGGCCATCCGGGTCAGCAAACTCTGCTGCTGGGCGTGCACACCCTGAGCCTGCATGTAACTGACGTTGTCCGCCAGGCAGGCGGCGACATTCGCGGCGGGCGGAGGATTGAAGGTAGAATAGGCGATCCCTCCGGTGCCGATCCAGACGGTGACATCCCGGATCCGCCCTGGCCGATCCGGATAGTCCGGATCATCCCTCATGATCTTGCGATGAAGCTGTCCGACAAGGTCCTGGGTAAAGACCTCGGGGCCCAGACGGCGCGCACGCCGGACGTGGGCTTCCAGTGCAGCGGCATAGGCCTTGACCTGTCGGACCTGTGCCCGCCCGTCTTCATCATGGGTCTCCTCCTCGGTGAGGAGTTCATCCAGGGTGCTTTGAGTTCCCTCGATTGCCGAGCTGCTCACCGCTTCCTGGCGCGTCAGGATGCGGCTGACGACGAAAGGATCGCTTAGGGTTCGTGCATAGACGTCGACCGCGGCCATGGCTTGAACCGCCAGTTCGTGCCGTCGAGCCACGTCGGTGATCACAACCCCCTGCTCAGGTGGCGCAGCCGGCACGACGCCATAGTGGCTGGCGTGTGGCGCAGGCAGCCGTGTCAACGACTGTCGCACCGCATGGCTGAGTTCATTTCGCTTCATCCAAGGACAAGTGAACCGAAAGAGCGCTCAAAAGCAAGTTTATCGCATAACCTTGGATAAGCGTTGTGAATTGTCTTGTGTGGGGAGGGGCGTCGGGAAGGTCGAAGCTGCTAGACGACGATGCTGCTCAAGCGCCCCAGACATCGCCATCGTCCAATACGGCATCATCACCGCCATCTTGCGCGAGGTGTACTCGGCCTTCGCAGCAACAGGGGGGGGGCGCAGTGAAGAGCGTCCTCCGCTTCACGCATGGTCGTCAGGCGTGCGATTATCCAGATCTCGAGACATTGCTAAACAAGACCGCAGCCTGCGGTGATTGGCTTGGTCAATCTGATTGCCATGCCGGATGCTGCATCGAACCTGTCCGATCAGGACACCGTCTCTTCCACCAAATCCATCCCCCAGAGGCTCAGCCGCTCGACAGCATCTTTAGGCAAGATAAGCTTCTCCGGAAAATAGAGGCCTGGGTCAGGAGTTTGACCCGTAATGCCTGAAAGCCTCTCAAGAGCCAGCGCGATACCCCGCGCGCCGAGCATGGCGTTGCCTTCGGGATCGATGAGCCGCCAGCGGCGAAGACTGGGCCGACCGGACAAGTCCTCGCCGTCGATCTCGATCGTGACCTCATGTCCCGGCCGTCCATCCGACCCACGCGCGGTTCGTCCCTCGGCACCGAGAAGCGTGATGTCGGCACCCGGCGCCAGATCCGCCAGGCTCAGGATATCGGGAAGGCCGTAGGCCTCCGCTTCAAGTCGGTCTCCACGCGCCGTCGTCACGACATGACCGGCAGTCTCGCCGACGCCCAGCCAGGACCACCGTCCCTGCCGCAGGGCGAGCGGCGGCGGGCCCGATCCGGCGATCCGCTCCATGTCGATCTGCGCGCCGGGTGGTAGGGGATCTTCGGGATCGAAGACGACCCCGACGCGGACAGCCTGGACGTTTCGATATTCCGGCAGCCGCGAGGCCGCGAGGAGCATGGGGATACCCCCATGGGAATGGCCCATCATGACGATGGCGGATCTGGACGGACCGCGGGCGAAAAGGGCTGCGATCGGCGCGAGTTCGAAGGCAGCCTCCGAGATCAGCACGATAGGAACGCCTCGGGCCTGGGCCGCGCGAATGGAATTGTATCCCAGGTCGCGCAGAAGAACGGCCACTGCGGAGAACCGGACTGAAGCGGATAGGCCAAGGTTCGGCAGATCAACATCCGCCTCGATCGCCTGGGCGTTACCGAGTTCGTCCGCCAGCCTCTTTGCGCGGCCGAAACCACGGGCCGCGATGAGGAGCGGTAGATGAGGGTGAGCCGCTCGAAGGAGCCGGGCGATCGCAGTCCCCATGACCCCGGTTCCACCGAGCATAAGGATGGGATCAGTCACTGGCCGATCTTCACCTTGGTGAGCACGGCCCCGCTCGTCAGAGCGCGCGTGACGAAGAGGTCGGGGTCCACCAGACCTTCTGGAAAGTAGAGCCCTGGGCCAACCGGCGGCCCACCGTCCAGAGCGGTGACCCGTTCCAGGATGGAGGCCACGGCCAGGGCCGTGAGAGGCGCCTGACCGCGAGGGTGCACAAGGGCGTGGCGCGAGTGAACCACGGCACCTGAAGGATCCACACCCTCCAGATCGATTATGATTTCCGTCGAGTAGGTGTGGCCCGCGCGGCGCGACGATGAGACGCCAACTGCTACATCAAGGCGGATATCCGTTGCGTCGGTTCGGGCGGCCAGGGCGACGATGTCGAACGGAGAATAGGGAAATCCTTCCAGCGCTTCGCCGTCGGCGGCATGAACGACCACGTCCCCCTCCGCCTGGGTCCGCCAATGGTAACGTCCATTGATCAACGTGAGGGCCGCCGGAGACACCGAAGTCAGACGCGCATAGTCGGCGTCTGCGGCGGGTCCACCGATATCCTTTTCATCGAGGACAGCCGAAAGGGCGACCCGATCCAGACGGGCGAAGCCTTTCGCCAGATGCAGGGTTGTCAGGACGCCCGCGCCCGCCAGCCATTCGCTGCCGAGGACGACGGGCGCCGTCGGTCGGTGAACATAGGCGGCGATCTCAGGCGCGATCTCAAATGTTCCCGTCGAGATGCTGACATGGGGCACGGACCTGGACAGAGCATATTTGAGGGAGCCGAGCGTGTCGTCGTGGACGAAGATGGCCACCGCGCTGACGTCCCTTTCCCCCAATCCCAAGTCGGACGCGGTCAGATCGATCTGGACGCCCTCGCCACCACCAATCTCTGCTGCCGCCTGTTGGGCGCGGGCAAGATCTCGTCCCCCTATCAGAAGCGGGATGTCCGGGTGAGCGGCCCGCAGGCTCATCGCCGTCTGTTTGCCAACGGTGCCGGCGCCGCCGATCAGCAGAATGGGAGAGGAAGACATGGATCAGGCCCTATGTTACGATTAGTAAGTTACTACTCGTAAGTTAGATGCTGGAATGAATCAAGCCACGACGCCCATCGCTCCCAGACGGCGGCTTTCAAGGGCCGACCGACAGGAACAACTCCTGCGAACCGCACTGATGATGGTCCGGGAAGAGGGAACGTCCAGCTTGACACTGGCGCGCGTGGCGGAGCGAGCGGGCGTGACCAAGCCGGTCGCCTACGACCATTTCGGATCGACGGACGGACTTCTTGTCGCGCTATACAAGGCGATCGACCAGGATCAGTCCCGGGCTCTGTTCGACGCCATGGCGGCGGAGCCGCACGATCTCGCCAGCGCCGCCCGTCGGATCTCGGACGCCTATATGCATTGCTACGCCGATACCTCGGGCGAATGGCAGGCCGTGGCCGGAGCGCTTCGCGGCAATCCCGAAATAGATTCGACGCACAGAGAGCTTCTCAGCGGATATGTCGACCGGTTCGGAACCGCGCTTGGACGCTACTCCGAGCTTCCCGCGCCAGTGGTTCGTGTGCGTTGCGTGGGATTGGTCGGTGCGGCCGAGGCTCTGTCCTCAGACATGGTGCGGGGCGGACTGTTGGAAGCAGAGGCTTCCGCTGCGTTGGCAGACCTGATCGTGGCCGCCTTTCGGCAGAGGTGATCCCAAATAGCGAGCAACCAGGCGTCGTCGTAGGCGGTTCAGGCCATGAAGCGGAAGGATTGTGCGCCAACCAGACACGCAACTGTCTAGCCCTGAGCGGTTTCAAGCGGTTTCACACGTGTCGTTTGAGCGGAAAGCCGTTTTTACCGTCGGGACGACACGACTGAGTGGCAAAAGCGGGCGCAATCTTTCCGGAACACACTTTTTCCCAGCAGTGTGCAGGCGATTTCAGCCGATCACAGCCAAGGACCGAGCGGCAAGAAAAACGATCGCGAGAATATTTTGGTAGCGGCGTGGTAGCGGCGGGAAAAATGGGGTGGGCGATCCCACTGGGATCGCCCTGCCATAACCTACTGATTGCCTTAGCAATCTCGACTGGAGCGGGCGAAGAGATTCGAACTCTCGACCCCAACCTTGGCAAGGTTGTGCTCTACCACTGAGCTACGCCCGCACTCCGTAGGAGCTAGGTGCGCTCCCCGTCGAGGAGGGGGCGTATAGCGGAGGGTTGATCGGTCCTGCAAGAGAGAATTTGCAAAAAGCGATCAAGTCCCGCTCACGCCCCCCCGCGCCTCAGCGCGGCGCCAAACGAATGGCGCCGTCCAGACGGATGCATTCGCCGTTGATGTAGACGTTTCTAGCCAGTTCCAGCACCAGCGACGCATAGTCGGCCGGCGTGCCCAGACGGCTGGGGAACGGGATGGCGGCGGCCAGGGCGTCCTGAATCTTCTGATCCATCCCAGCCATCATCGGCGTCCACATGATGCCAGGCAGGATGGTGTTGCAGCGCACCCCTTCCTGAGCCAGATCGCGCGCGATCGGCAGGGTCATCGCATAGACGCCGCCCTTGGACGCCGAATAGGCCGCCTGGCCGATCTGCCCGTCCTGCGCCGCGACGGAAGCGGTGTTGACGATCAGGCCGCGCTCGCCGTCCGCCATCGGCTCCAGCGTCACCATGCCCGCCGCCGACTGCGACAAAACGCGGAAGGTGCCGAACAGATTGACCCGCACGGTGCGCTCGAACTGAGCCATGTCGTGGGCCTTGATCTCGCCGGTGTCCTTCTTGCGCGAGACGGTCTTCTGGCCCGTGGCGATGCCGGCGCAGTTGACGGTCAGACGTTCCTGGCCATGGGCGGCGCGGGCCTTTTCGAAGGCGGCGGCGACCGAGGCGTCGTCGGTCACGTCCACCTGGCAGAAGACGCCGCCGATCTCGGCCGCGACGGCCTCGCCCTTTTCGGCGTTTAGATCGAACAGGGCGACCTTGGCCCCCGTCGCCGCGATGGCGCGCGCGGTGCCTTCGCCCAGGCCCGAGGCGCCGCCGGTGACCACTGCGGCGATGGTGTTGTCGAGTTTCATCCTGATCGTTCCTATATTGTCGTGAACCTGAGTTTCGTTTGAGGATTTAGCGGCCATGACCGCCAAAGCCAAACCTGCCAATCCATCGGATGTCCTGGACCCGAAAAAGGCGCTCGTGCCGTCGGTGGTAAAGATCAACGAGGCGCGCGTGACCAAGGGCTTCTGGCCCAAGATTCAGCGCACGGCCGCCCGCATCCCCTTTGCGGACCAGGCCCTGGCCGCCTGGTACGCCGCGCGCGATCCGCAGACGCCGATGGCGGCCAAGGGCATGATCTTCGCGGGCCTGGCCTATTTCGTCATGCCGGTGGACGCCATTCCCGATATCTTCGCGGGCATCGGCTATACCGATGACGCGGCCGTCATCACCGCCCTGCTGGCCCTGGTCGGCGCCAACATCAAACGCCGCCACCGCGACCAGGCCGAGGACGCGGTGCAGCGGCTGAAGGCGAAATAACTCAGCTCTCGACCGTCACCACGATCTTGCCCAGGGCCTGACGGTCGCCCAGGGCCTTGATCGCCTCTCCGGCCTTTTCCAGCGGGAAGGTCTTTGAGACCCGCGGCCTGATCTTGCCGTCGGCGTACATCTGCATCAGTTCGGCCATGTTGGCGGCGTGGGCCTTGGGATCGCGCATCACCGCCGCGCCCCAGAAGACGCCGATCACCGACACCGACTTCAGTAGCGTCAGGTTCAGCGGCAGGGACGGAATGCCCGCCGGGAAGCCGACCACCAGATAGCGCCCGTTCCAGTCCATGGCCCGCAACGCCGGATCGGCGTAGTCGCCGCCGACCGCGTCATAAACGACGTCCGCCCCGTCGCGGCCGGTCGCCAGCTTGAACTCGCCGGACAGCTCTTTCTGCGCCGCCTTGTCCATCGGTCCCGACGGATAGATCAGGCCATTGTCGGCGCCCAGTTCAAGCGCGAACTCGACCTTGTCGTTGGTCGAGGCAGCGGCGACCACCTTGGCCCCCATAGCCTTGCCCAGTTCGACGGCGGCGGCGCCGACGCCCCCGGCCGCGCCCAGCACCAAGAGGGTTTCGCCCGCCTTCAGCTGCGCCCGGTCCTTCAGCGCATAGTAGCTGGTGCCATAGGTCATGATCAGGGCCGCCGCCTCTTCGAAGCTCATGGCGTCGGGGATGGGGATGACCGTCTCGGCCCGCACCGCCAGCCGCTCGACCAGCCCGCCCCAGCCCGGCACGGCGATGACCCGGTCGCCCTTGCGCACGCCCTTGACGCCCTCGCCCACCGCCTCGACCACGCCGGCGACTTCGGCGCCCGGCGAGAAGGGCCGCTCGGGCCGGAACTGGTATTTGTCCTCGATGATCAGGGTGTCGGGATAGTTGATCCCCACCGCCTTGACCTCGATGATTACCTCGCCCGTCTTGGGCGTCGGGTCGAGCACATCCTCCACGACCAGGGTTTCGGGGCCACCAGGCGTCTTGGACAGAACAGCGCGCATCTTTCCTCCTTGGCCGACATGGCGCGGCCTTCATCGCGACGCTAAAGAGCGCCACGCCCGTTTGAAAGAGGCGATAAGGACAAGGCTCAGGAAGACGACATGACCGCCCTCATCCTCCACGGCGGCGCCGGCGCCCGGCGCGAACGCAACTACGACGCCGAGGTCGTGCATATGCGCGAGGTGGTCGAGGCCATGAAGGTTCGTCTGCACGCGGGAGACAGCGCCCTTGATGTCGCCACGGCCGCCGTCGTCATGCTGGAGGATTCGGGCCTCTACGTCGCCGGCAAGGGCGCGTCCCCCAATCTCGCCGGCGCCTATGAGCTGGACGCCAGCATCATGGACGGATCGACCAAACGCGCTGGCGCCGTCGCCGCACTCCAAGGCTTCCGCAATCCCGTCGTCGCCGCGCGCGCGGTGATGGAGAAGACGCCGCATATCATGCTGGCGGGCGAAGGCGCTGGCCTGTTCGCCCACGACCAGGGGCTGGAGCCCATCGCTGACGAGGCCGCCTGGTTCACCGGCGCGGGCAAGGGTGAGGACAATCATCCGCCCGGCACGCTCAGCCACGGCACCGTCGGCGCCTGCGTGCTGGACAGCCAGGGCCGTCTCGCCGCCGCCACCTCGACCGCAGGCGTCTTCGGCAAGATGCCGGGCCGCGTGGGCGATACTCCGATCCCCGCCGCCGGAACCTGGGCCGACGCCAACGCCGCCACCTCCTGCACCGGCCAGGGCGAATATTTCATCCGCGTCGCCGCCTCCGCCCAGGTCGCCTGGCGTGTCGCCGCCGGTCAGTCGCTGGCCGAGGCGACCCAGGCCGTCATCGATGAGATCGGTCAGATGGGCGGCGACGGCGGCGTGATCGCCCTGGACGCCGCCGGAAACATCGCCGCCCCTTTCAACAGTCAGGGCATGAAGCACGCCTGGCTGACGCCTGCCGGCGAGATCGGCGTCCAGGTCTTCCGCGACTAGGTCTTTGCGGACATCAACTCCGAAATGGTGGTCAGCAGCAATTTCAGATCGACAGGTTTGCTGACCACCGCATCCATGCCCGCCGCCAGATAGCTCTCGACCTGCTCCACCATCGCATTGGCCGTCAGGGCGATGATCGGCGTGTGGACCAGCCCCTGGTCGGCCTCGCGTTGCCGGATCGTGCGCGTCGCCGTTGGACCGTCCATGTTCGGCATCTGCACATCCATCAGGATAAGGTCCCAGTCGCGCGTTTGCGTCGCTTCGACCGCCTGAAGACCGTCATCGACGATCTCGACCTCGATCCCGACCTGGCCAAGAAGGCCCCGGATCACCTGCTGATTGACCGGGTGGTCCTCGGCGACCAGCACCCGCAGCGCCCGCTCCGGCTCGGCGTCCGGCGCATCCTCTTTGGTCTTCAACGGCTGAGCGGGTTTCAGCGGCAGCGTGACCACGAAGCTCGCCCCTTCGCCCGCCTCGCTCTCCACCTCGATCCGGCCGCCCATCAGCTCCACCAGGGTCGCCACAATCGACAGGCCCAACCCGGCCCCGTCACGCCGGTCGACGGCCGCCGCCTCGATCTGGGCGAAGCGCGTGAAGAGCTGCCCGATCTGGTCCGCCGGTATGCCCCGCCCGGTGTCCGACACGCGTAACACCACCCCGGCGTCCGTCCGCGCGACAGCCAAGGCCACCTGGCCCTCGGCGGTGAACTTGATGGCGTTGGACAGCAGGTTGAACAGGATCTGACGCAGCCGGACCGGATCGGCGCTGACCCAGCCCAGGCCCGGTGAAACGACGTGGAAAGCCAGGCCCTTGCTTTCGGCCAACGGCCGCAGCGTCTCAGTGACCTCATGCACCAGGGCATCCGCATCGATGGGCTGCGGCACGATCTCCAGTTGCCCCTCCTCGATCCGCGACAGGTCCAGGATCTGGTTGATCAGGTCCAGCAGGGTGTGGGCCGACCGATCCAGGATCTCCAGTCGCGCCTTCTGCCGATCCTCCAGCGCGTCGCCCGCCATGATCTGCGCCATGCCGATGATGCCGTTCAGAGGGTTGCGGATCTCATGGCTCATATTAGCCAGGAAGCGGGACTTGGCGGCATTGGCCTCGTCCGCCTCCAGACGCGCGCATCGGGCGGCGTCGCGGTCCAGCACGGCCGCCTCATGCGCCGCCTGCACGTCCATCAGCAACGCCTTGTTGCGCTGGTCCGCCGCGAACAGGTCGCACCACAGCGCGTGGGTCGCGCGCGAGATGATGAACAGAATCGTCGCCAGCATGACGAAGGCCGCCGCCACCGCCAGACCGTGCGGTCCGATCAGCGAGGGATAGATCACGACCAGCACGGTCGCGCAGATCGGCGCCGCCGCCAGCGCCATTAGCCGAGGCGCCGCGCTGAACTGAACGAAGGCCACACCGATCGACCAGACCTGGATCAGCACCACCACCAGCATGACATCGACACGCGGGGCCAGCAGCCAGGCGATCAGCGGCCCGGACACCCCCAAAGCGAACCGGATCGCCACGATAGCCATCAGCAGCGGGGGCCAGCCCGCGATGGGGGCGTCGGTCTTCTGGTATCGCTTGACGCGCCCTTGGGCCCAGGCGTCGAACGCCATGCCGATCAGGGCGAACTCAAACCCGAGCCAAGGCTGACCCAGGGCGGCCAGAATCAGCCCGGCGGCGGCCCAACTGCCGTAGAGAACGGCGGGCGGGGTAACCATATTTTGTAGGACGAAGGCCCAGACCGCGATTTTTTCTTCGGAGACAGAAGTAGCGATCGCTCGTCTCGGCACGCGTCCTCGGCGGTGGTGGTCGCTTGACTGCGACTTGCGGCGATTAGGTCGCCGTCGTGGATTTGTCCATGAACGACCTTCACCGCATCCGGTTCATTACATCTCGGTAAGGTGCATGTCAGCGAAGGGCTGTTAACGTCACGCCGCCCGGCGTTCCGGGCTTCGGAGCCCTTCATGAAATCCCGCCTGATCGCCACCCTCAAAGTCGGGGCAGCCGCCTCCGCCCTCCTTCTCGGCCTCGCCGCCCCCGCCTTCGCAGAGGGCGTCGCGCCCGCCGCAGCCGCCGTTCAATCGACGGGGCAGGCGCCGCAGGGCGTGACCGTGCCCCCGCTAGGCTTCACCAAGCGCGTCCTGGCGAACGGGCTGGAAGTCTATTCGGCGCGTGACGCCGACACCTCGAACGTCACGGTCCAGGTCTGGTACAAGGTCGGCTCCAAGGACGATCCGGCTGGCCGTTCGGGCTTCGCCCACCTCTTCGAACACCTGATGTTCAAGTCGACCACCAATCTGCCGCCCGAAACCTTCGACCGGCTGACCGAGGACGTGGGCGGCTCCAACAACGCCTTCACCGCCGACGACACCACCGCCTATTTCGAGACCGTGCCCGCCAACCACCTGGAGCGGATGCTGTTCGCCGAGGCCGACCGCATGGGTTCGCTGGTCGTGGACGAGCCGACCTTCGTCGCCGAGCGCGACGTGGTGAAGGAGGAATACCGCCAGCGCATCCTGGCAAATCCCTACGGCCGCCTGTTTGGCCTGTTCGTGCCCGAGACCATCTACCAAGACAGCCCCTATCGCCGTCCGGGCATCGGCTCGATCGAGGAGCTGGAGGCCTCGTCGCTGGAGGACGTGCGCCGCTTCCACGCCACCTATTATCGCCCCAACGCGGCCTATCTGATCGTGGCCGGCAACTTCGACCAGGCTCAACTTGACCGCTGGGTGGATCAGTATTTCGGCCCGCTGAAGAACCCGACCACGCCGATCCCGACCAACAATGTCGTCGAGCCTGAGCCGACGGGTCCGCGCAACGTCACCTACTATGCGCCCAACGTACCGCTGCCGGCCGCCGTCGTCGCCTGGCCGACGGTGAAATACGCCGACGCCGACCGCGCCGCCCTGACCGTTCTGGACGGCATCCTGTCCACCGGCGAGTCCAGCCGCCTGTATCGCTCGCTGGTCTATGACAAGCAGATCGCGGCCCAGATCGGCTCGACCCCCGACTTCTCGCAGCAGGCCGGCAATCTGTCCGCCCTGGCCATCATGGCTCAGGGCCATACGGCCGACGAAGGCATCGCCGCCCTGAACGACGAGATCGCCAAGCTGCGCGACGTTAAAGTAACCGCCGAGGAATTGGCCGAAGCCAAGAACGAACTGGTCGCCGACGCCCTGCGCAGCCGCGAGACGGTGGACGACCGCGCGACCGCCCTGGGCTTCTCGCTGATCAACACCGGCTCGGCCGCCGCCGCCGACGAAGAGGTCGCCCAGATCCAGGCCGTCACCGTCGCCGACATTCAGCGCGTCGCCCGCAAATATCTGACGCCGCAGCGCCAGTCGACGATCACCTTCCTGGCCGCCGACGATCAGAACCCCGCCTCGGTCCAGAAGATGAACGTGGACGCCCCCGTGAAGGTCGCCGACCTGGCCCCCGCCGGCCCGCCCGCCGTCCTCCTGCCCGAGGCGGAGCGCAAGCCCCTGCCCCAGCCGGGCGCCGAGGTCGCACCCGTGACGCCGACCGTCGCCGACTTCCGCTTGGACAACGGCCTGCGCGTCCTGGTCGCCCCGACCGACGGCGTGCCGCTGGTCTCGGCCCGCCTCAGCTTCGACGCCGGTTCGTCGGATGATCCGACGGGCAAGGCCGGCGTCGCCGCCATGACCGCCGCCCTTCTGACCCAGGGCACCAAGACCAAAACCGCGCCCGAAATCGCTACCCAGATCGAACAGTTGGGCGCCAGCGTGGGCGCATCAGCCGGGGTCGATTTCTCGAACGTCTACGCCAACGCGCCGTCGAACGCCTTCCCGGCGACCGTCGCCCTGATGGCGGATCTGGTGAAGAACCCGACCTTCGCCGGCGAAGAGCTTGAACGTCAGCAGGCCCAGACCCTGGACGGCCTGCGCGTCGCCCTCAGCCAGCCGGCGTCCATCGCCGGCATGACGGTCGGCCGCGTCATCTACGGCGACGCCCCCTACGGCGCGACGATCACCCAGCAGACGGTTCCGGCCATCACGGCGGCCGACGTCGCCGCATTCCACGCCGCCCGCTACCGGCCGTCGGACGCGACGTTGGTCTTCTCGGGCGACATTACGCCGGCCGCCGCCCGCGCCCTGGCGCAACAGGCGTTCGGCGACTGGCGCCCGGCCGGCGCGGCCCCGGCCGCTGCGACCAACCCGGCCGGTCAGCCCCTGGCTCCGCGCATCGTCGTGGTGAACCAGCCCGGCGCCGGTCAGGCCGCGGTCGTCGCCGCCGTTCGCGGCGTGTCGCGCACCGATGCGGACTTCTTCCCGCTGACGGTCGGCAACACCCTGCTGGGCGGCGGCTTCTCGTCGCGCCTGAACCAGGAAATCCGCATCAAGCGCGGTCTGTCGTACGGCGCCTCGTCGTCGCTGGGCGCGCGGGCGGATGCGGGCCTGTTCACCGCCTCGACCCAGACCAAGAACGAGACCGCCGACGAGGTCGCCGATCTGATCCTGGCCGAGATCGCCAAGCTGGGAACCGAGACTCCGACCCAGGCCGATCTGGCCCCGCGCCGCGCCACCCTGATCGGCGGCTTCGGCCGCTCGCTGGAGACGGTGGACGGCCTGGGCGCCCTCGTCGCCAACCTGGCGCTCTATGATCTGCCGATGAGCGACCTCGCCGACTACGCCGGCCGGGTCCGCGCCGTCACGCCGGAACAGGTCGAGGCCGCCTTCGCCGAACACCTGCCGGTCAACCGCGCCAGCCTGGTCATCGTCGGCGACGGCTCCAAATTCCTGGACGATCTGCGCGCCAAACACCCCAACCTCGAAGTCATCGAGGCCGGCGCCCTGAACCTCAACAGCGGTTCGCTAAAGTAGAACTGAAAGCTGGACGGCCCGTCGCCTCTGCGCGGCGGGCCGTCACTCCTTTTCGGCTAGACCGACAGGCACACCACCTGCGCCACGCGCAGATCGCGCCTCAGCCGGTTGGACACCTGGCCGTAATCCTCGGTCGTGATGGCCTGGCCGCGCGCGTCGTCGGCCGGCGTCTGTTCGCCGCGGATCGCCGGACCGAACGTCTCGGGCGCCGTCGTATAGATCCGGCCCCGCCTCGGCGCCTCGGCGATGGTGACGCCCACGACGCGGCCCTGCGCATCCAGCGCCGGCGCGCCCGACAGGCCCGACAATGTGCCCTCAAGCCCGTTGGTGCGCCCGACCTCGGCCCAGGACAGCACCGGCTCGTCGCGCGCGCCGCGCCCGAAGACCTTCAAGGTCTCGCGCCCCAGCAGGCGAGACGTCACCTCGCCGGGACGCCCCTGAGGAAAGCCCGGATGGAAGGCGCGCTGCCCCTTGCGCAGCGGCGCCCCGACCGCGACCGGCAAGGCCGCCGGCCCGCCGTCGGTGATCAGCAAGGCGACGTCGGCGCGCGGCGCCAGACGGACGTCGGCCGCGACCGCCCGCCCCTCGCCGACCACCAGCGCCGGCTTGCGGCACCCCTCGACGACATGGCGCGCCGTCACCCAGCGCCCCCGTCCTGCGATGGAGAAGGCCGTGCCCGACGACGGCTTGAACGGCGCTTCGCCCGCATCGACCGTGACGGCGGCGTCAAAGGGGGTGATGGGGCCTAACAGCGCGCCCTCAGCTACATCGGCGTCGGCCTCCTCGACCGGCGGCGCATCGGCGTTCTCGCGCCGCCCCAGGGACACCGCCAGAAACACGGCCGCCACCGCTCCATAGATGGCCCAGTCCGGCAGGCGGGGAAACTGCATCGCCCCGGCCGATCAGCCGGTGAGCGCGGCGGACAGGATGACGGCCGTCGCCAGCTTGGCGCCCAGCAGCACCACCGCCGCCGAGATCTCGCCGTGGCGTATGCGTTCAGGCAGGCCCGTCAGCAACAGGTCCACGACCCGGAAGGCCAGAAGCTGCAGCACCACGGTCGCCACGCCCCAGATGGCGATGTCGCGCACCGAGGTCGACACCGACAGCGATACCGCCAGCGGCACCGCCAACCCCACCAGAATGCCGGCGAAGGCGATGGCGGCGGCGACATTGCCCTGACGGATCAGGGCGACCTCCTTCCATGGCGTCAGCAGGGCATAGACCGTCGCCCCCGCCACGAGCAGCAGCAGGGTCACGATCAGGTGCATCACCATGACCGGGAAGCCCGAGGCGAAAGCCTGCACCTCGGCGCTGGAAAGGACATTCGACAAGGAGGGGTCCATGCCCAGACGCCTTGCCCGATTGTCGCCCCAATCCGCAAGCGCGCCGGGGACACACTGCGTGACATTATGTGTCCGAAGGTTGTGTCCTCTCATCAAGAGAGGACACGAGGATCAGGCCGCCGCCTGCTCCGCCTTCCGGAGCGCCGAGGCTCTGACCTTTTCACTTTCGGACTTCAGCTGACCGCAGGCGGCCAGGATGTCGCGGCCGCGGGGGGTGCGGATGGGCGACGCGTATCCGGCCTTGTTCAAGATGGCGGCGAAGCGCTCGATCGTCTTCCAGTCCGAGCATTCGTATTCGACGCCGGGCCAGGGGTTGAACGGGATCAGATTGATCTTGGCCGGAATGCCCTCGATCAGCTTCAGCAGGGCGCGCGCCTCTTCGGGGCTGTCGTTGACGCCCTTCAGCATGACGTATTCGAACGTCACCCGCCGCGCGTTCGACAGGCCTGGATAGGCCCGGATCGCCGCCATCAGCTGGTCCAGCGGGTACTTCTTGTTCAGCGGCACCAGCACGTCGCGAAGCGCATCGTTGGTGGCGTGCAGGCTGATGGCCAGCATGGCCACCGTCCGGTCGCCCAAGGCCTGAAGCTGCGGCACTACCCCCGAGGTCGAGACCGTGATCCGACGGCGCGACAGGGCGATGCCCTCATTGTCCGAGATGATGTCGATGGCGTCGGCGACGTGGTCCAGATTGTAGAGCGGCTCGCCCATGCCCATGAAGACGATGTTGGATAGGCGCCGGTCTTCCTTGGGCGACGGCCATTCCTCAAGGTCGTCGCGCGCGACCTGGACCTGGGCCACGATCTCGGCGGCGGTCAGGTTGCGCACCAGCTTCTGCGTGCCGGTGTGGCAGAAGGTGCAGTTCAGGGTGCAGCCGACCTGGCTGGACACGCACAGGGCGCCGGCCCGGCCCACGTCGGGAATATAGACGGTCTCGATCTCGATGCCCGGCGCGGTGCGGATCAGCCATTTGCGCGTGCCATCCTTGGACACCTGGCGTTCGACAACCTCGGGACGGGCCAGGGTGAAATGCTCGGCCAGCTTGGCCTGCATATCCTTGGCAACATTGCTCATGGCCGAGAACTCGGTCACGCCATAGTGGTGGATCCAGCTCCACACCTGGCTGGCGCGCATCTTGGCCTTTTCGGGCGGACAGACGTTCGCGTCGATCAGGGCCTGGCGCAGGCCGGCGCGCGTCAGACCGCTGAGGTTGACGGGAGCTTTGACGGCGGGCGCGTTAGAGACGCGCGAAAGATCGAGCGTGATGCTCAAGGCGGCGATCCTGCGTGAGGTTGAGCCGGCCTATATAGCACGGATCCCGGCGATTGCATGGCCGGGGCGGATTCGACCGCCTAGAGGCCCACGTCCCAGACGCCGGCGTCGCGCATCCGGGTCTCGCGCGCCTCCTCGGCCCGACCGCCCATGTCCTTGGCCATGCTGCGGATCGCGGTCGAGACGGTGATCTTGTGCACGCCCGGCACGATCGCGTGGGCGAAGGCGGCGCCCGCCAGGCCCAGCAGCTTGAAGCCGAAACCCGCCGAGGCGGCCATATGCTGCAGATAGGTCTCGTCGACCTCGCGCGGGTGGTCGCGGAACAGGCGGTCGAACGGGGTCGAACCCGACCGGCGGCGGTCGATCGTCGTCTGGCTCATGGCGGCGGCCTTCCCTGCTTCGTCGGGCCTATGGTCTCGCCGTACTGCTCCGGACGCAACCCCCAACCGCGATCTGATCATTGGACGTGACCGACACGCCACCTGCCCGCTTCAGACCCATCGTCAGAAACGAAAACTCGGTCTAGGGTCGGCGCTCGATCAAGGAAATGCCCATGCCGATCCGCCTTTCGCCCGCCTCCTCCATGGCCGTCGCCCTGGCCCTGCTGGCCTCAGCGACGCCGGTGCTGGCGCAGTCGGGCGCGGCAGGCCTGCCCTATGACGCCCGGCGCGGGGTCTTCAGCTTCTCGTCGGGGCTCGAGGGCTCGCTTCCGGCGGTGGTTCAGGTCACGACCCTGGGCCAGTCGCGCGGTCCCAGTTCGAACGCGGCCGATCCCAAACCCTACGCCTCCGGCTCCGGCGTCATAGTCGATGCGGCCGAGGGGCTGGTGATCACCAACAATCACGTCGTCGAGGGCGGGCGGAAGTTCACCGTCGATCTGACGGACGGTCGCCTGTTCGACGCCGTGCTCGTGGGGGCGGACAAAGCGACCGACATCGCCGTGCTTCGCATCACGCCCGACGGTCGGCCGCTGAACCTCAAACAGGTCCAGACGGTGGATTCCGACACCCTGCGCACCGGCGATCTGGCCTTCGCGGTCGGCTATCCGCTGGGCCTGGACCAGACCCTGACCATGGGCGTCATCTCGGGCCTGAACCGCTCAGGGCTAGGCGATGCGGTCGAGGACTATATCCAGACCGACGCGGCCGTGAACTCGGGCAACTCCGGCGGGCCGCTGCTGGACAGCCGGGGCCGGCTGATCGGCATCAACACCTCGATCCTGTCGGGCGGTCTGGGCGGGGGCAATGACGGTATCGCCTTCGCCGTGCCGACGCGGATCATGCTCTACGTCGCCGACCAGTTGAAGAAGAACGGCGAGGTCAAGCGCGGCGCGACCGGGGCCATCTTCGGCTCGCTGAACGCCGAACGCGCGCGCGACCTTCATCTGGGCATCGTGCGTGGGGCCGTTGTCGCCGATGTCGCGCCGGGATCGCCGGCCGAACGCGCGGGCCTGCGCCACAATGACGTCATCACCCGGATCCAGGGCCGCCCAGTCGCCAACGCCGGCTCGGTCAACGCCACCATCGGCATCGCCGCGCCGGGCTCGGACCTCAGCGTCTCCTATCTGCGCGGCGGGCGCGAGGCGACCACGTCGCTGGCGGTCGAGACGCCCGCTGATCAGCCCGTGATCGTCGGGGCCCAGTCGGTGCTGGCCTATGGGGCGACGCTGCGAGACCAGGACGGCGGTGCCCAGGTCACGGCCGTCTCGGCCGGCTCGCCCGCCGCCCGGGCCGAGCTGACGGCCGGCGATGTGATCACCGCCATCGCCGGCGCGCCCGTCGCCGACTCTCGCGCGGCCGCGATCGCGCTACAGGGAGCGTCGGGATCGGTCGAGGCGACCGTGCTCAGAAATGGAGAGGCCCTGAACCTGACCCTGTCGCTCTAAGGCGGGGTCAGACGCCGACGGGGCGCTGTCTGGCAAGCTCCAGACAGCGAAACGCCCGCCTTGCCAGGGAGGGGGAGGGGAAAGGCAGGGCGGGCGCTCGCTTGGAGGAAGCATCGGCCGCCGGAGCCCGTAAACTGGAAACATCCAGGGGGGCTGGGGGGGGCTGTTCAGGATCCGGGACGCTTCCGAACTCCGACGAGCCGATGATCGATATTTCGTTGCGCATACGGGCGGGCGAAGGACCGAAACGGGGCCATTTCGTGTCTGCGTCGATTTCCTGGCCGCCTCTGGCGTCGGGCCGCCAGCGGCCTAAGTTGGACGTATGAGCCTGAACCCTCACGACACGACGCCAGCGCCCGGCCCCGTCTTCTTCGACCGCCGCGAACTGGATCCTATCCTCAGGATCTATGGCCGCATGGTCGCGCAGGGCGAATGGCGCGACTACGCCATGGTCGGGCACAAGGACTTCGCCGAATTCGCCGTCTTTCGCCGCAGCGGCGACGCCCCGCTCTACCGCATCGAAAAGCGCCCCGCCCTCCAGACCCGCCAGGGCCAGTGGGCCGTCATCGGCGAAGGCGGCCAGATCCTGAAACGCGGCCGCGACCTGGCCCAGGTGCTGCGGGTCTTCGACGGCCGCCGGTTTCAGGTGGTGGAGTGATCATTTCACCTCGTCGAAGACATAGGCGAACGATCCCTCCCGCGTGACGAGTTGTCGACCGTTGGTGCCGGCGCGTTCTTCGAAGACATAGCCGTCCGCGCCGGGCGTGATCGACACGAACGAGGTCGCACCATCGTCGTCGGTTTGGCTGGCCATCTCGCTGCGCCAACCACCGAAGTCAAACACAGTCGACGCGTCTTGCCGATGGACAGTGAGCGGCCCCAAATCCTTGCTGACATAGCGATCGGCCAGTCGTGACGCAGCCTGGGAATCGGCAGGTGCTGTCATCGACCGACGCCCTTCACCCAGACTGGCCTTAAACCTGCGCGCATAGTTTTCAAGGTCCGCCGCGGCGCGCGGTTCGCCGTCGAAAAGCACCTCCAGAAGGCGACGACGGAACACCGCCCGCAACGCCGCCCCTGAATCGGAATTGATCAAGATGACCGCGCCCACGTTCTGGTCCGGCAGCCAGATCATGTCCGCCCGATATCCGTACTGGGTTCCGCCGTGATGAACGACGGGCACACCCCAGATTTCGTCGATCTTCAGGCCCATGCCGTAATATTCGTCGCTGCCTTCCGCCACTTGGGGAATGCGACGCGCCACAAGCGGCTCTTCGGCGATATAGCGCCGTCCGTCCGGCAAGCGTCCTCGCGCCAGTTCCATCTGCACATAGTGCAGCATGTCGCGCACGGTGCTCCATTCGCCGCCATCCGGGCGAGAAGGGACGCCGGCGTCGTTCAATCCCATCACGGCGACCCGCTGTACGCCGTCGATGTCGAGCGCATGGGGCGAGGCATGGTCGCCCGCCATCACGCGCGCCTGGTTGAAGGTCGTTTCCGTCATACCCAATGGGCCGAAAACCTCATCCTGCATGGCCAGATCGTAGGCCGCGCCCAACTCCATTTCCGGATGCAGGATGTGAGCCGCCAGATAGCCACCCGCCGCCGCCATCAGGTTGGAGTATTGATAGATTTCCCCGAAGTCGCTGGTCGGCTTCATCTCCGACAGCCAGTCAAGCACGGTCGCCGCCTGGGCTTCGTCGCCCTGGAATATCCACGGGTAGTCCTGTCTCGGCAGTCCAGTGCAGGCGCACACCAGATGACGAACGCGGACCTGTCGCGTTGTGACTGCGTCGCCCAGCCTGAAGGCCGGCCAGACTGAGGACACCGGCGTGTCCCAGTCCAGCAGTCCCCGTTCAACCAATCGCGCCAAAAGAAGGGTCGTCAGGGCCTTGCCGTTCGAGCCGATCATGAAGGCGGTGTCGGCGTCGACGGTTTCGGACCGTCCAATCTCACGGACCCCGAACCCGCCCTGGAACACGACCTCGCCGTCCTGCACGAGCCCTAGCGCGACACCCGGGATGTCGAGGTCGGCCCGGGCCGTCTCGATGAAGTCGGTCAGCGCCTGGACCCGCGTTGCATCGAGGCGATGAGCCTGGCGCCCGGCGAAGTTTTCGCGCCGATAGCCCTGGGGGAGGAGGCGACCTAGCGCGACCTCGATTTGGGAATCGCGCTTTTCCGCGATCGCGTCATCCATATCGTAAAGAACGACCGTCCAGTCGCCGCCCTCCCGATAGGCGCGCGCATAGGCTGTTCGCCCTTCTTCAGCGCGATAGGCGTAGCTTCTGATCTGCGCCCAACCATCGCGCAAAGGCAGATCTCGCGCAGAGAGCTGTGGCAGAGCAGTCTTGTCGTGAGCCGCCCACGCTGCGGCTACGGCGTGATCCGCATCCCCGCCGCTGGTGTCCGTGAAGATGAGAAAGGAACCCGGCTCGGGCGTTTCCAGAATGATTGACGACGCCTCTCGTCGCACGGACCAGGCCGATGGCGCCATGACGCCGACGCCGTTAGGCAATCGTATTTCGGCCGCAGAGCTCTCCACTCGGGCCTGAACCTGGCCTGTCGCCGCCAGAACGAGCAGCCCAAGCCCTAGGCCGCACCCGAAACGCCGCATCATAGAGATCATGCATCAGCCTCGCCGTTTTACGCAGGAGGCTTTGGAGTGCGTGAATGGATGCAGAGAGAGATCAAAAAAAGGGCCCCGTGAGGGGCCCTTCTCACATCCGTCTTTCGACCGTCCTCAGTTCCGGTTGCCGCCCATGAAGGCCAGCAGGAATTGGAACAGGTTCACGAAGTTGATGAACAGGCTCAGAGCGCCGAAGCCGGTCGCCACGCCCATCGCGTTCTGATCGCCGCCCAGGGCGTAGTAGGTCATCTTCAGACGCTGGGTGTCGTAGGCGATCAGACCCGAGAAGATCAGCACGCCCAGGCCCGAGATGATCAGATAGAAGGTCCCGGACTGCAGGAACATGTTCACGATAGAGGCGATGATCAGGCCGATCACGCCCATGATCAGGAAGGTGCCCATGCCGGTCAGGTCCTTCTTGGTCGTATAGCCCACCAGGCTCAGACCGCCGAAGGCCGCCGCCGTCACCAGGAAGGTGGTGGCGAGCGAGCCGCCGGTATAGCGAAGGAACAGCACGCCCATGCCCGCGCCGATTGTGGCGACCACGGCCCAGTAGAGCATGTTCACGCCCTTGGCGGTCGGGTTCTTCATGAAGAACATCGAGCCGAACAGCATCACCAGCGGCGAAAACTGGACGATCATGCCCAGGATCGTCAGGCCGATCCGGCCGTCCGCCGTCTGGACGAACAGCAGCTGCTGCACCGCCGGCACATTGCCGGTGACATAGGCCAGGGCGCCGGCGACCACGAGGCCCAGGGCCAGTTTGTTGTAGACGCCCAGCATGAAGCTGCGCAGGCCGGCGTCGACCGACATGTCGGCCGTCTGCGGCAGAGGACGGGCGTAACCGTTGTTAAAATCGCTCATGGCGACGAACTTTCTCCGATTGGCCGGAGAGGCTTCTCCGGTCACAGGCTTTGAATATCGTGAGCCGAGGCCCGCGCTGCAAGGAAAACCGGACTTGGAGGCTTGTGTTCCGGCCGCTACCTTCGGTCGCATGCTTCGTCTGTTCACCGCCCTGACCCTGCCCCCCGATGTCGGAGAGACGCTGAAACGACGGCAATCGGGCCTGCCCGGCGCAAGGTGGCGGCCGCTGGACGCCCTGCACGTCACGCTCGCCTTCTATGGCGAGACCGACGAACGCCGCGCCGACGACCTGGCGTCGGAGCTGACGCGCGTGACGGGCGGTCCGTTCGAGATCGCGCTGAAGGGCGTCGGCTGTTTCGGCGACGACCACCGCAGCCATACGCTGTGGGCCGGGGTCGAAACGCCCAATGAGCGCCTGTCGGTTCTCGCCGGGCGCTGCAAGGCCGCCGGAGAACGCGCCGGGATCGGCATGGAGGCGCGCGCCTACAAACCGCATGTGACCCTGGCCTATCTGAAGACCCAGACCAATCCCGACCGGCTCGGCGCCTGGGTGTCGGGGCACAACCTGCTGCATTCGCCGCCGATCCGCATCGACCGCTTCGGCCTGTATTCCAGCGTACTGACAGACAGCGGCAGCCATTACGAACTGGAGCGGGAGTATCTGCTGTGAATGACCCCGCCTACGCCCTCCCGCCCCACGTCGTTCTGGGGCCGACCCTGGAGACAGAACGACTGATCCTGCGTCCGCCGGCGATTGAAGACTTTCCGCGCTGGGCCGCGTTCATGGCCGATCCCGAGACCGCCCGCTTCATCGGCGGGGTTCAGCCCGCGCCCCAGGTCTGGCGTCTGATCTGCACCGTCGCGGGGATGTGGGCCCTGACGGGAGAGGGCATGTTCTCCATCCTGGAAAAGGAGACCGGCCAGTGGATCGGCCGCGTCGGGCCGCTTCACCCCTATGGCTGGCCCGGCCGCGAGGTGGGCTGGAGCCTGCATCGCGACGCCACCGGCAAGGGCTATGCCGTAGAAGCGGCCGCAGCCACGATGGACTACGCCTTCGACGTGCTGGGCTGGGAAGACGTGATCCACTGCATCGCGCCCGAGAACCTGCCCTCGGCGGCGGTCGCAACACGGTTGGGTTCGCGCAATCGCGGACCGGGCGTCCTGCCCGAACCCCTCCAGGACATCGCCATCGATCTATGGGGCCAGACGCGCGACGAATGGGCGATCAATCGGACGCGTCTGAAGGGCTGATCACAACCGGACGCATCGGCGCATCGTATTCCCTCCAAACCGAACGAGGATACGCCCATGTTCCGCGCCAGCCTGATCGCCGCCTCCATCGCCTTCGCCGCCCTGCCGTCATTGGCGTTCGCCCAGGCGTCGAACGTCGATCTGAACCGCTTCGACGGCCGGTGGTTCGAGATCGAGCGCAATCATAACAACGTCCAGAAGGACTGCAGCCGGGCGCAGATCGACTTCACGCCGCAGGGCGCCGCCGCCCGCTACGCCATCACCGTCACCTGCGTCCGGCGCGCCGACGGCAAGGTCGAGACGCTGCGCGCCAACGCCCGTGTCACCGACACCACGACCAATGCGAAGTTCCGATTCAGCCTGACCGGCCTGCTCAGCTTCGGCGGCCTGGCGGGCCAGAACTACTGGGTCTACGACCATGCCCCGGACTACAGCTGGGCCATCATGGGGCTGCCGGACAAGTCGAACTGGTGGATCTGGCACCGCAACCAGAATGCCTCGCAGGCTGAGCGCGACCGCATCTTGAGCCGCGTCCGCGCTCTGGGCTTCAGCACCGGCCGCCTGATCCACACCGGCCTCTAAGGCGCCGCTTGCGATAGGAACGTAGGCGGAACATAAGCTGTCGGCATGTCCGCCGTCGCCCATCTCGAACTCGTCTTCAGCCGTCCCGAGACAACCCTTTCGGTCACGCGCGGCGCGGCGCGGCTGATGATGGACATGGGGTATGCGCCGCTCCTGGAAGTCTGCCTGCCCAACGGCCGCCGCGCCGATGTCATGGCGATCGGGCGTAAGGGCGACATCGTCATCTGCGAGGTGAAGTCGGGCGTCGAGGACTATCGCGTCGACCGCAAATGGCACGAGTACGAACCGTTCTGCGACGCCTTCTTCTTCGCCGTCGCGCCCGAGTTTCCCCAGGACATCCTGCCCGACAAACCGGGCCTGATCGTCGCAGACAGTTTCGGCGGGGCGGTCGTGCGAGACGCGCCCGTGATCGGCTTGGCGCCCGCCCGCCGCAAGGCGCTGACGCTGGCTTTCGCCCGGCTGGGCGCGATGCGGACCTTGCGGGACTAGAGCCGGCGGAAGACGGCGGTCGCAAAACCTTCGGCGACCAGACGCGCCTCGACCTCGGCCAGGTTTTCGATCACCACGCCCCTGCCGCCCGTGGCGTGGATGATGCGTTCGCCATCCAGCATCAGCGCCGAATGACCGGTCCAGTCCTGATCGCTGTTCGGCGCCAGCCAGACGACGATGTCGCCGCGCTGTAGGTCCGACGAAGACGCCGCGCGACCCATCTGGGCCTGCGCGTCCGACCGGCGAGGACCGGGCAGGCCGCATGCCAGCAGAGCCTGCTGCACCAGGCCGGAACAGTCGGTGGAGATCGAAGACCGCGCGCCAAGTTCATGCGGCCGCCCGAGCAACCGCTCGGCCACCGCGACCAGATCCGTCTCGAAGGCGCCGACGGGCTTCAGATCAGCCTCGGCCACATCCGTCGCCTCTATCACCAGAGCGTTTAATGGAAGGGCGGCATCCACGCCGGCGATCCAGTGCGTAGCCAGCGGCGCGCCTGCCGACAGACTGTCCAGGACGACCCAGCCGACGACGCCGTCGCGGCGCGCCCGGCCCCAGGCCCGTCCGTTCGACCGATCCAGGACGTCGAAGACCTCGCCATGCAGAAGCTGGTCGATGCGACCGTTAACGTCGGACAGGATGTCGGCCACGGCGACGCGACAGTGCATGGCCTCGGTCGCCCGATAGGTGTCTGCGCGCACCAGCCCTTCCAGCGCCTGTTCGGCGAGGTCGGAGCGAACGAGGCGCTCGCCGGGCGGAAGAAGGTCGAGGACGTCGGTCAACGTGAACTCGCATTGCTGAACCCACAGCCTTATCCCCCGATGGCTTAGGGGCCGTTAACGCGGGACGCTTTTGCGAAAGAAAATCAACAGAACCGCGTTCTGAGATATTGGAAGCACGCCCTTAGCGCCTGGGCCTCGCCGCCTTCTGGGTAGCCGGGGCGGGCGCGGGGGTTCCAGGCGAAGATGTCCATGTGCCCCCAGGCGCCCGTGGTCGGAGCAAACTTCTGCAGAAACAGGGCGGCCGTCACCGAGCCGGCCTGGGCCCAGCCGGCCGGGTCGTTCCGGAGATCCGCGATCTCGGCGTCCAGCGCGCCGCGATAGCCGGGCCACAGCGGCATCCGCCACAGGGGATCGCGCACCTGACCTGCCGCCGCCAGCAGCCCGGCCGCCAGGGCTTCGTCATCAGTATAAAGTGGCGGCAGCTCCGGCCCCAGCGCGATCCGCGCGGCGCCGGTCAGGGTGGCGAAGTCCAGCGTCAGGTCGGGTTGGTGCTCGCCCGCCCGTGTCAGGGCGTCGGCCAGGATCAGCCGGCCCTCGGCGTCCGTATTGCCGATCTCGATGGTCAGCCCCTTGCGGCTGTTCAGGATGTCGCCGGGCCGGAAGGCGTCGGCGGACACGGCGTTCTCGACCGCCGCGACGATGACCACCAATCGCATGGGCAGGTCGGCCTGCATCACCAGACGCCCCAGGGCCAGGGCATGGGCCGCGCCGCCCATATCCTTTTTCATATTGCGCATGCCGGCGGCGGGCTTCAGGTCCAGACCGCCGGTGTCGAACACCACGCCCTTGCCGACCAAGGCGACCAGCGGCAGGTCGGTCCGGTCCAGCTTCCAGCCGATCTCGATCAGGCGCGGCGCCCGGTGCGGGGCGGCGGCGCGCCCCACGGCGTGGACGGCCGGATAGTTGTCTTCCAGCAGAGCGTCGCCGGTGGTGACGGTGATCTCGGCGTCGGCCTTCTCTGCGATCTCGCGGGCGATGGTCTCGATCTGCAAAGGCCCCATGTCGGCGGCGGGCGTGTCGACCATTTCGCGGGCCAGGGCGCAGGCGGCGGCGATGCGCGAGATTTCGGCGACATCCACCCCGTCCGGCGCGACCAGCCGCACGGGCGTCCGGTCCGGCCGGGCCTTGTAGCGGTCGAAGACATAGGCCCCCAGCAGGAAGGCCAAGGTCGCCAGTTCCGCGTCCTGGGCGGCGACCTCAAGCCGATATAGGCCGCCCGGCAGTCGCGCCGACAGCCCTCGCACGCTCATCGGGTCGAAGGTCGCGCCCGCGCCCACGACCACCTGGCCGATCTCGCCGTCCGCGTCCGGCACGACCAACAGCTGGCCCGGCTTGCCGTCGAATCCATGTCGATCGCCCCAGCGTCGGGCCGCGCCGTCCAGCACGCCGCCCGCCTGCACGAAGCGGATCGGGATGGCGCCGTCGCCGTCTTGGGCGGAAACCAGCAGAGGATGCGAGACGGACATGAGGCCCTCAAAACGAAGTTAACCATCGGTTGACGCGAACCGGCGATTCTAGGGGTGAGACCTCTAGGACCGTCTGGACCTGACCCATGTCGCGCATGCCCGCCCTTCTCGCAACCGTCGCCCTGATCGCCCTGTCCGGCACGCCGACGCTGGCGGCCGATCCGACTGCGGCGACCGCGGCCCAGGCCCGCGCGCCGTCGTCCGCTGCGGTGCGGGCCACCTATGACCGGATGGACGCCCTGTCGCGCTCGGTCTTCTGGGCCTCGGAGCAGCAGGCTGATCCGACCGACGCCGTGGCGGGCGTGAAACTGGCCCAGGCCCTGCGTGAGCTGGGCCGCTACGACCAGGCAGCCGAGGCCGCGCAGGCGACATTGACGCTCCAGCCCAACAATCTGGACGCCCTGCTGGAGCTGGGCCGCGCCCACATCGCGCGCGGTCAGGCCTTTTATGGCGTCGCGCCGCTGGAGCAGGCGCGCGACTTGGCGCCGCGCGATTGGCGCCCCTACTCCCTGCTGGGCGTGGCCTATGAGCAGGTGCGTCGCACCGACGACGCCCGCGCCGCCTGGAACCAGGCCCTGGCCCTGTCGCCGGACAACCCTGATGTCCTGACCAATGCCGCCACCGCCGCCTTGACGCATGGCGATGCGCCGGGCGCCGAGACCCTGCTGCGCCGCGCCGTGGCCCAACCCACCGCCTCGGCCAAGGTGCGCCAGAACCTGGCCATGGTGCTGGGCCTTCAGGGCAAGATGGGCGAGGCGGAACAGATCCTGCGCCGCGAACTGCCGCCCGAACAGGCCGAGCGGAACCTGCAATGGCTGCGCTCGCGCAGCACCGGCGGCGCGGCGACGTCCGGCGGCGGCGCAGCGACCGACACCGCGCGCACCTGGAATTCGCTTCAAGGCGGTTGATCCGCCCGTTGCGGTCGGGCCGCCCGCGTGGTGGATGAGGTCATGGCTTCCCTCCCCGCGCCCCGCACTTACCAGGCCTTCCTGTTCGACATGGACGGCACCTTGATCACCTCGACCCTGGCGGCCGAGCGCGTCTGGACCCGCTGGGCCGAGCGCCACGGGCTGGATGTCGAGGCCTTCGTTCCCACCATCCACGGCGTGCGCGCCATCGACACCATTCGTCGCCAAAAACTGCCCCATATCGACCTGGACGCCGAGGTCGCCTGGGTCGAACGCGGCGAGATCGAGGACGTGGACGGCGTCGCCCCAATCCCCGGCGCCGTCGACTTCGTCAAACGCCTGCCGCCCGACCGCTGGGCCGTGGTCACCTCCGCCTCGATCCCCCTGGCGCGCGCCCGGCTGAGGGCCGCAGGCGCGACCCCGCCCGCCGTGATGATCACCGCCGAAGACGTCGAACGCGGCAAGCCCGACCCGGCCGGCTATCTGAAGGCCGCCGCGACCCTGGGCTTTGACATCGCGGACTGCCTGGTGTTCGAGGACGCTGAGGCCGGGATCAGAGCGGGCGAAGCGGCCGGCGCCGATGTGGTGGTCGTCACCGCCGCCTGGACCCATCCGCTGAAAACCGATCATCCCACACTGGCGGACTATGCGGATGCGACTGTGGAAGTGCGATCCGATGGGCGTCTCGTCCTGACGCTTTAAATTCCCCCATTACGCCGCGCTTCACGGGGGAGGACTGAGCGCCTATCTTCGCCCCATGATCGACGACCTCTACAGCGCGCGCATCCTGTCTCTGGCGGCGAACCTGCCGCACGCGGGTCGGCTGCCTACGCCGCAGGGCACTGGCGAGCGGGTGGCGAAACTGTGCGGGTCTCGCGCGACAGTCGATGTGACGCTGGACGACGCGGGCCGCATCGCCGACTTCGCCCAGGACGTCAAAGCCTGCGCCCTCGGCCAGGCCGCCGCCGGGGTGCTGGGTCAGTCTGTGATCGGCGCGTCGGTCGATGATCTCAAGGACGCCCGCGACGCGATGATCGCCATGCTGAAATCCGGCAGCGACGGCCCCGTCGGCCGGTTCGAGGATTTGCGCCTGCTGAAACAGGTCGCCGACTACCCCGCCCGCCACGCCTCGACCCTGGTCTCGCTGGAGGCGACGCTGGAGGCGGTGAACAAGGCCCTCGCCGCCCGAACTCGTCTCGCCGGCGCGGCCTGACGGGCACGACCGGTTGATCCCCCTGCTGCAACAGGGGATAAGCGCGGCGAACCTCTCAAGCCCCCGGCGAAGGGACGTGATGTCTCTCTATGAACGCGGCGTGCGCGCGGCCCATCGGGGCTACAAGCTGACGCTGTCCCCCCTGATCGGCCAGCAGTGCCGCTTCCTGCCGACCTGTTCGGATTACGGGCGCGACGCCCTGATCCAGCACGGACCGGTAAAGGGGGGATGGCTCACCGTGCGCAGGCTCTGTAAATGCCATCCCTTCGGCGGGTCGGGATACGACCCGGTTCCGCCAGTAAAGACGAAGCCATGATCGACTTGAAATTCCCCGATGGCGCGGTGCGCCAATACCCGGCCGGCTCTACGGCGCGCGACGTCGCGACCTCCATCTCGCCGTCGCTGGCGAAGAAGGCCGTGCTGGCCGAACTGAACGGCGAGCAGCGCGACATGGGCCGGGTGCTGGAGACGGGCGGCGACTTCCGCCTGATCATGCGCGACGACCCCGCCGCCCTCTATACGATCCGCCACGACACCGCCCACGTCCTGGCCGAGGCCGTCCAGACCCTGTTCCCTGGCACCCAGGTCACGATCGGCCCGGCGATCGAGGACGGTTTCTACTACGACTTCTACCGCGAAGAGCCCTTCTCGACCGACGACTTCGCCGCCATCGAAAAGGAGATGGGCCGGATCGTGGATCGCGACGCCAAGTTCGAACGCGAGGTGTGGGAGCGGGACGACGCCATCCAATTCTTCGAGGCGCGCGGCGAGAAGTTCAAGGCCGAGCTGATCCGCGACCTGCCGGGAACCGAGACCATCACCCTATACAAACAGGGCGACTGGATCGACCTGTGCCGGGGCCCGCACTTCCCCTCGACGCGCCACGTCGGCAAGGCGTTCAAACTGACAAAGCTGGCCGGGGCCTATTGGCGGGGCGATTCCAAGCGCGAGCAGCTGCAACGCATCTACGGCACCGCCTGGGCGACCAAGGAGGATCTGGACGCGCATTTGCAGCGTCTGGAAGAGGCCGAAAAGCGCGACCACCGCAAGGTCGGCAAGGCCATGGAGCTCTTCCATATGCAGGAAGAGGGCCGGGGCATGGTCTTCTGGCACCCGAAGGGCTGGGTGCTGTGGCGCGTGCTCGAGGCCTATATGCGCCGCCGCCTGGACGCCGCCGGCTATGTCGAGGTCAAGACGCCCCAGGTGCTGGACCGCAAATTCTGGGAGCAGAGCGGCCATTGGGACAAGTATCGCCCCAATATGTTCGTCTGCGAGACGGTCGAGGGCGAGGAACTGAGCCTGAAGCCGATGAACTGCCCGGGTCACGTCCAGATCTTCGACCAGGGCCAGCGGTCCTATCGCGAACTGCCGCTGCGCATGGCCGAGTTCGGCGCCTGCCACCGTTATGAGCCGTCGGGATCCCTGCACGGTCTGATGCGGGTGCGCGGCTTCACCCAGGACGACGCCCACATCTTCTGCCGCGAGGACCAGATCGTCGAGGAGACGGCCGAGTTCATCAAACTGGCCCGCAGCGTCCACGCCGACCTCGGCATGGAAACGGCCTATATCAGCCTTGGCACCCGGCCCGAGAACCGTGCCGGCACGGACGAGTTCTGGGACAAGGCCGAGACCCTGATGGCCGAAGCCGCCCGCGCCGCCGGAACCGAGCCGGTCGTCACCGAGGGCGACGGCGCCTTCTATGCGCCCAAGCTGGACTTCATCGTCAAGGACGCCATCGGCCGCGAATGGACCTGCGGCACGATCCAGCTGGACTACGTCCTGCCCGAACGTCTGAACGCCACCTACATCGCCGAGGACGGCCAGAAGCACCGCCCGGTCATGCTGCACCGCGCGATCCTGGGGTCGTTCGAGCGCTTCATCGGCATCATGATCGAAAACTACGCCGGCGCCTTCCCGCTGTGGCTGGCCCCGACCCAGGCTGTGGTGGCCACCATCACCTCGGACGCCGACGATTACGCCCGCGACGTGATGGCCAGGTTCAAGGCCGCCGGCCTGCGCACCGAGATCGACCTGCGCAACGAAAAGGTCGGCTACAAGGTGCGTGAACACTCGGTCGGCAAGGTCCCGGTCATCGCTGTCGTCGGTCGCAAGGAGGCGGAAGACGGCATGGTCGCCATCCGTCGCCTCGGCTCGCAGGCCCAGACCCTGGTCACGGTCGAGGAAGCCATCCGCATCCTGACCGACGAAGCGACCCCGCCGGATCTGAAGCGCGCCAGTTGATCCGCTGCGCGCGAATTCGCGCATAGGAACGCTAACGGGATGGATCGCTTGTGATGGGGCGCGCGCCTGCGCTCCATCACGGATGCGAGACCTCACCATGGCCGACAAGACCCTGGACACCCTGTTCCACGACACGCTCAAGGACATCTATTACGCCGAGCGCAAGATTCTGAAGTCTCTACCCAAAATGGCCCGTGCGGCTCAGTCGCCTGAGCTGAAGGCCGCCTTCGAGAAGCACAAGGGCCAGACCGAAGGCCAGATCGAACGCCTGCAACAAGTGTTCGAGCTGATCGGCAAGCCCGCACGCGGCAAGACCTGCGACGCCATTGAGGGCATCTTGGCCGAAGGCGACGAGATCATGGAAGAATACAAGGACACACCGGCCCTGGATGCCGGCCTGCTGGCCGCCGCCCAGGCGGTCGAACACTATGAGATCACCCGCTACGGCACGCTGAAACGCTGGGCGCTGGTGCTGGGCATGAAGGACGCCGCCGCCCTTCTGGACGAGACGCTCCAGGAGGAATCCCAAACTGACGAAGATCTGACCGGCATCGCCGACGCTGCGGTCAACGCCGATGCGACGAAGAGCGCAGTTTGACTTTATGGGGGCGGCTGACGACCGCCCCCGCATTGCCGCGGCTTTGACCATCCGCCCCAAACCGGACAGCTCAGCGCGTAAAAATCAGCGTTCATAGTCTCTTAGGCGAAGCTAGTCGAAGATGCGTCATCGACTCCTGAGACCTGACGATGACGAAATACGCGGCCGGCCAAGATCGCTCAGTACTGCAACACCTCATTGCAGACGGGCATATGCGATACCTGATCATCCTCAGTTGGGCGATCGCGCTGTTCACAGTGACGAACGTGGGGACCGCCGCAATGTGGTTCTTGGCGGCGACCCTGTCGGGTCTGTTGCGCACATTCACCGAACGTTTGCTGGTGATGGCGGACGACACCTTGCACGGACGGATCAAGCTGGTGGCCGCAACGGTCTCATGCGTGGCCTGGTCCGCCGCCCCGCTGCTCGCCTTCCTCCATGGCGGCGCGTATGGCGTGCCGTTGGGTGTCGCCCTTCTGATGGCCGGCTATGTTCTGGTGTTTACCCAGATGCGCGCCGCGCCGCGTGAGGCCTTGCTGGTTTCTACGCCTTACACCCTCGTGTTCGGCGTCCTTTTCGTAAGACTTTACGGCACACCGGGCTTCTGGGTCGTTCTGAGCATGGCTCCGGTGCTGGCGCTGGCCCTGTTGATCAAGGTGGCCATCAATCAGATGAAGGACAATGATCTGGAGGCCGTGAACCGACGCCAAGCCGAACTGATCTCCGAGTTGGAAGCCGCCCGCGACCGGGCCGACGCCGCCAGCGCCGCCAAATCCAGCTTCCTCGACGTCATCTCTCATGAGCTTCGCACGCCGATGAACGGGGTTCTGGGGGCCGCGCAACTGTTGCAGATGTCCGAGCTCAGCGAGCGTCAGAAAGAATTCGTCGGGGTCATCCGCGACTCCGGCGAAGGGCTTATGGTGCTGCTGAACGACATCCTCGACATCACCAAGATCGAGTCCGGCAAGATGGAACTGGACTTTGTCGATGTCGGAGCCGAGACCCTCGCCGCCCGCCTGACGGGCCCGTTCAAGGCCCAGGCCGAAGCGCGCGGCCTGACCTTCACGACCGACATCCGCGGCCCGCTGCCGCCGCTTCTCAGAATGGACCCGCTGCGCCTGGCGCAGGTGACGCATAACCTGCTGGCCAACGCCATCAAGTTCACGCCCCAGGGCGAGGTTCGCCTGATTATCGACAGCGAGCCGGCAGGCGAGGGCCGCACGACCTTGCGGCTTGGTGTGGTCGATTCCGGCATCGGCATCGCCGCCGACGATCTGACGCGCCTGTTCCAGCCCTTCTCTCAGGTGGACGGGTCGTCCACCCGCAAGTTCGGCGGCACCGGCCTGGGCCTTAGCATTTGTCAGCGTCTGGCCGCCCTGATGGACGGCGAGATCACGGTGACGTCGACCCCCGGCCAGGGATCGACCTTCACCCTGCACGCGACCTTCGATACGCCTCAGGTCGAAGCCGCCCGCATAGCGGCCTGATCAGTCGCGCAGCAGTTCGTTGACGCCGGTCTTGGCCCGCGTCTGCGCGTCCACACGCTTGACGATGACGGCGCAGTACAACGACGGCCCGCCATTGGGATCCGGCAGCGAACCCGGCACGACGACCGAATAGGCCGGCACCTCGCCTCGGAACACTTCGCCGGTCGCCCGGTCCACGATCTTGGTCGAGCCCGACAGATAGACGCCCATGGCAAGGACCGCGCCCTCGCGCACGATCACGCCCTCGGCCACCTCGGCGCGGGCGCCGATGAAACAGCCGTCCTCGATGATGGTCGGATTGGCCTGCAAAGGCTCCAGCACACCGCCGATGCCCGCGCCGCCTGACAGGTGCACATTCTTGCCGATCTGGGCGCAGGAGCCGACCGTGGCCCAGGCATCAATCATCGAGCCCTCGTCGACGAAGGCGCCGATGTTCACGAACGACGGCATCAGCACGACGTTCCTGGCGATATGCGCGCCGTGACGGACGATGGCGCCGGGCACCGAGCGGAAGCCGGCCGACTGATAATCCGACGCGGTCCAGTCGCCGAACTTGTTGGGCACCTTATCCCAGAAGGGACCGACGGCGACGGGATGATCCACCGACAGCGGCATGACGGACGGCGCGCCCGCCCGCATGATCTGGTTGTCGTTCAGACGGAAGGACAGCAGCACCGCCTTCTTCAGCCACTGATGCGTGGTCCAGACGCCATCCTCGCCGCGCGAGGCGACGCGCGCCTGCCCGGAATCCAGCAGGGCCAGGGCGGTTTCAACGGCGTCGCGCACCTCGCCATGCGTGGCGGCGGACACTTCGCCGCGCTGTTCCCAAGCGGCCTCGACGACGGATTCGAGATGCGACAGATCGGTCATGCGGCGTCCTTGAAGCTCAGGTCGGAGAGGAAGTCGAGAAGGTCCGGGGCCACATGGTCAATGTGCGGCCCGATCGGCTTGCCATGGCCGTCGCCGATCAGGACCGTCGCCATGCCCAGCGCCTTGGCCGGCTCTAGGTTCTTGGACGTGTCCTCGAAGAAGGCGGATCGGTGCGGATCGATGCCGAACTGCTCCAGCATCCGGCGGAAGGTCGCGGGATTGGGCTTGGGCGTCAGATCCCCATCCTCAATGGCGAAAACGCCTTCGAAACAGTCGGCGACGCCGATCCGCTCCAGAACACGATGGGCGTAGTCGCGCGCACCGTTGGTGAAGACATAGCAACGACCGGGCAGAGCCTTCAGCCGCTCGGCCAGACGCGGGTTGGGTTCGACCCCGTCCAGCGGCACGTCGTGCACCTCGCGCAGGAACCGTTCGGTATCGACCGCATAGTTGGCCATCAGCCCGGCCAGGGTCGTGCCGTGCTCGTCCAGAAACTGGCGTTGCATCGCGGCGGCGGCCTCGGGCTCCAGTCCGACGGCTTCGACCACGAAGGCGTTGATGCGCGCCTGGACCAGCCGCATCAGACCCTGCTCGCGCGGATACAGGGTGTCGTCCATGTCGAACACCCAGGCGCGCACATGCCCAAGGGATGTGGAATGGGGGTCGATCAAGACGCCTTCACCAGGGTGCCCGCGCCGAACTCGGTGAACAACTCGACCAGCATGGCGTGCGGTCGGCGCCCGTCCAGAATGACCACCGCCTCGACGCCCGCGCGAACGGCGGCCATCGCGGTCTCCAGCTTGGGGATCATGCCGCCGGTGGCCACGCCCGTGTCGATCAGGTTTTGCGCCTCGTCCAGCGTCATCTGACGGATGATGTCGCCGTCCGCGCCCTTGACCCCCGGCACATCGGTCAGCAGCAGCATCCGCTTGGCGTTCAGCGAACCCGCCACGGCGCCCGCCACCGTGTCGGCGTTGACGTTGTAGGTCTGGCCGTCTTCGGCCACGCCGATCGGGGCGATGACCGGGACCCAGTCTTCGGTCTCGGACGCGATCAGGCCGGCGATCAGCTTGGGATCGACCTTGGTCGGTTCGCCGACATAGCCGAGGTCCACCTCATGCTCGATCATGCTGTCGGGGTCGCGCTTGGTGCGGCGCGTCTTCTCGACCGTCAACAGACCGGCGTCCTTGCCCGACAGGCCGACGCCGCGCACGTCCGCCTCCTTGCCGGCCATGGTGATCCAGTGGGCGATCTCTTTGTTCACCGCGCCCGACAGCACCATCTCGGCGACTTCCATCGTCGCCGGATCGGTGACCCGCAGCCCGTCGACGAAGCTGGACTTCACCCCCGCCTTGTCCAGCATGGCGCTGATCTGCGGCCCGCCGCCGTGCACGACCACCGGGTTCACGCCCATCAGTTTCAACAGCACCACATCGGCCGCAAACTGCCGCGCCACAGCGCTTTCGCCCATGGCGTGACCGCCGTATTTGATGACCACGGTCTCGCGGTCATAGACCTGAATATACGGCAGGGCCTCGGCGAGCGTCTTCGCCGTCTCCCAACTGCGTTCCTCGGATTGGCGCTCGGTTTCGTTCATCACGCGCGCGAGATAGCGGGGGAAGGGGGCGGTGTCACGGAATTACAGTGGAAATCCTATTGCAGGAACTGACCTAGCAACATCCTAGTCAATTCCGAAATGATACAAGACCGTCTCTACGCCGTCAGACCGCCGCACTGGACAAACCGCTTTCTCAACCCATTGGAAAATCGGAAAAGTATGTTCCAGGTGCCCAATCTCACGATTTAAGCTCAGCAATCATGTCAATCGAACATCCGCGATACATGAAATGGCCCCGAAAAACGGCTTCGGTCACCCAAATTACGACTTGGGCTGGGGCGGGTTCTTTCCAGTCATGCTCTAGCGAAACACTGTATTCTCCGCCTTGAGCGACCCGAAACTCCAAGGTCGCGTAATCCCCATCCTTGCCCCATTGTACTCGAAGAGGCGCCGCACCACCTTCCGGATCTACAGCAAATCGGATGTCCGCACGCCATCGCCCAATCGGGAGAAAAACGTAGGGGCCATGAAGCAACATTCTAGGCCGCCCCGTGAGGTCAATGTCAGGCGAGCCGTCAACGAACGCCTCTGACTGATACGAAAAAACGTGCGACGGCCAATGAGCGGCGACACCAGGCCGGGGGGGTAGATCAGTATAAATTGACAAGGGGGATTGAACGGTGCTTCGCGCGCACTTGCCAAGACGTTTTGCGATGCCCACACCGTCGATTTCTGCTTCGACGCTATCAAGGTCATGAAGAGTCGCGCCCTCGGAGATGACGTGCGCAGCAACCACGAGGCGCCGCGACTCCTTATGCAGTTCATGACGGTCAACAAATGATCCTGGAGAGGGGGCCAACGGCGGCAAATCCCCATTGGCAAAAACGTGCGTTCTGGCTGCCGCAATATGCACAGTCCAGTTTACGTCATCGCTAATCACGACCGTAGGATGCTGCGGGTCGAATGTTTGGGGAGCAGGTCCAGAGATCAACTCAAACCCACCGCCGCTCGCAACTTCTATCAACGAGTCACGCCACTGCTTTGACGAGGACTCATCCACCAATAACAATAACGTCGGCAAAGAATCGATCGCCATATTCTATATAATACCTTCGAGGTATAGCGTCATTTTTGACTGGCAAATTTCTTACTGCCGGCACCAAAATCACGCTATTTAAACAACTCGCGCCATTCTGCCAGTTTTTCAAGCGGCACTAAAAAGTAATCCCAATACGATTGATCGGAGACCCTAGACCACTCTTCTCTACTGGACACAACGTTACCGAACAAGTCTGATATCGAATATTCTATTTCATTGGCAAATTCAAAAAGACTGAACATATCGTGTCCGTACAAGGTATAGGTGGGCTCGCCCCATTCGACGCTGATATATGGACGAAAACGTCGCAATGTTTCTCGCCCTCCTTTGAGAACGCTGAGTTCGTGCCCTTCAGTATCGATTTTAATGTAGCGCAAACTTGGCAGGTCAACCGTTTCGGCATCCAGCGTCGATATCTCGACTTGAATCGGCTTTGCGCCGCGATCACCGTCACTTGCTCGTTCTTTAAAGCCAGACTCCCCGACAGCTTTCGTCATGAAAAGGAACTCCCCGACGCCGGCGGCGTCAGAAAGCGCTTTTTCGCGGATCTCGGCGGCCGGCCCCACTAAGGCACGGCTGTGTGCCGCAAAATCTGGAACAGGTTCGAAACCGATCACGCGGCCATGCTCACCGACCACTTCGTGAAAGCGCGTAAAGTGCCTGCCGACGTTCACACCGATATCGACGACAACGTCACCAGCCGACAGCAGGCGGGAAAAAACATCGGCCAAAATGTCTTCATATTCCGGCACGTCCCCCGATTGGTGTCGCTCCCTCCAGTAGCTCGCACTTCCTGCGGCACCCATCCCAAAGAACACTTGAATAGGCAGCTCCGTTGAATGGATGGACGCTTTCGCGAGGCTATGTCCCTCTCCGACCGGCTTTCTAAATACGAAACATGCGTCGTCGCCTCTATTCGAGGCATCTAAACCCTCATCAGCAATCCATTTTAAAAGTTTATCTCGCTCTAGCCGATCGATGACGTTCCAAGCGAAGAACGTCCCAAACGCCATGAGGTCAAAACCCACCAACTTTCCGAACGCCCGAATTTGCTGCGGCGCAAACTCTCGAATGTGAGGATCGTAAAGATGCGGGTGCTCCTGTCGAAGGATTCGCGCAATAGCATCGACCGAGGTAGCATTTGGCGCGCTGACTAGCAGCAGGCCGCCGGGTTTCAGAATACGATACGACTCGCTAAGCACCTTCAGGACGCCACTGTAGTCAAAGTATGTGCGTCCATTTGACTCTGAACCAATCGGCGTGACGTCCCTTAACTCGGACAGGACTTCTAGACACAGGACCCGATCAAAGACGGCGTCATCCAGTTCAAAGTCCTCGCCCAAGGGGCCATTCCATGAATGATAGGAAGACGAATGGACGTCGCGAACGAATTCCCCAAAAAAGGACTGCCCGCCAACTTCTAAAACGCTTGTACCTTTGTCAAAACAACCAGAAAACATGCCCGCGCTGATTTTAAACCGCTCATAGTGAACTTGCTCATAGACCCCAAGCTCACGGTTAGCGGCATAAGCCTCGAACAATTCGACGTTTTTCGTGTACCGTCCGTCTTCAACTGTCAGCGGCGGCATTGGCGTCCGTCGAGCGTCGGCGTAGCACTCCATCAGTGTTGGGAAAGCCAGCGCGAGAGGTGGGCTGGGTGGCGAAGCTGCGGCCTTTGCGCCCGCAGTATCATCTCGATTCATTGGAGTCTCTTGGTCGCCAAAAGCAAATTATCAAGGCTGATTTCTACACGCCCGAGCCGTTCTCCGCCTAGCGAAATCCACAATCTGTAGCGACGCCAAGCCCTTATGGTCAGTGCATTATCCAGACCTTCTGATACCCGTCGTACAGCACGGTAGCGGACGACCTGGAAGAATACTCGTTCATTATCATCCCCTTGCCTCCATCACCGCCGATGGCAGAATCATCAACCGCAATGATCGAGCCGGGCCTAAGCGCCGGTCTCGCGGCCAGCAGTTCCATAATATGATGGATGGCGCTGGGGTGGGGCGCTTCCGGATAGACATCGAAAGAGTCTAGAGACAGCAAATCGACAGGCTTATTTATAAACGGACACAGAGCGTTCAACGCCGCAACGGAGTCATCGATCACCAATTGCGTCGAGTGGCTGCAGTGGCTCCGCGCCGTGTCAATGCTGTCCACATTGATATCGATAGACGTCAGCCATCCGGACCGCACCGCAACGAACGCGTCTAGGCTCCGTACTCAATCAGCTTGCTTTGGAACGCGAAGGCTGATTCCAAGATTCCTGAGGGGCTCCGGATGTCGAAGTCGAAGTCGGTTTACTGGTTGTCGGATGTGGAGTGGGCGGCGATCGAGCCGCATCTGCCGAGAGGCCGTAGCGGCGCGCGGCGTGTAGATGATCGCCGGGTGATCAGCGGGATCGTCCACATGCTGCGGTCGGGCGCCCGATGGCGGGACTGTCCGACCGATTACGGGCCGTACACGACGGTATACAACCGCTTCAATCGCTGGAGCCGACAGGGCGTTTAGAGCGAGGTCTTCTACGCCCTGACCGGCAAGAGCGACGTGTTCACTGGCGCGATAGACGCCACCTACGTGAAAGCCCACCGCTCGGCGGCGGGCGCAAAAGGGGGGCCTTCGAAAACGCCATCGGAGCCTCCCGGGGCGGTCGGACGACGAAGATTCACGCCCTGACCGACGACCTGGGCCGGCCCCGAGCCCTGGTTCTGACGGCTGGGAACACCCATGACCTCGTCGGAGCTGCGGCGTTGCTCAGGATTGTGCCGACGCCTCGCAAGCTCCTGGCCGACCGCGCCTACGACGCCCGCAAGTTGCGCGACTGGCTCGCCGAACGAGGCTGCGAACCCGTCATCCCGCCCAACCCGACGCGCAAACATCCCACACCTAGGACCCCGTTGCCTATCGGAGCCGCAACGCCGTCGAACGGATGTTCTGCCGCATCAAGGACTTCCGGCGCATCGCAACCCGATACGACAAACGGGCCGACAACTTCCTGTCCGCCGTGCTTATCGCCGCCGCCGTCACTTGGTGGATGCCGATTGAGTCCGGAGCCTAGATCGAAAAGTGCTCTGACCGTCTCCGGACCAATTCCCGAGCATACGGATACAACCCGTTTCGACAAAGCGCGGAGGATGGTAGCGCCCCTTGAGCACATCAGAAATGGCCGCGGCCCCTTCGGCTCTCTTGCCAAGGCGTGTAGCGAAATGGTCGCGGAAGTTTTGCAGAAAGGAGCCGAGACGTCATAGTCCTTGAGCCCGCCATAGGCTGGATCGAACATTTTCTTGCGGATGAGCCAGGACGCGACGTGCGCGCTAGCTTGAAAAGCTGCTCAAATGGCGCCTCGCAAGCCATCGTCATCACGAGCTCATCAAGACGCTCATCAGCATTCAGAATCTTGAGACACTTTTGCTCCGCCAAATCCTCTCCGACCAGCCGTTTGAGCAACTGCAACAGGCGTGGGCGACCAAATGGCGACGGCCTGGCCTTGGCCGACCTTTGTCTTGCTGGCGCTGCTGTGGTCAGCGCTACGGCGGCACATTTAGAACTTTCTAGCGCAAAGCCCACAGGAGTCCGATACACCGTCTAGGCGGTGATCGTCGACCTTGATACCGCCACCTGTCAGCGCGACAGCAGGATCCAATATGATCCGCTGCTCCATTCGGCTGAATGTGCTAGCCAATGAAAAGCGCATAACACCGCCCAACGCGCCTATTCGGCACGCCGTATCCGTTCGCTTGCCTAGATCCCTAGCGGTCACATCCCTGGGTTCAGGCGAGGTTTGACTAAACCGACCTAGGCTCGATTCAGACGGCTTTGCGCCAGTAATCTAGCACTTCCAGGATCGTCTCCTCGAAGCTTCGCGTAGGCACCCAACTTGTCGCGGCCCTAAGCGCCGCCGAAGAGCCGGCGGCCACGGCGATCGATGAAGGCCGCATACGCGCCGGATCAACCTTCACAGCCACAGGGTGCTTGGCGGCACTCAAAAGCACTTCAAGGACGTCATCGACAGGACGGGCGACTTCGGTGCACACATTGAATGTGCTTACACGGGGAAGGTTTTCGGAGGCCTTCAACACCTCCACGATGGCGGCAGCGGCATCGGCGACATGGCCGAAATCGCGCTCGGCGGTGAGGTCGCCAACCTCGATGATGGCCTGCTCACCTTTTTCCACGCGCGCCACCTGAGCGGCGAAAGACGGCACGACGAAGCGTTCGTCTTGACCCGCTCCAGTATGATTAAACAACCGTAGCAACACCAACTGCGCGTTAGCGGGAAGGATGTCGGTCAAGGCCAGTTCAGCGGCGACCTTGGACCGAGCATAGGGATTGCTCGGTTTCAGACATGCGCTTTCGTCCAACGGATGCCCGGGCAGAAAGCTCTCTCCATAACATTCGGCGCTGCCGGCGTGGATGACGGTCGCGTGCGGTGACAGATCGGAAACCACACTGGCCACGGTCATCGCGCCTACAGCATTGGCGCGCCAAACCAATTCGGGCGCGTTGATCGCGCCGGCCACACTTGACTGGGCGGCCAAGTGAATCACCGCATCGAACTGCACGCCGTCCAGCGCCGCCCTCAGGCTTGCGGGATCGCTTAGATCCACCCCGCGATACGCCTTGGATGAAGGCCCCCCGAGCGGCGTGATCAGCCGCTCGGGAAACGCCGCTTTCAGTTGCGGAAGCACATGGCTTCCGATGAAGCCGGATGCGCCTGTAACGACGATCCCGCCATCGCCGCTCACGATCAGGCGGCCGCGCGGCGGCGACGGACGAGGTCGGCCTCGACCATTTCAGAGATCAGCTGCTCAAACGTCGTCTCCGCCTTCCAGCCCAGCTTCCGCTCGGCCTTCGACGAATCGCCGAGAAGAACGTCGACCTCGGCGGGGCGCATGAAACGCTCGTCTAGGCGGACATAGTCTTCGTAGTTCAGATCCACGGCGGCGAAAGCCACGCGGCACAGTTCACGAACCGCGATCGTGCGGCCGGTCGCCACCACATAGTCGTCAGCCTCGTCCTGTTGCAGCATGGCCCACATAGCCGCAACATAGTCGCGTGCATGACCCCAGTCGCGCGTGGCGTCCAGATTGCCCATCGGCAATTCCTTGGCCTGACCCAGCTTGATCCGGGCTGCGGCGTCAGTGACCTTGCGGGTTACGAACTCCAAGCCGCGAAGGGGCGATTCATGGTTGAACAGAATCCCGCTCGACGCATGGAGGCCGAAGCTCTCACGATAGTTCACCGTCAGCCAATGACCGTAAAGCTTGGCCACAGCATAGGGGCTGCGCGGATAGAAAGGCGTGGCCTCGCTCTGCATTGGCTCTTGGATTAGGCCGTACATTTCCGACGACGACGCTTGATAGAAGCGAGCCTCGGGCGTTTCCAAACGCACCGCTTCAAGGATGTTGCCGACCCCCTTCGCGGTGACATCCGAGGTCAGCAGGGGCTGCTGCCAGCTGGCCTTGACGAACGACTGCGCCGCCAAATTGTAGACCTCGTCCGGCTTCACTTCACGCAACACGCGGATCAGGCCGGACAGATCGATCAGATTGCCGTCATGATACTGGATGTCGTTGTGCACGCCCAGCCACTGCAAACGATGGTCGTTCACCTCCGAGTGGCTGCTGCGGCGGACCAATCCGTGCACTTCGTAGCCTTTGCTCAGCAACAGCTGGGACAAATAGGCACCGTCTTGTCCGGTCACGCCCGTGATGAGAGCCTTGCGAGTCATTATAGTCATCCAGAGAAAATTTTGCTGTGGTTAACATCAGCAAGAGCGCCCGACAACGCCCTGCTGAAATTTCGGAATTACGGACGTGACGCTATCTATACGCTGTTACAGGCTCAATCAGTTCGTGCGAACCCAAATTTCTGCATTCGGTGCATCAGTCATCCGCAAGTATCAAAGCAGACCCTTTGGCCGATAGCTGTGTCGAAAGTTGAGCCCAACGAGGTAAGTCGGTCGTCTTGAGAGCCAATAAGCTGCGCACACCAACCCCAAGCGCTCGGCCATACACACTCTTAATGTGGCGCAGCTGGTTCTGGCCGCATGTCAGCATAATTGAGAGGCGAAGATCGGTATGATCGACGCTTTCGCTCCCGCTCACCTGCAAGCATAGCGAGAACGAGGTATTCATCGGAACAACTTCGTGATCGATACCGTCCAATGACACTACGATTTTAAAACCGACAGCTTCGGATACGATCTGACAGTTCAATATTAGACAGAAGTCTTTGTCGGACCCCGCCACATTAACCAATAGATCTGCTTTTCTGTTAGCAAGTGTCCAGCTGCCCCAAGTTTCGCGCTCACCCCAACTTCTACCTACCCGCCCGGCCTGAGCGTCAAACGCCCACATAGGGATGCCGCTTGTCATGTGTGTCAGTGTTTCTGAGGCGATGGCTCGCGACTGCGCACGACTGTGGGGCGCGTGAGACAGAACATACTCACGACCTAGCTCAATGGACGGCAACCGTGGAGACCTTCCCTCGATTGGGTTCATCTCTGCGGTGGCGAGCAGTTGGTTTAAGCTGTCGCTCCACTTAGGAAGTTCGAACGCGTCCAAATCCACGAACTCTCGCGGGTCTTTGCTTTCCGACCATTGCCGGACAGCATCCTTCCATCCCTCATAATCATCTGGAGAGATGTACTTGGCTGCCGCTCCCCCGGCCTCAGGTATGGCCGTCGCGTCTGAAGCGATGACGGGACACCCAGCGGCGATTGCCTCGGTAACAGGTAAGCCCCACCCCTCACACCAACTCGGATACACGGCAAACTTCGCCCCCCGATAAATTTTCGACAGTTCGAAATCGGTAAGATCATTCAGAATCTCGATAGCGCCATCCAACTGGTTGGACTGTTCCAAATTTCTCTGTAGTTCTTCTATATTCCAGCCCATTCGCCCGACAAAGATGAGCCTGGGCAGATCTACGCCTTCTCTTAGAAGATCACTCCAAACCCGAAACAGGAGGATATGATTTTTGCGAGCCTCAATCGTCGAAACGAAAATCGCGTAGTCGCCTACAACAAAATCCGTCGCCTCTTCGTCCGCGCCGACGGTAGCGTTCAAGTCGAACGTACCAAGCTTGATCGGCTCAACGTTGATCGAAGGCAAACCGATCTCCCGGACAAAGCTTTCGACATCGTTCGATGCGTGCTTGGAGATGGCAAAAACCTTGTCGGCGATGGCGAGCATAGGCTTCAGCCAGGACTCGAACTGTGCCCTTGTGCCCATAGTGAAAAATTCGGGCCGTCTAAGCGGAATCAGGTCGTAAACGAGAAGATTGATGAAAGCGCCCAACTCTCGCGCCTCAGCGAGCGCAGGGACGCAATCGGTAACCCAGCCCGCTCCAATCACGAAAATCCTTGAGCCGCGCCAACGATCATCGTCAAGAGGACGCCCCTTGAAGACAGACCAGTCGCCGTTATTGGCCGACTGGAATTTGGCCTGCAGATTATCGTCAACGCCGCAAATAATCACATGGTTGATAAGCATCAACCAATCGCTTTTATCTATATTCACAAACCTTTGTCGGCTTTTGTCGAAAGCGATAAACTCAACACCAGCCCACAATGATATACGGTCAAATATTTCTTTAAGGAGCTGAAGCGTAACACGTTGAATGCCAGAAGGCATTTTGTGATGCGCGAGATAAAATACGAGATCCGTACAGTCGAAATAACTCACTCCCGTGAATTCGTTCACCACCTCCTCGCCGCCACTTACGCAGACGATTTCATCAGCTCCGTCAATTTTGGAAGCTCGGATCGGTTGATCTAACATATCATTCTCTTGCATTTGCTTTGTAGAGATTTCGCACCGTCTACGATTAAGTGCCGACCTGAGAGAGCTTGTTATAAAGTTCGCGTTTCTTTTCAAGAATTTCCGCAGTCGCCACCGCTTGCCCCATATGATGGATGTGCGGTCCGCCGGAGTCGCCGCCGTGCTGAGCCGAGCTTACTGGCACCGCGGCCCACTCTGCGACACCTACTGGCTGCTCATGAACTGCACCAACGTAGCGCACTGGAGGGTCCATTTTACGAAATAGACGAGCCTGATAGTCCGGGTATGGCGAGGGAAGTTCCAGTTTATCGACATCGTTGAAATTAAAGCGCGGCAAACGCCAGCCATCAACATTCTTACTCAACAGAGCTCGGAACGCTGGAACATCCTCAGGAACAATATGCTCATCCGCATCAAGCATGAAAATCCAATCCGCATCACAGGGGACAAGATCAAGCGCGCAATTCCTCGCTTGAGCGAAATCGACAAAATCCACACTAGCCAGAACGAAATCAACGCCGGATCGCTTTAGAGCCTCCTCAGCTACTGATCGCGTTTTATCGGTTGAACCCGTATCAACTATTACAAAATAGTCAGCGATTAGCGAAGCAGCTTGGATCATATCACCGATCTGATGGGCTTCGTTCTTGACAATTGAGGTCACCACAAGCCGGCAGCCATCTTTTTTGTCATATGTCGGCACTTCGCCGACTGGCGCTATGTAGCGAGGCGCGGGAAACCATCGATTTTGGAATTCACGCGACATTATAAAGGCCAGCCGGGCGGCATCGAAATCAACATGATGTTGTGTAAGCGCGAGCAGGTCGTCTTCGCTGGAAGGGTCTCGCCCCAAAAAACAGCGGTGCAACCAAAAGGCTTCGTCTCTCGTAATCATGTTCACAACATCCAGCGTGGTATCGAGGGGGAAATGCCGCACCAGAACCCCATCCGTCCCAATGCAAGCATCTGAAATTGGGCAAGCACTAGACCTGCCTATCACTCTCCAACAAAACAAACCCCCACATATTTATCGAATACAACATCCAATTTACTCAACGCCCAAACACGACACCATGTTGCTCTGATTGCCCATAAGCCTAAAAGATAAGCCGTAGATATTATTGTGAGACTTGTAGCTCCTGGATAATTTATCCGGCTTTCAGCCAGGTATAGATCTCGATTGCCTCGCCAATATCAGAAAACAACTTGTATCTACCGCCTTCAATAATCAGCGCGCTTTCACACCTATCACGAATGGTCGCCATGTCGTGCGAAGCGATTATGAAGGCCCTGTGCCCCCGATGGTCGAACAACTCTTCAGCACATTTTCTCTGGAAGCGAGCGTCCCCCACAGCCATCAGTTCGTCGATCAAATAGCAGTCGAAGTCGATCGCTAAAGACAAGCCGAATGCTAGTCGCGCCCGCATGCCCGACGAGTAAAACTTGACCGGCTGGGTCAGCGCCTTGCCCAGTTCGGCAAACGTCTCGACCTTGTCGTGAACCTCTCGATAGTCACGCTCATAGATGCGCGAAAGGAAGCGAATGTTGTCGTTTCCGGTCAGACTGCCTTGGAAACCGCCAGAGAAGCCGATCGGCCACGACGAGCTCATCCGCCATTCGATTACACCCGAGCTCGGCGGGATGGCTCCGCCCAACATCTTGATCAAGGTGGACTTGCCCTGACCATTGCGCCCCAGAAGCGCGATGCGCCCGCTGCGTTGCAAGTCAAACGTCAGCCCCTCGAACAAGGGCTTGGCCGCGCCGTGATAGGTTTTGGAGACGTTGCGAAGGCTTAAGCCAACCGGAGACTCACCCCCTTCGCCAATGACAGGCGCAGTAGAACTCGGCGACGGCGTGCCGCTCCATTGATCTGCAGTCACGTCGTCACCGTCAAGCCTGCCTATGCTCGCGCGCGCCCGCCCAAACGAACCAGCCGACACCATAGATTAGCAGGGCCGAAAACAGGACGGTCAGGATCGAAAGCAGGCGCTTTGGTTGCGTCGCCGCGTCCGGCAGACTGGGATTGACGATGCGATCCAGGTACAGCTTCTGGCGGCGCGCATCCTGTTCAGCGGTTGTCAGGGCCGCATTGGCGGCCGTCAGCTCTTTATCCGCCAGTTCGCGTTCCAGCACCAGATCCTCGTACACACTGACCTGTGGGGCGAGTGATGTGGAGTTGCCCGCGATCTTGCTGCGCTCCTCCGTGATCTGCCCCTCATAGGCGCGAATTCGGCTGTCGATCGTCGCCAGTTGCGGGCTCTGAGGAGCTTGAGCGGCCAGTTGCGCGCGTTCGGCGCGCAACTCGGCCACCGTCGCCAACAGCCCGCCGATCAGTTGCGAGCCCTCTCGCGCGGTCAGGGCAGGGTCAATGTAGCGCTGCTTGTTGCGGAACGCGGTCAGACCGGCTTGCGCCTGAGCCAGCCTGTCGCTTGCGCGGGTGCGAGCAGCTTCCGCGTCGCGGATTGCCGCAACGGAAGCCCGTTCGTTCAGCCGATTGACCAAGGCTTCCCCACTGGCCAGCATGGCGTCGTTCAGGCGCTGAGCATCACGGGCAGCGAACGCTTCGACACGCAAGGTGCTGATGCCTGTGGTCGAGTCATAACCCACCGTGATGAACCGCTGAAACGCGGAGAAGAAATCCTCATTCGATTGACCCTCCCACGGGCGAGGATAGCGCGACAGAACATCGCCCGCCCCAATCATCCGGCGCAGATTGAAACGCCGCGTCAGTTCATTAAAACCGTCGCGTGAAGTTATGTATTCGTGCACAGCAAAGGCGTCTGAAGTCGCCGTCGCCAAGCCGACACCTTCCAGAGCCACCCCTAGAGACGATGGCCGGCTGTCGTCGGCTGCGCGAACAATAAAGCGCGCCTCAGATACATAACGCGGCGATGCGATGAGCAAGAAATAGATTGCCGAAAGGGCGAAGGGCAGCACAACAATGATTAGGAAAGCCAACGGAAGCCTGCGCCACCAGGCTGGGGATTGGACGCGCGCTTCGCGGGCTCGGGAATACGGCCCCAGATAAGTCAATTGAGGGTCAGACATTCCAAATCCAGTTCCGAATCAAGGCCATGCAGGTATTACACTCACGGTCATTCGACAAGGATACGCTCCCTCGCATCGGAGATCAGGACCAGCCCGACTAGCAGCATCACTCCCCCTACGGCAAAGGCATAAAGGGGGTTGAAGTGAGTCTCGACAAACTCGCCGAAAACGGCGCGCCGAACCATTTCGACACCGTGCGGAAACGGGAACATCAAATACAGCTCGCGATAGCTGTTGGGCACCCAGGAGGCCATCGTGAAGGCGCCAGAGAACGGGATAAGAATGTAGCTTATGACCGCGACCATCCTCTCCAGAACTTCAAACTTCATGGCCAAGCCAGCCATGGCTATCGCGAAACCGAAACTCACCCAAGCCATCAAAAACCAGCCAGCGTACAACAGCAGCCAGTCGTGCGGCAATCCGACCTGTCCGAGCGCGTAAAGCACGACGTAAACTACAATAAATGCAACTGTAGCACCGCTAAGCTCCATCAGATTCCGTGCAACGAAGATATGGGTTGCGGTGACCTGCCGATGGTAAAGCACGCCAACATTTGCCTGGAGGGCGCCGACGCTCATAGACAGCATGTGTCGCAACAGCAACAAGCACATGTAGCCTGTCATCACGAACGGCCCAATGCGGACACCGTGTTCATAAGCGGGCTTGACGGCTGTCCACAGTACGAGGACGCCGGCACAAAACACTAGCGGCTCGCCTATAACCCATAAAAAGCCAGCGCTCTCTCGCCCGAAACGGGTAACGATTTCGCGCATGAAAAGCGCGCCCACGAGCCGGGCGTGACGCTTGACGCCCCGCAGTACGCCGCCGCCGTGAAGCGACTTATGGCCAAGCATGGCCTCATCACGGCTCGGGTGTTGCATGGACCTATCTATAATGGTCGGGCCTCTCCCGCACTGTCCTGCATTGAGCCCACGGGATCACCGATGTCAACTCATCTCAGGAACCCGCTCAGCATGTCGAGCTCAACCACCACTCTCTGACGGAGGTGTTTAAGCCTGTTGCTTGAGCTCGGAGTGAGACGCTTCGACCACCATCATCGACGCTTCCAAGGCCTGGAAAGTGGGCGTCACGCTACAATCGCCGATCTAGGCTCCGGACTCAATCGGCATCCACCAAGTGACGGCGGCGGCGATAAGCACGGCGGACAGGAAGTTGTCGGCCCGTTTGTCGTATCGGGTTGCGATGCGCCGGAAGTCCTTGATGCGGCAGAACATCCGTTCGACGGCGTTGCGGCTCCGATAGGCAACGGGGTCCTAGGTGTGGGATGTTTGCGCGTCGGGTTGGGCGGGATGACGGGTTCGCAGCCTCGTTCGGCGAGCCAGTCGCGCAACTTGCGGGCGTCGTAGGCGCGGTCGGCCAGGAGCTTGCGAGGCGTCGGCACAATCCTGAGCAACGCCGCAGCTCCGACGAGGTCATGGGTGTTCCCAGCCGTCAGAACCAGGGCTCGGGGCCGGCCCAGGTCGTCGGTCAGGGCGTGAATCTTCGTCGTCCGACCGCCCCGGGAGGCTCCGATGGCGTTTTCGAAGGCCCCCCTTTTGCGCCCGCCGCCGAGCGGTGGGCTTTCACGTAGGTGGCGTCTATCGCGCCAGTGAACACGTCGCTCTTGCCGGTCAGGGCGTAGAAGACCTCGCTCTAAACGCCCTGTCGGCTCCAGCGATTGAAGCGGTTGTATACCGTCGTGTACGGCCCGTAATCGGTCGGACAGTCCCGCCATCGGGCGCCCGACCGCAGCATGTGGACGATCCCGCTGATCACCCGGCGATCATCTACACGCCGCGCGCCGCTACGGCCTCTCGGCAGATGCGGCTCGATCGCCGCCCACTCCACATCCGACAACCAGTAAACCGACTTCGACTTCGACATCCGGAGCCCCTCAGGAATCTTGGAATCAGCCTTCGCGTTCCAAAGCAAGCTGATTGAGTACGGAGCCTAGAGCAGCCAGGCCTGATCATGGCTGCAGATAGGATTGACCCATTCGATAGCGGGGCCGCTCGCGGTATCGGCAGCATGCGCATGGCTAGCCCACAAATCGAACGCCATAGCGGATAGCGGCTGGGAAGAGGCGCTTTGCGCATCCCAGGTAATATCCGCGGCGGTCAGATTGACGTTTTTTAGCTGGATGAGCATGTCGTTGGTGCCGTCGCCGCCGATGTCGACATAGAGGAACGATCCGCCACCGTCGTAGGCGATGCCATATTTGTCGGCGGCTCCGCTTCGCAGGCCAGTCAGATCGATCTTGTCCACACCGGCGACGAAATCCTGGATGCGATCAGAGAAGCCTAAGGTGGATTCAGAAGCCGCCCTGTATCGGAAGATGTCACGCCCGGCTCCGCCTTCGAGGCTGTCCGCGCCCCCGCCGCCGATGACAATGTCGTCGCCGCCGCCGCCAAGGATGGGATCTGCGTAGTTCGATCCAATCAAGGTCTCCCCTGCCGCCGAGCCGACCAGGAAGACCGAGTGGTTGTTTCCATAGGTGAAATCACCTCCGTTGATCGCACGGCCGGCGGCAATGAACTGGAAGTCACCGGAAGCTGAGTTGCCGAAGATCACGCTCGAGCCGTCGGTTTGTCTCAGCACCGAGATCGCAGTCGTGTTTAAGGCGGTGAGATCGATCCGGTCTTCTCCCGTGGTGAAGTCATAGTAGTTGTCGTAGCCAGTGGCGCTGGACTCGGCCGCTGTGCGGATCACGAATGTATCGCGCCCCGCCCCGCCATGGATTGCGTCAGCCCCCAGCCCGCCGATGAGGATATCATCGCCGCCCTCACCTTGGATGGGATCGCCATAGGCAGAGCCAATTATGGTCTCACCAACGCTGGACCCAATCAGATAGACAGAGTGATTATTTCCATAGACGAAGTCACCTCCATTGATCGCATGGCCGGCGGCGATGAACTGGAAGTTGCCCGAGGCGGAGTTGCCGAAAACAACAGAGGATCCGTCCGTTTGCCGCAGGACCGAAATCGCGGTTGTGCTCAAGGCCGTCAGATCCAGGCGGTCTTCTGCTGTCGTGAAATCATAATAGTTGTCGTAGCCTGTCGCGTTGGATTCTGCCGCAGAGCGGATCACGAACGTGTCACGGCCAGCGCCGCCATGCAGGGCGTCAGCGCCTACGCCGCCGATAATCGTGTCGTCACCACCATTGCCGACGATCGGGTCTCCTTGGTTTGATCCGATGAGGATGTCCGAATCGTTGGAGCCGATCACGTAGATCGAGTGATTGTAGCCATAGACAATATCCGAGGCCTGAAGAGCCCCGTTGACTTGAAGCTGGAATCCACCGCCCGGACTTGAAGCGAAGACGTAGCTGGACGCCCCGTCGCGGATGATACTGATCTCGGTTGTGTTCAAGGCCGAAAGATCAATGCGATCCACGCCAGTCTCGAAGTCTGTAATCAGGTCGCGACCGCTAGCGTTTGAATCGCTGGCCGCTGCGTAGAGGAAGGTGTCTGAGCCCAGGCCACCCGTAAGGGTGTCGCCGCCGCCTCCACCATTTAGAATGTCGGGGCCAGCAGTCCCAACCAACACATCCGGACCCGACGTGCCGATGATCTGTTGGCCAGTCGCTGTTTGAATAACATCGCTGATAGAAACATCACCGACCACACGAACAGCCCAAATGCCTTCTGACGTTTGCGCGGAAACCAACGTGTAAGCACCATCTCGACCAATACTCACATTGGTCGGTCGCAGAGCTGATATGTCGATCTTGTCAGTTCCGGTCTCAAAATCCTCGATAATGTCGGGAGCGATCTCCGGCGTGGATTGGGAATCAGTTACCAATGAATAGATAAATCTATCAGAACCCGTGCCACCAGTGAGACTGTCATTGCCGGCGCCGCCGAAAAGAATATCGTCGCCCGCGCCGCCCACCAAGAGATCGCTTCCGCCACCGCCGTTCAAGCGATCATTGCCACCTAGCCCCTGAAGAACGTTGCTGGCGGCATCGCCAATGATCACATCGCCGAACGCACTGCCTAGCACGCCCTCTATGGAACTGAATGTGTCACCGTTGGCGTCCCCGAGTTGTGTCCCGCCAGAGAGAACGACCGTCACGGCCGTATCTGCGGCCGAATACACTGCATAGTCGAACCCAGCTCCGCCCAGGAGCGCGTCTGCCCCGACACCGCCTTCGAGGAGGTCATCACCGTCCCCGCCCCGAAGAGTATCATCTCCGAACAGGCCGAGAAGATAGTTGCTGGAAGCATCTCCAGTGAGATCGTCAGCGAAGTCGGTGCCCGCCAGATTCTCGACCCCGGCGTAGCTGTCGCCCGACGCATCACCCGACACGCCACCCGAACCAAGCGATGCGGTCACACCCGAAGTCGAAGTCACGTAACTTGCAAGATCGACGCCTCCGCCGCCTATAAGCTGATCAGATCCGGCGCCGCCCACAAGCACATCATCACCGGCACCCCCGTTCAGTACGTCGTTCCCGTCGTCTCCACTCAGTTGGGCGCCGAATCCAGTGGCATAAAGAGTGTCATCCCCCCCAAGCCCCCTCACCACACCTCCATTGGCGCTGATTGCCGTTAGAATATCAGCGTACTCGCTGCCATTGAGCTGTTGGATGTTTTGATAAGTGTCGCCCTTCGCATCGCCCGTGTTGAGGGACGGGTCTGTCAGAGAAGCGGTTACTCCGGCACTGGACGTTTGATAGCTGGCGATGTTGAATCCCGCGCCGCCGTCCAATTGATCCGCACCAGCGTCTCCAAACAGCACGTCGTCGCCGGCGGCTCCAGAAAGCCGATCATCGCCTCCCTCGCCACGCAGAACGTTGGAGCCAGCATCGCCTACAAGGACATCTGCAAACTTGCTGCCCAAAAGACCCTCAACGCCTTCGTAAGTGTCTCCCCCAGCGATGCCAGTGTTAAACTGTGGTGCCTCCATGCTGACGGACAGGCCCTGATTGGAATCTGAGTAAACAGCTAGGTCCAAACCCGCGCCGCCAATGAGACGGTCTGATCCGGCGCCGCCTACGAGGAGGTCGTCGCCTCCTTCCCCTTGTAAAACGTCATTTCCGGCCTCTCCGAAGAGCGAGTTGTTCGCGTTATCCCCACCTATGGTGTCAGCGAAGGCCGATCCAATGACCGCCTCGATATTGAAAAATGTATCGCCCTGGGCGTCGCCGGTATTTGCCGCGGGATTGAGCAGATAAACATGGAGCCCCGCTTGCGCGCTTGTGTAGGCAGCGGCGTCAAAGCCCTCCTCCCCATCAAGCCGATCGCCGCCGCCGCCGCCGTCTAGCGTATCGTTTCCAGCGCCGCCGTAAAGCTGATCCGTCCCTGAACGAAGATAGACGTTAATGTCGGGGTCGCCGATTATGTTGTTATCGCCAGCGTCTCCGTAAAGCACGTCGTCAAAAGGCGAACCGGCCAAATCATGCCCAAAAAGCCCGAAATAGGTGTCGCCAGCGGCATCTCCCGTATTCAAGGTCGGATTCGCCATAGAGGCGGTGACGCCCTGAAGCGACGTTTCGTAATCTATCAGATTACCGCCCGTGCCCGCGTGCAGTTGGTCAGCGCCAGCGCCGCCGATAAGCACTGTATATGCCGATCCGACCCCATAAATCTGGTCGTCGCCTTCCTGTCCTTGCAACTGATTGATGAAGTCATTGTTGCCGTAAATGACATCATTATAGTTCGAGCCGATGACATCCTGGATGTTGGCGTATGTATCTCCCATCGCCCATCCCGTATTTCGCGATGAGTCGATTAGGGAAATGGTGAGGCCTGTAGGAGAGAGGATGTAGCTGACCGTGTTCTCGCCATTGCCGCCGTCCATGACATCCACACCGATTGACCCGACGAGTGTGTCAATTCCGTCTTCGCCATAGAGATAACTGACTGAACTAAGTCCCCCGAAGCCATAGATCGTGTCGTCGCCCCGTCCGCCATAAAGTCTATTGTTCAGTCCATTTCCAGAGAGGTAGTCGTTGAAGGCGGAGCCAATAATCCCCTCTATGCTGGAGTAGGTATCGCCGACAGCCTCTCCACGCGGATCCCCTCCTCCGCTGATGTAAACCCAAACAGGGCCTGTCGCTTGCGCATAGCTGACGATATCGAACCCGTCCCCGCCAATAAGAGAATCAGCGCCCGCGCGTCCATCGAGGACATCATCACCCTCTAGTCCATTCAACGTATCGTCGCCCGCGCTGCCGATCAGCACATCATTGCCGGACGTTCCGTTAATCACGACGCTTAAAGGAGACGAATCGTAAGCGAAAGCGTCGGGCTGATAGCTCTCTGCGGAGAGCATATTCGGCAAAAACTCCAGGGTCGCAGATAGGATGCGCATTCGGACTCTCCAGTGACCATCGCCGTTTAAGGTCCGTTAGACAGCCTCTTTAGTGACCAAGATGTTACGAAAAATGGTTTTTGATTATCTCACTAACTTTCCGGCGCAGGGCTTGGCGCAAGCCCATTCACTTCAAGTAGGCGCAGCGCCAAGGCGTCACCCGGAGCGCTGGCAAGCCATTCGCGGCCAAGGCGCGAAGCATCCTCTCTTCGTCCGACATCCAGAGCACACTGGATTAAGGCCAGCGCGATCCCTTGATCGGCAGGAAATTTCCGGCGGCCTCTTTCCAGCAGGCTATAGGATGCTTGTTTTGAGGTCTTGGCGAGAAGCCGGGAGCGCATCAGGACGGCTTCATGGTCGAGGCGCGATGAAGGGTCTAACACAAGCGCGAGATTGAAATCGCGTTCGCTTTCAAGATCGGCACCATTGGCTTGGCGGCATTTGGCAAGGTGCAATAACACTTTCGCTGGCGTCATCGCCCATTCCTGCTTTCGGCCAGACTGCTCCATGCTGGCCATGTCCTGGAGAACTCGTTCCCAAGCGTCTATGGCTGCGCTCCATTGACCGCGACGCTCTTCCATCCCCGCTTGAGCAACCATGATTCGAGTTAAAAACTGTGGATCTTGGCTCGCCTTAGCGTAACTCTCCTGAGCCGCGTCAAACATACCAAGTTCAACCAGAATATTGCCAATGCTGAAAGAGAGGCCGGGACTATGACCCAAAATACGTGCGGCCTTGTTATAGCACTCCAAGGCGCCCTCCCAATCACGGCGGGCTTGATATTTCTTGCCGTCTCGAACGAAGGGACGAGCAAGCTTACGGCGAAGAAACCGAACAATATCCATCAGCGGACCGTCATTTCCGTCTCAACAACGCTTGACAAGCGCTCCAGCAAACCACTCTCGGACATCAGTTTGTCCCAAAACAGCCCTTCCCTCATAGCGACCTGACTATGATCTAGCACCAACGGTGCTCCATATGTGACCTCTAGCATCGCATCGCGAAACAAGCGCGGTGTATCCGCGACGATCACGCCGGCCTCGCTGCCAAAATCTTCGAATGATCTTAGCGCTTTTCCGGTCGTCACGACCCACTTCCCGCTGCTTAGCGCCTCGGCGGTTTTCAAATTGCTTCCTCCACCACTCTCTATGGGAAGCAGAAAACCTTTGGCATGCAATCTGATCCATGAGAGTTCACTGTCGGAGGGCTGGCTAAAGAACTGCACCCTATCCTGATAGGAACCTTGATGAGGCGCGTATAGACCCGATTGGTAGATGCCCTCACTGACGCCACCACAGATAGCAAATCGCTTTTCAGGAGGGAAACCGTAAAGACCATATTTAAGGACGTATTTGCAGAACCCATCGACGTTCGGCGGATAGGCGCTACCAACGAAGACCATATACTCTTCTCGCAGCAGCTCTTCAGCATGTATCGGCTTAGACACGTGGCCAATACGATCAGCACCGTTCCTGATAACAATCGGGCTCTGACGACCATTCATTCCACGATAGATATCAGATTCTGATTTTGATACCGATATGATTAGATCTGCACGATCAGCGAGCTCATTCTCCAGGTCGAATATCTGACACTCTACCTGTACGTTGAGGTCTCGCGACACACCCGCCGACTCCAGAAGATCAAACTTAAGTGGGGCCTCTAGGTTGTGAGAAGAATAAACAATCTTTACGTCGTCCAGCTTACGCTCCTTTAGAAGACGTCTAACAAGAGGCCATAAGAAGGGCTGCTCAAGCTGGACAACATTAGGCCGGAAAGTATCCACAAGCCTGGCAAAATGTTCATAGACCTCAGGTCGGTTAGCGGCGAACTCCCCGCTCGCAAGATCGTCGATAAAAGGCACCTTTGCGAATAGGCCTTCCATTGCCCCAAACGGATAATCATTGGGACCGACAACATCTGCCGAATAGGTGCGCGGTTGATACACGCAGGCGTATTCATACTCAGCACCTTTAGCAGTATAGTATGCGCCGATCTGTGCAGATCGACGTTGTCCGCCGTGTACGGGCCTACGTGTGGGATAGGTCCCAAATGCTAAAATCTTCACTCTGAGGTCTCAATATGTCGGTCAAGGCGGTCAAAAAATTGAACAGCAGACTGATCCCAAGTCACTGGCTCGTAGAGAGTCTTGGACGCCAGCGATAGCGATGCCACCATTTCGTCGTCTGAAAAAGCCATGGAGATCGCCTTCGACCACGCAGGGATGTCGATGGGATCGATGTATAGAGGCGCGTCGCCGCCCACCTCCCTCAGCGAGCCGGCATCGCCACAAATACAGGCCTTACCCAAAGCCATGGCCTCCACGAGCGACAATCCGTAACCCTCATAGCGAGATGGAAACACGACGAATCTCGCGTTATCGTATAGCTCCAGCAGCATTTCATCCGACACCCCAGACATCAATATAATCCTATCTTGCAAATTGGGATTATTTTGGATTTCTTGGAGTAAATTCTCGGAATTCCAACCCACACGCCCAACAAATACACAAACAGCTTCCGCCGATAATTTTCCATCCATAACAGCCCTCTCAAAGGCTTCGACGATGGTGCGATGACTTTTTCGCGGCTCTATAGTCGAAACATAAAGGAGGAACGGCCTCCCGCGTAGCGATTTGGGCAAGCGTGTTGACTCTAGACTTGAAGGCAGATCCGATCCCAGCTGCCAGTCCGACAGTGGCAGGTCAGGCATACGCCAATCGGATAGATGCGCTTTTACATCACAGCGCGTAGTTGATGATATACACAATCCGAAATCCGCCGTCCAAAACAACTCCCCGAAGTACCTCTTTAACAAATCAACATAAAACGGAACAACGTAGTGCGGAAAGAGAAGCGGTATTATGTCGTATAGTATGGCAACATAATTAAAGCGATATTTTGCTTTAAGACGTCGAATATCTCGAATATCTTTATGCTCCCAGTCCAAGCCGCCGTTTACAATCCACGCGTCACCATTTAGAGGCAAGACTCCATCTATAATTTTGTCGACCGTTAAAAACACAGTGCCAGATGGCGTGTTCACCGGAACTAAGGGACTGTTATTTCTATAAATCAACACTTCGTCTAACGACATATTTTCCGTCAGATTATTTAGTAACTTTATTAACCTGCCTTTGTTTTTCGTGCGCTGATCTAATGAGAGTGGAAAAAGGTCTCTTTCTCTTCGAAGCCCTGCAACTGGAAGATTCTGGGCAACGCTCAACTCTATCCACCAGTCGTGGTTAAGCACGGAATGCGCGAACTCAGAGTTCAGGACATAATACAAACGTGTGCTTTTGTGATAAAAGCAATGAGCGATCTTGTTCTTAGAATAATTTATCGCGCGCTTGGCGATCTCCCTCTCGACGCGAGTGATGCCAACCTGGGGGCCGCCCCAAGACATGGTGGTTGTGATATCGAAGTAAGTTGTCATGGCACCAGAGTAAACATTATCATTGCTCTCTACGAAGATCATTAAAGTTATGCGTCAGCGTAGGTCGGTCATCATATACGCGTAACGTCGTATCAGCGACCTCAAGTCGGACTTACATTTCAATTATTAGGCTGTCATCATCTGCGGACAACGTCATCGCTGTCGTTCCGTCCCTCCAAATATACCTTGCCACAGGCGGATACACCGGAATTCGTCGGATTTTGAGCCGATCGTATGTCGGACGGAGATACTGTTGCATTAGCAATATGGATCACCATATCGACGTGCTGCCGCCATCCGTATCGACAAAATAAGGCTTCCACCGTCGTTGTAAGCAAGACCAAGCTCGGCGGAGGTCCTTGGCAGACGAGTGAAATATCCACCAAGTCCGTCGTAATGCCAACGCCGAATAACACGTTCAACCGCTATCTAGGTGGAATCGTCTGTCATCAGGTAGCGGAAAATGTCAGCGCCGACGCCACCAAACATTGCGTCCGCCCCGCCGCCAATAATCACATCATCGACGCCGTCGTGGACCGAGACATTGCCGCCCGCTCCGCCGTGGCGCGCCGATCCCATCAAGACTGAGCGCGCCAGCATCTGAGGGCGGCGCCGAGACATGATGCGCGTAGTCCTGGTAGCTGCCGCCGCAGCGCTTCCAAACGATCAATTCAGGATCGAGCGCCAGGCACTGCGCAAAGTGCACATAATATTTAGCCACAGTCGAGAGTGGTTGAGTCAGCCTGGCGTTAGCATCAAGCCGATCTGCGCCGACCTCGTCACTATTAGAATTTCCGTGCCGTCCGTAGAAACAAGGCGACCGGCCCTGCCAAATATAGACCATTCAATGTCGAACGCTGTATGAGCGTCTGCTGCGGCAATGAGTGCGTCATATTCAAGTCGACATGAATGCTCGCCTGGACTGTGCCGTAGTTGTGGCGTCAAAATTGATGACGCAGTTGCGCGAGATTAGGTCCCTTGCGCCATCGATGTTGGCTGCAGTCGGTTACCGAGTTCGCCGCATCGGAGACCTTGATTATGTCAGGATCGACGCTGGCAGCCCACGGTATTCTGCCTGCTTGGTTGCCACGGTGCAACTTGAGATGTCCTCGCGACACAGCTCTTTAGATGGGCCGAACCCTAGACGAGACACGCAACCCAGCAAGGCAAAACTCAACCTCGCTATGTCACGCCTTCTCGTCCAGCACGGACGTAATCCTTGACTTGGATGAGGCGTCACGCTGCGACATAGATAGGAGATCGACAACACGTCGAGTCACACGCTCAGCACAAATATCTGGCGCGAAGGTCCGAAGGTGCCTCGACGAAAGATTGTCGAACTCCGCCACTGGCGTGTCTCCACGGTCCAGAGGAAGGACGATCGAAGACGGCGCAGTAATTGCTCGCACCACATCCACCAAGGCCGCCGCGAGGCTATCCGGATTATCCTCCGCTGAAAGGCGTCCCAATCCGCCTGAAATGTGGCGAAGATTGCTGTTGCTATAAGTGACGGGAACACAACCTGCCGCCAAGGCCTCGATAACAGGGACACAAAAGCCCTCATGATGAGACGCTGTCATAAACACATGTGAGCATTTGTAGGCCCTTGCAAGCTCGTCTGCCGAAACGGGACCGTTGACATCAATTACCGATTCCAGATTATGCTCTTTTATGGTCGATATTATCTTTTCTAAATATTCCTTTGGCGCACTAGAGAGGTTTCCAAGCATTCGTAATTTTACGCCTGGTATATAATACCTTGCCGTTGAGATAGCATTTATAAGATCAATTATGCCTTTTGAAGGCACAAATCTTCCCACGTACAATATATTTACATTGTCTGCTGCAGGCTTATCCAATACACTTGCCTCAATGAGAGGCTCGACCGATATCGGCATACGTACGGCCCTGCCATTCGCGATCCGCCGGCGCAGAAGCTCATCCACATTTTCTTGACTATCCGCCCAGATTTCGTCAGCAACATCAAAATTTCGCAACTGATCCAGCGATTTTACAATGATGTCCGATTGACTAGCATCAACAAACTCTACTGGAGTTACATTATGAAACCTTACCACCTGTCGAGCTCGACCATTTCCGATAAGCATCGCGTCAAATAGTTCATTGTATATTGCAAATATATATATGATCAGATCGGCTTCCAGAAATTTTCGGTTCATCAGAAGATCGCCGAGCGAATGAACGATCGTTACGGGCGTATCAGATCGCTCGGTTCTTCGGCTGAGTAATGTCACGGTCCAGTTCGGACAAAGCGACAAATCACGGTAAAGCGCAGCTGTGGCCGCCCCGACGGCGTCGTGGTTCAGCAAAGTAGGACAAACAACTACAATACTCGCGTTATTAGCAGTCAAATCTGCTCACCCTTGTCATTTCGCGTTCGGGTTAACATGTTCAACTGTCCTTCCAAGTGTTTCACCTCGGCAGTCAGAGCCTGTAGCGCGGCCTCAAGTTCGCCAATTTGCTCACGAGTCTGGTCGCCTTCCGCCATTGCGCGACGCGCTTGACCGATCTCCGCCAGGATTTGCGGAATGTGTTGGTTCCAACCGCTCATCATCTGATCGAAATCGGCTTCAAGGGCTGCAACCCGTCCGCCTGGCAACGCCCGCCGAGCTATCGATCTCTTCATTCGCGCCGCCCCCGGTTGAGGCTCGGGCGCCAAGCCGAGTCGGACACGCCACAATCTTGTCGATCGCGCCAGCTTCTTGATAAGGTCGTTCGTCACAGATTTTGCCTAGAAATGCTCGATATCTCCCAGGCCCTTCAGGCCCAGGAAGGCAGCATTTTCCTTACGGATAGCCGCTGACGCTTCATCATACAGAAAAGGCAAGAATGCGTATCGGCGTCCGCGCCTTACAGAGATTGCTTCGTGCAATAACGAGCATGAGAAAACACAGCCACCCCCCAATGGTGGCCTGTATGTCCGATTTCCATATTCCGGAAAACGGAGTTCGCCGCCGTCGTAGTCTGCGTTTAGATTAATCGACACGGCGAATTTTCGGTGCGCTGTGCCTTTTGTGGTGTTGTCGCGATGCGCCCGAAACCAGCCACCCTCATCGCCATCATAGGCGGCTATCAGGTAGCGCTCGATCCTCGTCGCATCGAACTGAAACGCCCGGCTGATCTGGGGAGCCAACCGGCGTGAAATTCTAGCACGAGTCGCATCTCTCAATGGACCCTCGCCCACGATGACATCCCTCCGCCGTTTATAATTCAAGTCATGCTGAACCACCGTTCGGCCGGCGACTTCTCTCATAAATCCAGACAGCTGACCGCCGTCCGAATCGTAATGACGAATGAGTTCCGCGCAAAAATCAGGCTCAAATATTCGGGGAACGATGAGAACAGGCGGATCAATCACACTTCCTCCGTGCATGGCGGGCGGAGGCAGGAGAGCCAGACTTGAAAGAAAACTCCGATGGAACTGTAAAGGCGCCCTGGTCAGCACACGCAGCGTTGGATCCACCAGAATCCAGCAGAAAGGCGGAATTCGATGCAAAGCGACGTCGGCATCTCGACTGAAGAAAAGCCAGCGTATTCCCGGCAGGCTATCCTGAGCCTTCTGTCGCCATGTACTCTCGGCATCCAAGAAGCCAAAAAAAGAGATGTCGGTGTCGTTAAAAAATGCGCGGTGGCTCTTTATCGCAGAGACAGCATCATCAAAGCAAGCTTCGGAAGCATTTACGAGATTGGCAACCACGAGATAGCGCCCTGCGGCGGCATCCAATGAATAGTTGAGGTTTGTCTTATACCCTGCCCGAATTGAAGGGAACGGATCACCAGGAAGGCACACGTCATTAACCTGATTTTCAGCCTTCCGAGGCATATCCACAACTAGATGCTCATTTAGCGAGTTATTATTCATGTCACGATATCAAGAGACAGGCACTCGATTTACTCGACAGTTTCCTTCCACGCTAATAATATTGTCTGGTTCAATCATTCGAAACCTTACGGATAAAGCTCCAGACTCCGTCAAAAGCAGAATTTGGTTATATTCGATACGCCAGGCCCTCACCTCAGAGGGACTCGAAATCTTGCAATGATCCACATTCAATTTTTGATTGGAGCCACGGGGGTCGCTTCTCAGGCCTAGCCAGCAAGCGCGGCCGTCGTTTGCCTCAATTTTCCAGTAGCCTTCCGCCTCGTCATACATCTGCACGGCGCCTTTAGGGTCCTGGTCGCGTACCGGGTCAAACGCGCGGCATGCTTGCGCCCTCCCTAGGACAAGGTAAGCCAAAGCTGGCAAAAAGACATTGACCGTCACTTGCGCCACACCATCTCCGCCTGCATGCCATCAACAGGCCCGACCACCGCCATCCGACATGATGCTGGCTGTAATCTGGCGGCTTGCATATAAGACAGTACGTCAAACTAGGCGCTGGAATTTGCAATCCCCGTTCAAGAAAACTCCCGCAACGGAGCCGCTTCACAATGCCCTGAAGCGGTGTCGCGTTCATTTTGCGTGGAGCGCAGGCTTCAGCGCGTTGGTGAACCTGCTTTATCTCGCTCCTACGATTTACATGATGCAGGTCTATGATCGAGTGATACCCACAAGCGGCCTGGTGACGCTCGCGCTTGTGACGGCAATAGCGCTCTTCGCGCTTGCGACGCTCGCGGCCTTGGATTGGCTACGCTCCCGGATAATGATTCGAGCTGGTCTTCAACTAGAGGAAGATTTGGCCCCGCAAATCCTCGCCCGTACCATGGCGGCAGGCGAGCCTCGCAATTCAGGCCAAGTAATGAGAGAGTTCGACGCTCTCAAATCCACCATTTCCGGCCCCGCTGCGCTCGCAATTTTCGATGCTCCGTGGACGCCATTATATCTGGCCTGCTGCTTCTTACTGCATCCAGCAATTGGCGTTCTCACACTACTGGGCGGCGGGCTTCTGATCATACTTGCGATTCTCAATGAGCGTGAAACCCGACCAACGCTCAGACAGTCGGCCTTGTTAAGTTCGCAGACCTATGCCTCTCAGGACGCACTCTCGACCCAGAACGAAACTATTCGTGCACTCGGCATGGTGCGCGCAAGTATAGCACGTCATTTACGCCACCGAAGTTCGGCAGTGAAGCTTAATGCCCAAGCGCAGTTTGGTGGCGGACGCTATTCAAGTTCGATCAAATTTCTTCGTCTTTCTCTCCAGTCCGGTTCGTTGGGCCTGGCAGCGTTTTTGGCAGTACGCGGGGAAGTCTCCGCCGGGTCCATCATCGCCGCATCCGTCTTGCTTAGCCGCGCGGTCGCCCCGATCGAAACACTTGTTGGCGCCTGGCCCAGCATCGTCCAAGCGCAAGCCAGTTGGGCGGCGCTTGTCAGCGTCTTTTCATCGACAGCTGATATTGACCGTTCACGAACACGCTTGCCTGCACCAACAGGAAATCTCAGACTTGATGGTGTCTCGGTTCGTTTTCCCGGCAGCGAACAGCTTCAGCTCAGGTCTGTTACACTGAAGCTAGATCCTGGACTTACGCTTGGCGTGGTTGGTCCAAGTGGAAGCGGAAAGACGACGCTTGCCAGAGTTGTCGCTGGCGCGCTCGCGCCAACAGCGGGCGTAGTTCGGATCGATGGTGCGGATTATAGCGCTTGGAACCCCGACCATCTCGCCATGCATATCGGATACCTACCCCAGAATCCGGGACTATTCGCAGGATCTGTTAAAGACAACATTTCTCGATTCGAATGTGAGAAGGGACTGGATCAAGAGGATCTGGACGCGCTGGCCATTGCAGCGGCCCGTGGGGCGGGTGCTCACGACATGATTCTTCGGCTGCCAGCGGGCTACGACACTATGCTTGGGAGCTTCGGCGAGGGCGTTTCAGCAGGGCAGGCGCAGAGAATCGCACTGGCACGAGCCCTTTATCGCGATCCCGCGCTTTTGGTGCTGGACGAACCTAATTCCAGCCTCGACCAAGAGGGAGAGATCGCACTCATGCGCGCCATCGCTGGAGCAGCAGAGAGAGGCGCGGCTGTTATAATCGTCGCACATCGCGCGGGCGTATTGGCCCGGGTCGATCGATTGCTCACCATGAAGGATGGGATGGTGCAGTTGGAAGGCCCCCGCGAGAAAGTGCTGTCCGAAATGCGAGCCGCTTCTATGCCGGCAAAAGGACTCGCTCAATGAAGAACATTGCGGCCACCTCGGGGAAGGTGACGATCAACTCCCCCCGCGGCGAGATCACCGTCGGTAGCGTAGTCGTGGGGATTTTCTTTATTGGTTTTCTGGGTTGGGCTTCACTGGCGCCACTTGATGCCGGAGCCTACGCGTCCGGCCAGGTCACTGTATCGGGCAATCAGCAGGCCGTCCAACACCAGGAAGGCGGCATCGTCGAAACACTGAATGTTGGGGAAGGCGATAGTGTCAGGCGCGATCAAGTTCTGATCACCCTATCCAGCGGAAACGTGAAAGCTAACGAGCGTGGCATCACGGGTCAGATCTTGGCGCTTATGGCTCAACGATCACGAATGGTCGCCGAACGCGACGGACTCCCGACGGTCGCCGCCCCAATAGAGTTTGAGCAACTACCGACTGATGATCTCGCAATGGCGAATGAGGCCTTGCGCTTACAGCGCCTTCAATTCGAGGCGAGAAGCGCGGGCCGATCGACACAGCAAAGCGTTCTTAGTCAGCGTATCGAGCAACTAAATAAGCAAATTGAAGGCTATAGCCGCCAAATTGCCGCCAACCTTGAGCAGCGCCGCCTCATACAAGAAGAACTGGAAGGAATGCGGACGTTGGCGGAAAAAGGATACGCACCGCAGAACAGGGTTCGTGCGCTTGAACGGGCCGCCGCATCGCTGGAAGGAGAACTCGGATCTCTCCGCGCTCAAGCCGCACGTGCCAGAGAATCCATCGGCGAAACGCAGTTTCAGAGGATAGGCGTGACGACGCAAACCAATGAGGAGATCGCCGAAGGCTTACGACAAATCGACATCCAGCTAAATGATCTATTGCCGAAGCAGATCGAACTTCGCGAGCAGATTGCCAGAAGTGCAATTCGATCTCCGGCAAGCGGCCAGGTCGTCGGTCTGACGGTCTTCACACCCGGTGGCGTCATCCAACCTGCCCAGACCTTGATGTCAATAGTACCGGATCGGGCCGAGCAGGTGATCGTTGTTTCGATAAATCCCAACGATATCGATGATGTTAAAAAAGGGATGGAAACGGAGATCCGCTTCCCGGGCCTTCATGACCGCTCAATTCCGATAATTCGAGGACATCTGACTGTGGTGTCCGCTGATGCTTTTACAGATCAGAATACTGGAAGGGCTCACTTCCGGGGGGAGGTGACTGTGAGCAGCAAAGAAATGGAAAAAGTTGGACCACTTGGCACGCAAATCAGAAATGGTACGCCTGTCGAGGTGGTGATCTTACTGCGGAAACGCACAGCTCTTGAATATTTGCTTGAACCCCTAACCAGAAGCGTATGGCGTAGCGGATCAGGAATTTAGTCCTGATATTTGTCAGTGTTTCCGCCAGACCGTGACTCGTCATACTGCGCGCAGATCGAGAATCGAATGTTACCTCTTTTGCACGCACCTCATAGGCTCAAAAGCGCCGGATCTCCGCCCTGCGCGGCGATGTTGACACTGATCGCCTTCTCGGCCGCATAACGGATCAGGCTGTTCGGCCCACCCGCCTTGGGGCCGGTTCCCGACAGGCCCTCGCCGCCGAAGGGTTGGACGCCAACCACCGCGCCGGTGATCGAGCGGTTGACGTAGACGTTGCCGGCGGGGACCAGGTCGATCACTTCGGCGGCGAAGGCTTCGATGCGGCTGTGGACGCCCAGGGTCAGGCCGTAGCCGCGGGCGGCCAGCTTGCCGGCGACCGACTTCAGGTCGGACGGGCCGTAGCGGTAGATGTGCAGGATGGGGCCGAAGACCTCGCGTTCGAGGAAGTCCGGCGTCGGGATTTCGGCGATGGTGGGGGCGAACAGGTCGCCCTTTTCGGCGCCCATCGGCAGGGCGGCGCGGGCGATGATCTTCGCTTCTTTCGACAGGCGCTCGACATGAGCTTCCAAAGCGCGACGGGATTCGGGATCGATAACGGGGCCGATGTCGGTCTTGGGATCGGCGGGGTCGGCGACGGCCTGAACCGCGAGCGCGCCCTTCAGGCCCTCGATCAACGCGTCGGCCGAATCCTTGGGCACATAGAGGACGCGTAGGGCCGAACAGCGCTGACCGGCGGAGCCGAAGGCCGACTGGATCACGTCGTCGATGACCTGCTCCTTCAGCGCCGTGGTGTCGATAAACATGCCGTTCAGGCCGCCGGTCTCGGCGATGAAGGGGATGATGGCGCCGGGGCGGGCGGCGATGGAGCGGTTGATGGCGGCAGCCGTGTCGGTGCCGCCGGTGAAGGCGACGCCATCAATGCCGGGGTGGGTGACCAGCGCTGCGCCGACCGTCTCGCCACGTCCTGGGACCAGGGCCAACAGGTCGGGGTTCAGGCCGGCCTTGTGATAGAGGCGCACAGCCTCGGAGGCGATCAGCGGCGTCTGTTCGGCGGGCTTGGCCAGCACGGCGTTGCCGGCGGCGAGGGCGGCGGCGATCTGGCCGGTGAAGATGGCCAGGGGAAGTTCCACGGCGAGATGCAGGCGAAGACGCCGCGTCCGTGCAGGAACAGCTGGTTGGTCTCGCCGGTCGGCCCCTTCAGGGTCTCGGGGGCGGTGAAGTCGCGTTCGGCCAGCAGGGCGTAATAGCGGCAGAAGTCGGCGGCCTCGCGCACCTCGGCCACGCCGTCGTTCAGGGTCTTGCCCGCCTCGCGGCTGAGCAGGGCGACCAGCCGGTCCAGATCGGCCTCCAGCGCATCGGCCATAGCGCGCAGGACGATGGCGCGCTTGGCGCCGCCCTGGCGGTCCCATTTGACCTGAGCCTCGGCGGCGGCTTGGACGGCGGCGTCGATGTCAGCCGTCTCGGCTTCCGACACATGGCCCAGCACCTGTGATCGATCGAAGGGATTGGTCACGTCCTGAGCGTTAAGGCCGGCGCGCAGCTTGCCGCCGATGATCGGGCCGCTGGTCAACTTCTCGCGGTCGACCAATTCCAGCGCCTTGGCGTGGGCTTCACGGTCGGCGGCCTGAGAATAATCGCGGCCGAGGGAGTTCTGACGATCGCCGTACATGTCTTTCGGAACCGGAATCTTGGGGTGACGGTCGGGCGCCTGCTCGACCAGGGAAATGGGATCGGCCGCGACGGCCGAGGCGGGCACGCGCTCGTCCAGAAGGGCGTGGACGAAGGAGGAGTTGGCGCCGTTTTCAAGCAGGCGCCGCACTAGATAGGGCAGCAGCTCCTCGTGTCCGCCGACAGGGGCGTAGGCGCGGACGATGACGACTTCGTCGGCCCAGGCCTCATGCGCTGCGTCATAAAGCGCCTCGCCCATGCCGTGCAGCCGCTGGTGCTCGACCGTGACGCCGTGATCACGCGCCATACGCCGCACGGCCGCCAGCGTATGGGCGTTGTGGCTGGCGAACTGGGAATAGATGGCCGGCGCGGCCTCGATCATGGCCTTGGCGCAGACCAGATAGTTCAGATCGGTCGCCGCCTTGGTCGTATAGACAGGATAGTCGGTGCGGCCGAACACCTGGGCGCGCTTGATCTCGGTGTCCCAATAGGCGCCCTTGACCAGGCGCACCATCAGACGACGGCCCGAGCGCCGGGCGAGGTCGGCGACGCGTTCGATCGTTTCCAGCCCGCGCTTCTGATAGGCCTGAACCGCCAGACCGAGGCCGGTCCAGCCGCCCAGCGACGGCTCGTGCGCCAGCCGGTCCAGCAGTTTCAGCGACAGAACCAGACGGTCCGCCTCCTCGGCGTCCATCGTATAGTTGATGTCGTATTTGGCCGCGATCTGGGCCAGGCGCAGGATGCGGGGATACAGGGTCGCCCAGACGTCATCCTCATGCGTCGCCTCATAGCGGGGCGACAGGGCCGACAGTTTCACGGAAACGCCGTGGCCGTGTTCCGGTCCCTGGCCCTTCGACGTCTTGCCCACCGCCTCGATGGCGTCGGCGTAAATCTTCTCGTAGCGGTCGGCGTCGGCCATGGTCCGGGCGCCCTCGCCCAGCATGTCGAAGCTGCACAGCCAGCCTTCCTTGTTCGACCGTTTGAGCGCGCCCTGGATGGTGCGGCCGACCACGAACTGCTCGCCCATGATCTTGACCGCCGTGGCCACGGCCTGGCGGATGACCGGCTCGCCCAGACGGCCGGCGATCCGCTTCAGGAAGCTGGGCAGGTCGCTGCGGGCCTCGTCGTCCACATCGACCAGCTTGCCGGTCAGCATCAGGCCCCAGGTCGAGGCGTTGACGAACAGGCTGTCGGACTGACCCAGGTGGGCGGCCCAGTCGGCCGAGCCGATCTTCTCGGCGATCAGGCGATCGCGGGTGTCCTCGTCCGGCACGCGCAGCAGGGCCTCGGCCAGACACATCAGGGCCAGACCTTCGCGGGTCCCAAGCGAGAATTGCTGCAGGAAGCTTTCGACGACGCCCTGCTTCTTCTGGCTGCGACGCGCGTGTTCGACCAGGGCCGTCGCCTCAGCGACCACATCAGCCCGTTCGGTCGCATCCAGAGGCATGCGCGCCAGATTGGCGGCGACGGCCTCACGCTCGTCTCGGAACTTGTGCGCATCCAGACCGTCCCAAGCGGCCAGGCGCGAAGGCATGAAGGCGGGAGTGGTCATCGGCGACAAATCCTGTGGATTTCAGCCGTATATGCCGGAGTTCATTGAAGGTGCTTCGTATGATATTGGACAGAACCGAAGATCGTTCGGCACACGCTCCGGATTTCCGATGATCGACATCGACGCCGTTGATCGCCGCATCCTGCGGGTGCTGCAGACCGACGCCCGCATTTCCAACGCCGAACTGGCGCGACGCTGCAACCTGTCGCCCGCCGCCTGTTTCGAACGGGTCAAACGGCTGCGCGAAAAGAAGATTATCACCGGCTACGCCGCCATGATCGACCCGGCCCAGGTTGGTCGGGACCTGCTGATCTTCGTCGAGGTCCTGCTGGACCGCACCACCGGCGACGTCTTCGAAGCCTTCGCCGCCGCCGTTCGCAGCCAGCCTGAGGTGCTGGAGTGCCACATGGTCGCCGGCGGCTTCGACTATCTGATCAAGGCCCGCGTCGGCGACATGGACGCCTACCGCGCCTTCCTGGGCGACGTGCTGGTGCGGATGCCGGGCGTCCGCGAAACCCGCACCTATGCGGTGCTGGAAGAGGTGAAGTCGACGACGGTGCTGCCGCTGTAACTGGAAGCGTGAAACCAAGTGACGGGTCGCGCAACTCTGGCGCATTCAACACGTGACGCGACAGCAAAGCTCGCGTAATAGGCGGTTCGGTCAAGAAACGGCGGCTTGTAGAATATGGCAACGCTTTACCCGGTCATCATGTGCGGCGGTTCAGGTACGCGTTTGTGGCCTGCGTCACGGCCTTCCCTGCCGAAGCAATTCATCCCGCTGGCGGGAAACCGGTCACTGTTCCAAGAGACGGCCGAACGCGTGGTGTCTTTGGCGGCTGGAGCTGATCTCATCGTCGTCGCCGGGCTATCGCATCGCGATGCCATTCAATCCCAACTTGACGAGATCGGGATATCGGCAACCATAATCTTGGAACCTGAAGGTCGGGATTCTGCAGCCGCCATGGCCGCTGCCGCCCTGTGGACGACCCGCAGGGATCCTGACGCGGTCAATCTGTTTGTCGCTTCTGATCACCACATCCCGAACGGAGAAGAGTTCAGGGACGCGGTTCGCGAAGCCGTTGTCGGCGCTGAAGCTGGACGTATCGTCACCTTGGGCGTCGTGCCGACCGAACCGTCGTCGGCCTACGGATATATTGCGCCTGAAGGCCCTGGCTTGTCGGCAGTCGCCGCTTTTGTTGAAAAGCCCGACACTACGACGGCGCAGCGCTATATCTCCGAGGGGTACCTCTGGAACAGCGGCAACTTCATCGTTCAGTCCACGGTCCTCGTTCAAGAGATAACAGAGCGCGCCGCCGCTGTGGCGGAAGCTATAGAGAGCGCATTGAAGAGCGCCGTGCAGGATGACGCATACATCCTGCTAGGCTCGGAGTTCAAACTGGCCCCGAAAATCTCGATAGATTACGCGGTGATGGAGAAAACCAGTCTCGCCGCAGTACTGCCGGTACGTTTCGCTTGGACCGACCTCGGCGCGTGGGATTCCGTGCACGCGTCGGGCGAGGGCAATGTCGGCCTGCATGTCTTGGAGGACTCAGAGGGCTGTCTGATCAGGGCCTGCGATGGCGTAATGGTCGCCGCAATCGGCTTGCGGGATGTCGGCATTGTCGTAGAACGCGACGCGGTCTTGGTGACCGATCTGAGAAAAAGCCAAGATGTGAAGAAGGTTGTCGATCGCCTTCGAAACCTCTCTCCTCAACATTTGGACTTTCCGCCCCTTCCGGAACCGGAAGGGTTGAAGGACGGTGCGGTCAGGTTGACGAACTGGTTGCGGCAGGCCGCGCTGCCGGTTTGGTCCGGCTTGGGCCAGGACGCTACGGGGGCTTTTGAAGAAGTTCTGGCGCTCGACGGCCGCCACGTCTCGGCGCCGCGCCGCGCCCGTGTCCAGGCGCGGCAGTTGCAGGTCTATGCGGAAGCAGGATTGCAGGGCTGGCAGGGCCCGTGGAAGCCGGTGATTTCAAAGGGTCTTGAGCGACTTAGGTCACTCTACCTGCGTCCTGACGGGCTAATGCGGACGCTTCTTGCAGCCGACGGCTCGCCGATCGACGAGACCGCGATGGTTTATGATCAAGCGTTCCTGATCTTCGCCCTCGCACGCGCTTCGGTTGCAACCGGAGACGCCGCGCTTGAAGTCGATGCGGCTGCCGTCAGAGAAGAAATACTTAAGCGCGCGGATGCTGTTGGCGGCGTGATGGAAAGTGGGGGGCACCCGTATCAGTCAAACGCTCATATGCATTTGTTAGAGTCCGCCCTCGCTTGGGAAGAAGCAAACGGCGACGCGGCATGGGGACGTCTCGCTGACCGCATTGTAGACCTCGCTCGAACCCGATTCATTGATCCCCAGTCCGGATATTTGCTCGAGTTCTTCCAGAAGGAGTGGTCTCCGGCAGCAGGAGAAGACGGGCGTTTGGTCGAGCCGGGACATCAGTTCGAGTGGGCCTGGTTATTGGCAAGGCATGGCCGCAACAGGCGCGATGAATCCGTCATTGAGGACGCCTGGAGACTTTATGAAGCGGGCCTGAAGGGTATCGACAGGAAGCGCAATATCGCCATAGACGCCATGAACACCGACGGCAGCGTGAGGAGCGGGAGATCCAGGCTCTGGCCCCAGACAGAATGGCTCAAGGCATCGCTCATACTGGCATCGTTAAGTGATGACGGCAGACGCCTTCAATGTTTTGACCAGGCCGCCAATGCGCAGCGCGCGCTTTGGAAATATCTCACGCCGCAAGGACTTTGGCACGACAAGCTCCTTGCCTCTGGCGATTTCATCGACGAGCCAGCTCCTGCCAGTTCCTTCTATCACATCATGGCCGCTTACGTTCAGGCGAAAGAGACTCTGACCATACTGGAGCCTGATATCGCCCAACACTTGCGGCTGTTATAGGAGCCGGAGACATCGGAGACCGTCTCGCCTTCGTCATTCGAACCGTCTAGAAGTTCCGCCCTTACTTAACGGCTCAGGGTCCGCCCGCCTCAATGCGCATCGTTCTGGCCACCGACGCCTGGGAACCTCAGGTCAATGGCGTCGTCCGCACCCTGACCCGCACAGTGGGGGAATGCCGCGCCATGGGCCATGAGGTCGAGGTCATCGAGCCCAGCCTGTTTAAGACCATTCCCTGCCCCACCTACCCGGAAATCCGACTGGCGCTCGGCGCTGAGGAAGAAATCCGCGAAATGCTGCGCGCCTTTGAGCCTGAGGCCGTGCATATCGCCACCGAGGGTCCGATCGGCATCGCCACGCGTCGCATCTGCGTGGAATGGAAGCTGCCTTTCACGACCAGCTATCACACCAAATTCCCCGAATATGTCTCGGCCCGTTTCCCGATCCCGGTCCAGGTCGGCTACGCCTATATGAAGTGGTTCCACAAGCCGTCGGGTCGGCTGATGGTGGCGACCCCGACCCTGCGCGACGAACTGGTCGAGCACGGGTTCAAGAACGTCTCACCCTGGTCGCGGGGCGTCGACACGGACGTGTTCAACCCCGACCTGGAACGGATTTACGATGAGCTTGGGGGCAAGGACTGGCCCCGGCCCTTCTTCCTGAATGTGGGCCGCGTGGCGGTCGAGAAGAACATCGAATCCTTCCTTCAGCTCGAGCTGCCCGGCACCAAGATCGTCGTCGGCGACGGACCGGCCCGCGCCGAGCTCGAAGAGAAATATCCGGATGCCAAATTCCTCGGCGCCAAGTTCGGCGACGACCTGGCCCGCTGTTTCCGCGACGCCGACGTATTCGTCTTCCCCAGCTGGACCGACACCTTCGGTCTGGTGATTCTGGAAGCCATGGCCGCCGGTACGCCGGTCGCGGCCTATCCGGCTCACGGCCCGATCGACATCATTCCGGGATCGAACGCAGGCGCAATCGACAAGGACCTCAAGACCGCCTGCTTGGATTGCCTCGAACTTGATCGCAAGACTGTGCGCGCCTATGCGGAAAAGTTCAGCTGGCGCGCCTCAGCCGATCAGTTCGTCGAGAACCTGCAGCCCTATCCCGAGCCGGAGCGCGGCCGCTTCTGGCGCCGCCTGCGCCGCATCGCTCGCATCCGCAAGCGCGCCGCAGCCTGATCTGCCGGCAATCCAACCGACACAACCAGGGACTACAACCATGCTGAACCCCCGTCAGGACCTTAAGCCGAACACGGCCGCCTACGAAACCCAGGCGCTGGTTAAGCCGACCGGCTTCCGTGAATACGACGCGCGTTGGATCCTGGAAAAGGAAATCAACCTCCTCGGCATTCAGGCGCTGGGCCTAGGCTTGGCGACCTATGTCCAGGAGATCGGCGTGGCGCCGAAAATCGTCACCGGCCATGATTTCCGCAGCTACAGCCTCAGCGTCAAACAGGCCCTGATCCTCGGGCTGCTGGAAGGCGGGATGGAGGTTCTGGACGTAGGCTTGGCCCTGTCGCCCATGGCCTATTTCGGTCAGTTCGAGCTGGACGCGCCTTGCGTCGCCATGGTCACCGCCAGCCATAACGAGAACGGCTGGACCGGCGTGAAGATGGGAGCCAACAAGCCCCTGACCTTCGGTCCCGACGAGATGGGCCGCCTGAAAGAAATCGTGCTGAACGGCGAGGGCGTGGCCCGCCCCGGCGGCAAGCTGGTGCGCGTCGATGACTTCCGCGAAACCTATGTCGCCGACGTGGCCTCCAAGGTGCAGATCAAGCGTCCCTTGAAGGTCGTCTGCGCCTGCGGCAACGGCACGGCTGGCACCTTCGCCCCCGACGCCCTGCGGCGGATGGGTGTCGAGGTGATCGAGATGGACACCGACCTCGACTACACCTTCCCCAAGTACAATCCGAACCCAGAAGATCACGCCATGCTGGTGCAGATGGCCCAGCGCGTGCGTGAGACGGGCGCAGATCTCGCCCTTGGCTTCGACGGCGACGGCGACCGTTGCGGCGTTGTTGACGACACGGGCGAGGAGATCTTCGCCGACAAGATCGGCCTGATGCTGGCTCGCGACCTGTCCAAGGTCTATCCGGACAGCACCTTCGTGGTCGATGTGAAATCGACCGGCCTGTACAAAACCGATGAGGTGCTGAAAGCCAGCGGGGCCGAGGTCGTCTACTGGAAGACGGGCCACTCCTACATCAAGCGCAAGACTGCCGAGCTGGGCGCCTTAGCCGGCTTCGAGAAATCGGGCCACTTCTTCATGGCCGGCGATCTAGGACACGGCTACGACGACGGGCTGGTCGCAGCCGGGGCCGTTCTGGCCATGCTGGATCGCAATCCAGGTAAAAAGCTCAGCGAACTGAAGTCGGCCCTTCCAGACGCCTGGACCAGCTTGACCATGTCGCCCCACTGCGACGACGAGCTGAAGTACGGCGTGCTGGAGCGGATCGTGAAGGATTATTCCGATTTGGCCGCAGCCGGCGGCGAAATCCTGGGCCGCAAGATCGTCGAGGCCATCACCGTCAACGGTGTTCGCGTGCATCTGGACGACGGCTCATGGGTGTTGGTGCGCGCGTCGTCCAACAAGCCGGAACTGGTTGTGGTGGTCGAAAGCATGCGATCCGAAGACGACATGCGCGACTTGTTCCGAAAGGAGATCAAGCCGCGCCTTGCCGCCTATCCTGAAATCGGCGCCTTCAATCAGGAAATCTGAAAGCTCGCAGCGGACTGAACCAATCGCGCCCGTGACCGCTTCCCTCTCGTCTGAGGCCAGGAGGGAAGATTGCCGCGCTATTTTTTCCATACCCAGAATGGCGATTGCGTCCGCGACGAGCAGGGCGAGGAACTGAAAAACATGGACGCGGCGCGCGAAGAGGCCGTCGCCGTCCTTGGTGAGATCCTGCGGTACAGGGGCGCGTCCTTCTGGACGACCGGCGCCTTCAGCGTCATCGTCACGGATGCGGAGGGTCAGACCGTGGTCAGCGTGACGGCGGCCGCATCTGACCAAGCGCCTGAAGGTTGGACGCTGGCGGGAGAGGTTTGATGCCCAAGACCGTCGGCCCCGCCAAGATCACCACATTGGTCGACAAGTTGTCGCTGAGAGACCGTCTCGACGAAAAGGAAATCGCCGCCTTACGAGATGTGCTCGACGCCCCAAAGACAGCCCCCGCTGGCTCCGACATCGTTCGCGAGCACACCCGTCCGCTGCACAGCACGCTTCTGATCTCGGGCTTTTCCGCGCGATATTCAACCTTGGAAGACGGAGCGCGTCAGATCACCGAAATCAATGTGTCGGGCGACTTCATCGATCTGCACAGCCTGTTGATGAAACAGATGGACCATGGCGTCGTCGCCTTAACCGACTGCGTGATCGCAGAGGCGCCGCACAGCGGGCTGATCGACATCACCGAGCGCCACCCGCATCTGGGCCGACTTCTCTGGCTGGACACCATCATCGACGCCGCCATTCATCGGCAGTGGCTGGTGGCCATGGGCCGACGGAGCGGGCTTGGCCACCTGGCGCATCTGGTGTGCGAGCTCTATCTGCGTCTCCAGGCTGTCGGCCAGACGGGCGATCTGACGTTTGATCTTCCGCTGACGCAAACGACGCTGGGTGACGCGCTCGGCCTTTCGACCGTTCATGTCAGCCGGCTGATTTCCGAGCTCCGCAGCGAGGGCGTCGTCGCGTGGGCGGGCGGGCGGATCGATATTCTCGACTGGCGTCGCCTCGCTGAAATCGCCGAGTTCGATCCGACCTATCTGCGTCTGCAGTCAGAGCCCGTCTGACGGCTTAACGCATGTTATCGCGAAAAACGGCGATCGGCCGTCTAGACGAGGCATGTCAACGTCGAACCTCGCACACGCCTTGTTGTCCGGCCTTGCACTCCAAGGCTTGGACGCAGGCGACGCGTTCTTCGCCGAGGCCGGCGCACGGACCGCACCCACCTACAATGGCGACCCCATCGTCACCTTTGTGCTTTCCGGCGTCGTGGCTCGGATCGGGTTCGACGGCTTCCTTTCAAGGGGGCTCGCCTCCAGCGACGACGTAATCAACTTCGATGCCGTGCTAGGCGGCGGCGAAACCGAATCCGCCCTTTGGTTGACAGCGGGTCGGTTCCTGACCGTATCGGCAGCAAAACTCGCGCAAACACTCCCTCACGACAGCTTGGTCGAGGCGTCATTGACGGACCTGATGCGTCGCAACAGCGCCCTTCAAGCCGAGCTTTCTCGGTATGCGGCACTGAAGGTCAGCCAGCGCCTGGCCGCCCTGCTACTCGATGTTCACGACCGAGAAGGGGGCGACGTCCTTGCTCTGCGTCAAACCGAGCTGTCGCAGCTGATGGCCGTACGACGCGCCAGCATATCGACCGCGTGCACGGAACTGTGCGCCGCCGGGGCGGTGCGGCTCCGGCGCGGCGCGATCCAGATCATCGACCCGGACACGCTACGCCGGCTGGCAGGCGAGCCTCACTCGACCGTGACGGACTTGGCCAGGTTGCGGGGCTGATCGACGTCGGTGCCCTTCTGAACGGCGGTGTAATAGGCCAGCAGTTGCACCGGTACGGCATAGACCAGGGGCGCGATCAGCGGGTGGCAGTCGGGGGCGTGGATGCGGCGAATGCCGGCGCCGTGCGGATCGGGGGCCTTTTCCGGCGCGATCATGATGACCGGGCCGCCACGTGCCGCAACCTCCTGCAGGTTGGACGCGGTCTTTTCGAACACGTCGTCAAGCGGAGCCAGAGCGATGGTCGGGGTCTCTTCGTCGATCAGGGCGATGGGGCCATGCTTCAGCTCGCCAGCGGCATAGCCCTCGGCGTGGATATAGCTGATCTCCTTCAGCTTCAGCGCGCCCTCCATCGCTAGCGGGAACATGGCGCCCCGGCCCAGGAAAAGGACATCGTCGGCCTTTGACAGGTCGTGGGTCACGGCGCGGATGCTGTCGCCCATCGTCAGGGCTTCGGCGATCAGGCGAGGGCTTTCGAACAGGGCCTTGACGAGTTCGGCCTCCTGAGCCGCATCGATCCGGCCGCGCGCCACGCCCGCCGCCACGGCCAGGGCCAGGAGAGCCGCGACCTGAGCTGTGAAGGCCTTGGTCGAGGCGACGCCGATCTCCGGTCCGGCATGGGTGGGCCACAGGACGGCCGCTTCGCGCGCCATCGAGGACGAATGAACATTGACGACGGCGGCGGTCTGCAACCCTTGCGCCTTGCACCAGGTCAAGCTGGCCAGGGTGTCGGCCGTTTCGCCGGACTGACTGACGGCGACGGCGAGGGTGGATTTCGAGACGGCCGGCGAGCGATAGCGGAACTCAGACGCGATCTCGACGTCGCAGGGCAGGCCGGCCAGCTTCTCGAACGCATAACGACCGATCTGGCCGGCGTAGAAGGCGGTGCCGCAGGCGACGATCTGTATGCGGTCGATGGCGGCGAAGTCGACGGGATTGGTCTTGGCCTTGCCGGTCACCAGGTCGAGATATTCCGACAGGGTGTGCTGGACGCTGTCGGGCTGTTCATGGATTTCCTTCTCCATGAAGTGGCGATATTCGCCCTTCTCGACCATGGCCGATGAGGCCGAGACCTGGACGATGGCGCGTTCGACCGGCTTGCCCGCCACGTCGAACATCTGGGCGCCGGCCTTGGTCATGGCGACGTAATCGCCCTCTTCCAGATAGGAAATCTTCTGCGTGAACGGACCGACGGCCAGCGCGTCCGAGCCCAGATACATTTCGTCCTCGCCCCAGCCGACCACCAAGGGGCTGCCGCGTCGCGCGCCCAGGATCAGGTCGTCCGTCCCGTCGATCAGCACCGCCAGCGCATAGGCGCCGGTCAGGCGATCCAGAGTGGTCTTGAACGCCTCCAGGGGGCTGCGGCCCGTGTTCAGTTCGGCATCCAGCAGGTGGGCGATGACCTCGGTGTCGGTCTGGCTTTCGAAGACATGGCCGTCGGCCGCCAACTCGGCCTTCAGCTCGGCGAAGTTTTCGATGATGCCGTTGTGGACCAGGGTAACGCGACCGGCCTTGTGCGGGTGGGCGTTCTCCGTCGTCGGCGCGCCGTGCGTGGCCCAGCGCGTATGGCCGATGCCGACCGTCGCCGTCATCGGCTCCTCGGCCAGGACGGCTTCCAGATTGCGGATCTTTCCTTTGGCGCGGCGGCGCTCGACCGAGCCGTCCACAACGGCGGCGACGCCTGCGGAATCATAGCCGCGGTACTCCAGCCGTTTCAGGCTGTCGATCAGCCGGGGAACGACAGGACCATTGCCGGTGACGCCGATGATGCCGCACATGAGCGAAGGCTCCGAGAAGTCAGGAAAAGGGCGCCGCTTTGCACTGACGGCGATCCGGGGCTAAGCCACACATCAAGCCCCATCGGCCGTCTATGCAATCTTAAGGCGGGCCGCATCAAAAAAGGGGTTTCGGAACGTTACCCGAAACAAAGGACCGCACCTTGGGCGACAGAAAATATTTCGGCACCGACGGCATTCGCGGCCGCGCCAACACCTATCCGATGACGGCCGAGGTCGCGCTGCGCGTGGGTCTGGCCGCCGGAAAACTGTTCCGCACCGACGATGATCGACGCCATCTGGTGGTGATCGGCAAGGACACCCGCCTGTCAGGCTATACGATCGAGCCGGCCTTGGTCGCCGGTTTCGCTTCGGTCGGAATGGACGTACGCACCTTCGGACCCGTGCCGACGCCGGGCGTGGCCATGCTGACCCGGTCGATGCGCGCCGACCTGGGGGTCATGATCTCGGCCTCGCACAACGACTATGCCGACAACGGGATCAAGCTGTTCGGGCCGGACGGCTACAAGCTGTCGGACGAGATCGAGCTGAAGATCGAGGCCATGATGGACCAGGGTCTCGACCAGGGCCTGGCGCCGTCGCACAAGCTGGGCCGGGTCAAACGCATCGACGACGCCCAGGCCCGCTATATCGAGATCGCCAAACAGGCCTTCCCCAAACGGTTGACGCTGCAAGGGCTGCGTATCGCCGTCGATTGCGCCAACGGCGCCGGCTACAAGGTCGCGCCCACCACCCTGTTCGAACTGGGCGCAGAGGTCTTCCCCGTGGGCGTGACCCCCAACGGGACAAACATCAACGCCGAGTGCGGCTCGACCCATCCCGCGACCCTGGCCGATGCCGTCAAACGCTACCGCGCCGACATCGGCATCGCCCTGGACGGCGACGCCGACCGACTGATCATCTGCGACGAGACGGGTCGGGTCGTGGACGGCGATCAGATCATGGCCTTGGTCGGGCTGGACTGGGCCAGACGCGGCCTCCTGACCGGCGACGGCGTGGTGGCAACCGTCATGTCCAACCTGGGGCTGGAGCGCAAACTCAAGTCCGAAGGCCTGACGCTGGAGCGGACCAAGGTCGGCGACCGCTATGTCATGGAAAGGATGCGCGAAGGCGGCTTCAACATCGGCGGCGAACAGTCGGGCCACATCATCCTGCACGACCACGCCACGACCGGCGACGGCCTGATGGCGGCGCTGCAGGTGCTGGCCGTCCTGGTCGAATCCGGCAAGCCGATGAGCGAACTGGCTCGTCAGTTCGAGCCCGTGCCGCAAAAGCTGGAGAACGTCCGCTTCTCCGCCGACAAGCCGCTGGAGACCGACGCGGTCAAGGCCGCCATCGCCGAGGCCGAAGCGGCCCTGAGCGGTCAGGGACGGCTGCTGGTGCGGCCATCGGGCACGGAAAAACTGATCCGCGTCATGGCCGAGGGCGACGACGAGGCGCTGGTCAAGCGGGTGGTGGCCGATGTGGCGGGCGCGGTGCGCTCAGCCTAGGGCTTGCATGCCGCCGGCGGGTCGCCGTCGCGTTCCCACAGTTTGCAGGACCGGTCGATCTCCCCCTGGATGAGGTCGCAGGGGTTGGCGGCGTTGCAGGGCGGGCGGGTCGCCGGGCTGACCTGGCTGCAGCGCTCGACCAGCCGGGCCGAGGCGGCGGCGCCGATGGCTTCGCGGCAGGGGACTTCACTGATCGGGACGGGCTGCGGAGCCATGTCCGGTCCTTCAGGGATGCGGGCCTGAGGGTCATCGGCGGGCTTGGGCGTTTCCTTGGTCGGCGCAGCCGGTTTGGGCGCCTCAGCCGGCGCAGCGGTTTCGGATTGCAGCGGAACGGCGTCGATCACTGCGGTGTTCGACGCCGCATTGTCTGAAGCCGGCGTCTCGCCCGATCCGGAAGGCTGACATGCCGCGACCAGCACGGCGCAGGCGGCGAGCGAAAGCCATTGAGATCGACGCATGGGCTTAATCTCCGATCAGAACCGAGACGGTTAGGATGCCCGGCCGCGCCCCGAGGTGAAACCCCCTTATCGCTTCATCGCCGCCAGGGCCGCCTTCTGCAGGGCGAACAGTTCGGTGCAGCCGATCTCGGCCAGTGAGAAGAGCCGGTCGAACTCGGCGCGCGAGAAGCCGCGTTTCTCGCCGGTGGCTTGGACCTCGACGATCTGGCCCGAGCCGGTCAGGACAAAGTTCGAATCCGCCTCGGCCTCGGAATCCTCTTCGTAATCCAGATCCAGCACCGGCACGCCGTCGCAGACGCCGCACGACACCGCCGCCACCTGGTCCGTGATCGGATCGACCTTCAGCACGCCCTCGTCGCGCAGATAGTTCAGGGCCAGACTCATGGCGACCCAGGCGCCGGTGATCGACGCCGTGCGGGTGCCGCCGTCGGCCTGGATGACGTCGCAGTCGATCAGCACCTGACGTTCGCCAAGCGCCTTCAGGTCCACCACGGCGCGCAGGGAGCGACCGATCAATCGCTGGATCTCTTGCGTGCGGCCCGACTGTTTGCCGGCAGCGGCTTCACGACGGCCGCGCGTGTGGGTGGCGCGCGGCAGCATGCCGTATTCGGCCGTCACCCAACCCTGACCCGAGTTGCGCATCCAGCCCGGCACCTTGTCCTCGATCGAGGCGGTCACCAGCACCTTGGTGTTGCCGAAGGTGATCAGGCACGAGCCCTCAGCATACCGGTTGACGCCGGTCTCGATGGTCACGGGACGCAGTTGATCGTCGGTGCGTTGCGAATGGCGCATGGGAGGGATCCTTGGAAGTCTGACCTTGGAAGCTGTGGCGGCGGTGCTTATCCTGAAACCGTGAGCCTGTATGCCCCGAAAAACCCGCCGTTCGACGCCGGCCAGTCCCTCGTGGGTCTGGCGGGGCTGGATGCGCGGGCGCGCGACATCTTCCGTCGCATCGTGGAAAGCTATCTGGAGACCGGCGAGCCGGTCGGGTCGCGGACGCTGTCGCTGGGCGGCATTGCCCTGTCGCCTGCCTCGATCCGCAACACCATGCAGGATCTGACCCTTGCAGGCCTGCTGGCGGCGCCCCACACCTCGGCCGGGCGCATCCCCACCCACGCGGGCCTGCGCCTGTTCGTCGACGGCCTGCTAGAAGTCGGCGACCTGACCAAGGAAGAGCGTCGCGAGATCGACGGGCGGCTCGCCGGGCGCGGCCGGAACTTCGAGGCGGCGCTGGATGAGGCCTCGAACCTGCTGTCGGGCCTGGCCGGCGGCGCGGGCGTCGTCTCAAGCCCGGTGCGGGATTCCGGCGTCAAACATGTCGAGTTCGTCGCCTTGGGCGGAGATCAGGCGCTGGCCGTCATCGTCGCTGACGACGGCACGGTCGAAAACCGCATCATGACCCTGTCGGCCGGCGTCACGCCTTCGACCCTGGTCGAGGCCTCCAACTTCCTGAACGCCCGCCTGCGCGGCCGCCCCTTCGCCGACGCCCGGCGCGAGATGACGCAAGAGCTGGAAATCGCACGGCGTGAACTGGACCAGACCGCCGCTCGCCTGGTCGAGGACGGATTCGCCGCCTGGTCCGGCGGGCAGGATCGCGAGCGCGCCCTGATCGTGCGGGGTCGCGCCAACCTCCTTCAGGACCGGGAAGGCCTGGCCGATCTGGAGCGAGTCCGCGTCCTTTTCGATGATCTGGAGCAGAAGGAACAGCTGATCGGCCTGCTGGACGGCGTCGATGCGGCGCAGGGGGTGCGCATTTTCATCGGCGCGGAGACACGGTTGTTTTCACTTTCGGGTTCCGCCGTGATCGCGGCGCCCTATATGAGCGGCCGACAGCGGGTTCTGGGCGCCATCGGCGTGATAGGCCCCGCAAGACTGAACTACGCCCGTGTCATTCCGTTGGTGGACTATACCGCCCGGGTGCTGGGCCGGATGCTGGACGGGAACGACAAGTGAGCGACAAGCCCCTTAACGACGAACTAAACGCCGTGGACGCCGACATGGCCGAAACCAACGCCGAACACGGCCTGGACGCCCATCCGTCAGACGATTTGGCGCCGCTGGACGCCGTGATCGCCGAGCGTGACGAATGGAAGGACCGCGCCCTGCGCGTCGCCGCCGAGATGGAGAATCTGAAGCGCCGTTCGGAGACGCAGCAGAACGACGCCCGCGCCTTCGCCATCCAGCGCTTCGCCAAGGACCTGCTGAGCGTCGCCGACAATCTGGAACGCGCCCTGATGGCTGCGCCCAAGGACGCCGAGGGCGCGACCGCTGGTCTGGTGACCGGGTTGGAGCTGACGCAGAAGGCGCTGCTGCAAGCCTTCGACGCCAACGGCCTGAAGCGCGTCGCGCCCGAGGCCGGCGAGACCTTCAACCCGCATCTGCACCAGGCGATGATGGAACAGCCGTCCGAGACCGTGCCCGGCGGATCGGTGATCCAGACCATGCAGTCCGGTTTTGAACTGTTCGGCCGCACCGTCCGCCCCGCCATGGTGGTCGTCGCCGCCAAGGGGTCCGGAGCGCAAGCCCCGAACCCCTATGGCGCCGCCCCCCCCGCCGAGACTCACACCTTCGACGGCAAGGCCTGATCCGCAGTCGTCAGGCGGCGTCGCTCAGAACTGACGCCGCCAGGCTCCGATCAAGGCGAACTCCGGCGGCGCTTCTGCGACATGGCGCGGCTCGCGGCTGGCGACCGCTTGCAGTGTCATGCTGGACCCATCCCACAGCCGACGTTCGCCGCCGACGATGAAGTCGATCTGGCGGCCGCTGGGCGTCGCCGAGAAGCTGCGGCGCGAATAGGTCAGCGGATCGAAATATTCGACCGGCACGTCCGCCAGCATGGCCGAGAAGGTTCCGCGCTCGATCCTGAGCGGCTGAGCCAGGGTGAAGCTGATCCGGTCGCAGATCATCGAACAGCCCGTCAGCAGGCCCAGCCGCCAGTTCGAACTGATCGCCGCCTGATCCATCGACAGGAACCGACCCTCGATCCGGGTCGACCCCATCCCCGCCTCCCCGATCAGGCGCAGGCCCGGCCGTAGGGTCCAATCGCCGCCCAGGGCATAGAAGCTGGTCCGTGATGGCAGGGCGAAGTCAGACCCGCCCGGCAGGAAGGCGCCCAAGGGCCCGAGACGTTCATCGAGAGCGCCGACGCTGAACGACACACCGCCCTCCGCTCCGCGCCATCCGATCGCCGCGCGGCTATAGGTTGAGGCGTCCTGCTCCACGCGACGCAGCGGCATCCGGCGATCGCCGCCGCCGCTCTCGCCCGAGACCGTCACCGGGCCGAACCGCATGGATCCGCGGACGGCGCGATCGGCCTGGGCCAGGGCGGCGAAAGCGTCGCCCGCCGCACCGTTGAACGGCGATGTCGCCCCGCCCTTTCCTTGCCAGACCGAAAAGTTCATACGGCCTGTGGAGACGTCAAGCATCGCCTCCTGACGCGGCTCATCCCCCATCCAGGGCGCATCATACAGATCGTGACGAGGCGCGATCGGGTCAGGTCGCGCGCTGGGCTGGGCCGCGATCAGGTTCAACCGCCCGCCGTCCGGCAGAGCCAGGCTGGTTGTCGCCGTCGTGTTCTGCTCGAACGGCGCCGCCTGATAGGATCGGCTCGGCGCAGTCGGATAGGCGCCGCCCAGTTGGACGGCGAACATCCGATCGTAGGCGTCGTAGAGCACCGTGTTCAGCGCCGTCTGTCGGCCGAAAGCGTCCCCGAACGCCGCGCCGACGAAGTTGCCCGGTTCGCTGATGCTGACGATGGAGCTTCCGTCCGCCATCGGCGTCGAGGTCGTTCCGACCGGTCTGAACGCGCCGGCCATGTCCAGCAGACCGCGCCCATAAACGATGTCCGTGCCGGGATCCCCGCCGTCGCGTGCGGTCGTCAGCAAGATATCCAGCGCCGCGCGCGCCGTCAGATTGGGGAAGGCCTGCATCAGCAAAGCGAGCGCACCGGACACATGCGGGGCCGAGAAGGACGTGCCGCTGACCTCCCTGCACGACGTGCCTTCACAGCCGGTGACTACTTTTTCGCCTGGGGCCGAGATATAGCCGACAGCCGTATCCCCTGCCCGGTTCGAGAAGCTGGACATCGCATCTGTCGCGCCGTGCGATCCGACCGCGATGACGCTGCCGGCGAACCGGGGGTCGATAGCGTAACGCGCGGGCCAGCCCGGATTGGCGTTTCCGTCATTGCCCGACGAAGCCACGATCACGGCTCCCGAATTGACCGCGCGCAGCAGCGCCGCCTCGAATGCCGAGCCCAGCCGCCCATCGCCGCCCAGCGACATGTTGATGATCTTGACGCCATTGGCGACGGCGTAGTCCAGCGCGCGCACCAGATCCGAACTGCTGAAACAGACGTCCGTGTTCTTGTCCGTGCAGTCGGAGATGTCGGTGCGGATCGACAGGATGGTCGAATTGTACGCCACCCCGATCGTACCAAACCCGTTGAAGTTCGACGCGATCACGCCCGACACCCGCGTGCCGTGGCTGCTTGACGCCACATAGGGTGTGTTGCGTCCCACAACCACGTCGGTCGACGCGCTGGAAATACGCCCCTCCAACTCGGGCAGGGTGTTGGCGATGCCGGAGTCGACGACGGCGACGGTGACGCCGGCTCCGGTCGCCCCGGCCTGCCAGGCGGATTGGACCTTCATATTGGCCAGGCCGTAGTTCCGCAGATACTCGCTCGACGTGACCGAAGGAGGCGGAGGCGGTGGTGGTGGGGGCGGAGGCGGGGGCGGGGAGGGCGGGGGAACGGGAGGCGTGATTGTGCCGCCGCCGCCTCCACCACCGCCGCCGCAACCGGCCAGCGGTAAAAACAGCAGCCCCAGACCCAGGACCACCGCTCCGCGAAGCTTCAATCCGTTCACGCCTACCCTCCCATACTCGAGGCTGCTTCCCGCAGCCTTCGCACCATTAACGTCCTAATTCTGTAACGCTTTATCGAACGTCTCCAGCAGCTTGGACCAGCCGTCCTTGGCGTCCGCTTCCGAGTAGCTGGCGCGATAGTCGGCGTGGAAGCCGTGCTGGGCGTCAGGATAGACGACGATCTGGCTTCCGGTCTGGCCGGCGCGCCCAAGGGCCTCGCGCATCCGTTCGACGCTGGCCAACGGGATGCCCTGATCCTTGCCGCCGTACAGGCCGAGCATCGGCGCCTTGAGATCGTCGGCGATGTCGACCGGCCAGGGTTGGCCCGATGAGATCTGAACCGGCGTGGCGTCTGCGGCGGGCGCCAAGCGGCCGTACCAGGCCACGCCTGCGCCGATGGCGGCGAAGCGGGCCGCCGCCTGCCACACCACCTTGCCGCCCCAGCAGTAGCCAGTGATGCCGACCTTGCCGTCCCTGGACCACGACTGCTGGCTGGCCCATTCCAGCGTCGCCGACAGGTCGCCCATCACCTGCTCATAGTTCGCCGCCCCGACGATCTGCATGATCCGCTGCATGTCCGACAGCGGCGCGGGATCCTCGACTCGGACGAAGAAGGCCGGCGCAATGGCGGCGTATCCCTGCTTGGCCAAACGGCGGCAAATGTCGCGGATATATTCGTGGACGCCGAAGATCTCGGAGACCACCACGACCACCGGAAAAGGCCCGTCGCCCGCCGGCCGGGCGACATAGGCCGGAAGCTGGAACCCGTCCGGCGCGGCATAGGTCACGGTCTCGGTGGACAGGCCTTCGGCGTCGGTCGTGATGGGCTTGGCTTCCTTGGCCAGGGCCGCGACCGCATAGCCGGAAAACAGCAAGCCCCCCAAGGCGCCCAGAGTTCGACGGCTCAGCTTGAGGTCATCGGCGGTCTGGCCTTCGGGGCGGATCAGCACGGTCATGGGACGCTCCAACGCAGTAAAGGCGTCAGAGCATCACGGCCGAAGACAGCCGTCCAGTCACGTTAAGGCGCGATTTAAAACGGGAAGAAGGGCGCTCAAGCAGCGAGACGCCGCGCGTCGAGCGTTAGCGCCTTTCTTTCCAGCATCAGTGCCGGAAGACCCGAACGCCGGTGAAGGCCATGGCGATCCCCTTCTCGTCGGCGGCGGCGATGACTTCGGCGTCGCGCATGGAGCCGCCCGGCTGGATCACCGCCGTGGCCCCGGCCGCGACCGCTTCCAGGAGGCCGTCGGCGAAGGGGAAAAAGGCTTCCGAGGCGCAGGCCGACCCCTCGGCCAGCGACTGCGTCAGCCCCTTGGCTTCACCCGCCTCCTTGGCGCGGATGGCGGCGATGCGGGCGCTGTCGCGACGGTTCATCTGGCCGGCGCCGATGCCGGCGGTCTGGCCGTCCTTGGCATAGACGATGGCGTTGGACTTGACGTGTTTGGCCACGGTGAAGGCGAACAGCATGTCCTGGATCTCGGTCGGGGTCGGCTGGCGCTTGGTGACAATCTTCAGGTCCGACGGCTTGATCAGCGACCGGTCGCGGCTCTGGACCAGGAAGCCGCCGGCGACCGACCGGAATACCTCTCCCGCGCCGTGGGGGTCGGGCAGGCCGTCGGTGATCAGCAGCCGCAGATTCTTCTTGGCGGCGAAGACGGCCTTGGCTTCGTCGTCGGCCCCAGGGGCGATGACGACCTCGGTGAAGATGCCGGTGATGGCGCGAGCGTCCTCAGCCGTAAGCGGACGGTTGACCGCGATCACGCCGCCGAAGGCCGAGACGGCGTCGCATTCCAGCGCGCGGGCGTAGGCTTCGGACAGATCACCTCCCACGGCCACGCCGCACGGGTTGGCGTGTTTGACGATGACCACGGCAGGCTGTTCGAACTCGGCGACCAACTCATAGGCGGCGTCGGCGTCGGCGATATTGTTGTACCCCAGTTCCTTGCCCTGGACCTGTTCGGCATAGGCCACGCCCGGACGGCGCTCGCCGGTGCGGTAGAAGGCGCCCGTTTGATGCGGGTTCTCGCCATAGCGTAGGGTCTGGGCCAGGGCGCCCGCGATGGACTTGCGGGCCGGCGCGGCATCCTCGATTTGACCGGCGAACCAGCCGGAGACAGCGGCGTCATAGGCGGCGGTGCGGGCGAAGGCGCGGGCGGCCAGGCGTTTGCGCAGGGCCAGATCGGTCGAGCCTTCGGCCTTCAGCGCCTCAAGGATCAGGCCGATGCTCTCGCCGTCGACGGCGACGGTGACATAGCCGTGGTTCTTGGAGCCCGAGCGGATCATGGCCGGGCCGCCGATGTCGATATTCTCGACCGCCGCCTCGAACGCGCCGCCCGCCGCGACGGTGCTCTCGAACGGATAAAGGTCGATCCAGACGATATCGATGGCGCCGATGCCGTGGTCCGTCATGGCCTGGGCATGGTCGGCGGCGTCACGCACGCCCAAAAGGCCGCCGTGAACGATGGGGTGCAGGGTCTTGACCCGGCCGTCCATCATCTCGGGGAAGCCCGTCAGATCGGCCACGTCCTTGACCGGAAGACCCAGCTTCTCGATCGCCGCGCGCGTACCGCCGGTCGAGACCAGTTCGACGCCCAGATCGTGCAGGGTGCGCGCCGCGTCCTCCAGCCCGGCCTTGTCGGACAGAGAGATCAGGGCGCGTTGCGGCTTGACCCGGTCAGGGGCGGGCGGAAAGTCGGGAGCGGCGGGCATGGGCGGCGTCCGTGATGGCAGGGGAGGATGGCGCGCCATCTAGCACCATCGACACGCTGCGTCAGCTTTTGCGAGACAGTTTGGGGCGGCGCAATTCGTCAGTCTGGATCGAATTCAGCCGTCGCCCGCTCGCAGAAAAAGCCGTGATCACCGATACGGACTAAGATCGGCGCAATCCCACTACCCGGAGGGAAAGTTACAGTGTGCGGCACGCCCTGATCGTTTAGTTCGCCGATGATCAAGTCGGCAATAGCTGGCGGCGCTACGGCCAGTTGGTGCACAGGCGAACGAGCCACTTCCAGAAACCACGACAGCCTGTCGCCGCCATTCAAAATGTCCGAAGGCGAGCGCAACGCTTTGACGTCGAGAAGATAGTTCTGAACGCAAGTATAAACGTCCAGCGGTCGTGGGATCGATCCATTACAAAAGATCGAAACAGTTGACGGCTGGGCCCAAGGGAGGTCCGATGTACGCTCCATATGGAACGTGTCTAGCGCCTCGTCCCACTCGGGGTCGGAAAGCGCCCAAAGGTCGATCGAACCGGAGGTCACACCCTCGAAGCGAAACTCGATCTTGCCGTTGATGTTCGCTTGATTCTCGCCCCACCACGACGCGCCTTGAAGGGCGAAGCTCGCCACATCGCCGACCAGTTTGAATGAGGTGATCCGGGTGGGATTCACAATCGGCCGCACCGCAATAAGATCGACGAGATTGACCTTACGGCGCGACATCAGCCCGGTTCGCCGCTTGCGCCAGCCGGGCTCAGCTTCCAGCGAATCTTGGTCTCGCTGTCGGTGCGGGCCGAGCCGCGCACCACGATCTGAAGGGAGCGGCGGGTCAGGCCGGCGTCGATATGGACGCTGGGCTCGATGGCCACGTCCGGTCCGTCGGTCCTGAACCACCAGCCCCGGCCCGAGGCGCCGCGCAGCAGGATCGACCGCCGGTCGCGCGCCAGAGAGGCCTGCACTCCCGGCTCCAGATGGAAGCGGATGGCGTAGGGGGCCGCAATCTGGCGCACCATCTCCTTGCGGCCTGGCGTGGGGAAAAGCTTCTCTTCGGCCCGCAACTCGTCCAAGCGCTGGTCCAGATAAAGCCGGCGCTGATGGTTCAGGCCGAACAACTCATTCCAGCCGTCGTGTTCCATCTCCAGCCAGACGGCGCCGTCGCCGTCGCGCAGGTCGGTGGTCACATGGATCGGCGGTCCGACCAGGCGCGGGCCCAAGAGCTCACCCTTCCAGCCGCCCAGCGGTTCGTTCAGCGATCGCTCGCCCAAGGTCAGGGTCGAATGGGCCGGCGTCAGCCGCAGGGCCTGGCGGTCGGTCGAGGCCGGCGTCCACCCCGAGCCGGTCACCAGACGATCCTTGCCGCAGGCGATCTCCAGCGTCAGCGGCTGGGCGCAGGCGGCCGCCCCCCAGGCGTCGCGCGCCGGCGGGGCGGTGTCGGCGATGATGGTGAGCAGGGGGCTGACGATGCGCGTCAGGCCGGCGACCGAACCGATCGCTGGAGGCGTGTCGTCGCTCCTGGCCATCGCTTCGTCGTCGTGGGCGCGGGCGGCCGCGACGCGTTCAATGGTGGAGGGACCGCCGCCCTGGAAGCTGGCCAAACGACCATCGGGCAAGGTCAGCGGGCGCAGGCCCTGCGTCAGCCGGGCGATCGCGGCCGAGATGCTCTCCGGCGTCGGTTCGGACAGTTGCGACAGGGCGTCGTCCAGTGTCAACAGGTCAAGCAGCAGCTCAAGCCCCGCCTCGGGACTGCGCGAGGCGTGTCCGCCATCGGCCTGCACCGTGGTCTTCAGGGCGCCGTCCAGACGCGACAACGCGCGGCGGCGCAAGGTCTGCCCTGGCGCCCCGGCCAGCACGCAGCCGCCGATGGCCGCCGCCGTCAACCGCTCGGCCCGGCTGGCCAGACCGCCGGGCGGACGCAGCAGCTGTCGGGTCTGGCGCGCCAGACTATCGGCCAGTTTCAGCCGCTCGGCCTCGGTCGCGACGGCGCCCATCCGCCGTGCGCCGCACGCCAGATTGACGACCCGCCGGGCCAGGATTTCCGGTCCCCACGCGAAGGGCGACCACCGTGCAAAGGCGTCGGCCCAGGCCAAGGTCAGACGCAGCGCCTCGCGCGCGCCACGGTCGCCTTGTGCCATCAGGCCCGGCAACCAGGCGAAGGCGTGAAGCTCGACCGCGAATGGCCGCGAGGGACTGGGCCGGTTCCACGGATCGGACGGCGGTTCGACCTCCATCGAGGCGCCCGCCAACATGAAACGCCCGGCCAGGACATTGCGCCCCGGCGCCGGATCATGAGGGCGGAAATCGCGCGGCGTGGCGGCGAACGCCGTCACCTTGCCCCCAACCAGCGGCGCCCCCAGCGTCAGGCCGTAGCCGGGCAGGCCGTAAAGCTCGATCCACAGCTGCCGCGTCGCCAACCGTCCGGCGATGGCGGGCCACAGGCCCGGGCCTGCGATCGTGTCGCCCGACCGCACCGGCGTGCGCACCGGGGCGCCAGGCAGGCCGGGGATCTGACCCGAGGCGACGTCCAGCGTCGTTTCCTGCCCCCGCGGGGCGAAGGGGCCGAGCGGGCTCACGAGAGGCTCGGACCAGCCGGCGCGGCTTTCAGGGCGGCGATATTGGCCGCGTAATCGCCCTTGAGCACGAACGAGCCGGCGACCAGCGCATCGGCGCCGGCGGCGACGCAGGCTGCGGCGTTGGCGGAGGTCACGCCGCCGTCCACCTGGAGGTGAGCCGACGAACCGGCGCGGTCGAGAATGGCCCGCGCGCCCGCGATCTTCTTCAGCGAACTGTCGATGAACTTCTGACCGCCAAAGCCCGGATTGACCGACATGATCAGCACCAGATCGACCAGATCGACCACCTCTTCCAGGATCGACAGCGGCGTCGCCGGATTGAACACGATGCCAGCCTTGGCGCCCAACTGACGAATGCGACCCAGGGTGCGGTGCAGGTGCGGACCGCTTTCAGGGTGAACGGTCAGGACGTCGGCGCCCGCCTCGCGGAACGCCTCCAGCCACGGATCCACCGGCGCGACCATCAGGTGCACGTCGAACGGCAGGGTCGTGTGCGGTCGGATCGCCTTCACGATGTCGGGGCCAAGCGTGATGTTTGGCACGAAATGCCCGTCCATCACGTCGACGTGGATCCAGTCGGCGCCCGCCGCCTCAAGCGCGCGGACTTCTTCACCCAGCCGCGCAAAATCGCTGGCGAGGATCGACGGGCAGATCAGAGGGGTAACGGCCATGGCCTTCCGGATAAGGCGGGTTGCGGGCAGGAGCAAGGCGCTCCTGCTCAGGACACCCGTTCCAGCCTGGCCGCGAAGAAGCCGTCCAGTCCGCCGTGTCCGGCCCACATGGAGGGCAGGATGCGCAGCCAGCCTTCGGGCGTCAGCGCCTCCGGCGGAGCGCCGACGGCGGCCGGATCGGCGGCGACGGTGCGGAAGGCGGGGTTGCGGCGCAGGAAGGCGATGATCTGGGTCTCGCCCTCCTCGCGCTCCAGCGAGCAGGTGCAATAGACCAGACGGCCGCCCGGCTTCACGCGCTCGGCGGCGGCGTCGAGCAGGCGGTGCTGGACGTCCGCCAATTTGGCGACCTCTGCCGGTTTGGTGGCGCGCAGGACTTCGGGGTTGCGGCGGAAGGTGCCCGTCGCGGTGCAGGGCGCGTCCAGCAGGACGGCGTCGAAGGTGCGGGCGTCCTCCCAGTCCTCGGCCGGAACGGCGACCACCTCGGCGGTCAGGCCGGTCCGCTCAAGATTCTGCGTCAGGCGTTTCAGACGCGGGGCCGAACGGTCGAGCGCGACGACCGTGGCGCCGGCCGCCGCCAGTTGCAGCGTCTTGCCTCCAGGCGCGGCGCACATGTCGAGCGCCGTCTCGCTGGGCTTCACATTCAGCAGCCGGCCGGGCACGGCGGCGGCCGCGTCCTGCACCCACCAGTCGCCATCCTCGAAACCGGGCCATCCGGCCACATCGCCGCGACGGCCGGTGCGGACCGTACCGCCGGTCAGCACCTCGCCATCGACAGCGGCAGCCACGGCGGCGGGATCCACGCCCGGCTTCAGGCTGAGATCGGTCGCGGGTTCTTCGCGCGCGGCCAAGGCCAGACCCGCTAGGGCGGCCTCGCCATAGGTCGCCTTCCAGCGGGCCGCGATCCAGTCCGGCAGATTGCTTTCGGCCGTCGTCAGGCCGGGACCTTCGCGCCCAACCCCGCGCAGCACCGCATTGACCAGATTCTTGTAGGGTCGGGTCTTGGGATCGCGCTCGGCCAGTTTCACCGCCGTCGAGACGGCGGCGAAAGCGGGCGTTTCCAGCACCAGAGTCTGGGCCAGGGCGACGCGCATCAGGGTGCGCACGGCCTCGGGCGGAGACTTCTTCAGGCGGCGATCCAGAATCTGGTCGATCTCACCAAGGCGACGCAGGGCCGCCATGGCCACGGCGCGGGCGAAGGCGCGGTCCACCGGCTCCAGCGCGCGTGCGGCGGGCTGAGACAGGGCTTCGTCCAGCCCGTTGCGCTTCTCCAGCGCGGCGTTCAGCAGGATGCCGGCGACGACGCGGGCCTCCACGCCGATGTCGTCCTGCGACGGACCTTGATCGGCCTCGGCCGAGGCCGGGCGCGGGCGGCCCTTGGTGGCCATGCGACGGCCGCGCGCCTGCGAGCTCTGCCCGCCCCGTCCCTCCGTGCTCATACCGCCACCTGCGCACCCAGTTCGACCACGCGGCCGGGCGGGATGTGGAAGAAGTCCGTCGGATTGGCGGCGTTGCGCATCAGGAAGATGAACAGCTTGTCCTGCCACAGCGGCATGCCCTGACGCGCCGACGGGATCAGAGAACGTCGGCCCAGGAAGAAACTGGTCGACATGATGTCGAACTTCAGCCCCTGTTTGCGGCACAGGCCCAACGCGCGCGGCACGTTCGGCGTCTCCATGAAGCCGTAGGTGACCGTGACCTTCTTGAAGTCGTCGTTGATCGGCTCCATCCGCACCCGGTCGGCCTCCTTGACGCGCGGGCGCTCGGAGGTGCGCACGGTCAGGATGACGTTCTTCTCGTGCAGCACCTTGTTGTGCTTGAGATTGTGCATCAGGGCGACCGGGGCGACATCGGGATCCGAGGTCAGGAAGATGGCCATGCCCGGCGCACGGTGCGGCGGACGGGCCTGAAGCATCTCGATCAGATCGTTCAGCGGCAGGCTGTCCTTGCGCGTCTTGGTCGTCAGAATCTGCGTCCCCCGCACCCAGGTCCACATCACGACGACCAACAGGGCGCCCAGCACCAGCGGCATCCACGCCCCGTCCGGAATCTTCAGCAGGTTGGAGGTCAGGAAGACGCTGTCGATGAAGGCGAACGGAATAAGGGTCCCCGCCACCGCCCACATCGGCCACTTCCAGCCCTTGCGAATGACCGAATAGGCCATCAGCGTATTGACCAGCATGGTGCCCGTCACCGCCACGCCATAGGCGGCGGTCAGGTTATGCGAGCTCTGGAACACGACCAGCAGCACCAGCACCCCGATCATCAGGAAGGTGTTGACCGCCGGCACGAAGATCTGACCGGCCTGGGTTTCGGACGTGTTCTTGATGTCGATGCGCGGCAGAAGGCCCAGCTGCACCGCCTGCTGCGTCACCGAGAAGGCGCCGGTGATCACCGCCTGTGAGGCGATGACGGTCGCGGCGGTCGCCAGGATCAGCATCGGCCAATAGGCGAACTGCGGCACCATGTTCCAGAACGGGTTCTCGGACGCGGCCGGATTGTCCAGGATTAGGGCTCCTTGGCCCAGGTAGTTTAGCGTCAGGCACGGCAGGACGAAGGCCAGCCAGCCCATGCGGATCGGCGCCTTTCCGAAATGGCCCATGTCGGCATACAGGGCCTCGGCCCCCGTGACGGCCAGGAAGACGCTGCCCAGGATCACGAAGCCCAGGAAGCCGTCGTTGAACAGCAGTTGGATTCCGTAGTGGGGCGACAGGGCCCGCAGCACGCTGACGTCGTCGAAGATATGATACAGGCCGAGCGCCCCCAGGCTCAGGAACCAGATGGCGGTGATCGGGCCGAAATACTTAGCCAGGCTGGCCGTGCCGCGCGACTGGACCAGGAAAAGGGCGATCAGGATGCCGGCCGAGATCGGCACGATGAAGGAATCCAGCCGCCCAGCCAGACCCGGCGCGTCCTGCAGCCCTTCGACGGCGGACAGGACCGAGATGGCGGGCGTGATGATGCCGTCGCCATAGAACAGGGCCGCGCCGCAAACGCCGAGGATGAAGATCCAGGCGCTACGCCGACCGACCGCGAACTGGGCCAGCGCCATCAGCGACAGGGTACCGCCCTCGCCCTTATTGTCGGCGCGCATCAGGAAGAAGACGTATTTGAACGTCACCACCACCATCAGCGCCCAAAACGCTAGCGACACGACGCCGATAACGGCCAGGTCGCCGCCGACGCCAGTGCGTGCATGGTCGATCGCCTCACGCAGCGCGTAGAGCGGGCTGGTGCCGATGTCGCCGAACACCACGCCGATCGCGCCAATGGTCAGGGCCCAGAAGCCGCCATGCTTGACGGCCTGGCCGCCCGGGATGTGGGAGTCCGGACCCGTGGCGTGGGTGGGCTTGTCCGGCGTGTTCGACGCGGGCGAGGGAGCGCTCGCGTCGTGGGGAGTGTCCCCGGCCATGCGTATCCTCCGGGTCTCCGACGCGGCGTCGGTCCCTTCAAAGCGGCGAGCCTTTAGGCCCATTCCACGCGGTCTTCAATCGCGCCGGAGCGGATTCGGTTTCGGCGTTCTGCGGCGCGATTTGTGATTCGGCCCCTGAACGCCTATTTTCGCATCAGGAACAGAACCATGTCAGACAGCCAACGCTTCCCCGTCGCCGCCCACGCCCTGGCCTATATGGCCCACAAGGGCGCGTTTGGGCCTGCGCAGGCGATGCCCAGCGGCGTGCTGGCGTCCTCGATCCCGACCAATCCGGTCGTAGTTCGCCGCGTGACCGCCCTTTTGGCCAAGGCCGGGCTGATCGCCACTCGTCCGGGGGCGACTGGCGGGTCCTGGCTGTTGCGGCAGCCCGAGGACATCCGGCTGGATCAGGTGCTGAAGGCCGTCAACGGTTGCGCCCACATCGGTTCGCCCCCGGCCGGCGCCAAGGGTTGCCCGATCAGCGAACATATCCCGCGCCAGGTCGCCAAGGCCCTGACCGCCGCCGACGAGGCCGCGACCGAAGCCCTGTCCAAGATCACCATCGCCGATCTTCTGGCCGAAAACCCGATCGCGCTGGCGGCCTATGCGCCGCATAAGTCCTGCCCCGTCGCGGCCTGATCGCGCCGTGAATCGAACCGTCCTGATCACCGGCGCCTCGGCCGGCATCGGCGCGGCCCTGGCCCGGACCTATGCGGCCGAGAACTGGAATGTGATCCTGACAGCGCGTCGCCAAGCCCCGCTGCAGGCTCTGGCCGACGAACTGACCGCCGCCCACGGCGTGATCGGGACCGTAATCCCCGAAGACCTGTCCGACCCTGCGGCGCCCGAGCGGCTGGTCGCGACCATCGCGGCCCGCGGCCTGATCGTCGACGGTCTGGTCAACAATGCGGGATTTAGCCGGGTCACCGGCTTTCTGGACACCGACCAGAGCGCGCACCGCGCCATGATCCAGGTCATGCTGACCGCGCCGGTCGAGCTGTCGCGGCTGTTGCTGCCCGGCATGATCCAGCGCGGCTTCGGCCGGGTGCTGAACGTCGCCTCGCTGGCCGGCCAGATGCCCGCGACGGGCGGCGACACCCTTTATGGGCCGATCAAGAGCTTTCTGATCAAGGCGTCGCAGGGCTTGCATCTGGAGACGCAGGGAACCGGCGTTCACGTGACGGTGCTGAACCCCGGCTACACCGTGACCGAATTCCACGACGTCAACGGCTCGCGCGAGCAGGTCTCCAGCGCCTATCCGGCATGGATGTGGATGGACGCCGCGCGCGTGGCGCGCATCGGCCATGACGCCTGCGAGGCCAACCGTCCCAGCGTCACCCCCGGCGTCATGAACAACGTCATGGCCGGACTGGCCCGCTTCCTGCCCGATGGCCTGGCGCTCCGCATGGTGGCGAACCATGCGAAGCGGCTGGACCGGATCTGATCAGATGTGGATGGCGTGCCCGAGGGCGCGCAGGCTGGCTTCGTGGAAGGCTTCGCCCAGCGTCGGGTGGACGTGGATCGTCCAGGCGACGTCTTCCAGCACTGCGCCCATCTCCAGCATCTGGGCGAAGCTGTTGGACAGTTCCGACACGTGCTGGCCCACCGCCTGGATACCGAGGATGCGATGATCGCCCTTGTTTGCGATCACCCGCACGAACCCGCCGTCCTCGCCCGCCTCGATGGCCAGGGCGCGGCCGATCGCGGCGAAGGGGAAGACCGACTGGATCACATCGTCGCGGCCCGCGACCTCGTTCGGGCCCAGACCGGCCGAAACGATTTCCGGCTCGGTGAAACAGACGGCGGCGATGGTGACGGGATCGAAGATGCGGTCGTGGCCGGCGATGATTTCGGCGACCACCTCGCCCTGGGCCGAGCCCTTGTGGGCCAGCATGGGTTCGCCGGTCAGATCGCCGACCGCCCAGACGTTCTTCATGCTGGTGGCGCAGCGCTGGTCGATCTTCACGAACGGCCCGGCCATGGCCACGCCCATGTTTTCCAGACCCCAGCCTTGAGTGCGCGGACGCCGGCCGACCGTGACCAGCACCTTGTCGGCGTCCAGCTGCAGCGGCTCGCCGTCCTTCGTCGTGATCGACAGCTTACCGTCGCCGAAGCCCCCGGCGCGTGCGCCCAGATGCAGCTCGACCCCGTGCTTCTCCAGCCATTTGGCGACCGGATCGGTCAGGGCCTTGTCGTAGAGCGGCAGGATGCGGTCGGCCATTTCGACGATGGCCACCTCGGCGCCCAGCTTGCGATAGGCGATGCCCAGTTCCAGGCCGATATAGCCGCCCCCCACGACGACCAGCTTCTTGGGGACCTCCGACAGGCTCAGCGCCTCGGTCGAGGAGATGACGTCGCCGCCGAACGGCAGGAAGGGCAGTTCGACCGGCTCGGACCCCGTCGCCAGGATGACATGTTCGGCGGTGATACGGATGTCGCCTTCGTCGGTCTTGACCACGCAGGTCTTGGCGTCGGCGAACTCGGCCCAGCCCTTGATGACCTTGACCTTGGCCTTCTTCAGCAGGGCCGCGACCCCGGCGTTCAGCTTACGGACGATGCCGTCCTTCCATGCGACCGTTTGCGACAGGTCGATGGCCGCCGCCGCCGCCGTGATGCCCAGTGTCCCGCCGCCGGCCGCCTTGGCCACCGTCTCGAACTTGCCCGCAGCATGGATGATGGCCTTGGACGGAATACAGCCGACGTTCAGGCAGGTGCCGCCCAGCCCGTCGCCGCCGTCCACTAGCACGGTGTCGAGGCCCAGCTGGCCGCAGCGAATGCCGGCGACATAGCCGCCGGTGCCCGCCCCGATGATCAGGACTTTGGTTTTCAGGGTCTGGGTCAACGATAGGCCTCAAGGCGGGTGCTGAACTGCGGAGGAACTTGCTGGGGCTCGAAAACGCGGACCGCGCCGGTTTGGGTTTCCATGGCCAGTACGACGTCGCCGGGTTTGACGCGCTGAAAATCGACGCAAATCATGCCTTGATAGCCGCCCAACGGACGAGCGGTTTCTGCAGCGGTCAGGGTGTATGTCTCTTGCGGGGCGCCTTGAAGCGTTTCCAGTCTGGCGATGGTCGCCTTGGACTGAATGACCTCGATGGTCGGCGTCCGGCTGGGTTCAGCCAAACGCTCCACGGTCGTCACGCGCCCGATGAACAGCGCCGGCCCATCGGTCCGTAGCAGAGACGACCAAGCCGGCGGCGGCTCGGGAATGCAGGCGTTAGCGGACGAGGCGACGACGCCGACGGCTGCTAGCAGGCTGGCGCCGAAGGTCAGCGCTTTGACTTTGACTTGCCGCATCACATTACCCTTCCAATTCCCGATGATCCTCTCTCGGCGAGGAGAGAGGATCATCAAGAGCCATGGCGCCAAATTCGAGGTGATAGCCATAGGCGCGGGCGGACCTCGCTTTCCCGCTTAGAAAACGGGCATCACCCCATCCACAGCGTCGCCGGGTTTTCCAACAGTCCCTTGATCCGCTGCACGAACACCGCCGCATCATGCCCATCGACAATGCGGTGATCGAAGCTGGACGACAGGTTCATCATCTTGCGCACGACCATCTGGCCGTCCTTGACCATGACCCGTTCGGCGATCTTGTTGGGACCGACGATGGCGACCTCGGGGTGGTTGATGATCGGGGTATGGACCACCCCGCCCAGCGTGCCCAGCGAGGTGATGGTGATGGTCGAACCCGACAGCTCTTCGCGCTTGGCCGAACCGTCCTTGGCCGCGCCCGACACACGCGCGATCTCCAGCGCCGTATCGTAAGGGTCGCGCGCCTCGGCATGGCGGACCACCGGCACCATCAGGCCGTTCGGGGTCTGGGCGGCGATGCCCAGATGGACCGGGGCGTGCTGGGTCAGGACGCCGGCTTCGTCGTCATAGGTGGCGTTGATCTGGGGCTGGTCGCGCAGGGCGACCACGATGGCGCGGGCGATGAAGGGCAGGACGTTCAGCTTGGGCTGATCCTTGGACTTCGTCGCGTTCAGGTGGGCGCGCAGCTCCTCCACCGCGGTCATGTCGATTTCCTCGACATAGGTGATGTGGGGAATGCGGCGCACGCTCTCGGCCATCTTCTCCGCAATCTTGCGGCGCAGGCCGATGATCTTGACCTCGGTCGTCCCTTGCGCCTTCGCATAGGTCGAGCCGCCGCCGGACGGCGCCGACGCGGGTTGCGAACCGCCGCGCGCGATGAAGCCGTCCAGATCCTCGTGCGTGATCCGACCCGCCGGGCCGGAACCGGGCACGAAGGTCAGATCGACGCCCAGATCCCGCGCACGATTGCGCACGGCCGGCGACGCCGAGGGGCGTTCGCCGGGCGCGCGGCCGGTCAGGGCGGGAACGGGCTTGGAGGGCGCGGTCGCTGTAGTCGCGCTTCCAGTCGTTGAAATCGCGGCGGAAGCCGTCGTCGCATTCTCGGTCGGCTTGGAGGCCGGTTTCGGCGCCGCGACGGGCGTCGATACATTGCCCCGACCCTCGACATCGAACGCGACCAACGGCCCGCCGACCGGCACCGACTTACCCGCCTCGCCGTACAGGACGACGACGGTTCCGGCGACCGGCGAGGTGATCTCGACCGTGGCCTTGTCGGTCATGATGTCGGCGATGATCTGGTCTTCCTCGACCGCATCCCCGACCTTGACGTGCCAGCCGACCAGCTCGGCCTCGGCCGTGCCTTCGCCGACGTCGGGCAGTTTGAAGACGTAATTGCCGGATGTCGGCGCCTCGACAGCGGGGGCTGCCGTCGTTTCGACCTTCGGCGCCTCGGCGATCACGGGCGCGGGGTCCGGCTGTGCGGCGGCGGGGGCGACGGGCGTCGGGGCGTCATCGGCATTGCCCGCCCCCTCGACCTCGAACTCCACCAGGGGGCCGCGCACCGGCACCATGGCGCCGGGTTCGCCGTGCAGGGCGAGGACCCTGCCGCTGACCGGGGCGGTGATCTCGACCGTGGCCTTGTCGGTCATGACGTCGGCGACGATCTGGTCCTCGGCGACCGTGTCGCCGACCTTGACGTGCCATCCGACCAGTTCGGCCTCGGCGGTGCCTTCGCCCACGTCGGGCAGTTTGAAGACGAAACGACCCATCTTATCGACCTCCCGTCATGACGCTCTTCAAGGCGTCTGCGACCCTTTGCGGCCCGGGGAAATACTCCCATTCGAAAGCGTGCGGATAGGGCGTGTCCCAGCCGGTGACGCGCGCGATCGGCGCCTCCAACGAATAGAAGCAGCGCTCCTGAACAAGAGCCGACAGCTCGCCGCCGAAGCCCGAGGTCTTGGGCGCCTCATGCACGATAACGCAGCGGCCGGTCTTCTTCACCGAGGCCTCGATGGCTTCGATGTCCAGCGGCACGAGCGAGCGCAGGTCGATGACCTCGGCGTCCACGCCCGCGTGCTCGGCACCCGCCAGGGCGACCCAGACCATGGTGCCATAGGCCAGAATCGTGACGTCGTTTCCTTCGCGCATCACGCGCGCCTTGCCGATCGGCTCGACATATTTGCCGGTCGGGACCTGGGCCAGATCCTGGGCCTTCCACGGGCTGACCGGCTTCTCGTGCCAGCCGTCGAACGGGCCGTTGTAGAGGCGTTTCGGCTCGAAGAAGACGACCGGATCGTCATCCTCGATGGCGGCGGTCAGCAGGCCCTTGGCGTCATAGGGGTTAGATGGAATGACGACCTTCAGGCCCGCGATATGGGTGAACAGGCTTTCGGGCGACTGGCTGTGGGTCTGGCCGCCGAAGATGCCGCCGCCATAGGGACTGCGCACCGTGATCGGCGACGTGAACTGACCGCCCGAGCGGTAGCGCATCTTGGCCGCTTCCGAGACGATCTGATCGTAGGCCGGATAGATGTAGTCGGCGAACTGGATCTCCACGACGGGACGCAGACCATAAGCGCCCATGCCGATCGCGGCGGCGACGATGCCGCATTCCGAAATCGGGGCGTCGAAGCTGCGGGTCAGGCCGTGCTTCTGCTGCAGCTTGTCGGTGACGCGGAAGACGCCGCCGAAATAGCCGGCGTCCTCGCCGAACGACAGGACGTTGGCGTCTTCGGCCATCTTGACGTCGATGGCCGAGTTCAGCGCCTGGATCATGTTCATGGAGACCACGCCCGCGCCCGTCGCTTCCGAGGCGGGGGCGGCGTTCTGGTCGACCATGTCGGGCTCGACGCCGTCGTTGCGATCGGCGTCTGTGAAGGTGGTTTGCTCGCTCATGGTCAGACCCCCACCTCGCGGCGCTGTTCGATCAGGCGCCAGTCTTCGGTCGCATAGACCTCTTCGAACATCGTCTTCACGCTGGGGCGCGACTGGCCCAGGGTGCCGATGGCTTCGGATTCCTTGCCGGCGGCGCGGACCTTCTCGACGGCGTCCTTCAGCGCGGCGGCGTGACGCTCGTCGTCCCATTCGCCGATGACGGTCAGATGCTGGCGCAGACGTTCGATCGGATCGCCCAGCGGCCATTTCTCATGCTCGTCGCCGGGGCGATAGCGGCTGGGGTCGTCGGAGGTCGAGTGCGGGGCGCCGCGATAGGTGAACAGCTCGATCACCGTCGCCCCCTGGTTCGACCGCGCCCGTTCCTCGGCCCACTGGGTCGCCGCCCAGACCGCCAGGAAGTCGTTGCCGTCCACTCGCAGGGCCGGCAGGCCATAGCCGATGGCCTTGGAGGCGAAGGTCGTCTCAAGACCGCCGGCGATGCCCTGGAAGGAGCTGATGGCCCACTGGTTGTTGACGACGTTCAGGATGACCGGAGCGCGATAGACGGAGGCGAAGGTCAGGGCGTTGTGGAAGTCGCCCTCGGCCGTGGCCCCGTCGCCGATCCAGCTGATGGCGATCTTGTCGTCGCCCTTGTAGGCGCTTGCCATGGCCCAACCGACGGCCTGCGGCACCTGAGTGCCGAGATTCCCCGAGATGGTGAAGAAGCCATAGTCCTTGGCCGAGTACATGATCGGCAGTTGGCGGCCTTTGATCGGATCTTCGGCGTTCGAATAGATCTGGTTCATCATCGCGACCAGCGGATAACCGCGCGCGATCAGAAGCCCCTGCTGGCGATAGGTGGGGAAGCCCATGTCCTCGCGGCTCAGGATCATGCCCTGCGCGACCGCGATGGCCTCTTCGCCGGTGCACTTCATATAGAAGCTGGTCTTGCCCTGGCGGTGGGCGCGGTGCATCCGGTCGTCGAAGGCGCGCGTCAGGATCATGGCCTTCAGGCCCCGGCGCATCGTCTCGGGATCCAGGCGCGGGTTCCAAGGACCGACCGCGGCGCCCTCATCGTCCAGCACCCGAATCAGGCGGAAGGCGAGATCGCGCATCTGATAGGGCGTCGATCCGACCTCGGGCCGTTCGACGACACCGGCAGGGTCCATCTGCAGATGGCTGAAGTCCGGCGTATCGCCGGGACGGCCGGACGGCTCCGGCACGCGCAAGGACAGGGGCTGGCTGTTCTTTTTGTTCATTTTGTCGTTCATGCGGGCGTCCATATCCGTTCTGGGGTCCGTCCGTGTTTCCTCTGGACGTGTGATAACACGACCCCTAAGCAGGTGCTCGCTCAATTTGACCTTGCGCAATCCCGATATCGGGTATTTTATTTCGCGATAATCATAATCGGAGAAACGCATTGGCCGACGAACTCGACCCCATCGACGCCCGCATCCTGGATATCCTGCAACAAGACGCCGGGCTGTCGGTCGCAGAGGTCGCCGATCGCGTCGGGCTGTCGGCCTCGCCCTGCTGGCGGCGGATCAAGCGGCTGGAAGACTCGGGCCTGATCACCAAGCGCGTCACCCTGCTGAACGCTCAGCTGCTGGGCTTGGACTTCGAGGTCTACGCCATCGTCAAGCTGATGCTGCCCTCGGCGGAAAACCTCAATGTCTTCGAGGCCGCCGTGGCCAAATGGCCGGAAGTGGTCCAGTGCGCCACCATCACGGGGCGCGAGGACTATGTGCTGCGCATCATCACCTCGGACATGCACGCCTTCGACCTGTTCCTGCGCGAGAAGCTGCTGGCCCTGGGCATCGTCTCGGACTGCGAAAGCCACATCGTCACGCGCGGGGTGAAGAATGTGACCGCCCTGCCTCTTGGCATCGTCACGCCTCACGTCGGATAGCGTCGGTTTTCGGTTCATGATACGTTCTCCTCAAAGGAGATTCGTATGGCTGATGGATCGATCAACGCAGAATGCAAAACCTGCGGCGGCAAAGAGTTTCGGTTCGATAGAGAAGAGCCGGATCAGCAGGTGGTTTGCAACTCATGCGAAGCCGAAGTTGGATCGCTCAGAGACGTTCAACACGCACTTCGGACTGAGGGCGAGCGGGTCATGAACGATGCTATTGCAGACCTGAAAAAGAAGCTGCGAAAGTCCGGCTGGAAATAACTCCAGGCGAAGGCTCTGATTATGATCGAACTGGTGATCGACGCACGCCGCAAGGACCTGGGCGGGTTCGAGGTCGGGCGCGTCCTGCCCTTCCATTCGCGGCGGATGGTCGGGCCCTTCATCTTCCTGGACCAGATGGGACCGGCGGAGTTCGCGCCGGGCGCCACGGCCATCGACGTGCGGCCCCACCCGCATATCGGCCTGTCGACCCTGACCTATCTGTTCGAGGGCGAGATCATGCACCACGACAATCTCGGCTACGATCAGGCGATCCGGCCGGGCGAGGTCAACTGGATGACCGCCGGCAAGGGCATCGTCCATTCCGAACGCACCGATCCGCTGAAGAAGAGCAAGGGCGGGCCGATGCACGGCATGCAGGCCTGGGTCGCCCTGCCCGACGAGGCCGAGGAGATGGACCCGGCCTTTCATCACCTGGGCGAGGACGCCCAGCCGGCCTACGAGAACGGCGGCCTTTTCGCGCGGCTGGTCGCGGGCGAGGCCTACGGCGCCAAGGCGGCCGTGCCGGTGTCGTCGCCGCTGTTCTATATCCATTGGGAGCTTCAGCCCGGCGTGCGCACCGCCCCGCCGTCCGGGAAGCGCGCCGGGGGCCCAAGCGCAGGCATGAGCGAACGCGCGCTCTATGTGGCCAAGGGCTCCATCGAGGTCGGCGACCGCACCTTCCACGAGGGCCAGATGATCGTGCTGGAGCCGACGGCCGAACCGACGGTCAAGGCCCTGACCCAGTCGACCGTCATGGTGCTGGGCGGAGAGCCGGTGGGGGAACGGCTGATCTGGTGGAACTTCGTCGCCTCCAGCCAGGCCCGCATCGATCAGGCGAAAGCCGATTGGAAGGCGGGCCGGATGACGTTGCCGGACGCCGATGATCTGGAGTTCATTCCCCTGCCCGACGAACCCGCAAGGGCGCAGGCCGCGCCGGCGCCAGTGACGCCCAAGCCGACCGATCCGGTCTAGCGGGCAAGCAGAAGGTGACGCGGCAAGGTCGGGTCGCTACATGCGGCCTATGAACTTCGATTTCGACGCCCAGGTCACCGCCGCCCTGTTCGACAACACCGGCGCTGTCTTCGCCCTCGGCGACGGCTCGATCCGGTTCGAGGACCGGACGCGGGTGGAGGCGCACGACGGCGCCGTACTGTGCGCCTGCGTTCACCCGTCCGGCGACGGGATCGTCACAGGCGGCGATGACGGCAAGGTCGTCTGGACCCGTCGCGACGAGGACCCGGTCGTTCTCGCCACGGCCAAGAACCAGTGGATCGACGCCATCGACGCCTCGCCGGCCTCGGGTCTGATCGCCTTTTCCTTCGGCCGCACCCTGTCTGTGATCGACCCCAAGGAGGTGGGCTTCCGCCGCGACTTCCAGCATGAGCGCACCGTCTCCGGCGTCGCCTTCGAGCCCAAGGGCAGGCGCATCGCCACCTCGACCTATGGCGGGGCGGCCCTGTGGTATGCACGGATCGAGAAACAGCAACCGGTGAAGCTGGCCTGGGCCGGATCGCACACCGGCGTCGCCTTTTCGCCCGACGGCGCCTTCGTCGTCACGACGATGCAGGACAATCAGATGCACGGCTGGCGCATCAAGGACGCCAAGAATCTGCGCATGGGCGGCTATCCAGGCAAGGTGCGCTCGATGGCCTTCCTGGCAAATGGTCAGCTGATGGCGACCTCGGGCGCGCAGGGCGCGGTCCTGTGGCCCTTCATCGGATCGAACGGACCAATGGGGCGCGAGGCGACCGAGATCGGCTATGACGACACGACCCTGGTCAATCTGGTCTCGGCCCGCGCCGATCAGGGCCTGCTGGCCGCCGGCCTGACCGACGGTCGGGTCTGGGTCGCGCATCCGGCAGCCCAGGGTCTGAACTTCGTCAAGGCCGAGAAGGGGCCGGCCATCGTCGCCCTGTCGCTCAGCCCCGCCGTCGACAAGGTCGCATGGGCCGACGAAGATGGCGCCGCCGGGGTGTTGATCCTCTGATGGCGACGGGCCGTAAAAGCTGGCGCCGCGTCGTGCTGACCGCGCTTCTGATCCTGGCCCTGATCCCGGTCGCGGGCGTGCTGATCGTCGCCATCGTGCCGCCGCCGCCCAGCATACTGATGCTGCGCCAACTCGCGAGGGGCGACGGCATGGACTATCAGTGGCGCGGTCTGAACCAGATTTCGCCCAATCTGGTCAATGCGGCCATCGCCGCCGAGGACGCCCGGTTCTGCAGCCACCACGGCTTCGACATGGAGGCGATCCAGAAGGCCCTGGACCATAACGCCGAGGGCGGGCGTCTGCGCGGCGGATCGACCATCAGCCAGCAGACGGCCAAGAACGTCTTCCTGTGGCCCGGCCGCGACTGGATCCGAAAAGGTCTGGAGGCGGGCTACACCGTCCTGATCGAGGCCGTGTGGTCCAAGCGCCGGATCATGGAGGTCTATCTGAACGTGGTGGAATGGGCGCCCGGCGTCTATGGCGCCCAGGCCGCCTCGCGCCACTGGTTCGGCAAGGACGCGCGAGACCTGAGCCCACGCGAAGCGGCGCGTCTGGCCGCCATCCTGCCGGCCCCGCGCCGTTACGAGGCCGCCGCGCCCGGCCCCTATGTCCGCAGACGGGCGTCGCGCATCCAGGCGGCCATGGGCACGGTGCGCAACGAGGGTCTGAACACCTGCGTCGTCGGCCGCTGAACCGTCACGCTTGACGGGCGACCGGGCCTGACCTCTCCTGCCCGCGCTGTTCAGGAGATCCATCATGAAGCGTCAGATGATGACCGCCGTCGCGGTCTGCGCCCTCGCCTTCGCCGCCGGCTGCGCCAGCACCAGCGAACCCGCCGCCGCAGCCCCGGGCGTCGAACAGACGGCCTCGACGACGCCTGCGCCGGCCGTCAGTGGCATGCGCGGCGACTATCCGATCACCGCCGAGGGCGCGACCGCCTTCATCGCCGACGCCGAAACCAAATGGGCCGAGGTCAGCGAATATGTCGCCCGCATCCAATGGGCGCGCGCCACCAACATCACCTTCGACACCATGTGGCTGGAGTCCAAGGCCAACGCCGAGGCGACCGAGCTTCAGGTCCAGCTGGCCAATCAGGCGGCAAAGTTCAATGACGTCCAGGTCGATCCGGTCGTGCGCCGCAAGCTGAACCTGCTGCGGCTCAGCCTGGTCCTGCCCGCTCCCAACCGCCCCGGCGCAGCCGAGGAATTGGCCCAGATCACCACGCGGCTGGACTCGACCTATTCGACCGGTAAGTTCGACTTCAAGGGCAAGCCGATCACGCTGGACGAGGCCTCGCTGATCCTGGCCGACAGCCGCGACCCCACCGAGACCAAGGCTTTGTACGAAGGCTGGCGCACCATCTCGCCGGTCATGCGCGACGACTACGCCCGCATGGTCGAGATCGCCAACGAAGGCTCGCGTGAGCTGGGCTTCGCCGACACCGGCGCCCTGTGGCGGTCAGGCTACGACATGCCCGCCGACGATTTCGCCGCCGAGACCGACCGGCTTTGGGCCCAGGTGAAGCCCTTCTACGAGAACCTGCACTGCTATGTGCGCGCTCGGTTGAACGCGAAGTATGGCGACGCGGTGCAACCCGATCACGGCCCGATCCGCGCCGATCTGCTGGGCAATATGTGGTCCCAACAGTGGGGCAACATCTACGACGTCGTCGCCCCGCCCAGCGGCGGCGCCTCCAGCTATGACCTCACCGAACTGCTCAAGGCCGCCGATTACGACGCGACGAAAATGGTCAAGACGGGCGAGGGCTTCTACGTCTCGCTGGGCCTCGACCCGCTGCCTCAGACCTTCTGGGAACGCAGTCAGATCACCCGCCCGCGCGACCGCGAAGTCGTCTGTCACGCCTCGGCCTGGGATTTGGACAACGCCGACGACATCCGCATCAAGATGTGCACCAACGTCAACGGCGACGACTTCTACACCGTCCACCACGAGCTGGGTCACAACTACTATCAGCGCGCCTACAAGAACCAGCCGATGCTGTTCCGAAACGGCGCCAACGACGGCTTCCATGAGGCCATCGGCGACTTCGTCGGCCTGTCGGCCCTGACCCCCACCTATCTGAGCCAGATCGGCCTGCTCAAGACCACGCCGGGCGCCGAGGAGGACATTCCCTTCCTGCTCAAGATGGCTTTGGACAAGATCGCCTTCCTACCGTTCGGCCTGATGGTCGACCGCTGGCGCTGGGACGTCTTCTCGGGCGAGACGGCGCCGGCCGCTTACAATACTGCCTGGACCGCCGACATGCTGCAGTACCAGGGCCTGGTGCCGCCGGGTCCGCGTCCGGCCAACGCCTTCGATCCGGGCGCCAAATACCATGTGCCCGGCAACACGCCCTATACCCGCTACTTCCTGGCGGCGATCTATCAGTTTCAGTTCCAGCGAGCGGCTTGCAAGCAGGCGGGTTGGACTGGGCCGCTGCATCGCTGCTCCGTCTATGGCAACAAGGAGGTCGGCGAGCGCTTCAACGCGATGCTGCAAATGGGGCAGTCGCGGCCTTGGCAGGAGGCGATGAAGGCCTTCACCGGCGACGACGGCAACGACGCCTCGGCCATCGCCGACTATTTCGCACCGCTCAATGTCTGGCTTCAGGAACAGAACCGCGGCCATCAATGCGGCTGGAGCGCCACTTGATCTCCAAGCGCGGTTAACTCTTCCGCTTGAGGCTTCCCTTAACCGCCTGATGGCAGACTGATCGCTATTCAGGCGGTATCCGGGCGATCTGCGCCCTTGGGGATGATCATTGTGAACGCGTCCACACGGATCGAAAAAGCGGTTCGGGCCCTGCGCAGGCTGGCGATCCAACTGGCTTCGGACCGGCGCGGCAACGTCGTGATGATCTTCGCCCTGGTGATGCCGGCCCTGATCATGCTGACCTTGGGCGGCATCGACATCAATCGGGTGACGACGGCCAAGGCGCGGGTGCAGGACGCGCTGGACGCCGCCACGCTCGCCGCCGCGCGGTCCTCCTACACCGACCCCAAGGACCTGAAGACCGTCGCCCTGGTGGCCCTGAAAGCCAATCTGCGCAACGCCTCGGTCGAGCCGTTTTCCGATGATGCCGTAAAGATCGAGCTGACGAAGGAGCAGGTCGTCATCGCCGACATTCAGGTGCAGGTGAAGACCCTGATCGCCAACGTCGTCCTGCCGCCCTATGGCAAGATTCTGGACGACACCCTGCCCGTGAGCGTCCACTCCGAGGTGAACCGATCGTCCAAGGACATCGAGGTCTCGCTGGTGCTCGACATCACCGGCTCCATGGGCAGCAACAACCGGATCGGCGATCTGAAGAACGCGGCGAACCAGCTGATCAAGCTGGTCGTTCAACCGGCGGCGAAACAGACGCCCTACTATTCGCGCATGGCCATCGTGCCCTATTCGATCGGTGTGAACTTGGGGGCGCGCGCCGACGCCGCGCGCGGCGCTTCGATCGGATCGACCAGCATCACCGGCGCCTCGTGGGCGGCGGCCTCAGCCAAGTCGATTTCCGGCATCACGCGCGCCTCACCCGGCGTCGTGACCGCCAACAGCCACGGACTGGCGACCAACGACTACGTCTGGATCAGCGGTGTCAGCGGCATGACCCAGATCAACAACCGCGCCTATAGGGTCGTTCGCATCGACTCCAACAAGGTCTCCCTGCAATATCAGTCCGGCGGCAACTGGTATGCGCTGAACACGAGTAGCGGTTACAGCAGCTACAGCTCCGGCGGCCAGATCCGCAAGTGCACGCGCTCGGACTGCTTCATCACCATCACCTCAAACAACCATGGGCTGTCCGAGGACGAAGGCGTCCAGATCACCGGCGTGAACGGCATGAGCGCGCTGAACAACAACAGCGGCCTTTTCGAAGTCTATGAGCGCACATCCAACGATGCCTTCGTCCTGCCCGTCGGGGGCGCCGCCTACGCCGACTATTCCAACGGCGGCTCTGTTCAATGCGGCCGTGACGGCTGCGTCAAACGTGTCTTCCGCGATCCGCAGTACAATCGCCTCAATGTGTTCGACAATACGAGCTGCGTCAGTGAGCGCGCAGGGTCGTCGGCCTATACCGACACGGCCCCCGGTTCCGCCTACGTCGGCCGAAACTACGCGTCTCCACGCAATCCCTGTCCAGCGGCGACGATCCAGCCCCTGACGTCCAACATCGACACCCTGACCACCCTTGTGAATGGTCTGTCGGTCACGGGATCGACAGCCGGGCAGATCGGCCTCGCCTGGGGATGGTACACCGTATCCAACCAGTTCAACGGGTTGTGGTCATCAAATCCCGCAGCCGCCTATGCGCCGACCAAGGTGCTGAAGGCTGTCATTCTGATGACCGACGGCGAGTTCAACACCCCTTACTGCGGCGGCGTGATCGCTCGAAACGCCGGCTCTGGGTCAGGCAGTCTCTACGACAAGATCGCCTGCGACGCGACGAACGGCGACCCCTTCGACCAGGCGGCGAAGCTCTGCGCCGGCATGAAGGCGAAGGACGTGATCGTCTACACGGTGGGGTTCTCGATCACCCCCGGCAGCGAGGCGGCGAACATCCTCAGCAGTTGCGCCACCGACAAGGACAAGGCCTTCCTGCCGCAGTCGGGGGCGGATCTGTCCAACGACTTCCAGGCCATTGGACGCGACATCACCCGACTGAGGATCTCCCGCTGACGGCCTAGAGCAGGCGGATTTCGCGCAGGCGTTCGGTCAGATAATCCTCGGCCAGAATGGTCTTACCGGCATAGCGGTCGGGGTTGTCCGGCGTGATGGCGCTGGGCAGGGTCTCGATCGGGAAGTCTGGGTTGAAGTGCAGGAAAAAGGGCGTCGAATAGCGCGCGAACCCGCGGCGCTCGGGCGCCGGATTGACCACGCGGTGGGTGGTCGACGGCAGGACGTGGTTGGTCAGCCGCTGCAGCATGTCGCCGATGTTGACGACCAGGGCGCCAGGCGGCGGCGCGATGTCCAGCCAGCTGCCGTCCTTTTCCTTCAGCTGTAGCCCGGCCTCCTCAGCGCCCAGCAACAGGGTGATGACATTGATATCCTCATGGGCTCCGGCCCGAACGCCCGGCGCATCGACAGGCACCGGCGGATAGTGCAGCATGCGCAGGACGCTGTTGCCCATCTCGACCTTGTCGGCGAAGAAGTCGTCGCCCAGCTTCAGATAGCGGGCGATGGCGCGCAGGATCTTGGCGCCCAATGCGTCCAGATCTTCGAACATGCCATACAGATGCTCGCGGAAGCCCTCGACCTCGGTCGGCCAGACGTTGTCGCGCATATAGCGGCGATAGGGATGGCCTTCGGGCAGTTCACGACCGACGTGCCAGAACTCCTTCAGATCGACCGTCTTGGCGTCCTTGGCCGCCTCGACGCCGAACGGCGTCAAACCGCGCGCGCCGCCTGTGCCGGGCTGGTGGTACTGGCGCTTTACGTCCTCCGGCAGGGCGAAGAAGGCCTTGGCGTCGTCGATGGCGGCCGCGATGCGCGCCTCGTCCAGCCCATGGTCGGCGACCACAGCGAAGCCATAGCGCGAGAAGGACGCGCCCAGGGCGTCGCTGAACCCTTGGAAATCGACATCATATTGGGTCATCGAGACCGGCTGGATGGCGCGGCCGGCAGGGCTGTCGTTCAGGATCGTGCTCACGAACATCCTCGATCTGAAAAGGTGCGGCGGTTCCCATACGCCTAATCTGCGCCCTTGTCAGGGCGTCGCGGGACCATCGGACGGGCGTTCATGCCCGATACAGATTGGAACCTTCACAGTGAGCCTACGTTTTCGCGCCAGATCGCAATCAGAGAAAAGGACTAGTCCATGCGCGCCAAGTTTATCGTCGCCAGCGTCTCCATCGCCGCCCTTCTAGGCGCCGCCGCCTGCACCACCACCGACCCGTACCGCTCGGGTCCGGTTCGCAACAACACCGGAACCGGCGCCATCGCCGGCGCTGTCGGCGGCGCGCTTCTCGGCTATCTGACGAACACGTCGAACGGCGAGCAGGGCCGCAAGAACGCCTTGATTGGGGCTGGCGTTGGCGCGCTGGGCGGCGCCGCAGTGGGCCAGTATATGGATCGTCAGCAGCGTGCGATGGAGGCCGAACTGTCCGGCTCCGGCGTCGGCGTGGCGCGTCAGGGCGACCTGCTTGTGCTGCGGATGCCGTCGGACGTGACCTTCGCCACCAACCAATCGTCAATCGACCCGCGCTTCCTGCCCGTGCTGGAGGACGTCGCCCGCGTGCTGCAACAGTATGACCAGTCGACCGTGGACGTGATCGGCCACACCGACTCCTCGGGCGGTGATGCGATCAATCAGCCGCTGTCGGAAGCCCGCGCCAGCAGCGTCGCTTCCGAACTGGTTCGTCGCGGTGTCCTCGCTCAGCGGCTCTATGTCGCCGGCAAGAGCTCCAGCGAACCCGTGGCCACCAACGCCACAGCCGAAGGCAAGGCGCAGAACCGCCGGGTCGAGATCCTGATCCGTCCGTTCACCGGCTGATCGGCGTCAAAATCAGAATGCTTGAGGGCGGCGTCGCGAGGCGTCGCCCTTTTCGCTGCGTGGGCGCATCACGCAGAAGGTGAGACGGCGCAAAGAAAAACGCCGCCTCCTTTCGGAAGCGGCGTTCTGTCTTTCGACGGCTTCGAAGGTCGAAGCCAACCCGGACGAACCGGATCGGCTCCGAAAGTCTTAGAAGTTGATGTCGATGGTCGCGCGGCGGTTGAGCGGTTCACGCACACCGTCGGCGGTGGGCTTGGCTAGGTTGGTTTCACCCTTGCCGTCGAGGGCGATCACGCCGCCGTTGACGCCTTGAGCGACCAGGGCGTCCGCGACGGTGCGCGAACGACGGTTGGACAGACCCAGGTTATAGGCGGCCGAACCCGAGGTGTCGGTGTAGCCGACGATCAGGACGCGCGTCGGACGACCCGACTTGGCGTAGTTGGCGGCCTGCGTCACCACCGAACGGGCTTCCGCGGTCAGGTCCGAGCGATCCCAGTCGAAGTAGACGACGAACTGGCGAGCGACCGGGGTCTGAGCGACCGGCGGCGGAGGCGGCGGGGGCGGAGGAGGCGGCGGCGGCGGGGGCGGCGGGGGCGGCGGGGGCGGGGGAGCGTCTTCCGCACCGAAGCTGTAGCGCAGACCCAGGGTCACGGTGTGCGACTGGTCGTAGTCGCCGTCCCATTCGCCGAACTGCCCGGCGCCAGGACCGGTGCCGACCGTCGTCGAGGCGAAGTTGGCGTCGCCCGTCAGATACCGGTAGGTCAGGTCGATGTTGGCGCGTTCGCCGATGGCCCAGGCCAGACCGGCGATCGCCTGAGCGGCGAACTTGGTCGAGCTGTCGTCAGCGGTGAAGGTGGCGCTGCGGTTGGCGCGCAGAGCGCCGATGGTGTCGGTCGACACGCGGTTCACACCGGCGCCGAGGCCGACGAACGGACGCACGCCCCAGTATTCGAAACCGAAGTCATAGATGACGTTGGCCATCAGGGTGGCGGATTCGATGTCGCCTTCGGGCGAGAAGCAACCGCCCGTCGCCGGGGTGAAGTTGCACAGGCCCTGCGTGCCCGACACGGCGCGAACGCGGCCGATGTCGCCCGAGCGATAACCGCCTTCCAGTTCAACGCGCCAGTTCGGGTTGAAGCGATAGCCGAGGCGAGCGAACGCCGCCCAGCCGTCGTTCACTTCCCAGTTCCAGTTGGCGCCGGTCGTGGACGATTCAGCGTTGATATCGTCGATCATGTGGTAGCCGGCGTCGATGGCGCCGTACCAACCATTGGGTTCTGCCGACGCAGCGCCAGCCGACAGGGCCAAGGCGGCCGCTGCGCTGGAGGCCAGCACGAAAGTCTTCATACGCATAGGGGGTATCCCTCCGCCTCTGTTATAGTAGGGGGCGGGTCTACCGCCTACGCGGGTCTTACCAGCCTTGCCGTATAAGGTCGAGGCGGAAACGTGACGATATCGACCAGCAAATCTGAGACCGTGGCCTTGATGATACACGTGAATTTCGGGTCAGGCCACAGAATGGTTAATCACCAGCCCTCGACACGTCACAATCTAGGACCGCGCGGCGCTATAACCTATGCGAGCGTCATGGCTCGTTTTTTGGGATCGACCATCTGCATCCCGAGCCAATCCGCAATCAGCGCCGGCTTGTCGGCCCCTTCGATCTCGACGGTCAGTTCGTGTTTCAGCAACCAGCGTCCGCCGCCCTTGTCGTCGGCGGATATGAGCTTGAAGCGACCGCGAATGCGTGATCCTGCCGGCACCGGCGCCAGGAACCGCAGCTTGTCAAAGCCGTAGTTTACGCCCATCACGACGCCCTCCAGGGGCGCCACCGCATCATAGCTCATGGCCGAAGCGAGGCTGAGGGTCAGGAAGCCGTGCGCGATCGTTCCGCCGAACGGCGTGGCCCTGGCCGCTTCCGGATCGACATGGATGAACTGGTGGTCTTCGGTGCAATCGGCGAAGGCGTCGATGCGGGCCTGGGTGACGTCAAACCATTTCGACACCCCGACCTCCTGGCCGATCAATGCCTGAAGTTCACTAGCCCTGGTCATTGTGCGTTTCCTCAGTTCATTTGATGTGAGGTTGGCCGACCCTTGTCACGAAGAAAAGACCCTCAGCCGCCGAAACGCCCCTCAATGATCTCGGCGTACAGCGTCGGATCGACGTTGCCGCCTGAAAGCACAATGGCCGTCGTCCGTCCTTTCGTCCCGATCTTTCCGGCAAGCAAGGCCGCGAGCGAGACAGACCCGCCCGGTTCGAGGACGATCTTGAGATGGCGGAACGCGAACCGCATCGCTTCCGCGACCGCAGCATCCGAGACGGTGATCGCCCCCGCTAGCCGTCGATTGATCGGCCAGGTCAGCACGCCCGGCATCGGCGACATCAGGGCGTCGCAGATCGACGGCGCGCCTTGTGGACGCCCGACCCGCTCCCCGGCCGCCAGCGATCGCGCGGTGTCGTCGAACGCTTCGGGCTCGACCACAAACACCTTTGTCGCAGGACTGCGTTCGGCCATGACCAGGTTGATCCCGGCCATCAACCCGCCGCCGGACGCCCCGCATAGCAGCTGGTCGAAGGGCGCATCCGCCTGATCCAGCATTTCCAGCGCCGTCGTCCCCTGACCCTCGATAATGAAGGGATCATCGAACGGCGGAACCAGGATCGAGCCGCGCTCGGCGGCGATGGCCGCGCCGATCGCCTCGCGGCTTTCAGTCCAGCGGTCGTAGAAGCGCACCTCGCCGCCGAAGCCGATCACGCCTTCGACCTTCACCCTGGGCGAGTCCGACGGCATGACGATGATCGCCGGCGTCCCGACCATGGCGGCGGCGGCGGCGACCCCCTGGGCGTGATTTCCGGACGAGAAGGCGACTACGCCGCGCGTCTTCTCCTCGTCGGTCAGCCGGCTGATGCGGTTGTAGGCGCCGCGAAACTTGAAGGCCCCAGCCCGTTGCAGGCTTTCCGCCTTCATCAGAACCCGCCCACCGACCGCTGCGTTCAGGGCGGGGCTTTCGAGCAGGGGCGTGCGGACGGCGACCCCGTCGATCTGGCGGGCGGCGTCGAGGACGCCTTCATAGCTGGGCAGGTGCGTCGTCATATGCTCCCCTTAGCCCAAGACGCAGCCGGGAGAGAACCATGAGCCTGATCCTCGCCATCGACCAGGGCACGACCTCGACCCGCGCCATCGCCTTCGAAGTCGCGCCTCAAGCAGCGCGACGCGCGATAGGCGAAGAAAAAGGGGACCTGAGGCCCGTCGCGGTCAGCCAGATCGAGCTGGCCCAGCATTTCCCGAAGTCCGGCTGGGTCGAACATGACGCCGGCGAAATCTGGGCGGCGACGCTCCAGACCTGTCGCGAGGTGGTGCGCAAGGTCGGCGGCGTCGCCCGCTTCAACGCCATCGGCATCACCAATCAGCGGGAAACGGCCGTGATCTGGGACGCGGCGACCGGCGAGCCGCTGCATCGCGCCATCGTCTGGCAGGATCGCCGCACCGCCGACGTCACGGCACGCCTGACCGCCCAGGGCCACGAGCCTAGGGTCCAGACCGCGACCGGCCTGATCCTCGACCCCTATTTCTCGGCGACCAAGTTTGCATGGCTGCTGGACGCCGTGCCCGGATCGCGCGAGCGGGCGGCGAAGGGCGAGGTCAAGCTGGGCACGATCGACGCCTGGCTGATCTGGAAGCTGACCGGCGGTCGGGTCCACGCCACCGATGCGACCAATGCTTCACGCACGTCTCTGATGGATCTGAGGACGGTCGAATGGCGTGACGACCTGTGCGCCTTGTTCGACATCCCGCGCGAAGCCCTGCCCAACATCGTCCCTTGCGCAGGTGTGATCGGCGAGAGCGATCCGGCGCTGTTCGGCCAGCCGCTGCCCATCGCCGGATCGGCCGGAGACCAGCAGGCGGCCCTGGTCGGGCACGGGGCGCTTAAGGCCGGGGACGCCAAAATCACCTATGGCACCGGCGCCTTCCTGGTCGCCAATGTCGGCGCGGAGCCGGTGGCCTCGACACGGCGCCTGTTGGGCACGCTCGGCTATCAGGCCGATGGCCAGTCCGCCTATGCCCTGGAGGGGTCGATCTTCTCGGCCGGCTCGGCAATCCAGTGGCTGAGAGACGGGGTCGGGCTGATCTCGGAGTCGCGCCAGTCGGAGGCGATGGCGCAGACCCTCAAGGACAACGGCGGGGTCTATATGGTCCCCGGCTTCACGGGTCTGGGCGCACCATGGTGGGAACCGGAAGCGAGGGGGACCATCGTGGGGCTGACACGGGATTCCGGTCCGGCCCATTTCGTACGCGCCGCGCTGGAAGCCCTGGCCTATCAGACGCGCGATTTGCTCGACGCCCTGGCCGCCGACGGCGCCCCGCCGCTGAAGACGCTGAAGGTGGACGGCGGCGTCACCGCCAACAGTTTCGCCATGCAGTTCATCGCCGACATCTGCGAGGTCGAGGTGGAGCGTCCGGCCTTTCAGGAGATGACGGCCCTGGGCGCCGCGCGCCTCGCGGCATTGGGCGTCGGCCTTTTGCCGGACTTGGAGGCGCGCCCGGCCGAGGCGCCCGCCTGCTGGAAACCACGCATGAAGGCGGACGAGCGCGAGCGTCTGCTTTCCGGCTGGCGTCGGGCGGTGAAGGCCGCCATCATCGCCGCGCCGGACCGGGCGTGAGATCCGGACGGCTCAAGGAAACGACGAGGACCGCCGCATGACCGACGCCGCCCCGCTGGACGCCCAAAGCGCCTTCTCCGGCACACGCGAAGTCGATCCGCGCTATCGCCTGGACGAGGCGGCGCTGGACGCCTGGATGCGCGCCCATGTCTCGGGCTACGCCGGTCCTCTGACGGTGCGCCAGTTCAAGGGCGGCCAGTCGAACCCGACCTACGAACTGGTGACGCCCTCGGCCGCCTATGTGCTGCGTCGCAAACCGCCCGGCGTCCTCCTGCCTAGCGCCCATGCCGTGGACCGCGAGTTTCAGGTCATCTCGGCCCTGGCCGCGCAAGGCTTCCCCGTCGCCAAGCCGCATGCCCTATGCCTGGACGAAACCGTCATCGGCTCGATCTTCTATGTAATGGACAAGGTCGAGGGTCGGATCTTCTGGGACTTGAAACTGCCCGGCCTGACGCCCGCCGAGCGGCGCGCCGTCTATGAAGCCCAGACGGACACGCTGGCCCGGCTGCACGCCTTCGATCCGGCCGCCATCGGCCTGGGCGAATACGGCAAGGCCGGAAACTATTTCGCGCGTCAGGTCAGCCGCTGGACGAAGCAGTATCATGCGTCGGAGACCGAGCCGGTTCCGGCGATGGACCGGCTGATCGCCTTCCTGCCCGAAAGCCTCCCGGCCGAAGGCCCCAGCCGCATTGTCCACGGCGACTTTCGTCTCGACAACATGATTCTCGCGCCGGATCGAGCAGAGGTTCGCGCCGTGCTGGATTGGGAGCTGTCGACCCTGGGCGATCCGATGGCCGACTTCTCCTATCTGCTGATCGCCTGGGCCATTCCGGCTTCGCTGCGCAACGGCCTCGCCGGGGCTGATCTGGAGGCCCTGGGCATCCCGTCCGTGGAGGAGACCGTCGAACGCTACGCCGCTGCGACAGGCATGCGGCCCGCCAACCTCGACTGGCTCTACGCCTATAATCTGTTCCGTTTGACCGCCATCTGCCAGGGCATCGCCGGCCGGGTCCGCGACGGCACCGCAGCCAGCGCCCACGCCAAGACCATGGCCGCCCAGGTCGGTCCGCTCAGCGACGCGGCGTGGAGCTTTGCGAAAAAGGCTGGCGCTTAGATCAAACACCAAGCCATTCCAGATCGCCAGGAAGCTCCTCGGCCGCATAGTCGATCTGAAGAACACGCCGTCTCGTGGGACGTGCTGCGGCGTCCGAAGCATGCAAAATCGGCGTTGCATAGAGCCAGATATCGCCGGCCTCGGCGAGGCAAGCATGAACGCCGCACTGTCGAACGAGGTCAGGCACATCGCCGATCGCAACCCGGCCATAACGGTGAGAACCCGGCGCGATCAAGAGCGGTGCATTCTCCACGGAGACATCGTCCAGATGCACTCTCACGGTCACCATACGCGCAAGCAAATCGAAAGGCGGAGCGACATGCTGCATTCCTGCCTTCATGGACCAGGGACCATATCCATCGACGGCGACACGCCGCTCGACGCAGATCGTGCGGTCCTGATGCCAATCCAGCGACCAATTGGTTTCAGCCGTCTTGTCGAAAAGAATAGCCCGGACGGGACGGCTGGCATCGCCGAGCACCTCGGCGGCGACGGCCCCTATCCGTCCGTCTGGCGCTAAATATCGGCTTAGTCGATCAATGCCGCGTAGGCGCACGCCCGCGCGATCAGATGGAAGGTCAGCGAGGATCGTGAACAGAGTCTCGAGGTCATCCGAAACCGCGCCGTGAAAACGGTGGGCGCCCAAATTCTGAAACGCCGCATGATCGACCGTCATAAGCCTAGACATCAATCCCTGACGGCGGCGCCCAGGATACGCTTGTCCGTCTTGCCTTGCACCAGCACCGCCACGGCCTCGCCGGGGCGGGCGGACGGCAGCGCGTAGAGCATCGGGCGGCCGCGCCATTCGCCCAGGCGCGTCACGCCGCGCACGACGTTCATGTGCCGCACGGCCTGACCTCGGTTCTCGCCCTGACGGACTTCGACCACCTGGGGGCCGGGCGTATAGGTCACCGCCACCACCTCGGCGCCGCCGGCCGGCGCGCGGCCGGAACCGACGCCGACGCCGGCTCCGTTCTCGCGGAATTCGATTTCCGGCGGCCAGGCCTGACGCACCGCCTCCTGACCGATGGCGGTTTCAAGCTCGACGCTGCGGGCGCCCGACACCTGACGTCGGCCGTCGATCACGACCTGGGGCGTCGAGACGCCGCGCTGGCGCAGGGCGGCGCGATAGGCGCGCTGGCGCTGAACGAACTCCGGCCGGGCGAAGGTGTCGGTCCAGCCCAGATAATCCCAGTAGTCGACGCCATAGGTCAGGGCGATGACGCCCGGCTGGGCCGCTGCCTTCTCCACCGCCGCATTCGCCTCGATGCAGCCGCCGCAGCCCTGGGCGGTGAACAGTTCGACGACCACCGGCGGGCCGTTGGCCGTCGCATGGCGCGGCGCAAGCGGCGGACGCCCCGCCGCCGGCTGGGCCGCCGAGGCGACGGACATGAGGGCGCCCGCCATGACCGTGCCCGCGATGATCCAGCCCTTGGTGTTCATGCCGTCGTTCTTAGTCCCTGGGCTGCAAGGGAGCGCCTCATATTCGCGTGAGGCTCTCTCTGCTTCATTCAATCCATCAGCTGTTGCGACAGATAGACATAGTGGCGGGCCCAGCGACGGGCGTTGGCGACAGGGTCGGCGTCGTTGGAGTGACCGCCGGCCGTGTCCTCATAATAGAGGTGGTCATAGCCCATATCCCCCAGGCGCGCGGCGAACTTGCGCGCATGGCCGGGGTGAACGCGGTCGTCGCGCGTATTGGTGGTCAGATAGACGCGCGGATAGGGCTGGCCCGGACGGAGCTGCTGATAGGCGGAGTATTTCGCGATCCACGCGGCTTCTTCCGGGATGCGCGGGTCGCCGTACTCGCCGATCCACGACGCCCCGGCCGGCAGTTCGTGATAGCGCAGCATGTCCACAAGCGGGCTCTCGATCACCGCCGCATTGAACAGTTCAGGGTGCTGGGTGATCGACACCGAGGTCAGGACCCCGCCGTTCGACCGACCATAGATGCCCAGGCGACGCGGGCTGGTGATCCCGCGCTGTTCCAGATCGCGCGCCACGGCGGCGAAGTCGTCAAAGGCCTTCTGACGATCGCCGTCCAGCGCAGCCTGATGCCAGTCGGGCCCGAACTCGCCGCCGCCGCGGATATTGGCCTGGACGAAGACCCCGCCCCGCTCCAGCCACAGCTTGCCCATCTCGGGCTTGTAGGCCGGGTTCAGACTGACCTGGAAACCACCATAGCCGAGCATGACGGTCGGGTTCGACCCGTCCAGCTTCATGTCGCGCGGGCGGGTGACGAAATAGGGGATCTTGGTCCCGTCGGCGGACGTGGCCTCGTACTGTTCCACCACATGGGTCGAGGCGTCGAACTTGGCCGGGGCGGATTTCAGCTCGGTCAGGGCGGTCGAACCGACTGAAGCCAGGCTCAAAGTTGGGGGCGTCAGAAAGCCCTGGGTCGAGACGAAGACCTCGCCCTTCGACTTGGAGGAATCGCCCAGACCCACGGCGATGTTCTGGGGCACGGTCACGTCCTGACGACGCCAGCCAAATTCGCCTCGGTTCTCGAAGATCGCCAGCCGCCCGGCCACATTGTCGGACAGAGACGCGACGACCTGGCGATCCAGAACTCGCACGTCACCCAAAGATTGGCGCGCGGCCGGTTCATAGATCAGATAGGCCTGATTGCTGATGCTCAGATCATTGCGGTCGTTTCGCAGACTGTTCAGCGGAATCGAAAGCAGCGAACCGGGCTTGTAGTCGATCCCGTTGAAGGTCCAGGCCTCGTCGTTGGAGACGATCAGCAGGTCTCCCTGGGCGCCGAAGACGCTGACCCGATCCGGCAGGGCCAGCTTCATCGTCGAACCGTCGTGGGCCATGGCCCAGGTCTCGGAGCGGAAGGTGTCCAGCGGGCGGGTGATGATGACAGCGGTCACCTTGCCGTCCTTGTCGCGATAGACGGCGGGGCTGACGCCGTAGCCGCCGTCCGACTGTTCGCCGCGATAGACCTCGGTCGCCTGGGCCAGGGTCTGGCCGCGCTTCAGCGTCTTGGCGATGAAGGGATAGCCGGACTCGGTCATGGTCCCGGCGCCGAAGTCGGTGGCGACCAGAAGCGTGTCGCGATCCAGCCATTCGATGCGGTGCTTGCCCTCGGGCAGGTTGAAACCGCTGTCCACGAACGACTTCGTGGTCAGGTCGAACTCGCGCACGACCACCGCATCCTTGCCGCCGTCGGACAGATTGATCAGGCAACGGGTGTCGTCCGGCGCCAGGCAGTCGGCGCCCTTGAACACCCAGTCCTTGCCCTCCGCCTTGGACAGGGCGTCGATGTCCAGCAGGGTTTCCCACTGCGGCGTCGCGGTCCGGTAGCTGGCCAGCGTCGTGCGGCGCCAGACGCCCTTGGGATTGGTCGCGTCCTGCCAGAAGTTGCCGATGCCGTCGCCCAGGAAGGACGGACTGGGGATGCGATCGGTCGCAGTCAGGATCGCCTGGGCCTCGGCGCGGAAGGTTTCATAGCGCGGATCGCCGGTCAGGACGGCCAGGGACTTGCGGTTCTCCTCAGCGACGAAGGCCGTCGCCTCGGCCCCGTCCACCTGCTCCAGCGCCAGATGATCGTCCGCCGCCGCGACGCCCGCCGGGGTCAGGTCGCGGGGGAAGTGGGGCGGGGGCGTCTCCGAAGTGACAGTCCTCGGTTCGAAGTACTCGTCCATGTTCCGGCTGCTCGCGCAGGCGCCGAGCATAAGCGCCGGAATGGCGGCGGACAGGATCAGGTGACGCATGCTTTGAACTTTCCGCTCATCCCCGCGAAAGCGGGGACCCAGACCTTTGGGCGTTCGGCGTCGCCCGTGTCGTAGTGAACGCAATCCCAGCCGCCGAACCTTGCGAAAGCACTGGGTCCCCGCTTTCGCGGGGAGGATCGAAAAAGACCTATTCCTGCGCCGGCGTGTCCATCAGGCGGCGCGACAGATAGGTGTATTCCAGCGCCAGACGACGCGCGGTTTCGCGCAGGTTCGCCCCGGCCGCGTGGCCGCCGTCGACGTTCTCGTAGAACAGGACGGGATAGCCCAGTTCCTCCAGCCGCGCCGCCGCCTTGCGGGCATGACCGGGATGGACGCGGTCGTCCTTGGTCGAGGTATGGATGAAGACCTCCGGATAGGGCTGGCCCGCGCGCAGGTTCTGATACGGCGAATACTGCTGAATCCAGGCGCGCTGCGCGGGGATATCCGGGTCGCCGTATTCGCCGATCCACGAGGCGCCGGCCAGCAGCTTGTGGAAGCGCAACATGTCGAACAGGGGCACCTGGATGACGGCGGCGTTGATGAGGTCCGGTCGCTGGGTCAGCATTGCGCCCATGAACAGCCCGCCCTGCGAGCCGCCCATGATGCCCAGCTTGGGCTGGCTGGTGATGTCGCGGGCGATCAGGTCCAGGGCCACGGCCTGGAAATCCTCGTGCGCGCGCTGTCGGTTCTGTTGCAGGGCCGCCTCGTGCCAGCGCGGGCCGAACTCGCCGCCGCCGCGCGTGTTGGCGATGACATACACGCCGCCCCGCTCCAGCCACAGCTTGCCTACCGTCGCCGAATAGCCCGGCAGCAGCGAGCTTTCGAACCCGCCGTAGCCGTACAGCAGCGTGGGGTTGGAGCCATCCAGCGGCATGTCCGCCTTATGCACCACGAAATAGGGGATCATTGTCCCGTCGGCCGAGCGGGCCTCGTGCTGATCGACCGTCATGCCGGCGGCGTCGAACTTGGCCGGCATCGACTTGACCTGATCGACCGCGCCAGTCGCCGCATCGGCCAGCCACAGGCTGGACGGGTTCAGATAGCCGGTGACGCTGACAAAGACCTTGTCGTCCTTCTCCGAGGCCGAACCGACGCCGACCGAGACGTTCTGGGGCAGGTCCAGCGTCGTGTGCGACCATTCGCCTTGACCGGGAGTATAGACCCGCACCGAGCCGCGCACATTGTCATACAGGGCGACGACCAGCCGGTTGCGCGTGACGTTGACGCCCTCGATGGCCTGACGCTCGGTCGGACGCAGCACCAGTTGGGCCGGGGTCGCCGGATCGGCCAGCCAGGCCTCCAGCGGCCAGGCGATTAGGTCGCCGGTCTTGAAATCCTGACCTGACGGCGCGGTCCAGTCCTGTTTCAACGACACCAGAAGCTGGCCCTGAACGAGGCCGGTGATGTCGGACTTGGCCGGCAACTGAAGCTGGGTCAGGGCGCCGTCGTCGCCCAGGCGCCAGGTTTCTGACGAATAGAAATCCACCGAACGGTTGATCAGCGTCGCCTTCACCACCCCGTCGGCGTCACGCAGCGTATAGCCGGACACCGAAACGTCGGTCGGCTGGCCGGTGAACAGGGTCTCGGCCTGGTCGGGCGTCTGGCCGCGCTTCATCCGCTTGACCACCATCGGATAGCCCGAGTTGGTCAGGGTGCCGGGACCAAAGTCGCGCGAGATCAGCAGGGTGTCCTTGTCGATCCAGGATGCGCCGCCCTTGGATTCCGGCAGGGTGATGCCGCCGTCGACGAACTTGCGCTCGACCGTGTCGAACTCGCGCAGGGTCACCGCGTCCTTGCCGCCGTTCGACAGGCTGATCAGGCAGTAGCGCTCTTCGGGCTGAAGGCAGGTCGAGCCCTTGTAGACCCAGTTCTGGCCCTCGGCCGCCGCCAGGGCGTCGATGTCGAGGATGGTCTGCCACTCGGGCGTGGCGGTGCGATAGCTGTCCAGCGTCGTGCGACGCCACAGCCCGCGCACATGCTGGGCGTCCTGCCAGAAGTTGTCGATATGGCCGTCGTGGGTGAAGCCAGGCGACGGGATGCGGTCCTGGGCCTGGACGATCTCCAGCGCCTGCTGGTGCAGGGTCTCGTAACGCGGATCGCCTTGCAGGACGGCGAAGGTGCGTTCGTTGTGGGCCTTCACCCACTCCATCGCCCGCTCGCCCTCGACCTCTTCGAGCCACAGATAGGGGTCGGTCGCATCGCTGGTCGCGAAACCGCCGGAGGTCGGAGCGGGTGAGGAGGGGGGAGTCTGGGCCATGGATACCGAGGTCAGGCTGGTGGAGGCGAGAAGCGTCGCAAGCGCGACGGCGGAAGCACGGATCATGGACAGGTCCCTAAAACGAAGCCGGCACCTTAACGACGCCTTCCCGTGCGGCAAGCCGTGCGATCTTACCGTTTTGTCACACCGGCGGGACGCGCCGCCTCATCCCTCGTCGGGAATGCAAAGCAGATTGCCGCACGCCTTGCAGTGGACGGCGTCAGGGTCGTGGTTCTGCAGGCCGCAGCGATCGCAGGGGAAATGCACCTTGTGCGGTCGGATCAGGGCTTGGGCCAGGCGCAGGAACAGGGTGATGCCGACCAGCATGACGGCGATGGACAACAATCGCCCCCACGGCCCGGGCAGGGTGACGTCGCCAAACCCGGTCGTTGTCAGGGTGGCCACCGTGAAATACAGCGCATCCACATAGCCGGCGATGCCGTCGTGCCCCCTGAAGGTCGCATAGACGAAGCCGGTCGCCACGAAGACGAAGGTGATCAGGTTGGCCAGGGCCCGCGCGATACCTTCGACCCGCGTATCGTCGAACCGCGCCCCCACGGTGCGCCAGAAGAAGTCCGAGTTCAGCAGGGTCCACAGCCGCAGCATCCGCAGGAAGCCGAGGTTGAACAGCCAGGCCGGAAACAACAGGGTCGCCAGCACGAACAGATCGACCCAGACGATCGGCCGCTTCAGCCAGTCCTTGACGTTGGCGTAGGCATAGGCTCGCGCGGCCAGGTCGAGAGCCAGAATGGCGGCGACGAAGTAATCCAGCGCATAGAAGGCCCAGCCCATATTCTTGAGGATCGGCGCGGCCAGGAAGAAGGCGATGATCGCCAGATCGATGACGATGACCATCAACCGGAACCGCACCGCCGGCGGCTGACTGCCGTGATACAGGTATCGCAGCCGGGCGCGCAGTCGCAGGCCGTTGTCCTTGGGGTCGGTTTCGGTCTGGGACACGCTGGTTTCCGCGACGCTGGGTTGGGCCTATATGGCCTGCATGACCCGTCCTTTCGTCAAGATGAACGGCGCCGGCAATGACTTCGTCGTCGTCAATGCGCTGGAACAGCCGTTCGCTCCCGGCGAGGACCAGATTCGTGCGCTGGGCGACCGCCAGACGGGCGAGGGCTTCGATCAGCTGATCGCCATTGAACCGTCAGACACGGCCGACGCCTTCATGCGGGTCTGGAACGCCGATGGATCGATGGTCGAGACCTGCGGCAACGCCCTGCGCTGCGTCGGTTGGCTGTTGATGCAGGCCAACGCCTCGGACCGCGTCGTCATCGATACGGCGGCCGGCCCGACCGCCGCCACCCGAGCGGGCGACCACCGCGTGACCGTGGACATGGGCAGGCCCCGCCTGGACTGGACCCAGGTTCCGCTGGCCGAAGAGATGGACACGCGCGGGATCGAGCTTCAGGTCGGGCCGATCGACGCGCCGATCCTGTATACGCCCGGCGCCGTCTCCATGGGCAATCCGCACGTGGTCTTCTTCACCGACCGCCAGGACGACGGCTTCGTCACGGGGTCCGGCTCGCTGGTCGAGCATCACCCGCTGTTCCCGCAAGGGGTCAATGTCGGCTTCGCCAATGTGCTGGATCGGGACCACATCCGTCTCCGGGTCTGGGAGCGGGGGGCCGGACTGACCAAGGCCTGCGGCACCGGCGCCTGCGCCGCCCTGGTCGCCACCGCGCGGCGCGGCCTGACCGAACGTAAGGCGACGGTCGTCGTCGATGGCGGCGAACTGATCATCGACTGGGATGCCGCGACCGATCACGTCCTGATGACCGGACCGGTCGAGATCGAACGGACGGGCGTGCTGTCGATCTGACGGCGTTGACGCTGACGCGCAGGTAAGGCTCCGGGCCGATTGCGCAGGCTTCCTCGGCGTCAAGGGTTGGCGCGGCCCGTCCCAGCCTCTAGGACACGAACGGTTACAGCCACGCCGACGCCCTGGACGACCGATGCCCGATCAGACCGAAAAGCAAACCTTCTCCGACGACGAAGCGCTGGACTTCCACCGCATCCCGACGCCGGGCAAGATATCCATGGCGCCGACCAAGCCGATGGCGACCCAACGCGATCTGTCGCTGGCCTATTCGCCGGGCGTGGCCGTGCCGGTCCTGGCCATCGCCGCCGATGCGGACAAGGCCTACGACTACACCTCCAAGGGCAATCTGGTCGCCGTCATCTCGAACGGCACCGCGATCCTCGGCCTGGGCAACCTGGGTCACATGGCCTCCAAGCCGGTCATGGAGGGCAAATCGGTCCTGTTCAAACGGTTCGCCGACGTCGACAGCTTCGACGTCGAGGTTAAGACCACCGACCCTGACGAGTTCATCACCGTCGTCAAGAACATCGGCGACACCTGGGGCGGCATCAATCTGGAGGACATCAAGTCCCCCGAATGCTTCGTCATCGAAAGCGAGCTTCAGGACCTGCTGGACATCCCCGTCTTCCATGACGACCAGCACGGCACCGCCATCATCTCGACCGCCGGCCTGATCAACGCCGTTCATATCGCCGGCAAGAAGCTGGACGAGATCAAGGTCGTTCTGGCCGGCGCCGGGGCGGCGGGCCTGTCCTCCATCGCCCTGATGAAGGCCGCGGGCGTCAAGGCCGAGAACACCGTGATCTGTGACCGCGACGGCGTCGTCTACAAAGGTCGCGACCACGGCATGGACCAGTGGAAGGCCGCCCACGCCACCGATACGCCCCTGCGCACTCTGGCCGAGGCCATGGTCGGCGCCGATGTGGTGCTGGGCTTGTCCGCCAAGGGCGCGATCACCAAGGAGATGGTCGCCTCTATGGCGCCCAATCCGATCATCTTCGCCATGGCCAACCCCGACCCCGAGATCACGCCCGAGGACGTCAAGTCTGTGCGTTCCGACGCCATCATCGCCACGGGCCGCTCGGACTATGTGAATCAGGTCAACAACGTCCTGGCCTTTCCCTATCTGTTCCGAGGCGCGCTGGATGTGCGGGCGCGCCGCGTGAACCACGAGATGAAGATCGCCTGCGCCCAGGCCCTGGCCGCCCTGGCGCGCGAGGACGTGCCGGACGAGGTCGCCGCCGCCTATCGCGGACGCAAGCTGAAGTTCGGTCCGGACTACATCATCCCGACGCCCTTTGACCCGCGCCTGATCTGGTACATCCCGCCCTTCATCGCCCAGGCGGCGATGGACACCGGCGTGGCCCGCGTCCAGATCGAGGATATGGACGCCTATCGCCACGCGCTGCGTTCGCGCGTCGATCCGTCCGCCGCGCTGATGCAGAAGATCAGCTCGGCCGTGCGCGGCGGGCCGAACAAGCGCGTCGTCTTCGCCGAGGGCGAAGAACCCGCCGTCATCCGCGCCGCCTGGGGCTTCAAACAGGCCGACCTGGGCACGCCGATCCTGGTCGGCCGCGAGGATCTGATCCGTCAGAACGCCGCAGAGGCCGGTCTGAACTTCGACGAGCTGGGCATAGAGATCACCAACGCCCGCGTCTCCGACCACAATGTCGAGGACACCGACTGGCTGTACGAAAAGCTGCAGCGCCGGGGCTATCTGCGCCGCGACGTGCAGCGGATGATCAATCAGGACCGCAACTATTTCGCCGCCACCTTGGTCGCCAAGGGCCGGGCCGACGCCATGGTCGCGGGCGTGACCCGCAACTTCAACATGGCGCTTAAAGAAGTTCAGCGCGTGCTGGACGTGGACGACACCCTGATCGGCCTGTCGATCCTGCTGGCCAAGGGCCGCACCCTGTTTGTCGCCGACACCACCATCCACGAACTGCCGAACGCCGAGGAGTTGGCCGACATCGCCGTCAAGGCGGCCGATACGGTCAGGAAGCTGGGCCGCAATCCGCGCGTGGCCTTCCTGTCCTATTCCACCTTCGGAAACCCGCCCGGCGACCGCGCCGAGAAGGTGCGCGAGGCGATCCGCATCCTGGACAAGAAGGGCGTCGATTTCGAATACGAGGGCGAAATGCCGCCGGAAGTCGCGCTGGATCCCAAGGGGCATTCGGCCTACGCCTTCAACCGCCTGACCAAGCCGGCCAACGTCCTGGTCATGCCCGCCATCCATTCGGCCGCCATCTCGACCAAGCTGGTTCAGGCCCTGGGCGGCGCCACCGTGATCGGCCCGCTGCTGGTCGGTCTGGAGAAGCCGGTGCAGATCGTGTCCCTGGGCGCCTCGGTCAGCGAAATCATCACCGCCGCCACCTTCGCCGCCTATGACGCCGGTCCCGCCTTCCAGGGCTCGGGCCTGACCTCGGCGCCGCGTCCGCCCGCGGCCGTGGTCGAACGTTGAGCGAAGCCTCGGTCTTTCCACCCGCCGCACCGCCGCCCCGGCGGGTGGAGCCTGGCCTCTATCTGGTCGCCACCCCGATCGGGAATCTGCGCGACATGACGCTGAGGGCGCTGGACGTGCTGGCCGCCGCCGATCTGGTGCTGGCCGAGGACACCCGCGTCACCGCCAAACTGCTGAGCGCCTATGGGTTGAAGGCCCGGCTGGAACGCTGCGACGACCATGCGTCCGGCCGCGCCGCCGAACAGGCGATCGAACGGTTGCGCGAAGGGCAAGTCGTGGCCCTCGTGTCGGATGCGGGCACGCCTCTGGTCAGCGACCCCGGCTTCGTCGTCGCCCGCGCGGTGATCGCCGAGGGCCTGCCCGTCCATCCGATCCCCGGCGCCTCAAGTCTACTGGCCGCCCTGTGCATCGCCGGACTGCCGGCCGATCGAGTGCTGTTCGCCGGCTTCCTGCCGCCCAAGACGGCCGGCCGCACCGCCGCGCTGGAAGCCTTGAAGGGTCAGCGCCAGACCCTGGTCTTCTTCGAAAGCGGGCCGCGTCTGAAAGACAGTTTGACCGACATGGCCGCCGTGCTGGGTCCGCGCCCCGCCGCCGTCGCCCGCGAGCTGACCAAACTCTATGAAGAGTGCGTGCGCGGGCCGCTGGACGAATTGGCCGTCGATCCGCGCCTGGACGCGCCCAAGGGCGAGATCGTCGTGGTCGTCGGCCCCGGCGAAGAGATCCAGGCGACCGAAGCCGACGCGGACGCCGCCCTGATCGACGCCCTTCAGACCCTGTCCACCGGCGACGCCGCCTCCGAGGTGGCCAAGGCTTTGGGTCTGAACCGAAAAACCCTGTATCGCCGGGCGCTGGAGCTGAAGGGCAAGTGAAACGCCTGTCTCGTCCCGCGCCGGTCCGTCGCCCCAAGGCAGCGTGGCGTCAGGCGAAGGGCGGGATGGCCTTCAAGTCCGGTCACGCCGCCGAATGGATCGCAGCCTTCTGGCTCATCCTGCGCGGCTATCGCGTTCTCGGCTTCCGTCTGAAGAGCCGGGCCGGCGAGATCGATCTGCTGGTCTGTCGCGGTTCGGTGCTGGCGGTCGTCGAGGTCAAGCGCCGCGCGACGATGGAAGCGGCCATGCTCGCGCTGAAGCCGGTCCAATACGATCGACTGATCGCGGCGGGCGAGGCGATCCGGCGCAATCGGCCGGGTCTGCAACGTCTGGATTTGAGAATTGATATGGTGGCGCTGGCTCCCTGGCGCGTTCCACGTCATCTTCGTGGCGTCGATAGGCGCTGACAAGGGGATCGCATGACGCGCGAGGAGGCCGAGGCCGTCCTGACCGCCGCCGGTCAGGCCGAAGACGACGCCTTCCCCCTGCTGGAGGCGGCGATCGCCTGCGCCATCCATGACCATCCGTTGCGTGATCCCGAGCCTGTTCGCGCTCTGGCCCGCAACGCCTGCGAGCGGCTGAAGGAGCGGATCGGCGGCGAAGGTCCCGACGAGGCCCTGGCCGAAACCCTGTGCGCGGACCTGCGGCTGAACGGCGACCTGATCCATTACGACCATCCCGACAACACCGACATCATCGCGGTCGCCGAGCGTCGGCGCGGCCTGTCCGCCGTTCTGGCGGTCTTCTATCTGCACGCGGCGCGCGCGGCCGGCATCACGGCGGCGGGCGTCGATTTTCCCGGCCATTTCATGGTTCGCGTCGAGACGCCGGAAGGTCCCGTAGCCCTGGATCCGTTCAGCCAGGGGCGGCTGATCCTGCCCAGCGAACTGACTCGCCGCGCTCTTCGCGCCGGTCTGATGCCGCATGTCGCGGATCGGCTGGATATCCTGATGGCGCCGGTGACGGATCGTCAGTCGCTGATCCGCCTGCAGAACGTGCTGTTTAGCCGCGCCATTCGCGGTCGGGACTATGAGGGCGCCGAGCGGTCGGCCCTACGTCGCGCCCTGCTCGACCCCGAAGACCACCGGCCGTGGCTGGACGTCGCCTCGGCGCGCGAGAAACAGGGCGCGCTGGCCGGCTCGCTTCAGGCCCTGTCCCGCGCCCACGGTTTGGACGGGGCAGAAGAAGCCCGCCGCTTCACGACGTTCGAACGCGTGAGAATGCAGTTGAACTGAACCGAGCGATGAAGCGGCGATTCTGAGTTTTTCGTGACGTTAGAGGCTGACTTATCCACAGCACTACTAACAATCGCTTCCCAAACCTGACTTGACTCACCAAGAATCATGCAGAATTCCGCAGATGACCGATATATTGTGGGTTATCAGCACCAAAAAGCGCCATGACGGCTTGACTGGCCTTATCATAGCGTCATGATGAGAACATGGCTAACGTCGCTGAAATCGTGCGCGATCGCCTCGACGAGATCGAGGATGAGCTTGATCGCCTGAACGCTCGCATTGCGTCGCTGCGCGCAGAAGCTGCCGAGCTTGAAGTAGCCCAAAGGGTGCTTGCAAGGCTGCACGTGGATGATGAAGCGGACGACGCTGATTTGTCCCGAGCGGTTGTGCCTAGGCCTGAAGCATTTTTGCCGACAGGTGGGACACGCCGAAAACCGACAAGTCTTCCCGCTGTTACTGACATGATCTTAAAAGTCTTAGAGAATGCCGAGAAGGCAGGCATCGACGGACTCGAACCGCGTATAATTCTTGCTGAAATTCAGCGCGTTTGGTGGCCTGACGCTTCCAGCGAAAGTGTCGGACCTATTGCTTGGCGAATGTCGCAACAAGGGCGATTGAGAAAAGATGGGCCTGTCTACTCACTACCCAAAAAAGAATCGGCGAGATCGCATAGCAATCTCGCCGACCTCTTAGGCTCAGAACCGGAAGGAGGTGAGGCAACTTGAAACCGCCACCATAACTTAACTTCCAGACTGCGTTGGGAGGCACCCCGTCGCAGTGTGCAGCCCCGTTGGGGGACCAGTAGCGTACCGGAGAGGTCAGAAATGGCCTCTCCGGTACGATTTCTCAGCGTATAACGGATTGAAGCGACGGTCAATTTTGTGGACCTGAAGCTAAATTTGATTCCGATTTCAATTGGTTAGCTTAAGCAGGCCTAAAATGCCTCGCCGCGTAGCAACCTAGGCAAATCCCCCGTCGCGCCGCCGGCTTCCTGCATGAAGGCGCGACGCAACGGCCCGATCCGGTTGACCGCCGCCATGCCGAGATCGCGCGCCAGACGCACCGGCGCGATGTCGTTAGAGAACAGGCGTACGAAGGCGTCGAAACCCGCCGCCAAGGCCGCGTTGTCGAACCGGCGCCAGCGGGCGTAACGCTCCAGAACGGTTTCCGACCCGATGTCCTCGCCCAGGCGCGCGGCCTCGGCCAGCACCTCGGCCAGAGCGGCCGCATCCTTCAGCCCCATGTTCAGACCCTGGCCGGCGACCGGATGCACTCCGTGTGCGGCGTCCCCGATCAGGGCGATGCGCGGCGCGATCAGTTTCTCCGCCAGGCTGAGCGACAGCGGATAGACGAAGCGCGGGCCCTCGACCGTCGCCCCATCGAGAAACTCTCCGAACCGCCGCATCAGATGGGCGTGGAACGCATCGTCCGAGGCGTCGCGCAGCGCCTCGCCCCGCCGCGTCGTCTCGGTCCAGACCAGGCTGGCGCGCTGATCCGTCAGGGGCAGGATGGCGAAGGGGCCGCTGGGCAGGAAATATTCGTGGGCGACATTGCCATGGTCGCGACCCAGCCGCACCGTCGCCACAACGCCGCTCTGGCCATAGCCCCAGCCGACGGTCTCGATCCCGGCCGCGCGGCGCACGGCCGAGCCTCGCCCCTCCGCGCCGACGACCAGGGGGGCGATCAGGGTCGATCCATCGGCCAGGGTCACGGCCGCCTTGCCCGCATCGGTCGCGACGCTGGCGACGGTCGCCGGGGCCCGCACCGCGATCCCCGCGCGCGTCACCGCCTCGGCCAGGGCCGCACGGATGCGACGGTTCTCGACCATATAGCCCAGCGGTTCGCCGCCGGTGCGGCCGCCGATCTCGTCGGCGTCGAAGCGCAGGAAGGCGGGCGAGGCGGACCGGCTGGCCGCGCCCGGCCGACGCCCGTCCGTCACCAGAATATGGTCCATCCGGCAGGCGTGGGGACGCAGGGTTTCGCCTAGGCCAAGCGCGTCCAGCATGCGGAAGGTCGAAAAGGCCACGGCGGTCGACCGTCCGTCGAAGGTCGGCGCCAACTGGGCGCTGAACGGCTGCGGATCGACCATCACGACCTTCAACCCGCCTTGCGCCGCCGCCAGGGCGAAGGCCGCCCCGGTCAGCCCCGCGCCGGCGATGACGATGTCGTAGCGTTCGGTATCAGCCATGACAGGCTTGTCGCGCCGTCGCGGCCAAAGGTCCAGAGGACGGTTTGTCCATCGCCAAGGCCAAGCTGGTAAACAGCCCCTTAACCCTGTGAGTGCGACAAGGGCGGTCGAACGTCAGCCGCCGGAAGGTTCGACCCTTCATGTCCACCGCCCTCGTCATCGGCCGTCAGGCCTGGATCAGCGCCCGCATCCTGTGGGACGCGCCCTTCGTGGTGCGGTTCAGAGGTGTCTTGCAGGCCCTGCTGGCGACCCTGCTGCTGGTCGCCCTGGTGTCGTGGAATCCGGCGGACGCCAGTCTGAATGCCGCATCCAGCCTGCCGACGACCAACTGGCTGGGGGCGAACGGCGCCCTGTTCGCCGATCTGTTCATGCAGTCGCTGGGTCTCGCAGCCTGGCCGGCCGCCCTGCTGCTGGTCGCCTTCGGCCTGGCGCGCGCGGTCGGCGATGCGATCCAGCAAAGGCTCAAGCCCACGCCGTTGAAGGCCCTGGCCGCGACCGGCGGGGTGCTGCTGCTATCCGGCGCGCTCGCCGCCCTGGCCGCGCCCGCCGCCTGGCCGCTCGCCGCCGGTCTGGGCGGTCTGTGGGGCGATGCCGTGACGGGCCTGGCGGCGCGCGGCCTCGGCGCCCTGCATATTCCCGGCGGCCGCATCATTGCGGGCCTCGTCTTCCTGATCGCCGGGCTGTGGCTGGTCGGTTTCGCCATCGGCCTGCGCGCCATGGATTTCCTGGACGCCCTGCACTGGGGCAAGTCGCTGCGCGCACCCGCGCCGCCCCAGCCGAAGCCCCTGGCCGCCCGCGAAAAGGCGCCCGCCAAGGCCCGAGCGCCCCGCGCCGCGCCACCGGAAGAGGCGCCGCTGGCCCCGACCTATGCCGAAGAGCCGCCTCAGACCGCCTATGACGACCTGCCGCCGTGGGAGGACGACGCCGTCCAGCCCGCGCCACGCCCCTCGGCCGCCCGCCCGGTCGAGCCGCGCGTCGCCGCGGTCAAGGCGCCCAAGCCCCGCAAGGACGATGTGGACCAACAGGCCTTCGACTTCGTGCGGCCGGAAGGCGATTTTGACCTGCCGCCGCTCGGCATCCTGACCAAGCCGGCCCAGCGCGTCGGTTCGGTGGACGAGGATTCGCTGAAACAGAACGCCAAGATGCTGGAAGGCGTGCTGCAGGAATTCGGCGTGCGCGGCGTGATCGACCAGATCCGTCCCGGCCCGGTCGTCACCCTGTACGAACTGGTCCCCGCGCCGGGCGTGAAGCATGGCCGCGTGGTCGCCCTGGCCGACGACATCGCCCGCTCGATGTCCGCCCGCGCCTGTCGCATCTCGGTGGTCCAGGGCCGAAACGCCATCGGCATCGAACTGCCCAACGCCAAGCGCGAGACCGTCTATCTGCGCGACCTTCTGGCCAGCGCCGAATATGACAAGAAGGGCCACCTGCTGCCCTTGGCGCTTGGTGAGACCATCGGCGGCGAGCCCTATGTCGCCGACCTGGCGCGGATGCCCCACCTGCTGATCGCGGGCACCACCGGCTCGGGCAAGTCGGTCGGGGTCAACGCCATGATCCTGTCGATCCTGTATCGCCACAGCCCGGCCGAGTGCCGCTTCATCATGATCGACCCCAAGATGCTGGAGCTGTCGGTCTATGACGGCATCCCGCACCTGCTGGCGCCGGTCGTGACCGATCCGAAGAAGGCCGTCGTCGCCCTGAAATGGACGGTGCGCGAGATGGAGGATCGCTATCGCCGTATGTCCAAGCTGGGGGTGCGCAACATCGCCAGCTACAACGAGCGCGCCCGCGAGGCCCAGGCCAAGGGCGAGCATTTCGAACGCACGGTCCAGACCGGCTTCGACGACCAGGGCCGCCCGGTCTATGAGTCCGAGAAGATCCGCCCCGAGCCCCTGCCCTTCCTGGTCGTGGTCATGGACGAGATGGCCGACCTGATGCTGGTCGCCGGCAAGGACGTCGAGGGCGCGGTTCAGCGTCTGGCCCAGATGGCCCGCGCCGCCGGCATCCACCTGATCATGGCGACCCAGCGCCCGTCGGTGGACGTCATCACCGGCACCATCAAGGCCAACTTCCCGACCCGCATCTCCTTCCAGGTCACGTCCAAGATCGACAGCCGCACCATCCTGGGCGAACAGGGCGGCGAACAGCTGCTGGGCCAGGGCGACATGCTCTATATGGCCGGCGGCGGCCGCATCACCCGCCTGCACGGCCCGTTCGTCGACGACAAGGAAGTCGAGGACGTCTGCAAACACCTGAAGGCCCAGGCCGAGCCCGACTATCTGGATCTGATCACCGACGAACCGGACGGCGACAGCGACAACGGCTATGACGAAGGCGGCGGCGGCAGCTCGGGCGACGACCTGTACGACCGCGCGGTCGCCGTGGTCACCCGCGACCGCAAGGCCTCGACCAGCTACGTGCAGCGTCGGCTCCAGATCGGCTACAACCGCGCCGCCTCCCTGATCGAGCGAATGGAGCAGGAAGGCGTGGTCAGCCCAGCCAACCACGCCGGCAAGCGCGACGTCCTGGCCGGCCCGCCGCCGATGGTGTGAAAATAGCCGGTCTCCTCCCTGCTTTGCGGGGAGGTGGCGCGGCGCTTCTTCGCGCCGTGACGGAGGGGTTCTTCAGATCATCGCGAGCGCGGGTGGGCCTTCAAGACCCCCTCCACCACGCTACGCGCGGTCCCCCTCCCCACAGGTGGGGAGGAGACGCCATGCAACCGTCCCCCCCAATGTCCGTTGTCTGACCCGCTATCGCGTCCAAGCTTCAGCATTTCGATGAACAGGGCTTCATCGCAGCGCCGGAATATGGTCAGGCTCGCGTCATTCCGACGCCAAGCCGACCGGGCAAGACGGCAGGATCGACAACCATCCCGAACGGGAGACGAACTTCATGACCTCGCGCACCAAGACCCTGGCCTTGCCGGCCGCCGATCTGCACCGCCGCAGCCTGCTGCTGGGCGCCGGCCTGACGACCGGCCTGATCGCGCTGGGCGCCTTCGATGCCGCCCACGCCCAGTCCAACCTGTCGGCCGAGGATCGCGCCGTGGTTCAACAGGCGCAGGGCTATCTGCAGGCCCTGACCTCGGCGCAAGGCACCTTCACCGAAACGGGCCCGAACGGACAGACGCGCCAGGGCCGCTTCTACCTGCAGCGTCCCGGCAAGATGCGGTTCGAATACACCAACCCGGCCGGTCTGCTGGTGGTATCGGACGGCTATAACGTCAAACGCTACGACCCGCGTCTTAACAGCTTCCAGCAGGTGCCGCTCGGTCGCACCCCACTGTCCACCTTCCTGGCGCGCAATGTCCGGCTGGACCAAGGCGTCCGCATCGAACGCGTGACCCGGATGGCTTCGGGCGCCTTCGCCATCACGGCGCGGGATTCCAACCGCCCGAACGACGGGCAGGTCGTGCTGGCCTTCGCCGGCAATCCGATGCGTCTGCAAGAGTGGACCATCACCGATCCTCAGGGCGCCCGCACCCGGACCCAGCTGACTTCGCTGCAACCGGCGTCCGGCCTGTCGGCGCGCCTGTTCCAGCTCAGCGATCCGACCCGCCGGCCCGGCCGCAACTAAGGGCTTTCGGGGGCGGGTGACCATTCCTCAACCCCTGTTCCGCTAGACTGGCCGCATGAGCGCGACCGCCCCGCCATCCGGCGTCCCATCGCTGAAATGGATCGCGGCGGTCGGCGCTGGCGCCTTTGCTCTGTTCATGCTGGGCGCCCTGGTGGTCGAACCGGCTCTGAACCGCTTGATCGCTCCTACCGACCTCTCTGCCAGACCTCTCTTGTCCGGACAGGTCGAGGTCGGGGAGGTCGTGCTGTCCGGGCGCTACGTCGCGGCCAAGTCCGACATGGCGCTGGACGTGAACGGCGGCGCGCTGAGCACGACCACGGGCGGCCGCCTGACCTCGGCGCCACATCGGCTGGTTCAGGCGGATCAGCAGGCCAGCGTCTCCAAAAGTTTTACGGACGCCATGGCCGTGCCGCCGATGGCCCAGATCGAGGTGCGGCGCGTCACGGCTGACGACGACACGCGGCTGTGCGCCGGTTATCCCGTCGGATGGCTGGCCTTGGCCGTGCGGCGCGACGGCTTCGTCCTGATGCCGGTGCGACAGGGGCCGCCGCCGGGCGCCCTGCTGGGCGACGACCGCCTGTGCGCCGTGCTGGACCTCAGCCGATGATGCGAGCCCTGGTGCTGGCGGCGTTGGCCGGACTGGTCGCCGCGCTTCTGACCTGGACCCGGTCGGGCGCGACGGATGGGACGGCGACAGACCCCGTCGTTATTCAGGTGCTCGACAACGGCTTTCACACCGATATCGCCGTCCCGCGCGCCGCGCTGGAACGCCGCGGCGGTCCTCTGGCGCTTGCGGTCCAAGCCTTGGCGCCCGGCGAGTGGATTCTGATCGGCTGGGGCGATGCGAAATTCTACGTCGATCAGAGCCCGATTTCGGATCGCTTGCCCGACGGGGCGCGCGCCTTTCTGCATCCCGGCAATCGATCGGTGCTGATGCTGGCCCCTCGACGCGACGATCCGAGCCTGGCCTATGGCGAAGACAGCGCCGCTCTGACCCTGCGCCGCGCCCGCTTCGAGCGTCTGGCCGCGCGCGTCGAGGCTTCGCTCGACCTGTCGAACGGCCGGCCGCGCATCGCAGCCCTGCGGCCCGGCGACGACGCGCGCTTCTTCGCCAGCCGCGAGACCTTCTCCATCCTGCATTTGTGCAATCACTGGACGGCCGGCGTACTGAACGCCGGTGGCGTGGCGATCCGGCCTGTTCCGGCCATCACCTCGGGCGAGGTGATGCGCTCGGTTCGGGTCGCCGACCGGGCGCGAAAACTGGACAGACCCCCGCTGCGGGACTAGACCGCCCGACTTTCGCCTATCCGGCCGGGTCCGATCCCCAGCGGGCGAACAAGAAGGAGAGGCCGATGGCCCACAAGCAACACACCCGCAACGCCTCCGGCCCCGCCGGACCCAGCCAGCGCCAGCTGCGCGCCGGCGAGCTGATCCGTCACGCCCTGGTCGACATCCTGCGCGAGGAGGATATCCGCGACGAGGCCCTGGCCGGGGTGTCCATCACCGTGACCGAAGTGCGCCTGTCGCCGGACCTGAAACACGCCACCTGTTTCGTCGAGCCTCTCGGCGCCGGCGTCGAGGCCGCGCCGACCAATGGCCACGAGAGCGAGATCATCAAGGCGCTGAATGTCCACGCCAAATTCGTGCGCGGCCAGCTGGGCCGTCGCCTGGACATGAAGTTCACGCCCGACCTGAAGTTCCGCCACGACGAAAGCTTCGACGCCGCCAGCCACATCGACCGCCTGTTCGACGACCCCCGCGTCCGCGCCGACCTGGAGCGCCGCGACGACGAGGACGATCAGTGATCCTCCGGCGTCAAGTAGCGCGAAGCGCGGTAGGCCAAGCATAATGGGCCGCAAGAAGAAGGGCGACATCGTCGACGGCTGGGTTTGCCTGGACAAGCCGTTCGAGATGGGATCGACCGAGGCCGTCAGCCGCATCCGTCGCCTGTTCAACGCCCAGAAGGCCGGTCACGCCGGAACGCTCGACCCGCTGGCCAGCGGCATCCTGCCCATCGCGCTCGGCGAGGCGACCAAGACCGTGCCGATGATGATGGAGGCGCAGAAGGTCTATCGCTTCACCATCAACTGGGGCGTCTCGACCGACAGCGTGGACCGCGAGGGCGAGATCATCGGCCGCTCCGACGTGCGCCCGACCGTCGATCAGGTGAAGGTCACCCTGCCGGCCTTCGTCGGCGAGATCGACCAGACGCCGCCGCGCTTTTCCGCAATCAAGGTGGACGGCGCCCGCGCCTATGACCTGGCCCGCGACGGGGTGGAGTTCGAGCTTCAGGCCCGCCGGGTGACGATCCACTCGGCCGAGGTGACGGATGCGCCCGACGCCGACCACGTGGAACTGACCATCCGCACCGGCAAGGGCGTCTATGTCCGCTCGCTGGCCCGCGATCTGGCCGCCGCCCTCGGCGCCGAGGGTCATGTCAGCGCCCTGAGACGCGAGCGCGTGGGGCCGTTCAGCACGCAAAACGCCGTCACTCTGGATTCTCTGGAGGAAATGGTGCATAGGGGCGCCGCCTCGGAAGGCTTGCTTGCCGTCGCGACCGCTCTGGACGACATCCCGGAACTGGCCGTGAATGAACAGGACGCCTTCTCGCTTCGGCAGGGACGCCCGATCGTTCTGCTCCCCCGTCAGGTGGAAACCCTCAAGGATCGTCTCACCGGCGGTTCGCGCACGGTTTCAGCCTTTCAGGGCCAGACCCTCGTCGCCCTCTGTCAGTTGCGGGCCGGCCGGCTAGAACCCGACCGCGTTTTCAACCTCTAGGCCCGCGCCATCCGGCAAGGGCCGAGACCCCACGGCCTCAAGTAGCGCGAAGCGCGATAGGCCAAGAAAGGACTCTACGATGTCGGTTACTGCTGAACGCAAGCACGAGATCATCGCCGATAACGCCCGCTCCGCTGGCGACACCGGCTCGGCCGAGGTTCAGGTCGCGATCCTGTCGGAACGCATCGCCAACCTCACCGAACACTTCAAGACCCACAAGAAGGACAACCACTCGCGTCGTGGCCTTCTGAAGATGGTGTCGCAACGTCGCCGCCTGCTCGACCACCTGAACAAGGTCGACGCCGGTCGCTACCAGGCGCTCATCTCCAAACTGGGCCTGCGCCGCTAAGGCGTCGGAACAGTGTAGAATACGCTTTCGAGGCGCGGGCGGTCTCGTCCGCGCCTCGTTGTGCAACTAAGCGCTTCCAGGCCAAGTGGCTGCCGGTTGGCCGCCCCGGAAGCGCGACGACAAAGACACGACCTGTGCGCCGCAGGACTTACCGGCGCAGCTGCGAGGGCCATGACGGTCCTCTCCCGGTCGTCGCGATGGCGCGGCGGCCTCTGGATCGAAGGACAGAACGCCGACGCATCCGCCCCATGATGGGACCCCGCACGGAATACGCCGTCCGGGATACGAAAGACGAAATATGTTCGACATCAAACGCAAGACGATCGACTGGGCCGGCCGCCCGCTGACCCTGGAAACGGGCCGCATCGCCCGCCAGGCCGACGGCGCCGTGCTGGCGACCTACGGCGAGACCGTGGTTCTGGCCACCGTCGTCTATGGCCGTGCGCCCAAGCCCGGCCTGGATTTCTTCCCCCTGACGGTCAACTATCAGGAAAAGACCTTCGCCGCCGGCAAGATCCCGGGCGGCTACTTCAAGCGTGAAGGCCGTCCGTCCGAGAAGGAAACCCTAGTTTCCCGCCTGATCGACCGTCCGATCCGGCCGCTGTTCGTCAAGGGCTTCAAGAACGAGACCCAGGTCGTCGTGACCGTGCTGCAGCACGACATGGAAAACGATCCCGACGTTCTGGGCATGGTCGCCGCCTCGGCCGCCCTGACCATTTCGGGCGTGCCCTTCATGGGCCCCATCGGCGCCGCGCGCGTCGGCCTGATCGACGGCGAGCTGGTGCTGAACCCCGCCATCGACCTGATCCCGTCCTCGGACCTCGACCTGGTGGTCGCCGGTACGCAAGACGCCCTGATGATGGTCGAATCCGAAGCCAAGGAGCTGTCGGAAGAGAAGATGCTCGAGGCCCTGATGTTCGCGCATGCGGGCATGCAGCCGGTGATCGACGCCATCATCGAACTGGCTGAACACGCCGCCAAGGAGCCCTTCGACTTCCAGGCCGAAGACCACTCCGACGTCGTCGCCTCGATCAAGTCGCTGGTCGGCGAAGACATCAAGAGCGCCTACACCCACGCCGGCAAATACGAGCGCCGTTCGGGCGTCGACGCCGCCAAGAAGGCCGCCGCCGCCAAGCTGGTGAAGACCGACGAGAACCCTGACGGCGTCGACGGTTCCAAGTTCTCGGCCGCCTTCAAGGAGTGCGAAGCCGAAGTCCTGCGTCGCGACATCATCGAGAACGCGCACCGCGTCGACGGCCGCGCCCTCGATAAGGTCCGCGCCATCGTGTCGGAAGTCGGCGTCCTGCCGCGCACCCACGGTTCGGCCCTGTTCACGCGTGGGGAAACCCAGGCCCTGGTCGTCGCCACCCTCGGCACCGGCGAGGACGAGCAGTACATCGACAGCCTGCAGGGCACCTACAAAGAGAACTTCCTGCTGCACTACAACTTCCCCCCCTATTCGGTGGGTGAAGCAGGCCGCATGGGTTCGCCCGGCCGTCGCGAAATCGGTCACGGCAAGCTGGCCTGGCGCGCGATCCGTCCGATGCTGCCGACCAAGGAAGACTTCCCCTACACCATCCGTCTGGTCTCCGAGATCACCGAGTCGAACGGCTCGTCCTCGATGGCCACGGTCTGCGGTTCGTCGCTGGCCCTGATGGACGCCGGCGTGCCGCTGATCCGTCCGGTCTCGGGCATCGCCATGGGCCTGATCCTGGAGCCGTCGGGCGAGTTCGCCATCCTGTCGGACATCCTGGGTGACGAAGACCACCTGGGCGACATGGACTTCAAGGTCGCCGGCACGGCGGAAGGCATCACCAGCCTTCAGATGGACATCAAGGTCGCCGGCATCACCAAGGAAATCATGGAACAGGCCCTGACCCAGGCTTCGGCCGGTCGCCTGCACATCCTGGACGAGATGTCCAAGGCCATGGATGCGCCGCGCGCCGAACTGGGCGAGCACGCGCCCAAGATCGAAACGGTCAAGATCCCGGTCGACAAGATCCGTGAAGTGATCGGTTCGGGCGGCAAGGTCATCCGCGAGATCGTCGAGAAGACCGGCGCCAAGATCGACATCGGCGATGACGGCACCATCAAGGTCGCCGCCAACGACCAGGAGAAGATCGACGCCGCCAAGGCCTGGATCCAGTCCATCGCCTCGGAGCCGGAAGTCGGAACCATCTACTCCGGCAAGGTCGTCAAGGTCGTCGATTTCGGCGCCTTCGTGAACTTCTTCGGCGCCAAGGACGGCTTGGTCCACGTGTCGCAGATCGCTCTGGAACGCGTCGCCAATCCGGCCGACGTCCTGTCGGAAGGCCAAGAGGTCAAGGTCAAGTTCCTGGGCTTCGACGATCGCGGCAAGACCAAGCTGTCGATGAAGGTCGTCGATCAGGCCACGGGTGAAGACCTGACGGCCAAGATCAACGCCGAGCGCGCCGAGCGCGGCGAAGAGCCCCTGTCGGAAGACACCGGCGGTCGTCCGAAACGTGACGGCGGTGATCGCGGTGGCGATCGCGGACGTCGTCGTCGCGACTGAGCGACTTCGGTATCGAGACTGAAAGAGGCCCGGCGGAGCGATCCGCCGGGCCTTTTTCTTTGGGTCGGCGCACCGGCTGTCCGCGATTTCACTTGCCGCCCCGGCCCATGCGGTTTCCATTGCCGCATCCAGTTTCGAGGGGCCGTTCCATGTTCGATCGTCGTCGTCTTCTTCAGTCCGCCGCCCTGGGCGCCGGCCTCGTCGCCGTGGGCGGCCCGGCCTTCGCTCGTCAGGCCGGTGCATCGCAGGGCGACGCCGCCGCCCAGCTAAAGACCTTCATGGACACAACGTTCGAGCAGACGCTGGACAAGAGTCCGGAGGTCGTCACCATGTTCGGCCTGGACAAGGGCGACCGCGCCGCCGCCAAGTCCAAGCTGACCGTTCCGACCCGCGCCGAGGAAGACGACCAGCGCGCCTTCACCCGTCGCCAACGCGCCGAATTGGCCCGCATCGACCGCTCCAAACTCGATGCACGCAACGCCAACTACTACGACAGCCTGACCCAGAATCTGGACGGGGTGATCGCCACCTACGACATCCCTTACGGCCAGGGTGGCTGGCCCAATCCGTACCGCGTCAGCCAGCAAGGCGGCGCCTATCAGTCCACGCCCGACTTCCTGGCCAACCAGCACACCATCGAGACGGCCGCCGACGCCGACGCCTATGTCGCCCGCGTCAACGCCTTCGCCGACGTGCTGCTGGCCGAGACGGATCGTCTGAAGGAAGACTATGCGCTGGGCGTCATCCCGCCCGACTTCATCCTGGCCAAGGCGATCCGCCAGCAGGACGGCGTCCTGGCGACGCCTGCGGCGACCTCGCCCCTGACCCAGTCGGTCGTGGATCGGGCCCGCGCCAAGGGCCTGACCGGCGACTGGGGCGCGCAGGTCGAACGGCTTGTGACCGAGCGGGTCTATCCGGCCCTGGCCGCCCAGAACGCCGTCCTGAAGGCAGCCCAACCGAACGCCGTGCACGAGGCCTCGGTGCGCCGCCTGCCGCAGGGCGAGCAGTATTACGCCAACAGCCTGCGCTACATCACCACGACCCGGCTGACGGCGGACGAGATCCACCGCACCGGCGTCGAACAGATGGCGGATCTGACGGCGCGCGCCGATGTTCTGCTGAAGGCGCAAGGCCTGACGCAAGGCTCGGTCGCCGAGCGGATCAAGGCCCTGGGGGACGATCCCAAATACGTCTACGCCGACACCGATGCGGGCAAGGCCGAGTTGATCGCCAAGCTGAACGCCCAGATGGCCGACATGCAGGCCCGCCTGCCCAACGCCTTCGGCCGCCTGCCCAAGGCCAAGGTCGAGATCAAGCGGGTGCCGCCCGAGATCGAGGCCGGCGCGCCGATGGGCTATTACAACTCCCCCAGCCTGGATGGGACGCGGCCCGGCATATACTGGATCAATCTGAAGGACACGGCGGAATGGCCGTCCTGGACCCTGCCGACCCTGACCTATCACGAGGCGACGCCGGGCCACCATCTGCAGATCAGCTTGCAGCAGGAGAGCGAGTCCGCGCCGCTGCTGATGAACCTGCTGGGCTTCTCGTCCTACGTCGAAGGCTGGGGGCTATATGCCGAACAGCTGGCCGACGAACTGGGCGCCTATGAGAACGATCCGGTGGGTCAGATCGGCTACCTGCAATCGCTGATGTTCCGCGCCGCGCGCCTGGTGGTCGACACCGGCATCCATTCCAAGGGCTGGAGCCGCGAAGAGGGCATCCGCTACATGATGGAGGCCTATGGCGATCAGGAAGGCGCGGCGACGTCCGAGGTCGAACGCTATTGCGGATGGCCGGGCCAGGCCTGCGCCTACAAGGTCGGCCACAACGAATGGGTCCGCCTGCGTGAAAAGGCCAAGACGACACTGGGGTCCAGGTTCGACATCAAGGGCTTCCACGACACGGCGCTCGCCGCCGGCGGCGTGCCCCTGTCGGTGCTGGAACGGATCGTCGACGGCTGGGTCGCGACCCAGGCTTAATCTGCGACGGTCAGGCCGTCGGCCTGGCGCAGGCGATTGTGGATGTCGGTGGCGGCGACGGCGGCTTCGGCGGTCGCGACGGCGATCTGGTTGAGGCCGCGCACGACGTCGCCGGCGGCATACAGGCCCGGCACGCTGGTGGCCTGATGCAGATCGACCTCCAACCGGCCGTCGCCGGCCAGACGCGCGCCCAGCCCCCGGGCCAGTTCGGCGTTCGGCGATGTGCCCAACGCTGAATAGACCAAATCAAATGCGCGGCTCTGGCCGGCGTAGCTCAGGGCCGTCACGCGATCGTTCTCGATGTCGATCGCGTCCAGCGGCGCCAGGATCAGTTCAACGCCGAGCCGGTCCAGTTCGTCACGCCTGCTGAGCGCGTCGGGCGCGCCGATATGGATCAGGGTCACACGGTCGGAATAGGTGCGCATGAAGGCGGCCTCGCGCGCGCCCTTGTCGCTCTGGCCGATGATGGCCACGGCCTTGTCGGTCGCCTCGTAGGCGTCGCAAATGGGACAGATGCGGACCAGCGCCTTTTGCACCGCCGCTTCGACGCCGGGCAGATCCGGATGGTGATCGACGACCCCGGTCGCCAGCAGAACGGCGCGGGCGCGAACGACGCGGCCATCCATCTCAGCGACGAAGCCGTCGCCGTCGTGGGTCAGGCGCTGGACGCGATCCGGTTCGACGACCGCGCCATATTCCTCGGCCTGTTCGCGCATCCGCTTCAGGATGTCCGCGCCGGTGATGCCCGCCGGAAAGCCCGGCATATTGTGGCTGAGCGGGATCCAGCAGGCGCGGGGCGCGCCGCCATCCACCACCAGGGTCCGCCGACGAAAGCGGCCCAGATAGGTCGCAGCCGTCAGGCCGGCCGGGCCCGCGCCGATGATCAGAACCTCCGGATCGGTCACCGCGTGCGCCAAGTGACAGGCCAAAGGTCGGACGGCACGCCGGCGCATTGGCCCATCACGCTTTCCTGCGTCAGGGTGAAGCCCTGTCCCGTCCAGGCCCAGGTCTGCGCCGCGCCGCAATCCCCGATGCCCCGCGCCTTGGCGAAGGCCGACAGGGTGCGGGTCTTGGGATCATATGCGCCGTTGACGGTCGCGTTGTCCTGCATAACGGGATCGGAGCCCGGACCTTCCGATCCGGCGAGCATTGCGGGCCGAGGGTCGCGACCGCCCGGTCCTGTCAGATACCAGTTGTGGGTGACGTTATAGGCGCCCGATCCGCAGGGCACGGCCCACAGCTCGGTGCGGGCGTCCAGCCGGGCGGACATGACCATGTCGCTGACGGCCGGCATGGCCGACTCCTTGAGGCAGTCGCCGACCTCGGTACGAGCGCGCAGCGCGGCGGGCAGGCGCTGGTTCTGATCGCCAAACGCGGCCTGATCGACGGCCGGAGCGGGCGTCACCGTCGGCAGCGACGGCGCAATCGGCACAAGGGCGGCCGGGCGGTCGCCGCGTCGGATCAGGGCGGTTGGCGTATCCAAACGTCCCTGCTTCTCGTCGATCCACAACAGGGCGGCGGCGGCGCCGTGCAGCGAGACCTCCTGGGTCGAGGCGCCGCGAATGATCATGACCTTGCCCTGAGCCATGGCGTCGAGGGCGGCGCGAGCGCCTTCGCGGATTTCCCCGATCGGCGTCTCGGCGTCGCTCGCCGCGCCCAACACGGCCGGATAGGCGCGGCCGTCAATGGTCAAGCTGAGGGGCCCGGCGCCCTTGGCCTCGCCGTCGGGCCAATAGCCGAAGAGGATTTGCGGCTGGGCGTTCGGACCGGGCGCCAGGCTGATGCGGACCCAGCCGGCGGCGAACTCGGGCGCAAAACCGAAGGCCCAGCAGGTCCCGTCATTGCCGCAGGTGGCGCTCCAGTCGCGGAAAATTTTGGTCTCGGGGCGGATTTGCAGCACCGGAGCGGCGGCGGCCGGTGCAGACGGACTGGCGACCTGGGTCGCGGCGGGCACCTTGGCCGCATCCTTGTCCCCGCATCCTGCGATGGACAGCGCGGACAGGACAAGGGCCGACAGGGCGACGCCGCGCGACAGGCCGTTCAGGGTCATGCCTTCTTCAACTCCGACGGCTTGTGCGCCGCGCGTGCGCCGGTCTTGGCGCTCTCGACGATATACTCCGGATTATCCTTGGAGGCCGCAACCTTGTGGCCCTTGATCTTGGTTTCCGAGGTGACCTTCTTGACCACCTTGCCGGTCGTTGTGCCCTGACTGTGGTCCCACTTCACCTTGTCGCCGGCCTTGAACGTCTTTTCTGACATGACCATGACTCCTGCTGTGTCGCTTCCTGTTCAGCGATCAGCGTGCGCATCAGTTCCGCATCGACCACGGGCGGCGCCTCGCAGAAGGTGACGATCCACCGGTCCACCAGCTGGCGCTCTTCCTCCGTCATCCTGCCGTCCGTCTCTGTTGTTGGGCTCAAGAGAAGTCCGGGGGCGGCAAAGGGTTCAGAACCGATCTGCGTTATTCCGAGCGGCGACGACGGCCGGCGGGGTTTGCGCGGGCGCGCGGCCTCGCTATACCGCCGCCACGACATTCCCTTCCCCACAGTCACAGGCGGACCGAACGCATGGCCAAGATCAAGGTCGAAAACCCCATCGTCGACATCGACGGCGACGAAATGACCCGCATCATCTGGCAGATGATCAAGGACAAGCTGGTCTTCCCGTTCCTGGATCTCGAGCTGGACTACTACGACCTGGGCATGGAGCACCGCGACGCCACCGACGACCAGGTGACGATCGACGCGGCCCACGCGATCCAGAAGCACGGCGTCGGCGTGAAGTGCGCCACCATCACCCCGGACGAAGCCCGCGTGCAGGAGTTCGGCCTGAAGAAGATGTGGAAGTCGCCGAACGGCACCATCCGTAACATCCTGGGCGGCGTGGTCTTCCGCGAGCCGATCATCTGCTCGAACGTGCCGCGCCTGGTTCCGGGCTGGACCCAGCCTATCGTCGTCGGCCGTCACGCCTTCGGCGACCAATACAAGGCCACCGACTTCCTAATGCCCGGCAAGGGCACGCTGTCGATCAAGTTCGTCGGCGAGGATGGCGAAGTGATCGAGCACGAGGTCTACAAGGCCCCGGGCGCCGGCGTGGCCATGGCCATGTACAACCAGGACGCTTCGATCCGCGAGTTCGCCCACGCCAGCTTCGCCTATGGCCTGCAGCGCAACTATCCGGTCTATCTGTCGACCAAGAACACGATCCTGAAAGCCTATGACGGCCGCTTCAAGGACCTGTTCCAGGAAGTGTTCGACGAACACTACGCCGCCGAGTTCAAGGCGCGCGGCCTGACCTATGAGCACCGTTTGATCGACGACATGGTCGCGGCCGCGATGAAGTGGTCGGGCGGCTTCGTCTGGGCGTGCAAGAACTATGACGGCGACGTGCAGTCCGACGTCGTGGCGCAGGGCTTCGGCTCGCTGGGCCTGATGACCTCGGTACTGATGACGCCGGACGGCAAGGTGCTGGAGACGGAAGCCGCCCACGGCACCGTGACCCGCCACTATCGCCAGCATCAGAAGGGCGAGGCCACCTCGACCAACTCGATCGCCTCGATCTTCGCCTGGACGCGCGGCTTCAAGCACCGCGCCAAGCTGGACGGCAACGCCGCCCTGGACCAGTTCGCCGACACGCTGGAGAAGGTGGTCGTGGACACCGTCGAGGCCGGCTTCATGACCAAGGACCTGGCGCTGCTGGTCGGCGACCAACAGGGCTGGCTCACCACCGAAGGCTTCCTCGACAAGGTCGCCGAGAACCTGAAGACCGCTCTGCCGGACGTGGGCTGAAGCCTGAGATCCTCCCCCATGACAATGGGGGAGGGGGACCGCGAAGCGGTGGAGGGGGCGACCCGCGCGCAATCCTTCGTGACGGCTTGTAGCCGCGACGCTGAAGAGACCGTGCGGCGTCCGCCCCCTCCACCACGCTACGCGCGGTCCCCCTCCCCCGCTTCGCTGGGGAGGAACGCAAGAATACCAGCCCCGTCGGATCGCTCCGGCGGGGCTTTTCGTTGTGTGATCGGCCGGGGCGTGCATGATCGGCGGTAATGAGGATGCGTTCGTGAAGCGGTTGTTCGGAAACCTGGTGCTGACGGCGGTGGTCGTGGCGGTGCTGTCCTTCTTCGCGGCGCCCGCAGTAGCCTTCTTCGCCATTCGGTCAGCGGCTGAGGCCAACGACGTGGCGGGGCTGGCGCGACTGATCGACTTCAACGCTGTGCGCCAGTCGCTGCGGCCGCAGCTGGCGGGGCGGCCCGAGGCGATGGCGCCCGCGCCGTCCTTCCTGGAAGACCCCATCGGCGCCTTCCGGCGTCAGATCGAGCAGAACCCGATCCTGCGCCAGCCGGACGTGGACGCCTATCTGACGCCCGCCGCCCTCACCGCCCTGCTGAAGGGCGAGGGCCGATACGCCAGCCAGCGCACGTCGGCGGGGGTTTCGCCGGCCTCGGAGCGCAGCCGCAAGCCCTGGCCCATCCCCGCCTACTGGAGCGTTAATCGGGCGCGGATGGCGGTGACGGATCAGGGCGGGTCGCGCACCCTGTTCACCTTCGAGCGGCGCGGGCCGTTCGAGTGGAAGCTGGTTCACATCGGCCTGCCCGACGGAACGGCCCCGGCGGCGCCGGCCGTCACCGTCACCCCGCGATAAACCCGGCAACCGACGCCGCCCAGCCCGCGTTGGCTTGCCAAGGAGACGACATGAGCCGCAAGATCATCACCGGAGCCCTGATCGCCGTCGTCATCGGCGTGGTCGTCGCCCTGTTCGTCTCGCCCTTCATCGCCGCCCAGGCGCTGGTGCGGGCCGCGCGGACCGGGGATGCGGCCGGACTGGAGCGGCAGGTGGACTTCCCAGCGTTCCGCACCAGCCTGAAAAGCGAGCTGAACGCCCGCGCAGCCCTGGAAATCCGCAACCGGACCAAGGGGGACACGGGTCTGGCGGCGCTGGGCATGCTGCTGGCCCCGTCGCTGGTCGAGGGGGCGGTCGACAACTTCGTCACGCCGCAAGGCATCGCCGCCATGGTCCGCTCCGGCGAGACGCCCGAGCCGGAACGGCCCGTGCCCGCCGACGACACGCCGGCCGTCGACAAGGACAAGATCCGCCAGTCCTGGGCCTATCGCGGGCTCAACACCTTCGCCGTCACCCTGACGCGCGACGATCGGCCGGACGATGCGCTGGTGCTGATCATGGAACGCCGGACGCCCTTCACTTGGAAGCTGGCCGGGGTGGACCTGACGCCCGACCCGATGGGTTGAGACGTTCGGGGACAAAAAACACCGTCTAAAGTGTCTAATTCGTCTGATTGGACGGCGGGGCGCCGATCAGAAAGTGAGTGCAATTGGTGCACTTTGCCCTTGGGTGCGCGGCCTCCTCTGTGGTGAGCGGAGAGTATAGGCCGGCCCTGCAGCACGCTCAGGAAACGGACGCTGCGGCCGGTTAAGCCGCTGGATTGCAAGGTCTTCAGGTTTGAAATTGCGATGGATCACCCTCTCCCTTTGGGAGAGGGCTTGAGCGCACGAGCGCGCAGCGATCGTACTTGCGCGAAAGGGTGAGGGTCGGGTGGTGCGAGATGGCCCACCGGCCGACCCTCATCCGGCCCTGTGGGCCACCTTCTCCCAACGGGAGAAGGGAACGAGCTGGTTACGCCAACGCGTTCCGGACCGCCGCCAGGCCGTCTTCGGCCTTGGAGCCGTCGGGGGCGCCGCCTTGGGCGAAGTCGGGTTTGCCGCCGGCGCCCTGGCCGCCCATGGCGATGACGGCGGCGCGGGCCAGGTCGGCGGCGTTGACCTTATCAACGAGGTCGGAGGTCACGGCGACGGTGACCGCGGCCTTGCCCTCGGTGACGCCGATCAGGGCGACGACGCCAGTTCCGACCTGTTTCCTGAAGTCTTCGGCGACGCCGCGCAGACCCTTGCCGTCCACGCCGTCCAGCACGCGGGCCATCAGCTTGACGCCGTTGATCTCCTCAGGCGCAGACGACGCGCCCGAGCCGCCGCCCAGGGCCAGCTGTTTCTTCAGCTCGGCGACCTGTTTCTCCAGCGACTTCACCGAAGCGGCCAGGCTGTCGACGCGGGCGGGGACGTCGGCGGTCTGGACCTTGAAGCTTTGAGCCAGAGAACGGGCGACGCCGGCCTGGGCCAGCAGATACTGACGCGCGGCCTCGCCGGTCAGGGCCTCGATGCGGCGCACGCCGGCGGCGACGCCGGTTTCCTGAACGATCTTGAACAGGGCGATGTCGCCGGTGCGGGCGACGTGGGTGCCGCCGCACAGTTCGACCGAATAGGGAGCGTTGTCGCTGACCAGCGAGCGACCCAGCGTCAGCACGCGGACCTCGTCGCCGTATTTCTCGCCGAACAGGGCGATGGCGCCGGCCTCGATCGCCTCCTGCGGGGCCATCAGTTTCGTCTCCGCCGGGACGTTCTGGCGGATGACGGCGTTGACCTCGGTCTCGATGGCGGACAGTTCGGCCTCGGTGAGCGGGGCGCCGTGGCTGAAGTCGAAGCGGGCGCGCTCGGCGTCGACCAGCTGACCCTTCTGGGCGACTGCGGGGCCAAGCACATTCTTCAGCGCCGTATGCAGCAGGTGGGCGGCGGAGTGGTTGGCGCGGCTGGTGCGACGCTTTTCGGCGTCCACCAACTGGGCCGCGCGGGTTCCGATCTCCAGCTTGCCGGCCGTGACCTGGGCCACCAGGACGTGCAGGTCGCCGGCGTGTTTGCGCACGTCGATGACCTCGGCCTCGCCATCCGGCCACTCCAGGGTTCCGTGATCGCCGGCCTGGCCGCCGCTTTCGGCATAGAAGGGGGTGGTGTCGAACAACACTTCGACGATGTCGCCGGCCTCGGCCGTTTCGACCGGCGCGCCGGCGTTCATTAGGGCCAGGACCTCGCCCGAGCCTTCGATGTTGTCATAGCCCGTGAAGACGGTCGGCCCCATCCGGTCGCGGATCGCCAGCCATTCGTTGGTGTTGGCGGTCTGGCCCGAGCCCTTCCAGTTCTCGCGCGACCGCTGGCGCTGTTCGGCCATGGCGGCCTCGAAGCCGTCGACATTGACCGAGAAGCCGCGACGACGGGCCTCGTCCTGGGTCAGGTCCAGCGGGAAGCCGTAGGTGTCGGACAGGGTGAAGGCCGTCTGGCCGTCCAGCATGTCGCCGGGACGGAAGCCCTGAACCGCCGTGTCGAACAGGGCCATGCCGCGGCCGAGCGTGGTGCGGAAGCGGACCTCTTCCTGCTTCAGCGTGTCCTCGATGAAGGGCTGGGCGCGGGCCAGTTCGGGATAGGCGTCGCCCATCTGGGCGACCAGAATCGGGACCAGACGGTGCATCAGGGGATCGGCGGCGCCCAACAGGTGGGCGTGGCGCATGGCGCGGCGCATGATGCGGCGCAGCACATAACCGCGACCCTCGTTCGACGGGGTGACGCCGTCGGCGATCAGGAAGGACGACGAGCGTAGGTGGTCGGCGATGACGCGGTGGCTGGCGGCTTGATCGCCGTCCGACTTGGTCGAGGTGGCGTCTTCGGACGCGGCGATCAGCGTCTTGAACAGGTCGGTTTCGAAAACCGAATGCACGCCCTGGAGCACGGTGGTCATCCGCTCCAGACCCATGCCGGTGTCCACGCTGGGCTTGGGAAGGTTGCGAACGATCTGATCGTTCTCCTTCTCATACTGCATGAAGACGTTGTTCCAGATCTCGACGTAGCGGTCGCCGTCCTCGTCCGGCGAACCGGGAGGGCCGCCGGCGATCTTGTCGCCGTGATCCCAGAAGATCTCGGTGCAGGGGCCGCACGGACCCGAGTCGCCCATGGCCCAGAAGTTGTCCGAGCCGGCGATGCGGATGATCTTGTCGTCGGAGAAGCCGGTGACCTTCTTCCAGATCGCGGCGGCCTCGTCGTCATCGATATAGACGGTGATCAAGAGGCGTTTGGGGTCAAGGTCGAAGTCCTGGGTGACCAGGTTCCACGCCTTCTCGATGGCGTGTTCCTTGAAGTAATCGCCGAAGGAGAAGTTGCCCAGCATCTCGAAGAAGGTCAGGTGGCGGGCGGTATAGCCGACATTGTCCAGGTCGTTGTGCTTGCCCCCGGCGCGAACGCATTTCTGGGAGCTGGTCGCGCGCCGATAGGGCGGCTTGGCGGCGCCGGTGAAATAGTCCTTGAACGGCACCATGCCCGCATTGACGAAGAGCAGGCTCGGATCGTTCTGCGGCACCAGCGGGGCCGAATGGACCTTGGCGTGGCCGTCCGCCGCGAAATAGTCGAGGTAGGTGGCGCGGATCTCGTTCAGGCTGGGCATTCGGCGTGTCTTCGGCTGGGGCGGTCGCTAGGAACCGGCGTCATATAGGGTTTTGGCGGGGAGCGCATCATCTGCGCGGGGAGAGGCGCGCGCCCCAGAGAAGACGATGTCTCCTCCCCGCTTTGCGGGGAGGGGGACCGCTGAGCGGTGGAGGGGTTGTGCCGCCTCACGTCCCTTGATCGGTGACGCTCCGAAGAGCCCCTCCGTCACGGCGCTGAAGAAGCGCCGCGCCACCTCCCCGCAAAGCAGGGAGGAGACGAAAGCGCCCGCCTCACACCCTGGGCGGCGGGCCGAACTTGCCGGACTGGTAGTCCTGGATCGCCTGGATGATCTCGTCGCGGGTGTTCATGACGAAGGGGCCATGGCTGAAGACCGGCTCGCCGATGGGCTCGGCGTGGCCCAAGAGGACGACGGCGTCGGTGGTCGCCGTGATCTGGACCGCATCGCCGTCGGACAGGGCGCCGAGGTTCCATTGAGGCACGGGCGTTCCGGCGACGGCGATCTCGCCCTTGACGCCATACAGGAAGACGTTGCGGCCGGGGGCGACGGGCGTTTCGAACGTCGCGCCGGCGGGAAGGCGCACGACGGCCAGATGGATGTCGATCAGCGACTGGATCGGCGCCGTGACACCCAGCCAGTCGCCGGAGACCGGCTCGACCGTGACGCCGTTCTCGGTGGTGAAGGTCGGGATGTCGGATTTCTGCAGGCCCACATAGTCCGGCTTGGTCATCTTCAGCCGCGACGGCAGGTTCACCCAAAGCTGCAGGATCTCCATCGGCCCGCCGTCGCGCTTGAAGGCGGCGGGGGACAGTTCGGCGTGGATCAGGCCCGACCCGGCGGTCATCCACTGGATGCCGCCCGCCTTGATGATGCTCTCGCCGCCGCCGGAATCGTTGTGGGCCAGCTCGCCGTCCAGGATGAAGGTGACGGTCTCGAAGCCCCGGTGCGGGTGCGGGCCGAACGGCAGGCCGGCGTTGCCCGGCGCATAGGTCTGGGGCCCGTGGTGGTTCAGGAACAGGAAGGGATCGATCTGGTCCACACCGGGGCCGGGCACGGGACGGCGGGTGGTCAGGTCGCCGATGTCGTCGCGGTGGGCGGGGTGCAGGCGAAGGACGGAACGGGGCTGGGTCATTCGCTACATATAGGGTGGCGGATCAGCGGTGGCGAGCCCGAGCCCCCTGACGATCCATCGTCTCAGACGGACGTATAAGCGGGGCAATCCGTCGATCTGGGGGTCTGTGCGTTGACACCGGCCCCACGGGGTCACAAAAGCCTTCGCAACCGCACACGGCGATTGAATTCATTCGCTTTTGAGAACCATTCGCATGAACCAGCCCAACCCGACGCCGGGTGGCGCCTCAAGCGACCGGACGGGTCGCTTCGTCACTCAACCGAACGGACATATCGCGCCGCTGTCGCCCCACATGGGCGTCTGGCGCTGGCACGTCACCATGACGGCCTCGATCCTGTTCCGCGCGACGATCATCGCCGCCACGGTCGGCGTGCTGTTCGTCCTGGCCTGGCTGGGCGCGCTGGCGTTCGGACCCGAGGCGTTCCAGAGCGCGCTCGATCTGGCCGGATCGCCGCTGGGCCTGCTGGTCTTCTTCGGTCTGACGGTCGTGCTGTTCTCCTTCATCCTGAACGGCGCGCGCCACACCTATAACGACACCGGCAACGGATTGACGGTGAAGTCGGCGACCGCCCTGTCGAACATCGCCGTGTGGGGACCGATCCCGTTGGCCGTGCTGTTCTGGGTCGTGCTGTTCGCCACGGGGAGGGTTTCGCTGTGAGCGGTCAAATCAAAGGGAACGGGGCAAAGTTCAAGAACAACGTCAAGGTTTCCGAGCGTCACGGCGCCGGCGAGTGGCTGATCGAGCGGATCCTGCTCGTGGCCCTGCTGCCGCTGGGCCTGTGGGTCGCCTCGACCGGCTTCACCCTGGCGGGCGCCGGCTATGACGCGGCGATGGCCTGGTTCGCCAATCCGCTGAACGCCGTCCTGATGGCGATCACCGCGGTGATCTTCTTCGGCTACGTCAGCCTGGCCTGGAAAGTCATTCTGGAAGACTACGTGCCCAACGTCGGAACGCGCGGCCTTCTGGTCCTGCTGCTGAACATCGTCTTCCTGGTGCTGGCCGCCGCCAGCGTCTTCTTCATCGTACGGCTGGCGCTGGGTTCGGCGCCGCTGCCCGCTGGTTTCGGAGCCTGATGAACTGATGGCCGCTTACGAACTGATCGATCACGAATACGACGTCGTCGTCGTCGGCGCCGGGGGCTCGGGCCTTCGCGCTGCGCTCGGCGCCGCCCAGCAGGGACTGAAGGTCGCCTGCGTGACCAAGGTCTTCCCGACCCGCTCGCACACCGTCGCAGCCCAGGGCGGCATCTCCGCCTCGCTCGGCAACATGGGCGAGGACAGCTGGCAGTGGCACATGTACGACACCGTCAAGGGGTCGGACTGGCTGGGCGACCAGGACTCGATCGAATATCTGGTCCGGAACGCGCCCAAGGCCGTCTATGAGCTGGAACACTGGGGCGTGCCCTTCAGCCGCACCGAAGAAGGCAAGATCTATCAGCGCGCCTTCGGCGGCATGACCCGCAACTTCGGCGAAGGCCCGGTGCAGCGCACCTGCGCCGCCGCCGACCGCACCGGCCACGCCATCCTGCACACCCTGTACGGCCAGTCGGTGCGCCGCGAGGTGAAGTTCTTCGTCGAATATTTCGCGCTGGACCTGATCATGCAGGACGGCGCCTGCACCGGCGTGACGGCGCTGCAGCTCGACAACGGTCAGCTTCACCAGTTCCGCGCCAAGATGGTGGTTCTGGCGACCGGCGGATACGGCCGCGCCTATTTCAGCGCCACCTCGGCCCACACCTGCACCGGCGACGGCAATGCGATGGTGCTGCGCGCCGGCCTGCCGTTGCAGGACATGGAGTTCGTGCAGTTCCACCCGACCGGCATCTATGGCGCCGGCTGCCTGATCACCGAGGGCGCACGCGGCGAGGGCGGCTATCTGACCAACTCGGAAGGCGAGCGCTTCATGGAGCGCTATGCGCCGACCGTGAAGGACCTGGCCCCGCGCGACATGGTCTCGCGCTCCATGACCATCGAAATCCGCGAAGGGCGCGGTGTGGGTCCGAACAAGGACCACATCTTCCTGCACCTCGATCACCTGGATCCGAAGATCCTGCACCAGCGCCTGCCGGGCATTTCCGAAAGCGCCAAGATCTTCGCCGGCGTGGACGTGACCAAGGAGCCGATCCCGGTCCTGCCGACCGTCCACTACAACATGGGCGGCATCCCCACGAACTATCACGGCGAAGTCCTGACGCTGCGCGACGGCAACCCCGACAGCGTGGTCCCGGGCCTGATGGCCGTGGGCGAGGCGGCTTGCGTCTCGGTGCACGGCGCCAACCGCCTGGGCTCCAACTCCCTGACCGACCTGGTGGTGTTCGGCCGCGCCGTCGGCCTGCGCTGCGGTGAAGTCGTCGACAAGGCCTCGGCCGTGCCGTCGGCCTCCAGAAGCCAGACCGACCAGCACCTGGCCCGCCTGGACCGATTCCGCTACGCCGACGGCTCGACTCCGACCGCCGAGCTGCGTCTGTCGATGCAGCGCGCGATGCAGGCCGATGCGGCGGTGTTCCGCACCGGCGAGACCCTGCAGCAGGGCACGGACAAGCTGCGCGCCATCGAGGCGGCCGGCGCCGACATCAAGACCACCGATCGCGGCCTGATCTGGAATACGGACCTGGTCGAGACGCTGGAGTACGACAACCTGATCGCCCAGGCGATGGTGACGATCGAGGGCGGCCTGAACCGCACGGAATCGCGCGGCGCCCACGCCCGCGAGGACTATCCCGATCGCGACGACGTCAACTGGATGAAGCACACCCTGGCGTGGAAGCGTCCGGGCGAGCAGGTCCAGATCGATTATCGTCCGGTCCACAACTACACCATGTCCGACGACATCGCGTATATCGAACCGAAGGCGCGGGTTTACTAAGATGGTCCAGCTTACTCTCCCCAGAGGCTCCAAGCCGACGACCGGCAAGGTCCACAAGGCCGCGCCGGGCTCCAAGGACGTGAAGACCTACAAGGTCTATCGCTACGATCCGGAAACCGATGCCGATCCGCGCTGGGACACCTATGAGGTGCCGAGCGGCGACCACGGCCCGATGCTGCTGGACGCGCTGATCCACATCAAGAACACCATCGATCCGACCCTGTCGTTCCGGCGCTCGTGCCGCGAGGGCATCTGCGGCTCGTGCTCGATGAACATCGACGGACGTAACACCCTGGCCTGCACCAAGGGCTGGGACGAGTGCAGTTCGCACAATATCACCATCTCCCCCCTGCCCCACCAGCCGGTGGTCAAGGACCTGGTGACGGACCTGAGCCTGTTCTACGCCCAGTACGACTCGATCCAGCCGTATCTGCAATCGGACGAGCCGGACCCCGAGACGGAACGTCTGCAGACCCCGGCCGAGCGCGAGAAGCTGGACGGCCTGTACGAGTGCATCCTGTGCGCCTGCTGCTCGACCTCGTGCCCCAGCTACTGGTGGAACCAGGAAGAGTACCTGGGCCCGGCGGCGCTGCTGCAATCCTATCGCTGGATTTCCGACAGCCGCGACGACGCGACCCAGAAGCGGCTGGACGACCTGGAAGACCCGTTCAAACTGTATCGCTGCCACACGATCATGAACTGCGCCCAGGTCTGCCCCAAGGGCCTGAACCCGGCCAAGGCCATCGCCGAGACCAAGAAGCTGATGGTCGCGCCGAGTCGCAAGAAGGCGGCCTGAGGCCAGGTTTCTAACGCTCGCCGGTCCTTCGGATCCGAGGGGACGGCGGGCGTGTCGGCCGGCGTCAGAAGTTGGCGAACAGACTGGCGACCAGGGCGCCGTCGTCCCTGTCGCTGTCGACCCATTCCAGCCTGGCGGTGAGTTTGCCCACGGGCAGGAAGCCGCCGATCCGCCAGTCCGTCTTGCCCTCCGGCGCATAGGCGCCCTGCTCGCGGCCGACCGACAGGCTGAGGCTGACGGGCCAGTCGTCGGGTGCGTAATCGATCCCCGCCCAGCCGTAGTGATTGTCCTCGTCTCCCAAGGCGGTCTGCGACGGAGCGTAGGCGTATCCGACGGTCGCCGTCGCGGCGCCGAAGCTGCGGCTGACCTGGATGGGCGCCTCGACATAGTCGACGTCCTGTCCGCCGGGATAGCGATAGGCGGACAGGGCCGCGTCCCAGTCCAAGCCGAGCCAGGACCCCGCCCATCCGACGGTCAAGGTCGCCTCCAGCCTTGAACCCTCGTCCTCCTCATCGCCGCCATACGCCGCGATGCTGGACAGATAGACGTCGGCATAGAGTCCTGACGCCTGGGACAGGGTCACGCCGGCCTGCAGCGCCGGCTTTTCGTCAGACAGGCTCAGCCCACGATAGCGATAGTCGCTGACGCCGCCGACGACCGCCTCAAGACGCCATTGATCGGCCGCCTCCTGAGCCGACGCCGCGACCGGAAACGCCGACACGAGACCAAGGACGGCAAGAAAGGATCGGCCCATAAGGTCCCCCTGAATCTTAGGGGAATGTGCCGAGCCAGAGGTTAAATATATCGGAAGTATTTCTGTTCTAAAGGCTTTCTCTGTTCATGGCCTTCGGGGAGGTTTGGCCGTTGACCAAGATGCCGCCCTTTGCACAAGCGCATGAGATGCGTTGGTTGAAGGCTGTCGCGGCGACGGTTCTCATCGTCGTATGCCTGGGCATGACGATCGCCATGCTTCTGGTCAGTCGCGCCATCGATGAGCGCGCAGCCGCCCACGAACAGACGATGGTGGAGCGTCGTCTGGAGCGCATGCTCAACGTCATCTCCGACGACATCGTCTCTGCGACGATCTGGAACGACGCCGTCGATGCGGTGGAGCGCGAGGATACGTCGTGGATGCAGAGCAACTTCGGCGACTACTATGCGCAATATATGGATCATGCCGTCACGCTCGTCTTCTCGGGCGACGGCCGGCTGATGCTGGCGTCGCGCGGCGGCAAGACGGTCGATGCGGCGAGCGAGGCCGCCTTGACCGCGGCGGTGCAGGATCTGGCGGCCGACGTTCGACGGACCTCGCTGAATCCTGCGCGGCGCCAAGCCGTCGGCTTCAAGGCGGTTTCGCGTGGGTCCTCCATCATACGGGCCGGCGATGCGCTTTATCTGGTCGGCGCCGCCACCGTCGTGCCCGAGGATCTGGCGCCCGTCGCCCGGCCGGCGCGCGACGCCATCGTGGTGTCCGCCAAGCCGATCAGCACCTTCATCAGTTCGCTGCACACGGACCTTGGGCTGCATGACACCCGGTTGACGACGCCGGATGAGCGGCATTTCGTTTCTCTTCAAGGCCGGGATGGAACCCCCATCGCCGGACTGTCCTGGGCGCCTGAGAGGCCAGGACGCCACATTCTGGCGACGCTGCTTCCGGTGTTCGCCGGCCTGCTGGTCATGTTCCTGATCGCGGCGGCGCTGATGTGGCGGCGCGTGGCCGCCAATGTCCAACGGCTCAGCGACAGCGAGCGGGCGCTGAGCGAAGCCTTGAAAGCCGCCGACGCCGCCAATCTGGTCAAGTCGCGGTTCCTAGCCAATATGAGCCACGAGCTGCGCACGCCCTTGAACGGCGTGCTGGGCATGTCCGAGGTCGTGCTGATGAGCGATCTCAGCGCGACGCAGCGGAGACAGATCGGCGTGGTCAAGGAGTCGGGCGAGCATCTGCTCGTCATGATCGAGCGCATCCTTGAGATGGCGCACATCGATGACGCCCTGGCCGAGCCGGAGAGGCGGCCGTTTGATCCGGCGTCGGTGTTCGCTAAGGCCGCCGCCGGCCTGCGCGCCAAGGCGGACACCAAGGGATTGGCGATCACCGAAACCTATCAGCCCACCGGCTTGCGGCTCGGCGACGCGGGGCGCGTGTCGAAGGTGCTGACGGCCCTGATCGACAATGCCATCCAGTTCACGTGTGCGGGCGAGGTGCGGTTGACGCTCGAGCCGTCGTCAGAAGGCCTGATCTTCGGGGTGGCCGACACCGGGCCAGGAATGTCCGAAGCCGTTCAGACGAAGCTGTTCACCCCTTTCAGCCAGGGCGACGATTCCGCCACCCGCAGCGTCGACGGCGCGGGTCTGGGACTGGCGCTGGCCAGGCGGCTGGCGACCTCGATGGGCGCCGTGCTGGACTATGAGACCCGGATCGGCGTGGGAACCACCTTCCGGCTCCTGCTCCCGGCGCCCGACGCGCCATGCGACCATGATCGCTCCGAGACGGCCGCCTGAGCCGCGTTTCTGGGTCTGCATCGTCCTCCGGGGCCAGCAACGCCCTTGCGCGAGCGGTCCGGCTTGATATGAGCGGGCCATGGCCAGCATCACCTATATCGAGCATGACGGAACCGAGCACGTCGTCGACGTGAAGTCGGGGCTGAGCGTCATGGAAGGCGCGATCCGCAACAATGTGCCGGGCATCGACGCGGACTGCGGCGGGGCCTGCGCCTGCGCGACCTGCCATGTTTATGTCGACGAAGCCTGGCGCGAGGCGACGGGCAAGCCGTCGGCCATGGAAGAATCGATGCTGGACTTCGCCGAAGAGGTCGAGCCGAACAGCCGCCTGTCGTGCCAGATCCGGGTGTCGGACGCGCTGAACGGCCTGATCGTGCGGTTGCCGGAAAACCAGCACTGAAATGATCGACGCGGGGCTGATCGACCAGATCGGCCGATGGATCGACCAGCGCGCCGAGGCGATGGGCCAAGACGGTCCGCCGCCGATCCTGGGGATCGCGGGATCGCAGGGTTCAGGAAAATCGACCCTGGCTAAGGCCGTCGCCGAGCGGTTCGGCGGGGCGAGCCTGTCGCTGGACGACGTCTATCTGACGAAGGCGGAGCGGGCGGCCATGGCGGCGCGGGTGCATCCGCTGTTCGCCACGCGCGGGCCGCCGGGGACGCATGACCTGGGCCTTCTGAACCGTCTGCTGGATCGGTTGCAGGCGGCAGGGCCGGACGATCTGACGCCTCTGCCGCGTTTCGACAAGCTGGCCGACGACCGCGCGCCCCAGGCGGACTGGCCTGTGGTGAAGGGTCGGCCGCGGATCATCGTGCTGGAGGGATGGTGCCTGGGGGCGACGCCGCAGGCCGAGGGGGATCTGGTTGCGCCGATCAACGCCCTGGAAGCCCGGCAGGACGTCGGGGCCGAATGGCGCAGGGCGGTCAATGCAGCGCTGGGTCAGCCCTACGCCCGCCTGCGCGGGCGGCTGGACGCCCTGGTCTTTCTGAAGGCGCCGGGGTTCGATGTCGTGCTGGACTGGCGCTGCGAGCAGGAGGCGGGATTGATGGGGCAGGACGCCGTATCGCCCGAGCGACGCGCGGCCCTGGCGGTCTTCATCCAGCATTATGAGCGCCTGAGCCGTCATATGATGACGGGCGGCGTGGAGGCCGACATTATCGTCGCTCTGGACCGGAAACGCGGGGTTCGCAGCCTTGAAGGCGGGCTTGGCGCCTGAGCCGCATCTGTGCGTTATCGGACCATGAGCCTGTTTGGATCCAAGCCCGCCGTCGAGCCCGACCGCCGCATGGGCGCGCGCCGACCTGCAAACGCGCGCGGCGTCATCTGCGCGCCCGGCCTGGAGACGGCGTGTCTGATCGTCGATCTGTCGGACGCGGGGATGAAGCTGCGGCTGGACAGAGGCGGGGCCTTGCCGCGCGAGGTCGTGGTGGTCGATGTGACTGCGGGCGTCGCCTATCCCGCCACCGTCGTCTGGCAGCGCGGGCAGGAGGCCGGGCTGAGGCAGACCGGGGCCAAGTCGCTGAGAGGCCTGGCGCCGGCGAGGCTGATTCCCGCGCGCGACGCCTGGCTGAGGGCCGGCGGCCGCTGATCGGCCGGGCTAGTCCGCCGTGTCGGCTGGCATGGAGCCGGCGTTGATGGCGATGCGGCCCACCAGCCCCTTGACGATCAGGTCCAGGGCCGATCCCTCGCGATAGTCGGCGGCGGCGACGAAGTTCACCCGGTCCTCCGAGATTAGGGAATAGACCTTCTTCTGATCCCGCTCGTTCGAGCGCGGATCATAGACGGCGATCGAGAAGCCGCCCTTGGTGTGCATCATCTTCATGGTCGGCACGTCGGTGTCGCCGTCGCCGATGAAGATCATCCGGTCGAAGGGCACGGCGCGCTCGTCGTCGGGGATGAAGTGGTTGATGCGTTCGTGCTCCCAGTGGTTCTTCACGCCCTTGTTGATGCGGAACAGATACTGGGTCTTGGTGGTGTAGTTGACGCCGACCGCCGGCCAGGCGGCCTCGCCCTTGTCGTCATAGACGTAGTGGGAGGCGAAGACGTGGGTCAGGGCGGGGCGGATCGGCGTGCCGTCGATCATCTCCTCCAGCCCGGCGGAGATGATGTAATGCTCGATCTCCAGCCCGTATTTGGCCCCGAAGGCGTTCATCCGGTCGAACCAGCTGAGATCCTTCAGGCCCTCGAACAGGGCCACCGCCTCGCCGTGCTGACGCAGGGTCTCGCGCGTCACCGGGGCGCCGTTCTGACGCGCGTGATGCAGCATCAGCTGCATGTACATCAGGATGCCGTCGCCGTCGGCGTCCTTGGTCAGGCGCTCGGCCTCTTCCCAGAACGCGCCGATGCCCATGCCGACGGAGGGGATGAACGACACCTCCTGCATATTGCCGCGCGCCAGGGTGCCGTCGAAATCATAGATCAGGGCGGTCTTCAGCAGCGGGGTCTTGGGTTCGGCCGTATCGGACATGGGGCGAGATCCTCAGTGGAAGCCCGCCCTCTATATCAGCCCGCCGCGCCCGTCGATTGGCGCCGCTGACCGAAGGTGGGCGCCGCCGCCTTCTGCTCGGCCCAGTAGTCGGCGCCCGTCGTCGGCTTGAACATGGTGCGGGGCGACCCGTTGCGGGCCACCACGGCGAAGGTGTTGGTCGAGGCCTGATAGATCAGGGTGTCGCCATTGGGCCGTTTGACGGTCTCGACGTCGCGTGGAGGCTTTGTCGTGAAAGCCGTGACCTTGGTCAGATAATCCTCGGCCGAGCGCGCGCCGAAGTCTGCGCCGTTGCGGTCGTAGAGACGGGCGATCTTGGCGTCGACGGTTTCGCGCCGATTGGCGGTCAGGACGGGCTTCTCCTGACGCGTCGCAGCCTCTTCGCTTACCGTCGGCATGGACGTCAGGGCGACGGGTTCGGCGCTTGCCGTGCGATCCCGCGTCTCGACCGCCGAGCTGTTGTCGCAGCCGCCAAGCCCCACCAGACCGCACAGGACCAGCGCGGCCCCTCCCCTCGTCAGCGTTCTCATTCTTCCCTCCAGATACCCGCTGGGCGCGACGAAAGCACAACTTTATTGTTCGTGCAATGTTCTCGTCTCGACGGCGTCACGCGCGGCGGCTAGACCGTGGTCATGGACACTCGCCCCCTTTCGAACCGCAAGATCCTGCTGATCGTGGGCGGCGGCATCGCGGCCTATAAGGCGCTGGAGCTGGTGCGGCTGATCGCCAAGGCGGGCGGGCGGACGCGTGTCATCCTGACCGAATCCGGAGCCGAGTTCGTGACGCCCCTGTCGCTGGCGGCGCTGAGCGGTCATCCGGTGCGGTCGGGCCTGTTCCACCCGGACGACGAGACCAGCATGGGGCATATCGAGCTGTCGCGCTGGGCCGATCTGGTGGTGGTGGCGCCGGCGACGGCGGGGCTGATCGCCAAGGCGGCGAACGGGTTGGCCGACGACCTGGCCTCGACGACCCTAATCGCGACGGACAAGCGGGTGCTGCTGGCGCCGGCGATGAATGTGCGGATGTGGGAGCATCCGGCGGTCCAGGCCAATATGGAACGGTTGAAGGCCTTTCCGGGCTTCCATGGCGTGGCGGTGGTGGGGCCGGATGACGGCGAGATGGCCTGCGGCGAATACGGGCCGGGTCGAATGGCGGAACCCGCCGCGATCCTGGACGCCATTGCAGGCCTGTTAGCCGGCGCGGCCGGACGACCGCTCAAGGGACGCAAGGCCGTGGTCACGGCCGGGCCGACGTTCGAACCGATCGACCCTGTGCGGGGGCTGACCAATCGCTCCAGCGGCAAACAGGGCTACGCCATCGCCACCGCCCTGGCCGAGCTGGGGGCCGAGGTGACGCTGGTGTCGGGGCCGACGGCGCTCACCGCCCCGACCGGCGTGACGCGGATCGATGTGGAGAGCGCGCTGGAGATGCAGGCGGCGACGCAGAGCGCCCTTCCCGCCGACATCGCCGTGCTGTCGGCCGCCGTCGCCGACTGGCGCGTGGACACTATCGCCGGCGGCAAGATCAAGAAGGGACCGGGCGGCCCGCCGACCCTGGCCCTGATCGAGAACCCCGACATCCTGGCCGGCGTCGCCGCGCCCGGTCCGAACCGCCCGGCCCTGGTCATCGGCTTCGCCGCCGAGACGACGGACCTGGAAGCCAATGCGCGCGCCAAGCTGTCGAGAAAGGGCTGCGACTGGATCCTGGGCAACGACGTGTCCGACGACGTGTTCGGATCGGACGGCAACGCCGTGCTGCTGGTCACCGCCGATCGGACCGAGACCTGGCCGCGCCAGTCCAAGACCGCCATCGCCCGGGCCGTCGCCGCCCGCATCGCCGATCATTTCGAGGCCCCCGAATGACCGAGACCCCAATCCAGATCCTGCGTCTGCCACATTCCGAAGGTCTGCCCCTGCCCACCTATGAGACGGCCGGTTCGGCGGGCATGGACCTGCGCGCCGCCGTGCCAGAGGATCAGCCGATGATCCTGGCCCCGGGTCAGCGGATGCTGGTGCCCACGGGGCTGAAAATCGCCCTGCCGCTGGGGTATGAGGCCCAGGTGCGGGCGCGCTCGGGACTGGCTTTGAAATACGGCATCATCTGCCCCAATGCGCCGGGCACCATCGACAGCGACTATCGCGGCGAGTGCGGCGTGATCCTGGCCAACATCGGCGCCGAACCCTTCGTCATCCGCCGCGGCGAACGCATCGCCCAGCTGGTGATCGCCCGGCATGAACGCGCCGACTGGATCGAGGTCGAGACGCTGGACGAGACGGCGCGCGGGACGGGCGGGTTTGGATCGACGGGGCGCTGACGCCCTAAACCAGCGGCGCGGTCGGCTGGATGAGGCTGGCCTTGCGGCGGATATGTTCGCGCCAAGCAGTGTAGAGGCCGCTGCTCGCGATCAGGGCGGCGCCGGCCAGGGTGGTGAGGGTGGGCGTCGTGGACATCAGCCACCAGCCGAAGACGATGGCGCCGACGATCTGGAGATAGTCGAAGGGCGCGACCACGGCGACCGGGGCCTTTTGCAGCGAGGCGGTCATGAACAGCTGGGCCAGACCGCCGGCGACGCCCGATCCGATCAGCAGGCCGAAGGTGGAGAGCGCGTGCCAATGGCCGACGAAGGGCAGCAGGATCGCCCCCACGACCGAACAGGCGACGAAGAACCAGAAGACGATGGCGGCGACATTTTCGGTGTCGCGCAGCTGACGCAGAGTGATGGTCACGCCGGACGTCAGCACCGCCCCGATCAGAGCGAAGGCCACGCCCGCCAGCGGCAGGACCGAATGGCCCACGCCCGGCCGCATGACGACGATCACGCCGATGAAGCCGACTGCGACGGCGGCCCAGCGGCGCGGGCCGACAGCCTCCTTCAGCACGAAGAAGGACAGGACGGTGGCGAAGATCGGGGCGGTGAAACTGAGGGTCGTCGCGTCGGCGAGAGGCAGCAGCGTCAGCGTCTGGAACAGGCACAGGATGGCTGCGACGCCCAGGGCGCTGCGTCCCAGATGGGCCAGGGGGCGGCGCGTCGACAGGGCCGACAGCCCGCCCGGCTGGGTCAGCACCCAGGCCACAACGACCGGCAGGCCGAAGAAGGCGCGGTAGAACAGCATTTCCGGCGCCGCGACGCCGTCCTGCGACGCCAGCTTCAACGTCGCCGTCATGATCGAAAAACAGCCGGCGGCGGCGATGCGCAGAAGAATGCCGCGGACGACGTCCTCGCCCGCGGCTTTCGATGGATCAGGCGAAGGCCGCGCGGCGGCGACCATGTCGCGCGCTTAGGCCTGGCCGGTTTCGACCGGCTGCTGGGCGATCTGTTGCTGGCGCGCGATGTAGATCGCGGCGAAGTCGATGGGGTCCAGCTGGAACGGGGGATAGAAGCCGCCGTCCGCCGTGGCGCCCGAGATGATCTCGCGCGCGAACGGGAACAGGTAGCGCGGGCATTCGATCAGCAGCAGCGGCTCGATGTCCTGCTCCTGGACATTGGCCAGTTGGAACAGGCCGCCATAGACCAGTTCGACGTGGAAGACGGGCTGGTTCTCGTGCGTCGCCTTGATCGACAGCTTCAGGTCCAGTTCGAACAGGCCGTCGGGGCGACCCTGGGCGGCCATTTCAACGCCCAGATCGATCGCGGGCTTGCCGTCGATGCGCAGGGATTCCGGGGCGCGCGGGTTCTCGAACGAGAAGTCGCGGACGTATTGCGCCAGGATGCGGAAGCCGGGACCGGCGGGCTGGCCCTGCTGGGCGTCGCCTTGCTGGGGCTGTTCGGCGGGAGAAGCGGCGTCGGTCATGAAACGGTCTTTGGCGCAGTTTGGGGCCGATGAGGCCGGAATGAGGCGCCGCGACTACCATGCCGGGACGCTTGGCCGCAACGTCGCGCGCGCGATTGGGGGCGCGCTTCGCCTTGCCTCACCCTATATGAGCCCGTAATCACGCCAGACTAAGGTTTGGCGCACCCGTCGTTCGCTACAGGAATCTCCTCTTGAACATTCCGGTTCAGTTACAGGTCGTCGTCTTCGCCTCCATCGCAGCCTTTGTGCTGTTCCAGCTCTACAACGTGCTGGGCAAGCGGGTGGGCCGTCAGCCGCAGGAAGACGCCAAGATCGCGCCGCCCGGCCCGGCCCAGGCCGAAACGCCCAAGGTCGCGGCGATCGACCCGGCGACCCTGGCCTCCATCGCCAGCCTGAAGGCGCGCGATCCGGCGTTCGACCCGGCCCGTTTCCTGGACGGCGCGCGTCAGGCCTATGAGACCATCGTTCGCGGCTACGCCGCCGGCGACCGGGCCGCGCTGAAGCCGTTGCTGAAGCCCAATGTCTTCGCCTCGTTCGAGGCCGGCATCGCAGCGCGCGAGACGCGCGGCGAGACCGAGACGGTCGAGTTCCTGTATCCGCCCCGGGCCGATCTGGAAGGCGCAGTCGCCGAGGGCGATAAGGCCGTCGCCAAGGTCCGCTTCCTGGCCGAACTGCGCAGTCGGGTGACCAAGGCTTCTGGCGAAACGGCGGACGCGACGACGGGCGAGCCTCTGGTAGAGGAACGCCGCACGGCCGAACACTGGACCTTCGAACGCACCCTGGGCGCGACGGACCCGAACTGGGTCCTGGCGCGCGTCGAGCCGGCCAACGCCTGATGGCGGTTCGCGGCCGGTCGGGCGGACTGGCGACGCTGACGGCCGCCCTGGCTGTCGCCGCCTGTTCGACCGGGCCGATGACGCCGACCGGCGCGACGGGGACGACAGGGCCGCAGACGGGGCCGGTACCCTATACGCCGTCGCCGAACCCGGCACCGCCTCCCGCGCCGTCCGACGCCCTGAGCCCCGCCGTGCTGCCGGGCTGGAGCCAGGAGGACCATCTGGCCGCCTTCCGGGCCTATGTGGACGGGTGCGGCGCGGCGCGTGACGCGGCCGCACGCCGGGTCTGCGGGCGCGCCAAGGCCATGGCGACGACGATGACGATCACGCCGTCGCAGGCGCGCGCCTTCTTCGAGGCCAGCTTCAGCGCGATCCCGGCCCAGACGCCGGACGGGCGACCGGGGCTGCTGACTTCCTACTTCGCGCCCGAATATCCGGCGCGGCGACGACCGGACGCCGAGTTCTCGGCCCCCGTCCTGCCCAAGCCCGCCAATCCCCGCGCCGCCGGCGACCGGGCCTATATCGAATCCGCCGCTCGGCCTGAGCAGGCCCTGGCCTGGATGCGGGCCGAGGACCTGTTCTTTCTGCAGATCCAGGGGTCGGGTTATCTGACGTTCGAGGACGGCACGCGCGGCCGCGCCGCCTACGCCGCCGACAACGGCAAGCCGTTCGTGGGCATCGCCCGACCGATGGCGCAGCAGGGTCTGTTGCCGCAGAACGGCACCTCCGGCGATGCAATCCGGGACTGGCTGGCCAGCCATCGGGGCTATGAGGCGCAGGCGGTCATGGCGCTGAACCCACGCTACATCTTCTTCCGGCTGGACTCCGACGATGACGGCCACCCGGCGGGGGCGGCGGGCGTGCCCCTGACCGAGCGGCGGGCGATCGCGGTCGACCCGGCCCACTGGCGCTATGGCGAACTGGTCTGGCTGGAGGCCGACGGGGGCAATCTGCGCGGCGCCACGGCCAGCTATCGCGGTCTGGCCATGGCGCTGGACACGGGATCGGCCATTCGCGGACCGGTGCGCGCCGACCTCTATATGGGGCGCGGCGACCGCGCGGGGGCCGAGGCCGGGACCGTGCGCCACCCCTTGCGGATGTGGCGCCTGGTCCCGAAGGGTTAGACCCCTGCCCGGCTAGGCCAGGTCTTCGATCTCGTCTTCGGTCAGTTCGCCGGGGACGATGGTGACGGGCAGTTTGCGGCCGCCGATCTGCGCGCCTTGTTTGATGATGGCCGAGACGAGCGGGCCGGGGCCGCGCGAGCTGGTTCCGGCGGCCAGCACCAGGATCTTGATCTCAGGGTCGGCGGCGACGACCTTCTTGATCGCGGCCTGGGCCTCGCCCTTTTCGATCAGGAAGACCGGCGCAGCGCCGGAGCGGTTCTGCGCCTCCTCGCCCAGGCGGTTCAGCAGGATTTCCGCCTCCTGGCGCTGCTGGCGTTCGATTTCCTCGCGCACGCCCGACCAGTGGGCGTCGCTGTCGGTCGGAAGGACGCGCAGCATGACCACGCGCCCGCCCGTCGATTTCGCCCGGCGCGAGGCGAACCGCAGGGCGGCCTCGAACTCCGGACTGTCGTCGACGACGACGAGGAACTTTCTCGGCATTGCGGCCTCCCCAGCCTGATCAGCGGCTGAAGAGGCCGTGCGACGACGGCTTCGTCAAGCAGAGCGTCCACATAGCGTGCTCAAGTCGGCCGAAAGGCCGATAGCACACCTCAAGAATTCACCGCCGCCGTCGCCAAATCACGGATCGTGGCGTTGGCGATCGTCAGTTTGGCGAAGGTCCAGCCCGAGCCCGACTGTTCGATCTCGTCCACCGAAGCGCGCACGCCCTCGACCGTCGCCTGTTTGGAGCCGATCCAGGCGTCCACGGCGGCCTCCGCCGCGTCCTCGCTGACGCCCACCGACGGATCGGAGGCGCGGGCGACGGCGCGAGTCAGGGCCGCCTGCTCGTTCATCAGGTCTTCGATCAGACGACGGACGGCGAGACGATCGAAATGATCCGCAGACGGAATGGAGCCGGCGGCGGCGCGCCGACGGTCGAAGTCGAAGGCGGCGCCGACCTGGTGATACAGGCGCGCCATGGCTGCGACCGGCCAGTTCGCCTCCTGCGCCAAGTCCCCGATGTCGGAGGCGGCGACGAGGGGGCGCATGATGGCGATGCTGCGGGTCAGATCCTCAGGCGCGCCGTGGTCGGCGAAGCGTTTGACGCGCGCATCCAGACGCCCCTGTTCGAAGCGCGACAGGACCGGCGCGCCCTCGGCCTGCAGGGCGTCGGCGATCGGACGATAGCGGTCGATCAGGGCCTGAACCGACAGACCGCCCTTGGCGCGGCGGGCCAGCCAGAAGGTCTGACGACGCAGGACGACAGCGATTTCCTGATAGAGGGCGATCTGCGCCTCGGCCGAGATTTTCAAATCCAGGGCCGACACGGCGTCCCAGGCTTCGTCCAGACGGAAGACGCGGCGCGCCGCCTCGAAGGCGATGATCAGGGCGGTGGTGTCGCATTCCGCCGAGCCGCGCAGGCGGTCGGGGAAGGTCGGGCCGCACATGTTGACGACTTCGTTGGCCATGACCGTGGCGATGATCTCGCGCCGCAGACGGTGGCTCTTCATCTCCGGCTCGAACCGGGCCAGAGCCTCGGGGAAGTAGCGGACCAGTATCTGTTCGAAGAAGGGATCCTCGGGCGCCTGCGAGGCGACGATATCGTCCGACAGCTCCAGCTTGGCGTAGGCCATCAGGACGGCCAGCTCCGGCCGGGCCAGCGGAATGCCCGCCGTCATCAGCTCCTTGACGCGAGCGTCGTTGGGCAGGCCTTCGACCTTGCGGTCTAGCTTTCCGCGCGCCGACAGGCTCTGCATGAACCGCTGCTGGGCGTCCAGGGCGCCGACGCCTTCGGCCTGTTGCAGGGTCAGGGCCAGGGTCTGGTCGTAGTTGTGGGCCAGCACCTTGAGGCCGACCTCGTCGGTCATGGAGGCCAGAAGCGGCGTGCGCTCCTCGGCCGGCAGGACGCCGTTGGTCACGGCCGAGCCGACCAGGATCTTGATGTTGACCTCGTGGTCGGAGGTGTCGACCCCGGCGGAGTTGTCGATGGCGTCGGTGTTGATCCGGCCGCCGGCCTGACCGAAGGCGATGCGCCCCGCCTGGGTGAAGCCGAGGTTTGCGCCCTCGCCCACCACCTTGACCCGCAGTTCGTCGGCGTTGATGCGCAAGGCGTCGGTGCCCTTGTCCCCGACCTGGGCGTCGGTTTCGGCCGCCGATTTCACATAGGTGCCGATGCCGCCCAGATAGAGCAGTTCGACCGGCGCCTTCAGGATGGCGCGGATCAGGCTGACGGGGTCCAGTTCGTCCTCAGCGATGTCCAGGGCCGCCTTGATCTGCGGCGTCAGCTGGATCGACTTGGCCGAGCGGGAGAAGACGCCGCCACCTTCGGAAATCAGGGCCTTGTCGTAATCCTGCCAGGACGAGCGCGGCAGGTCGAACAGACGCTTGCGTTCGGTCCAGCTGGTCACATGATCCGGGTTCGGATCAATGAAGATGTCGCGGTGATCGAAGGCGGCGACCAGACGCGTCGCCTTGGACAGAAGCGCGCCGTTCCCGAAGACGTCACCGGACATGTCGCCGACGCCGACCATGGTGAAGGGCTGGGTCTGGATGTCCTTGCCCATTTCGCGGAAGTGGCGCTTGACCGCCTCCCAAGCGCCGCGCGCGGTGATGCCCATGGCCTTGTGGTCATAGCCGACGGAGCCGCCCGAGGCGAAGGCGTCGCCCAGCCAGAAGCCGTAGGCGGCCGAGACGCCGTTGGCGATGTCGGAGAAGGTCGCCGTACCCTTGTCGGCGGCCACCACCAGATAGGGGTCGTCGCCTTCCCAGGCGATGACATTGGCTGGATGGGTCACCGACCCGTCGGCGGCGATGTTGTCGGTGATGTCCAGAAGGCCGGACAGGAAGGTGCGATAGGCGCGGATGGCCTCGCCCTGAATGGCCTCGCGGTCCGTCGTGCGGGGCAGTTGCTTGGGATAGAACCCCCCCTTGGAGCCGACCGGCACGATGACCGCGTTCTTGACCTGCTGCGCCTTGACCAAGCCTAGCACCTCGGTGCGGAAGTCGTCGCGACGGTCCGACCAGCGCAGACCACCACGCGCGACGGGACCAAAGCGCAGGTGCACACCCTCGACGTGGGGCGCCCAGACGAAGATTTCGCGATAGGGTTTGGGCAGGGGCAGGTCGTCCAGCTCGCGCGAGGCGATCTTGATCGAGATGTGCGGCTTGGGCTGACCGTCGGCGTCCAGCTGGAAATAGTTGGTGCGCTTGATCGCGCCGATCAGGGCGGCGATTCGGCGCAGGGCCCGGTCGTGATCCAGGCTCTTCACGTCCTGCAGCAGGGTGACGATCTTGGCGTCCAGCTCGGCGACGGCCGGCGCGCGGTCGTCGGCCGAACCGCCTTCAGGGGCGAACTTGGCCTTGAAAAGCGACAGCAGGGCGCGCGCCACATCGGGATATTCGCGCAGGGCCTCCTCCTGGACCGTTTGGGAGGGGTCGAGACCCGTCTGCTGGCGATAGTGGGCCAAGGTGCGGATCAGGGCGGCGTCGCGCCATTCCACGCCCAGTTCGATCACCAGGCGGTTGAAGCCGTCGCTTTCGTTGCGGCCGGTCCAAACGGCGGCGAAGGCGTCCTCGAACGGGCCCTTCACGTCATCGAAGACCAGCGCCTCGCCGCGCGGATCCTCCATCAGGAACTCGTGGACGTGGATCTCTTCCTCGCCCATGGGACGGATCGGATAGCCGTATTCCTCCAGCGTCTTGAGGCCCATGTCGGCCAGGATCGGCAGGACGTCGGACAGGGGAACGGCGGGGCCGCGACGATAGAGTTTGAAGCGGAACTGCAGGCGGCTGTCGTCCGGCGTGCGGAAGGCGCGCACGGCGACCGCCTTGCCCTCACCCGGCAGGCCCGTCTCATTCAGCCGGTTCACATATTGCAGGTCGGTCGCGGCCTCATCGGCGTCATAGCGATCGCGATAGGCGGCGCCGAAGGCGCGGGCCCATTGGGCGCTCAGCGGCCCGACGGCGACTTCCTCGACGCCCGAGCGACGCAGGGCGCCTTCGAAACGATCGACCCAGCCGCGACCAGCCTCGGCGACGTCGGCCTCCAGCTGGGCGGGGTCCGGGATCGGGTGGGCGCCGGGCTCCACGCCGATGATGTAGTGGATGCGCACCAGGGGCGCGTCCGACAGCTGCGGATACCAGGCCGAGATGCGGCCGCCCCAGGCGCGGGCGACGATCTGGCCGATGCGTTCGCGCACGGCGGAATCGAACTTCTCGCGCGGGATGAAACACAGGACCGAGACGAAGCGGTCGAACGGGTCCTGGCGCGAGAACAGGCGGATGCGCGGCCGGTCATAGAGGTGAAGGATGCCCAGGGCGATGGACAGCAGCTCGTCCTCGCTGACCTGGAACAGCTCGTCGCGGGGATAATTCTCAAGGATGTTCTTGAGGCGTTTTTCGTTGTGGCTTCCGGGCGCCTTGTCGGCGCGGGCCAGGGCGTTGGCCACCTTGCGACGCAGCAGCGGCACCTCGGTCGCCAGCTGGTCGTAGGCTTCCGACGTGAACAGGCCGACAAAACGTGTCTCGCCGGTCGCTTTGCCGTCCGGCCCGTAACGCTTGACCCCGACATAGTCCATGTAGGCGCGGCGGTGGACGCGAGAGCGGGCGTTGGCCTTGGCCACCGTCACAGGTTCGCTGAGATCCAGCTGGCGGCGCATCTGGCGCGTCAGGACGGCGGGTTCCGACGCGCGACGCAGCACGGTGCGCTCGGGGTCGGCCAAAATGCCCAGGCCGTCGGTAGACAGGCCCAGCGGCGCCTCGGCCTCATAGTCGCCGTCGGCGTTCAGCGGATAGCTGTAGTCGCGCGCGCCCAGGAAGACGAAATGATCGCTCTTCAGCCATTTCAGGAAGGCGATGTTCTCGGCGAGGACGGCGGGATCGACCGGGGGCGGGGTCTCTTCCAGACGCTGCACGGCCTGGCGCATCAGGGACGTCATGGCGTCGTGATCGGCGACGGCGGCGTGGACGTCCGACAGGCTCTGGGCCAGGCCTTCGCCCAGGGCGTCGCGACGCTCCTGCGGCACGCTGTCGATGACCAGCATGATGATCGACAGGCGACGGCCGTCCAGCTCGACCACAGGGTGGAACAGGGCGCGTACCGACACGCCGGCTTCCGCCAGGGCGCCCATGACGCTGTCGACCAGGAAGGGGGCGTCGGACTGGACGATGCGCACCAGATCGTAGTCGAGCACCTGACCGTTCGCGCCGTGCAGCGGGCCGACCGTGATGGCGGGGGCCGCAGTTCCGGTCGGGTAGGCCTTTGCGGCGCTCCAGGAGGCGCCGAGCAGGGCGGCCAGATCCTCGCCGCTGAGCTCGGGCGTCTCATCGGCGGAATAGTCTTCGTGCGCCTGGATCAGATAGGTCTGTTCGACTGCGCCGGGCCCGGTCCCCGCGATCTTGGCGAAGGCCGCCTCCAGCGCGGCCTTGGTGATCGGCTGAACGGGTTGGCGCAGATCGTGGGCGGTCATGGACGAGCAGTCTCGAACGACGCGGCAGGGCCGCAAGGGATGCGGCGCGACGGGGCGCCACCCCTGCTGACTAGGCCAGGTCCGGTCGCTCGGGAAGCCCCCGGCGACCGATCCTTGTAATGATCAGTGATCAGGTTGGAATTATTGTGCAGCGCCACAAAGCAGAAAGCCGCCGGACTGGGGGAGTCCGGCGGCCTGCGCGAGCGGCGCCTGGAGGGGAGGGGAGGGCGCCGGCTTCGCTTCGCTGCGGTTCGGAGGGGGAGTGTCCCGCAGCGTCGAGATCGGAAATGGGAAGCCGATTTCGCCGTTCAAGAGCGGATCGGACGGAATCTTTCGCGACAATTCGGCGCCTCCGAGCGGCGATGAACACGTCGGCGGATTCGGAGGACAACGGATTTCGATGCTATGCGTTAGGAAGGGTCAACGGTGAAGCTGGAGCACCCGATTACATGCGTCGCTTTTTGATGGGTTCGATCGTGGCGGCCGTGGTCGGCCTGCTGCTCGCCGGCGCCGGATACTGGGCCTATTGGAACTTCTATTCGCGGTTCCAGCCGGTCACGGTCAGCCGCAATCAGGCCGAGGTCCAGCAACTGCTGGACGAGGCCTCTTGGGTGTCGGACGGCAGCGGGGGACAGGCCCTGTATATCGTCACCTATCGCGACAGCGCCTCGGCCCTGCGTTACGCGCGCGACGAGGCGCCCAAGCTGAAGGCGGCGGGGATCGAGACGCGCTACATCCTGTTCGCCCGCCCCGATCTGGAGGGCGCTGCGCAATCGACGGCGGCGGAGCGGGCGACGGTCGCCGAGCTTTGGCTGACACGCGACTGGCCGCTTTATCAACGCTGGATGGCGACGCCGGCCAACAGCTGGACCGCCGCCGGCGTGCCGCAGGCGGACGGCAATCTGGCGCGCACCGCCGTGGTGGAGGCCGGACGTCGCTTCAACGAGCGGCTGAGCGAGTTGCTCAAGGAGTCCGGCGTCGACATCAGCTATCCGTTGATCCTGTGGCGGGACAAGCAGGGCTTCCTGAAGGCCTGCGGCTGCTCGGACCGGCAGGCCTGGGCCTTCATCCGCGACGATGTCGGCGCACCCGACCGGTTGGGCCAGTCCAACGCGGGACCGATCGCGCCCGATGAAGAGGCGCCGGCGCAGGACGCCCGCCCCTCGTCCATGCCCTATCCGGACTTGCCGGCGATCCCTCCGGTCGATGCGCCGGGGGCCGGGGCCACGCCGACGCCGCCCTCGCCCCAAGCGCGCCCGGCGAGTCCGCCCGCATCGAACCAACCGAGGACGCCGCCGCGCACGGCCCCGGCGCCCAGCAAGCAGGACGACACGACCTTCTACTGATCAGAGGGATCGGCAGGCCGCGATCAGGCGATCGACGTCCTCGGCGTCCTGATACAGGCCGAAGCCGAAGCGGATGACGTCGTCACGCACATCGGTGACGATGTTCGCCGCCCGCAGACCGGCGCACAAGGCCTGGGCGTCGGGATGACGCAGGGCGAGGAAACGGGCGCGCGGCGCTTCGCCCTCGACCGGATTGAAGATTTCGGCCTGCGCCAACACACCGGCCTGTCCGGCTTGAACGGCCTGCTGGAATTTGGTCGCCAGATCGCGAGCATGGGCGGCGATGGCGGCGGTGTCCAGCCGCTGCTGATCCAGCATTCGGCGCACGGCGTTGAAGCGATACAGCGGCGTGCAGTCGAAGGTGGCGCCCCAGAAACGACCGCCGTCGCTGCGATACTGAACGCCGCCGGGCGGACCCGACAGGTCGCCGAACTCCGCGAACCAGCCGGTGACGACAGGACGCGGGCAGAAGCCGGGCGGGGCGTGCAGGAAGCAGACGCCCTCGCCCGACATGGCGTATTTGTAGCCGCCGGAGACATAGAAGACCCGGTCCGCCACCGCCGACAGGTCGGTCGGGGTCGCCATGAAGCCGTGATAGCCGTCGATCAGCACCCAAGGCCCTTCGGGTCTCGCCAGGGCGGCAAGCTCCTCGATCCGGTCGAACAGGCCCCCGGTGCGGAAGAAGACCTGGCTGACCACGATCCAGTCGTAGCCGCCCTTGGACGCCTCGGCGATAAAGCGGTCGGCGAAGGTGTCGAAAGGGGCTAGCGGAACGCGCGTGACCAGCGCCGCCCCGACCTCTTCCCACCGTTCGGCCTGACGACGGAAGGAGTGAAATTCGCCGTCGGTCGCCAGAATGCGGACCGGCTTGGTCTCCACGCCCGAAAACAGACGCAGCAGGAAGTCGTGGGTGTTGGACGAAAAGACGATGCTGTCGGGCGAGGGCAGTGCCAGCTCGGCCGCGACATGGGCCTGGGCCTCGGGGATCACCTGACCGAAGACGAGATCCCACTTGTGGTCGGCATGCAAGTTGGCGTCGAGCCAGGTCTGCTGCTGCGCCTCGAAACTGGCGTCGGGCCACAGGTGATGGCTGTGCGCGGCGAAATGCAGCCGACCGGGCGCCGCTGACAGGGCGCGGGAGAAGAGGGACTTGTAGGTCATCCCTCTTCTTTAGGACATCTCACCCAGCGCTCAAGCAGCGAGCCGCCGCGCGGCGAGCGATAGCGCTGCGGGTAGCGCGCCTCTTAAACGAGAGCCCCGTGACAGTGTTTGAACTTGCGGCCCGAGCCGCAGGGGCAGGGGGAGTTGCGGCCGGTCATTTCCCAGCCGGGCGGCAGGGCCTCGATCGGCAGTTTGGAGCGGTCGTCGCCGATCAACGTGCCTTCGGGGTTCTGCGCCGACGGATTGGCCATCTCGTTCTCGCCGGTGCCGGGGTTCAGGTGGATTTCCTGGAACTCGGGCAGTTCGGGCGGAGCCTGGAAGCGGAACTCCACCGTCATCAGCCAGCGGGTCACGTTGTGGCGCAGGTCGTAGAGCAGGTTCTCGAACAGCGAGAAGGCCTCGGTCTTGTACTCGTTCAGCGGGTCGCGCTGGCCATAGCCGCGCAGGCCGATGACGCCGCGCAGATGGTCCAGATGGACCAGGTGCTCGCGCCACTGCATGTCGATCATCTGCAGCATGAACTGCTTTTCCAGACCGCGCGTCTGGTCGGCGCCGATCTGTTCCAGGCGTTCGGCGGCGCGGGCGTCGGCGGCGGCCAGCAGCCGCTCCTCGATCTCTTCGTTCGACACGCCTTCCTCGGCGGCCCAGTCGTGCAGCGGCAGCTCCAGACCCAGGGTCGAGCGGACCTTTTCGTCCAGGCCGTCGATGTCCCACTGCTCGGCATACGCCTTGGGCGGCATGTAGCGTTCGACCAGGTCGGACACGACGTCGCGGCGGAAGTCGCCGACCAGTTCGGACAGATCCTCGGAGTCCATGAACTCCTGACGCTGTTCGAACACGGCCTTGCGCTGGTCGTTCACGACGTCGTCGTATTTCAGCAGGTTCTTGCGGATGTCGTAGTTGCGGGTCTCGACGCGCTTCTGTGCGGTCTCGATGGCGCGGTTCAGCCAGGGGTGGGTGATGGCCTCGCCCTCCGCCACGCCGAAGGTCTTCATGATTGAGTCGAGACGGTCGCCGGCGAAGATGCGCAGCAGGTCGTCCTCGCAGGACAGGTAGAATTTCGAGGTGCCGGGGTCGCCCTGACGGCCGGTGCGGCCGCGCAGCTGGTTGTCGATGCGGCGGCTCTCGTGGCGCTCGGTGCCCAGAACGAACAGGCCGCCGGCCTCCAGCGCGATCTTCTTCTGGACGGCGATCTCGGCCTTGAACTCGGCCTCCTTGCCCGTTTCCATTTCCGGCGTGACCTCGACGGCCATGTTGCGCTGCTCCAGCAGCCACTTCTGCATCTTCATTTCGAGGTTGCCCCCGAGCTGAATGTCGGTGCCGCGGCCGGCCATATTGGTGGCGATGGTCACCACGCCGGGCAGGCCGGCGTCGGCGACGATATAGGCTTCCTGTTCGTGCTGGCGCGCGTTCAGGACGCTGTGCGGAATGCCGCGCAGCTTGGTCTCGTAGGTGATGTCATAGGCGGCGTCGCCGATCTTCTCGGCTTCCTTGGCCTTGCCGGCATATTCCGGCTTCAGCGTGCGCGCGGTCTCGACCTTGTATTCGAAGCGGCTCAGCAGGTCCGACAGCTGTTCCGAACGCTCGATCGATACGGTGCCGACCAGGATCGGCTGACCGGCGAGGTGGCATTCGGCGATCTGGCGCGCGATGGCCTGGTTCTTCTCGGCGTGGGTCCGATAGACCTCGTCGTCATAGTCCTTGCGCTGGATCGGCCGGTTGGTCGGCACCTCCAGCACGTCCATCTTGTAGATGTCGCCGAATTCCTGGGCCTCGGTCGCGGCCGTGCCCGTCATGCCCGACAGCTTTTCGTACAGGCGGAAGTAGTTCTGGATCGTCACCGAGGCCAGGGTCTGGTTCTCGGGCTGGATCTTGACGTCTTCCTTGGCTTCGATGGCCTGGTGCAGGCCTTCGGACAGGCGGCGGCCGGTCATCATGCGGCCGGTGAATTCGTCGATCAGGACGATCTCGCCGCCCTTGATGATATAGTCCTTGTCGCGCTGATACAGGGTGTTGGCGCGCAGGGCCTGGTTGGCGTGGTGAACCAGGCTGATGTTGGCGGCGTCGTACAGGCCGGTGGTGTCGGCGGCGAAGTGACCGCCGGCCTCAAGGGCCTCTTCCATCCGCTCGGAGCCCAGCTCGGTCAGCAGGACCTGCTTCTGCTTTTCGTCGAGCTCGAAGGTGTCCTTGTCCTTGATCAGGTCTTTGATCAGGCCGTCGAGGATCTTGTAGAGATCCGAACGGTCCTCGGTCGGGCCCGAGATGATCAGAGGCGTACGCGCCTCGTCGATCAGGATGGAGTCGACTTCGTCGACGATGGCGAAGTTGTGCGGACGCTGCACCATCTCGCGCCGGTCATAGACCAGGTTGTCGCGCAGATAGTCGAAGCCGAACTCGTTGTTGGTGCCGTAGGTGACGTCGGCGTTGTAGGCCTGCTGGCGCTGACCCTGGCTGAGGCCGTTGACGATGACGCCGACCTCAAGACCCAGGAAGCGATAGACCTTGCCCATCGTCTCGGCGTCGCGGCGGGCCAGGTAGTCGTTGACAGTGATGACGTGCACGCCCTTGCCGGGCAGGGCGTTCAGATAGACCGGCGCCACGGCGACCAGGGTTTTGCCTTCGCCGGTCCGCATTTCGGCGATGCCGCCTTCATGCAGGATCATGCCGCCCGCCAGCTGAACGTCGTACTGACGCTGGCCCAGCACGCGCTTGGAAGCTTCGCGCACGACGGCGAAGGCTTCGGGCAGGATCTTGTCCAGGGTCTCGCCGTTCGCCAGCCGATCGCGGAAGGCGTCGGTCATCATCCGCAGTTCGTCGTCGGACAGGGCGGCGAACTTGGGCTCCAGCGCATTGATGCGCTGGGCGTGGTCCTGGAAGGCCTTGACCTTGCGGTCGTTGGAAGAGCCGAAAAGTTTCTTGGCGAAGCCGAGCATATTGGATCCGGTAAGCGGTCGAGCGTCTGCGAGCTGAGCGGCTCTGAAATCCCGTGAGGGGCGGCGATACGGACGCCGTGAGAGAGGCCCTGACCGACCGCAGCCCCGGAGCGCCGCATCAGGCGCGCGCGAAGGGCCGCGCAGACGATCAAAACCCCTCGACTTGGGCGCAGGCGGGACTTAAGCACCGGCCTAACCCCTGTCAACGCGAGGGGCTTTCGGCCGCCTTCGACGGAGCGCCCCCTTGACCCCCTTCCGGCGATCTTCACGTCTTCTGACAGCGGCGGTGCTGACGGCGGCGCTTTCGACCGCCGCCTGTTCGCGTAGCGGCGACAACCGGCCGCCCGAACAGGGCGACAAGGCCGTGGCGACGGTGCAGGACGAGACCATCTGGGCCTCGGACGTGAAGCGCGAGGCGGTGGCCCAAGGTTTGATCGGCGAGGACGAGGCGCTGGATACGACGTCGGATCTCTTCCGCCGGGTGCTCGACGAGGTGATCGACCAAAAGCTGCTGGCCGGAGAGGCGCAGCGGCGGCGGCTGGACTCCTCGCCCCTGGCGCAGCGGCGTCTGGAAGCGACGCGCGAGCGCATCCTGGGCGACATGCTGGTCGAGAGCGTGGTCAACAAGGCCGTGTCGGACCAGGCGGTGCAGACCCTTTATAATGAGCAGCTGCGGCTGGCGAAGACCTCGGAAGAGATCCGCGTGCGGTTGATCCTGTCGCGCACCAAGCCCGAGGCGGACGCCGTGATCGGCATTCTGGGCCAGGGCGCCGGCTTCGAGGCGGTGGCGGCGGAGCGGTCGATCGACGAGGCGACGCGGTTTTCCGGCGGCGACCTGGGGTATTCCACGCTGGACGTGATGCCCCAAGCCTATGCCGACGCCCTGCGCGACAAGCCGGCCGGTGCGACCGTCGGGCCGTTCCAGACCGAGGGCGGCTGGGCCGTTCTGAGGGTCGAGGACCGGCGCAAGGAAAACCCGCCGACGCTGGAACAGGCCCGGCCGCAGATCGTGCGCTATCTGACCTATGAAGGCGTGCGACAGTTGCTGGAGCAATTGCGTGGCAAGGCCAAGGTGGATGTCCGCCTGCCCGCCCAAACGCCGCCCGCATCGCCTGCTCCTTCCGCTCCTCCGGGCGCCTGACATGACCAAGCCTCCCTCCACGACCGGCCAGAAGATCGAGCATGCGTTCGAAAAGGCGCTGGACCCGTTCGCCACGGCGCTGAAGCGCGCCACCCGCACGCCGGGATCGGATGCAGCCCCGGCTGCTGCGCCGCCGCCGGCCGCCGCCGGCAAGCCGGGCCTGGCCATCTCGCCCTTAGCCGTGCCGTTCCCGACCATTCCGCCGATCGGCGGGGTCGAGATCGCGACCGCGCGCGCCGGCTTCTACAAGCATGAGCGCGACGATCTGGTGGTGTTCCGGTTCGCGCGCGGGACCAGCTGCGCCGGGGTCTTCACCCGCCACAAGATCGGCTCGGCGCCCGTGGACTGGTGCAAGAAGCATCTGGCCGGGGCCGAGGGCGGCAAGGATGTGCGCGCCCTGGTGATCAACGCCGGATGCGCCAACGCCTTCACCGGCAAGGCCGGCGCGGACGCCGCGCGGCGCACGGCCTCGGAGGTCGCCAAACGGTTCGGCTGTCGCCAGCGCGACGTCATGCTGGCCTCGACCGGCGTGATCGGGGTGGTGCTGGACGACAAGAAGATCGTCGCCAAACTGCCCGAGATCGAGAACGGGCTGGAGGCGGACGCCTGGGCCCGGGCCGGTCGCGGCATCATGACCACCGACACCTTCCCCAAGGGCTCCTACGCCGAGGCCGAGATCGAGGGTTACAAAGTCCGGATCGCCGGCATCGCCAAGGGATCGGGCATGATTGCGCCGGACATGGCGACCATGCTGGCCTTCATCGTCACCGATGCGGACATCCATCCGAACGTGCTGCAGGCGCTGTTGGGCCTGCATGTGCGCACCACCTTCAACAGCGTGACGGTGGATGGCGACACCTCGACCAACGACACCGCCCTGCTGTTCGCCACCGGAACCTCGGGCGCGCCGCGTATCGGGCGGGTCGGCGATCGCCGCCTGAAGAGCTTCTCGGCCGCTCTGGACAAGGTCATGCTGGACCTGGCGCACCAGCTGGTGCGCGACGGCGAAGGCGCGACCAAGTTCGTCAAGGTGACGGTGGACGGCGCCGCCTCGCCCGCCTCGGCCCGCAAGCTGGCCAAGTCCATCGCCGACAGCCCCCTCGTCAAGACCGCCATCGCCGGTCAGGACGCCAACTGGGGCCGGGTCGTCATGGCGGTGGGCAAGACCGAGGAACCGGTCGACCGGGACCGCCTGGCCATCAAGTTCGGCCCGCACCAGGCCGCCGTCGACGGCGCCCCGTCCCCGACCTACGACGAGGCCAAGATGACCGCCTATATGAAGAACCCCGAGATCGACATCACCGTCGACGTGGGGTCCGGCCGGGCGTCGGCCACCGTCTGGACCTGCGACCTGACCAAGGGCTACATCGAGATCAACGGCGATTATCGCAGCTGATGGTCAAGAGGCCGGAAAAGCTTCGGCGTCAGATGGTCGGCCGCGGCTGGACCGACGATCAGATCGCGGAGGCCGTGTCTAAAGGCGTGCGCATCGCCACGGTGAACCGCGAGACAGATCGGCCCGCGACGCGCTATATTCATCCCGTGACGGGTCGCTCGGTGGTCATCGAGGACGAGTCTGGAGAGATCATTCATGTCGGCGGCGACGGCTTCATCTACTGACTGGACGGAAGTCCATGTGCGCATCGTGGACGAGGTGGTCGATGTCTGGCGGCCGGTGAAGGCCAAGGCCGTCAGCGACAATGTCTTCCACCTCAGCGAAGAGCCGGCTCCGCAGGACGAGCAATGGGCGTTCGGGCCGGGGGACGAAGTGGTGGTGGAGCGACGCGCGAACGGCGATGCGGAGGTGCTGGTCGCCGTCGCCCGCGCCTTGGACATGGACGAACGCTCCAATCAGTGGCTGCGGAAAGCCGGGTGACCGCTGCGTCGCTTCCCACCGTCCTGGTCGTCGCCGCCGCCCTGATCGATGTGGATGGGCGAGTGCTGATCGCCAAGCGGCCGCAGGGCAAGACGCTGGCCGGCCTGTGGGAGTTCCCGGGCGGCAAGGTCGAGCCCGGAGAGCGGCCCGAACAGGCCCTGATCCGCGAGCTGAAGGAAGAGCTGGGGATCGACGTCAGCGAAAACTGTCTGTCGCCGTTCGTTTTCGCCAGTCACGCTTACGATTCGTTTCACCTGTTGATGCCATTGTATTTGTGCCGACGGTGGGACGGCGTGGTCACGGCGCGTGAACACGACGGCCTGGCCTGGGTGAAGCCGAGCAAGCTTTCGGACTATCCCATGCCGCCGGCGGATGAACCTCTGGTCGCCTGGTTGCGCGACCTGCTCTGACCACCGCCGACCAGGGAGGCCGGCCATGCGACGTCTTATCGGCCGGTTCCTGCGCAATGAGAGCGGGACCACGGCCATTGAATACGGCCTGATCTGCGCCCTGATCTTTCTGGCGATCGTGACCTCTGTCAGCGCCCTGGCGAACACGCAGAACGGCGGCCTGGCCGTAACGGTGGAGCGGCTGACCACCGCCATGAAGGCCGTCGTCGGCAACTAGCCCGGCTCGTCGCCCGTCATTTCCCTGACGCCCAGCGCATCGGCCAGCCGCGTCTTGGCCGAGCCGCGCGGCAGGGGCTTCTGCTGGCTGTCATGGGGTTTCCAGCCAGCCAGATGGATGATTTCGAACGTCGCCGGGATGCGGCCGTCGTCGAGACCGTAGCGCTCGGCATAGAGGGCGGCGGCGCGCGCCACGATACGGCGGCTCAGCGGCCGAACGGGTCCGTGCAGCACATTGGTCTCTCCCATGGCGCGCAGGTCGCGGATCAGGGCGAACAGGTCGTCGTATCGGACCGTGAACCGATCCACGTCCGACACCGGCAGGGCGAACCCGGCGCGTTGCAAGAGGGCCGCCCCGTCATAGCCGTCAGCGAAGGGCGAGACTCGCGCCTGGGCGCCGCCGCGCTCCTCCAGCTCGACCTCGGTCAGGACGGCGCGAAGCTCTTTCAGCGTGCCCGCGCCGAACAGCGTGCCGATGAACAGGCCGTCCGGTTTCAACGCGCGCCGGATCTGGGTCAGGGCGCCAGGCAGGTCGTTGGCCCAGTGAAGGGTCAGAAGGGAGATGATCAAATCGGTCGAGGCGTCGGCCAGCGGCAGCGCGTCCGCGCCCGGCGCTGCGCGCTGGGCCAGGGAGACGGGCGTCTGGATGGGACCGACGCGGCCGGCGGCGTCGCTGGACCGGACCGCCGCATCGAACACGCCTGGATGGGCGGACAGATCGACCGCAGCGGGAAAATCGCGCAATATGGCTTCCAGGCTCTCGGCGGCGTTGGCGGCGGCGCGGGTGTGCAGGAAGTCAGCCTGGGGGAACCGGGAGGCTGACCGCGCCAGCCGCGCCTGACGTCGAACGGCGTCGAAGATGCGCGGGGGGCCTTCGGAAGGGGATTGGGGGGCGGTCATGGACGCACAGGATGGGGGCTGGCGACGCGCCTGGGAAGGGGCGGGCCGTCACTTGCGCGGGGCAGGGCGAGGACTGGCCGACCTGATCCTGCCGCCCATGGCGCACGACAGCCGAGAGGCGACCGCTGCGGCCGGCCTGACGCCCGACGCCTGGAGCCGGATCAAATTTCTAGAGGCGCCGGTCTGCGACGGCTGCGGAGCGGCCTTCGACTTTGACGGCGGCGCCTTCGCCGAGGATCGCTGCGCCGCCTGTATCGCCAAGCCCTATGCCTTCGAGAGGGCGCGCGCGGCTTGCCTGTATGACGAGGCGTCGCGCAGTCTGATCCTCAGATTCAAGCACGGGGACCAGCAACAGTTCGCGCCCCTGTTCGCGCGCTGGATCGGACGCGCCGCCGCCGATCTGGTCGAAGACGCGGACGTGATCCTGCCCGTGCCGCTGCATCGGCTTCGTCTGTTGTCGCGACGGTTCAATCAGGCGGCCGAGATCGCCCGGCCGCTGGCCCGGCACGCCGGCCGCGACTATTTGCCCGACGCCCTGGTCCGCACGACCCACACGACCAGCCAGGGCGGCAAGAGCCAGCGCGGGCGGCGGCTGAACGTCAAGAAGGCCTTCGCTGTGACCGAGGCGGGCTGGCGTCGGATCCGGGGGCGACGCATCCTTCTGATCGACGATGTGTTGACCACGGGTGCGACCGGAGAGGCCTGCGCGCGCGCCCTGATCGACGCCGGAGCGCGCGCCGTGGACCTCGCCGTCATCGCGCGGGTGCGAAACGCCCGTGAACTGACTATGTGAAGAGCGCCCTATCGCTCGCCGCGCGGCGGCTCGCTGCTTGAGGGCGCTGGATTTTATTTTGGAGATCTGAACTTGGCCGACGTCGTTATCTACACCAAGCCTGGCTGCCCCTACTGCTTCAGCGCCATGTCGCTTCTGAAGAAGAAGGGCGTGGACTATACCGAGATCGTCGCGTCCAACGATCCCGACAAGAAGGCCGAGATGGTCGAGAAGTCGGGCGGCCGAATGACCTTCCCGCAGATCTTCATCGACGGCCAGCACGTCGGCGGTTCCGACGACATCCACGCGCTGGATCGCGACGGCAAGCTGGACGGACTTCTGGCCGCCTGATCCATGAGCAGCGGGCTCGACATCGCCCTGATCCAGACGCGCACGCCGGCGACGGCGCGAGAGGCGCTGGCCCATGTCGAGCCCCTGATCCGCGAGGCGGCGTCGGGCGGGGCGAAGTTCGTCCTGACGCCCGAGGGGACCAATGTCCTGGAGCAACGCCGAGACCGGCGCGAGGCGGCGATCACGACCGAGGACGAGGACGTCGCCGTGCTGGGTCTGCGTCGTCTGGCGGCGGAACTGGGCGTCTGGCTGCTGATCGGTTCGGCCATCGTCCGGTCAGACCAGGCGGGAGACGGCCGCGCCGCCAATCGGTCGCTGCTGATCGACGCGTCGGGCGGGATCGTGGCCCGATACGACAAGCTGCATGTCTTCGACGTGAACCTCCCCAATGGCGAGACCTATCGCGAGAGCGCGACGGTGAGGCCCGGCGACGGGGCGGCGGTGGCGGACACGCCCTGGGGCCGACTGGGTCTGACCATCTGCTACGACATCCGCTTTCCCCACCTGCATCGCCAGCTAGCCAAGGCGGGGGCGTCGATGATCGCGATACCGGCCGCCTTCACCGCCCCGACGGGCGAGGCGCATTGGGAAACCCTGTTACGCGCCCGCGCCATCGAGACGGGGGCGTTCGTCCTGGCCCCAGCGCAGGGCGGACTGCACGAGGACGGTCGCCGCACCTGGGGGCGATCCACCGTCGTCGGCCCGTGGGGCGAGATCATCGCCAAGGCGGATCACGACGAACCTTGCATCGTGCGTGCGAAACTGGACATGGAGGCCGTGGCCAGGGCGCGCGCCGCCGTGCCCAGCCTGACCCACGATCGCGATTACCTGCCCGCTGTTTGACGCCCCATGATCCGCTACGCCCTGAAATGCGACCAGGCCCACGCCTTCGAAGCCTGGTTCGGCTCCTCGACCGACTATGACGATCAGGCGGCGCGGGGGCTGGTGGAATGCCCGTTCTGCGGTTCGCACGCGGTCGAAAAGGCGATCATGGCCCCGGCCGTCAGCGGCGCCCGCAGGGCCGATCCCGCCTCTGACGTCGCCGCCAAGATGCAGACGATGATGATGGCCGCCGCCCGCGAGGTCCGCGCCCATGTCGAGGCCAACTTCGACTACGTCGGCGACACCTTCGCCCGCGAGGCGCGCGACATCCACGAGGGCCGATCCGAGAAGCGCGAAATCTATGGCGAGGCCACGCCCGCAGAGGTCAAGAAGCTGAAGGACGACGGCGTTCCGGTTTCCGCCCTGCCTGACGCGCCGCCAGACCCGTCCAGGGTGAACTGATGACCCTGCAATGGCGGCCTATGCGGCCGACGGACATCGATGCGGTGGTGGAGGTGGCGCGGCTGTCGTTTCCCGACCACTTCGAGGATCGAGCCTGTTTTCAAAACCGGCTGGCGCTGTATCCGCGCGGGTGTTTCGTGCTGGCGGACGGTGGCGGACCGGCGCGCGGCTATCTGATCGCCTATCCGTGGAAGGCCGAGAGCGCGCCGCCGCTGAACACAGTGATCGAAGGCCTGCCGCCCCAGCCGGACCTGATCTATCTGCACGATCTGGCTCTGCACCCCGAGGCGCGGGGCGGGGGCGTGACCGGCGCCATCGTCGAGCGGCTGGCCGAACAGGCGATGCAAGACGGATGGCCCGCCGTCGCCCTGGTCGCGGTCAATGACGCCGTCGGCTTCTGGTCTCGACACGGTTTCGTCGAGCAACCCGCCGAGGCCATGGCGGCTAAACTTGCCAGCTACGGCGCCGACGCCCGCTATATGCTGCGACCGCTCTAGCGCCGATTAAGCGCGGTCTGGCCGCCCGCGCGCACAAAATGGATGCGCTGAGGGCGGGGCAGGGCGACATAGGCCCGGCGTCTCATTTCACGCTCGCAGACCCTGGCGTCGCCAAGGCTGTCGGGTGTCAGGACGGCGCGATGGACGGCGCACCAGTCACGGCTGGCGGCGCGGATGCGGCCGGCCAGGATCATGGCCTCGCCGGGTCGGGCCATGTTCAGCCCCTCGGCATCCACATGCATGTCCGGCGCCTGGCCCGCGCCCAAGGCGGCGGCAAGCGCGGCTGCGATCATCAAACCCATCGTCATCTCCCCTTCGGAATGGGCCTGCGTCAGGCCCGTCGTGGGAAGGAGGCGTCCGTCAGCGGCGTCGGATGCGGCGTCGGGGATGAAATATCGGTAAGGCCGCGATCAGCGCGGCGAACGCCCGCTCTGGTCTTTCTGTCCACATGCCTGTAAGAGGCGCGCGCCTCCCGCATGCCTTTTCATGACCAGCGGCCGCCCGTATGCCGGCCGCGCCTTTTCGCGATACTCAAATGAACCTGCGCAACGTCGCCATCATCGCCCACGTCGACCACGGCAAGACGACCCTGGTGGACCAACTGCTCGCCCAATCCGGCGTCTTCCGAGCCAACGAGGCGCAGACCGAGCGCGCGATGGACTCCAACGACCAGGAAAAAGAGCGCGGCATCACCATCCTAGCCAAGTGCACCTCGGTGCTCTGGAACGGCAAGGCGGGTGAAACCCGCATCAACATCATCGACACCCCCGGCCACGCCGACTTCGGCGGCGAGGTCGAGCGCATCCTGGGCATGGTGGACGGCTGCGTCATCCTGGTGGACGCCGAAGAGGGCGTCATGCCCCAGACCAAGTTCGTGCTGACCAAGGCGCTGAAGATGGGCCTGCGCCCGATCCTGTGCATCAACAAGGTCGACCGCGCCCACGCTGATCCCGACCGCGTCCACAACGAGACCTTCGACCTGTTCGCCGCCATCGGCGCGACGGACGAGCAGCTGGACTTCCCGCACATCTACGCCTCGGGCCGCAACGGCTGGGCGACGCTGGACCTGAACCAGCCCAACGACAATCTGGCCCCGCTGTTCGACCTGATCGTCGATCACGTCCCGCCGCCCGCCGTCCAGGCCAACCGCGACAAGCCCTTCCGCATGCTGGACGTGCTGATCGAAAGCGATCCGTTCCTGGGCCGTCTGCTGACCGGCCGCATCGAGAGCGGCAAGGCCGTTCCCGGCATGGCGATCCACGCTCTGGACCGTGAAGGCAAGGAAATCGAACGCGGCCGCATCACCAAGGTGCTGGCCTTCCGCGGCCTGAAGCGTCAGGCCCTGGACGAGGGTTCGGAAGCGGGCGACATCGTCGCCATCGCCGGCATGTCCAAGGCGACTGTCGCCGACACACTGTGCGCCATGGAAGTGACCGAGCCTCTGCCCGCCCAGCCGATCGACCCGCCGACCATCTCCATGACCGTCTCGGTCAACGACAGCCCCCTGGCCGGTCGCGAAGGCGACAAGGTGCAGTCGCGCGTCATCCGCGACCGCCTGCTGAAGGAGGCCGAGGCCAATGTCGCCATCCGCGTCACCACGACCGAAGGCGGCGACGCCTATGAGGTCGCCGGTCGCGGCGAACTGCAACTGGGCGTTCTGATCGAGAACATGCGCCGCGAAGGCTTCGAGGTCTCGATCTCGCGTCCGCGCGTGGTGTTCCAGACCGGCGAGAACGGCGAGAAGCTGGAGCCGATCGAGGACGTCATGATCGACGTGGACGACGAATTCTCGGGCATCGTCATCGAAAAGTTGTCGGCCCGTAAGGCCGAAATGACCGACATGGGGCCGTCGGGCGCCGGCAAGACCCGCATCCAGCTGAAGGCGCCGTCGCGTTCGCTGATCGGCTATCAGGGCGAGTTCCTGACCGACACGCGCGGTTCGGGCGTGCTGAACCGCGTGTTCAGCCACTACGAGCCGCACAAGGGCGCCATCGCCGGCCGTCTGAAGGGCGTGCTGATCTCGAACTCTGACGGTGAAACGGCGGCCTTCGCCCTGTGGAACCTGGAAGACCGCGGCATCATGTTCGTCGGCGCCGGCGAAAAGACCTATCAGGGCATGATCATCGGCGAGAACGCGCGCTGGGACGACCTGGATGTCAACCCGATCAAGGGCAAGCAGCTGACCAACGTCCGCGCCGCCGGCAAGGACGAGGCCGTTCGCCTGACGCCGCCGCGCCAGATGTCGCTGGAACAGGCCATCGCCTATATCGACGACGACGAGCTGGTCGAAGTGACGCCGAAGTCCATCCGCCTGCGCAAGCAGACGCTGAACCCGTCGTTCCGCAAGAAGCGCGTTCGCCCGGAGTAGTCAGCAATCCCTGACTGACGTGCGGTGGGATGCGGCCTATAGACGGCTGACATGAACGCCTCGCCCAGTCTGGATGACCGCCTTGACGAGGCCGCCCGCGCGGAAGACCCGCGCGCGGCGGTCTCTGTCGTTTTGCGCGAGACCTATGACGCCGCCCGAGCCCGGGCGGAGCGCAAGCTGGACGGCGGCATGAAGGGCCGCGACGTGGCGCGTCTGTACGCCGCCGCCGCCGACGAGATGCTGGCCGGCCTGTGGCGGGTGGCGACCCAGACGCTGTGGCCGACCTCGCCGGTCGAGGCCGAGCGGCTGACCCTGGTTGCGGTCGGGGGCTACGGCCGGGGCGTGCTGGCGCCCCATTCCGATCTGGACCTGCTGTTCCTGAGATCGTCCAAGGCGACGCCGCGCGGCGAGCAGGTGATCCAGTTCGTCCTCTATGTGCTGTGGGACCTGGGGGCCAAGGTCGGGTCGGCGGTGCGCTCGGTCGAAGAGTGTCTGAGCCTGTCGCGGACAGACATGACGGTGCGGACGACTCTGCTGGAGGCGCGTCCGCTGGCGGGGGACGAGGCGCTGGCCCAGCTGATGATCGGCCGGTTTCGCGACATGGTGTCGAAATCCGACCCGCGCCCATTCATCGCCGCCAAGTTGGAGGAGCGGGCCGCCCGGCACGAAAAGGCCGGCTCGACCCGCTACAAGGTCGAACCCAACGTCAAGGACGGCAAGGGGGGCTTGCGCGACCTGAACACCCTGTACTGGATCGCGAGGTCACTGGCGCCCGAAAGCCGGCTGGGCGCGACGGTGATGGACGAACTGTTCACCCCGCGCGAGCGACGGACGTCGGACGAGGCGTTCGACTTCCTGTGGCGGGTCCGCATCCATCTGCATCTGATCGCGGGCCGGGCCGAAGAGAAGCTGACGTTCGACATGCAGCCCGAGGTGGCCCGGCGCATGGGCTGGCGCGGGCGCGGCGACGAACCGGCGGTCGAGCGGTTCATGCGGCGATACTTTCTGGTGGCCCGCGACGTCGGCGCCCTGACGCGCGCCATGTCGGCCAAGCTGGAGGCGCGCCACCAGAAGACGGCGCACGGCCTGTCGCGTCTGATGGCGCCGTTCCGGCCCGCCCCGCGGCGCAAGCTGGAGGTCGAGGGGTTCTGGATCGACCAGGGCCGGTTGTCAGTCGAGGGGCCGGAGGTGTTCGCCGCCGATCCGGTCAAGCTGCTGACCCTTTTCGTCTGCGCCGACAAGCACGACCTGGACCTGCATCCGGACGCCTTTTCGGCGGTGACGCGCTCGCTGTCGCTGGTGACGCCCCGGCTGAGGCGCGATCCGGCGGCGACGCGGGCGTTCCTGGACGTTCTGGCGCACGGGCAGCGGCCCTATCGCGTCCTGACCATCATGAACGAGACGGGTTTACTGGGCCGGTTCCTGCCTGAATGGGGGCGGATCGTCGGCCAGACCCAGTTCAACATGTACCACGCCTATACGGTCGACGAGCACACGCTGCAGGCCATCGGCATCATCAACGACATCGCTCGCGGCAAGCTGAAGACCGATCACCCGATGGCCAGCGAGATCGTGCACCTGATCTCGGACATGGAAGCCCTGATGCTGGGCATGCTGCTGCATGACGTCGGCAAGGGCGGCGAGCGGGGGCAGTTGGAGGACGGCGCCATCGCCGCGCGTCGTGCGTGCGAGCGGTTGGGCGTCGATCCGCGCCGGATCGAACTGGTCGTCTGGCTGGTGCGCAGCCATCTGGCGCTGTCGGACTATGCCCAGAAGCGCGACCTGTCGGACCCGGCGACCATCCGCGCCTTCGCCGAACTGGTCGGCGATCCCGAGCGACTGCGGATGCTGCTGGTTCTGACCGTCGCCGATATCCGGGCCGTGGGGCCGGGGGTGTGGAACGGCTGGAAGGGTCAGCTGATGCGCACCCTTTACAACCAGGTCGCCGCCTTGTTCCGGGGCGAGGACGTGACGCGCGAGGATCCGCTGGCGGCGCATCCGGCCCTGGTCCAGCGGGCGCGCGAGACGGGCGCGGCGGCGGAGAGCGCGCCCACCGCGCCGGTGCAGGGGCTGGCGGTGCAGACCACCGAAATCTCCATCGCAGCGGCCGACCGGCCGGGCCTGTTCGCCGATCTGGCCCAGACCATGGCCGCGCTTGGGGCCGACGTGACCGACGCCCGCGTGGCGACCGAGGACGGCGTCGTCCTGGACGTGTTTCGTGTTCAGGACGGAGCGGGCCTGCCCTATGGCCAGGCTGAACCGCGTCGCCTGAAGGCCCTGGTCGAGGCGCTGGAAAAGGCCGCGCGGGGCGAGGGCCGCATCGGCCAGGCGCCCGATCCGACCGGCAATGCGCGAAAGGCGGCCTTTGAAGTCCGGCCCGTGGTCATGGTCGATCACCACGCCAGCGAGGTCGCCACGGTAGTCGAGGTGTCCTGCGCCGACCGGCCGGGGCTGCTGGCGGACCTGTCGCGGGTGTTCAACGACGAAGGCCTGAGCATCCGCTCCGCCCACGTCGCCAGCTATGGCGAGCGGGCGGTGGACAGTTTCTACGTCGTGGATCGCAAGGGGCGGAAGATCACCTCGGAACAGCGGATCGCCGAACTGCGCACCGCGCTTGAGGCCGTGCTGGACAGCCGCGCGCCCGCGCCCGCCGGACGCAAGGTCGCCTCGGCCCGCGCCAGCGCGCGCGACGTGTCCGACCTGGGCCGCCGCAGCCCGCGCGCAAAGCCCGTATCGCCCGGCGAACAAGCGCGCTAAGCGACAACCTTCCTCCGCGCCCTGTCGAATGTCCGCATGAGCCTCGCCCGAAACACCCTGGTGCAGTCGACCCTGACGCTGGGCAGTCGAATTCTCGGCTTCGTGCGCGACATGGCGCTGGCGGCGCGCTTCGGCCAGGGACCGATGATGGACGCCTTCACCACGGCGTTGATGCTGCCCAACATGTTCCGCCGCCTGTTCGCCGAGGGCGCCTTCGCCCAGGCCTTCGTGCCGTTCTATGGCGGGGTTCGGGCGCGCGAGGGCGAGGAAGCCGCCGCCGTCACGGCGTCCGAGGCGCTCAGCTTCATGCTGGCGGTGGTCGCCGGCTTCTGCATCCTGCTGCAGGTCGTGATGCCGTGGATCATGCCGTGGCTGCTGTCGGCCTATCAGGGTCAGGCCGAGGTGCTGCGCGCCGCCGTGATCGCGACCCAACTGGCCATGCCTTATCTGGCCTGTATGACCGTGGCCTCGCTGCTGTCGGGCGTGTTGAACACGGGCGGTCGGTTCGCCCTGTCGGCGGCCGTGCCGGTGTTTCTGAACCTGTGCACCCTGGCCGCCCTGATGCCGCCGCTGATCCTGCCGATCCCGCAGGAGACGGTGCTGTTGATGGTGACGGCGGCGGTGACGGTGTCGGGCCTGATCCAGGCTGGTCTCTTGTGGTGGGGCGTGCGGCGTCTGGGCGTTCGGCTGAAGATCGGCCTGCCGCGCATCACGCCGAACGTGCGTCACACCCTGGCGCTGGCCGTGCCCGGCGCCCTGGCGGGCGGGGCGCTGCAGATCAACTCTCTCGTGTCGCAGTTCCTGACCGGGTCGGACGAGGGCGCGCGCTCGGTGCTCTATAACGCCGACCGCCTGTATCAACTGCCGCTGGGCCTGGTGGGGGTCGCCATCGGCCTGGCCCTGGTGCCGCGCCTGACCAAGGCATTCGTCGACGGGGATCACGAGGGCGGGCAGAAGACGCTGGACGACGGCATCAACTTGGCCATGGCCTTCACCCTGCCGGCGGCGGTTGCCCTGTTCGTCATTCCCTTCTTCATCATCGACGCGACGGTGACGCGGGGCGCCTTCACCTCGGCCGACGCCGCCCGCACCGCCGATGTGCTGCGTCAGTTCGCCTGGGGCGTGCCGGCCTTCGTCTTGGCCAAGGTTCTGACTCCACCCTTTTTCGCGCGCCAGGACACGCGCCGTCCGATGATCTTCGCCGTGGCCAGCGTGGTCATCACCGTCATCCTGGGCTCGGCTCTGTTCTTCTGGTTCCGCAGTCAGGGTTGGGACGGGGTGCTGGGCCTGGCCATCGCCACCAGCACCTCAGCCTGGGTCAATGTCGCCCTGTTGGGCGGGATCCTGATCCGCGAGAACAGCTGGCGGCCGTCGCCGGCCTTTTTGTCGCGCATCGCGCGCGTCATCGCCGCCAGCGCCATGATGGCCGCCCTGCTGTTCGCCGCCGATGTCTTCTATCCGCAGCTTAGCCGCCTGTTCCTGGCCAAGGAGATCGCCGTCCTGGTGGTCTGCGGCGCCGGAGCCGGGCTTTACGGCTTCTGCCTGCTGGCGTTCCGGGCCGTCACGATCTCGGAACTGAAGGCTACGCTGAGGCGCGAGCCCGGCGGCGGCGCGGTCTCCGGTCTGGACTGACAGGCGGCGAACCGATAAGCGCGAGGCCATGACGACCTCGGGCCTGATCCATGACCTGCGATGGCGCGGCTGAGCCGCCGCCTGCCTCGCCACGCCTGCCTTTCGACCTTCCGAGACCCGATCCCATGACCGACCAAACCCCCGCCGTTGCGACCTATGACGGCCCGCGCCGCATCCTGTCCGGCATCCAGGCCTCAGGCGCGCTGCACCTGGGCAACTATCTCGGCGCCCTGAAGCGGTTCGTGGAACTGCAGGACCAGGGCGCGCCGGTCTATGTCTTTGTCGCCGACATGCATGCCATCACCGTGTGGCAGGATCCCGCCAAACTGACCGCCCAGACGCGCGAGATCGCCGCCGCCTATCTGGCCTCGGGGCTGGACCCGGAAAAGGCGATCATCTTCCCGCAATCGGCCGTGCGCGCCCATGCGGAGCTGGCCTGGATCTTCAACTGCGTCGCCCGCCTCGGCTGGCTCGACCGGATGACCCAGTTCAAGGAGAAGTCGGGCAAGCACAAGGAACGCTCCTCGGTCGGCCTCTACACCTATCCCGTGCTCCAGGCGGCCGACATCCTGCTGTACAAGGCCACCGAAGTGCCGGTCGGCGAGGACCAGAAGCAGCATCTGGAGCTGACCCGCGACATCGCCGCCAAGTTCAACAACGACTTCGGCGTTCCTGGCTTCTTCCCCGTGCCTGAGCCGATCATCCAGGGACCGGCGACCCGCGTCATGTCCCTGCGCGACGGGGCGGCCAAGATGTCCAAGTCGGACCCGTCCGACAACAGCCGCATCAACCTGACCGACGACGCCGACACGATCGCCTCCAAGATCAAGAAGGCCAAGACCGATCCCGAGCCGTTGCCGGAAACCCTGGAGGGCCTGAACGAACGGCCCGAGGCCAAGAATTTGGTCGCCATCTATGCGGCGTTGGCTGGCCTGACCCGCGAACAGGTGATCGCACAGTTCGGCGGCCAGGGCTTCGGCGCCTTCAAGCCCGCGCTGGCGGATCTGGCGGTGTCGTCGCTAGCGCCCGTGACGGCCGAGATGCGCCGTCTGATGGACGATCCGGCCGAGATCGACCGTGTGCTGAAGGCCGGCGCCGAAAGCGCCGCCGAGGTCGCCGATCCCGTGGTGGACGAGGTCAAGAAGATCGTCGGCTTCTGGAGGGCGTAATGGGCGTCTATGAAGCCAAGGTCGTCTGGACCCGCGGCGACCAGCAGTTTCTGGATAAAGGCTACAGCCGCGCCCATTCCTGGAGCTTCGACGGCGGGGCGGTGGTGCCGGGGTCGTCGGCGCCCTCCAGCGTGCCCGTGCCGATGTCCGATCCGGCCGGGGTCGATCCGGAAGAGGCGATGATCGCCTCCCTGTCCAGCTGCCACATGCTGTGGTTCCTCGCCTTCGCCGCCAACGCCGGCCTGGTGGTCGATACCTACGTCGACGAGGCGTCGGGCAAGATGGGCAAGGTCGAGAACGGCAAGCGCTACCTCGCCGAGGTGACGCTACGCCCCTTCACCAGCTTCACCGGCCGCGAACCTGATCAGGCCGAGATCGACGCCCTGCATCACCAGGCGCACGACCATTGCGAAATGGCCCATTCGGTCCGCGCGACCATCACGGTCGAGGCGACAATCGGCTGACCCTGATACAAAGCTGGAGCGCCTTGACTCTACCCGCGTCGGTTGAGAAGGACACTTCCTTAGGGGGAAGTAAAATGTCCAATCAAAGCGGCCTGAGCGCCGACACTCAAGCCTTGATGGCGTTCGAAGCCAACAAGAAGTCTGCTGGCGTCGCCTATCTGCTCTGGTTCTTCACCGGGAGCGTCGGCGGGCATCGGTTCTACCTTGGCCGCACAGGGTCCGCCGTGGCCCAACTCACTCTCTGTTTGACCGGCATATTGCTCGCTTTGGTGATCGTCGGCTTCTTCTTGATTGGGGTTCTGGCTGTTTGGCTGCTGATCGATCTATTCACCATCGGCGGCATGGTCGAGGAACAAAATCGAAAGCTGATGGACCGCCTCAATGTGGGTGCGAAGCCCCAAGAGTCCGTCGTCGATGAGCTGGCCAAGTTTGCGACGTTGCGGGATAGCGGCGCCATTTCGCAGGACGAATACGAAGCGCAGAAGCGACGCCTCATTGGCGCCCCGGTCTAACGCCTATCGCGCCTCCTCCTCGATCAGGGAGCGGAATAGGCCGTGGGCGGCGATCATGCCGTCCGAGGTCGCCAGGGTGATGTTGGAGGCGGCGCGCGCCAGGTCGCCGGCGGCGAAGACGCCCGGCTGGGTCGTCTGCTGCATGGCGTCCACCTTGATCACTCGCCCCATCGGGGTGTCGGTCATCTCGCAGCCCAACCGCTCGGCGAACGGGCTGGCGACGCGCACATTGGCGCCGACGAAGATGGCCTTCAGGTCGACGAACCGTCCATCGGTCAGCCGCGCGCCGCTCAGGTCCGGCGCCTCGCCCTCCAGCCGCGCGATGGGCGTGGCCTCGATGGTGACCCCGCGTCGATCCAGCAGATGGGCGTCCTCGGGCGACAGGCCGACGTCCAGATCCATAAAGAGGGTGACCTGGCCCCATTCGGCGACCGTGGCCGCATACTGGACTGCGTGATCGCCACGCCCCAGCACGCCGATGGGGCCGCCGCCGATCTCATAGCCGTGGCACCAGGGACAGTGCAGGGCGGTGCGTCCCCAGCGTTCCTTCACCCCCGGGATGTCGGCCAGCACGTCCTCGACCCCGTGCGACAGCAGCAGCCGGCGACCGCGCGTACGTGTGCCGTCAGCGAAGGCGAGCGAGAATCCGCCATCGATCCGTTCGACCTCGACCGCCTCCGCCATGCGGAAGGCGGCGGTGGGATAGGCCGCGACCTGGGCTCGAGCCGACGCCGTGATCTCAGCGCCGGGCTTTCCGTCATTGGTCAGGACGCCATGGGCGCGAGCGGCGAACCGATTGCGCGGCCGCCCGTCGTCGATGACCAGAACGCGGCGGCGCGCGCGGACCAGCTGCATGGCTGCGGATAGGCCGGCATAGGAGCCGCCGATGATCAGGGCGTCGTGCGGCATGACGTCAGGACTTTCGAGCGTGGGCATGCAGGAGGTCTCTCTTGGGATGTTCGGCCATGCGGCGCGAGAAATCCGCCGCCAGATCGGCCAGGGTTATGTCGTTCAGGCGCGCGATCAGCAGGGCGCGGGCGGCGGCGTAGGTCTCGGCCAGGGCGTCGTTGACCGCCGCCTCGACCAGGCAGCCGTCGGCCTCGATGGGCGGAGCGGCCGGAAACAGATCCGCGCCGCCGAGGGCCGTGTTCACCTGGCCCAGGGTGACCTGATCCAGCGGTCGCGACAGACGCCAGCCGCCGCCATGCCCCTTCTCCGACGCCACCAATCCCTGCTCGCGCAGGCCGGCCATGGTTCGGCGCACCACCACGGGATTGGTCGAAAGACAGACCGCCAGCTGGTCCGAGGTCATGGGCGAGCCGGTGCGTGTCTCATGCTCGGCCATGTGCAGCAGAGCGTGGAGAATGTTGGACAGGCGGGAATCCCTTTTCATGTAACTGCAATTGTTACGTGATGGGTCGCCCGTCAATAGCACGGGTGAGTTTTCTTTTTCAGCTGTGTGGGACCGCGTCGGTCAGGAAGGCGCCGAAACGGCGCAGGGCCTCGACTGTCAGTTCCGGATCGTGGCGCATCGGACCGTTGTTGGTGGGTTCGTCGAAGGCGTGGGTGCCCCCGGCGATCCAGCTTTCGACCTCGGAGCCGCAGTTGCGGATCATGGCGTTGACCTGTTCGGCGTTGCGCACAGTGGTCAGGTGGTCGCGCTTGCAGGTGACGGCCAGAACGCGCGGGCAATGCCGCCAGGGCTTCAACCGGTTGAAGGCGAACGGGCCGATGTAGGGGTAGGCCAGCCAAACCGCCTTGACGCCGGACAGGCTGGCCTCGGCGGGATCGATCACGCCAAAGGCGCCGGGCGTCGGCGCGCCGCTCATCATCTCCATGATCGACCAGCCGCCGTGGCTCCAGCCGGCCAGGGCCAGCTTCGTCGCGTCGACATCGGGGCGGGCCGAAACGCCCTGGATCGCCGCCAGGAGGTCGCCCACCCGCTCATAGCCCCGGAACGACAGGCCCGTGCAGACCGCCGCCAGGGTGAAGGCCCGGCCCCAGCCGCGCGGGCCGTAGGAATCGACGATGAAGGCGCGCCAGCCCGCCGCCTTGGCGACCTCGGCATAGCGGGGCAGGTGATCGCGTAGGCCGCCGCAGCCGTGGAACATCAGCACGGCAGGACGGGGCCGGTCGTCGTCGGGGCCTACGACGGTGATGTGGGGTTCGAGGCGGGCCCAGCGGCGCTTCAGATCATCCATTCCCGATTTACGCCGCAGCTTGTCGTCGAAAGCCAGTCCAAAAATCCGGTGCTCAACCGGCGCAGCGCAGCGTCAGGTTCAGCCGGCCGCCGCCGGGGATCAGGCGCGACGATCCGGCCTGAACGCGGTTGACGCCATGACGGGCCAGGCGGGCGGGTCCGGTCAGGGCGCAGACGTCGCCGCTGTCCAGTCTCAGCGTCGTGGTGCGTCCGCCCTCCGCCGCGCCGATGCGGAACGTCGCCGTGTCTCCGAGGGATACCGACAGAACGGGCGCGCCGAGGTCGGCCTCGTCCTTGTCCTGGTGCAGGCCCATCTTCGCCGCATCGCGATACAGATTGACCAGACAGGCGTCCGGCGGCGTGGGCCAGCCGACCGTGGCGTCCCACAGGTTGAGCAGCACGGTCGGGATCGCGGGCCAGGGTCGCCCGGTCTCGGGATGGATCGACTGATAGCGATAGCCGCCCCTGTCGGAGACCCAGCCCAGCGGCCCGAAGTTGCTCATCTGAACCGAGAAGGGCCGACCGCCCGGCGTGGTCGGCCGATAAAGCGGCGCGTCATCCAGTCGGGCGAACACCTCGGCGACCAGATCAGCCTGCGCCGCTGCATTGAGCGCCCCCGGCCAGAGCCGGAAGCCCTCGACGGCGGTCTTCACCTCAACGGGTGTAGGTGTATTCGCTGACCTCACAGACATTGATGCGCGACCGCGTCAGCTCCTGACCGTTGGTGAACTCGGCCTTGAAGTCATAGATGCAGGCGCCCGAGCCGTCATCGATGTTGATGCGCACATCCTGCCCGCTTTCCAGAACGTCCGAGCCCAAGATGTCCTCTTCCCAGTCGTCGCTGCGCGAATCCGACGCGTAGAAGCGCAACATGGTCCAGCCGGTGCGGTTCTTGATGGTGACGTGCCGGTCATAGCCGTCCTTCGACTGCACCATGGGCGTCGCAGCAGGCGGCGCGGCGGCCGCTGCGGAGCCGACAAGAATGGCTGCGGCGACGACGGCCTTGAGCGTGGTCTTGATCATTGTTTCCTCTCCCTTCCTCGATCGCGATCCCCAGAGCGCGATGCAAAATCTTATGCGCCGTAATCGCCGCGCCTGCATCTTCGAATTTCGGCGTTCTTCGAAAGCGTTGAATCGCATAACGCCCTTGCGGGCCGGGGGGATTTTCCCATATCGGGGCCAGCTTCGGAGAAACCCCGCGAAACTTGGGGCTATCCAGCCTGATCCACGCCAACCCAACCGGGGGCGGTCACGCGCGGCGCTTCGTCGAAGGCCGCCGCATCGCCCGCCGAACCAGAGAGACTGAAGAACACATGGCCAAGATTATCGGCATCGACCTGGGCACCACCAACTCGTGCGTCGCCGTCATGGACGGCAAGACGCCGAAGGTGATCGAAAACGCCGAGGGCAACCGCACGACCCCATCGGTCGTGGCGATCCAGGACGGCGCGGAAGTGCTGGTGGGTCAACCCGCCAAGCGCCAGGCCGTCACCAACCCGTCCAACACCTTCTTCGCGATCAAGCGCCTGATCGGCCGCAACTTCGATGATCCCGTCGTCGCCAAGGACAAGGGCATGGTGCCCTATGAGATCGTCAAGGGCCCGAACGGCGACGCCTGGGTGCGCGCCTTCGGCAAGGACTATTCCCCGCAGCAGATTTCGGCCTTCACCCTGACCAAGATGAAGGAAGCGGCCGAGGCCTACCTGGGCGACAAGGTCACCCAGGCCGTGATCACCGTGCCGGCCTACTTCAACGACAGCCAACGTCAGGCGACCAAGGACGCCGGCAAGATCGCCGGCCTGGAAGTGCTGCGCATCATCAACGAGCCGACCGCGGCGGCCCTGGCCTATGGTCTGGAAAAGAACGACGGCCAGAAGATCGCCGTCTATGACCTGGGCGGCGGCACCTTTGACGTCTCGATCCTGGAGATCGGCGACGGCGTGTTCGAGGTGAAGTCGACCAACGGCGACACCTTCCTGGGCGGCGAGGACTTCGACCTGCGTCTGGTCGACTACCTGGCCGACGAGTTCAAGAAGGAACAGTCGGTCGACCTGCGCCAGGACAAGCTGGCCCTGCAGCGCCTGAAGGAAGAGGCCGAAAAGGCCAAGAAGGAGCTGTCGACCACGACCCAGTACGAGGTCAACCTGCCGTTCATCACCATGAACGCCTCGGGTCCGTTGCACCTGAACATCAAGCTGACGCGCGCCAAGCTGGAAAGCCTGGTCGAGGATCTGGTCCAGCGCACGATCGAGCCGTGCAAGAAGGCCCTGGCCGACGCCGGCCTGAAGGCGTCGGACATCGACGAAGTGGTTCTGGTCGGCGGCATGACTCGCATGCCCAAGGTCGTGGAAGCCGTGAAGGCCTTCTTTGGCAAGGAACCGCACAAGGGCGTGAACCCTGACGAAGTCGTGGCCCTGGGCGCCGCCGTTCAGGCCGGTGTTCTGCAAGGCGACGTCAAGGATGTGCTGCTGCTGGACGTGACGCCGCTGACCCTGGGCATCGAAACCCTGGGCGGCGTGTTCACGCCCCTGATCGAGCGCAACACGACGATCCCGACCAAGAAGAGCCAGACCTTCTCGACTGCCGACGACAACCAGTCGGCCGTGACGATCCGGGTCTTCCAGGGCGAGCGTCCGATGGCGTCGGACAACAAGATGCTGGGTCAGTTCGATCTGATGGGCATTCCGCCCGCACCGCGCGGCATGCCGCAGATCGAGGTCGCTTTCGACATCGACGCCAACGGCATCGTCAACGTCTCGGCCAAGGACAAGGCGACCAACAAGGAGCAGTCGATCCGCATCCAGGCGAACGGCGGCCTGTCGGACGCCGACATCGACAAGATGGTCAAGGAAGCCGAAGCCAACGCCGCGACCGACAAGGCCAAGAAGGATCTGGTCGAGGCGCAGAACGCCGCCGACAGCCTGATCCACTCGACCGAGAAGGCCCTGGCCGAACACGGCGACAAGGTCGGCGCGGACGAGAAGACGGCCATCGAGACCGGCCTGGCCGAGCTGAAGACCGCGCGCGAAGGCATGGACCCGGAAGACATCCGCGCCAAGACCAACACCCTGGTCCAGGCCTCGATGAAGCTGGGTGAGGCCATGTACGCCCAGCAGCAGGGCGACGCCGCCGCCGAAGGCCAGCCGGCCGACGACGGCGTGGTCGACGCCGAGTTCGAGGAAGTGTCGGACACGGACGGCGACGACAAGAAGAGCGCCTGATCCGTCACAGGTCGCTGAAATGATACGGCCCCGCTTGTCTTGCGATAGGCGGGGCCTTTTCATGAAACTTGCATCATTGGTCCCGGACCCCATGTCAGCCGGGACATCGATTTCGACCAACGCTCGATAAGAGGCGAGGCGAAAGCGAACGGGGAAGTATGAGGACGAACGCCCGATGGCGCGTGATTATTACGAAGTTCTGGGTGTCGAACGCACGATCGACGCCCCCGGCCTGAAAGCCGCCTACCGTAAGCTGGCCATGGTTCACCACCCCGACCGCAACGGCGGCTCGGAAGAGTCGATGGCCAAGTTCAAGGAGCTGTCTGAGGCCTATACGGTGCTGTCGGACGACAACAAGCGCGCGGCCTATGATCGTTACGGCCATGCGGGCGTGAACGGCGGCGGGGGCGGCAATCCCTTCGGTCAGGGCGGTCAGGGCTTCTCGGACATCAACGACATCTTCTCCCAGGTCTTCGGCGATGCGTTCGGCGACGCGTTCGGCGGACGCCAGGGCCGGGGCCAGCAGGGCGGACCGCGCCGGGGCTCTGACCTGCGCTACGATCTGGAGATCACCCTGGAGCAGGCCTACAAGGGCGAAGACGTCGAGATCGACATCCCCTCCACCATGACCTGTGACACCTGCGACGGGTCGGGCGCCAAGCCGGGCACCAAGCCTGTCACCTGCACCACCTGCCAGGGCGCCGGTCGCGTGCGCCAGGCCAACGGCTTCTTCCAGGTCGAGCGCACCTGCCCCCGTTGCCACGGCCAGGGTCAGATGATCGCCGATCCCTGCACCACCTGCCATGGGCACGGCCAGGTGCGCAAAACCCGCACCCTGAACCTGAAAATCCCCGCCGGCGTGGACGACGGTTCGCGCATCCGTCTGTCGGGCGAGGGCGATGCGGGCCAGCGCGGCGGACCGCGCGGCGATCTGTACGTCTTCATCTCGGTCACGCCGCACGACCTGTTCGAGCGCGACAACCTGGACCTGCTGGTCACCGTGCCCGTGCCGATGACTGTGGCGGCTCTGGGGGGCGAGATCGACGCGCCCTGCCTGGTCTCCACGGCCTGCGACGGCAAGTGCAAGGCCTCCGTCGCCGTGCCGGCCGGCGCCCAGACCGGCAAGACCGTGCGCATCAAGGGCAAGGGCATGCCCCATCTGAACGGCCGCAACCGGGGCGATCTGGTGGTCGAACTGTTCGTCGAGACGCCCACCGATCTGACCGCGCGCCAGCGTGAGTTGCTGGAAGAGCTTGCCCTGTCGTTCGGGGAGGGGCAGAACCCCAGGAATTCCAGCTTTGCCGGAAAGGCGAAGCGTTTCTGGGCCGACATCCTGGGCAATCAGGACGCGGACGGGTCGAAAGAGAACGCGGTTTGAGCGCAATCTTCCACGCCGGCATTTCCGGCTATCGCGGCCGGATGGGGCGTGCGGTCTCTCAGGTTCTGGACGCCCGCGAAGACGTGGTGGTCGCCGCCCGCTTCGATTGGGGCGAAACCGCCGACCTGTCGCTGTGCGACGTGATCATCGACTTCTCGACCCCGGCCGCCTCGGTCGCCCTGGCCCAGAGCGCGGCCGAGCGCGGCGGCCCGGCCCTGGTGATCGGCTCGACTGGCTTCACGGACGAGCAGGAAGCCGACTTGATGAAGGCCGCCGAGAAGGTCGCCATCGTCAAGAGCGGCAACTTCTCTCTGGGCGTCAACATCCTGATCGGCCTTGTCCAGCACGCGGCCCAACGTCTGGACGCCCAGGATTGGGACATCGAGATCACCGAGGCCCACCACCGCCGGAAAGTGGATTCACCGTCGGGCACGGCCCTGATGCTGGGCGAAGCAGCCGCCGAGGGCCGGTTCGCGGATCTGGATGACCTGCGCTCCAAACCCTACGACGGGGTCCAGGGCGAGCGCGAGAGCGGCAAGATCGGTTTTTCCTCCATCCGCGCCGGCGGCATCATCGGCGAGCATACCGTGCTGTTCGCCTCCGAGGACGAGGTTCTGACGCTCAGCCATTCGGCCATCGACCGGTCGCTGTTCGCCCGCGGCGCCGTCGCCGCCGCCGCCTGGGTGCGGACGCGAGGCCCCGGTCTCTATGACATGCAGGACGTGCTGGGCTTCCGGCAGGCTTAAGCCTGGGGCGCTGCGCGTCGCGCTATGTTCGCGACGCGGTCGCTCACGACTTGAGCGCTAAAAAGAGACTAAGCCGCGTCTTCCTGAGTGGGCAGGCCGTAGGCTTCCCACAGTGAGCGGTCCTTCAGCGCCTTGGCGAGGAAGGCGACGTGGGCGGCCTGTTCCTCGGGCGTGGAGCGCGGCGCCAGGGGGCGAGGGCGCTGGCCATAGGCGGCGGTTTCGATGACGCCGCCGGGACCGCGACCGACCGGCGCCGACGACAGGTCCAGCACCCGTTCCTTGCCGCCGCGAAGCTCCAGATAGACCTCGGCCAGCAGACGAGCGTCGATCAGGGCGCCGTGCAGCGTCCGCTCGACCAGCGACACCTTGTAGCGTTTGCACAGGGCGTCCAGCGAGTTGGGCATGCCCGGAAACCGGCTCTGGGCCAGTTTCAGCGTATCGATCCAGCGCGCCTCGCCGGTGATCGGCCGGCCGCACCGCGCATATTCGAAGTCGATGAAGTTGCGGTCAAAGGCGGCGTTGTGGGCGATCATCTGCGCATCGCCGATGAATTCGATCAGGTCGTCGGCGATCTCGGCGAACTTGGGCGCATCCTTGACCTTCTCGTCGGTGATGCCGTGAACCCGGATGGCGTCGGGCGGGATCAGTCGCTCGGGATTGACGAACCGATGGAAGGTGCGGCCCGTCGGCAGCAGGTCCTGGATCTCGATACAGCCGACCTCGATCAACCGGTCGCCCGTCTTGGGGTCGAAGCCGGTGGTTTCCGTATCCAGAACGATCTCGCGCGCCATTCGCCCTTAATGGCGGCATTCGCCTCAGCGCGAAAGGCTCGCCGCGCCGCGCCGGTGAGATATCCACGACGGGGCCAGAACGGCGCCCACGATCGCTTCGACCTCGGCCCGAGCGGCCTCCAAACCCCGGCCGGTGTCGATGATGAAATCGGCGCGCGCCCGCTTTTCCGCGTCCGGCATCTGGCGCGCCAGGATGGCGTCGAACCGTTCGCGGGTCATGCCGAGGCGGGCCAGCACACGCTCCGCCTGGATCGCCGGATCGGCGGTGACCACCACCACGGCGTCGACGCCCTTGTCCCCACCCGTCTCGAACAGCAGGGGGATGTCCAGAACCCCCAGTTTCACACCCGCAGTACGCGCCGCCTCCAGATCCGCCGCGCGACCCTGGGCGACCAAGGGGTGCACGATGGCTTCCAGACGACGGAACGCTGTGTCGTCTTTCCCAAGCGCCTCGGCCAGACGCGTGCGATCGACCGCGCCGTCCACGAGGACGCCGGGAAAGGCTTCGCCCACCGGACCGACCGCCGCGCCGCCGGGCGCGTAGAGACGGTGGACCGCATCGTCAGCGTTCCAGACGACGGCCCCCAAATCGGCGAACATGGCCGTCGTCGTCGACTTGCCCATGCCGATGGAGCCGGTGAGACCGAGCAGGATCATGCCGCCTCGCTCAGATGCGTCATCAACAGGGCCCGAAGATCGAGAGGTGGCGGCGGACGGCGGAACAGGGCTTCGAACGACGGCGCCGCCTGGCCGATCAGCATGGCCAATCCATCCACTGTCGGCAGGCCGCGTTCGCGCGCCGCCTTCAGGAAGGGCGTGGCCAGCGGCTTGTAGGTCATGTCCATCATCACCGTGCCGGGCCTGATCCGGTCGAAGTCGATGGTCGGCGCAACAGTGAGGGCATTGATTACCAGGACCGCGCCGTCGAAGGCGTCATCGGCCGTCACGACCCGAACCGACGACCCTAAATCGGCGGCCAGGGCCTGGGCGCGTTCGGGCGAACGGTTGACGATGCGAACTTCGGCGCCTGCCTCGACCAGGGCGCCGGACCCTGCGCGGGCCGCGCCGCCGGCGCCCAGCATCACCACCGGCCGCCCCGCCACGTCCAGGTCCGGCGCCTGTTCCCTTAGGCCGCGCATCAGGCCGATCCCGTCGGAACTGTCGGCCAGCACCCTGCCGTTTTCGAACTGCAGGATATTGGCCGAGGACGTCAACCGCGCCGCCGCCGTCGCCTGATCCGCCAGGGCGAAGGCCTGTTCCTTGAACGGGGCGGTGACGTTCAACCCCATGATCAGGCCGGCGCGCCCCGCCGCGACCAGGGCCTCGAAACCGGCCGCATCAGCAGGGGCGAAGGGGACATAAGCGCCGTCGATCCCGCCGGCCGCCAGCCAGGCGTTGTGGATGACCGGGCTGAGCGAATGGGCGACCGGATTTCCGGCGATACCGGCGACCATGGCCGCCCCGGTTATGCGGTGCGTGCTCATGCCGCGATCACTCCCGCCCGACGCAGCTCTTTCAACACCGGCCAGAGCGGTAGGCCCAGAACCGTGAAATAGTCGCCGTCCACCGCCTCGAACAGTTGCGAGCCCAGCCCCTCAAGCCGGTAGGAACCGACGCAGGACAGCAGGGCCTCGCCCTCCGCCGCCAGATAAGCGTCGAGGAAGGCGTCCGAGAAATCGCGCATCCGCATCTGAACCGTATCGACGCCGGACCAGACGATCTTGCCCTTGGTCGCCAGGGCTGCGCCGGAATGCAGCTGGTGCGACTTGCCACGCATGGCTTTCAGCCGCTCCCGCGCCGCGTCCAGAGACTTGGCCTTGGAGACCAGGCCGCCGTCAAAGGCCAGGGTCTGATCCGAGCCCAACACCCAGGCGGTTTCGTCGTCGCGCGAGACGGCCAGGGCCTTGGCTTCCGCGAGACGAACGGCGAGGGCGGCGGCGTTCAGGTCGGTCGAGATGGCCTTGATGGCGTCCTCGTCCACATCGGCGACGCGCACCTCGAAGGCGACGCCGGCGTTTTCCAACATGGCGCGCCGGGCCGCGCTCTTGGACGCCAGGATCAGGGTTCCGCGCTCAAACAGCCCGGAGGGCGATAGCGCAACAGAAACACTCATCACCAGGTCGTCCCGATCTTGTGGTTGCGATGCTCGCTCAGCAGATTGGTGATCGCCGCCGCCGTCTCCTCAACCGAACGGCGGGTCACGTCGATGGTCGGCCAGCCGCGCCGCTCGAAGGCCCGGCGCGCCTTGATCGTCTCGTCGCGCACAGCGTCCTGATCGGTGTAGTTCGACGACTGGCTGGCGTTCAGATTGTCGATGCGGTTGCGGCGGATCTGAACCAGCCGATCGGGCGACACGGTCAGGCCGATCACCAAGGGGTTCTTCAGCTTGGTCAGCCGCTCGCCGTCCTCCTGACCCGGCACCAGAGGCACGTTGGCCGCCCGGATGCCCCGGTGGGCCAGATAGATGCAGGTGGGGGTCTTGGACGTCCGGCTGACCCCGCACAGAACGACGTCGGCGCCCTCCAGCTGATCCAGCGACCCCTGGCCGTCGTCGTAGGCCATGGCGAAGTCCAGCGCCGCGATCCGGTTGAAATAGTCATGGTCCAGCGCGTGCTGGGCGCCGACGCGGGTGGACAGGGCCGCGCCGAGATAGCGCGACATGGCCCCGACCAGCGGATCCAGCGCGCCGATCTGGGGCATGTCCAGGCGACGGCAGCCTTCTTCCAGCTGTTCGCGCAGATCGCGGTCGACCAGGGTGTGGAGAACGACGCCCGGCGCGGACTCCACCTCCTGCAACACCCGCTCCATCTGCTTTTCGGACCGGACCAGCGAATAGATGTGCTCGATCGGAATAACGCCGTCGAAGCGTGCGGTCACCGCCTTGGCCATGGCGTTCAAGGTCTCGCCGGTGGAGTCCGACACCAGGTGAACGTGGAAATAGGTGGCCAGACGGGCCGGTCCCGAGGGTCTCGCAGGGCTCATGAGACTGTCTGTCTCCCTGTTGAAAGTTGGGGGACGGCGTTGGACCGTCGGGGCGCCGTTTTCCTTAGCCGCTGATCGATCCGCCCGCGAGCGGGGATGATGGTGGATCGCGTCGGTCGTCCGCCGCCGGATCATCCCAAGGCGGAAAACCGAACTTCTAACCGCTGTGGAAAATCCTAATGAAAGGTTAACGGCGCTTAACCGCGTTCACAGCCGCAAGTCCCCGCAAACCCTTGCCCGTTAACGTTTCGTTAGGGATTGTCCACCGACGGGATGAGCCGTTTCGACATCCCCGTTAACGATACGGCAGGCGTGGATATCCGCTTTTGTTCCGCCGCAGCTGATCGAGTCATCCCCGCCATTCCACCGCCCTACCTGCCACTTCGAATCTTTTAATTCTTAATCTGATTAGGGATTGAGAGAGGGGGGCTGTGACCTTAATCCTCCGGCATGACCGATCAGACCCAGACTGCCGATCCGACACCCTTGGTGCTGCGGGCTCTCCGCGGGGAGACGTTGGAGCGTCCGCCGGTGTGGTTCATGCGCCAGGCCGGGCGGTATCTGCCGGAATATCGCAAGCTGAGGGCCGAGGCGCCCGACTTCATCGCCTTCTGTCTGAACCCCGAAATGGCCGCCGAGGCGACGCTTCAGCCCATGCGCCGGTTCGGCTTCGATGCGGCGATCGTCTTCGCCGACATCCTGCTGATCCCGCGCGCCCTCGGCCAAGACGTCTGGTTCGAGACGGGGGAGGGGCCGCGTCTGGGCGAAATGCCGATCCCGGGTCGGATGGCCGAACTGGCTCCGGCGGCGGGCGAGCATCTGTCAGCGGTGGGTGAGACCCTGTCGATCGTGCGCGCGGCCCTGGAGCCGGAACGCGCCCTGATCGGCTTCGCCGGCGCGCCCTGGACCGTGGCGACCTATATGCTGGACGGACAGGCGCGCACGATCGGCAAGGGCGAGCGCGCCCAGGCCCGCACCTACGCCTATGCCGATCCCGAGCGTGTCGACGAGACGCTGGAGGTTCTGGTCGAGGCCACCGCCCGATATCTGAAGATGCAGGCCGACGCCGGCGCCCAGGTTCTGAAGATCTTCGAGAGCTGGGCCGAGGGGCTGCCGGACGATCTGTTCGAAAGATTGGTCCTGAAGCCCCACCAGGCGCTGGTGAGGCGCACGCGGGAGCTGGGGGTCACCGTACCCCTCATCGGCTTCCCACGGGGCTCTGCGGCGCTCGCAGAGCGGTATGCCGAGGCGGTCGAGGTCGACGCCGTCGCCCTGGACACCGCCTGCCCGCTCGAGGTCGGCAAACGAGTGCAGCAGATCAAGCCGATCCAGGGGGCGCTCGACCCGCTGTTGCTGCGCGCCGGCGGCGATCTGCTGGATCGACGCGTCGATCAACTGATGGAGGCCTGGGGGCAGGGGCCCTGGCTGTTCAATCTGGGCCATGGCATCCTGCCGGACGTGCCGATCGACCATGTCGAACAGGTTCTGAGACGGATCGGCGCCCAATGAGTGATGCGAACCCCGGCCGCCGCATTGCGGTGGTGCTGTTCAATCTGGGCGGGCCGGATGATCAGGCTTCGGTCAAGCCGTTCCTGTTCAACCTGTTCAACGATCCGGCCATCATCGGCCTTCCGGGGATCTTCCGCACGCCTCTGGCCAAACTGATCTCCAGTCGGCGCGAAACCAGCGCCCAGGCCAACTACGCCCTGATGGGCGGTGGATCGCCGCTGCTGCCCGAAACCCGTCGCCAGGCGGAGGCTTTGCAGGCCGTGCTTGGCGCGCGGCTTGGCGGCGACGAAGTCAAGGTCTTCATCGCCATGCGCTACTGGCATCCGTTGACCGAAGAGACGGCGGCCGAGGTCGCCGCCTTCGGACCTGACGAAGTCGTGCTGCTGCCGCTCTATCCGCAGTTTTCGACCACGACGACGGAATCCTCGCTGAAAGCCTGGAACGCCGCCTATACCGGCCCGGGCGTCAGCCGCGCCGTCTGCTGCTATCCGGCCGCGACAGGCTGGGTTGAGGCCCAGGCCCAGGCGATCGGTGAGAAGCTGGACGAGGCAGTGGGTCAGCCGGTGCGGGTGCTGTTCTCCGCCCACGGCATCCCCGAGAAGCTGGTGACCGGCAAGGGCGATCCCTATCAGGAGCAGATCGAGACGACGGTCGCCGCCGTGGTCGCCGCCATCGAGGCCCAGCGCGGGCCGATCGACCACGCCATCTGCTACCAAAGCCGGGTCGGGCCAATGAAATGGCTGGGCCCGTCCACGCCTGAAGCCATTGAAACCGCGGCCAAAGACGGCATCGGCGTGGTCGTCACGCCCATCGCCTTTGTCTCGGAGCATATCGAGACCCTGGTCGAGCTCGATATCGAATATGGCGAACTGGCCCACGAAAAAGGGGCCAGTCCCTATTTGCGGGCGTCGGCGGTCGGGATCGAGCCGCTGTTCATCGACGCCTTGGCCGACGCGGCCGTGGGCGCGCTATCCCACGCGGGCGTTGCGCCGTTCGGCCAGGGGTGCAAGGCGGACTGGAAGGCCTGTCCGCATCGCAAGGGAAGGCAGGCGGCATGAACACCTATGATCTCGCACGCGGGCTGCACATTCTGGCGGTGATCGCCTGGATGGCGGGCCTTCTGTTCCTGCCTCGGCTCTACGCCTATGACGCCGAGCAGAACGCCAAGCCTGAACCGCTGAAAAGCGAAATGCAGACCCTGTTGCGCCTGTGGCAGACGCGGCTGCTGCGCATCATCATGAACCCGGCGATGATCCTGGCCTGGGTCTTCGGGCTGTGGCTGATCCACATCGACGTCTCGGCACGCGGCGCCGCCTTCCTGGCCGAGCCGTGGATGATCGCCAAGCTGGCGGGTGTCTTCCTGCTCAGCGGCTGGCACGGCTTCCTGGCGGCCCAAAGGAAGAAGATCGCGGCCGGCACGTCGAAATATTCAGGCAAGTTCTGGCGCATGACGAACGAAGTGCCCTTCGTTCTGGCGATCATCATGGTGCTGTCAGTGACGACAGAGTGGACCTTCCGATAAGCGGCTCCGCTTGACCTGACCCGCCGCCTGTGGTTCCGCTGGCGGCGAACCGTTCGGCGTCCCGCGTCGGCGGTCCCTCTCTTTCGTGACGCCTGCAGGCCTTGGAGCCAGCGGGAGCCCGTCGCACCTCCCTTCGGCCTACCGGCCAGACATTTTCAGAGACCCGCGCCGCAGCCGTCTGGCCGTGTGCGCCCGCGAGCCTGTATCATGACCGACGTCCGCGACACCCATCCCGACACCCCCGAGAACGAAGGCGTGGAGGTTGAAACCCCCACCCATCACGGCGCTGCGCATGAAGCCGGCGAGGCAGCGGGCGCCGATTCCGGCGTGGATACGACAGCGGACGATGAAGAGGACGGCGAGCCTGTCGTCGCCAACGGCCGCATCACGCTCGCCGAACTGAACGAGAAGACCCCGGCCGACCTGGTCGCCTTCGCCGAGCAGCTGGAGGTCGAGAACGCCTCGAACCTTCGCAAACAAGATCTGCTGTTCGCCATCCTGAAGGCCCTGGCCGACGAAGAAGTCGAGATCATCGCCGACGGCGTGCTGGAAATCCTGCCGGACGGTTTCGGCTTCCTGCGCAGCTCGGACGCCAACTATCTTCCGGGGCCGGACGACGTCTATGTCTCGCCCTCGCAGATCCGCCGCTTCGGCCTGCGCTCGGGCGACACCGTCCATGGTGCCGTGCGCGCCCCGCGCGAAGGCGAACGCTACTTCGCCTTGCTCAAGGTAGACACGATCAATCTGGAAGACCCCGAAGCGGTCAAGACCAAGGTCCTGTTCGACAACCTGACGCCGCTCTATCCCGAAGAGCGGCTGCACATGGAAATCCAGGATCCGACGCTGAAGGATCGCTCCGGCCGGGTCATCGATATCGTTGCGCCGCTGGGCAAGGGCCAACGCTGCCTGATCGTGGCGCCGCCGCGCGTGGGTAAGACGGTGATGCTGCAGAACATCGCCAAGTCGATCGAACGCAACCACCCGGAAGTCTTCCTGATCGTCCTGCTGATTGACGAACGCCCCGAAGAAGTGACGGACATGCAGCGCACGGTGAAGGGCGAGGTCGTCGCCTCGACCTTCGACGAGCCCGCCACCCGCCACGTCGCCGTCGCCGAAATGGTGATCGAGAAGGCCAAGCGTCTGGTCGAGCATAAGAAGGACGTGGTGATCCTGCTGGACTCCATCACGCGTCTGGGCCGCGCCTATAACGCCACCGTTCCCTCGTCGGGCAAGGTCCTGACGGGCGGTGTGGACGCCAACGCCCTGCAACGGCCCAAGCGCTTCTTCGGCGCCGCGCGTAACGTGGAGCAGGGCGGTTCGCTGACCATCATCGCCACGGCCCTGATCGACACCGGCAGCCGGATGGACGAGGTGATCTTCGAAGAGTTCAAAGGCACCGGCAACTCGGAAATCGTGCTGGACCGCAAGGTCGCCGACAAGCGCATCTTCCCCGCCATCGACGTGCTGAAGTCTGGCACCCGCAAGGAAGACCTGATCACGCCGAAGGATCAGCTGGCTAAGACCTATGTCCTGCGCCGCATCCTGAATCCGATGGGACCACAGGACGCGATCGAGTTCCTGCTCGACAAGCTGCGTCAGTCCAAGAACAACTCGGACTTCTTCCAGTCGATGAACACGTAATCTGTCTTCGGACGTTTCACGTGAAACAGGAGGCCATGCGATGAAGGTCAATGTGGAAGTCGATTGCACGCCGGCGGAGGCGCGCGCATTCCTCGGTCTGCCGGACGTGACGCCGCTGAACGAGGCCATGGTCGCGGAGATGCAGAAGCGGATGGAGGCCAATGTCGCCGCCATGCAGCCTGAGGAACTGATGAAGACCTGGACCAGCTTCGGCCTGCAGGCCCAGGACCAGTTCCGTCGCCTGATGGAAGCGGCGGTGAAGTGAGCCGTCCGCGTCTGGAGCCGCTTGGTCTGAGTCGATGATCGACACCATCTTCGCCTTGGCGACGCCGCCCGGCCGAGGCGCCATTGCGGTTCTTCGTCTGTCGGGCCCAGGCGTCGAGGCCGCGTTGACGGCGCTCGGCGCAACCCTTTTGAAGCCGCGCATGGCGTCGGTGCGGGACCTCAGCCATGTCGGCGAGCACATCGATCAGGCGCTTGTGCTGCGTTTCGCGGCGCCAAACAGTTACACGGGAGAGGACGCCGCCGAACTGCATCTGCATGGCGGTCGCGCGGTCGTTGAGGCCGCCAGCCGCGCCTTGATTGCACTGGGCTTACGCCCGGCGGACCCCGGCGAGTTCACACGCCGCGCCTTTCAGAACGGCCGCATGGATCTGGCGCAGGCCGAAGCGGTCGCCGATCTGATCGACGCGGAAACCAGCGCCCAGGCCAAGCAGGCGTTGGGCCAGTTGGACGGCAAGCTCAGCGAGACCTATGCCGGTTTCCGCCGTGATCTTCTTCACGCCCTGGCTCTGGTCGAGGCCGAGATCGATTTTCCGGATGAAGAGGTCCCGGACAATCTGGCCCGTACGGCGGGGCCTGTGCTGGACCGACTCGGCGCCGACCTGCGACGCGCGGTCGATACTGGGCGGCGTGGCGAACGGGTGAGGGACGGCTATCGCATCGTCCTGATTGGAGAGACGAACGCCGGCAAGTCGTCGCTGTTCAATGCGCTGGTTGCGCGTGAAGCGGCCATCGTGACGCCGATCGCCGGCACCACGCGGGACGTGCTGGACGCGAATCTGGTGATCGGCGGCTATGCCGTGACCTTGTCGGATACGGCCGGCTTGAGAGACAGCGATGACCCGGTCGAAGCGGAGGGTGTGCGCCGCGCCCGGCTTCGCGCCGAACAAGCCGACTTGCGTCTTTGGGTCCGCGCGCCTGGCGACCCTGACGGGGTGGCTGCGGGCTACGTCGAGGATGGCGATCTGATCGTGGCGACCAAGTCCGACCTTGGCGCCCGGTCGGGAGGGGAAGATGGTCTTGAGACCTTAGCGGTCAGCACCGCGACCGGCCAAGGCCTGATCGAGCTTCGGGACTGGATTGGTTACCGTCTTGTGAGAGATCTTTCCGGCGCCGACTTTCCTGCCGTGACCCAAGAGCGCCACCGACTGCGTTTGCTTGAGGCGTTGGAAAGCGTCGATGCGGCGCGGGCTGCACTCAATGTGGCGCCGGAAATGGCTGGCGAGGATCTGAGACGGGCTGCCGACGCTCTGGCGCGCGTGACAGGTGCGATCGGTGTCGAAGACATTTTGGGCGAAGTCTTTTCGACCTTCTGCATTGGAAAGTAGGTCTAGCCATACCGGTGTTTCACGTGAAACGGAGGGCCATCTTAGTATGACGGGCTTGGCCTGCCTCTGGCGATCAAACCCGTTTTGCCCTATGTGGCGGCGATGATTTCTCCCCATGATCTTGTATTCGACGTCGTCGTCATCGGCGGCGGCCATGCCGGTTGTGAAGCGGCGGCGGCGTCCGCGCGGGCGGGCGCCCGCACCGTCTTGCTGACCCAGAAGTTGGAGACGATCGGCGAGATGTCGTGCAATCCGGCCATCGGGGGGCTGGGGAAGGGGCATCTCGTTCGCGAGATTGATGCCATGGACGGCGTGATGGGCCGACTGGCCGATGCGTCAGGCATCCAATTCCGCCTCCTGAACCGATCCAAGGGCGCCGCCGTTCGGGGCCCGCGCAGCCAGATCGACCGCCGCCTCTATCGCGAGGCCATACAGGCCGAACTGAAGGGGACGCCCAACCTGACCCTGATGGCGGGGACGGCCGAGCGGCTTGCCCTCGAAGGCGACCGTGTGGGCGGCGTCGTGACCGGCGCGGGAGAGACGGTTCGCGCTGGGGCAGTCGTCCTGACGACCGGCACCTTCCTGAACGGCGTCATCCATCGCGGCGATGAACGCATCCCGGCGGGGCGGCATGGTGAGGAGCCCTCGACCGGTCTGGCCGCCGATCTTCATGCGGCCGACCTGATGATGGGGCGTTTGAAGACGGGCACGCCCGCACGCCTGGACGGTCGGACGATCGCCTGGGACCGGCTGGAAATGCAGGAAGCGGACAATACACCGTCAGCCTTTTCCTTCCTGACCGACCGGATTGACGTGCCCCAGATCGCCTGCGGCGTGACCCACACGACGGAGGAGACCCATCGGATCATAGCTGAGAATCTCGGCGAGAGCGCCGTCTATGGCGGCAAGCTGTCGGGGCGGGGTCCGCGCTATTGTCCGTCGATCGAAGACAAGGTCGTTCGGTTCGCCGACAAGACGAGCCATCAGATCTTCCTGGAGCCGGAAGGACTCGATGATCCCACGGTCTATCCAAATGGGATTTCGACTTCGGTGTCGGAGCCGACGCAGCTCGCCTTCCTGCGAACCATTCCGGGCTTGGAAGCGGTTGAGGTCTTCCGATACGGCTACGCCATCGAATACGACTACGTCGATCCGCGCGAGCTGACGGCGGCGCTTGAGGTCAAGAAGCGTCCGGGACTATATCTCGCCGGACAGATCAACGGCACGACGGGCTATGAGGAGGCCGCGGCCCAGGGGCTGATGGCGGGGCTAAACGCCGCGCGTTCAGCGGCCGGCCAGGAGCCGGTGATCCTGGGGCGTGATCAGGCCTATATCGGCGTCATGATCGACGATCTGGTGACGCGCGGCGTTACCGAACCGTACCGGATGTTCACCAGCCGGGCGGAGTATCGGCTCACGCTGAGGGCGGACAACGCCGACCTTCGGCTTACACCGACTGCGATGGAGCTAGGCATCGTCGGGGATGAGCGGCGTACTCGGTTCGAGGCCAAGGCTTTGGCGCTTGCGGCAGCGAGCGCTGTTTCACGTGAAACACTTTTCACGCCCAATGAGGCTGGCGCGCTAGGCATCTCGGTCAATGCTGATGGTCGTCGGCGCTCGATGCGCGAACTGCTGGCCTTCCCCGATGTGACCTTGGAGGACTTCGTCTCGGCAGTGCCCGTCATCGCCGAATGGACCGATGACGTCCGCGAGCAGGTCCAGATCGACGCCGCCTACGCCAACTATCTGGATCGCCAGTCTCAGGATGCGGACGCTCTGAAGGCGGAGGAGGGGCTGATGCTTCCGACCGATCTCGACTACGGCGCCATTGGCGGTTTGTCGAACGAGGTGAAGGAAAAGCTGGTGCGCGTCCAACCGCGCACCTTGGGCCAAGCCAGTCGGATCGAGGGCATGACGCCCGGCGCTTTGACGGCGCTGTTGGCCTATGTGAAGCGCGCGCCCAAGGCGTCGGTCGCGGCCTGATGTTGGAGGCTGAACAAAAGGCGTGCCGTACACGCACCAATGCGTCAGCGGAACAGATCGCCGACCTCGAGGTCTTTCGGCAGCGGTTGGTCGAGGCCAATACGGTAATGAATCTGGTGGGGCCGGACAGTCTGCCAGACTTCTGGAACCGGCACGTCTGGGACAGCGCGCAACTGCTCGATCTGGCGCCTGAAGCCAAGACTTGGGCGGATCTGGGGGCGGGAGCCGGCTTTCCCGGACTGGTGCTTTCCATCATGCTCAAGGGGAGGCATGGGGCTCATGTCTGGCTGATCGACAGCTTGGCCAAACGCTGCCGATTTCTTCAGGAGGTCGTGGACGCCTTGTCCTTGCCGGCGACGGTCATCGTCGGCCGAGCTGAAGCGCAGTCTGTGACGTGCGACATCGTCACCGCCCGCGCCGTCGCGCCGATGGAGAAACTGCTGGGTTATGCACAGCCCTACTTCCAAAGGGGTGCACAAGGTCTGTTCCTGAAGGGGGAGCGTGCCGAATCGGAGTTGATCGAAGCGCGCAAATCCTGGCATTTCGAGGCTGAACTGGCCCCGTCGCAAAGCGACGTGCGCGGCCGCATCGTGACAATCCGGAGCCTCCGCCGTGCCCGCTCAACGCGCTAGAAAGCCCGCCCGCGTCCTCGCTGTTTCCAATCAAAAGGGCGGGGTAGGCAAGACGACGACAGCCATCAACCTCGGCACCGCCCTGGCCGCCATCGGGGAGCGCGTACTGATCGTGGATATGGACCCGCAGGGCAATGCCTCAACGGGTCTGGGTGTTCCACGTGAAACACGACGCGTCACCATCTATGATGTCGTCGTGGATCAGCGCTCCATCGCTGATGCCTCGGTGCAGACGACGGTGCCGGGTCTGTGGATCGTGCCCGCTGACGCCGATATGTCGGGTGTGGAGATCGAACTCAGCCAGGCGGATCGCCGGTCCTATCGGCTGCGCGACGCCCTGCGCGCCCACGACGATGGCCCTACCGCGTATGACTATGTGCTGATCGACTGTCCGCCGTCGCTGAACCTTCTGACGCTGAATGCGATGGCGGCTGCGGACGCAGTGTTGGTGCCGCTGCAATGCGAGTTCTTCGCCTTGGAAGGCCTGAGCCAGCTGATGCGCACCATCGACATGGTCAAGCACAGCCTCAATCCATCGCTGGAAATCCAGGGCCTGGTCCTGACCATGTTCGATCGTCGCAGCGCCCTGTCGGGCCAGGTGGCCAACGACGTGCGCGCTCACTTCGGCGACAAGGTCTATGAGAGCGTGATCCCGCGTAACGTGCGCGTCGCCGAGGCGCCGTCGTTCGGCAAGCCGGCCCTGATCTATGACCTGAAGTGCGCGGGCAGCCAGGCCTATCTGCGGCTGGCCAAGGAAGTGGTAAAGCGCGAACGCCAGCGCCTGAAGCTGGCCGCCTGAGTTTTAATAGAACGGAACAGTATCTTGGCTGAACGACATAGAGGTCTGGGCCGCGGCCTGTCGGCGTTGATGGGACAGGACGCCGAGGCGCCGGTCGCATCTGACGCGCCCGTGCCCGCCGGTGTGCAACGCGTGCCGATCGAAAGTCTTAAGCCCAATCCAGATCAGCCGCGCAAGACCTTCCGCCAAGAGGATCTGGAGGAACTGACCGCCTCGATCCGCGACAAGGGGGTGCTGCAGCCGATCCTGGTGCGGACCCAACCGGGCGAGGACGGCGTCTGGCAGATTATCGCTGGCGAACGCCGCTGGCGCGCGTCGCAGGCGGCGCGCCTGACCGAGGTGCCGATCGTGGTCCACGAGATGGACGACGTCGAGGTGTTCGAAGTCGCGATCGTCGAAAACGTCCAGCGCGCAGATCTGAATCCTCTGGAAGAGGCCGAGGCTTACCGCGTTCTGATGGAGCGCTTCGGGCGGACGCAGGACGCGGTGGCGGGCGTGGTCGGCAAGAGCCGCAGCCATGTGGCCAACACCATGCGCCTGCTGCAACTGCCTGAGCGGGTGCTGTTCTATGTGCGCGAAGGCAAGCTGTCTGCGGGTCACGCCCGCGCGCTGATCAATACGCCCGATCCGGGTCAGTTGGCGGATATCGCCTTCGTCGACGGGCTTAGCGTCCGTGAGACCGAGGCTCTGGCGCGCCGTGCGGTCGAGGGGCCGAAGCCGACGAAGGCCAAGTCGGCGTCGGCGGCCGCAGCCGGGGAGGGGGCGGCCGATGTCGCCGCCCTGCAGCAGGATCTGGCTGATGCGCTGGGCCTGAAGGTCCAGTTGTCGGACAAGGGCGGAAAGGGCGAACTGACGATCGGCTACGGCTCGCTGGAGCAGCTCGACGACCTGTGCCGCCGTTTGATGCGCGGCTGACCGGCGGACTGTGCTAGGGTGTCGATATGACTGAAGACACGACACCCACCGCCGCCGAAAAGCTGAAACAGGCGCTCGCCGCCAAGAAGGCCAAGGCGGGTCATGGGTTCAACGCCCAACCGGGCGCCAAGGCCGAAGAGAAGGCTGTGTCGGCGCGCAATGTCGCCATGGCCCAGCCCGCCTTCCGCAAGGCGTCCAAGCGCGGCTAGGGCTAAAGCCCCAGGCGTCTGGCGCGACCTGCGATTTCCAGCAGCAGGCGTTCTGCGATCAGTTGGTCCGGCATTCCGGTCGTCTTGGTGGCGACATCGGCCGTGTTGATGCTGTCCAAGACTTCGTCCAGGGCTTCGACCCGCCAAGATCGCGCCTGACGCAGCATTTCCGCCTCCTGTTTCCAGAAGACGCCGGCGGCCTTGGCGGCCTCCTTGGCGTTTGCGCCGTTGGCCTGCAAGATATTGATCCGGCGTAGCTTTCCGAGATGGATTGCGGCGGAGCGAACGGCGAGCACCGACGATTCGCCCTCGGCGAAGGCGCGCCTGAGCCCCGCCTGCGCCGGGCCGGGCCGCGCGCCGAAAGCCTGAAGCGCGGCATCCGACAGGGAGGCGTCCGGCTCGACGCCGAGATGATGCTCCAGCGCATCCATATCCAGCGTCTTGCCGGAACCAGGGCCGATGAACAGGGCCAGGCGCTCGATCTCTTGCCGCATCAAGCCCCGCTCGCGCGGCAGGCGCGCGACGAAACGGTCCAGGGCGTCGGACGTCAGGCCCACCTTGTCGGCGGCCAGGGCCTCTCGGACCATGCGGGCGACATCGCCGGTCTCGTCCTCGTAGCAGACGATGCCGACCGCGCCGTTCTCCTTCTCGGCCGCCTTTCTGAGCGCGGATTCGCGGCCCAGCTGGTCGGCCTCGACCACCATCATGGCGTCGGGATTGTAGCCGCCATCGGCGTGGATCTTCAGCGCGGCGGCGACGGCCTTATCCACGCCGGGCTTCAGCGCCGACAGACGGATGCGCACCAGACGACGGCCGCCCATCAGGGACATGGCCGTCAGCGCTTCTTCCAGCTTCGTTTCGTCGCCATCGATGTCGCTATCGGTCAGGACGGTGACGTTGAAGGGGTCGTTCAGGTCGGGCGTGACCGTCTTGCACAACACCTCGGCCCGCTCGGCGACGCCGGACCGGTCCTTGCCGTGGATCACCGCCGCCCGGATCGCCGGATCGGGCGCCTTCAGAAAGCGATCGATCTCGGGGCGTTTGGCCAGGATCACGGGTTCGACAGCGCCTGCATAAGATCCAGTCGGATCAGGCGAGCCAGTTCGGCCGCGGCGCGCTCCTCGCCGTCCTGCTGGGCGGCGATGGCGGCATAGGGCTGGTCGGCGGTGGCGTAGGTCGTGGTGACCGTTTCCGCGCCGCTGACGGGCGTTCCCCCGGCGGCCGGCGTCAGGGTCCAGGTCGCCTTGACCGTCAGTTCATAGCGGGTGGCGGTGTCGTCGATGCGGCGACCCAGCGAGCGGCGGTTCTGTTGGACCTCTGTCGTCAGGCGATACAGCGGCGTCGCGCCGCGATCCCAGGCGAGGGCGTCTTCCAGCTGCTCGCGCAGGCGATAGCCAAGGCGGTCGTCCTGGGTCGTGACGGCGATCCGGCGCAGGGATGAACCCGCGGCCGTCTCGGCGTACATGGGCGTGAAGCCGCAGGCGGAAACCGCCAGAGACGCGAGAACCGCGAGAGCCGCCGCAATACGCATCAGCCGGCCACCAGATTGACGATGCGGTCCTTGACCACGACGATTTTCTTCACGCTCAGACCCTCCAGCCGCGCCTTGACCGTTTCGTCAGCCAGGACCAAGGCTTCGACTTCGGTCGGCTCCATGCCGCGCGGCACGCGGATTTCCGCGCGACGCTTGCCGTTGATCTGGATGGGCAGGACCACCTCGTCGTCGGCCGCGAGCGCAGCGTCCCACACGGGCCACGGCGCGTCCAGAACCATCCCGTCCTCACCCAGCCGCGTCCAGGCTTCTTCGGCCAGGTGCGGGGTGAAGGGGGCGATCAGACGGGCCAGCGCCGAAAGGGCCTGACGCTTGGCGTCGCCGCCGGCCTGGGCATTGTCGCGAATAGTGGCGACGAAGGCGTAGAGCTTGGCGATGGCCGAGTTGAAGCGGAAGCCTTCGACCCCTTCGGACACGGCCTTGATAGCCTTGTGCGTTTCGCGCAGCAGTTCGGCGTTGGCCTTGTCCTCGCCCGCGAAACCGGCGTCATAGGTGTCGAACAGCGTCCAGGCGCGCTGGACGAAGCGGCTGGCGCCCTCCACGCCGCCAGGGGTCCACTGCACGTCCCGCTCGGGCGGGCTGTCGGACAGGACGAACAGGCGACCGGCGTCCACGCCGTGGCTTTCCAGGATTTCGGCCGGCGCGACGACGTTCTTCTTGGACTTCGACATCTTTTCGATGTCGCCGATGACCAGGGTCTCGCCGGTCGACAGCTGGCGGGCCGAGCGGACGCCGTTGTCGTTCTTGAGCTCGACGTCAGTCGGCTCGACCCAGGCGCCGTCGGCGCGGCGATAGGTTTCGTGGACCACCATGCCTTGGGTGAACAGGCCGGCGAACGGCTCCTTCACCGACAGCATGCCGGCGTCAGACAGGGCGCGGGTGATGAAGCGGGCGTACAGCAGGTGCAGGACCGCGTGCTCGACCCCGCCGATATATTGATCGACAGCCAGCCAGCGGTCGGCGGCGGCCTTGTCGATCGGCGCCTCGGCCGTCGGATCGGTGAAGCGGGCGAAATACCAGCTGGAATCGACGAAGGTGTCGAGCGTGTCGGTCTCGCGCGTCGCGTCCGCGCCACACGACGGGCATTTGACGTGCTTCCAGGTCGCGTGACGCGCCAACGGGTTGCCGGGCACGTCGAACGTCACATCATCAGGCAGGACGACTGGCAACTGATCGGCGGGAACCTCGACGACGCCGCAAGACGGGCAGTGGATGATCGGGATCGGGCAACCCCAATAGCGTTGGCGGGAGACGCCCCAGTCGCGCAGCCGATAGATGGTCTCGGCGCGGCCCTGGCCGGCGGCCTCGACCTTGGCGATCGCGGCGGCCTTGGCGGCCTCGACGTCCATGCCGTTTAGGAAGTCGGAGTTGAAGATGCGGCCGGGGCCGACATAGGCCTCGGTTCCGATTTCGACTGTCTCGGCGTCGTCGGGTTTGACCACCGGCGTCACCGGCAGATCGTATTTGCGGGCGAAGTCCAGGTCGCGCTGGTCGTGGGCCGGGCAGCCGAAGATAGCGCCCGAACCGTAGGTCGACAGCACGAAGTTGGCGGCCCAGACGGGCAGGGTCTTGTCCGGATCGAAGGGATGGCGGACGCGGACGCCCAGATCCACGCCCAGCTTCTCGGCCTTTTCGATCTCGGCTTCGCTGGTGCCGGTCTGAGCGCAAGACTTGATGAAGTCCGCCACGTCCGGCCGATGTTCGGCGATGGCTTTGGTCAGGGGATGGTCGGGCGCTAGGGCTAGGAAGCTGGCGCCGAACAGGGTGTCGGGGCGGGTGGTGTAGACCTCGATCGGATCGCGGGCGTGATTGGGTTCGCCCTCGGGGGAGGCGGGCAGGACGGCCGGCGCCTCGGCGATATCCCACCACAGGGTCGCGCCCTTGGACTTGCCGATCCAGTTCTCCTGCATCAGCCGGACCTTTTCGGGCCAGCGGTCCAGGGTCTTCAGGCCGTCGATCAGGTCGTCCGCATAGTCAGTGATGCGCAGGAACCACTGGTTCAGCTTGCGCTTCTCGACCAGGGCGCCCGAGCGCCAGCCGCGACCGTCGATGACCTGTTCATTGGCCAGGACCGTGTTGTCGACCGGATCCCAGTTGACCACCGCATCCTTGCGATAGACCAGACCGCGCCGATACAGCTCCAGAAACCAAGCCTGCTGCTTGCCATAGTATTCCGGGTCGCAGGTGGCGAACTCGCGCGACCAGTCCAGCGACAGACCCAGCAGCTTCAGCTGTTCGCGCATGTTGGCGATGTTGGAATAGGTCCAGCCTTTCGGGTGTATGCCGCGCTCCATGGCCGCGTTCTCGGCCGGCATGCCGAAGGCGTCCCAGCCCATCGGGTGCAGAACGTCGTACCCTTGCGCGCGCTTGGACCGCGCCACCACGTCGCCCATCACATAGTTGCGGGCGTGACCCATGTGGATGTTGCCCGACGGATAGGGGAACATCTCCAGCACATAATATTTCGGCCGACCGGTGTCCTTCGTGACGAAGGCGGAAGCCTCGGCCCATCGGGCCTGCTGGCGGGGTTCGGCGGTCTTGGGTTCGTAACGGGCCACGGTCGTCCTGAAAGTCGAAAGGGCGCTGACGCCCTCCCGGCTCAACTAGCCCGAAGGACGACAGCGCCCAAGAAGTAATGCGTCCTACAAACTCTTGGACGCGTCGCGCTCAAGCAGCCCGAAGGGCGGTAGCGCTCAAACAAAGCGAGCGCCGGCTTTAGCCGGCGTTCGACAGGTTCAGCTGGCGCGCCTTGGTCAGGATGGCGTTTTCCAGATCGGCCTCGGTCTGGGCGGCGACCGGGGCGGCGGTCCACTGACCATCGGCGCCCTTCACTTCCTTGGTCACCGTGACGTTCAGCGCGTCGGCGCGCAGACGGGTGTCCAGGATGAAGACGGTCGCCTTGAAGCGCTCGTTCGGCGTCTGGGGGTTGATGTACCAGTCATAGTTGATGACGCCGCCCCACGGATCGGCGGTCAGCAGCGGCATGAAGCTGAGGGTGTCGAGCGAGGCGCGCCACAGGAAGGCGTTGACGCCGATGCCCTGTTGCACGTTCGTCTTCGGCGCAGACTTCTTGCCGCCGACGAAGGGAATGCTCGAGCAGGCCGACAGGGACGCGCCCAGGGCCACGCCCGAGACCAGCACGACCGCGACGTTCCGAACCAGGGCCTTGTTGAGGCTCATCAAGAGAAGTCTCCGTAAACTCAGGGACGTGAGAGCCCTCGCCCGCACGCGCGCACGGCATGAGGAATGCCGACTGCCAGGCTCTATAACACGGCGAAAAGGGGCGATGACAAGGCGAAGTCGGTTCCCGTCGCATCGCGCGTCGCGGTGTTTTGTGAAGGGCATGTGAGATTTCGCCGAAATCCGCCCGAATCCCGTGACGCTTGAGACACATACGCCGACAACAATGCGCGGGAACCTTGTTATCGTCGGCTCATTGCGTTGACCGCGCAGGCACCCGGTGTCTAATCGCGGGGCTCACGACCATATAAGGTCGGTTCAGGGATGAAACGTCGCCTTCACGGCGGGGTTCGAAGGATTTGGTATGCGGTTCGGTGGTTTCCTGGCTGTGATGATGGCGATGACGGCGATGGCCGCGTCGACGTCGGCGCTCGCCCAAAGCCGATCCACAGTCTCTCTGTCGGAAGCCCAGGCGGCGCAACGCAATACGCCGGCGCCGCAGCGTCGCGGTCTGCGCCTCAACGACCGCGGTCGGTGGGGTCTGGATTTCAACCTCAATCAGCCCGTCGGCCGCGAGACCGAATGGGGTGATGTCGAAGCCGGCGCCTATTATCGGCTGAACGACCGTCTGCGGGTCGGGGCCGCCGCCGCCGTCAGCACGCCGGAAGCCGATCCGGCCCGCGCGCCCGAAACCAACGGCCGGGCCCAGCCCCGCGTCCGTCTGGAAACCATCTTCAAGTTCTGATTTCGATCGGTCAGCGAAACGCTGACTGGATCGCACTTACCGCCGCCAGGCCGCAGGCGCCTGTGTGTGCGAGCGTTGCGGCGTTTGCTGGCGTGACCCCACCCAGCGCATAGACCGGCAGGGCGGCGGCTTTCACATGCCGTTCGAATGCAGCGACGCCCAGGGCGGATTTACCGGCGGACGCGCCGCCTGCGGGAAATACCGGCGACAGGATCAAGGCGTTCAGGTCTTCGGGCGCGGGCGAAGACCCATGCCAGGCCGCCGTCAGGATCCAGCCGGGTCGGTCCGCGCGGATGCGCGCTGCTTGGTCCGCCGCCCGTTCGGGCAGGTGGAGCCCGTCGGCGTTAATCGCCTCGGCAAGATCCAAGTCCAGACCGACCAATAGTTTCCTGCCCCAACCGGCCGTCGCTTCCCGAAGCCGATGCCCCGTCTCGACGGCATTCGAGGCGCCAAAGGCGCGATAGACCACGGCCGAACCGGCGGGCAGGCGCGCCGCCGTCTCCCACGGTCGGGGCGTGCGATCCGGGTCGGTGAAGAACAGCATCGGCGGCAAGGCCGCGGCGGCCGGGCTGACAGCGGCGGCGGCGCGGTTTAGAGCGGTCGCGGCGTTCCAGAGCGCGCGCGCATCGTCGCTGTAACCGGCCGGCAGGATCATGACCTCTTCTTCCTCCGCTTTTTCCGCCCCGTCCATCGCCGAAAGGGTCGCCGGGGTGCGGGCGCGCATCGACGCCGCCTGCCATGCAGCCGGTCGGGATCCAGCGGGCGTGACCCTGACCGCCGTCTCCAAGACGCAAGCCCCAGAGGCCATCGACGCCATCCTGGCGACGGGTCAGCGGATCTTCGGCGAGAACCGGGTGCAGGAGGCGCAGGGCCGTTGGGCGGACCGTCGCGGAGCCGTACCGGCCCTGGAGCTGCGGCTGATCGGCCCCTTGCAGACCAACAAGGCCGAGGATGCGGTCGCCCTGTTCGATGTGATCGAAACCCTGGACCGCGAGAAGCTGGCGCGGGCCCTGGCGCAGGCGGGCGAAAAGCGCGGCCGATCGCCGCGCGTCCTGGTCCAGGTCAATACCGGCGCCGAACCGCAGAAGGCCGGGGTCCTGCCCGACGCCGCCGATGCCCTGATTGCGGCGGCCCGCGACACCTACGGGCTGATTGTCGAGGGTCTGATGTGCATCCCCCCGGCGGATCAGGATGCAGAGCCGCATTTTCAGATGTTGCGGGCCATGGCCGAACGCAACGGTTTGTCGGTCCTGTCGATGGGCATGAGCGGCGACTACGAGACCGCCATCCGGTGCGGTGCGACGCACGTCAGGGTCGGAACGGCCTTGTTCGGGGAACGAAATCGACCCGAAACGCCCTCTAGCTCGTAACCCGATGTGAATATTCGCACCCCCAAGCCTTGGCGCGGGGGCCAAGCCTCGCCATTGTCTGTCCCATGCCTACGCCCAAGACCATTCTGATCATCGACGACGACGACGACCTGCGCGAGGCCCTGGCCGAGCAGCTGAACCTGCATGAGGAGTTTCGCACCCAGCAGGCATCGACCGCCACGGACGGGGTGCGGATGGGGCGCGAGATCCGCGCCGACCTGATCCTGCTGGACGTCGATCTGCCCGACATGGACGGCCGCGAGGCCTGTCGCCTGTTGCGCAAGGACGGGGTTTCGACACCGGTGATCATGCTGACGGCGCAATCGGCGGACGCCGACGCCATCCTGGGTCTGGACGCCGGGGCCAACGACTATGTCACCAAGCCCTTCCGGTTCGCCGTGCTGCTGGCGCGCATCCGCGCCCATCTGCGCAGCCATGAACAGTCCGAGGACGCGGTCTTCACCATCGGCCCCTACGAGTTCCGGCCCGCCGCCAAGGTGCTGATGGACTCAAAGGGCAAGAAGGTGCGGTTGACCGAGAAGGAAACCAACATCCTGAAATACCTCTATCGCGCCGGGGCCAAGCCGGTGTCGCGCGAAGAGTTGCTGACCGAGGTCTGGGGCTACAACGCCGGGGTCACGACCCATACGCTGGAAACCCATATCTATCGCCTACGCCAGAAGATCGAACCGGAACCGGGCCATGCCCGCCTTCTGCTGACCGATGCGGGCGGATACCGGCTGCAGCCTTAAGGGCTCAGTCGCCCGTCTTCCGACGGACCGTGAACAGCGGCAGGAAGACGTGCACCAGCGGGCCGATGGTCAGGGCATACAGCACCGTGCCCATTCCTACCGAACCGCCCAAAAGCCAGCCGACGGCGATGACGGTCAGTTCGATGGCCGTCCGCACCCATTTCACGGGCCAGCCGGTGCGCGCGACGATGCCGGTCATCAGGCCGTCGCGGGGACCGGGACCGAGGCCTGCGCCGATATAGGCCCCGCTGGCCACGCCGTTCAGGACGATGCCGGCGATGAGCAGGCCGGCCCGGAGCGGTAGGCCCAGGTCGGACGGGATCCAGTCCAAACCGAAATTGGCGACCGTGCCGATGACCAACACATTGGCCACGGTCCCGATCCCCGGCTTCTGGCGTAGGGGAATCCATAGAAGCAGCACAGCCATACCGATCAGATTGACCACCAGACCGAAGCTGACTCCGCTGGGTTTGGCGAGCCGCTCGAACACCCCTTGGTTCAGCACGTCCCACGGATCCAAACCGAGATCTGCGCGAACGATCAGGGCGATGGAGAGGCCGTAGAGAAATAGGCCGATGAACAGCTGGATCAGGCGACGGGTCATAGATCGACCAGATGCGCCAAACTGGCTATCGAAAACAGAGCCAGTTATGCCATTCTGGCCTCATGTCGTCGCGGTCGATCGGTCTTGTTTCCCTGACACGCCATCTCGGCGCCTGGCGGTCGCCGGGTGCTGGCGCAGCCTATCGGCAGCTGGCGGGGGCGGTACGACTGCTGATTCTGGATGGCCGACTGCCCTTGGCGGCACGGTTGCCCGGCGAACGGGAACTGGCCCAGGCGCTGGGCTTGAGCCGAACGACCGTTTCGGCCGCCTACGGTCGCTTGCGGGATGACGGGTTTCTGACCGGCGGGCAGGGCGCCGCCGCGCGCACCAGCCTGCCGAACGGACCGGCGCCGCGTCATGAGGCGACGTCAACGGACAAGACTGGCCTGATCGACCTGACCGCCGCCGTCCTGCCGGCCGATCCCAATGTGCACGCTGCCTATGTGCGGGCGCTAGAGCGGTTGCCGGCCAACCTGCCGGGACACGGTTACGAGACGGCGGGGCTGGAGGCGCTGCGCGAAGCGGTAGCGGCCGGCTATCGGCGGCGCGGCCTGGCGACCTCTTCGGGTCAGATTTTGATCACGCACGGCGCGCACAATGGACTGGTCCATCTTCTGCGCCTGACGACGCGCCCCGGCGCCCCGGTGGTGTTCGACCATCCCACCTATCCGCAGGCGATCGACGCCATTCTGGCGGCGGGCGGTCGCGCCGTGCCCGTCGCCTTGCCGGACGGCGAGGGCGAGGAGGGTTGGGATGTCGAGGGTCTGGTTGCGGCCTGCCGAAGCAGCAATGCGGCCATGGCCTATCTGGTGCTGGATCACAACAATCCGACGGGGCGGATGATGCGGGCGGCGGAGCGGACGCGCTTGCTGGCGGGGCTGAAGGGATCGGAGACCCTGCTCGTGCTGGACGAGACCCTGGTCGAACTGACCTTGAGCGGACCGCCGGCGCTCAGCGCCTCGGCCGTCGATGCGCCGCGGATGGTCAGGCTGGGATCGATGTCCAAAAGCGTCTGGGGCGGTTTGCGGATCGGCTGGATCCGCGCGGACCGGGCGGTGATCCAGCGTCTGGCCCAAAGTCGCGCCACCTTTGATCTGGTGTCCCGATCCTGGAGCAGCTGGCGGCGGTCGAACTGTTGAACGACGGCGGCAAGGCCCTGGCGGCGCGCCGGCCCCTCTTGCGCGCCCGGCGGGATCATCTGCGGGCGCGGCTCGCTGAAAAACTGCCTGAGTGGGTCTGTCCCCGCCCAGCTGGGGGATTGTCCCTGTGGGCGCGCCTGCCCGGACCGATCAGTTCCGCCCTTACGATCGCGGCCGAGGCCGAAGGCCTGCGCCTCGCCGCCGGTCCGCGATTCGGCGTCGACGGCGCCTTCGAACGCCGGCTGCGCCTGCCTTACACCCTGCCGGAAGATCAGCTGGATGAGGCGGTGATTCGGCTCGGGCGCGCCGCCAGGAAGGTCGGCCGGGGTCGAAAGGCGCCGGCGTCGGTCAAGCCGGTCGCCGTCTATTGAGGATCAGACGTCCAGATCGACCGTGACCGGCGCGTGGTCGCTGGGACGCTCCCACTCGCGAACGTCGTCGTGGATGCGGGCGGTGTCCTTGACCACGGCGGGGGTCAGGCCGGGCGAGGTCCAGATGTGGTCGAGGCGCAGACCGCGATTCGATTTGCGGAAGTCGGCGGCGCGATAGCTCCACCAGCTGGCCAGTTTCTGAGGCTCGGGGAAACGGTCGCGCAGCACATCGGCGAAACCGCCCGTCTCCTGAAGTCGGTTCAAAGTCTCGACCTCGATCGGCGTGTGGCTGACGATCTTGGACATGTAGCGGTGGTTCCAGACATCGCCTTCGCCGGGGGCGATGTTGAAGTCGCCGGCTATGACCAAGGGACGAGACTTGTCCTGCTTGGCCACGATCGCGGTCAGCTGTTCATAGAAGTCCATCTTGTGGTCGAACTTGGGGTTCAGCGCCCGGTCGGGAACGTCGCCGCCGGCCGGGATGTAGAAGTTCTGAACGTCGATGCCGGACACGCGGGCCGAGACGCAGCGCGCGTGACCCAGTTTGCAGACCTGGAAGGTGTCGCTGTCCTCAAGCGGCAGGCGGCTGGCGATGGCGACGCCGTGCCAGCCCTTCTGGCCCGCGACGCGAAGGTGGGGCATGCCCATGTCCTCGAAGGCGCCGCGCGGGAACTGGTCCGTGGTGCATTTGATCTCCTGCAGCATCAGGACGTCGGGCGCGCGCTCGGCGACGAAGCGGGCCACCTGATCGATGCGCAGGCGGACGGAGTTGATGTTCCAGGTAGCGAGGCGAAGTGTCATGCCCCCGTCTAGCAGGCGCGCCGCGTAAAAAAAGCCCGGCCGCGACGGGCCGGGCTCTGGGAGGTTCGTCTCTCTCGCCGCCGGGGAGGGGGATATTCCAGGGCGGTAGAACGGCCGCCGCCGCTCGTGTGCTCAAAGTGTCACTGATGACTGTAAAAGTCAAATCGTCACAATTGCTCGCTTGCGCGTGCTGATTATGAAACAGTCTGGACGCGCATCAGTCTCGCGGCGTTTGCGCCTGCGGCGCCGTCGCCCATTCGCCGCGCCAGTCGTAGCTGAGCGTCACGCAGTGCCGATAAGCGCCGTCCGACCACCGACCCACCGCCTGCATCGTCAGGGGACGGGGCGCACGGACGCGACCCATGATCAGCCAGACCTCGTCGGCGCCGGGACACAGGGCGCGCGACAGGCCACGGCCGTCGCCGTCCTGATCGATGGCGTAGATATCGTTTTCCTCGGCGCCTTGCGGCAGGACGCGTCGCGCGGCGTCCGGTCCGCCGCGCGTGAAGCCTGCCGTGCCACGTGCGGTGGTGGAGAACAGACGTTCCACCTGCACCGCCCCGAACAGACCGCGCCGCACCTGCAAGGTGACACCCTTGGTCAGCGCCTGCGTGATCCGGTCCGACGCATTATAGGCCAGGTAGCGGGTGTCCGCATGAGCGGGCGCCGCTGCCGAACCGACGACGATCAGGGCGAGAGCGGTGGCGGTGATACGGCGCATACGTTTCTCTTCCTCAGGTTTTGCGGCGAGAACGGTTCTGGATCCGGTCAGTGCTCGCCGAGGCAGCGCAGCGCGACCTCGAGATTGCGCAGGCCGTCTTCGCCGGTGACGGCCGGCGTTTCGCCGGTCGCGATGGCGCGGGCGAACGCTTCCAGCTCCTTCTTTAGCGGTTCGGCCGGCCAGCTGTTCAGCATCCGGGTCGAATAGGAGCCGTCTGGCTGCTGGCCGAAATATTCGGTGACCTGGCGCGTGATCAGATCGGCGACGATGAATTTGGTCTTGGTCGCGACCTGCAGCGTGCGGGTTTTGTAGGGGGTGACCCAGTTGGTGGTGATGTGGGCGATCACGCCGCTGTCCAGGCGGAACTGAAGCAGGGCCGTGTCCTCGCGGTCCGCCCGGGTGCGGGCCAGTTGCGGCTGGACCTCGACGATCTCGGAACCCGTCAGGTGGCGGATGATATCGATGTCGTGCACGGCCAGATCGATGACCACGCCGACCTCGCCCATGCGGGGCGGGAAGGGACCGACGCGAGTGATCTGGATCGAGATGATGTCGTCGTCAGTCACTGCGCGCTTGACGGTTTCGACTGCGGGATTGAAGCGCTCGACCTGACCGACCATCAGAACGCGGTCATTGGCCTTGGCCGCATCGATCATGCGCTGGGCGTCGGCGACGCTGGCGGCGATCGGCTTTTCGACGAGGACGTGGACGCCCTTTTCCAGCAGGGCGACGCCGATTTCGGCGTGGAATCGGTTGGGCGTGGCGACGATGGCGGCATCCAAGCCGGCGTTGACGAAGGCCTGGGCCGTCGTGACGGGCGATGCGCCATAGGCGGCGGCGACGCCTTCGGCCGTCACCGCATCGGGATCGAAGACGGTGGCCAGCTCGAACTCGCGCATTTCGGAGGCGACGCGCGCATGGTTGCGGCCCATGACGCCGACGCCGGCGACGCCGATCTTGAGGGCGGAGGTGTTCGGCATCGGCTTAGCCCTTGTAGCTGGCGACGGCAGCGACGACCTTGTCCTGGGTCGCCTCGTCCAGATCGGCGTGCATCGGCAGGCTGAGGACCCGGTTCCTCAGCCGTTCGGTGACCGGCAGCCCGCCCGCGCCCTGCGGGAAGCGCTGATAGGCCGGCTGCATGTGCATCGGCACCGGATAATAGACGGCGGTTGGCACACCCTGATCCTTCAGGTGCGCGGCCAGACCGTCGCGATCCTCATGCTCGATCGTGTACTGCGCCCAAATCGAGACGCCGCCGTCGATGACGTGGGGCACGGCCGAGACATGGGGCGCGAGGCGTTCGTTGTAGCGGGCGGCGATCCGGTTGCGCCATTCGATCTCCTGACCGAAGACCTTCAGCTTCTCGATCAGGATGGCGGCCTGGATGGTGTCCAGCCGGCTGTTCATGCCGATGCGCATCGCCAGATATTTGGGGTCGTGGGCGAAGGCGGCGGCGCCGGCCTCCAGGTCCTTGGCGACGACCTTTCCGTGCACGCGCAGGGAATCCATTTCCTGAGCCAGATCGTCGTCGTCGGTCAGCACCGCACCGCCGTCGCCGTAGCAGCCCAGGGGCTTGGCCGGGAAGAAGCTGGTCGTGGTGACATCGGCCCACTTCAGCGGATGGTCGCCGTTCAGGGTGCAGCCGAAGCCCTGCGCCGAATCCGAGATCAGCTTCAGCCCATGGCGGTCGCATATGGCGCGGATGGCGGGATAGTCGGCCGGCTGACCGAACAGATCGACGGCAATGACCACCCTGGGCGTCAGGCGACCTTCAGCCTTGACCGCTTCGATGGCCGCCTCAAGCTTGGCCGGATCCATATTGTAGGTGTGGGCGTCAACGTCCACGAAAACGGGCGAGGCGCCCAGCCACGGCACAACCTCGGCCGTGGCCGTGAAGGTGAAGCTGGGGCAGAAGACGGCGTCGCCGGTGCGAACGCCCCAGGCGATCAACGGCAGGATCAGGGCGTCGGTGCCGTTGCCGCAGCCCAAGGCGTGTTTGGCCTGACCGAAGGCGGCGAGGTCGGCCTCGAACTGGCGGACCTGCGGGCCCATCACCCAAGCGCCGCCGACGACGGCTTCCTGAACGGCGGCCTCGATCTTGCCGCCGAGGCGCTGGCGCTGGGCCTGAAGGTCTATGAAGGGGATCATGGGGGACGCTCTCCACGGGGGATCGGGGGCGGCGGCCGGACAGGCGGGCCGCGAATGTCGGGTCGTCCTAGCAAGATCGGGCGCGCGGGCCAAATCGCGCGGCGTCACATCGCGTTGCCCTTTGCTACCGCACACAGGTCTTGGCGCCCGTCGGCTTGCGTCTTAAGCCAGCGCCATGACGACGCTTTCCGCCGCCCGGACCAGGGTCTCGAACTGGCTGTTCGACCATGCCCTGCCGCTGTGGGCCGAGCGGGGCGTGGACGCCGATGGGCGGTTCTTCGAGCAGCTGGATTTCGACGGCCGGCCGGTGACCGGTCTTGGTCGCCGCACGCGGGTTCAGGCACGCCAGGTCTATGTCTTCTGCGAAGCGGCCGCCTTGGGCTGGGCGCAGGGCCGTGCGGTGGCCAAGGCCGGGCTGGATCAACTGATAGCCGATCGCCGACGTGACGACGGCCTTTGGGTCTCGGCAACCGATGACGACGGCGTGGTGGTCGATGAGACGCCTGATCTTTACGACCTGGCCTTCGTCCTGTTCGCGCTCGCGGCGGCGCACCGCGTCCTGGGTGATGCGCGAGCGCGGCCTCTGGCGCTTGAGACGCTGGCTGCGATCGATCGGTTGATGGCGTCTTCGCATTGGGGATGGGCGGAGGCCCTGCCGCCATGCCTGCCGCGTCGGCAAAATCCTCACATGCATATGCTGGAGGCGATGCTGGCTTGGCAGGCGATTGCGCCCGACCCAGCGTTCGAAGCGGCGGCGCGGGTGTCGCTGGACCTGTGCAAACACCGCTTCCTGATCGACGGCGCGATCCGCGAATATTTCACCGAGGATTGGTCCGCCGATCCAGCGACAGGTTATGTGATCGAGCCAGGCCACCTCGAAGAATGGGCCTGGCTGCTTAAGCAGGCCGGGGACGATTCAGATCTGGCCACGGCGCTGCATCGTCGGGCGGCGGCGCAGGGTTATCGCGACGGATTCGCCATCCGTGAGATCGGCCCGGCGGGAGAGGTGCTGGATGGCGGGCGGCGTCTGTGGTCCCAGACCGAGGCCATTCGCACAGGGTTGAGTTTTGGCGACACCGGCGTTTCGGCACTGATCGCCGCCGTGTTCGACACGCATCTGGCGACCGCCGTGCCGGGCCTATGGGTGGACAGCTACGACGCCGACTGCCGCTCGCACGATGAAGCGGCGCCGGCGTCCAGCCTCTATCACCTGATGACCGCCTTTTCGGAATTGCTTCGGAGCGACGCATGACCGGCCGGCCCGCCGCCTTTCTGGATCGGGACGGGGTGCTGATCGAGGACAGCGGTTATCCGCATCGGCCTGAGGACCTGAAGCTGATCCCCGGCGCGGCGGCGGCGGTGCGGCGGATGAACCAGGCCGGCTATCGCACCGTGATCGTGACGAACCAGTCTGGCGTGGCGCGGGGCCTGTTCAGCGAAGAGACGATGAACGCCTTCAACGATCTGCTGGTCGCGCGACTGACCGAAGAGGGGGCGATCATCGACGGCGTCTATTCCGCGCCCTTCCATCCCGAAGCGATCGAGGCGCGTTATCGCCATCCCGACCACCCTGATCGCAAGCCCAATCCGGGCATGTTGCTGCGCGCCATCGAAGAGCATGATCTGGACCCGAAGCAGTCCTTCATCATCGGCGATCAGAAGCGGGATCTGCAGGCCGGAGAGCGGGCCGCGGTGGCGGGCTACCTCTTCGAAGGCGGCGATCTGGACGCTTTCGTGCGCGATGTGGTCGGTCTCTAGGACCGGGCGTCGCATTTCCTCGGCTGGTGAATTACTCTGATCCAAAATCGGAGGAAATCGCCAATGAGCGCGCCCTATCCATTCGTTGAACGCCGCTGGACCTCGCCGGATGGGCTCACGCTCTTTGCGCGGGATTATGCGCCCGGTCCCGGCGTCGCCCGCCCGCCCGTGATCGCCATCCACGGCCTGACCCGCAACAGCGCCGATTTCGAGGCCATCGCGCCGCTTCTGGCCCAGAGCGGCCGGCGGGTGTTGGCGGTGGATGTGCGAGGGCGCGGGCTGTCGGATCGTGCGCCCGACCCCATGACCTATATGCCCGACGTCTATGCGCGCGACGTGCTGGCCCTGATGGAACAGGCCGGGATCGATAGAGCGGTCTTCATCGGCACCTCTATGGGCGGGCTGATCACCATGGCGCTGACGGCGATGCGGCCCAAGGCGGTGGTCGCGGCGATCCTGAACGACATCGGGCCGGAGGTGGCGCCGGAAGGTCTGGCGCGCATCGCCGCCTACAGCGGCCAGTCCGTCGAGATCGGCTCCTGGGCCGATGCGGCGGCCTATGCAAAACGGATCAATGCGGTGGCGTTTCCGCACTATAGGGATGCGGACTGGGACGCCTTCGCCCGGCGAATTTTCCGCCAGCAGCCCGACGGCGAGATCGGGCTGGACTACGACCCCGACATCGCCGTGCCGATCCGCGCGGCCGGGGCCAAGGCGCTGGTCCCGAACCTGTGGCCCATGTTCCGACGCCTGGCGAAGAAGAAGCCGACGCTGCTGGTGCGGGGCGCTGCCTCGGATCTGCTGAGCGCCGACATCGCCGCGCGGATGAAGAAGGCGGCCCCGACCATGACCTGTGTCGAGGTTCCCGGCATCGGCCACGCGCCCATGTTGGACGAGGCCGACGCCAAGGCGGCGATCTTCGAATTCCTGGCCGAGGTCGATTAGTCCCTGGTCGGGTCGACCCGTGACGTGTCGCCGTAGGTCAGGGCCAGGAAGACGTCTTCCAGGTCCGGATCTTCGGTGGTGATGTCGGCGATGGTGACGCCGGCGGCGCGCACGGCATTGATGACCTGCTCGACCGACGACTGCCCCTTCTTATAGGCGACCGCGAAGGCGCCGCCCGGACGAGGCGTAACCTCGAAACCGGCCAGCACCGGCGGCGTCGCCTGGGGCGTTTCCGGGGTCACAACGACATTGCGGCTGTCCAGACGGCGCAATAGCTGCGGCGTCGGCTCGCAGGCCACCACCTCGCCCCGGTTGACGATGGCGATGGTGTCGCAAAGCTCCTGGGCCTCCTCGAGATAGTGGGTGGTCAGGACGATGGTCACCCCCTCTTCGTTGATGCGGCGGACGTAGGCCCACAGCTGGCGACGCAGTTCGACGTCCACGCCGGCCGTCGGCTCGTCCAGGATGAGGATGGGCGGATTGTGGACCAGGGCCTTGGCCACCATCAGGCGGCGCTTCATGCCGCCGGACAGGGCGCGGACATAGGCGTTGGCCTTGTCCGACAGGCCGAGCGCGGCCAGAAGTTCGTCGGACCGGCGCTCGTCCTTAGGCACGCCGTAAAAGCCCGCCTGCACCTCCAGCGATTCGCGCGGGGTGAAGAAGACGTCGGCGACGATCTCCTGCGGCACGACGCCCAGAGCGGCGGCGGCGTCGCGCGGCTCCTTGTCGATGTCGCGGCCCCAGATGGTCACAGAGCCTTCGGACTTCTTCACCACTCCGGCCAGGATGTTGATCAGGGTCGATTTGCCTGCGCCGTTCGGGCCCAGCAGGCCGAAGACTGAGCCGCGCGGAATGACCAGATCGACGCCGCGCAAGGCCGTCTTGGGAGCAGCTTTTTTGGACCCGGCATAGGTCTTCTTCAGTCCCCGCACCTCGATGGCGTTGTCGGGCAGGGCGAGGGTCTCTGACATGATCGGCTATTCACTCGGACGGGACGGCGAGCGGCATAGGTAGGGCGCGCGATCACAATCGCCAACCTGTCTCGCCGACAGCATCAGACAAGCAGACCTGTCCATGTGTCAATGGTGCTTGACCTCACCAATCAGTATGTCTAGTTTGCTTGTCATAAAGACAACCGAACTTGATGGAGATCGCCGTGACCCCCGTTCAAAAAGCCAAGACGCCTCTGACCCGCACTCGCCTGATCGGCTTCGTCGCCATGGCGGTCTGCGCCACTGGCTATATTGGTGGAGGACTGACGCTGCTGGCGGGCAAGACCGATCAGATCGAGATGACGCATGCCGCCATCGCCGGCGCCGCCCTGTTGCTGATCGGCGAGATCGGTCTGTGGGTCGGCGCGGCCTGTCTGGGCCTGACCTTGTTCAAGAAGCGCAAGGCGATGCTGAACCGGCTGCTGGGTCGCCGGACCGCCGAGGTTTGACCTTCCGGCCTGCGCCGCCTAGGAAGCCCGCAAGCCTTTCAGACCCGGACCGGACCATGCCTCCCCGCCATTCCGACGCCATCATCCCGCCGCCCGAAGAGATCGTCGTCTCGACCAAACGCGTGGCCTGCGACGGCGGCGGCGGGGCCCTGGGTCATCCGCTAGTCTATATGGACATGGGTGAGGACGACTTCATCGAGTGCGGCTATTGCGACCGGCGTTTCGTCCTGTCGGCCCAGGCCCACGAAGAGAACGAATATCTGAGCCCCGCCGCCCGCGCGCCCGAGGCCCACTGAGACCGTAACCTCAGTTCAGTCGCGGTGCGGCGGTTGGGTCTATAGACGGCTGACACGCTGTTCGGACGGAGACGAACCTTGCGCTATCTGCACACCATGGTCCGGGTAAAGGACATCGACGCCTCGCTGCACTTCTATTGCGACCTTCTGGGTCTGCAGGAGGTGCGCCGCACCGAGAACGAGGCGGGCCGGTTCACGCTCGTGTTTCTCGCCGCGCCCGAGAATCTGGAACAGTCGGCGGCGGAACGCTGCCCCGAGGTCGAACTGACCTTCAACTGGGATCCGGAAGAGTATCAGGGCGGCCGCAACTTCGGTCACTTGGCCTATAAGGTCGATGACATCTACGCCGCCTGCCAGACGCTGATGGACGGCGGGGTGACGATCAACCGTCCGCCGCGCGACGGCAACATGGCCTTCGTCCGCTCGCCCGACGGCATCTCCATCGAATTGCTCCAGGAAGGCGCGCCGCTGGCGCCGGCCGAGCCCTGGGCCTCCATGCCGAACGTCGGCGCCTGGTGATGACGGCCCGGACGGCGGCTCTGCTGACGGTTGCGGCGGTCGTGCTGTCGGCCTGCGCCTCGACCACCGAAAGCAACACCGGCCGCACGGCGACGGAGCAACTGCTCTTGGCGCGCGCCTCGGACCGGGCGGTCGAGGGACTGGTCTTGCCATTGCCGACGGGCGCTTCGGTCTTCATCGACGACGCCTATTTCCAGGGCGAGGGCACACGCTACGCCGTCAGCGCGATACGCGGCGCGATCTCGGACGCCGGTTTCAGCCTGGCCCGCAACAAGGACGAGGCGAACGCCGTGTTCGAGATCCGCGCCGGCGCCCTGTCGCTGGAGCAGATGCGGCGCGTCTTCGGCATTCCCGAGATGCGGATCCCGATCAACGAGACCTTCAACGTCGTCTCCCTGCCGGAACTGTCGGTCTACAGCCACCGGGACCGGGTCGGGGTCGCCGAATTTTCCGGCTTCCTCTACGAAGCCAAGACCGGTGCGCCGCTGGGCGCGGTGGTGCCGATGATCGGCACCTATCGCATCCGCAGCCACAAGGCCTTCATGGTCGTGTCCTGGGGCCAGCAGCAGGCCCAGCCGGGTCAACGCGATCCGGGATCGAGCTGGACCGAATTCTGACGCTGACGCGGGGGCGTAGGAGCCCTATGTTCCGGCCATGACCGAGACGACCGCGCACGAAAATCCAGAGACCGAACGCCAGATGACGCAGGACGGCCCTGCGCTGCGTCTGTGGATGATCGACGCCTCGGCCTACATCTTTCGCGCCTATCACGCCCTGCCGCCATTAACGAGAAAGTCCGACGGCCTGCCGGTCGGCGCGGTCCAAGGCTACTGCAACATGCTGTGGAAGCTGCTGAAGGACATGAAGGGCGCCGATGGTCCGACGCACCTGGTGGCCATCTTCGACCACTCGGAAAAGACGTTCCGCAACACCCTGTACGATCAGTACAAGGCCCATCGCCCGCCACCGCCCGAGGATCTGGTCCCGCAGTTTCCGCTGGTGCGCGAGGCGACGGCGGCGTTCGGCGTGCATTGCGTCGAACTGCCCGGCTACGAGGCCGACGACCTGATCGCGACCTATGCCTGCAAGGCGCGCGATGCGGGCGGGGAGGCGGTGATCGTCTCGTCGGACAAGGACCTGATGCAGCTGATCGGCGGCGGCGTCGTGATGTGGGATCCGATGAAGGACCGGCGTCTGGCCGAGCCTGAGGTCTTCGAAAAGTTCGGCGTTGCGCCTGAGAAGATGGTCGATCTGCAGGCCCTGATCGGCGACAGCGTCGACAACGTCCCCGGCGCGCCAGGCATCGGACCAAAGACGGCGGCGCAGCTGCTGGACGAATACGGCGATCTGGACACCCTGTTGGCCAATGCCGGTGAGATCAAACAGCCCAAGCGCCGCCAGACTCTGATCGACTTCGCCGACCAGATCCGTCTGTCGCGCGAGCTGGTGCGCCTGACCTGCGATGCGCCGGCGCCCGAGGCGATCGACGATTTCGCCGTGCGCGATCCCGATCCCGCGATCCTGTCGGCCTTTCTGGAGACGATGGAGTTCCGCTCGCTGCAGCGCCGCGTCGGCGACGGCAAGGCCGGGCCCAGCGACGTCTCGGCCTTTGCGCCCAAGCGCGCGACGAACCTGAACGCGCCGGTCGCGACCCCTCGCTACGGCCAGGTCGTCGAAGGCCCGGCCGAGGTTCAGACCTTCGATCACGCGGCTTACGAATGCGTCCAGACCGAAGAGGCGCTGGATCGCTGGATCGCGCGCGCGACCGAGGTCGGCGTAGTCGGCTTCGACACCGAGACCGACACGCTGTCGGCGACCCACGCGGGTCTGTGCGGCGTGTCGTTGGCGGTGGGGCCGAACGAGGCCTGCTACATCCCCCTGACGCACGAGCACGAGCCGCAGTCCGGCGAGGGCGGACTATTTGGCGAAACGGGCGAGGCGCCCGAGCCGATCCATCAGCTGGACAAGCCCACGACCCTGGCGAAGCTGAAGACGCTGCTGGAAGACCCGTCGGTCCTGAAAGTGCTTCAGAACGCCAAATACGACATCGCCGTCATGGTGCGTCGGGGCATCCGCGTCGCGCCCTATGACGACACCATGCTGGTCTCCTATGTGCTGGAGGGCGGACTGCACGGGCACGGCATGGACGAGTTGGCGCGCCTGCACCTGGGCCACGAGCCGATCCCGTTCAAGAGCGTGGCGGGTACGGGCAAGAGCCAGAAATCCTTCAAGCACGTCGCGCTGAAACCCGCCTCGGAATATGCCGCCGAGGATGCGGATGTGACCCTGCGGCTATGGCGCATTCTGAAACCCCGTCTGGCACGTGAGGGCCTGTCCACCGTCTATGAAACGCTGGAGCGCGGCATGCCCACGGTGCTGGCGGACATGGAGCTGAACGGGGTTCGCATCGATCCCGACCGGCTGAAGCGGCTATCCAGCGAGTTCGGCTTGCGCATGGCCGAGCTGGAGGCTCAGGCCCATGAGATCGCCGGGCGCCCCTTCAACATCGGCTCGCCGCGCCAGATCGGCGAGATCCTGTTCGGCGAACTGAACCTGCCAGGCGGCAAGAAGACCGCCTCGGGTCAGTGGGGCACCGACGCCAGCGTGCTGGAGGAACTGGCGCTCAGCCACGATCTGCCGCGCGCGATCCTGGACTGGCGCCAGCTGTCGAAGCTGAAGGGCACATACACGGACGCCCTGACCGCGGCGGCCGATCCCAAGACCGACCGCGTTCACACCAGCTATCAACTGGCCGCCGCCACCACGGGCCGCCTGGCGTCCAGCGATCCCAACCTGCAGAACATCCCGATCCGCACCGAGACCGGCCGAGAGATCCGCCAGGCCTTCATCGCTGCGCCCGGCAATGTCCTGATCAGCGCCGACTACAGCCAGATCGAGCTGCGCCTGCTGGCCCATATCGGCGACATCCCCGAGCTGAAGCGCGCCTTCAAGGCGGGGCTCGACATTCACGCCGCAACGGCGTCGGAAATGTTTGGTGTGCCGGTCGAGGGCATGCCGTCCGAGACCCGCCGTCGCGCCAAGGCGATCAACTTCGGCATCGTTTACGGCATTTCGGCCTTCGGCCTGGCCAATCAGCTGGGCATCGATCAGGGCGAGGCGGGGGCCTATATCAAGACCTATTTCGAACGGTTCCCGGGCATCCGCGCCTACATGGACAAGACCAAGGCCGAGGTGCGCCAGACGGGCTTCGTCTCCACCGTCTTCGGCCGCCGAATCCACATCCCGGCCATTCACTCCAAGTCCGGCGCCGAGCGCCAGTTCGGCGAGCGCGCCGCCATCAACGCCCCGATCCAGGGCGCGGCCGCCGACATCATTCGCCGCGCCATGATCCGCATGCCCGCCGCCCTGACCAACGCAGGCCTCAGCACGCGCATGCTGCTTCAGGTCCACGACGAACTGGTGTTCGAGGCGCCGGAAGCCGAGGCCGACCGCGCCATCGCCGTCATCAAACGCGTGATGGAAAACGCGTCGGATCCGGCCGTGGCGTTGTCAGTGCCGCTGGTGGTGGATGCCCGCGCGGCGTCGAACTGGGACGCCGCGCACTAGGATCGGGCTAGGCGGCGATCATGCCGATGTCATCGGGAACTTCGCCACGGCCCAGCAGGCCGGTTTCGAAGTCCATGAAGATGTCCATCAACTCCTCGACGTTCACCGGAGCGGCCGACGGGCCGAAACGGAAGCGCCAGTAGCTGACGATATGCTGGACGGCACCCAGCTGGTCGCCCAGTTTCGAGAACATGGACGGGGCGTCCAGCAGGAAGTCGCGGAAGGCGATCGGACGGCCTTCCTGGGTCAGTTTGGCGTAGGCGTCGTCATAGATGCGCAGGGTGCGGCTGACTTCGTCGCACGTCTTGATGATGCGACCGCGCAGCACATCGCGGCTTCGGGTGAGGTATTCCTTCGCGGCGTGGTCCACCTTGCCGACCGGCTTGATGGTGCGCACAGCCTCGGCGACCGCGGCGACCTCTCCCAGCAGGGCCGCGAGCGTCCATTTGTAATAGAGGAAGCCTTTCCAGCAGAAAACGCCCTCCTGATACTGCTCGGGCGCCAGACGCAGGGTCAGCCGCAGGGCGTCCAGCTGATCGCCCGGCGTGTTCGACAGAATCTTGGACGCCATCCGCCCGGCCGAATCCGAGTTTACCGCGATGGTGTCGCCGCCAAAGCTCAGCGTCACAAGCGGTTCGATTTCGTTACGCACGAAGGTCAGCATCCGCTGAAGATCGCTGTCGCTGATAGAGAAGTAGCAGGGCGCGGGATCTAACCCGCCGCGTCGAAGCTGTTCTCGCAGAAGAAACGGATCCAGCGACGGAAGTTTGTCGATCAGTCGCAGGGTCTCGATGTCGGGATGGTTCGCGGGAACGCCGAACGCCTCCATCATGACGCGCTCGAAGCCGATCTGGTTGACGAAGACGTATCGGCCGCCGGTCTTCAAATCCGCATCGTCGATCGGCATCACCACCTTGGTGGCCACTTGGCGTCGGCCGTTGAATAGGTCGGTTTCGTTTCGCCGCAGCCGATGTTTGATGATGAGGGCGCGGTTCAGAGCCGCCGTGCGGAAGATCGGGCGCGCGGCCCAATCGGGGTTGCGCACGGCGCCGTCGAAAGCGCTGTCGCCATTCTCTTCCCAGACGCGCAGCAGGTTCAGCACGCGAGCGGTGGAAGCCGAGCCTCTCAAAAGCTCCAGGTTGCGAACGGCGCGATCAGTCATGGCGATGACCCTAAGCTTCAATCGTCACCAAATGGCTTAGCTGGACCAACAAAAATACCCGTGGTCGATGAAGTCCGGTCAGCTGAGCCTTAAAACCGCTCGCAGAACGTTCGATGCGCTGTGCTGGCGCGTGAAGCCGATCCGGGTCTAGAACAACGGCATGCAGATTTTCGACATTCTGATCATCCTCGCGATTCTGGCCGTGACGATCACTCTGGGGTTCGGTCTCTATTCGCTGTTCCGGGGCGGGGATTATGCGAGCAGCCATTCCAACAAGCTGATGCGCCTGCGCGTCGGGCTTCAGGCGGTGGCCGTCATCCTGCTGGTCGTCGGCATGATGTGGAAGGCGACGCAGGGGGCCTGATCATGGTGACGCTGAACAAGATCTACACTCGCACGGGTGATGACGGTCGCACGCGGCTGGCGTCTGGCGCGCCGGTGTCCAAGAGCGATGCCCGGGTCGAGGCCTATGGAGCGGTGGATGAGCTGAACGCGGTGATCGGGGTCGCCCGGCTGAACAGCGGTCAGAACGACCGGATCGACGCCATGCTGGGTCGGATTCAGAATGAGCTGTTCGACCTGGGCGCCGATCTGGCCACGCCTCTGGACCCGCCGCCGGCCTGGGAGGCCCTGCGCATCGTCGAGAGCCAGGTTGCGCGGCTGGAGCAGGAAATCGACTGGATGAACGAGAGCCTGAAGGCGCTCGACAGCTTCATCCTGCCGGGCGGCGCGCCCTTGTCGGCCCATCTGCATGTCGCGCGCACCGTCTGCCGACGGGCCGAACGCGAGGCGGTGCGTCTGATCGAGAACGGCGAGGCCGTGAATGTCGAGGCGGTCAAATATCTGAACCGCCTGTCCGACCATCTGTTCGTCGCCGCGCGGCGCGCCAACGCCAACGGGGCCAGCGACATCAAATGGAAGCCCGGCGCGACCCGCTAGGCGAAACCGGTCAGGCGGCGGGACGCGCCGCCGCCAGTGCGGCTTTCTGACGCTCGGCCTCTGCGGCGCGGGCGCGGCTCTGGGCGGCGAGATCCTGTTCGATCCGAACCAGCTCGCGGTTCTTCTCGGCCGAAGCCTCGGCGCGCGACACGCCATTGGGACGGCCGGTGATCTGGGCGATGGAGATGGGCTGGGCGCAGATGCGGCTTTCCATATCGTACCATTTGCCCGCCGCCTCGCAGCGTTTGCCGGGCGCGACCCAGTAGTCCTGCAAGGCGAAAATCCCGACGACGGTGATGCCGAACAGGCCGAAGAAGATCATCGCCAGGCGGGGAAAGGTCAGGAAACGCTTCATCTCGTGGTCCGTTGGATAGGGATCGAAGCCGCAGCTTGACCCCGCGTTACGTTGACAGGCCTTCGCGACCGCTCCATGTCCTGCCCACACATTCAGGCGATTTCACGGATAGACCCATGAAGGTACTCGTCCCCGTCAAACGGGTGATCGACTATAACGTCAAGGCCCGCGTCAAGGCGGATCAGTCGGGCGTCGATCTGGCCAACGTCAAGATGAGCATGAACCCCTTCGACGAGATCGCCGTCGAAGAGGCGGTTCGTCTGAAGGAAGGCAAGGAACACCATGCCGCCGGCACCGCGACGGAAATCGTCGTGGTCTCAATCGGCGTCACCCAGGCGCAGGAAACCATCCGCACGGCGCTGGCCATGGGCGCGGATCGGGGTCTGCTGATCCAGTCGGACACGGATCTCGAGCCGCTGGCGGTCGCCAAGCTGCTGAAGGCGGTGGTCGAGGAAGAAAAGCCCGATCTGGTCCTGATGGGCAAACAGTCGATCGACGGCGACAACAATGCGGTCGGCCAGATGCTGGCCGCCCTGCTGGACTGGCCCCAGGCGACCTTCGCCGGGAAACTGGCGATCGACGGCGGAAAAGCCACGGTCACGCGCGAGGTCGATGGCGGCCTGCAGACGATCGCCGCCGAACTGCCGGCGGTGGTGACGGTGGACCTGCGGCTGAACACGCCGCGCTACGCCTCCCTGCCGAACATCATGAAGGCCAAGAAGAAGGAGATCGCCATGAAGGCGGTCGCCGATTACGGCGTCGATGTCGCCGACCGTCTGAAGGTCATCAAGGTCACCGAGCCGCCCAAACGGTCGGCCGGCGTCAAGGTGGCCGATGCGGCCGAACTGGTTTCCAAGCTCAAGTCTGCGGGAGCGCTGTAATATGGCTGTCCTCGTCATCGCCGATCACGACGGTTCGACCGTTCGCGACACCACCCACAAGACCGTGACAGCCGCGCTGGGCCTGTCGTCCGATGTGGACGTCCTGGTCCTGGGGCAGGGGGCGCAGGCCGCCGCCGATAGCGCCGCCAAGATCGCGGGCGTCCGCAAGGTGCTGCTGGCTGATAGCGCCGGTCTGGGCAAGATGCTGGCTGAGGCGGTCGAGGCGACCGTCCTGCCGCTGGCCGGGAGCTACGACGCCATCCTGACGCCTGCGACCACGGACGGGAAGAACTTCGCCCCGCGTCTGGCCGCCAAGCTGGACGTCGCGCCGATCTCGGACATCATCGAGGTGGTGTCGGCCGACACCTTCGTGCGCCCCATCTATGCCGGCAATGCGCTGGAGACGATCCAGTCTGCCGACGCCAAGAAGGTGATCACGGTGCGCCCGACCGCCTTCGCCGCCGCGGCTGAGGGCGGTTCGGCCCCGGTCGAGAGCGTCGCCGGCGCCGATGCGCCCAAGACGGCCTTCGTGTCCGAAGAAATGGTCAAGTCGGACCGGCCCGAACTGGGCGCCGCCAAGATCATCGTCTCGGGCGGTCGCGCCCTGGGCTCGGCGGACGAGTTCCATGCCGTGATGGAGCCGCTCGCCGACAAGCTGGGCGCCGCCATCGGCGCCTCGCGCGCAGCGGTCGACGCCGGCTATGCGCCCAACGACTATCAGGTCGGTCAGACCGGCAAGGTGGTCGCCCCGGCGCTCTACATCGCCATCGGCATCTCGGGCGCCATTCAGCACCTGGCCGGGATGAAGGACTCCAAGACCATCGTCGCCATCAACAAGGATGCGGACGCCCCGATCTTCCAGGTCGCGGACTATGGTCTGGTCGGCGACTACAAGACGGTGGTGCCGGAACTGATGGCCGCCCTGGGCTGAGGCCCAGGTCGAATCGATACGGAACAGGGCGCGGCGCCGATCGGAGCCGCGCCCTTTTTCTTGCCCGTAGAGGACGGCATGGCGAACTTGCCCATAAGGCTGCAGCCCGGCGCTGCGGCCGATCGCATTGATGGCTGGGCGGCCGACGCCGAGGGACGACGCGTGCTCAAGGTGCGCGTCCGCGCCCGTCCGATCGAGGGAGAGGCCAACGACGCCCTAATCCGGCTGCTGGCCAAAAGCCTTGGCGTGCCGAAGTCGTCGATCAGCGTGGGACGCGGCGGACAGTCGCGCTCGAAAATGATCGTCGTGCAGGGACTGGATGACGAAGAGCTGCGCTCGCGCCTCGTCGACGGTCTTTCTGGCGATTGAGGAGAGCCATCCGGCCGATTGGTGCGTTCTGCATCGGAACAGGAGACCAGCCCAATGACGATGGACGCCCGCATCCTCCACGCCCGTAGCGGCGTCACGCTCGAGCAGAAGGGCGATGTCTATAGGGTCTCAAGCCTGCGGCTGTCCGAGCCTGCGATCTTCTCGGAAGAGCCGGGCGCCCAACGCGCCTTCGATGATGAGGTCGCGGCCTCAGAGCAGGATCCAGAGCTGATGTCGCGTCTCGGCGGGGCATGAGAAGGCGAAACGCCTGGATTTGCGGACCCCAGCTAGACTTGAAGACTGCGATTCTTGATCGACGATCATGAGTCTGCGAGAAACTTCCCCCGGACTGTCAGAATCCGCTTGCTGACAAATCCGCCTCTCCGTATAGAGCCGCCTCGCTCGGAAACGGGCTGGCCGACGGGGCGGCGGGGATGAAAATCTCCAAGGTCCCACGGAAGAAAGAGTTGAAAAACTTCTTGCTTTCATCGGTTGGTTTCACTAGGTTCCGCGCTCCAATCGAATCGCCGACGGGTTTTTAGAGGTAGGCCTCGCTTTCCTCCGGTGGTTTCTTGCGGTCTGAAGGGTTCGCTCTTCTCTCCGAAAGATCTCTGAAAAGAGCGGTTGACACGGGGTTTGCGGTTCTCTAAATCGCCGCCTCCGCCGACGACACGGCGCTAAACGGTCGGACCTCTTCGGAGGTTCCAGGTCTTTGACATTGTTGATTTGGAAAGAGAAACGCAGGCGGCGGTGTTCTTGCGATGACCCTAGAGGTCATCATACGACACTGACTATCTGCGGTCTTTTTGAAAAGATACCATGCGTCGGTCTTCGGATCGATGACGTGGGAACTCGTCAATAAAATACGTAGAACTAATGCCAAGGACGACTTCGGTCGGTCCGATGCTTAGGTCAGAAGTCAACTCAACCTGAGAGTTTGATCCTGGCTCAGAGCGAACGCTGGCGGCAGGCCTAACACATGCAAGTCGAACGAACTCTTCGGAGTTAGTGGCGGACGGGTGAGTAACACGTGGGAACGTGCCTTTAGGTTCGGAATAACTCAGGGAAACTTGTGCTAATACCGAATGTGCCCTTCGGGGGAAAGATTTATCGCCTTTAGAGCGGCCCGCGTCTGATTAGCTAGTTGGTGAGGTAAAGGCTCACCAAGGCGACGATCAGTAGCTGGTCTGAGAGGATGATCAGCCACATTGGGACTGAGACACGGCCCAAACTCCTACGGGAGGCAGCAGTGGGGAATCTTGCGCAATGGGCGAAAGCCTGACGCAGCCATGCCGCGTGAATGATGAAGGTCTTAGGATTGTAAAATTCTTTCACCGGGGACGATAATGACGGTACCCGGAGAAGAAGCCCCGGCTAACTTCGTGCCAGCAGCCGCGGTAATACGAAGGGGGCTAGCGTTGCTCGGAATTACTGGGCGTAAAGGGAGCGTAGGCGGACATTTAAGTCAGGGGTGAAATCCCGGGGCTCAACCTCGGAATTGCCTTTGATACTGGGTGTCTTGAGTATGAGAGAGGTGTGTGGAACTCCGAGTGTAGAGGTGAAATTCGTAGATATTCGGAAGAACACCAGTGGCGAAGGCGACACACTGGCTCATTACTGACGCTGAGGCTCGAAAGCGTGGGGAGCAAACAGGATTAGATACCCTGGTAGTCCACGCCGTAAACGATGATTGCTAGTTGTCGGGATGCATGCATTTCGGTGACGCAGCTAACGCATTAAGCAATCCGCCTGGGGAGTACGGTCGCAAGATTAAAACTCAAAGGAATTGACGGGGGCCCGCACAAGCGGTGGAGCATGTGGTTTAATTCGAAGCAACGCGCAGAACCTTACCACCTTTTGACATGCCTGGACCGCCAGAGAGATCTGGCTTTCCCTTCGGGGACTAGGACACAGGTGCTGCATGGCTGTCGTCAGCTCGTGTCGTGAGATGTTGGGTTAAGTCCCGCAACGAGCGCAACCCTCGCCATTAGTTGCCATCATTTAGTTGGGAACTCTAATGGGACTGCCGGTGCTAAGCCGGAGGAAGGTGGGGATGACGTCAAGTCCTCATGGCCCTTACAGGGTGGGCTACACACGTGCTACAATGGCGACTACAGAGGGTTAATCCTTAAAAGTCGTCTCAGTTCGGATTGTCCTCTGCAACTCGAGGGCATGAAGTTGGAATCGCTAGTAATCGCGGATCAGCATGCCGCGGTGAATACGTTCCCGGGCCTTGTACACACCGCCCGTCACACCATGGGAGTTGGTTCTACCCGAAGGCGCTGCGCTGACCGCAAGGAGGCAGGCGACCACGGTAGGGTCAGCGACTGGGGTGAAGTCGTAACAAGGTAGCCGTAGGGGAACCTGCGGCTGGATCACCTCCTTTCTAAGGATGCTTCTCCAGGCCGTCTCTCACGAGACTGTCTATTGAGGCTCCAATAGCTGATGCGCTCAAGCAGCAATGCGATAGCGCTAGGCACAAACGGCGGAACGCCGCCGTCTCCGTTTCTCTTTCCACTTTCGTCATCGACGCCTCGACCATACGGGTCGTTGAGTTGGTGACGCGATCGCGAGCCTGGGTGTCTATGACCCGGCTGTCGCTGCCATAGGCCCGTAGCTCAGGTGGTTAGAGCGTACGCCTGATAAGCGTAAGGTCGGCAGTTCGAGTCTGCCCGGGCCTACCAGGACTTCTGGTTCGCTGGGGGTTCTCAGCCTCAAGACGGCATCGCCGACAGCTCTCCTGGGCTTCGCACTATTCCTGATGGAATGGGGCCATAGCTCAGTTGGTAGAGCGCCTGCTTTGCAAGCAGGATGTCGTCGGTTCGACTCCGTCTGGCTCCACCAGGATCTTGTGATCGCATCAAGAATTGCCCGTCGGCGCTCGCCGGCTGGCATTGATATCGTAAAGGAAGAACGTGACCGGCTCCCCTGAGCTTTGAGGTCTCTGTTCGAGAAGAAGACATTGTCTGACAAAAATCAGGCTTGGTCCCCCGGCATCTTTCCAGTCGGGCGGAATAAACCAAGCATGAGTTTTGCTGAGAAACGATCAAACGTTGAAGGGCTTCTGACGGATGCCTTGGCGTAGAGAGGCGATGAAGGACGTGGCAAGCTGCGATAAGAACCGGGGAGGCGCTAGCACCCTTTGATCCGGTTATTTCCGAATGGGGAAACCCACCTTTACAGTCTTCCAACTCTGCTCTTCGGGGCAGCGATTGGCGGATTGTTGAAAGGTATAATGAGCTGAATACATAGGCTTCATTAAGCGAACCCGGGGAACTGAAACATCTCAGTACCCGGAGGAAAGGACATCAACCGAGACTCCCGTAGTAGTGGCGAGCGAACCGGGACCAGGCCAGTGCTCTTGTGAAATAAAGACGAACGATCTGGAAAGGTCGGCCATAGTGGGTGAAAGCCCCGTAGTCATCAAACAGCAAGAGACTCGAGTAGGGCGGGACACGTGAAATCCTGTCTGAACATGGGGGGACCACCCTCCAAGCCTAAGTACTCCTCTACGACCGATAGTGAACAAGTACCGTGAGGGAAAGGTGAAAAGCACCCCGACAAGGGGAGTGAAACAGATCCTGAAATCGGAAGCCTACAAGCAGTCGGAGCCGCCAAGCGCGGTGACGGCGTACCTTTTGTATAATGGGTCAGCGACTTCATGTGTCGAGCAAGCTTAAGCCGTTAGGTGTAGGCGCAGCGAAAGCGAGTCTGAATAGGGCGCTAAGTTCGACGTATGACGACCCGAAACCAGGTGATCTATCCATGAGCAGGTTGAAGGTTGGGTAACACCAACTGGAGGACCGAACCCGTGAATGTTGAAAAATTCTGGGATGACTTGTGGATAGGGGTGAAAGGCCAATCAAACCTGGACATAGCTGGTTCTCCGCGAAATCTATTTAGGTAGAGCGTCCGACGAATTCCTTGGGGGGTAGAGCACTGGATGGTTGCGGGCTGCGCGAGCGGTACCAATACTAACCAAACTCCGAATACCCAAGAGAACTATCGGGCAGACACACGGCGGGTGCTAACGTCCGTCGTGAAAAGGGAAACAACCCTAACCATCATCTAAGGCCCCCAAGTCACGGCTAAGTGGGAAACGATGTGGGATTGCTTTGACAATCAGGAGGTTGGCTTAGAAGCAGCCATCCTTTAAAGAAAGCGTAACAGCTCACTGATCAAGCGATCCTGCGCGGAAAATGTAACGGGGCTCAAGCCGTGCGCCGAAGATATGGGTTTGCAGTTTACTGCAAGCGGTAGCGGAGCGTTCCGTAGGCCGGTGAAGGTCAGGCGTGAGCCTGGCTGGAGGTATCGGAAGTGAGAATGCTGACATGAGTAACGATAAGAGTGTGAGAGACACTCTCGCCGAAAGACCAAGGGTTCCTGCGTAAAGCTAATCTGCGCAGGGTTAGTCGGCCCCTAAGGCGAGGCTGAAAAGCGTAGTCGATGGGAAGCAGGTAAATATTCCTGCACCAGCTGGAAGTGACGGATGGCTTAACTCGTACCCACTTATTGGATTGTGTGTGCGGGGGCGTTGTCCCAGGAAATAACTCCAGCAGAGACCGTACCCGAAACCGACACAGGTGGTCAGGTAGAGCATACCAAGGCGTTTGAGAGAACTATGCTGAAGGAACTCGGCAAATTGCACGCGTAACTTCGGAATAAGCGTGACTCACCTTGCGCAAGCAGGACTGAGTGGCACAAGCCAGGGGGTAGCGACTGTTTAGCAAAAACACAGGGCTCTGCGAAGCAGCAATGCGACGTATAGGGTCTGACGCCTGCCCGGTGCCTGAAGGTTAAAGGGAGATGTGAAAGCGTCGAACTGAAGCCCAGGTAAACGGCGGCCGTAACTATAACGGTCCTAAGGTAGCGAAATTCCTTGTCGGGTAAGTTCCGACCTGCACGAATGGCGTAACGACTTCCCCACTGTCTCCAGCATAGGCTCAGTGAAATTGAATTCCCCGTGAAGATGCGGGGTTCCCGCGGTCAGACGGAAAGACCCTATGAACCTTTACTATAGCTTCGCCTTGGCGTTAGCGACCGTATGTGTAGGATAGGTGGGAGACTATGAAACCGGGGCGCCAGCTCTGGTGGAGTCGTCCTTGAAATACCACCCTTACTGTCGTTGACGTCTAACCGAGGGCCGTTATCCGGTCCCGGGACATGGCGTGGTGGGTAGTTTGACTGGGGCGGTCGCCTCCTAAAGTGTAACGGAGGCGCGCGATGGTGGGCTCAGACCGGTCGGAAATCGGTCGTCGAGTGCAATGGCATAAGCCCGCCTGACTGCGAGACTGACAAGTCGAGCAGAGACGAAAGTCGGCCATAGTGATCCGGTGGTCCCGAGTGGAAGGGCCATCGCTCAACGGATAAAAGGTACTCTAGGGATAACAGGCTGATTTTGCCCAAGAGTCCATATCGACGGCAAAGTTTGGCACCTCGATGTCGGCTCATCACATCCTGGGGCTGGAGCAGGTCCCAAGGGTATGGCTGTTCGCCATTTAAAGTGGTACGTGAGCTGGGTTCAGAACGTCGTGAGACAGTTTGGTCCCTATCTGCCGTGGGTGTTCGAAGCTTGAGAGGATCTGTCCCTAGTACGAGAGGACCGGGATGGACATACCTCTGGTGTACCTGTCATGGCGCCAGCTGTGCAGCAGGGTAGCTAAGTATGGAATAGATAACCGCTGAAAGCATCTAAGCGGGAAACTAACCTCAAAACAAGGCTTCGCTGAGGATCGTGGAAGACTACCACGTTGATAGGCCAGGTGTGGAAGTGGGGCGACCCATGAAGCTTACTGGTACTAATAATCCGATCGGTTTGATCGTTTCTCAGCAAAACTCATTCGATGATTGCTCCTTGACCAGAGCAATCTCAGACAATGTCTTCTCATCATCCGCTGTCCCCCTGGTTGACCTGGTGGCTATGTCGGAGGTTCCCCACCCGATCCCATTCCGAACTCGGTCGTTAAGCCCTCCAGAGCCAATGGTACTTCGTCTCAAGGCGCGGGAGAGTAGGTCGCCGCCGGGTCTACCAGGCGGACAGCCGATGATGAACAAAAACCGCAATCGCGGTCCTTCTCGATCCGTTCTTCCTTCTCGATACACTACCGTTTGCCGCGGGATGGAGCAGCCCGGTAGCTCGTCAGGCTCATAACCTGAAGGTCGTAGGTTCAAATCCTACTCCCGCACCCAAAATAACAAAAAGCCGCGGGATCATCGATCCAGCGGCTTTTTGCTGCCCAACATCTACCCTCGATTTGCGAACCGTATCCCTCGTACAAAGGCGTGAAACGCAGCAAAATCGGCGCCGCTACAAAGGCATCGTGTGAAATCTGCCCCGCCCAACCGGCAGGTTGCAGGCAGCGGCCAGGTATGTGGCGGCTGCGCGCTCAAACCTTCAAGAGCGCGGCGGCTGCAGCGCGTTTCACGGTCCCTTCAGCGACCGCTTCGAAACGAAGGCCCGTTACGCCGAAATATTCCCCTTGGTTCATAGCGCACCAGTGGGTTGTGGCGATGCGAACGTGATCGGCTTTCGGTGAAACCACCGCCGCATAGAGGAAGTCACCGTTACGGTCGGCCAGGGGCATTGCGCGGTCCTGATTGGCGCGAGCCATGACGCGTTCCAACTCTGCGCGTGACACCGTGGCGATCATCAGCTTGCCGTCAAAGCGGACGATGGAATCAAAATCATAGCGGCTGACCGGCCCGGCGGGGACGCCGGTCCCCAGGGTGGTGTGGCCGATAAAGCCGGCGTCGGCGCCGGCCGCCTGGGCCAGTCCGGCGGCGACACGCCGACCCGTATCGCCCAGCGAAAGGGCGCGAGGGCTTTTTCCGAGAATGGTTCGTTCCTCGTCGGTCAGATTGGCGGCGAGAGTCGCGGCGATCAGGTCCGCCAACGCAGGAGAGGCGGGGGCGTCCCGCGCGACGGCGCGCGACTGGGCCGTGACCGAGCCGTCTGACAGAAACTCGGCTGCCGTATAGGCCGCAGTCCAGGAACCGGTGTGGACATAGGCGCTGCGGCCCTGTCTGTGCTGGAACAGCAGATGGTTGTGACCGCCGATCATCAGGCTGCCGTCCGGCAGCAGCGGCAGGATATCCCGGTCCGCGGTCACCCCGGCGTGGCTCATGACCATGACCAGATCGCCCCCGGCCAGAGCCCCGGCGAGATTGGCGCTCGCCCAGTCGGCGGCGGCGGGGATCGACAACTGCTCGCGAGACGCCTTGGGATAGGTGGTCAGCGCATTGGTCGCCAGGCCTACGACCCGCAGCGAACGGCGGCCGAAAGGCAGGCTCGCGGACGGGTCTGCATAGCCGGAGCCCGTGCGCGTATCGCCGATGTTGCTGACAACATGGATCCCCAGACCCTTCAAGCGCGCAACGACGTCAGCCAGGTCGGGGGTCAAGTCGTTGTCGTGATTGCCCAGGTTGAACACGGTGGGCGCGATGGCCGGCAAGGCCGCCAGAAAGGCCCAGTCGACCACGCCGCCAGACCGCGCGGCGACGACATTTCCGTGTTCGAAGATGTCGCCGTCAATGGCGATGACGTGCGGGACCGGGTTGGCGCGGACTTCGGTCTCGAAGGCGCCCAGCAACTGCGCGGTTCGCTCATAGGCCGAGTGCATGTCCGACACGGCGAGCACGCGGCCGATCACCTGCGCAGGCTTCATGCCGATCAGCCCTGGCGTGATCGCCGTCGCCCCGGCGAGTTGAAGCAGCCGGCGACGGGAGAGCGTGACGAGAGGCATACGCGATCCAAACGATGTCGAGGAGGACGTGCGGAGCGAACTCACGCAGCTGTTCAGGTTCGCATTTCGGGCGCCCCGGCACAATGGCGCCGCACCCTGCAGCCCCCGCCCAAAGACAGATTGTCACACGGGTGTGGCCGCGTCTTCAAAGGTTCAAGAAACAGGTCCGCTCTGCACTGGCGGCAATGGCTGTGAAGCTTTACGGCGTCGCGCGACAAGTCCTCCCCCTGTCGCCAAGGAAATCTCGACCATGCTTCGCCAAGCCCTTCTGGCCGCCACCGTCAGCGGCATCGCCCTGTTGAGCGCAGGCTCGGTTCTCGCCCAAACGACGGACTCCGCCGTTGAGCCCTCCGGCGTCGACGACATCGTGGTCACGGCCCAGCGCCGCAGCGAGAACATCCGCGACGTGCCGTTCGCCGTCACCGCCCTGAACACCCAGACGCTGCAGGAGGTTTCGGCCGGCGGCGCCGACATCCTGTCGCTGTCGGGCCGCGTGCCCAGCCTGCAGGTCGAGAGCTCCAACGGCCGTTACGCGCCGCGCTTCTACATTCGCGGCCTGGGCAATGTGGATTTCGACTTCACCGCCTCGCAGCCGGTGTCGGTCGTGCTGGACGACGTCGTGCTGGAGAGCGTCTATCTGAAGGGCTTCCCCCTGTTCGACGTGCAGCAGCTGGAAGTGCTGCGCGGTCCGCAGGGTACGCTGTTCGGCCGCAACACGCCCGCAGGCGTGGTCAAGATCGACACCGTCAAGCCGTCGGACGACTTCACCGGCTTCGGCTCGGTGACCTATGGCAACCTGGGTTCGACCCGGGCCGAGGCGGCCGTCACCCTTCCGGCGTCGGACACGCTTCAGGTGCGCGGCGCCATCCTGTGGAACCATCGCGACGACTGGGTGAACAATGCCTATAATCCGTCGTTCGCCAATCCCGACAAGGATGATCTGGGGGGCTTCGACGATCTGGCCGCGCGCGTCCATGTCGCCTGGACGCCGACTGATCGGCTATCGACCCTGCTGACGCTGCAGGCCCGCGATTATGACGGCACGGGCACAATGAACCGCGCCAACGCCCTGACCAAGGGCTCCAACAAGCTGAACGACAACTTCGACCGCGACACCGTCTATTACGACGGCGGCCGCAACAACTTCCAGAAGCAGAAGACGACGTCCGAATCGTTGAGGGTGGCCTATGACTTCGGTCCCGCGACCCTGACCGGCATAGTCGGCTCTTATCAGGGCTGGTCCCAGGGCGACGGCGATATCGACGGCGGCGTGGCCACCGCCCCGGCGACCGCTTCCTACAAGACCCCGTTCAACTCCGAGACCGGCACCCTGTCCAGCGACCTGCTGCAGAACACCTACGAGCTTCGCCTGGCCTCGAACGGCGACGGGCGGGTCGGCTGGCAGGTGGGGGCCTTCTATTGGGACGAGCGCTTCAACCTGGTCAGCGGCACGTTCAACGGCGTTGGCGGTCTGATCCCAACCAAGATCACCGATATCGTGCAGAAATCCGATTCCTGGTCGATCTTCGGCCAAGGCAGCTACAAGGTGACCGAGGCGCTGAAGGTGACGGCGGGTCTGCGCTACACCGATGACAATCGCCACTACAACGGCCGGATCGTGGTCGGAACGCCCGTTGGCGGCCAGGGCGCCGTGTCGGTCGGGGACCAGCAGGTCAGCGGGGACGTCAGCGCGGTCTATCAGGTGAACGACGACCTGAACCTGTTCGCCCGCGTGGCCAAGGGCTATCGCGGCCCGTCGATCCAGGGCCGCAACCTGCCGGTCCTGACGACGGCGAACTCCGAAACCGTCATGTCCTACGAAACGGGTCTGAAGGCGCGGATGATGGACGGCCGGGCGCGCTTCAACGCCACCGCCTATGTCTATGAAGTCAGCGACATGCAGTTCACCGCCATCGGCGGCGCGGACAACTCCAACCGCCTGATCAACGCCAAGAAGGGCGAGGGATACGGCCTGGAGCTGGACGGAGACATCGATCTGGGCGCGGGCTTCAGCCTGGCGGCCGGCGGCGCCTGGAACCATACCGAGATCAAGGACAAGGACCTGCTGGTCGCCGTCTGCGGCTCCAACTGCACCGTGACCGATCCCATCGTCATGGTGGGCGCCACCCGTCGCGCCGCCATCGACGGCAATCCCTTCCCCCAGGCGCCGGAATACACCGCCAACCTGACGCTGAACTACGTCAGGCCGCTGGGGGCTGACACGGAGCTGTTTGCCTCGACCGACTGGGTCATGCAGAAGAACTTCAACCTGTTCCTCTATGAATCGGTCGAGTTCATGCAGGACACGCATTTCGAAGGTGGGCTGCGCGCAGGCTGGCGTGATCTGTCGCGCGGTATCGAGGCCGCCGCCTACGTCCGCAACTTGACGGACGAAGAGAATGTGATCGGCGCCATCGACTTCAACAACCTGACCGCCTTCGTCAACGAGCCGCGCACCTACGGCGTGCAACTGACCAAGCGGTTCTGATCCGCAGGTGCTGAGATGTCGTTTCCGCAGGCTCGCGGACCGACGTCTCAGCAATGTCTCCAGGCGGGACGGGGGATGATTTACACCGAAGCTCGACTGCCGCACGACGGCGGAGATCTCAGCCGGTCGCTTTGACGTCGTCGACGAGGTTTAGGGCCTTCGCAGGTATCGGCCGCCCGTTGCTATCGACGGCCACCATGACGAACTCGGCCGTGGCCGAGCGTCGCCTTTCTCCTGTCAGGAGGCGTTCGGCCCAGAGTTGCACCTCGACCGAGAGGGAGTTGCGCCCGACCATCTTCACGCGCGAAACCAGTTCGACCATGTCGCCGCCGTCGATCGGGGCCTTGAAATCGATGCGGTTGGTCGCGGCCATGACCATGACTTCGCGCGCATGGCGGGTCGCCGTGACGAAGGCGGCCTTGCCCATGAGCTTGAGCGCGTCGCCGCCGAACAGGGTGCCGTAGTGGTTGGTCGTGCCGGGAAAGACCATCTCTGCGGTCCTGAGCCAGCCGTCGTCCGCTTCGCCTGCCTCATCGAGCGGCGCCAATGGATGATCATCGCCCGCCGGCCTCAAGGAGACCATGTTGAAGGCTCCGCGCGTGCACAGGCGGCGCTCGCCGGTCAACAGGCTTTCGGCGTGCAATTCGACTTCGACGCCCAGCGAGGACCGCCCGATCCGAACGACGCGGCCGACCGCCTCGACCATCTCGCCGATCCGGGCCGGGGCGGCGAAGTCGATTCGTTCGCATCCGGCCGTCACCACGGCCCGTCGTGCATGACGGCTCGCGGCCAGAAAGGCGACCTTGTCGAGATGGGCCAGACCAACCCCGCCGAACAGGGTGCCATGGTGATTGGCGTCGCCGGGGAACACCATGTCGATCAGGCGAACCCTCACGACTTGGACCTTTCCGCGCCGTAGTAGAGGTCGCGGGACATTTCCTCGCGCACGATCTCGGCGCCGGCGCTCAAGGCGCGCAGCTTGCCGTTGGCGACCCGGCGCGACAGGGGCGCCATGCCGCAGTTGGTGGCCGGATAGAGTTTGTCGGCGTCCACGAACTGAAGCGCCTTACGCAGCGTGTCGGCCACCTCTTCGGGCGTTTCGATCGTGTCGGTTGCGACATCGATGGCGCCGACCATCACCTTCTTGCCCCGGATCAGTTCGATCAGATCCATCGGCACGCGCGCGTTCTGGGCTTCGAGCGAGATGATGTCGATGCTGGAGGTCCGAAGCTTGGGGAAGGCCTCTTCGTACTGCCGCCATTCCGAGCCGAGCGTCTTCTTCCAGTCGGTGTTGGCCTTGATGCCGTAGCCGTAGCAGATGTGGACCGCCGTTTCGCACCTCAGTCCCTCGGCCGCCTTCTCCAGGGTCGCCACGCCCCAGTCGTTCACCTCGTCGAAGAAGACGTTGAAGGCGGGCTCGTCGAACTGGACGATGTCGACGCCGGCGGCCTCCAGTTCGCGGGCCTCCTCATTGAGGATTTTGGCGAACTCCCAGGCCAGTTTTTCGCGGCTGCCGTAATGGTCGTCATACAGGGTGTCGATCATCGTCATCGGCCCTGGCAGGGCCCATTTGATCGGCTGGTCGGTCTGGGCTCGCAGGAACTTGGCGTCCTCGACGAAGACCGATTTCGGACGGCTGACGGCGCCCACGACCACCGGGACGCTGGCGTCATAGCGATTGCGGATTCGCATGGTCTTGCGGTTCTCGAAATCGACGCCGTCGAGGTGTTCGATGAAGGTCGTGACGAAATGCTGGCGGGTCTGTTCGCCGTCGCTGACGATGTCGATGCCGGCCCGGCGTTGATCGTCGAGCGACAGGCGCAGGGCGTCCTGTTTGGCCTCGATCAGTTCATCGCCTTGCAGCTTCCAGGGCGACCAGAGCGTCTCGGGCTCGGCCAGCCAGACGGGTTTGGGCAGGCTGCCGGCGGTCGAGGTCGGGAGAAGGGTTTTCATGCGGGGAGGCTCTGAAATCTGGAAACTGATCAGGCGGCGGCGAAGGCGGCCGACCATTGATCGAGACGGGCGCGGTGCGGCTTGATGAACCGCTCCTCGACGAAACGGCCCTGCTCGACGGCCAGCCGACTACGCTCGTCGCGGTCGTAGACGATGCGGGTCAGCGAATAGTCCTGCGCCTTCAGGCTGGGCTGATACTGCTCGGTCGCCGGGGAGTTGGCGTTGTAGATTTCGGGCCGATAGATCTTCTGGAAGGTCTCCATCGTGGCGATGGTGCTGGCCAGTTCGAGGTCGGTGTAGCCGCCGGTCAGGTCGCCGATATGGTACAGGGCGAACGGCGCCACGCTGCCCGGTGGCATGAAGTAGCGAACCTTCATCCCCATCTTCTCAAAATACCGGTCGGTCGGCGAGAAGGCGTCGTTGGCGTATTCCAGGCCCAACACGGGATGGTCGAAGCCGGTGCGATGATAGGTCTTGTTGCTTGAGACGCTGAGGCAGATGATCGGCGGCTTGGCGAAGTTGTCGCGATAGGCGCCCGACGCCAGAAAGTGCCGGAACAGCTTGCCGTGCAGATCGCCGAAATCGTCCGGCACGCCGCCGTTCGGATGCGCCTTCAGGTGTTCGGGCAGAACCACGCTGAAGTCGTAGTCGCGAACGTAGGAGGAGAAATTATTGCCCACGATCCCATCGATCCGCCGGCGCGTCTCCCTGTCGATGATCGTCGTTTGAAGGATTTCGATCAGGGGAAAGGCGTCGTCGCGCTCCGAGCAAAGGCTCATCTCGACCGAGACGATTTGAAGCTCCAGCGCGTAGCGATCGCCCCTCGGATTGTCGTGATGCGCCAGCGAGTTGAAGCGATTGTCGATCATCCGCAGGGTGTTGCGCAGATTGTCTCGGCGGCTCTCGCCTCGCGCCAGATTGGCGAAATTGGTGGTGATCCTGGTCGTCTCGGCGGGACGATAGTCTTCGTCGAGCGCAGTCCGCTTGATCCTGAAGGTGAAGTCGCTGCTCGCCATGGTCTCTGCCGTTGATGCTGTGGCGAGACAGCGGACAGGGACGCGCGACCGCTCGCGCGCAGTCGTCCCGTCGCGGCGTTCATGCGGCCTGACCGGACACCCCGCCGGAGGACGTTATCTGTCGGGGCAGGTCTCCTGGCTCACGGGTCACGGCTTCAGGTCCGGCCTTCCCAACGTCCGAAGACGTCAGTGACACGAAATGGACCTTCGGCTCGCCGCTCACAGTTGCGGGGGCAGCGCCGGCATCACACCGGCTTCCCTCTTAGCTCCGCATCGCCCGGAAGCGACGCGCAGAACCTCGACCTTTTCATGAGACGCGCACCCGGCGCCGAAGTCAAGAAACACATAAGGATATCCTTATAGCCTCAGAAAGCATCGCCTTCTAGATTTGAGCGAGGTGAACAGCGAAGCGACTGGCCTGTCATGCATGGAGATCACGTCCACCAAAGGCGAGACCGCATGAAGTGAGCGATCAGGAAGCGTATATTCAAACACGCTTCGTAGGTGGTGCTTTAGCGGTCAGTGATGGCTACTCACTGCGCTTTGCTGACGCCAGGCACGCCTATTGCGAAAAGTTTAGGCGTCTCAGGGAGAGACCGAGCGAGCTGTTCTTAACAGCAACTCGGCCCGCTGCGGGAACGCGACTAAATCCCGCCGCTTCGTATGACGACGACAGCGATCAGCGTCAGGAAGACGACGGCTGCGGCCGCTATGGCGAGGGCCGTGATGCGAAAGGCGCCGCGTGTCGGCTTGTCGGGCCGGTCTTCGTAGCCAATCGGGACTTTGCGGGGTTCTTTGTCGGTCATGGGCGATCAACGCACGGAGGCGGTTCGCGTTCGCCGACGCGTGTGAGCCTTCGGCGCAACCAAGGCTGCGCCGAAGGCTCTCGATGTTCGTCAGAAGCGGTAGGCGACGCCGACCCGAAGGTTGCGCCCCGGCAGAGGGGCGATATCCTTGAGGAAGGACACGTGTTCGCGGGCTTCCTCGTCCGTCAGGTTCCGCGCCTCGGCGAACAGGGTGACGTTCTGCTGGGCGAAGGGGCGGACCGCGACCGAAGCGTTGACTAGGGTGTAGTCTTCGGTCGGCAGTTCGAACGCGTTGGCGACGCGGTCCTGTTCTCCGACGTGGCGAACCTCGGCGCTGGCGTCGAACCTGGTCGATGTCCAAGCCAGACGTCCGGTCACGGAGTAGGGCGGGATCCGCGCGGCCGGACCGAAGCCCGTCTGGGCGTGGACATAGTCGGCCGCGCCTTCCAGCGACAGTTTGCGATCGCCGTCCTGCCAAAGCGCATAGGCGCCTTCCAGCTCGAAGCCATAGAATTTCGCGTCGGTCTGGACGAACCGATAGATGGGGAAGAACTCGTCCTCTTCCTCGAAATAGAACTGGTCGCCCGTCGGCCGTTCGTCGATGAAGCCGTTATACCAAGAGTGATAGACGTGCAGGTCGCCGGTGAATCGGCCGCGGTCATAGTGGGCGGTCCCCTCCAGCGTCGTCACCTTCTCGGAGTTCAGCGTCAGGTCGCCGGTCTCGTAGGCGGCGGTGGCGATGTGGACGCCGTCGGCGAACAGTTCGACCTCGCTGGGCGCGCGTTCATTGTGGGCCAGGCTGAGGCCCAGGAACAGGCCCGCGGTCGGGCGGATGAAGGCGGCGGCGGACGCCGACCAGTTGTCGAACTCGCGCGTGACTTCGCTTGCGCCCCCGATGGGCGTGCCGCTGAGTTCGCGCCGGTCATAGCGCAGGCCGCCCTCGAAGCCATGGTTGCCGAGGTCCAGACGCTGCACTGTATAGAGGCCCAGTTCGTCGATTTTGACGCTGGGCACGAAGGCCTCCTCGCCGATCGCTTCGAAGTTACGCGACAGGGCCTGAACCCCGACGGCGCCGTTCCAGCCGTTGCGTTCGCGCTGGACCAAGTCCGCACGGCCTTCCCAGCCATCGGAGTTGAAGATCGTGCCCGGCTCGCCCACGGCCTCGAACTCGGTGTGGGTGTAGTCGGCATGGCCGTAGGAGCCGCGAAGGGCCGAGAAGGGCCCGCTGTCGAAACGGTATTCGCCGCGCGCGTCCCACCGCTTCTGGTTCAGCTTGATGAAGACCGATTCCTCGGCGACCGTGCCGTATTCGCTGTCGGTGTTCTTATAGGAGACGCCGGCGAAGCCCTTGTCGCCGATGTAGGAACCGCCGACGCCCCAGGCTTCCAGGTCGGTATAGCTGTTGGGCTGGGTTCCGGTGTCCTCGCGCGCAAGGCCTTCGGCGGCGGCGCGCCTGGCGGAAATGGCCGGGGCGGGGATGTCATAGTCGTCGGTCTTGCGCTTCACCCCATCGACGTTGAAGGCGAAGTTTCCACCGCCGACGGTCACGCGTCCGAAGGCGCTGCGGCCGTCATCGACGCTGGAAGCCTGGGTGGAGACCACGCCGGACACGCCGCCCTCGGGGATTTCGGTGGGGATGCGATCGTCCAGAACATTGACCACGCCGCCGATGGCCGAGCCGCCATAGACCAGGGTCGCGGGCCCGCGGATGATCTCGATACGATTGGCCTCGGCCGGATCGGTGGCCACGGCGTGGTCGGGCGAGACAGAGCTCGCGTCGATCAGGCCGATACCGTTGGTCAGCACCTGGACGCGCGGCCCGCTGAGGCCGCGAATGACGGGCCGGCTGGCGCCAGGCGCAAAGTCGGTCGAACGGATGCCCGGACGCCCGCTCAGCATATCGCCGAGCGAGGCCGCCGGCGCCGTGGCCAGGGTCTGTTCGTCCACGACGTCCGTCGCGATCACCGAGGCCCGCTGGCTGATGCCATAGGGTGCGCCGGTGACGATGATATCGCCCAACTCCGCCGGGGCTTGCGGAGCGGACTGCGCGGCGGCGGCGCCTGCCAGAATCGTGGAGCCTGCCGCCGCCATGAGCAGGGATCGCGAGACGCTTGAGGGACGCATGGAAAAACTCTCAGCCTGGGAGGAAGTGACTTGTTACGAGATAACGTCACATAGGCTTTATGCAATCAAGAACCCGACGACGATTTTATATCGGGGTGATGGCCGCCCCTGTCGTTAAGAAGCGTCAGTCGGCGACGCTGGAAGAACATGATGCGCTGAGAGGGGAGGCTGGCACAGCCTGTATGCGGAGACGTGCAGCGCTGGACTTTAGAATGCTGACAGAGGCCGAGCCGTAGCAACCTGCGGCCAGCGGCCAGCGGCCACGGAACAACTCAGCTCGACGAGGTGCAAACGAGAAGCGCGCCGCCTCCAACGCTTACGACCCGCGCCATCGTCCTCTGCCGATTAACGCGCTAGCGCCAGCCTGGATTCTGCGTCGCTGCGCAACATGAAATCCACCAAGTCCGCAAACGGCAGCGGCCTTGAGACCCAATAGCCCTGGATCGTATCGCATCCCAGGGCGGCCAGGGTGTCGAAGACTTCTGCAGTTTCAACGCCTTCGGAGACCACTGTCATCCCCAGCCCATGCGCCAGATCGACCGTTGACTTGATGATCAGGCGATCGCGCGCGCTCTCGACCACATCGAGGATCAGGGATCGGTCGATCTTCAACTCGTCGGCGTTCAGCATCTTCAGATAGCTGAGCGAAGACAGACCTGCTCCGTAGTCGTCGATCGAAATCCTCACCCCGGCGGCCCGATAGGCCGCGATCGCCTGGGCCGCGATCTTCGGGTTCTCGATGACGGCGGTTTCGGTGATTTCGAAGATCAGATCGGCGTCGCAGCCCTCGATCAGCTGAAGCGCGCGCGTCCGGAACGCTTGGTCTACGAGGAGACGTCCCGAGACGTTCAGGGCGATCGCTATATGAACGCCCCTGGCCCGCATTGCCGCCTGATCCTCGATCGCCTTGACGATGCTCCACTCCGTCAGGGCCCGGATCTGGCCCGTCTGTTCGGCGATGGGGATGAACAGGTCCGGCCCGATCCGGCCGCGAACCGGATGATGCCAGCGGCAGAGCGCCTCGACAGACGCCGTCGTGCCGTCCGACGTCTTGCGCTTGGGCTGGTAATGCAGACTGACCTCATTCGTGCGCAGGGCGTCGCGAAGCTCGGACATCAGGGCGAGGTTGTTGTCGGGATCGACGAAGGTCGCCTTGTCATAAAGCACCGTACGATCTTCCGAGAGATCGGCCTGATTGAGGGCCGTCGTCGCCCGCTCGATCAGGGCGTCGCCGCTGGCCGAGCCGGGCTCTTGAGACGCGCTGCCGATGCGAACGAACAGATCCAGCGGCTGGCCCTCGACGACAAAGGTCGTCTCCACGGCGCGAAGCGATCGGGCTAGGGCGACTTGTAGATCGGCGGACAGATCGGCGCGCGCAAAGGCGAGCACCGACGACGAAATCTGCGCGACCAAGTCGACATCGGCGAGCTCGGCCAGACGCTCGGCAAGCTGGACCATCAGCGTGTTGGCGACGTCGTAACCGACGACCCCTCGCATCTCCGCATGACGATCCACGCCGACGGCGAACACAGCGACACTGAGTTCAGCTTTGGCGATCGTCTCATCGATGTCCGTCAACAGGGCGCGGCGATTGGGAAGCCCCGTCTCGGGCTCGTGCATGGCTAGATGAAGCAGGCTCGCCTCGCGCGCCTGGATGATGGCCTGGGCCTGACGGGAGAGTTCGACCCGCGTCGCCCAGATCGCCATCAGAATCTGCGTCCCGAGAAGGGCGGCGATGTCGATGCTGATTGGCGCCCAGGCCTGGAGCAGGACCGGCAGGACAATGATCAGGGCGGCGATCGCGACATGGCGCATAACCAGCCGCCGCAGCGCCGTTCCCCCGCTTCTGGCAGGCTGGAGCGCAGCGATAAGGACCACACAAAGGATCAGCAGGGCCAGCGGGCTGAGGCTCATCAAGGCCCGTCCGTCAGCGATGCTCTCATAGGCGAGGGCGTGAATGATGACGCCGGGCAAGAGCCCGATAGGCGTGGCGAACTCGTCGCCCAGCTCCAGCGCCGTGGCCCCCAGGAGGATCTTTTTCCCCCGCACGAGCGAAGGGTCGAAGCGGCCGCGATAGACGTCCTCGAAACTGAGATGCGGGATCGACTTCTGCTTGATCCCAAAATCGACGGTGAAGGCGCCCTGACGTGCCGGAGCGTCTGCCAGCAGGGCCGCGACCGATGGCGGCGCCTCGTCCGAAGCGCCGTAAGAATAGTGGCGTACGCGTCCATCTGCATCGACCGGCACATTGACCGAGGCGAGCAGAGCATCGTTCAGCAAAGGCCCGATCGGACGATTGCCTGATCTGCGCGTCTCACCGGCGCCGTAAGACTCCATCTGCTCGAACGTCGCCAAAGCCACCTGACCAGGGTGACGCGACACCGCAGCCGCCAGCGCCTGATCCGAGGCCGGATTCGACGGCGCGCTGAAATCGACGTCGACAGCCACCAGGGTCGCCCCTGCCGCCATCAGATTGTCGATCGCTTGAGCATATCGCCGCCGATCCCAGGGCCAGGCTTTGGCGGCAGTCAGGCTCCTGGAGTCGATCTCCACGACCGTCAGCGTCTGGCTGGCGGCCCTCGGCAGGATCGAGAACCGCGCAGAGGCGACGACGTCGTCGATGGGCCGATAAGCGTTAGCCAGCATGCCCATCGCCGTCGCCAGCAGGATCAATCCGCACCAGATGACCGCAGACAGCTGACGCCGACGCCGAGCAAGATCAGCGCGCATGGTCACGGCTTCTGAGGCCCTGGACCACCCTTGCCCGGATCACCGGAGCCGGGATTGCCGTTACCCGGCATGCCGGGGAAGCTGGGAACACCAGGGACGCTGGGAATGCCGGGGATGCTCGGAACACCGGGGATGCTGGGAATCCCAGGGACGCTGGGAAGACCGGGCTTTCCAGGGTTGCCCGAACCAGGATTGCCGTTGCCCGGATTACCGGAGCCGGGGTTGCCGTTTCCGGGATTGCCCGAGCCAGGTTCGCCCTTGCCCGGATTGCCGGAGCCGGGGTTTCCGTTGCCCGGATCGCCGGAGCCCGGGTTGCCGTTTCCAGGATTGCCCGAACCGGGGTTGCCGTTTCCAGGGTTGCCTGAGCCAGGGTTGCCGTTGCCGGGATCACCGGCGCCTGGGTTGCCCGAACCGGGATTGCCGTTGCCCGGATTGCCGGAGCCGGGGTTGCCGTTTCCAGGATTGCCCGAACCAGGTTCGCCCTTGCCCGGATCGCCGGAACCGGGATTGCCGTTTCCAGGATTGCCCGAACCGGGGTTGCCCTTGCCCGGATCGCCGGAACCGGGATTGCCGTTGCCCGGATTACCGGAGCCGGGGTTTCCGTTGCCGGGATTGCCCGAACCAGGGTTGCCGTTGCCGGGATTACCGGAGCCGGGGTTGCCGTTTCCGGGATTGCCCGAGCCGGGGTTTCCGTTGCCGGGATTGCCCGAACCAGGATTGCCGTTTCCAGGATTGCCCGAACCAGGATTGCCGTTTCCGGGATTGCCCGAGCCGGGGTTTCCGTTGCCCGGATTACCGGCGCCGGGGTTTCCGTTGCCGGGATTGCCCGAACCAGGATTGCCGTTTCCAGGATTGCCCGAGCCGGGGTTGCCGTTTCCAGGGTTTCCCGAACCGGGATTGCCGTTGCCCGGATTACCGGCGCCGGGGTTTCCGTTGCCGGGATTGCCCGAACCGGGGTTGCCGTTTCCAGGGTTGCCTGAGCCAGGGTTGCCGTTGCCGGGATCACCTGCGCCAGGGTTTCCCGAACCGGGATTGCCGTTGCCCGGATTACCGGAGCCGGGGTTTCCGTTACCGGGATTGCCCGAACCAGGATTGCCGTTTCCAGGATTACCGGCACCAGGGTTGCCCGAACCGGGGTTGCCGTTTCCAGGGTTGCCTGAGCCAGGGTTTCCGTTGCCGGGATTGCCCGAACCAGGATTGCCGTTTCCAGGGTTGCCTGAGCCAGGGTTGCCGTTGCCGGGATCACCTGCGCCAGGGTTGCCCGAACCGGGATTGCCGTTGCCCGGATTACCGGAGCCGGGGTTTCCGTTGCCGGGATTGCCCGAACCAGGATTGCCGCTTCCAGGGTTGCCCGAACCGGGGTTGCCGTTGCCGGGATTGCCGTTGCCGGGGTTGCCCGCACCGACGGCTGCGCCGTTCCCGCCGCCGGGCGCTCCGACCGTGCCTGGCGTTCCAATAGCGCTTCCGTTGGATGGCGGCGTCGATCCGCTTGCACCGGGTGCGTTAGATGTCGCGGTTGTCGTTGTGGATGTGCCTGCACCGCTGCTTGCAGGCGATGTAGACGGGGTCGGCGTGACGGCCGTCGCGGCGGTTGTCGAGGTCGCTGCGGGCGTGGTCGCTGGCGGGTTCTGGACCAGCCCGTCAGTCAGGGTCTCATAATCGAGGCTCGGCGCCGCCACCGGCGCTGTTTCGGAGGGAACGGCTGCAGCCGGCGCCGAAACCTCGACACTGGTCGGTTGCTGGCGGGGAACCAGGGCGGTCGCGCCCGCTGCGACGTCGCTGACCGCATTGCCGCTGTTGGAGCGCACTTCTACAAGACCTTCGGCCACATGCACACGGTCGCCCATGGGATCGACGGTCACTGTAAACGTCGTCCCCTTGACGACGGCGGCCAACAGCGGCGTCTCCACGCGGAAGTGGGGTTGGCGTTGCCGGTCGACCTGGAACAGGGCCGAGCCCAGGTCCTGCAAGACCCGTGTCATGCCTCCAGCTTCCGGCGCGAGGGTGGTGCGACTGTTCGGTCCTACCACGACCCGTTGCTGCCCATTCGTGATCAGCGCACGGCCGTTTCCGCCCGTGGTGACGCTGGTTCCCGTCGGTAATACCAGCCCGACCGAGCCGTTGGCGACGGGACGCGCGGGTATGGCCACGCGAACAACGCCAGAGACTTCTCGGACCCGCCATTCATCAGCAAGCGCCTGAGTAGGGTAACGCACGAAGAAGAATAGGACGGCGAAGAAGACCGCGTACCGATGAGCCATCACAGGATCCTGACATGATATTTTGCCCGACCTGATATCAGTGCATGCCTGCCAAGCTCTTAACTCGCTATATTAACAGGATTTTCAGTCCCGTTGCGTAGATGACGTTCTCTAGTTGGAGAACCGCGTGCGTCACATTTTCAATACTGCATGGTTAAGGACGGCGGCGATCCTCTTCGGTATGGTCGCGGTGCTGACCGTGGCGGCGGCGGGCCAGGTTCGCGCCGATGCGGAGCCGAGCGCCTCAGCAGACGGCGGCTGCGCCGGTTGCCTTGTCCTGACCAGCATGTTGATCCAGGGTGTCAGCGCCTATCCTCTCGCCGATCTGGCCGACACCTATGACCAGCAGCTGGCGCGCCGCGTCTCGGTCGATGATTTGGTGCAATCCGCGAATGCGATTACGGCCCGCTATCGCAACGACGGCTATTTTCTGACCCGCGCCGTGGTCGCCGAGACCGATCCGACGATCGGCGCCGCCCGCATCGTGGTGTTCGAGGGCTATATATCGGAACTGCAACTGACCGGTGAGGGCGCCCGGGCGGTCGAACCGATCCTGAAGCCGTTGGTGAACCAACGCCCCCTGACCATCGGCGAACTGGATCGCCGTCTGTCGCTGGCGTCCGACGTTCCGGGGATCAAGCTGACCAGTCGCATCGAACCCGTCATCGGCGACCCGGCGCAACACCGGCTTGTGGTCGAGACGCAAATGACCTCGGGCAGCGCCGGCGTCTATGTCGACAATCGCGGTTCCGAAAACCAAGGCCCGTGGCAGGTCTACCTGTCCGGCGCCCGCAACTCGACCTTCACGCAAGGCGATCAGATGACGCTGGGCGTCCTGACCGTTCCGGAGCGGCCCAAGGAACTGACCTATGTTGATGCGTCCTACTCCGTCGTTGCGCCGGGTGGAGGCCGCCTTCGTTTCGGCGTCTCGGGTTATGAGACGGACGCGCCGATCCAGAATGCCTCGGGCTGGATCGGCGGCAGCAGCCGCATGGCCTCCGTCACTCTTTCGCACCCCCTCATCCGTTCGCGAGACAAGAACCTCTGGCTGAACGCCGGACTGGATGTGCGCCGCGTCGAACAAAACTACTCTGCGACCGGCCGCTCCGACGAGACCTTGACCGTGGCGCGCGTCTCGGTGGCGGCGCAACGTCGCTATAGCCCAGGCTGGGTCGCAGGCTCGATTCAGCTGTCCAAGGGCCTCGACGCTTTTGGGGCGACGACCCAGCGGTCTCCGCTGAACACGCGCTATGATGCGACCGGCGAATTCGTGAAGGTCAACGCCCAGGTCAGCGGTTACCGAGACCTGAGCAAATATGTCGGCGTCTATGTGGAGGCCGCAGGACAGTGGTCGGACGATTCCCTGCTCAGCTCCGAAGAGTTCTTCGTGGGCGGTCCGACCTATGGCCGGGCGTATAACTATGGCGCGACCAGCGGCGACAAGGCCGTCGCCGGCATGATCGAGGCTCGGGTCGGCTATGACCCGAAGGGCGACCTGATTTCCTTCGCCCAGGCCTTCGCCTTCTTCGACACCGCCAAGGTCTGGAACAAGACTCCCGGCAGGGATTGGTCGGAACACCTGTCCTCAGCCGGTTTCGGCTCGCGGATCACCTTCGACCGCAAGACCACCCTCCGTATCGAATTCGCCAAACCCCTGTCACGCGCGCCCTACAACGAACCGGACAAAGGCTGGCGCACCTTCGTATCGCTGTCGAAACAATTCTAGGCAAAACGGGATTCATGATGCGCAAAAGCGGGGCGCGACGGCGACGGACGTCCCGCACAAGCAGAGGCAAAGTCTGCACAGCTCCCTTTGAGCGGGCCTCGCTCGTCTTTGCAAAGTGGCGCACCCGACAGGATTCGAACCTGTGACCTCTGCCTTCGGAGGGCAGCACTCTATCCAGCTGAGCTACGGGTGCGTCGGCCGGCGCGACGCCGGAACAGGCCGCTTACAGCATGGCGCAGGCGGCCTCAATCCCGAATGCGCGGATGACGACCGGATGGCCGCCATCAATCACCGACAAGGAAGGCCAACAGCCTCAAGCAGCGCGAAGCGCGATAGCCCCAAAAAGAAAGTAGTAGGGCGCTCGCGCCCTACTGCGCCGTCATGCCGCCGTCGATCTTGAACTCGGACCCCGTGACGAACTTGGATTCGTCGGACGCCAGATAGAGGACGCAATAGGCGACGTCGTCGGGTTCGCCGATCCGCTTCAGAGGAATACCCCGCGCGAGGCGCTCGTGCGCCTTGTCCTCGTCGCCGCCGGCCATGGCGATGAAGGGATCCAGGATCGGCGTCTTGATGAAGACAGGGTGGACCGAGTTGCAGCGCACGTTCCATTCGGCCTTCGCGGCCTCAAGCGCCAGGGTCTTGGTGTACATCCAGACCGCCGCCTTGGTGGCGTTATAGGCGCCCATGCCGGGGGCCGCCGCGAGCCCTGCGATCGAGGAGATGTTGATGATCGAGGCCGGAGCCGAGGCGCGCAGATGCGGCATGGCGTGTTTGGCGCCCAGCATGATGGAGCGCAGATTGATCTCGTACTGACGCTGCCAGTTCTCGATCGTGTCCTGTTCGACGAAGGCCAGGGGGCCGCCGACGCCGGCGTTGTTGACCAGCACCGACAGGCCGCCGAGATCGGCGACGGCGGCGGCGATCACGCCTTCCCATTCCGCCTCGCTGGCCACGTCGTGGGCATAGGCGAAGGCGGCGTCCGGAACTTCCGCATTGATCCGGCTCGCCAAGGCTTGAGCGCGTGCGGCGTCGATGTCGGTGACGGCGACGCGGGCGCCTTCGCGGGCCAGCATGAAGGCCATGGCTTCACCCAGACCGCCGGCCGCGCCGGTGATCAGGGCGGTCTTGCCGGCGACGCGGCCGGGATGCGCGGCGCCGCTCACGACTTCACCCCCATGCCGGCGGCGGCGTCGTCAATGAAGCGGGCCAGGGTCACGTCCTTGTCCGTCACGCCATCGGCGTCGTGGGTGGTGAGCAGGATCTCGACGCGGTCGTAGACATTCGACCATTCGGGATGGTGGTCCATCTTGTCGGCCATCAGGGCGACGCGGGTCATGAAGCCAAAGGCGGCGTTGAAATCCGCGAACTTCAGCGTCCGCGTGATGGCCGGGCGATCGCCGTCATACGCGCGCCAGGTGGGCAAATCCTTCAGCGTTTCCGCTACGTCAAGCCGTGTGTCGGTCATCGCGTTTCCTCTTTTTCTTTGGCGTAGGGCGCCTGATGGATGGCGGCAAGCGGCGAAGCCGCGCGGATCCATCTAGGGAACCCATGGTCAAGCTTGTGCATTGATCGAGCAGCGATCGTCGCTCTTCGGCGTCATCGGTCGCCAGCGGGGTTAGGATGGAAAATCTCTGGATCGCCGCTCTGGATGCGGCCGACCGCAAGCGGATCGAACCGCATTTGAAAGAGCGCGAGATCACGCGCGGCCAGATGCTCTATGACGCCGGCGAGGCGGTCGATCAGGTCTGGTTTCCGATCAAGGGCGTGGTGTCGCTGATGACCATCCTGCCGGATGACAAGATGGTGGAGACGGCCGCCATCGGGCGTGAAGGCCTGATCGGCGTGACCTGCGGACCGTTCAACGCCCGCGCCGCCAGTCGGGCCATTTCCCAACGCGACGGGATCGCGGCCCATTGCTCGGCCGAGGTGTTCGGCGATGCGCTGGAACACAGCGAGACGCTGCGCTCGGCCCTGTCGCGTTTCACCGAAGGCTTGATGGCGCAGGTGCAGCAGGCGGCCGCCTGCAATGCCCAGCACCGGCTGGACGAACGGTTGGCCCGTTGGCTGTTGATGCTCCACGACCGGGCCGAGGATGACCGGATCGACCTGACGCAGGCCGATATCGCCGGCATGCTGGGCGTACGTCGCGCCACTGTGTCCGAGGTCGGCACGGTGCTGGAGGGCAAGTCTCTGATCCAGCGGGGTCGGGGCTGGGTCAAGGTGCTGGATCGCGACGGCCTGGAGGCGGCGTCGTGCGGCTGTTACGGCCTGATGCGCGACGTGATGAAGGATTTGAAACTGCCGCAGCCCGAAGCGGCCTGATCGGGTGTCTCATCGGATGACGGGGGCGCTGCGACGCGCTAGACGACGACTATGACCGACGCCTCCTCCCACGGCCCGCATTCGTCGGGTGATCGTTCTTCCTTCGGCTTTCGCGACGTGGATGCGCGCGAGAAGGTGAAAATGGTGCGCGGGGTCTTCGATTCCGTCGCCTCCAACTACGATGTGATGAACGACCTGATGAGCGTCGGCGTCCACCGCATCTGGAAGGACATCGCCGCCGCCAAGCTGAACCCGCGTCCCGGCGAGACCATTCTGGACGTCGCGGGCGGCACCGGCGACATGGCGCGTCGCTATTCCAAGATGGCCCGCGCCGCCCAGGAGCGGCGCGGCGGCGAGGACGCCAATGTCATCGTACTGGACTACAACGCCGAGATGATCCTGGCGGGCGTCCACAAGGGCGGCGAACCGGAGATGCAGTGGAGCGTCGGCGACGCCATGAACCTGCCGCTGCCGGACGCCTCGGTCGACGCCTATTCGATCAGTTTCGGCATCCGCAACGTGGCCCATATCGACAAGGCCCTGGCCGAGGCGCGCCGGGTGCTGAAGCCGGGCGGTCGGTTCCTGTGCCTGGAGTTTTCGCGCCCCACGACCACGCCGATCCGCAAGGTCTATGACGCCTGGTCCTTCCACGCCATTCCGCGCATCGGCGGCTGGGTCGCCAAGGATCGCGACAGCTATCAGTATCTGGTCGAGAGCATCCGTCGCTTCCCCGATCAGGATACGTTCAAGGGCATGATCGAGGACGCCGGCTTCCGACGCGTGTCCGTGACCAATCTGTCGGGCGGGATCGCCGCCATCCATCACGGGTGGGCGATCTGACCAGCCGGATCTATCGCACGGCCCCGCCGCCGCCCGCGACGGTCGCGGTCCAGAACCCGGTTGCGTCCTTCCTGCGCCTGCTGGGCTGGCTGTGGGTCCTGGCGCGTCATGACGCCCTGATCCCGCGCGAGGTGACCCATCTGCTGCCGGCCTGGACGCGGCCGTTCGCACGGTTCGTGCAACTGTTCTCAGGTCGCGCTGGGCGTCAGGGGCGGCCGGGCCAGAGGCTGGGCAAGGCGTTCGAACATCTGGGCCCTGTGGCGATCAAACTGGGCCAGGTCCTGGCGACGCGCGCCGACATCTTCGGGCTGGAGTTCGCGCGCGATCTTGGCCGGTTGAAGGACGCCCTGCCGCCCTTCTCTCTGGAAGAGGCCCGTCGCGAGATCGAGAGGTCGCTGGGTCGTCCGGCCGAAAGTCTGTTCATCGATCTCAGCCCGCCGGTCGCCGCCGCCTCCCTGGCCCAGGCGCACCGCGCGACCCTGGCCGACGGGCGGGCCGTGGCGGTCAAGGTGCTGCGGCCGGGGGTCGAGCGGCGGGTCGCCAATGGCCTGGATTCAATGCGGCTGGCCGCGCGGCTCGTCTGGCGGCTCGTGCCGATGGCGCGGCGGCTGGAGCCGTCGGCCTTTGTCGAGACCATCGCCAATTCCCTGGATCTGGAGTTGGACATGCGGCTGGAGGCCGCCGCAGCCAGCGAGATGGCCGAGGTGCTGGCCAAGGACGGATACATGTCCGCGCCGGCCGTGATCTGGGACGGGGTGGGCAAGCGCGTGCTGACGCTGGAATGGGCGCAAGGCGTGCCCATGACGGATCCGGCGCTTACGGACCTGCCGGGATTGGACAAGGATCAGCTGGCCGACAATGTCGTGCGTGCCTTCCTGGTCCAGGCGTTGGACCATGGGGTGTTCCACGCCGACCTGCACGAGGGCAATCTGTTCGCCAGCGCGCCGGCTCATCTGACGGCGATCGACTTTGGCATCGTCGGGCGATTGGGACCGGCGGAGCGGCGCTATCTGGCCGAGATTCTGTGGGGCTTCATCAGCCGCGACTACGACCGGATTTCGCGCGTGCATTTCGAGGCCGGCTACGTCCCGCCGCACCACTCGGTCGAGACCTTCGCACAGGCCCTGCGCGCCGTCGGTGAGCCGGTGATCGGCCGTGCCGCCAGCCAGGTGTCGATGGGCCGGCTCCTGGGCCAGTTGTTCGAGATCACCGCCCTGTTCGACATGCGGCTGCGGCCCGAACTGATCCTGCTGCAAAAGACCATGGTCTCGGTCGAGGGCGTGGCGCGCCGGCTGCAACCCGATCACGATCTGTGGAAGGCCGCCCAGCCGGTGGTCGAACGCTGGATCCGCCGCGAACTGGGACCGCAGGCCCAGGCGCGCGATGCGATCAACGAAATGATCGCCGCCGCCCGCGCCATCTCGCGCCTGGTTCAGGAGCCGCCGCGCCCGGCGGCCGTGGTCATCGAAAAGTCGGGAACTCCGGCTTGGGTGGCGGCTTCAGTCACGGTCGCGGTTATCGCGGCCCTGACGGCTCTGGGCCTTTCGCTCTGGCCCTATCTGACCTGACCGGAGCTTTCGCTATGAAGCCGACCTTGATGAAGACCGCTATTGCAGCCGCCGTGCTGCTGGCGCCCGTGCCCGCCTTGGCTCAGGCCGCCGCCGGCGCTGTGCCGAACGCCTTCGACCGCCCGGCTCAAGCCGCAGCGCCTCAAGCCCGCCCCGCCGCTGCGCCCGCAACGGCGTCCGCCGCCCAAGCTCCCGACATCGCGCGTTCCGAAGAGGCTTTGCGCGCCGTGATCGCCGGCGCCCAGGGGACCGGCTTCGACTATTCGGATTTCACGACGGGTCTCGGAACCCAGATCCGTCAGCAGGAGGCCCAGGTGGTCCCGCTGATCAAGGGCTTCGGCGCCGTCAAGACGGTCGAATACGTCAAACAGGAAGGCGAGGCCCAAATGTTCAAGGTCACCTTCGACAATCAGGTTACCGAATGGCTGATCGGCTTCGACGCCGAGGACAAGATCGCCGCCCTGCTGTTCCGCCCGGCCGAGAGCTGATCGTCAGTCCAGCGAAGGCTTGCCGCGCCCCGACTTGATCGAGGCGCGGGTCGTCTTGGCCTTGAGGCGGCGTTCCTTGGACGCCTTGGTCGGCCGGGTCGGCACGCGATAGACGGGACGGATCGAGGCCTCGTCGACCATGGCCTGAAGCCGGTCGATGGCGTCGGCGCGATTGCGCTCCTGGGTGCGGTGACGCACGGCGGTGATCAGGATCACGCCTTCCAGCGTCAGCCGGCTGCCGGCCAGCTTCATCAGCCGCGCCTTGACCGGATCGGTCAGCGACGGCGAGTTCTTCACATCGAACCGCATCTGAACGGCGGTCGACACCTTGTTGACGTTCTGCCCGCCAGGACCGCCCGCGCGGTAGAAGTGAAACTCCAGCTCGTCCTCGGGGATGACAGTGGTCATGTCGCCGCCTTGCGCGCCTTGACCACCGCCTGATCCAACGCCTGCAAGAAACGCGAACGGTCAGCGGCCGAGAACGGCGGCGGACCGGATGTGGCCACGCCCATCGACCGCAGATGCTCGCCCACCATCCGTCCGGCAAGGGCCGAGCCGATGGAGTCCGGGGTGAAGGGCTGGCCGTTCGACTTCAGCGCCTGTGCGCCCGACTTCAGACAGCGGTCCGCCAAGGGGATATCGGCGGTGATGACCACGTCGCCTACGCCCGCCCGCTCAGCGATCCAGTCGTCGGCGATGTCGGGGCCGGCGTCCACCACCACCTGTTCGATCAGCGGCTCACGCGGAACCTGCATCCAGGTGTTGGAGACGACATAGGTCTTCAGCCCATAGCGGCGTGCGACGCGATACACCTCTTCCTTCACGGGGCAGGCGTCGGCGTCGATGTAGAGCACGGTGGGCATGGGCCTGACCTAGCGCGGACGCGGCCAATGAAAAAGGGCGGGACCGTCCGGCCCCGCCCTTTCCGTTCAGACCAAAGCGGTCCTCAGTTGCGATAGGCCGGCGGCATCGGCGTCTGCTGGCGATAGCGGTCGCGCAGCATCAGCGGGCGGCTGGTCAGGGGCTGTTCGACGCCATTGACGAAGACGGCGGACGGCTGGCTGAGCGGCTCCAACGGATCGCCGGACCAGACGACGACGTCACCCGCTGCGCCCGGCGCGATCTGGCCGAACTGCCCGGCCATGCCGAAGATCTTCGCCGGATTGACCGTCAGGGCGGCGATGGCGGCGCCGTAGGGCAGGCCGTGCGAGACGGCGTTGCCGGCGTTGTAGCGGGCCTCGCGGGCGCGGTGGGTCGAGCCCTCGTTGCCCTTGATGGCGATCACGACGCCCGCCGCGTTCAGAGCCGCCGCATTCTCCGCCCGCGCCGCCCGCATCTCGAAATCGCTGGGCAGGTTGGAGATGGGGTTCAGCAGCACCGGCACGCCCGCAGACGCGATGTCGCCGGCGACCAGCCAGCCCTCTTCGGCGCCGTCCAGGATCAGCTTGATCCCTTCCTCGCGCGCCAGGCGCAGCACCTGCTGAATGTCCGAGGCGCGGTGGACGGTGACGATTAGCGGCATCGTCCCGTTGGCGACGGGGATCAGAGCCTCAAGATCGGCGCGCGACAGGCTTAGGTCACGCAGGCCCGCCCGCTCATAGGCCGACTTGTTGCGGGCATAGAGGCGGACCTCCGACAGCGTCTCCTTGAATAGGACGAACTGCGCCCCGCGCGCACCGCCGGCGATGCCTGCGCCCGCTTCGCCGAAGGGGGCGACCATGGCTACGCGCGGCTTGACCAGGATGTTGGACCCTTGGCCCAGATTGATGATCGCCGCCTGACCCGCGAATAGACCCGGCGTCTGATAGCCGCGGTCGCCGGCGCCGGCCGTCTCGTCCTCATGCACATGGCCGCCGGACGAGCCGGGATGCTGGGGCACGACGATCGCACGGGTAATGCCGCCCAACCGCGCGACCGGCAGGGTGAAGGACCAGGGGTCCAGACCGTACGAGATGTCGAAGGCGGCGCTGAGGGTATTGGCGCTGTTGCGCAGTTCGTTGGTGCCGCTGACCGAGCCGACCTCGGTCCCGGCCAGGCCGGAATCCACGGCGACGAAACCGGGCGCGACCGTCTTGCCCGCCGCGTCGATGACGCGGGCGCCGGACGGCGCTCCGCCTGAGCCCACCGAGACGATCTTGCCGTCGCGGATCACGACCGTGCCGTTCTCGATCACGGAGTTTCCGGTCAGGATGCGCCCGCCGACGATGGCGACGGTTTCCTGCGCCATCGCAGGAACGGCGAGAGAGAGGGCCGCGACGGCGCCCGCGAGGATGTGAGACAGGCGCATCAGCGGGCTCCTTCCGTGACGTTGGCGGCAGTCAGGCCATAGCCCGGCTGACCCAGTTCGAAGTCGCTGGTCGGCTGATAGGCGGGGTTGGAACGGTCGAAGGTCAGGGCGCCGTCGATGAAGACCTGATCGGCGCGGGCGTAGATGGAAAAGGGATCGGCGCTCCAGATCACCACATCGGCGCGCAGGCCCGGCGTTAGCGACCCGGTCTGGTCGGCGATGCCGATGGCCTTGGCGGCGTTGGAGGTGAACCAGCCGATGGCGTGTTCTTCCGAAATGTTCAACCCGGCGCGGCGACCGGCCGAAAGGGCGGCGGCGGCTTCCTGGTTCAACCGCTGGGTCAGTTCGGCGTCGTCTGAGTGGATGACGGCGCACGATCCCTGTTGGGCGTCGACCAGGGCGGCGTTCTCCTCAATGGCGTCCAAGGCCTCCATCTTGAAGCCCCACCAGCCGGTCCACATGGCCGCGCAGATACCGTTGGCGGCCAGTTGCGGCGCCAGCTTGTAGGCCTCGGTCGCGTGGTGGAAGGTGGCGATGCGATAGCCGAACTCCTTGGCCATATCCATCATCAGCGCCATTTCGTCGGCGCGATAGCAGTGGTTCTGGATCAGGATTGAGCCGTCCAGAACGCCGGCCAGCGTCTCGTTCTGCAGATTGCGGGTCGGGGCCGTTCCCTCGCCCGTCTCATGCCATTTGTCCCACTTGGCCTTGTATTCGCGCGCGGCGATGAAGGCGGCGCGATAGCCGGCCATATTGCCCATGCCGGTCGCCGGGCTCTGGTTCCTGCCGCCATAGACGCGCGACGGGTTCTCGCCACAGGCCATCTTGACCGTATAGGGGGCGGCCGGGAACTTCATGCCCTGCATGGTGATCGACGGCACGTTGCGGATGGTCACGCCGCGCCCGCCGAACAGATTGGCCGAGCCGGGCAGGATATGCATCGTCGTCACACCGCCCGCGCGGGCGGTGTTGAAACCAGGGTCCTGGGGCCACAGCGAGTGTTCGGCCCAGACCTGGGCGGTGTTCGGATTGGTCGCCTCGTTGCCGTCGCTCATTCCCTGAACGCCGGGCGACGGATAGACGCCCAGGTGGCTGTGCACGTCGATGACGCCGGGGGTGACATAACGGCCGCGGGCCTCGACGACGCGATAGCCGGAAGGGACGGGGGTCGAGGCGTCGCCGACGGCGGCGATCTTGCCGTCTGTGACCACGACCACGCCGTTCTCGATCTTGCGATCCGTGCCGGTCAGGACGGTGGCGCCGACCACGGCGAAGTTCTCGCGCGGCATGGGCTGATAGGTGGAGGGATAGGGATCCAGCGTCGTCGCGGGATCCAGACCGGCGGCCAAGGTCCGCTCCTTCGACGGTTTCGCGGCCGTATCATCAGGGGTCGAGCCGGTGGTGGCGCAGGCCGACAGGCCCAGCACGGCGCATGTAATGGCCGCGAGGCTGACGCCCCGCAGATGATGTCCGATCATCGAAATCCCTCTCCCGCGATGCGTCAGCCCCGACGCCGCTTGTGACCGGCATAGAAGGGCGTTCGGCCGCGACCGTCAAAAGGTTTCGGCGTTCGTCTTCTGGACGCCCGCAGCCGCGACGGCTAACGGCAGGCGCATGAACGCCGATGACCGTCCCGAGGACGAAAACCCGCATCTCGACCGCCCGCTGCGATCGTTCGGCCGCATCAAGGCCCGCCCCATCAAGCCCCGCCAGGCGGCGCTGATGGAGACCCTGCTGCCCGCGATCGCCGTGCCCGATCCCAACGCCGGGCCGCTGGACCCCAAGACGATGATGCCGGAGGCGACCGAGGTCTGGCTGGAGATCGGCTTCGGCGGCGGCGAGCATATGGCCGCCCAGGCGGCGACGCGGCCCGACGCCCTGGTGATCGGCTGCGAGCCCTTCGTGAACGGGGTCGCCTCGGCCCTGCGCCATGTCGAGGAGGGCGATCTGAAGAATGTCCGCATCCACGCCGACGATGCGCGTGACGTGGTGGACGCCCTGCCGGACGCCTCGGTCGACCGGGTGCTGATCCTGTTCCCCGACCCCTGGCACAAGGCGCGCCACAACAAGCGCCGCCTGCTGCAGGACGAGACGGCCCAGGCCTTCGCGCGCATCCTGAAGCCCGGCGGCGCCCTGCGCTTCGTCACCGATTGGCTGGATTACGCCGAATGGGCGCTGGAGCGGCTGAACCGCACGGAGGGCCTGGAGCGAATGGGGCCAGCCGACCAGGACTGGTTCGTCCCGCCCGCCGATCACGTCGTAACCCGCTACGAAGAAAAGAAGCTGGGCGACACGACGCCGGTCTTCCTGGAGTTCGTACGCCGTTAAACAAAGGACGCGTGAAGAAGCCGGATTTCGACGGGACGAAGACGTCTTGTCGCAACGTGCCGCCATTACGGGTTTCTACCTAGCGGCGGCGTTTCGCCAAAATTAACATCCTTGGCCGAAATGTGATGGTTCGACTTCAATATCGGAACGTCACATGAAAACCCTGTCGATCGGCGGCCGGATCAACCTTCTTACGCTGGTGACCATAGCGGGTCTGCTGATCGTCACCGGGCTGGGCCTGTTTCAGGTCAACAAGGTGATGCGCGACGACATCGCCGACAGGACCAAAAAGGCCGTCGAGATCGCCTATAGCGTCGTCGCCCATTATCAGGCCGAAGAGCAGGCCGGGCGCCTGACGCGCGAACAGGCTCAGGATGCGGCAAAGGTCGCAGTCGGCGCCATGCGCTATGGCCAGGACGACTATTTCTGGATCAACGACATGCATCCCACCATGGTGATGCATCCGATGAAACCGGCCCTCAACGGCACGGACCTGAGCGCGAAGACCGACGCCGACGGCGTGCTCATGTTCAAGGAATTCGTCTCGGTCGTTCAGAAGGACGGTGAAGGCTTTGTCGATTACCAGTGGGACAAACCCGGTCAGGAAGAGCCAGCGCCGAAGATTTCCTATGTGAAGGGGTTTGCCCCTTGGGGCTGGGTGATCGGCTCCGGCGTCTACACCGACCAGATCGCCGCCGCTGTCGGCAAGGCGGCGCTGACACTGGGCGGTCTGGCGCTGTTGGTCGCGTGCGCCGCCGGGGCGGCCGGCTGGTTCATCGGACGGTCGGTGTCCATGCCCGTAGTGGCCCTGGGCCGCCGTATGCGCGGTCTGGCCGACGGCGACAGAGGGTCTGACATCCCCGGCGTGGCGCGCGGCGACGAAATCGGCCAGATGGCCGCCGCCCTGGCCATCTTCCGCGACGCCGCCATCGAGAAGGATCGGCTGGAAGCCGAGGCTGTGTCGCAAAGGTCGCTCGGCGAACAGGAGCGCATGGCGCGCGAGGTCGAAAAGGCGCGCGAGGCCGAGGCCGATCGCATCACGATTCAGGCCCTGGGCGAAGGTCTGTCGGCCATGGCCGATGGCGATCTGACGTATCGGATCGAGGCCGACTTTGCGCCCAAGGCGGCGCGGCTTAAGACCGATTTCAACGCCGCGATCGCTCAGCTGCAGCAGGCGGTCTCTGTGGTCATCTTCAATGTCTCGGGCATCCGCTCGGGCGCCGGCGAGATCAGCCAGGCGGCCGACGACCTGTCGCGCCGCACCGAGCAGCAGGCGGCAGGACTGGAAGAGACCGCCGCCGCCCTGGATGAGATCACCGCCACGGTGAACAAGACCGCCTCGGGCGCCCGCCAGGCTTCAGACGTGGTCCAGGCCGCGCGCGGCGACGCCGAAAAGAGCGGCGTGATCGTGCGCGACGCCGTCCATGCCATGACCGCCATCGAGGGCTCGTCCACCCAGATCAACCAGATCATCGGCGTGATCGACGAGATCGCCTTCCAGACCAACCTTCTGGCTTTGAACGCCGGCGTCGAGGCCGCGCGCGCCGGCGAGGCCGGTCGTGGCTTCGCGGTGGTCGCCTCCGAAGTCCGCGCCCTGGCCCAGCGTTCGGCCGAAGCCGCCAAGGAGATCAAGACCCTGATCTCGGCCTCGACCGGCCAAGTCGGCGCAGGCGTGAAACTGGTCGGAGAGACAGGCGAGGCCCTGCAACGGATCGTGGACCGCGTCGCCGAAATCGACAGCCTGATCACCGAGATCGCCGCCTCGGCCCAGGAACAGGCCGTCGGCCTGGCCCAGGTCAACACCGCCGTCAACCAGATGGACCAGGTCACCCAGCAGAACGCCGCCATGGTCGAGCAGTCGACCGCCGCCAGCCATTCGCTGGCCCAGGAGGCGGAAAGTCTGCAGGCCTCGGTCGCCCAGTTCCGCGTGGGCTCGACGTCGTCGCGCGCCGCCGCGCCCGCGCCGGTTCGCACCCCTGCGCCGGTCGTCAAGCCTAGCAGCCACATGGCCGCCGCCCTGAAGGTCCTCGGCCGAGGCGGCGCCGCACCCAAGCCTCAAGCCGCAGCCGTCGAAGACGGTTGGGAGGAGTTCTGAGGGCGACCGCCTCGAAAGGGGCTGACAAGCGAAGGTGAAGCGCCTATATGGGCGCTCACATCGTTAGACCGGCGTCCAACGGCGTCGTTCCAAGCGGCGGCCCGGACGGACCGCCGCTTTTGTTTTGGATCGTCGTCGCTTGCGCGCAAGAACCGCCCAGGATCGCCAGCTGCTGGACTTGATCGACCCCATCGCGGAGTCGTTGGGTCTGGATGTCGTGCGCGTGCGCCTGATGACGGGCTCCAAGCGCCAGCGCCTTCAGATCATGGCCGAGCGGCCGTCCGACCACGACATCTCGGTCGAACAATGCGCCAAGCTGAGCCGCGCGGTGTCGGAAGTGTTCGACGCCGCCGACCCCATCCCCGGCGAATATATGCTGGAGGTTTCGTCGCCCGGCATCGACCGGCCCCTGACCCGTCCCATCGACTTCGACCTGTTCGAGGGCGAGGAGGCGCGTCTGGAAACGGACCGGATGATCGAGGGGCGCAAGCGGTTCAAGGGCGTGCTGGCCGGCTATGAAGACGGCAACGTCCTGATCGACCTGGACGGTGAGGACGACACCGCCCTGATCCCCTTCGACTGGCTGAGCGACGCGAAGCTGGTCCTGACCGACGCCCTGATGAAACGGGGCGCCGCCATTCGCGCCGCACGCGGCGAACCCGAAGACGACGGCCTTCCCGAAGGGGAAGCCTCCGACCTGACAACCGACACCACGACCCCTTCTGAGGACAACGCCTGATGGCCGTCACCGGTATTTCCGCCAACCGCCTCGAATTGCTGCAGATCGCCGACGCCGTCGCTCGCGAGAAGAACATCGAGCGCGAGATCGTCATCGAGGCGATCGAAGAAGCGATCCAGAAGGGCGCCAAGTCGCGCTACGGCGCGCACCACGACATCCGCGCCAAGATCGACCACAAGACCGGCGAACTGTTGCTGACCCGTCACGTCACCATCGTCGAGGACGACTGGATGCCGGAAGACGAGCTGGAAGAGTTCAACGACAGCGCCATGGTGCGCCTGAAGGACGCCTCCAAGCGCGATCCGGAGGCCGTGGTCGGCAAGGAATACGTCGAGAACCTGCCGCCGTTCGAGTTCGGTCGGGTCCAGACCCAGATGGCCCGCCAGGTCGTGACCGGAAAGGTCCGCGAGGCCGAGCGCGCCAACCAGTACGAAGAGTTCAAGGATCGCGTCGGCGAGATCGTCAACGGCACGGTCAAGCGTGTCGAATACGGCAACACCATCGTCGATCTGGGCCGGGGCGAAGGCGTCATGCGCCGCGACCAGTCCATCCCGCGCGAAGTGTTCAACATCGGCGACCGGATCCGCACCTACATCTACGACGTCCGGCCCGAGGCCAAGGGCCCGCAGGTCATGCTGTCGCGCGCCCACCCTGGCTTCATGGCCAAGCTGTTCGCCCAGGAAGTGCCGGAAGTTTATGACGGCGTGATCGAGATCCGCGCCGCCGCCCGTGACTCGGGTTCGCGCGCCAAGATGGCCGTCCTGTCGAACGACAGCTCCATCGATCCCGTCGGCGCCTGCGTCGGTATGCGCGGCTCGCGCGTTCAGGCGGTCGTCGCCGAACTGCAGGGCGAGAAGATCGACATCATCCAGTGGAATCCGGACGAGCCGACCTTCATCGTCAACGCCCTGGCCCCGGCCGAAGTCTCCAAGGTCGTGCTGGACGAAGAAGCCGGCCGCGTCGAAGTGGTCGTGCCGGACGAGCAGCTGTCGCTGGCCATCGGCCGTCGCGGCCAGAACGTCCGTCTGGCCTCGCAACTGACCGGCTGGCAGATCGACATCATCACCGAGGCTCAGGACTCCGAGCGTCGTCAGCGCGAGTTCGCCGAGCGCACCGGCCTGTTCCAGGAAGCCCTGGACGTCGACGAAGTCATCGCCCAGCTGCTGGTCACCGAAGGCTTCGCCACGGTCGAAGATCTGGCCTATGTCGATCCGTACGAAGTCTCCGAGATCGAAGGCTTCGACGAAGAGACAGCTGAAGAGCTTCAGGCCCGCGCCCGCGAATATCTGGACAAGAAGGCCGCCGAGCTGGACGCCAAGCGCGTCGAACTGGGCGTCGAGGACGGCGTGCTTCAGGTGCCGGGCGTCACCCTGCCGATCGCCGTCGCCCTGGGCGAAGGCGGCGTGAAGACGGTCGAGGATCTGGCCGACCTGGCCACCGACGAAATCCGCGGCGGCTATGAGGTCAAGAACGGCGAGCGGGTGAAGGTCCCCGGCGTGCTGGAAAGCTTTAACCTGGCGCAGGAAGACGCCGAGCTGCTGATCCTGCAGGCGCGCGTCGCGGCCGGCTGGATCGACGCTTCGGAACTGCCGCAGCCCGAGCCGGAAGACTACGAAGAAGAGGGCGACTACGCCGAGGGCGAATACGATCCGGACCAGGTGTTCGGCGATGCGCCTGCCGAAGACGACGCGGCCGAGGGCGAAGAGTCCGACGCCGAACCGTCGAACGCGTGATGGGAGACCTGGCCACATATGAGCTTGCGCGACGCAACGATCGATAGGGAACGCCGGGACCTCGTCTCTCACGAGGTCATGGACGAATCTCGCCTGATCCGTTTCGTCGCCGGGCCCGATGGCCAGGTGGTCCCCGACCTGGGCAGGAAACTGCCCGGACGCGGCCTGTGGGTCGAAGCCAGCCGCGCCTCGGTCGAGGCGGCGGTCAAGAAAAACGGCTTCACCCGCGCGGCCAAGACCAAATTGACCGCCCCGGCCGACCTGGCCGATGTCGTCGAACGGCTGCTGGCAAGGCGCTGTCTCGACCAGCTGGGTCTTGCCCGGCGCGAAGGCGTTCTTATATCCGGCTTCGAGAAAACCGCGGCGAGCCTGCGTGCGGGCAAGGCCGCCTGGGTGCTGGAAGCCGCCGATGGCTCGGCCGACGGGCGCGGAAAGATCCTCGCCCTGGCCCGTCATCAGACCGCCAAGATCTGCGGCGCGTTCACGGCGGACGATTTGAGTTTGGCCCTTGGGCTGGAAAATGCGATACACGCCGTCCTGCTTGCGGGCGGACGCGCCGATCGCTGGACCATCGAGGTCGAACGACTGGCTGGATTTCGGCCGCTTCGCCCCCCTCACTGGGACGTTTCCAGTGTCGTGGACGGATCGGCGGGAGCACCCCTTACAGGGGCGAGCTGAGGATTTTAGCGGCCGAGGGCCTGTCTCCAAGGGCGGAGACGGGCTCACGGTCGTTCATGGGTATTAGATGAGGACGGCGGGCCTTTCCGCCCCGAGTAAAGCGACCGGATGAGCGACGAAAACGACAAGACCAACCAAGGCCAGGGCAACACGGGCGGCACGCCGTCCCAGACGGGGCCGCGCGCTCCGCTGAGCCTGAAGCCGCGCGTTGTGGGATCGGTGCCGACCGGCACTGTGAAGCAGAGCTTCAGCCATGGCCGATCCAAGACGGTGGTGGTCGAGACCAAGCGCCGCGCCGGCGCCGGCGGGCCGCAACGTCCGCAGGGCTTCGATGTCGCGCGTCCTCAACAGGCCGCTCAGGCCCCCCGTCCGCAAGGTCCGCGTCCGTCGCAACCCGCCGGCGGCGCCCTGTCGGCCGAGGAGCAGGAAGCGCGTCGCCGCGCCATCGCCCTGGCCACCCAGGCGAACGCCGCCAAGGCCGCAGCTGAAGCCGCCGCCAAGGCCGCTGCAGACGCCGCCGCCCGCGAGCAGGCCGCCGCCACCGAGCGCGCCGCCCAGGCGGCCCGTGACGAAGCCGCCGCCGCCAAAGCCGCCGCAGAAGCCGCACGCGCCGAAGCCGCCAAGCTGACGGCGGCTGCGCCTGTCGCGCCGGCCAAGCCCGCACCCAAGCCGGCCACGCCCGCCGCCGCCGCGCCTGCGCCTGTCGCGCCGACCCCGGCGCCTGCGACTCCGGCCCCGGCTGCGCCCGCTCGTCCGGCCGCTCCGGCTCGCCCGGTGGTCAACTTCGGCCAGCGCGTGCCCAAGCCCGGCAATCCCCAACGCGCCGCACCCGAGCGTCCGGCCTTCGGCGGCCGGTCGGCCCGCGAGCAGGCGATGGGCGGCGGTGATCGCGCCTATTCAGACCGCCCGCAGAGCGATCGCCCGCAAGGCGACCGTCCGCAGGGCGCCCGTTCGGGCCCTGGCGGTCAGCGTCCGCAAGGTGCCAAGCCGGCCGAGCCCGTCCGCTATTCGGCCCTGAACCCGCGTCCGGCGCCCGGCGCCGCCCGTCCCGGCGGCCCGCGCACCGGCCCCGGCGGTCGCGCCGCCCCGAACGCCCCGCCGGCCGAGGCCAATGTTCTGCGCCCGGCCCGTGCGCCCGGCGCCGGCTTCGGTCGTCCGACCGGTCGCGACGACGATCGCGAGAAGCGTTTCTCCGACGCCGGCAAGGCCGTCAGCCGCACGCGTGGCGAGCCCAAGCGCCGCGAAGGCCGCATGACCATCCAGTCCGTGGTCGGCGACGGCGACGCCGCCGAGCGGATGCGCTCGCTGGCCTCGGTTCGCCGTGCTCGCGAACGTGAGAAGGAAAAGCGCAAGGGCGGCTCGACCGATGCGCCCAACCGTCCGCGCGAAGTCGTCATTCCCGACGTCATCACCGTGCAGGAACTGTCCAACCGGATGGCCGTACGCGGCGTCGACATCATCAAGTTCCTGATGAAGCAGGGCCTGATGATGAAGATCAACGACGTGATCGATTCCGACACCGCCGAACTGGTGGCCGAAGAGTTCGGCATGGCCGTCAAGCGCGTCTCGGAATCCGACATCGAAACCGGCTTCCTGGGCGAGGCCGACGATGCGGACGCCTCCGACACCCGCGCGCCGGTCGTGGCCATCATGGGCCACGTCGACCACGGCAAGACCTCGCTGCTTGACGCCCTGCGCACGACCGACGTCGCAGGCGGCGAAGCCGGCGGCATCACCCAGCACATCGGCGCCTATCAGGTTCGCCTGCCGGACGACCAGAAGGTCACCTTCCTGGACACCCCGGGCCACGCCGCCTTCTCGGCCATGCGGGCGCGCGGCGCCAATGTGACGGACATCGTGGTCCTGGTCGTCGCCGCCGACGACGGCGTCATGCCGCAGACCATCGAAGCCATCCAACACGCCAAGGCCGCCAACGCGCCCCTGATCGTGGCGGTCAACAAGATGGATAAGCCCGGCGCGACGTCGCAGAAGGTCGTCAACGAGCTGCTGCAGTACGAAGTCATCGCCGAAAGCCTGGGTGGCGAGACCCAGATCATCGAGGTTTCGGCCAAGGAGCGGATGAACCTCGACGGCCTGCTGGAAGCCATCCTGATCCAGGCCGAGGTCATGGACCTGCGCGCCAACGCCGATCGTTCGGCCGAGGGTGTGGTCATCGAGGCCAAGCTGGACAAGGGCCGCGGTCCGGTCGGCACCGTCCTGGTCAAGCGCGGCACGCTGAAGCGCGGCGACATCGTCGTCGCCGGCGGATCATGGGGCAAGGTTCGCGCCCTGCTGAACGAGCGCAACGAGCAGCTGACCGAAGCCGGTCCGTCGGTTCCGGTCGAGATTCTCGGCCTGGACGAGGCGCCCTCGCCGGGCGATGTCTTCGCCGTGGTGGAATCCGAAGCTCGCGCCCGCGAGCTGACCGAATACCGTCAGCGGGTGAAGCGCGAAAAGGCCCAGGTTTCGGGCGGCTCGGTCTCGCTGGTCGACATGATGGCCAAGCTGGGCTCCAAGAAGGCCTCGGAACTGCCGGTCGTCATCAAGGCGGACGTGCAGGGTTCGGCCGAAGCCATCATGGGTTCGCTGGACAAGATGAGCACCGACGAGGTGCGCGCCCGCACGGTCTATTCCGGCGCCGGCGGCATCACCGAGAGCGACGTCAACCTGGCCAAGTCGGCCGGCGCGCCGATCCTCGGCTTCAATGTCCGCGCTTCGAAACAGGCGCGCGATCTGGCCGAACGCGAAGGCGTCGAGATCCGCTACTATTCGATCATCTACGACCTGCTGGACGACATCAAAGGCGTTCTGTCCGGCATGCTGGCGCCGCTGCAGCGCGAAACCTTCCTGGGCAACGCCGCTGTCCTTCAGGTGTTCGACATCTCCAAGATCGGCAAGATCGCCGGTTGCCGGGTGTCGGAAGGCGTGGTTCGCAAGGGCGCGCGCGTCCGCATCATCCGCGACGATGTCGTGGTGCTGGAGCTGGGGACGCTCAACACGCTCAAGCGCTTCAAGGACGAGGTCAACGAGGTCACGGCCGGCCAGGAATGCGGCATGCAGTTCCAGGGCTTCCAGGACATCAAGGAAGGCGACTACATCGAGTGCTTCACGGTCGAAGAGATCAAGCGCACGCTGGACTAGCTCCTCGTCGCGAGCACGAAGAGACCAAGGCCCGGAACTCAGGTTCCGGGCCTTTTCTTTTGCAGGCCGGACACAACGCGTTCGGCGGTGTGCGTTCGCGCTTCGCCAACGCCCATGCCTGTTCATTCGCGAACGGCGACGGTGCATCGCCGCAAGAGCGGTGGTGAAGGGCAGGGGACGACGGCACGGTCCGGTCGTCGAGGGCCGGTCGTCGGTCCTCTCCCTGACACAGGACACGCCGTCATGAAGACTGTCGCCGCCATCGCTCCCGTTCTCGCTCTCGCTGCCGCCCTGACAGCCGCGCCCGCCTTCGCCGCCGACCTGACCGTCGCCTTCCCGAGCGCGGCGCCCCATGGCCAGATCATGGTCGCCGTCTTCAACAGCGAGGCCAACTACGGCGGCGAGGGCCAGCCGGCCAAGGTCGCCATGCTGGATGCAGCCGCCGGCCAGACCAGCGTGACCTTCGACGGCCTGCCCGACGGCGACTATGCGGTGCGCGCCTTCCACGACCTGAACGGCGACGGGAAGATGAACACCAATCCCTTCGGCATGCCGGTCGAGCCCTTCGCCTTCTCCAACAACGCCGTCGGCAATATGGGGCCGGCCTCGTGGGAACGCGCCAAGTTCGCCGCCGCCGGCGCCACGACCCAGTCGATCGACCTGAAGTAAGCGACGAAAGCCGGAGCCGGATCATGACCCCCTCACGCCGTTCCTTCCTTATGGGCGCCGCCGCCCTCTCGGCCGCCGTGGCAACGCCCGAAATGGTGCGCGCCGCCGCCGCCCTGGACGCCGTCGCCGCGACGAAGGCCGACTGGGCGCTGGCGACCCAGGACGTCGAAGGCGACATCGCGCGCCAAACGATGCGCCTGGTCCACGGCCGGGCGCCGGCGGGGCTGCAGGGCGCGCTGTATCGCAACGGACCGGCCAAGTTCCGGCGGCCAGGCGGGTCGGCGACCCACTGGTTCGACGGCGACGGCATGATGCGCGCCTTCCGCATCCAGGACGGCCAGGCGACGCTGGAGGCGCGGTTCGCCGACACGCCCAAGCGCCGCACCGAAACGGAATTGGGCGCCGTGGTCACGCCGGGCTTCGGCACCAAGGGCGACGGGCGGGCTCGCATCGGCTCGAACGACGACGCCAACGCCGCCAACACCGCCGTCATGGTCGCCGGCGATCAGGTTTGGGCGCTGTGGGAGGCGGGATCGCCCCTGGCCCTGTCGGCGTCGGACCTATCGACGCGCGACTTCGTCACCCTGCGCGACGACCTGAAGGGCATGCCGTTCCAGGCCCATCCGCGCTACGCCCCCGACGGCTCGATCTGGAACGTTGGGTCAGCGGGCAGCCAGGCCGTCATCTGGCATCTGCGCCCGGATCGCAGCCTGAGCGACGCCCAAGTCGTGCCCCTGCCGCGCGCCAGCTATATGCACGACTTCACCGCCACCGAACGACACGTGATCCTGGTGCTTCAGCCCTGGATGTTCGAAACCCGCGCCATGCCCGTGACCTCCGGCCTGGCCTGGCGACCCGAGATGGGGACGCAGGTCTTGGTGCTGGACAAGGATGACCTGTCCAGGCGACGCCTCTATGAACTGCCGGGCTTCTTCCACTTCCACCTCGGCGACGCCTGGGCCGAGCGCGACGGCACGATCCGCTTCGATGTCGCGGCCAGCGGCGATCCGCGCTTCGCGGTCGATGGTGCGCGGGTTCTGGTGGACGGGCATGGGGTCGTTCCGGGCGATCCGGCGAAACTGGCGCTGATCACCCTGCGGCCGGACGGCCGGGCCGACATGACCTACAGCCATGTCGTCGGCGAATTCCCGAAAGCGGACCCGCGTCGTGCAGGACTGAAGCGCGGCCTGACCGCCCATACCTCCGGCGAGACTCGCGGCCGTCCGCTGCCGACGGGGCTGGCGGTTCACGACTGGGACAGCGGTCGCTCGCACGCCTTCGAGTTCGGCGCGCATCAGGTGGTCGAGGAGGCGGTCTTCGTGCCCAAGCCTGGCGCGACGGCGGAACGGGACGCCTGGCTGGTCGGACCGTCGGTCAATCTGAAGGATGGGCGCACCGAACTGCACGTCTTCGACGTGGCGCGGATCGAGGACGGCCCGGTTGCGACCTGGCAGGCGGACGTGGCCCTGCCGGCTGGCTTCCACGGCGTGTGGGCAGGGTAGGGCCGCCCGGGCACAACCTTTGCGGGCCTTCATGGTTCGAAAAGGCTGACGTGCCAAGGTGAGACCATGACCCCCGTCCAGACGCCCGCCGATCTTCGCCCCATCACCGCCCTGCGCTTCGGCGCCGCCATGTGGGTCGCGGTCTACAGCTTCTGGGAAAACCTGGCGGGCGCGGGTCAGTCGGGCTTGGTCGCCAAGGGCTACCTAGGGGTCGAGCTGTTCTTCGTCCTGTCCGGCTTCATCCTCAGCCACGTCTATCTGGCGGCGGCGGGCGAGAAGCGGTTCTCGTATCGCGGCTTCCTGTGGGCGCGGATCGCGCGCGTCTATCCGCTGCATATCGCCACCCTGATCGGCGTGGGGCTGCTGGCGGCCGCCGCCTTGTTCGCCGGCATGAGCGTGGACGCCAATGTGCTGAGCTGGGCGTCGCTGCCCGCCAACCTCTTCATGGTTCATGCCTGGGGGCTGGCGCCGGTCGCGGGCTGGAACCATCCGTCCTGGTCCATCTCGGCGGAGTGGTTCGCCTACCTCTGCTTCCCGCTGTTCGCCTTCGTCTTCTGGCGCCTGCGTCATCGGCCGATCGCGGGGGTGGTCGGGGCTGCGGCCTTCCTCGTCATCCTCTATTTCGTGTTCGAGCAACTGGCCGGCTTCGCCTTGACCGAGGCGACGATCCTCTGGGGCGCCCTCAGGATCGTGCCGTGCTTCGCCTTGGGGTGCGCCCTCTATCTGGTTTATCGCCGCGCGCCGTTGAAGGCCCCGTGGGTGTGCGCCGCCGTCTCGTTCGGCCTGATGGTGCTCAGCGCCGCGCTCGGACTGTGGGACGGCGTCACGGTTCTGCTGGCCGGCGCCCTGATCCTGTCGCTGGCCTCGCTGCCCAACGAACGCGCCGGATGGCTGGCCTCTAAGCCGGCCGTCTACCTCGGCGAGATCAGCTATTCGGTCTATATGGTCTGTGTGCCGTGGAAGCTATTGGCGGTCGGTCTGGCCGCCAAACTGTTCGACGCGCCGGACAAGCAGCTTCAAATTTTCGTGTGGTTGGCGATCCTGGCCCTTCTGCCGGTTGTCGCCGCCGTTTCCTATCATCTCGTTGAACGCCCAGCGCGCAAGGCTCTGAGGGACATGGCCGACAAGCGCGCCAAGCGTCACGACAAGATTTCAGAAGGAAATATGAAGCACGGCGATATGCCGAAACAACTTGCGACAGGGCGTGATCCCGTGGCCTAAAGGGCGCTTCCAAAGACGGGTCGGGATACCCCAGCATGACGAAACGGCTCAAAGCCGCCGCGGTTGCGGCGACCCTCGGTTTTTTTGCGCTGGGCGCCGTTCCCTCCACCGCAAAGGCTGATGAGCCCTATTGGCAGTGCGTGACCTTCGCGCGCATGTTCTCCGGCATCAACATCTTCGGCGACGCCTGGACCTGGTGGCGTCAGGCCGCCGCCAACTTCCGCACCGGCAAGGCCCCGGAAACCGGCTCGGTTCTGGTCTTCCGCCCCGAGGGCCGCATGAGCCGGGGCCACGTCGCCGTCGTCTCCGACATCCTGACTGACCGCGTCGTGCGCGTGACGCACGCCAACTGGGGCGGCAGCCGCGGCAAGGTCGAAGAGAACGTCACCGTCGTCGACGTCTCGCCCTCCAACGACTGGTCGCAGGTCAAGGTCTGGTATAATCCGATCAACGACCTGGGCACGACCGTCTATCCGACCTACGGCTTCATCTACAAGGGCGCGCGTGACGCCTTCGACGCCGGTCGTCAGATCGCCGCCAACGTCTCGGCGCAAGGCCAGCACTAAGCTTGCACCCCTCGCCATCGCGGGCGATAGGCGGGCATGACCCAATCCAGCGATATCACCTACGCCGGCTATCTGGCGTTGGACGACCTGCTTTCGACGCAGCACCCACTGTCGGACCAGCACGACGAAATGCTGTTCGTCGTCATCCATCAGACCAAGGAACTGTGGCTCAAGCAAATCCTGCATGAGACGGCCCTGGCCCAGTCGATGGTGCGCGCGGGTGACCTGGTCCCGGCCTACAAGAGCCTGGCGCGCGTGAGCCGCATCCAGGCCGTGATGACCCACAGCTGGGACATTCTGTCGACGATGACGCCGTCGGACTATCTGCGGTTCCGGGGGTCGTTGGGGTCATCGTCCGGCTTCCAGAGCGACCAGTTCCGACGTTTCGAGGCCATGCTGGGCCTCAAGGACGCCAGCTTCCTGAAGTTCCACGAAGACCGTCCCGAGGCCCTGGCCGCGCTTCAGGCCGCCATCGCGGCGCCTAGCCTTTACGATGACGCCCTGACCCAACTGGCCAAGGCCGGTCTGCCGGTGCCCGCCGAGGTGCTGAACCGCGACGTGACCAAGCCCTATGCGCCGTCCGAAGCCGTCGAGGCGGCCTGGCTGGAGGTCTATCGCGACACGGAACGGTGGTGGGTCCTTTATCAGTTGGCCGAGAAGCTGGTCGATCTGGACGACGCCCTGCTGACCTGGCGGCACAAACATGTCGTCACGGTCGAACGCATCATCGGTCGGCGTCGCGGCACGGGCGGAACCGAAGGCGCGGCCTATCTGGCCTCGACCCTGACCAAGCGCTGCTTCCCCGAGCTGTGGTCGCTTCGCACCAAACTTTGATGTCGCAGGCGGCAACCTTCGCCGCGCCGGACCATTTCGCCGTTTGACCGCAATAGCGGAAGGAATGGACGAGATGAGCAACCCCAACGCCCACGACATCAAGGTCCTGAACGGCCTGATCGAAACGACGCTGGACAGCGCGGACGGCTATCGCGAAGCCGCCGAACAGACGCAGGACCCGCATTACCGCACCCTGTTCGAGCGTCGCAGCAGCGAACGCCAGCAGGTCGTCGACGACCTGTCGGCCGCCGTGCGCGGCCTGGGCGGCGATCCCGAGTCCGATGGATCGATCCTGGCCAAGGCGCACCGCGCGTTCCTGGATGTGAAACACGCCCTGCTGCGCAACGACGACTCCGTTGTCGGCTCGATCAATTCGGGCGAGGGATTCATCGCCAACAAATATGAAAAGGCGCTGGAAGACACCGGCATTTCCGCCACCACGCGCGAGACGATCCGGCGGGCCTATGCGGCGGTCAAGACCGAGCATGAGCAGATGGAAGCCCTGAAACACAGCCTGGAAGGCCAGCGCGACGCGGCCAACCCCTTGTTCCCGCAGTAATCCCGGACTGACGGATTTGAAAAAGGCCCCGGCGTCACCGCCGGGGCCTTCGTCATTTGATCATCTAGCCTGAAACTAGGCTTCTTCGGTCTTGGCGGCCGAACCGGTTTCCGGAACGACGACGCCCTTGGCGGGACGAACCGTCTGGCGCTCGGCGATACGGGCCGACTTGCCGCGACGATCGCGCAGGTAATAGAGCTTGGCGCGACGCACGACGCCGCGGCGTTTCACTTCGATCGACTCGATGTTCGGCGACAGGATGGGGAAGCGGCGCTCGACGCCTTCGCCGAACGAGATCTTGCGGACCGTGAAGGTTTCGCTGATGCCGCCGCCGTCACGGGCGATGCAGACGCCTTCGAAGGCCTGAACGCGCTCGCGCTCGCCTTCCTTGATCTTCACGTTGACGCGCAGGGTGTCGCCGGGCTGGAATTCGGGGATTTTGCGTTCGCCCAGGACGCGGGCTTTTTCTTCGGCGTCCAGCTGTTGAACGATGTTCATGTCATTTCTCCTCGGGCTTTGCGCCCTTTAGCTGTGAATTGGCGAGATGCGCCTGCCAGAGGTCCGGCCGCCGCTCCCGCGTAGTCGTCGCCCGCTGCGCCTCACGCCATCCCGCGATCTTCTTGTGATCGCCCGACAGCAGCACCTCGGGTATCTTAAGCCCCTCGAACGTCCGCGGTCGCGTGTACTGCGGGTGTTCCAAGAGCCCATCCTCGAAGCTTTCGGACGACAGGCTGTCGCCTGAGCCGAGCACGCCGGGGATCAGTCTTACGCACGCCTCGATCGCGACCATCGCCGCCGCCTCGCCGCCGGCGAGAACCGCGTCTCCGACCGAGACCTCCTCGAACCCGCGTGCGTCCAGCACCCGCTGATCCACCCCCTCGAAACGGCCGCACAGCACGACGATCCCGTCGGCTTTCGCCCATTCCTTGACGCGCGCCTGGGTCAGGGGCCGACCCCTGGCGCTCATGTACAAAAGCGGCCGTTTCGGTCCCGGCAGGCTATCCACCGCCCGAGCCACAACGTCCGCCTTCAGCACAGCTCCCGGGCCGCCACCCGCAGGGGTGTCGTCCAGGAAGCCGCGCGTATCTGTGGAAAAGGCGCGAATGTCAACCGTTTCCAGGCTCCACAAGCCCTTCTCGCGCCAGGCCGTGCCAATCAGCGACACGCCGAGCGGGCCTGGAAAGGCCTCGGGAAACATGGTCAGGACGGTGGCGGTAAAGGGCATGGCGGCGGCTCATACACACAAAGTCGGAAAAATCCGACTCCAGACCTCTCCCTCCCCGCTCCGGGGAGGGTGGCTGAGCGCAGCGAAGCCGGGTGGGGGCGGCGAGGCGATGTCCTCGGCAATACCTTCCGGCATCAGCAAGTGCGTCCCTGCCGCGCCGTCCCCACCCTGTCGCTTCGCGACATCCCTCCCCGGAGCGGGGAGGGAGAAGGGCGTGTTTACGCCGTCGGGGCCCCGCCGCCCGCCGCGATCCAGCTGTCCACCTGATCCTCCAGCACGTCCAGCGGCACCGAGCCGGAGCCCAGCACGACCGCATGGAAGTCCTTGATGTCGAACCGACCGCCCAACGCCGTCCTGGCCCGGTCGCGCAGTTCCTCGATCTTCAGCTCGCCGATCTTGTAGCTGGTCGCCTGACCGGGGTTGGTGATGTAGCGCTCGACCTCCTTTTCGATGTCCCGCTCGGACAGCAGGGAGTTCTGGCGGAAATAGTCCATCGCCTGTTCCCGGCTCCAGCGCTTGGCGTGCAGGCCGGTGTCGGTCACCAGACGCACCGCGCGCCACAGCTCGGTCGAGAGCCGGCCGAAGTCGGAATAGGGGTCCTGATAGAAGCCCATCTCCTTGCCCAGCTGTTCGGCGTACAGTCCCCATCCTTCCGCATAGGCGCCGTAGCCGCCGAACCGGCGGAAGCGCGGCAGGCCCTCGATCTCCTGCGCATAGGCGATCTGGAAGTGGTGGCCCGGTGCGCCTTCGTGATAGCTGATGCCCTCGATCTGGGGCTTCAGCACCTGTGTCATGTCCGACAGATTGACGTAGTAGATGCCCGGCCGCGATCCGTCCGGCGCGGGCGAGTTGTAGAAGGCGATCGACGCCGTCGCCTCGCGAAACGGCTCCACCGCCCGCACCTCCAATGCCGCTTTGGGCAGGGTAGAGAACCACTGCGGCGCCGCCGCCATCACCTGGGCGATGAAGCCGCGCGCGTCGGTCAGATACTGCTCCTTGCCCTCGGGCGTATTCGGATACTGGAACCGTGGATCCATCTTCAGGAAGGTGAAGAACGCCTGCAGCGAGCCGGTGAAGCCGACCTGGGTCTTGATTGTCTCCATCTCGGCCTGGATGCGCGCGACCTCGGCCAGACCGATCTGATGGATCTGGTCGGCGGTCAGGTCGGTGGTGGTCGAGAGCTGGAGCCGGGCGTTGTAATAGGCCTCGCCCTGCGGCAGGCGCCACACGCCCGCATCGCTGTCCGCCTTGGGCTGAACCTCGGCCAGCGCCGTCAGCACAGTCTCGAACCCGGCCTTGTAGGGGCCGGTCAGGGCGGCGCGGGCTTCCGACAGCAGCCGATCCTTCGTCGCTTGATCGGTCTCCAGCGCCGCGACCTTCTTGTTGAAATCGGCCCAGACCGGATTGTCCGCCCCATCGTCGAACGGCGCGCCGGTTATGACGTTGCGGGTGTTGGCGATGGACGGGGCGAAGACGAAGCGGGGCGAGACGACGCCCGCCGCCGCGCGCTGACGCAGTTCCTCGGCCACCTGATCCATCTGCGTCTCGGCGGCCTTGATCCGCGCGACATAGGCCTCGGCGTCGGCCACGCTTGTGACCCGGTGATTGTTGATCAGAAAGACCGGCAGGCTGGTGGTCGGATTGCCGTTGGCGGCGAACTGAAAGCCCCAGTCGCGCCACTGGTTCGACAGTCGCGCCTGCTGGACGCCATATTCGAACATCCGCCACGACAGCGCTGCCTGCGGCCCCAGCTTCTGCGGATCGAACTGGGCCTTCATCTGCGCCAGCTGCGCCTCCTGAAGCGCCAGGGCCCGGTCGGCGGCCGCGTCCGACACATCGTCCAGCTTGTCGTAGTCGGTCTTGATGCCCAGCGACGTCATCTGTTGCGGGCTCAACGCGATCCGCGCCTGGAAGGCCTGTTCAAAGAAGGCGTTCAGCCGCGCGTCCTCGCTATCGGCCGCGACTGTCTGTGTGGGGGCGGAGGTCTGCGCCAGCGCGGGCGCGGCGGACAGCGCCGCCATCATGGCGGCGGACGAGATCAGAAGACGACGCATGAACAACCCCTCGTGAAACAGGGGCGCACCTTCAGGGTCGCGTGGGCGCGGCGCAAGCGATCAATGCCGCCGCCGTTGCGGCGATCCGACACGTCGAAAGCAAATTTTTCGATACGGCGTCGCTTGATGCAACCCAAGTTCAGGGTCGGCGTTTCGACGAAACTTGACCATACCAACAAGGGTTCACACCATGCGCAAGATCATCACCCTGTCCATCGTCGCCGCCGCTCTGGCCGTGTCGGCCTGCAACACCATCGCCGGCGCCGGCCGCGACGTCTCGGCCGCCGGTTCGGCCGTCACGCAAGGCGCGAACGACGCCAAGAACTAAGGCTTTCTCAAAAGCTGATGTTGAAGGGCCCGCCGGATCCCGGCGGGCCTTTCTCGTATCCGTCGCATGACGGTGTTACGGTGCGCCATCATCAGGAGACGGCGATGGGCTTTCTGGACAATGTGGTGAAGGGTCTCGGCGACGACGCCGCAGGCGGTCTGAGCGACCTGCTCAAGGGTCAGGGCGGCGTCGGCGGATTGGCGGAAAAGTTCGGTCAGGCGGGCTTGGGCGATGTGATCGGCTCCTGGGTCGGCACGGGGCCGAACGCCAACATCTCGCCCGAGCAGATCACGGCCGTCCTCGGCCACGGTCCCATCGCCGACATCGCCGCCAAGATGGGCGTGACCCCGGAACAGGCCGGCGAGACCCTGGCCGGTCTACTCCCCGAAGCCATCGACCGCCTGACCCCCGGCGGTCAGATCGACGGCGCCGATGATCTGTTGGCCAAGCTGCCGGGTGGCCTGGGCGACATGATCGGCGGTTTTCTGAAGCGCTGAAGCCTCAGGATGGCTGGCCCTCGGTCGCCGCGATCGCAGCCTCTTCTTCGATCGCGGCCTTCTGGCGCGCCTGAAGCGAGGTCTGCTTCGAAGCCACGATGAAGGCCAAGACGATCCCGAAGACACCGATGATCGCTGAATACAGGAAGAAGGCGACGTAGCCCGCGCCCAACGCCGCTGGGGTGACGCCACTTGTCGCCGCACCGGTGGTCAACACGCCGGGTTGCAGATTGGCGAACAGCGCCCGCAGGCCAGCGAAAGGCCCGGTCCCCTCGGCGGCTCGGGCCGAAGCCTCGACGATCCGGCCCGATTGGGTCGCAATCAGCTTGCCGGGCAGGGCGTACAGCGAGGTGAATAGGGCGTACTGGGTCGCGGTAAAGCCGATCGACGTCAGGCTGGACATATAGGCGATCAGGGCGGTCCCGGCGTATCCGCTGGAGACGTTATCTACGCCGATGGCGACGGTCAGAGCCGACAGGCTATGTCCCTGGGTCGCCAGCCAGGCGAAGATCAGGTTGGACACAGGACTCATGAAGGCGCCGATGACCATGGTGCGGATCAAGCCGAGCTTGGCGACCGACCAGCCGCCAATGATCACGCCCAGACTGGTCATGACCACGCCAAACACCTTGCGCACCTCGGCCAGTTCCGTCTTGGAAAAGCCGAGGTCGATGTAGAAGGGCGGCATGATGTTCAGCACGAAATCCGCCAGGCGATAGACGCAGATCAGCGCTAGGATCAGCGTCGCTACGCCCGAGAAACGTCTGTAGAAATCGGCGAGGGGCTGGCCGAACGATCCGGCGAGATAGGCGCCCGGCCGCGTCTTCGTGCCCGGCAGCGGCCAGCAGGCCATGACCATCACGGCCAGGCCCATGAGCACCAGAGCGAACTGCAGATAGACGCCCTCCGGCTTCGCCGCCAGCGCTGCTGCGACCGCCGCCTTGCCGTCCGGGCCGAGGCTGAAGAGCCCGAACAAGGCGTTCAAAGGCGCCGACTGTCCTGTCAGGCCCGAACCCAGGAACATGGCGGCGACGGCGATGACCGCCAGACGCGCGATCCACTCGAAGATTTCCAGCTTTGGTCGCGAGGGAACGTCTCCAACCGGAATGGCTCGGATCGAGTGCGCCTTCTCTCGCGGCGCAAACAGCACCCCGGCGATACCGATACCCATGAGCGCGGCCATCACCGCGTAAGAGAGGTTCCAGTTGTAGAGATCGGCCAGCACCAGCGGCACGGCCCCGGCCACGATCATGGCGACGCGGTAGCCCAGCTGATAGGCGGCGGCCATGGCGCCATGGCGACTGTCGTCGGCCGCCTCGATCCGCCAGGCGTCGATGACGATGTCTTGGGTGGCGCCGAAGAAGCCGACGAGGGCGGCGAATCCGGCTACGGCGATCAAGGCGTTGGAAGGGTTCAGTGTCGAAATCGACCACAGACCGAAGATGATCACGCCCTGCGTGACCAGCATCCAGGCGCGCCGATGGCCAAGGAGAGGCGTCAGGAGCGGCACGGCGGTTCGGTCGATCAGCGGCGCCCAGACGAATTTCAACGAGTAGCTGAGCGTGGCCAAGGCGAAGAAGCCGATCACTTCGAGCGTCAGGCCGCTCTCTCGCAACCAGGTGGTCAGGGTGTCGAAGATCAGCAGGTTCGGCAGGCCCGCCGAAAAGCCCAGCAACAGCATGATGAAGACGCGCCGCTCGCCATAGACGGCGAGGCCGCCGAAACGGCCAGCGGGCTTGCCGTTGACGGGAGGATGGGCTTGTTCGGTCATGCACGGCTCCGGCGCGGCGGCCGGAAACGCGGGCGCCTGTAACTCAGCCGACCTTGGCGCGGATGTCGCGCTTCGTCCAGCGGGCGAGCGCGGCGCGCAGGGCCTCGGCGTCCAGCGGCTTGACGATATGGTCGTTCATGCCGGCCTCCAGGCAGGCGCGTCGGTCCTCGGCGAAGGCGTTGGCGGTCAGGGCCAGGATCGGCGTCGTGTCGCCCGCCGCGCGGATGGCGCGGGCGGCGGCGGGGCCATCCATGCCGGGCATCCGCATGTCCATGAAGACCACGTCGTATCGCGCGCGTTTCAGCGCCGCGACGGCCTCGTCGCCGGTGGCGGCCGTCTCGACGGTGCAGCCCTCGCGGCGCAACAGGGTGCGGGCCAGAAGCGCGCCGACGGGATTGTCCTCGGCCAGCAGGACGCGGATGCCTGCGAACTGCACGGGGGCGACGCGGTCGTCTTCGATCGGGGCGGCGCAGTGGGCGCTGGACTTGTCGGGCGCCTCGGCGCCGATGGCGGCCAGGACGCGCTCGGCCAGGGACGCGCGACGCAAGGGCTTGATCAGATAGCCGTGGAAGCCAACGGCCCGATAGCGCGCGATCAGATCGCGCTCGGCCGGTTTCAGCAGGACGATGCCGCGACCGCTCGAAGGCAGGGCCGCCAGCGCGCCCGCCGGGGCGTCGGCGTGATCGACCAGGCTCACCGGGGCCGCATCCGCCACGACGCCGCCCGAGGCCTCGATCTGCGCGCGAGCCGCCGACAGGACGAAGGGGTCGATGGCGCGCACCGCGACCGTCTGGCCGCGCAACGGCTTGTCGCGCGCCACCGCGACGGCGGCGAAGGCGGCCTCGAAGCGGAAGCGGGCGCCCCCGCCGGTTACGGCGCCGTCGGGCCGGCTTTCGACCTTCACCGAGCCGTCCATGGCGGCGGCCAGTTTACGCACGACGGCCAGACCCAGGCCCGCCCCATCCTGACGGACCGCGTCGGAACTGTCGGCGTGGCCGAATTCCTCGAAGATCCGTGTACGCGCCTCGGGCGCGACGCCGGGGCCGGTGTCGTCGACCAGGAAGGCCAGACGCGGCCGCGCCGCGCTGCCGCCGACGCGCTCGACCGAAATGCGCACGCCGCCGGTTTCGGTGAACTTCACGGCGTTGCCCGCCAGGTTGAAAAGCACCTGCCGCAGCCGGCCTTCGTCCGCCAGCACGTCGGGCGCGTCGGCGGCGACCGACCAGACGATCTCCAGCCCCTTGTCGTGGGCGCGCGGGCTCAGTAACTCGGCGACGCCGCGCACCAGACCTTCCAGATCAACGGGCGCCAGATCGAACTCCAGCGCCCCGGCTTCCAGCCGGGCGTAGTCCAGCAGGTCGTTGACCAGACCCAGCAGATGTTCGGCCGACTGACGCGCGTTCTCGGCATAGGCGCGCTGGGCGCCGTCCAGCCGGGTGCGTTGCAACAGATTGATCATGCCAATGACGCCGTTCAGCGGCGTGCGCATCTCGTGGCTCATCAGCCGCAGGAACTGCTGGGCGGGGTCGACAGGCGCGCTCGTGCGCTCCTCAATCCGCTTCGTCGCCGTCCGTCGCGTCATGGCCGTCTCCCCAACGACACGGAGCCTAAAGGTCGACGGTTAAGGATGTCTCCACCATGACGCGGGCGCGTCACGCGTGCAGGAAGGGCGTCTGCTCGTCGTCGCCCTCGCGTAGGCCGAACCCTTCATGGCGCTGCGCCACGCGGCGGTCGAAATCCGCCTCGGCGCCGATGGTGGTGCGGCGGTAGATCAGGGCCTCGGCGATGTGGCGGCGCAGAACGCCGGTGCTGCCGTCCAGGTCGGCGATGGTGCGCGCCAGACGCAGGGTGCGTGTCCAGCCGCGCGCGGTCAGTCCGCCGGCCTCGCCTGCCCGCATCAGCAGCATCCGGCCCGCCTCGTCCGGCGTGGCGAACCGATCCAGCGTGCCGCCGGAAGCGCGGGCGTTCAGACCTTGTGCAGCGTCCAGCCCGGCCTCGCGCACCCGGTCCTCCTGCATGGCGCGGGCGGTCGCAACGCGCGCCCGCGCCTCGGCCGTGCCCTCGGCGGGCGGGGGCAGGGCCATGTCGGCGGCGGTGACGGGCGGCGTCTCCACCGTCAGGTCGATCCGGTCGAACATCGGACCCGAGACGCGGTTCTGATAGTCGCGCTGACAACGCGGCGCCTTGCCGCACGCCCCGCGTCCAGCCCCGCCCATGCCGCAGCGGCACGGGTTCATCGCCGCCACGAGCTGGAACCGCGCGGGATAGCGAATGTGGGCGTTGGCGCGGGCGACGACGATCTCGCCGGTCTCCAGCGGCGCCCGCAGCGAGTCCAGGGCCTGGGCCGAGTATTCCGGCAGTTCGTCCAGGAACAGCACGCCATTATGCGCCAGCGACGCCTCGCCGGGCTTGGCGCGCAGGCCGCCGCCGGTCAGGGCCGCCATCGAGGCGGAATGGTGCGGGCTGCGGAACGGGCGATCGCGGGTCAGGGCGCCGCGTTCGATCAGGCCGGCGACCGACCAGACCATCGAGGTCTCCAGCAACTCCTGCGAGGTCAGGGGCGGCAAGAGGCCCGGCAGACGCTGCGCCATCATCGACTTTCCCGACCCCGGCGGGCCGATGAACAGCAGGTTGTGGCCGCCGGCCGCGGCGATCTCCAGCGCGCGCTTGGCGCTTTCCTGACCCTTGACCTCGCGCAGGTCGGGCACGGCCTTGCCGTCCGCCAGCGGTCCGGGCTCGGGCGCGCGCAGCACCTGGGTTCCCTTGAAATGGTTGACCAGGCTGATCAGCGAGCGCGGCGCGAGGATGCGGGCGCCGCCGGCCCAGGCGGCCTCCGGTCCCGTCGCCTCGGGGCAGATCAGACCCAGGCCCATGGCGTCGGCGGCGACGGCGGCGGGCAGGGCGCCGCCGACCCGCGCGATCTGGCCGTCCAGCCCCAGCTCGCCGATGGCGGCCCAGCCGTCGAGCGCATCGGGGGCGATCACCCCCATGGCCGCCATCAGGGCCAGGGCGATGGGCAGGTCGAAATGGCTGCCCTCCTTGGGCAGGTCGGCCGGCGCGAGGTTGGCGATGATCCGCTTGGCGGGCAGGGCCAGACCGATGCCGGCGAAGGCCCCGCGCACCCGCTCCTTGCTTTCGGCCACCGCCTTATCCGGCAGGCCCACGATGTTGAAGATGGTCGGCCCGTCATTGCCGATCAGCTGGACCTCGACGTCCACGCGCCGGGCTTCCACCCCGTCAAAGGCGACCGTGACAACCCGCGCGACCATGTCGTTCTCCCACCAGAGCGGAAGAACGAACCATGAACCGAAATCTAATTCAAGTGGCGATCACGCAACCTGTGCGGCGCGTTTGGCCTCGATGGCGTCCCACATCAGGGCCGTGGCGTCGATGCCGGTGAAGGCCTTCAACTGCTGGGCGCCGGTGGGGGAGGTGACGTTGATCTCGGTCAGATAGTCGCCGATCACGTCGATGCCGACGAAGATCAGGCCGCGTTCCCTCAGCGTCGGGCCGATGGCGGCGCAGATTTCCAGGTCGCGCGGCGTCAGCGCGACCGGCATGGCTGTGCCGCCGACATGCAGGTTCGAGCGCACCGCCCCCGCCGCCGGGACGCGATTAATGGCGCCGACGGGTTCGCCGTCGATCAGCAGGATGCGCTTGTCGCCCTTGGACACGGCGGGAATGAACTTCTGGATCACCAGCGGATCGCGGCTGCCCGCGGCGTGGATCTCGATCAGGGCGTCCAGGTTGGGGTCGTCGGCGCGCAGCTTGATCACGCCCGAGCCGCCGTTGCCGTGCAGAGGCTTCAAAACCACTTCGCCATGCTTCTTGTGGAAAGCGTCCAGGGCGACGGGGTCGGCCGAGATCAGGGTCGGCGGCTGCAGGCCGGGGAAGGCGGTGACCATCAGCTTTTCGGGGGCCGACCGCACCTGGGCCGGGTCGTTGACCACCAGGGTCCGAGGATGGACTGTCTCCAGCAGATAGGTGGCCGTCACATAGGCCATGTCGAACGGCGGATCCTGGCGCATCAGGATCACGTCCACGTCCTCGGCCAGATCCAGCTTTTCCCAATCGCCGAAATCGACGTGATTTCCGACCTCGCGCCGCACCGTGATCGGGCGGGCGCGGCAGTAGAGGCGGCCCTCTTCCAGCGCCAGGGTGCGGAAGTCATAGACCCACTGTTTGTGACCGCGCGCCTGCGCCGTCTCGGCCATCAGGAAGGTGGTGTCCCCGGCGATGTCGACGGCCTCGATCGGGTCCATCTGGATGGCGACTCTGAGGGTCATTGTTCTTGGGCCTATCGCGCGTCGCGCTACTTGAGGCCCGTTGAGCGCGCCGCGCTCCGGGCCAGTGGATGTTCGGTGTCGGTGCGGCGGCTCAGTCGATCTGACGCGCTTCTTCGGCCAGCATGATCGGAACGCCCTCGCGGATCGGATAGGCCAGTTTGGCGCCCGCCGAGATCAACTCGTTGGCGTCGCGGTCGTAGGTCAGTTTGCCCCGCGTGACCGGACAGACCAGCACTTCGAGCAGGCGGGGATCGACGGAGACAGGGGTGTTGAAGGCGTCACTCATGGCGGATTCCTGAAAGCGTGGCCGCTTATTGCATGGACGGCGCGGCGTCGTCACCGCCGTCGGCGGCGTCGATGCGCATCAGGGCGGTCAGGGCCTCGGCGCGGGGCATCAGGCCCATGGCCTCCAGCAGCGCCTGTTTCTCGGCCGGCTCGAAAGGCAGGGCCATCGACAGGCTGTTGACCAGGGCCTCCATCGGCGCGGTCTCGGCCGTCTCCCAATCGATGTCCAGAAGCCGGTGGGCCATATAGGCGCGCAGGGCGTCAAGGAAGGCGTCGCGGTCGAAGTCCGGCTCCTCGGGCGGGGAGACCAGATCGTCCTCATAGGCCTCGAACGCCGCGCGAACCTGGCGGTAGGGGGTCTTGGACGGCATTTCGGCGGCGATGCGGAAGCGTGACACGCCGGTCAGGGTGATCAGATAGCGCCCGTCGGAGGTCTCGGCGAAACTGGTGATCCGACCCGCGCAGCCGACGGGCGACAGGCCGGGCAGGGCCGGCGTGCCGCCCTTGGGCTGGACCAGGCCGATGATCCGGTCGCCGGCCATGGCGTCGTCCACCATGTTCAGATAGCGCGGCTCGAAGATGTTCAGCGGCAGCTGTCCGCGCGGCAGCAGGATGGTCCCGCCCAGCGGGAACACCGGGATCACCTGGGGCAGGTCGAGGGCGCGGACATAGCCTTGAGGCATCACTTCTCCTGGGGCCTATCGCGCTTCGCGCTGCTTGAGGCCGGTGGTTTCGCGCTTACGAAAACAGAATGGACGACAGGCGGCGGCGACCATCCTTGGACACGTCCGAGGTCAGGCCCGCCGCCTCGAAGATGACAAGCAACTGTTTGCGGGCCGCCTGATCGTTCCACTCGCGGTCGGCCTGGATGATGGCCAGCAGATTGTCGACCGCGCCCTTGAAGTCGCCGGCCGCGCTCTGGGCCTCGGCCAAGTCGAAACGCGCCTGATGATCGTTCGGATCGGCGGCGACCTTGGCCTCAAGTTCGGCCGAGGCGCCCGCCAAATCGCCAGTGGGGGCTTTAGACGCCAGGGCCAGCTGGGCGCGCACGCTCTGGACCGTCGGCTCCTTGGAATCCTGCGGCGCCATGGCGATGGTCTGGGCCGCCTGTTCGGGGTCGCCGCCCGCCAGATAGACCCGCGCCATGCCGGCGATGGCCTTTTCGTTCTCGGGCTCGATCGACAGGACGTGGGCGAAGGCCTGGGCCGCGCCGCCGAAGTCGTTCAGGCCCAGCGATTCCTCACCCAGCTCCAGCAGTTGCGCCGTCTCGGTCGAGCCGCCCTGACCGCCGGTCAGCTTGTCGATGAAGGCCTTGATCTGGCTGTCGGGAATAGCGCCTTGGAAGCCATCGACCGGCTGGCCGTTGACGAAGGCGTAGACGGTCGGGATCGACTGCACCCGCAGCTGGCCCGCATAGGCCGGGTTGGCGTCGACATCGATCTTGACCATCTTCACCGCCCCCTTGGCGGCGCGCACGGCTTTCTCCAGCGCCGGACCCAGGGTCCGGCACGGCCCGCACCAAGTGGCCCAGAAGTCGACGATGACCGGCTGATGCTTGGACGCCTCGATGACGTCGGTCATGAAGGAGGCGTCGGTGCCTTCCTTGATCAGGTCGCCGGCGGCGTCGGGGGTCAGGGTCGGGTCGAGCAGGGTCATGGGCGAGGTCCGCGCAGAGATCGGTCAGGTTCAACGGTTCAGATGGCGTCGGGATGCGTCGGCATCAAGCCGGGAAAAGGTCGCGCCGGGATTTCAGACGGCAGTCGTGAAAAACACCGTCTAATTCGTCTAATTCGTCTGACTTCCCCCGCCGCGCGTCTGATCGACCGTCGGTTACGACATGGGGCGGCGGCGCGGATCGTCAAGCGGACGTTGGGCGGGCCGTGCAATTCTGGAACAGGACCTTCAACTCTGGGCTGAAAACTGACACATCAAAGATCATGAAGTTGCATACATACAACCTTGAACTTCGGGATACGGTCAAGAAGCCCACGCCTGGCCGCTGCATCTACTGTGGAAATGATCGGGGGGAGCTTACTGATGAGCATGTCATCCCCTACGCCCTAGGCGGCAACACGGCGATCTTTAAGAAGGCGAGCTGCGTAGTTTGCGCAAAGACGATCCAAAAATACGAACAGAGAATCCTGCGCGGACAACTCGGAGTGTTCAGAGCGCGTATCGGCGCCCCGACCAGCAACCCTAAGGGTCGTCGTACGCATCAGGATATCCATTTTGTAGAGGTTGATACGTCCGGCCAACAAATCCGAGACTTGGGTAGTCGAACCTTTGCGATTGAGGAGGCACCCCTGAACCTGTGTGTCTGGCAACTCGCACCGCCCCGTGTCCTTGGACAGATGCGCACCGAACAAGAGCATATAGGGCGTCCGTGGGCGTCGATCTCTTATAGTGAGACTCAGACGGCGCTCGCAAAGCGCCTTGCAAGAGCGGTCGCCGAAGAAACCGGTGCGGAGCATGTCGCCATCAAGATAGACACAATCAATCGCGAGGATTTCTTGCGATTTTTAGTCAAGACCGCTCACGCCTATGCTGTTTTCGAGAAAGGCCTGAACGCTTTTCGTCCCCTTACCACGGATTTGATCCTGTGCCGCGACGATGACCTGGCGCAATACGTTGGGGGCGGGCCGGTTAATCCCCATTATGAAAGCAGTCCAGCAAACATGACGGAGCTAAGCATCGGGGTTGTGAAGGACGGTCCTGCCGCTGGCTACACAGCAGTTTATATTCGCCTCTATCCGATTTTGGGCACCCCAGCTCACGTCGTAATCGTGGGTGAACCACTGTAGCTGTCAGCGCCTGAGGGATCAGGCCTCCTAGACGCCCGCTAGGTCAAACGGACTCATGAACTTCCGACTTCGAATTGTACGCCGCAAGCCAAGTACGATGGTGCTGGCGTCGGCCTCAATCAGACCAGCGCCTCAAAATCCACCACCACCGGCTCCCGTCCCAGCAGCGCCAGCACCCGCCGAAAGGCCGCCTGATCCAGGGCGGTGGTCGCCGTATTGGTCAGGGGGTGGAAGTTGACGATGTCGTCGTCCCACAGGCGCTGGTCCAGCACGAAGGTCACGCGGCGGTCGACGTCGTTGATCAGGCCCAGCGCCGTGACCGAGCCGGGGCGGACGCCCAGCGTTTCCCACATCAGCGTCTCGTTGCCGAACGACAGGCGGCCCGACCCCATGACGGCGGCGGCGCGTTTCAGGTCGATCACCGTGTCCTGACGCGCCGAGATCAGCCACAGCCGGCCTTTGTGATCCTTCAGGAACAGGTTCTTGGTGTGGTCGCCGGGCAGGTCGGCCTTGAGGTCCAGCCCTTCCTCGACCCGAAAGACGGCCGGGTGGTCGTGGGTGAGGTGATCCACGCCGTTCGCCTTCAGCCAGACGGTCAGGGTCTCGCGGTCGAAAGCGGGTGTGTCAGTCATGGTTGAGCCGTCGGGTTTCGGGCGTTAGGAAATGGTCATGGTCGATACCGTCAACACGCGCCCGCTGGAACTGGAATGCTATCCGATGACGGCCCGGCCGCCGGACCTCGTGCCCGGCCGCCAGTCGCGCAACTGGATGGACGCCTTCATCAGCCGCCACCCCTATCGCTGCCTGCCGCTGAACATGGCCAACACGACGGGGTGGGAGATCCTGTGCCCGTTCGGCTTCTCGGCCGAGTGGAACGGCGGTCCGCGCCAGGAAGACATCGTCATCACGCCGGATCGGCCCCAGCACGATCTGACCCATTTCGTCACCTCGCACTTCTCGCGCGGGGTGCTGACCATGCATCCGCAATATCTGTTCCGCACGCCGCCTGGCTGGGGGATGATGTGCTCGGGGTCGCCCAACCATGTGAAGGACGGCATCCAGCCGCTGGTCGGCCTGATCGAGACGGACTGGCTGCCCTTCCCCTTCACGATGAACTGGATCTTCACCCGGCCGGGACGGATCACGTTTGAGAAGGGCGAACCCTTCTGCTTCATCAATCTGATCGAGCACAAGAAGGTCGAACAGTTCCAGCCGATCATCCGCACGCTGGAATCCAACCCGGTGATGAAGGGTCAGTTCGAGGCCTGGAACCGCGCCCGCACCGACTTCAACCAGCGTCTGGCCGGCGGCGACCCGGATGCGGCCAAGGAGGCCTGGCAGCGCTACTATTTCAAGGGCGAGGTGCCGGAAGATCTGGGCACGGCGCCGGCGACCCACTCCAACAAGCGCCGGCTGAAGTCGCCGCGCGTGGGATGAAAGAAAAAACCCCTCTCCACGCCGTGGAGAGGGGCTTTTATCATCAGGCCGCCGGGCGGGTGACCTGCGGACCCAGGTTCTGGATCACCTCGCGGGCGTCGAAGGCGTTGGGGTCGTTGGCGGGTTTGGGGCCGCGACCCAGGACGATTTCGGCGTTGGCCTCGAAGCGGTCGATCTGACGGACGTCGAAGTCGTCGACGCCCCACGGGCCGTAACGATCCCACGGGCTCCAGAAGCCGCTGCGGTAATAGCGCCACGACGGACCCCAGTAGGGGCTGTAGAAACGATTATAGCCCGAATAGAAGGGATCGGGCGTGCCGACGAAGCGGGTGTCGCGGTCGGTGGCGCGGTTGACGGTGGCGAACCAGTCATAGCCGCTCTCGACCGTCAGTTCGGCCGAACGCAGCAGCAACGACTGCTCGACCTGTTCGCGCGAGGTCAGCGAATTGCCCGAGAAGCTGACCCGGAAACGGTTGTTCTCCAGGCGCTGCTCGGCATAGCCGCCACGTTGGCCGTTGAAGCCTGCGGGTTGGTACGGGGTGGCGGTGGCGCAGGCCGCCAGGGCCAGACCGGCGGCGACGGTCACCGCCAGGGTCTTCAGGGGGAGGGTTTTCATGACATCAAACTCCTTGATCGCCCATTCGGGCGCTCTGACGGCTGAACGGAGCATGAACGAAGGCGTTCCCGACCACTGTATGACGAAGCGTGGCGGCGTCTAGAGCCGAAGAACGATCAGCACGGCGGCGACCATCAGCAGCAGGCCGACGAAGACGCCGAAGCCTTTGCGAAAGCGGGGTTGCTGCATGCGGCGCGACAGGGCGGCGCCGGACAGGGCATAGGTGCTCATCGACACCATATCCATGCCGATGGCCGCCATGGCGAACATCGCCATCTGCGGCGCGACCGGGCGGTTCACGTCGATGAAGGGCGGCAGGACGGCGGTGAAGAACAGGATGGCCTTGGGGTTGGCGATCTGGACGGCGAACCCGTCGATCAGGGCGCTGCGGCCCTTCTTGACGACGACCTCATCCGGATCGGCGGCGGTGGCGAAGGCGCCGCGCAACGCCTTGATCCCCAGCCAGGCGACGTAGAGGGCGCCCAGCACGGCGATGACCTTGAAGGCGGCGGGAAAGGCCTTGACCAGGGCGCCGAGACCCAGGGCCGCCGCGCCGAACCACACCAGCGTCGCGGCGTTCATGCCCAAGACGCCGATCAGGGCCGAGGCGCGGCCCTTTTCAACGCCGGTCGCGACGGCGAACAGATTGGCCGGGCCGGGCGTGATCGCCATCACCGCCATGACGCCGAGGAAGGTCGAATAGAGGTGCGGATCGACGGGCAGGGCGGGCATGCGGCGCGATGTCGCTGCTTACCCGGGCGCGGTCAAGGCGCTCTGTCTTCTCCCCACGTCGTGGGGAGGTGGCGCGGCGCATCTTGCGCCGTGACGGAGGGGTTCTTAACCGCCTCACAGACGGCTGGGCGACTTCAAGAGCCCCTCCACCGCTGCGCGGTCCCCCTCCCCATTTCATGGGGAGGAGACGCCGATGTTAGGCGGCCGGACGGGCCGGGGGCGCCGGCGGTTCGGGCGCTTCCGGGGCCTCGGGCGCTTCGGGAACCTCGGCGGCCGCTTCGTCCTCAACGACGGCGTCGGCGGCCTGGTCCAGCGCGTATTGGGCGACCAGGCTGTAGGTCTCCATCTGCTCGGGCGTCGGATTGGTCCAGGCGCTGTTGCGGGCGATGCCCTCGGCGGTGACGGCGCCCTTCTGCATCCCCTCTTCCATCGCCTGTTTGACCTCGGGGTCGTTCAGCGCCTCAGCGACAATGGCGTCGACGTCGATGTCCTTCAGCGCCTGGGCGGCCATTTCGGTGGCGTGTTTCGTCGTCTCGGCGGTGAAGGCGGCGACATCGGGTGCATAGTCCGACCACAGGGCGGCGATGCGACGACCGCGTTCGGCCTCGCTCAGGCTCTCGTCTTCGGAAATCGCCTCGGCCCGTTCGCCAAAGGTCTCCATGCGCGCCTCGAAGGCCTCGGCGGCGGCTTCCATCCGGGCCTCGGCGGCTTCGGCGGAAGCCGGAGAGGGCGCAGGCGCAGGGGTCTGGGCCAGGGCCGAGGAGAGGGGCGCGAGCGACAGGGCGGCGGTCAGGCTGAGCAGGCGGATCATGGGACAGCTCCCGTTGAATGACCCGCGCAAACTCCGCCCTCAGCCGCCCCGTCTCAAGTGAAATCGCGGTAAGGCTCGGCTTACTGCGGTTGGGCGGGGGCTGCGGCGGCCGCTTCGATCTCGGTGCGCGCCTTCAGCGGAATGCCTTTGATCTGCTGCATCGCCATGGCCATCTGTTCGGCTGGCGCGCCCTGGCTGGTGGCGAAGGTGTTGACCTCCTCGGCGAAGGCGTCGACTTCGGTCTGATACTTGGCCTGCAACGCGTCGAGATCGGACTTGGCCTTGGTCTTGTCAGCTTGCGCCGCTGCGGCCTGCATCTCTTCGGCCATGGCTTCCATGCGTTCGCCGAAAGCCTCGGCCTTGGCTTCGAAGGCGGCCTCTTCGGGGCTGTCCGCTTCTTGGGCGGGCGCCGGAGCGGCCTGCGGCGCAGGGGCGGCGGCTTGGCCGGCGGCGAAGGCGGGGGTGGTCAGGGCCAGGACGGCGACGGCCGCGGCGGAAGACAGAAGGCGCATCGGAAACTCCACGACGGGCCGCCTTGCGGCCCCGAATGAGGCTGCATCCCAGCCCCGGCCGCACCCTCCTACAGTCCGGTCAGATTTCAAAGACCCGATAGGGTTTGTCGCCCAGGGTCTTCAGCACCGGCAGGGCGACATTATAGACGGGCGTGCCCTTGGTGGTGCGTCCCTCCGGTCCGCCGCGATGGGCGTGGCCGTGCACGACCAGGCGAACATTGTCATAGCGGTCGATGGTCTCGGCCAAACGCGAAGAGCCCAGGAAGGCATGGATTTCGGGCGGCTCGCCCATCACCGTCTCGACGACCGGCGCATAGTGCAGCAGCACGACCGAGCGTTCGGTGCGCAGCATGCGGATCGAGTTTTCGATCAGATTGGCGTCCTCGACGGCCTCCTGCACGAAGCGTTTGATCGAGGCCTCGCCGAACGAGGAAAGCATATAGCGGCCGAAGCCGCCGACGAATCCCTTGCCGCCCGCAAAACCGACGCCGTCGATCTCATAGGCCTCGCCGGTCAGCATCTTGACCCCGGCGTCGGTCAGCATCTTGGTGACGACCTCGGGCTGGCCGCACTCGTGCTCATGGTTGCCCAGCACGCCGACCATCGGAAGTTTGCACAGTTTGAGATCCTCAAGCAGCCGCTCGACCTCGGGCGTCTTGCCGTAGTTGGTCAGGTCGCCGCACAGGCACAGGACATCGGCGTCGTCTGACACCCGCTCGAACAGGTCCCGGTAGCGATGCTCGGTGGTCTCGCCGACATGGAGGTCGCCGACGGCGGCGACGCGCAGGGTCTTGGCGGGGCCGGGCTCCAGGCCGGGTTGGGTGGTCTGGGGATCGGGGACGGCGTCGGTCATGGCGGCTTACCTTTCAGTGGCCCAGGTTGACGGGGTCGTGGCGTTCCTCCAGCCCCTTGCCCACCACGTCGCCAAAGCCCCATTCGGCGACGTCGGCGACATAGTCGCGCGGGCTGAACAGCCGGCCGCGACAGACCTTCACGCGCGGCGCCGGCAGGTCGATCTGGGCCGTCAGTCGCTGGACCAACTCTTCCATCAGCCAGCGCGGAATCCGGTCGCGCTCGGTCGGATAGGCGAAGCGGAAGTTCAGCAGATGCGCCGCCAGCACCTCCCAATAGAGGTCCATCTGGTCCAGCAGGCTCTTCCAATCGATGGCGTCGGACTGTTTCAGGATGACGTGGTTCACATCCGCCCCGTCATAGCGATAGCGGTCCTGAATGAAGACCTTGGACAGGATCAGAGCCGTGGGCGGGGTGATCTGGACCTGATGGCCGTAGACAGTGATCCGGTCCTCGCTGAACCAGCTGTCGGACACGGCGATGGTGCCGTTGGACATGGCGAAGATGACGTCGAAGAAGTGTTTCTCGTCCTTCCAGACCTTGGCGATCCAGCGCTCGTCCTCGACGTCGGTGCGGTAGCCGTGCTTCTGGAAGAAGGCCAGGATGCGGGGGTAGTCGCCGGGCTTGCAGAAGACGTCCAGATCCTTGGTCGGACGCCGGATCCCGGTATAGGCCGTGACCGCATAGGTGCCCGACAGCAGGAAGGGGATGCCGCTCTCCTTCAGCAGGCGCAGGCTCTCTTCATAGAAGGCCAGGGCGTCCGCCGGCGGCTCGAAGGTCGGTTCGGCGATCACGTCTGACATCGGCTGGGGCCCTTCGCTGGCAAGGGCGAGTAAACGGCGACGCTGAACGGCGGTTCCGCAATTCTACCTAGCTGGGCCGCTACGGGATCCTTAACCCCTGCATGTCACTGTTCCGTCATGGGACTGGAATTGGTGAACGCAGAACGCGGGCGCTGGCGGCTTTTCCGCCACGAGGCCGGCCGCGCGGCCGGTCCGTCGCCCTATACCTATGTGGCGCTGTTCGTTCTGTGTCTGTCGATCAGCAAGTGGAGCGTTTACGCATTCGGCGCGACCGTGCTGTGGCCCGCGAACGCGGTGCTTCTGGCCGCTGTGCTGCAGCTTCATCGCCGCCAGGCCATCGGCGTGATGGTCGCCTGCGCCGCTATCAATCTGACCAGCAACGTCCTCCGCGGCGATCCTGGCCCGATGATGTTCACCAATGTGATTCTGAACCTGACCCAGGTCGTCGTCGCCGCTGTGCTGGCGCGTCGGTTCTGCGGCGCCGCGTTGGATATGCGCCGGCCCTGGCGGCTGTTCCGCTTCGCCTTTTTCGCAGCCGCCCCTTCTGTTCTGCTTTCCACCCTGCTGGCGGGCGGCGTCGTCATTCTGATGAGATGGCATGTGCCGGGCACGCTTGGCTTCCGCATGCACCACCTGTTCGACATGGAACTGCTGGCGATGATGATCGTCACGCCGTCCCTGCTGCTGCTGGCGCGCAATCATCGTTTCCGGGATGACGCCAAGGCCAGCTTGGTCGAGGCGACCGCGATCATGACTCTGGTCGGCGGCGTAACGCTTTTCGTTTTTTCTCAGACCGCCGCGCCGGTCCTGTTCGCGATATTCCCGCCCCTCATCCTGCTGGCGTTCCGGCTGGGCCCGCCGCTGACGGCGGCTGCGGTGATGATGGTCGCTGTGATCGGCGGGGCCGCCACGCTGACTGGGCATGGGCCGATCGTGGTGACGCATCTGACGCCCGATCCGATCCTGGCCGCCCTGCCGCCCGTGATGCGCCAGATGAATGTGTTCCATCTGTTCCTGCTGTGCGTCGTGGGGTCGGTGCTGCCCATCACTACCTTGTCGACGGAGCGTCGCCGGCTGACGGCGCGTCTGCGGGCGCGCACGGCGGCGGCGCTGGACGCCCTGGCGCGGGCCAAGCGCGCCGATGAGGCCAAGTCGAGATTCCTGGCGCTCATGAGCCACGAGATGCGCACGCCCCTGACCGGCGTCACCGGCTATGCTGACCTGCTGTCGCGCTCGCTCCATCTGGACGCCGAGGGGCATCGCCAGGTGAATGCGGTGCGTCAGTGCGGCGAATCCATGCTGCGTCTGGTCGAGGATCTTCTGGAGATTTCGCGCGGCGGCGATGAGGTCGTGCTGAAGCCCGCCGATCTGCGCGCCTTGATCCAGGACGCCGTGGCGCCCGCGCGCGAGTGGGCCGAAATCCGTGGCCTGACGTTCGACCTGCACATCGCGCCGGAGGCCGAGGGCTGGGTGCTGACCGACATGCGCCGTCTGCGCCAAATCCTGCACCACCTGACGCTGAACGCCTCAAAGTTCACGATGCGGGGCGGTGTGACCGTGCGCGTCGATCGGCGCGATGATCGGCTGCGGATCGCCGTGTCAGACAGCGGCTGCGGCATGGACGCCGCCACCCTGGCGGGCGTCTTCCGCCTGTTCGAACAGGCGGACGCCTCGACCAGTCGTGCGCATGACGGGGCGGGCGTCGGCCTGGCCCTGGCTAAAAGCCATGCGGAGCGGCTGAACGGAACCATCGCCGTCGACAGCGTGCAGTGGCAGGGCTCGACCTTCACCCTGGAGATCGAGGCGCCGGTCGTGGTTCCGGTCGAGACGGAGAGCGGCGCACCGCTGGACAGCCGTCGCATGAAGGTTCTGATCGTCGACGACCACCCCGCGAACCGCGATCTGCTGCGCATCATGCTGCAGGCCGCTGACTGCGACACCGCCGAGGCCTGCGACGGGCGCGAAGCGGTGAACGCCGCCTCGGCCGAGGCCTTCGACCTAATCCTGATGGATGTGCGCATGCCGGTCATGGACGGCCTTGCCGCAACTCGCGCGATCCGCGCCCTTGCCGATCCCGCCAGCCAGACGCCGATCCTGGCGGTCACCGCCGAGGCCATGCCCGAAGACGCCGCACGGTGCCTGTCCGCCGGCATGGACGGTCATCTGGCCAAGCCGGTGACCCAGGCCAAGCTTTACGCCGCCATCGACGAGACGCTGAGCGCGGCGACGTCTCGCCTGGACGCCCAAGCCGCCTGAGCCGTCGGGTGCGGCTTCATCCCCAGGGCCGTCCCCAGAAATGTGCGGCACGGACACAACATCTAGCGGTCGCGATAAATTGTGATCGCAACATAGACCTATTTTGACTTGGCGCCGACGCCTTCAAATCGCATGGTGAATGCGTCTTCAGAATCGCCCTCAGGTCCAGTTCGATGAACGCCATCACTCCGATCATCCTCCCCGAGCGCGCCGGTCTTCTGACCCCGTCGGCCGCCTACAAGCCGTTCCGCTATCCGTGGGCGTTCGACATGTGGAAGAAGCAGCAGCAGGTCCACTGGATGCCCGAAGAGGTGCCGCTGGGCGAGGACGTCAAGGACTGGGCCTCGACCCTGAACGACAACGAACGCAATCTGCTGACCCAGATTTTCCGCTTCTTCACCCAGGCGGACATCGAGGTTCAGGACAACTACATGGAACGCTACGGTCGGGTCTTCAAACCGACCGAGGTCAAGATGATGCTGGCCGCCTTCGGCAATATGGAGACGATCCATATCGCGGCCTACGCCCTGCTGCTCGAGACCATCGGCATGCCCGAGAGCGAGTTCGGCGCCTTCATGGAATACGAGGCCATGCGGGACAAGCACGACTATATGGGCCAGTTCGGCGTGGATTCGGACGCCGACATCTGCCGGACCCTGGCCATGTTCGGCGGCTTCTCGGAAGGCGTTCAGCTGTTCGCGTCCTTCGCCATGCTGATGAACTTCCCGCGCCAGAACAAGATGAAGGGCATGGGCCAGATCGTGTCCTGGTCGGTGCGCGACGAGAGCCTGCACTGCGAAGGCATCATCAAGCTGTACCACGCCTTCAACAAGGAGACGGGCGCCGTCACCAAGTCGGTCGCGGACGACATCGTCGACTGCTGCAAGACGGTGGTGAACATGGAGGACAAGTTCATCGACCTGGCCTTCGAGATGGGGTCGGTCCAGGGCATGACGCCGGACGACATCAAACAGTACATCCGCTTCATCGCCGACTGGCGCCTGCGTCAGCTGAAGCTGCCGGAAGTCTATGGGGTGACGGAAAACCCGCTGCCCTGGCTGCAGTCGCTGCTCAGCGGCGTCGAACACGCCAACTTCTTCGAGGCCCGCGCCACCGAATATTCCAAGGCGGCGACGCAAGGAAACTGGCACGGCGCCGACGGCGTCTGGACCGAGTTCGACCGCATGATGGCGCGCCGCGACATGAGCCTGGTCGCGGGCTGACACCCCGGCCGGTTCAGGCGTAGGCTCTGCCGAAAGGGAGAGCACGCCATGAGCGAAGAGATCGTCTTCTACACCAATCCCATGTCGCGCGGACGCATCGTCCGCTGGATGCTGGAGGAGGCAGGCCAGCCCTATCGCACCGTCATGGTCGATTATCCGGCGATGAAGTCGCCCGACTATCTGGCGGTCAATCCGATGGGCAAGGTGCCGGCCATCGCCCATCGCGGCGTCGTCGTGACCGAATGCGCCGCCATTTGCGCCTATCTGGCCGACGCCTTTCCTGAAGCCGGCCTGGCGCCGGCGACGGACGATCCGCTGCGCGGCCTTTATTACCGCTGGATGTTCTTCGCGGCCGGACCGGTCGAGGCGGCGGTGACGGCCAAGTCGCTGGGTCAACTGCCGCCGCCCGAGAAGTCGGCCATGGTCGGCTACGGCTCGTTCGATCAGGTGATCGACGGGCTGGAACATGCGCTGGATCGCAGTCCGTGGATCCTTGGCGAGCGGTTCAGCGCCGCCGATGTCTATGTCGGCAGTCAGATCGCCTGGGGGCTGATGTTCAAGAGCCTGCCTGAACGGCCGGCCTTCACGGCCTATGCCGAACGGATCACGACACGCCCGGCCGCTGTGCGCGCCCGCGAAATCGACGACGCGCTGATCGCCGAGGCGAAAACTAGGGCGGACTGATGGCGCTTATTGCGCCGGCGCGACCCACGCCGGTCGGGCGGTGCAGGCGGGGCGGAAGCCCGTGCGGCACAGTCGCACCTGTTCCTGCCAGGCGGCGTAGTCGCGGTCGTATTTCTCCTGGGCCAAGCGGGCGGTCTCGGCGGCGGCGCGCGCCTGTTCCTCGGCCTGGCTGACCTCGATCTGATGACGGGCCAGGGCGGCGTCGTAGTTCAGCCGGTTGTCGGCGTCGGTCTTGTCGGCCAGCGCGTTCTGGGCGGCGATCTCGTCGTTCAGAGCGCGGGTGGTGCGCAGTTCCTCTTCGGTCTGCTGGGCGTCGCTGGCGCGATGATAGGCCTCGCCCCGCGCCTTCAGCAGGGCGTCGCGGCTGGCGGGATCGGCCGGATCGGGCAGGGCGCGCTGATCGCGGTACGGGTCGGCGGTCGTTGGCACCGTCGTCTGGGCGGCGACGGGCGCGGTCAGGGCGGCGGCCAGCAGGGCGGCGGCGACGGCGGTGCGAACGATCATGACTGTCTCTCCCGAGGCCGTGGCGTTCTGCGCAGCTTGGCCATTGTGATCCTGCTGCACAACGCCGCAGCGATGAAAAGGTGGCGAAAGGCTTGGCTTCGCGTCATGGTCGATCTCTCCGACCGCAGCCTATCCGAGAAGATCGATGATCCTGAGCACCGCGTCCGGCGACTTCCCCATTCCTGCGGATGTCGCGCGCCAGTTGCCGAACGTGCCGGCCCTGCCCGATACGACCGCCGCGGACGCCCGGCTCCAGATCGAGGACTTCCGCCATTGGCTGGACGCCTCGCCCGAGCACGCCATCGACTATGAGCGGCTGCGGCGCTGGCATCTGGTTCAGGAGGAACTCGCGGCCCAGGCCAAGGCGGAGAACCGGCCCTTCGTCGTGTCGGACGACGGTCTGGAATAGGGCGGTTCAGCCCGGCAGGCGCAGCTCGAACACAGCGCCCTTGCCATCGGTCTCGACCAGCCGCAGGTCGCCGCCGTGAAGGGCGGCCAGCTCGCGCGAGATGGTTAGGCCCAGGCCCGAGCCGTCCGAGCTTTTTGAGCTGACAAAGGGTTCGAACAGGCGTTCGGCCAGACGCGGCGGAATGCCGGGGCCGTCGTCGGCGATGCGCACGACGCAGAAGCCGTCCTGACCAAAGGCGCTGACGGTTATGGCGCCCTTGCCGCGGCGCTCGGGCGGACGCGCGGGGTCGGCCTCGATGGCCTGGCGGGCGTTGCGCATCAGATTGACCAGGATGCGATACAGCTGATCCGGGTCGGCTTCGACGGCGAACCGCGGCGGCAGCTGTTTGACCAGCCGCACGCCGTCGGGATCCAGCCCGGCGTCCTCGGCCGCCAGGGTCAGGGCCTTGGTCAGGACGACGCGGGTCTTCTGGGGGGCAGGCTCCTCGCTCTTTCCATACTCCAGCACATTGCGCGACAGGCCGGCGGCGCGGCTGAGCGCGCGCTCCAGCCGGGGCAGGGCCTTGGCCACCTGGGGGTCGGCGGAGGTCGCCAGCCGCTCCGACGCCATCTGGGCCGAGGTCAGCATGTTGCGCAGGTCGTGGTTGATCTTGGCCACCGCCTCGCCCAGCGCGACCAGACGGGCGCGAGAGCGCAGGGAATGGCGCACCTCCTCCTGCATCCGGCTGAGTTCGCGCTCGACGCGGCCGATCTCGTCGTGGCGATCGGACGGCGCCTCGGCCTCGCTCTCGGGATCGGCGGCGAACCGCTCCATCGAGCGGGTGACGCGACGAAGCGGCCGCAGCACCAGCAGGGCCAGACCGCCATACAGCAGCGCGCCCGCCGTCACCGACACCAGCAGGGACACCAGCAGGCTGTTCAGCAGGAAGGCGCGCAGTTCCAGCTTCAACGGCTGGGCGGGGGTGACGATCTCAATGAAGTCGCCCGAGCGATAGCGCGGCTTGGCCTGAACCCTCAGCGAGCGGTCCGGATGTCCGAACAGGGTGCGCCACGGGTCGGTCAGGCGCGACCAGCTGTCCTGACGCCTCAGGTCGATCAGTTCGGGCGCGCGGGGCAGGTTGGGGGCCTGAAGCAGCAGGCGGCGCACGCCTTGCTCCGTCAGGGCGACCGCCTGAACCCCGCCGATCCGCATCAGCTCGGCGGCCGTGTCGTCCTCGACCGCGCTATAGGGCAGGGCTTCGACCCCGACCGAGGCCAGTTCGGCGGCCTGGAGCCGGTCGCGCAGCCAGCGCTCATGGAAGGCCGCGAGATTCGGCCCCAGAATAAGGGCCTCGACCGCCAGGGTGAAGGCGACGGTCAGCAGCAGCAGCCGCGCCGACAGGCCGTCGGGCGCGCGCGGGGTCAGGCGCTCGCGCCAGAGACTGGCCTGGTCCGGCGTCAGGTTCAGCCGCGCCGCGATCCGGTCGAACAGGGCGCTCATGCCGCCGTCGCCCCGATCCGGCGGGCGCGGATCATCTGGAACAGCTTGATGCCGATAGGCAGAAGCAGGGACAGGAAGACCACGCCCATCAAAGGCCAGAAGAACTGTTGCAGCAGCATCGGCAGGTCCGGCCGCACGCCCGCGCGCAGCAGGCCGCCCAGCTGCGATCCGATCCAGGTGTAGATGAAGGTGGACGGCAGCAGTCCGATGAAGGTGGCGATGATGTAGGGTCTCAGCGGCACCGCCATCATCCCCGCCGTCGCGTTGACCAGGACGAAGGGCACGCTGGGGATCACGCGCAGGGTGAACAGGGTGGTGAAGGCGTTGCGGTCGATGCCCTTGGCCAGCCGATCCATGAAGCCGGCGTCGGCCTCGAACTTGGCGCGCAGCCACGAACCGATCGAGGTGCGATAGACATAATAGATGACGACCGAACCGATCGTTGCCCCCATCGACTGCGCCAGGGCGCCGACATAGGGGCCGAACATCATCCCGCCCAGCAGGGTCAGGAAAACGGGTCCGGGAATGGTCGAGGCGGTCGCCACGGCATAGACAGCGATGAAGGCGACCAGCGCGATCCACCAGTTCTGTTGCGCATAGGCTTGCAGGTTCAGCCCGTGCTCGCGGATCAGATCCATCGACAGATAGCGGTTCCAGCCCAGGGCGAAGAAGGCGACCACAAGGCCGGCGATGGCCGCCAGCGGCGCCAGCCGCAGGGCCCATTCCTTCGCCGTTCGTTTCGCCATCCGTTTCATCGTCCCGAAATGCCGTCCGAGCGTTGACTCACGCGGACATGCGACTTATACGCCCGCCCTTCCTGCGGCGGACGCCTCTTGCCCCGTCGCCCAACCTTTTAACGTCAGGAGCCGACCGTGAAGCGGACCTATCAGCCGTCGCGACTCGTGCGCAAGCGCCGTCACGGCTTCCGCAGCCGGATGGCCACCAAGAACGGCCAGAAGATTGTTGCGCGCCGTCGCGCCAAGGGCCGCAAGCGCCTGACGGCGTAAGCGGCTTACGCGTCCGGACCTTTTGGACGCATGAGCGACCTTTTACAGATCAAGCGTCTGTTGCGGCGGCCCCAGTTCCTGGCGGCCGCCAAAGGCGTTTCCGAGGCGCGCGGCGCCGTGGTGATCCAACGGCTTGAGCGTGGCGACGGTTCGCCGCACATCGGTCTGGGCTTCACCGCCACCAAGAAGATCGGCGGGGCGGTTCAGCGCAACCGCGCCAAACGCCGTCTGCGCGAGGCCGCACGGGCCATGCTGGCCCAGCATGGCGTGCCCGGAAGCGACTATGTCTTCATCGCCCGCATGGGCACGACCGAGCGTGCGTGGGACCGTCTGCTTGACGACGTGAAATCGACGCTTACAAGGCTGGCGACACCGCGACATGATCGGGGGGCCCACAAGCCCTCGCCCGCCCGCGCCCCCTCCGGCCAGGACCGCCAGAATCCATGAAAAACGAAAACACGCGCAACACGATCATCTTCATCGTGTGCTCGGTCCTGATCATGGGGATCTACTATTTCGCCGTGCTGCGTCCGCAGGCCGAGCGTCGCGCCGTGCAACAGCAGGCCCAGGCCGAACAGTCGCAGACCGCCGATAACGCCGCGCGCACGGCGCTGAGCCCGCAGGGGCCGACCTTCGTCACCGACCGCAGCCAGGCGCTGAGCACCGCCGCGCGGGTGCCGATTCAGTCCGGCACGCTGAAGGGGTCGCTGTCGCTTCAGGGCGGCCGGATCGACGACCTGTTCCTGACCGACTACCGCGAGGTTCAGGACAAGCCCCAGCCGGTGGAGCTGTTCCGCCCGCAGGGCATGCAGAACGCCTACTTCGCCCAGTTCGGCTGGACCGGCCCCAATGTCGCCGGCGGCGTGCCCGGCCCCAACACCGTCTGGCGCCTGACCAATGGTTCGACCCTGACGCCGACGACGCCGGTCACCTTGACCTGGGACAACGGCCAAGGCCTGCGCTTCACCCGCGTGATCTCGGTCGATGACAAATACGTCTTCTCGGTGCAGGACACGGCCCAGAACCTGGGCACACAGGCGATCACCATCGCCCCCTACGGCAGCGTCCAGCGCCAGGGCGTCCCGCCCGCAGCCGGCTCGTCGCACATCGTCCACGAGGGCGCGATCGGCACCTTCGGCAAACCGGGCGACTACCGGACCGAACAGAAGAAATACAAGGACTGGCTGAAGGAGCCGCGGATCGAGAACGCCTCGACCGGCGGCTGGCTGGGCATCACCGACAAATACTGGCTAGCGGCCCTGCTGCCTCAGCAGAACGAGGCGGTCGAGACCGAATTCCGCGTGCGCGACCTGAACGGCGCCCAGCAGCTGGAAGCCAATGTCTTGGGCACGACCCGCACCATCCAGCCCGGCGCGACCGCGACCGAGACCCAACGCCTGTTCGCCGGGGTCAAGCGCGCCGAGGTGCTGAAATCCTATGAGCAGAGCCTGAACCTGCCGCGCTTCGTCTATGCGATCGACTGGGGCATGTTCTGGTTCCTCACGCGTCCGATCTTCTGGATCCTGGAGAACGTCTATGGCCTGGTCGGCAGCTTCGGCGTCGCCATTCTGGCCCTGACCGTCATCGTCAAGCTGGTGATGTTCCCGTTGGCCAACAACGCCTACGCCTCGATGTCCAAGATGCGGAACCTCCAGCCCAAGATGGAGGAGATCAAGAAGAAGTTCAAAGACGACCCGCAGAAGCAGCAGCAGGAGACGATGGCCCTGTATCAGCGCGAGAAGATCAATCCGGTCGCCGGATGCCTTCCGCTGGTGCTGCAGATCCCGGTCTTCTACGCCCTGTACAAGGTGCTGACCGTAACCATCGAAATGCGTCACCAGCCGTTCCTGGGCTTCATCCATGACCTGTCGGCGCGCGACCCGTCGTCGATCTGGAACCTGTTCGGCTTGATCCCGTGGGATCCGGCGATGGCGCCGCTGATCGGCGGCCTGTTGGCCGGCCCGCTGCACCTGGGTCTGCTGGCGATCGCCTATGGTCTGACGATGTGGCTGCAGACGGCGATGAACCCGCCGGCGGCCGATCCGGTCCAGCGCCAGATCTTCCAGTTCATGCCGCTGCTGTTCACCTTCATCATGGCGCCGTTCGCGGCGGGCCTGCTGATCTACTGGGCCTGGTCCAACATCCTGACCATCCTGCAGCAGTATGTGATCATGCACCGCTACAAGGCCGAGAACCCGATCGATACCTTCTTCGCCCGGTTCAAGAAGTCACCGGCGTGATCGACGAGACCGAGTTCACGCCCGAGGACATCGAGGCGGCGCGCGTCCTGTTCGCGCGGCCTGCGACCTTCGTCATGGGCGCGGCCAAGATCGAGCAGTTGCCCGACCCGGATCTGCCCGAGATCGCCTTCGCGGGCCGCTCGAACGTGGGCAAGTCCAGCCTGATCAACGGGCTGGTCGGCATGCACAAGCTGGCCCGCGCCTCGAACGAGCCGGGCCGCACGCGCGAGGTCAACTTCTTCGACTTGGACGGCCGGATGCGTCTGGTCGACCTGCCCGGCTATGGCTGGGCCAAGGCGTCCAAGACCACGGTCAAGAAGTTCCAAGATCTGGGCCGCGACTATCTGCGCGGCCGGGTGACGCTGAAGAGGGTCTATCTGCTGATCGACAGCCGCCACGGGCTGAAATCGGTGGATACGGAGGCGCTGGATGCGCTGGACCTGGCCGCCGTCAGCTATCAGATCGTCCTGACCAAGGCCGACAAGCTGAAGAAGGGTGAGGGCGAGGCCGTGCAGGCCGCGACCCTGAAGGCGATCTCCAAACGCCCCGCCGCCTTCCCGGTGGTAGCCTTGACCTCGTCGGAAAAGGGGCTCGGCCTGCCCGAACTGCGCGCCGAGATCATGCGCACGACGGGCGCGACGCTGGATTAAAGGCCTCATCATCGGGTCAGGCCCGAGCATGACGGCAAAAAGAAAAGGCCCGGAGATCGCTCTCCGGGCCTTCGTCGTTTCGGCTTGTCGTCGCCCTATTGGGCGGCGGGGGCCGCCGCGCGGACCTCGACAGGGATGCCCAGGGCGTCCAGTTGCGGCTTGACCACCGAGGCGTCGCCGACCACGACCCAGACGAACTTGGACGGGTCGATGGCGGCCTTGGCGGCGGCGTCCAGCTGGACTGCGGTCAGGGCGTTGGTGCGTGCCGCGATGGTTTCCGGATAGTCGTCCGGACGGCCCAGCAGGGCGTTGGAGCGCATGGCGCCCAGGACGGCGGCCGAGGTCTCGTAGCTGCCGGCCAGACGGCGGGTGTTGCCATTGATCGTGCGTTGCAGCTCCTCGGGCGTCACGCCCTTGCCGCCCGACAGGAAGTCGTTGAACTGCTGGTTCAGGGCTTCGATGGCCGGGCCGGTCTTGTCGGCCTGGACCGGGGCGGTGACCAGATAGGGCACGCGTCCGGCAAACGGATTGACCGAGGCGTTGACGCCGTAGGACCAGCTCTTGGTCTCACGCAGGTCCGAGTTGATGCGCGACAGGAAGTCGTTGCCGAGCACATTGTTCGCCGCATTCAGCACCAACAGGTCGTCGGTGCCCGACAGGCCCAGAACCTCGCCGCCCATGATGTAGGACTGGGGCGATTGCGGACGGTCGATCAGCACGATCTTGGGCGTCGCGGCCGGGATCGGGGCCGAGAAGTCCTTGACGGCCTTGGCCGATGCGGGCGGCACCCATTGACCGAAAGCGCTGTCCAGGATCGGCGTCAGCTCGGCCAGGGGGCGGTCGGAGACGACGAACAGCTTGGCGTTGTCCGGGCGGATCCACTTGGCGTAGTCGGCGCGGATGTCGGCGTCGGTGATCGCCTTCACGCTGGCCTCGTCGCCATTGCCGCTGAACGGACGGCCATAGGGGCTGTTCGGCCCGTACATCAGTTCCGGCAGGGCGCGGCTGGCCAGGGCGGCCGGCTGGGTACGCTCGGCGGCGATGCGCGACAGGCGGGTGGCGCGAAGGCGCTCCAGCTCGGCCGGGGCGAAGGCGGGATTGCGCACCACCTCGGCCATCAGATCCACCGAAGGCTTCAGGTTCGGCGTCACCGCCGAGAGCTGGACGACCGAGCTGTCCATCGTCGCCCCGGTGGTGATGGTTGCGCCCAGGGCTTCCTGCGCCTCGGCCAGCTGCGTGGCGTTCAGGGTGCGGGTGCCCTCGTCCATCAGGTCCAGCATCAGGGTCTGCAGACCCAGTTTGGAGCGGTCGTCGGCGGCCAGACCGGCGTCGAAGTCGAGCGCGATCTTCGTCGTCGGGGTGGCGTCGCGCTGGGCGTAGATCACCTCCATGCCGTTCGACAGGCGGGTGCGCTCGACGGCCGGGAAGTCGACGTTGGCGACCTGACCGATCTCGGGCTTGGGCATGCGCGGCTTGCGCTCGATTTCCGGGGCCGGAGTGCGGTTGGCGCCGGACGGCGCGGCGGCCGCCTCCTGATAGGCTTCGCGCTGGCCGGGCAGGGTCGTCAGCGTATAGGCCGGACGGGTCAGCCACTTCTGCATCGCCGCCTTGACCTGGGCCGGCGTGACGGCGGCGTAGGCGGCCAGCTGCTTCTTGTAGAACTCCGGATCGCCCGCATAGAGCTGGCCTTCGGCGAGCGCCGTGGCCTTGCCGCCGAAGCCGCCGACCTGTTCCAGGCCCTGGATGCGGCGCGAGGCGTATTGGGTGACGACGCGGTTGATCTCGTCCTGGGTCGGGCCGTCCGCGATCAGGCCGTTCAGGATTTCACGCATGCGCGCCTCGACGGCGGCGGGGTCTTCGCCCGGCTTGATCGTGGCGCTCATCTCGAAGATGCCGACGCGATGGAAGGCGCTGTTGCCGGCGCTGGCCGAGACGGCGGTCTGTTCGCCGCGCACCAGCTCATTGTCCAGGCGCGAGGAGGCCAGGCCGCCCAGCACGGAGGCGGCGACGCTGAGCGGCACCGAATCCGGGTCCAGCATGCCGGGCACGGCCCAGCTGACCTCGACCTGGGCGTTCGAGACGCGGTCGTGGGTGGTTTCGCTGAGCGGGGCGGACAGGGTCGGGACCGGGGCCTGGGCGGGATTGTTCACCGGACCCTTGGCGATCGGGCCGAAGTATTTGTCGGTCAGTTCACGCGCCTTGGCGGGAGTGATGTCGCCGGCCAGCACCAGAACGGCGTTGTTGGGGCCATAGTTGGAGGTGAACCAGTCGCGCACCGTCTGCATCGAAGCGGCGTCCAGGTCGGCCATCGAACCGATGGTCGAGTGGCGATAGGGGTGGCCTTCGGGGAACAGGGCCTCCAGCTGCTTGTACTGGTTCAGGCCATAGGGCTGGTTGTCGCCCTGACGCTTTTCGTTCTGGACGACGCCGCGCTGCAGATCGAGCGTTTCCTGGCTGATGGCGCCCAGCATGTAGCCCATGCGGTCGCTTTCCATGAACAGGGCCTGTTCCAGCGCCGGCGTCGGGACAGTCTCGAAATAGTTGGTGCGGTCGAAATAGGTGGTCCCGTTCATGTCGGTCGCGCCCATGTTGCGCATCGGCGTGAAATAGCTGCCAGGCGCATTTTCCGAGCCGCCGAACATCAGGTGTTCGAACAGGTGGGCGAAGCCAGTCTTGCCGGCCGGCTCGTCCTTGGAGCCGACGTTGTACCAGACGGAGACGGCGACGACGGGGGCCTTGTGGTCTTCATGGACTAGGACGGTCAGGCCGTTGTCCAGGGTGAACTTGGTGTAGGGGATGTCGACTTCGTTGATCAGCTGCGACACCGGCGCGGCCTGGATGGCGGGCGCGGCGGCCTGACCAGAGACTTGGGCGGCGGGAGCAGGCGCCACGGAGGCCCAGACCGGCGTTGAGACCGCCAGGAGGGCGGCGGCGGCGACGAGAGAGCCAGTGCGGCGCATGCGATATCCTCGGGATTGCAGTTGGAGGGGACCATAACGCCGGTCTGCCGCCTGGCAACGCGACCAAATGGAACATGACGAAAGGTTCATGTTCTCCCCCGCGCGACCCGGAAAAGGTTGCATCGCCGGACCCCCGGTCTTATGCGCGCGTCAACTCCCCGACTGACCGCCCCTTGCTGAAAGAGCCGCCATGTCCGCCCCCGCCGACAAGCCCGTCAAGAAAGTCGTCCTCGCCTATTCGGGCGGGCTGGACACCTCGATCATCCTGAAGTGGCTCCAGACCGAATATAACGCCGAGGTCGTGACCTTCACCGCCGATCTGGGCCAGGGCGAAGAGTTGGGCCCGGCGCGCGAGAAGGCGCTGAAGCTGGGCATCAAACCCGAGAACATCTTCATCGACGACCTGCGCGAAGAGTTCGTGCGCGACTTCGTCTTCCCGATGTTCCGCGCCAACGCCCAGTATGAAGGCGACTATCTGCTGGGCACCTCCATCGCCCGCCCTCTGATCTCCAAGCGCCAGATCGAGATCGCGCGTCAGGTCGGCGCCGACGCCGTCTGTCACGGCGCGACCGGCAAGGGCAACGATCAGGTCCGGTTCGAGCTGGGCTATTACGCGCTGGAGCCCGACATCCGCGTCATCGCGCCTTGGCGCGAGTGGGAGTTCCGCAGTCGCGAGGCCTTGCTGGACTTTGCCGAAAAGAACCAGATCCCCATCGCCAAGGACAAGCGCGGCGAGGCGCCCTTCAGCGTCGACGCCAACCTTTTGCACTCCTCGTCCGAGGGCAAGGTTCTGGAAGACCCGGCGGTCGAGGCGCCCGAGTTCGTCCACCAGCGCACGATCGCGCCTGAGGACGCGCCGGACGTGGCGACCGTCATCGAGATCGGTTTCGAAAAGGGCGACGCCGTCTCGATCAACGGCGAGGCCATGTCGCCCGCCACGATCCTGACCGCCCTGAACCAGTATGGCCACGACAACGGCATCGGTCGCCTGGATATGGTCGAGAACCGCTTCGTCGGCATGAAGTCGCGCGGCGTCTATGAGACCCCTGGCGGCACGATCCTGATCGCGGCGCACCGCGGCATCGAAAGCATCACCCTGGACGGCGGCTCCATGCACCTGAAGGACCAGCTGATGCCGAAGTACGCCGAGCTGATCTACAACGGCTTCTGGTTCTCGCCCGAGCGCGAGATGCTGCAGGCGGCCATCGACAAGAGCCAGGAAAACGTCTCCGGCACGGTCAAGGTCAAGCTGTACAAGGGCAATGTCTCGGTCATCGGCCGCGAAAGCCCCAACAGCCTGTACGATCAGGACCTGGTGACCTTCGAAGAAGGCGTCCAGGCCTATGACCACAAGGACGCGGCCGGCTTCATCAAGCTGAACGCTCTTCGCCTGCGCGTCCTGGCCAAGCGCGACGCGCGCAAGAGCTAGGGCGTCTTATCCGACCGGGCGATCCTGAGGATCGCCCGGTTTCGGTCGTCCGTGACCCAGATCGATCCGTCGGCGGCGACGGCCAGCACGACCGGCGCGCCGCGCGGCTGACGGCCTGCGACCGTGTCCCAGCCCGGCGTCAGCACCTTGCCGCGTATGCTGGGCGCGCCGGCGGGATAGGACAGGGCGCCGCGCGGATAGATGGCGTAGCGGCCGCCGATATCGGTCAGGGGGCGGCCCTCGCCATCCGTCTCGGCCGCCACGATCCGGCCGCCCGCGCGACGATAGCCGTGCCAGCTCATCAGCAGCCGGCCGCGCAGTTCGGGGAACATCGCCCCGTCGTAATAGATTAGATCCAGCGGTGCGGCATGGGGCGGCAGCAGGGCGACCGGGCGGTCGCGCTGGCTGCATCGCGCCTGGCCCGCGCTCCAGCCCGGCAGGGGCGTCGCCAGATCGACGCAATAGGGCCAGCCGTAATGGCCGCCCTGACGCAGGACATTGATCTCGTCATAGGGATGGTCGGGCGTGGTCAGGTCGACCGAGTTCTCGCCTTGCAGGATCGTGCCCGACGGGTGCCGGACCAGGGCGATGGAGTTCCGCAGGCCCGAAGCGAAGACGGTGCTGTCCTCGGCCCAGCGGCCGTTGCCCAGATAGGCATGACGGCGAACCTGGGCCGTCGCCGCGCTGTCGATGCAGGCGCCGGCCGCATTGGCGCGCGCCCGGCCTCGCGCATCCACGCAGCGGTCGCTGGGCGCGCCGACATTGACCAGCAGGTCGCCGTTGGCATCGGAGACGAAGCTGGACAGGGGGTGGCGGTTCGCGTGCAGCCGGTTGTCGGGCAGATCGCCGATGATTGTTCGCACCGTCGCCGCCGGATCGGCCGCGTCGGGGTCCAGCGTCAGGATGCGGTTCATCTCGGACACATAGATGCGCCCGTCCGGCCCGCGCGCCGCCGTGTGCGGCATGTTCAAGCCTTGAGCCAGCCGTCGCCAGCGCGGCGCACCGTCGGAGCCGAACGACAGCCGCCAGATCGCGCCATTGCCCGGATACCAGTTGCCCAGGTCCGTCACCAACCAGTCGCCGTTCGATAGCGCCAGCAGGCCGCGCGGCATCCTGGGCCCGTCGGCGCCGGTCCCTTGCCACACAAGCCCCAGACAATAGCCCGGCGCCATCCGCACGCTGGTCATGGGTCGGCCGCCGCAGTCGCCGTCGGTCGCATAGGCGCCTTGCGCGGCCCTCGCGCTGACAGGCGCGGCGACGAGCAGGGACAACAGGGCCAGAAGGCGGACGGTCTTCATAACGCCAGAAGTCCCGACGGAAGGCCCAAGATCAAGCCGTAGTTCAAGTTGTCGGGGCGTCAGATCAGGCCCTGCTCGCGCGCCGCTGTTGTCAGGCCGTCGCGAAACTCGGGCGCGGCCAAGGCGATCAGGGCGCGGGCGCGTTCGCTGGACGACTTGCCCTTCAGATTGGTCCAGCCGTGTTCGGTGGCGACGATGTGGGTGTCGTTGCGCGGCGTGGTGACCGGCCCGTCCAGACGCGCGACGATGCGAGAGGCCGTCCCCTTCGCCGCCGTGGAATGACAGGCGATGATTGACTTGCCGCCCTCCGACCCATAGGCGCCGCGCACGAAGTCCAGCTGGCCCCCGGCGGCCGTGAACTGGCGCCCGTTCAGGAACTCCGAGCATCAGGCGCCGGTCAGGTCGATCTGAAGCGTGGCGTTGACCGAGATCATCTTCGCATTGCGCGCGATCACGGCCGGGTCGTTCACATAGGAGACCGGATGGGCCTCCATGCCGCGATTGTCGTCCAGGAATTCGTAGGTGTTGAGATCGCCCATCGAGAAGGCGAAGACGCCCACGCCCGGATGCAGGGTCTTGCGGGCATGGTTCGCCACGCCGGCCTGCATCAGCTCGACCAGGCCGGGCGTCAGCATCTCGGTGTGAACGCCCAGATCGCGGTGGTCCATAAGGGCGTCGCAGACGGCGTTGGGCAGGGCGCCGATCCCCATCTGAAGCGTCGCCCCGTCCTCGACCAGGCCCGCGATGATCCGCCCGATGGCCAGGTCCGCCGGCTGAGGCTCGGCGCGCGGCACGACCAGCAGGGGCGCGGCATGTTCGACGATGCCGGCGACCTTGGACACATGGACGGTGCAGTCGCCGAACACGCGCGGCATGTGCGGATTGACCTCGACGATCACAGTCTTCGCCGTCTGCGACACCGGCTTGGAATAGTCGGTGTTGGTGCCGAACGAGAAGAAGCCGTCCGCATCCATCGGCGAGACGGTGCAAATAAGGGCATCCACCTTGACCTCGTCGCACAGAAGGCGGGGCGACTGCTGAAAGCCCGTGGGGATGAACTGCACGGGGTTGGGGCGACCCTCCTCGTGTGCGCGCTGCTCAAGCCGGCGTTCGATGGCGCTGTGGAACAGGCTCCAGGGGCGGATCCGGTCCATCAGTTCATAGCGCAGCACCGTGTCCCCCGCGATGGCGGTCGAGAGCAGATAATACAGGTTCACATCCTCGACCTCGCCGCGCGCGGCCCGTTCGGCCAGGGCCCTGAGCAGGGCGGGCGGCTGGGACACGCCAAGGCCCATGGCGACCTTGGCGCCCGACACGATCAGGGCGGCGGCCTGGTTGGGGGTTTTCAGGCGTTCGGCATAGAGGGCGGCGTGATCCATGGCGTGCGTCTCCGACATGTCTTCAGACTAGCCTGCCGCGAGGCGGATCGCGGGCCTAGACTTTGGTCGGGTCGGGGGCGGCTTCGATCGGGGAGGCTTCGTCCTGCAGCGCCGCGCGGTGACGCTTCTGCCAGCGCGCCACCCCATAGGCGACCAGCCACAGGGCCATGGCCCAGGCCGCGCCGACCGCCCAGCCGGCGAAGACGTCGGTGGCCCAGTGGGCGCCCAGATAGATGCGCGTCAGCCCGACCAGCAGGGCCAGCAGAATGCCGACGCCCAGCACGAAGACCTTGAACCGCTCGCGCGGGAAGGCGCGGGTCAGCATGACGGCGACGCTGAGATAGAAGACGGTGGATAGCAGGGCGTGGCCGGAGGGGAAGCTGGCGTTGATCGTCTCCACCGCCTGAGCGGCGGCAGGGGGGCGGGCGCGTTCGAACACCGCCTTCAGGCCTTCCGACAGCGCGACGCCGCCGGCCAGGCCAATGACCAGCAGCAGGGACGACAGCCATTTCCGCTGGCTCAGCAGGAAGACGATCACGATCAGGGCGAACAGACCCAGCACGGAGATGCCGCCCAGCGAGGTGATGTCCGCCGCCGCCTCCTTTAGCCACCACGGCCCCCACGGCCGGCCTGGATCGTCGGCATAAGGCCGCATCAACGCCAGAACATGAAGATCGAAGGCCTGGCCCTCGCCCTCTGTCATCTCATCGGCTAGGCCGGCGAAGGTCAGAACGCCGCCGGCGACGACCAGCAGGGCCAGAAGCGCGGCGATTTCCGTGCGGGCGACCGTCAGGGCGCGTATCAAAAAGGCGCGTAAGTCAGAAAGCGTCATGGGCGAGCCAACGGCCAAGCTGAGCAGTCGTTCCGATCACGCGTTCGTGATCACGCTGTCGCAGGCGCGCAAAACGGACGTGCTGGCTTGCACGCGGGCTTTTCCCCAGACGGCTGGGACTTGTCCGACCGATTCGCCCACAATGGTCGGCGTCAACCCGTTGACGGGTCATTAGGCATATGCGCCCTATATGTGGGCTCGGGGAGCGCAGAGGCCACAAGATGATGTGGTCGCGGCGCGGGCGGCTCAAACGATTTTTTTGTTCAGGACGCAGATGACCATGGCTGGCGGCGAGGCATTGAAGACGACGGAATTCCAAGGCGTTGCGGCGACGCCGACGCCGGAACGCCCCCACCTGACCGTGGTCAAATCGGTCCAAGTTGACCGCGCGCGCGACGATCTGCTCACCGACTTCGGCAAGAAGACGCTGGAAGATCGCTATCTGCTGCCGGGCGAAAGCTATCAGGACATGTTCGCGCGGGTCTCGACCGCCTTCTCGGACGACGCCGAACACGCCCAGCGCCTGTATGACTATATGAGCCGCCTGTGGTTCATGCCGGCGACCCCGGTCCTGTCGAATGGCGGCGCGGATCGCGGCCTGCCCATCTCCTGCTTCCTGAACGCGGTGGGCGATAGCCTGGACGGCATCCAGAACGTCTGGAACGAGAACGTGGCCCTGGCCTCCAACGGCGGCGGCATCGGCACCTATTGGGGCGGCGTCCGCTCCATCGGCGAAAAGGTGAAGGGCGCGGGCAAGACCTCGGGCATCATCCCCTTCATCCGCGTGATGGACAGCCTGACGCTGGCGATCAGCCAGGGTTCGCTGCGCCGCGGTTCGGCCGCCGTCTATCTGGACATCCACCACCCGGAAATCGAAGAGTTCCTGGAGATCCGCAAACCGTCGGGCGACTTCAATCGCAAGTCCCTGAACCTGCACCACGGCATCAACGTCACCGACGAATTCATGGAGGCCGTCAAAGTCGGCGGAACCTTCGATCTGAAGTCGCCCAAGGACGGCGCGGTCATGAAGACCGTCGACGCGCGTTCGCTGTGGACCAAGCTGCTCGACATCCGCATGCAGACCGGCGAGCCCTATCTGATCTTCTCGGACACGGTGAACCGCCAGATGGCGCCGCACCAGCGCGACCTGGGCCTGAAGGTCAAACAGTCGAACCTGTGCGCCGAGATCATGCTGCACACCGGCCGCGACCACCTGGGCGTGGACCGGACCGCCGTATGCTGCCTGTCGTCGGTCAACGCCGAGACCTTCCTGGAATGGCGCGAGGAGCCGCGCTTCGTCGAGGATTTGATGCGGTTCCTGGACAATGTGCTGGAGGACTTCATCCGCCGCGCCCCGCCCGCCATGGCCGCCGCCGTCTATTCGGCCAAGCGCGAGCGTTCGGTGGGTCTGGGCCTGATGGGCTTCCACTCCTTCCTGCAGGGGCAGGGCGTGGCCTTCGAAAGCGCCATGGCCAAGTCGTGGAACATGCGTCTGTTCAAGCATCTGCGCCGCGAGGCCGACAAGGCCAGCCGCCTGCTGGCCGAAGAGAAGGGCCCGTGCCTGGACGCCGAGGAGCGCGGCGTGATGGAGCGGTTCAGCCACAAGCTGGCGATCGCCCCCACCGCCTCGATTTCGATCATCTGCGGCGGCACGTCGGCCGGCATCGAGCCGATCCCGGCCAACATCTACACCCACAAGACCCTGTCGGGCTCGTTCGCGGTCAAGAACCCCTATCTGGAGCGCCTGCTCGACGAAAAGGGCATCAACACCGAGGCGGTGTGGAGCTCTATTCTGGAGAACGAAGGTTCGGTCCAGCACCTCGACGCCCTGAACGAGGATGAGAAGGGCGTGTTCAAGACCGCCTTTGAACTGGACCAGCGCTGGGTGATCGAACTGGCCGCCGACCGCGCGCCGGAAATCTGCCAGGCCCAGTCGCTGAACCTGTTCATCCCCGGCGACGTGAACAAATGGGACCTGCACATGCTGCACTGGTCCGCGTGGGAACGCGGCGTGAAGTCGCTGTACTATCTGCGCTCCAAGTCGGTGCAGCGCGCCGCCTTCGCGGGCGCCGAGGACAAGGCCGAAGAGGCGGTCGATCCGAACCAGCCCGATCTCTTCTCCCTGCCTAAGACCGACTACGACGAGTGCCTGGCCTGCCAATAGGGGTCATCTGCACCAACCGACCCGAAGGGCTCCGCGACAGCGGGGCCCTTTTTCGTTTTGGAACCCCGGCAGGTCGTCCTCGTTCAAAAGCGACGAAACCATGACCAAAAGCTGTTGGACTCCTGCGCCTGAGGGTTGCAGTGTATGTCCAGCGGATCGGTGGGGAGACCGGATGCGATTGAAGGCCTGTATTGTCGGCTTTGGGGGCGTGTTGGCGATGGCCGGCGCGAGCGCCGCCTGTGCACAGACCTGGGCCCCCAACGCCTTCGACGCCTCGCCCGATATCGAGGCGCGCCTGACTGAACAGACCAGTTTCCGCGTAGCCCCTGACGCCCGGTTCGGCGCTCAGATTGAAATCCCGACCGCCTTCCGTCCCGACGACCGATCCGGCCTGTCCGCCAGCACGCGCAACGACGTCTGGATTGATCGCACCGACTTCACCGACCGGGTGACGCTGGAAACGGCCGGCCGTCTGCGCCGCGCCGACGGCTCTCCCTTGCCGGTGACGCCCGTCGATCGGGCCGAACTGGACCCCGACGCCTATGACCTGCGCTATGTGCGCGGTTTCCGCGGCGCGCGCGGCCACACCGCCTCGGGCCTGGAAGTCAGCCTGACGCCACACGCGGGCTTGGGCGTCGGCAGCGAAGGCCGTTCGGCCGAGGCCGGCGTCACGCTCAAGATCGGCGAGGGTCTGGATCGTCTGGCCCCAAACGGCCGCGAACGGTTCGGAGAGCGGCCGCGCTGGTATCTGTATGCCGCCGGATCGGGCCGGGCCGTGGGCTACAATTTCGCCCGCACGCGCGACGGCGACTACGCCCGCTCGGGATACACCCAGGACAAGGGCAGCTTCCTGGGCGACGCCTCGATCGGCGTGGCCTATCGCAAGGGCGACATGCAGACCTCGTTCGGCGTCGTCTATCGCGAGATCGACGCCGGCAAGGGTCTGCGCGGCATGAACGGCCTGGACACCGACGTCAGCGAAGGCCTGCTGGCCTTCCAGCTCTCGATCCGTCCCGGCCGCTGAGCCTTCAGCGAACCTCAGAGACCGCCACGCCCTCGCGACGCGGATCGGCCCCGCCGTCCCAGCGACCGTCGCGCCAGATCGCGCCATGCAGGCCCGAGGTCTCGGTGGCGTTGGGCTTCAGGGCCATGCCCGCCGCCGCCAGGGCGTCGCGGATATCGGGCGCGATCAGGTCGGTGTCGGCCCCGACCATCTCGCCCCGCACCACCAGATTGGGCAGGGCGATCGCCTCCTGCATCGACAGGCCCCAGTCCATCGTCCCGACCAGGGCCTTGGCGACATAGGCCAGGATGCTGGACCCGCCTGGCGAGCCGATGGCGCCGACCAGTCGCCCTTGACGATCCAGAATCAGCACCGGCGTCATCGACGAGCGCGGCCGCTTGCCCGCCGCCACCGCATTGGCGGCCGGATGCCCGTCCTCCAGCGGTGTGAAGGAGAAGTCCGTCAGCTGGTTGTTCAGGAAGAAGCCGTGGACCATCCGTCCGTTGCCGAAGATGCTCTCGACTGTCGTGGTCATGCTGACCGCATTGCCCCAGGCGTCCACCACGACCATGTGCGAGGTGCCGCCCGGCTCGGCGGTCTGGTCGGCCCCACGCGGCGGCGATCCCGTCGGGGCGCCGGCCTCGACCGGGCCGTTCACCTGCGGGGCCAGGGCCGCGCGCGACGCGACGTAGTCGGGATCCAGCAGGCCGGCGATCGGCACGCCGACGAAATCATTGTCGCCGATGTATCGGTCCCGGTCGGCGTACATCAACCGCTGCAACCGCCCGAACGCCACCCAGGCTTCGGGGCTCCGCGCGCCCTTGTCCAGATCGGACGTGTCCTCCGCCATCGCCAGGAATTGCAGCAGGGCCACGCCGCTGGACGGCGGCGGCGGCACGCAGACCACATAGGCCTGATACGGCCGGCAAAGGGCGTCGCGGCGCAAAGGGCGATAGCCGGCGATGTCCGCCTCGGTCAGGCCGCCGGGACGCGGTCCTTCGCGAACCGCCGCTGCGATGTCTGCCCCGATCGGCCCGCCATAAAAGACGCCAGGCCCTTGCTGCGCCAGTCGCGCGACCGTGTCGGCGTAGGCGGGGTTCTTCAGCGTATCGCCGGCTCGATACCGCGTGCCGTCCGGCTTGGTGAAATAGGCGCTGGCCCACCGCGTCCGCGCCTGGGGACTGCGTCCATTGATCATGCCGGCCAGACGCGGGCTGACCGTGAATCCGTCGCGCGCCAGCCGTTCGGCGTCCCCGAACAGATCGCGCCAGGCCAGCTTGCCGTGGTCCTTCTGCGCCATGGCCAGCATGGCCACCGCCCCCGGCGCCCCGGTCGAGCGGCCCGACAGCACTGCGTCGATGATGGGCAGGGGCTTGCCGTCTTCGTAGAACAGCTCGGGCGTCGCCGAGGCCGGCGCGGTCTCGCGCCCGTCATAGGCCGTGACGGTCCCGGTTTCGGCGTCATAGCTCATCAGGAAGGCCCCGCCCCCCAGGCCCGACGACTGCGGCTCCACCAGACCCAGCACCGCCTGGATCGCCACCGCCGCATCCACGGCCGATCCCCCACGCCGCAACACGTCCATCCCCGCCTCGACCGCCAGCGGATTCGCCGCCGCGACAAAGGGGCCCCGAGCGGGCGATGCGGCCGACACGGCCTGCGGCGGCGCTGTCGCCGGCGCGGGCGCGCCTTGGCTGGCTGTCGCGGTCTGGCATCCCGCCATGAGGACGGGAACCAGCACAGCGGCGATCTGGCGACGGAATGAACGCATGGAAGATCCGAAAGCAGGGGAGCGTCAGACAGGCCTAAGCCGTCGCAGCCGCCACGCCAACCGCTTCATATGCAGAAACTGCATTCCCCCGCTTGCGTCCGCCCGATCCACCGGCTAAAGACCCGCCCTCGCCGCAAGGCAGCCGCACCCGTAGCTCAGCTGGATAGAGCATCAGACTACGAATCTGAGGGTCGGGCGTTCGAATCGCTCCGGGTGCGCCACTTGCTTTCTCTTTTGAAGGCAATCTTTTGGTCTCAAGGCGAGTTCCCACAAAACCTGAAGCGGCCGGCTGTTTTTACAGTGGTTTTACAGGCTTTTTTACAGAGCGATCGCAGCATCGTTTTCCGATGCGTTAGGCGTCTTTTTTCGACATCGCGCGCACAGACTGATCGATCCGGTCTTGGGCCGCATCCGCGAGGCGGCGACGGCTGGCTTGGCGACGATAGATTCGCGCCGCTCGATCGGTCGCATGTTCCAGGTGGCTCATGATTTCGGCGTCGGAGCCGCCCGACTCGGCGATCTCATTGCCTCGCGCATGTCGTAGGCCGTGGATGTCCAGCGGACAGGTGAGCTCGCCTTTGGCGTTGACCCCGGCTCGAACCTTTCCTGCCTTGGCTAGGCTCAACAGAACCCGATCCAGCGACTGGTTCAGCCCTCGTTCGCGGAAGGGCTGTCCACGGTCGTTGTAGGCGATTGTAGGGCCTCGATCCGGCGTGCTGTCGATCAAGGCTGTAAGGCGGGGATCCTCCCGCTTGTCGCAGGCCACCTTTCGTTTCTCCGTGAGCCACAGAAGGCGGATGTGCTCAGAGCCGTCCGAGGCGCGTGTGGGGACGCGAGCGGACCTGGGGAGGGCGCAGATCGTCTGGCGTCTGAAGCCGGCATACCGGCCAAGGCCTACCGCCCGCGCTAGTCCGGGAAGGCCGCGCCTGAGGCATTCCTCCAGCACTGCAGAGACTTCGTCGTCCGTCCAGGTCGGATGAGGCTCGCCGAGGGCGTGCGGGCGTTTGACCTTTGCGAGTTTTAGAAAGGGGTCACCGGAGATGCGGTCATCGGTCTGATCGTCGATCGCCGGCGCTAGAGCGTTTTTCAGCACCTGCATGCGAAGGTTCGCCGCCCGGTGTCCGCGCGGCGCCGAGTCGTCCCTCAGGGCCCGCAACCATGCCTGGGACACATCGGAGAGCATGACGTCGCCGAGATCCGAGATCATCTCGTCGATGTAGTCCTGGTAGGCGCGCTGGGTGGAGCGCGCTTTAGAGATGAACTCGGCCGACCTGTTGTAAGCGGACAGCATGCCGCCGATCGTATTGGGGCGAGGGGTCTTTGCAGCAGTCTCCGCCGTCGCCATACGGCGCAGGATGGCGGCGACCTCCGCCCGCAACGCCTCGGAGCCATCGGGCGACAGGAGAGGGCCTTCACGATAGGCGCCCTTTCGAAAGTACAGATAGGTCTGGCCGTTGCGACGGTTGCGTTGGACGTATCGAATAGGCGGACTGGGCTCGTCCGTCACGACCGACGCCCGGCGGTTCGAGCTCTGACTCTCTCAAGGGCGTCTTCTGTGCGGCTCCCGCTCTGCAGGCCGTCCTGTGCGTCCGGAGGTGAGGGCGGCGCATGGGTTTCGCCGCGTTGTGGGAGAGTCTCCAGCCATGCGTCGATGTCTGAACGCCTGTAACGTACGCATCGTGCTCCAAGGTCGAGCGGACGGACGGTAAGGATGCCTCCGAGCGTCTCTTTGCTCATCCCCGTATAGGCCGACAGCACATCCTGGCTGAGCAGGGCCGGCCAGGCGTCCGGTATGTATTTGGGATCACTCGGTGACCGCCGCTGGACACTTCGTTCGACGGCATCGTGCCTAGGCCGTTCCGGAAGCCAGGGACTAGCGGCTCTAACCCGTCCGTCTGCCTGCCTTTCAATCCTTATCAACTGGGTGGCCAGCGCGTGAAAGCGGTCGTTGTTCGCGCTTCTGGAACATGTCTGTGCGGGAAGTCTGATGGGCGAGCCCATGACGATCTGCCTCGTGCTGACGGCGTCGAATCGCCGAACGGGGCAATCATTTATTGCTCTCGGATTGCCTAATCAAGCAAGAAAGTTGTCAGGATTTGCCGCGCGGAGGGTGCGCGACCCGGCCGTCACGGCTCTTCATGTCGCGAGGCAAGCTGTATGTTTATGGGTTTGCTTATGAATTTCGGCCGTAGCGGACCAGGAGTGTCAAGTGCTATTTTCGACAACAAAATCAGATAATTAATCCGTTGCATCTGAAGCGTTATCGCTCATGCTTAGGAAGTCCAAGCATAAGGAGGTGCAATGATGGAGTCGAGTATCCCCAAACCGATCGCCCGCGAGGCGTTCGAGCGAGCGGAGATCGCGAAGGGTGAAATCGTGCTGAGGGGGTCGGCGCGGCTCGTCGGGTCCGAGGCCCTTCAGCCAATCGATCTCATCCGCGAGATCGTCGATGCCGAGCCGTTCGCACTCAACGACGCGGTCGTGGAGCGTGTGCTCCACCTGCTGGTGGAAGTGGTCGTGAAGGCCGGCGTCGCTGGCGCGGGCGTCAAAGTGCCCGAGCTTGGGACATTCGACGCCACCGGCGTCGACGGAAAGATGGTGTTTCGATTTTACGAGGGCGACCAATGAGCGGAGAGCGACCGACGAGGTTTCAAGTGTTCTACCTGTGCGCTCAGCTCCGCGATGGCACCGTCGAGCGCCGCAGTCCTTGGATCAGCGACGAATGGCTGCGTGCCGAGCTGGCAAAGGATCCAAGTCTGGACCGTTGGGTCGATCTCCCAGACGAGTTCGTGGAGCACGGCATCACCTACCCCCTGCCTTACGAGGAAGAACAGACTGTCGGTAATGGAGGTGAGCGTGAATAGCCTTGGCCAGATACGTTGCGCGGTCAAACGTCAGCTGTTCGCCAGCGTGCATTCTTTCGCCCGGAGAACGAGGCGGAAGCCCCGTTCTCTTCGGCTCAATCTGCGACGTAGGGAGTTGGTCATAGACGTCCACGGACGCATGGCGATCGGGCTCATCGACGGCGAGTACAAGGCCGTCGGCAGCGATCCGTCCCAGGTCATGCGCCGACTGATTGAGATGGTGCGATCTGCCAGTCCCCATCCGAATGTGGATGGGGAAGATCGGATGTCCGAGGAGGGCTGAGGCATGTCAGATCGATGCAGCACATATTCGCCGGCCTCGCCGACTTCGGGATGTCTGGATGAGGAGCTCTGGCGCCGCGCACAGGTTCGACGCGAACGGGATATGTATCCTGAGCTATCAGATGAGGACCGTTTGCTGCTGCCGCTGGTGCTCAGCCTCGCTCGTCTCGCTGCCCAGCGTGACGCAAAGGGAGGTGACCGTCATGTTTGACAAGCCGCTGCCGCCGCCTGGGTCGCGGGCCATCTTGCTTGGCCGGTTTTCCGACAGCCATCAAAACCCGATGTCTGCGGATGACCAGATCGCCGTACTGCGAGCCGATTGCGAGCGTCACGGGTGGGTGGTCGTGGGCGAGTTTCAAGACAAGGCCAAGTCCGGACGGTCAGTTGCGCGTCGGACGGGATACCTTGATGCAATGGCCGCCGCCGAAGCGGGGTTGGCTGATGTGATCTGCGTGTTTCACCTGGATCGCTTGGGCCGCAACGCGCGAGAGCTCCATCATGCCAACTATCGCCTGAAGGACGCCAATGTTGTGATCTACACGCACGACAAGGGTGTGATGTCGCGGATGGAGTTTTCGCTCTTCGCCGAGATAGCGGAGATGGAGAGCGAGAAGATCGCTGAGCGTACCACCAGAGGGCGACTGGCTGCGGCTACGCGTGGCAAAATCATGGGCGAGCCTCCCTACGGCTTCCATCACGTCAATGAGCTGGATGAAAGCGGAAACCCAAAACTCAATAGTCGAGGTGCGCATATCAAGCGGCTCGAGATCGACCCCGTCACGTCCAGGGTCGTGCTTCGGGTCAACGAGGATTTTGATGCCGGAAAGAGCCCGCATCAAATCGCTGTGGAGTTAACCAAGGAGGGAATCCCCACGCCCGAGGGCGGGAAAATGTGGCACCCGAACACGATCATCGGCGTAAGCCGGTCAATGTCAGGACTGCTTCGCAACCCGATCATTGTCGGCAAGGTCATTCATGGCAAGGTGAAGACATCTTATGACGAAAAGACCGGCCGAGTAACCAGACGCAAGAATGATGTGGCCGATCGGATCGAGCATGATGCGCCGTGGCTGCGCATCGTTCCTCAAGACATCTGGGACCGAAACCAGGAGCGTCTGTCCAGGCGCCCGCCATCCAAATTGCGCGATCGTCGTCGTCCGACTTATCTGCTCAGCGGACTGGTCCGGTGCGGCATGTGCGGAGGGCCGTTCAACCAGGTTGCGACCAACATGGGCTGTACCGCCCATCGTATGAAAGCGTGTGCGAATGCACGGCGCGTTCGGCGAGAGGCCCTTGAACAGGTGGTCTTGGAGGGATTGGCGCAACGTCTATCCCGCCCCAGTATCGTTGAATGGTTTATCCCGGAATATCTGCGAGAACAGGGGCCTGCGCGTGCCGAAGGTGGGGATAGGTATGAACGATCAAAACTGCGCCTTGGCGAGGTCGAGCGAGAGATTAACAACCTCATCTCGCAGGCCAAATCCGGCGCCAGCGGATATGCGGCAGCGCTGATAAACGACAATCTGAACACGCTCGGCGCTGAAAAGGATCGGCTCGATCGCGAGATGCGTGCTGGGCCTCCTGCCGCACCGGCAAGCCTCACCACGGAGGTGCTGACGCAACGCATTGCTGTCTTGTTGCAGAATCTTGGGGTGGCGCTGACGGGCGATGAACGCGACGCCACGCGCGCCAAGGCTATTCTGCGCGGCCTCATCTCCAAGATCACTGTGAGCCCATACGACGCCGAAGGCCGCAGGCCTGACGGGCGGGGGGCGGGAGCCGTCAGGGTGATGGTCGAAGGCGAGATCAGCCGCTTGGTCGATCATGCCATGCTTGATCGGAAGATTATGCATGGGCGTGGTGCCGAGGACGTGCATGGACTTCCGATCGCCACCTTCCGGTTTTGGGTGGATTTGCACCGGACGCTCACGGCGGAGGAAGAAGGAATCTGGCGCGACACTGCCATAATTGCGCGCCTGCTCGATGATGCGGATCGGCCCTTGCCTTTCAGTGAAATGATCAGTGCTTTCAATGACCGTGGTCGTGAACCCACGGCATTGGAGGTTAAACTCGACGAGACCCGCGCTCGCATAGCTTTGGCGCAATTCAGGAGGGACGGCTCTGTTCGCTCAATACGTCTGGGTCAAACCAATCGCGGATGGGTGTGGAACGACCGTGACCTCACAGATGAACAATGGCGTGCGCTTTATGAGCAGCAGACAAGCAGTCGACCGCCGCGATTTTCCGGTGCTTATGCGCAGGCGACGTTCGAACCGATACGAGCGTCTGCGCCCGAGGCGGATGTTACCGTCGTCGGATCGGGAGCAATCACGTGACCGATTCCCGCTACCTGTAGGCTTCGGCGATCCGGTTTGCCCGCTGCGAGATTGCGATCTGAGCCTCTAGCTCCTCTGTCGTCGGGTTGTAGATACGCCGGCAGGTTTCGTAATCGAACTCGCGAATGCAGGCATTTTCCTTTTCCCGCTGCTCGACGTCACGCCGTTCGGCTTCGGCATATCGCGCTTGTTTGGCAGCCTCTTCAGCAGCCGCCTTATCAGCCTGCTGCTTTTGTTCAGCGGCATATTCGGCGGCTGCGGCCTCCTGCCGCGCTGCGTAGCCCTTAGGGTCGCGCATAATTTCCATGCCCCAGCCGATGTAATAGATGCTCGCCCACACTAAAACGCCTGCGCCCACCAATCCCATGCAGCCCAGTACGCCCTTCTCATTCTCGGTCATCACAGCCCTCACGATTTAATCTGTAGGCTATACCCCGTGGTTTAATGGAGGTTGAATCTGGCGCTTAGCGCTGATGAACGGACGCGCGCTGGTCGCATGGAATCTGAGGCGGCTGAGGACCGAGCGAGGCGTATCGCAGGAACGCCTCGCCGCCGACGCAGGTGTTGACCGGGCCTATATCAGCGAACTCGAAAGAGAGCTTGGGAACGCTAGTGTGGACATGCTGGACAAACTAGCCTCGGTTCTCGATGTCACCGTCGCCGAGTTCCTCACACGGCCACCTGAGGGCTACTCGAAACTGAAGGCTATGACGCCTGGGCGAAAACCAAAGTCGACTTAGCCTTCTGCATAGGCAGACAGATATTGAGCAAGATGCCGCACTTGGGATCGTGGCTAGACGGTCGTTCTTTGATTATCGCCGTCGCTCATGGGGTGTCATCCGAAGGTATGAAGTTGGTTCGCGAATTCAGACGCCGAACATGATACTTCGCCAACAAGCCAGATACGCAACATAGCCAACTGACCCGCTGCTCTCCCCATAGCGAGAAGCGCAGCGGGACAGTCCGTTTCGTCTCCAGTCATGCGAGCATCGATCATGACGTGATGGTGTGGACGACCTCCACCTGACCAGCTTTTCTGGGGTGTCGTCATCAGGGACGTCATGTGTGGACGACCTCCCAGACGCAAGAGTGAAAACGACGTTGGCGCTCGGTCGAGTGCAGTCATGTGTTCGGCCTGTTGATGCAGCTGTGTGCGCTGCTGGCCTTGATGAAGTCCGCGGACGGGCTCCCTAATCACGTCAACGCGCTCAAGGCGCTCTGACCCCCTGGGTTTCACCTGTCCCCGGCTGCGGCCGGTTCGTCATCACGTCTCACCACTCTTCGTCTGCGGCGTCGGTCCCTGGTGAAGACCGGGCCGATCTCTATGCCGTCATGGGCCTGTAGTCCTCCTGTCGCGCCATCAGGGTCCAGGCGATGCGAGCGGTCTTGTTGGCCAAGGCTACGGCGGCGACCTTGGGCTTTTTGCGTTCGAGCAGATTGCCCACCCAGCCCTCGCGTCCTCGCTGGCGGGCCATTCGCAGGACAGCCGTCGCCCCAACGACCAGAAGGCGTCGAAGGTAGCTGTCGCCCATCTTGCTGATGCCGCCCTGGCGTTCCTTTCCGCCACTACTGTTGGCGCGTGGGGTGAGCCCCAACCAAGCCGCAAACTGCCGGCCTGATTTGAACAGCGTCGGATCCGGCGCGCTGGCGGCCATGGCGCTGGCGGTGATCGGCCCGATGCCCGGGATGGTCGCTAGCCGCCGGCTCGTCTCATCCTGGCGGTGCCACTCAAGAATCCGGCGTTCCAATCGTCCGATCTCTGCGCCGAGATGGTCAAGCTGGTCTGCCAGGCCTCCCAGCGCGGCACGCGCCAGATCGGGCAGATCCTGTTCCTCTTCCCGAAGAGCCCTGAGAGCCGCCTGCACCCCCGCCGGGCCTTGAGGGGCGATGATGCCGAACTCTCCGAGGTGGCCCCGCAGAGCGTTGATCAGCATCGTTCTCTGGCGAACCAGGAGATCCCGGGTCTTGTGCAGCATCAACACAGCCTGCTGCGCCTTGGACTTCACGGCCACGAACCGCATGGTCGGCCGTGTAACGGCCTCGGCGATTGCCTCAGCGTCGGCGGCGTCGGTCTTGCCGCGCTTCACATAGGCCTTCACATACGCTGGCGGCATGAGCCGCACCTCGTGGCCGATCGCCATCAGCTCACGCGCCCAATGGTGGGCAGAGGCGCACGCTTCAATGCCGACGAGGCAGGGGCCGATCGACTGGAAGAAGCCCAAGACCTGGCCGCGTCGCAGTTGCCGCCTCACGACGACAGTGCCGTCAGCCCCAACTCCGTGAACCTGAAAAACAGTCTTCGCCAGATCGAGCCCGACGACAGCGATGGTCTGCATGATACCGCTCCTAGACGTGACGTCCCTGATGACGACACCCCAGAAAAGCTGGTCAGGTGGAGGTCGTCCACACCATCACGTCAGTGGCGCTCGCCACGCGCGCCGCCCAGTTCGGCGCGCGCTGCCTGAATGATCCTCGGGCTGATGCAGTTTAGACGGGCTTCCCGCCGTACCGCCGCCTATGCGCTGAGTTCCAAAGCGGCCCGACGAGTGACCGCTGCTTGAGATCGACCCGGGCGACGCCATCTCGCGACCTTGGCAATCAGCTCGCCTCTATTTCACAGGCAGATTTGTGAGACGTCTTAGGGTCTCGGAATAGTAGTCTTCGGTCGATTGCGGCGTCGACGGCTTGCGATCCAGGGTGGAGAAGGCGATCGCCTTGACGCCGTCGGAGGCGGCATAGGGCGCTACGGCGCCGCTAGTTACATCGATCCAGGCGGGCCAGCCGCCGGCCTTTTCGGTCTCGCGCCAGTATCTGCTGAACCGCCCCAACTCCGCGGTGCGGCCCGACATTTGCAGATAGAGCGGTACGCGCACGGCGTCGAAACCGAACCGCGCCGGGTGTCCTGCGGCCGGCTGCACCAAACCTGCCGCGTCGAGCTGGATCCAGTCGGTGGGAAGCCCCCAAGTTCCAAAGGCGGCCACGCCGATCAGGTCCGCGCCATCGCTGATGACATCATTCCACAATGGCTCCAGCCGGGCGAAGGCATCCAGGGCCGGCCACACATAATAGGACGGGTTTAAGATTGCGACGTCGTCGGCCAAGAACCCCAGCCGCCCCGGCAACAGGACACGCCGACCGGCATGGCTGGTGCAGGCTTCACGCAAAATCGCCGCGCGCAAGCTTTGCGACTCCTGGGCGTATTCCGGCACGTTCCACGCGCCCGCCGCCCGCAGCAGGGCCCAGGCGATCAGAAGGTCGCCGTCGGTGGCGTTGTTGGGATCCTTGACCGGATCGCTCTGGGACGGATCGAAACGCCAGGCCAACAGGCCCGTATCGGTCCGGGACAGATGCGTCTTCGTCCACGACCACATTGAGGCGAACGTCGCCCGATCCTCGGCTGCGAAGGCCAGGATCATGCCGAACCCCTGGCCTTCCGAATGGCTGACGTCACCGTTGCCAGTGTCGATCACGCGTCCGTCGGGCGAGACGAACCGCTGCTTATAGGAGCGCCAGTCGGAACCCTTCAGGTCTTCGGCGCAGGCGGTGGGGGCGAACGCCGTTAGGCCTACTACGGCTAGCAGGGTCCGCCGATCAATCTGAATAGACAAACTTCAGCTCGCCTTTCGACCTTGAGCCCCGTCCCAGAACCCCGCGCGAGTCCATTCGGTGGAACCAACTGCGGTAAACGCCCTCTACAATGAACGGCAGGGCGTCGCTCCAGAGCACATTTTCGGGCGGTAATTGAGGCAGGCGATGCGTAATCTCAAGCCGTCGCGCGCCGGTGGTCAGCGTCACGGACCCCATGCCCAACTCCGCCCAGATGCCGTTCATCCAACGCGTCAGATAGCCGGTGTCGCCTTGCGCTGACATGATGCAGACATCGCCGATCTTCTCTCCGACCGTGACGAGGAATTCGTCCGACCTCGCGCCGAGCTGGTCGCGCAGCTCGGACAACATCGCCATCGCCAGCAGAGACTCGACGCCCGCTGGGATCACTGACCGGCTCCGAAGGCCTGCTTCAGCCTCAGGTTCATACGGTATTCGTCGTAGTTGCCGAAGGTGTTCATGCGTGCGTCCAGACCGATGGCGGTGGCGCCCATCTGGCGCCAGCCCTCGACCCCGCCTGAGAAGGCGAAGCCGCTGCGGCTTTCGCTGTCATACTGGGCGCGGACGTCGTTGTTCAGCAGTTTCAGCGCCGTCAGTTGCCCCTGGGCAGTCGGATCTTCGGGATAGAGCGCGACTGCATCCTGCTGATAGGTCTGGTAGCCCGGCGAGAACTGGGCGTTGATGCTCCAGTCGCCACGCTTCCAGCGCACATCAATCGGGAAGGCCGTGCTGACGAAGCTCTGCGGGCTGAAATAACCGCCGTGGCCGAATGTAAAGTAAGAAAGGTTGCGGTCGAACGCCTGATAGTTCAGCGAAATCCCGGCTGTGACGTTCAGAGCATCGCTGCCGTACAGGCGACGATAGGCGCCGATGTTCAGCTCCAGCGCCTTGTTGTCGCTTACGCCCTGACCGGCATAGGCGCGGTAGGCGACATCGCCGAACAGGCCTGTCCCCCCCTGCTCCCAGCTGGCGCCGATGCCGCCGCCGGTCTTCATCACCGAACCCCAGCTTTGCCCTGAAACCGGATCGACGGCCCCGGCGTAGGACAGGACGCTGTCGGTGACGGGGCGACGTTCGGCAAAGACCTTCAGGGCGCCATGCGCGCCCAGACGCGGGCGCCAGGTGAAGCCGGCCTGCACGTTCTTGCGCTCGAACCCGAGCGGGGTGGAGCCGACGTCGGCCGAGATCGTCGGGCTTTCGTAATAGGCCGAGAGGGCCACGCCTGCGGCGTATTGGCTGTCGGGCGTGGCCAGAACCGTCGGCTGCTGGGCCACGATGGCCAGAGCTTCCGCCGTCGCATTGCGGCCGAAACGGGCGCTGGCGGAACGGTTCAGGTCGCCGGCGTCGATGACCGTGGGCGCGACCGATAGACCGATCCGTCCCTGGCCCACGGGCGTCGAGGCGCTGATGGTCGTTGTCAGGGCGTTCAGGCGGCTGAGACCGTCTTCACCCGAGCGGACCCGCGCCTCGACAGCAGCGTCCACCATCGGCGCGTCGTCGCTTTCCAGCTCGGCCAGGGCCTGCTGAACGGGCGTCCTGACCGGCTCGCCGTCGCTGCTGCGCCCGACGCCGCGCAAGGTCTCGGGCGCGAACGGATTGATCGGCACGGATGTCCGGTTCTGCGATGCGTTTCGGAAGGGGTTGGCGACGGTGAAGGCCGATCCGGCGGCCAGTCCGCGCGGTTGCCCCAAGGCATCGGCCTGTTCCAGCAGCCTGCGCGCTGCACGGCGGTCGCCCGCAGCCTGTTCGACACGCGCGCCCGTCAGATAGGCGTTGACGTCCTGCGGCCGGTCACGCAGCAGCAGGCGATAGGACCGCCGCGCCTTGGCGAAATCGCCCTGAGCCGACGCGGTGTCGGCCAGGCCGGTCAGGGCGTCGGGATCGCCGGGCTTGCGCTGAAGCGCCAGTTCGAAGACTTGGGCGGCCTCCTGGGTCATGTCGCCGTCCTGATAGAGGCGGCCCAGCGAGACCAGGATCGCCGGATCCTGGGGTGCGACGCTCCAGCCGGACTGGAGCACATCGAACGCCTCCGCCCTCATGCCGTCTTCGCGCAGACGGTCCGCGCTGGCGACGGCGAGGATCGAATAGAGACGACGCGCAGCGGCTGAGGTCGTCGAACCGCCCGTCACACGCTGGATCACGCCTAGCGCCGTTTCGTCCTGTCCGGTCTGCGCCAGCAAGCGAACCAGCGGCTCGACCGAGGTCGCCGATCCGCCTGGCTGAGCTGCAGCGGCGGACGCGAGCGAGGCCGCACGGTCGTGGGAGCCCAAGGCATAATAGGCGCCGGCCAGACGGATCTGCTGCCCGACAGACGCGCCGGGCACGTTCAGACGGTCCAGCAAGGCCAAGGCTTCGTTGGCACGTCCCGATGCCGCCAGGGCGCGGGCCTGTTTCTCGGCGTCGACCAGGCCGATCTCCGCCTCCAGCGACCGCATCTCGGCGGTGCGGCCCGCCTCGGGCACACGGCGCAACAGACGCAGGGCTTCGGCCGGCCGTTCGGCCTGATTGTAGTAGAGGGCCGCCGCATACAGGCTTTCGGCGGATGTAGAGGTTTGCAACGGCTGGATGATGGCGGCGCCGTCGCTGGCGCGTCCCTGTTCCAGCAGGAAACCGGCGAAGGCGTAGCGCAGCCAAGGATCGCCGCCGCCGCCCCGCTCAAGCGCCTCGCGATAAGCGGTTTCGGCGCGCTGGGGATTGCCGTCGGCGGCCGCTTGCGCGGCTTCGGCATTGGCGATCTTGTAGGCGGCGTCGGCGCTCGTCCCTTCCGCCTGCGCATAGGCGGCGCGGGCCTCGGCGTATCGCGACTGGAGCATCAACAGATCGCCCAGTTGCACCGCGACGAGCGACTTCTGCTCCGGCGTTGCGGCGCTGGCGAGCAGTTGGTTCAGCAACGCCTCGGACCGGGGGCTGTCGTTGGCCTGCCCTGCCGTTTCGGCCTCGCCCAGCAAGGCGAAGAAGCGTGCGGACGCCAAGGCTTCTGTCCAGCGCGATGCGCCGGCGCCCTGGGACGCGCGTTCAAGAAGATCGCGCGCCTCGCTGAACCGCTCCTGACGCAGCCGGGTCACCCCGAGACCGCCCAGGGCGTCCGTGTCGCGGCCGTTGATGGCCAGCGCCTGCTGAAATTGCGTCGCCGCGCTGGCCAGCTCGCCGCGATCCAGCGCCGCATAGCCGGCGACCCGCATTCGCCCGGCGCGATCGGCCGCCGAGGTCCTGGCGCGAGGTTGAGCGGTCTGGCGCGGCGCAGCCGCCTGCGTCGTCGAACTGTCGCCCGTCGAAGGCGCAGGACGAGCGGGCGCCGCAGGCGCCGGGCCCTGGGCCGGACCGGCCAGACCGCGTCGGGCGGCGGCATTGCCGGGGTCGAGCTGCAAAGCCCGGTTATAGGCCTGCGCCGCCAGGTCGCCCCGTCCGCGCGAACGCCAGAAGTCACCCTGACGAACCAGGTCCGCCACCGCGCCCGACCCGATTTGGGCGGAGGCGACGTTCATCGGCCCGACCAGAGCCAGCAGGACCACGCCGCTCGCCACCGAGAGTTTCAACAGAGACTTCATGGGCCACAGCCTATTCATGGTCGGAGCCCGCCAGTCGTCTGCGACCGTGTGCCTTGAGCGAATAATAAAGCGGGAAGCCGATCAGCACTGCTGCCAGGATGGCCGCCAGCGCCAGCATGAACGGCCGCTGCGCGAACCAGTAGCCGATGCCCAGCCACCATGGAAGTTCGCCGCGCCAGTGCGTCGAACGCACCTGATAGGCCTTGAACTCCGTGCCGCTGCGCACGACCAGATCACCCCGGATCTGCGCCTTCGCATCGGCCGTGGGCAGCAGACTGGTCAGTTGCGGCAAGGCGTCCGGCTGGCTGCTTAGAACCGCCACGACATGGCGATCCTTCGAATAGGGCGACGGGAAGCTGGTCAGGCCCTCGAAGCCGTTTGCGGGACCGACGGCCGTTTCAATGTCTTCGGGATTGTCGCGACGCTCAGGCGCGAACCAACCAAAGAAACGCTCAAGCGGCGCCAAACGCGCGACTTCGACGCGTTCGTTGCGGAACCCCACCGGCGCATCCTCGAACAACTGGTCGTTCCTCGCCAGATCGGCGCTTCCGACCACCAGGATGTCTTTGTCGGCCATCCGGCTGGGTTGCAGGGTCCGCATGACGACCACGCGCGTCGCGGCGGCGCCGGTCGAATCCCCGAACTGCCCCATCAGGTTCAGGAAGGCCTCGATCTCGCCCGCCGACGGATTGGCGCCCATCAGCACCGCCGTCTCGCCCAGGTCGGGCATCCGCGTAAATGGGAAGCCCCCGCCTGTGAAGAGGGCAAGATTGGGCATACGCGTGGCGTGGTGAGCGCCGCTGAAGTCCAGGGTGCTGCCCGGATCGATGGAGGACATGACGTTCTTGGGCAGTTGCCCCACGCATTCGCCGGGATCGCTGACCTGTAGGTCGTAGGTGAAGCCCAGTTCGTTCTTGCCAAACAGGGTATAGGCCGGAAGGGTCGCCGTCGCTGTTCAGCGATGCGAAGTCACACCCAGCTCCTTGCCCCAGAACCCGAACTCGCGCGTCTGTAGCGGCAGCGAGCGGACGTACTGGCCGTTCACCGTCACGTCGAGCCGCGACCGCTCACGATCCATCCACTCTCCGCGCGGATAGTTATAGATGGCGTTCAGCTTGCCCCCCTCCGCCGGCCAGAAGAACAGATCGGGGGCCAGACGGAAGGTCGCGGCCAGACGGCCGGGCTGAAGCCCCATCCCCGTCAGGTTCTTGGTCTCGGCCAGCTCGCCGAGACGGACCGGACGATCGATCGTCAGCCAGCGTGGCGCGCTGTTCGGGCCATAAACGGGGGCGGCGCCGCCCGACAGGTCGACGTAGTCGCCGCTCAGACTACCCTGGGCATAGGCCAGCCCTGCTGCGGCCTGCTTCAGTTCTGTCGCGTCGCGGCCCATGATCAACAGGACCGTGTTGTAGGGATCGCGCGGATGGCGAAGGATCGCCGCCGACGGTCCGGTGATGGTCCGGGCCAGCTCTGGCAGCATGTGGTCGGGCGTCATGAAGGCAATAGAATCGCCATCCGGCAAGCTGCCGACCGAGGCCGGGAAGCTGAAACCGCGATAGCTGGCCATTGCGCCAAAGGCGCTGGCCATCGCCGCCGCAGCTTCCAGATCGCCATTCGAGGGCTCGCCGCCGAACACGAACGGCAGCCTCAGCGGCGCAATGTCGTGCGCGTCATAGAAGGGCGCGGGATAGGTTTGAAGGTTCGGCGCGCCGCCGACCTTCTGGAAGTTCAAGTCTAGATACGAGCGAACATTACTGACATTGGCCCACAGAGTCGAATGCAGCGGATCCTCGCAGTCGCGGGTGTAGTGGCCGATCAGGCGCAGGTTGAGGCGGTTGTCGCCGGGCACGATCAGGGATGGATCGATCGGCACCTCGATCCGGGTTCGGTCCGCGCCCGCCTTGGGCAAGGGCACGCTGCGAACCACCTCGTCGTTGATCAGCACCGTCAGGCTGCTGAGATCCGGAAGCATGGAAGGCGAATAGCCGAAATCGAGCACCAGCTGGCCGGACTTGAGGATTTCGTCGGCGCGACCGCCGAACGGAACGCCGACCTCGCCATCGACGCCGCGCAGACGCACGTTCTGACGGACCTGAAGATCGCGCAGGCTGGCGCGAACGTGCCTCTGACCCTGACCTAGGAGATCCACGGTCGCCACGGTCTTCATCCGCGCCTGCACCTCGGCCGAGACTTGGGGCGTGGATCCGATGGCGTCGGATCGGACGCCGCCGTCGACGCCGCGAATGGCGCTGGTCGTTTGCGCCGTAGCGCCAGCGACCGGCGAGATGACAAGCATCAGCGCCAGACCAGAAACGTTCAGGCCGCGCGCCAGGCCCGACCGACGACGGAGATTTGACTTGGGACCGACAGTCATCAGGCTGCTTTCACCATAGAATTTTCAAGCTTCCGATCTTCCGTTTCCCAGGCGTCGGAACGCCCCAGGACGGCGACGCTGAGCCCCATACGTTGTTCGAACGATAGCTTCAGGAACCGCATCCGCAGCAGGCCGGCCCCTGCCCCCGCCGCCTTTACCGGCAGCACCAGATTTTCACCGCCCGTGCGAAGTTCGACCTCCGTTACGGCCAGGTTCGACAGGTCAAGGTCGCTGGGAATCCGAACCGCCAGACCCCCGATGGAGGCGTCTTCGGTCACGGCGTCGATCACCGCGCCATTGTCGAAAAATAGAGTGACGGGCAAGGCGGCCTCGACGCGGACGCTGTGCCGGGACTGGCGGGACTCGCGGCCGATCATGATCGCCGAGATCAGGATCAACAGGCTGAACACCGACCAGGCCATGTTCATCACCACCGTCCAGACATCAGCAGTTCCGAGCACCAGACGACCGAAGCCGGCGCAAAGACCGGCGGCCAGCAACGCCGCCGCCACCATGTGCGGCATGACGCTCCCATAGTCGAAAAAGGGTTTGTCGATCACGCCGCCCTTGGCCGTCACGTTGAACTTGCCCAGTTTGGGATTGATCAGCGTCTCCAGCGTCGGCCGCAGCAGGTGGAAGGCCAGCAGGGACTCGTAGATCTCGCTCCAGAACAACCGCCGACTGCCGCCCTGCACCCGGTGCGTGGCGATCATGGCGCCGAACAGGTGTGGCGCCGCATAGGCGAAGATCATCGGCGCCGCCGCATGGATCACGCTCTGACCCGCCAGCAGGAACGCAAGCGGCGACGTCAGGAAGACGATGCGCGGCAGCGGAAACTGGAAGTGCAACATGGCGTTCAGGTAGCAAAGCCGCTGCGGCAAGGTCAGGCCCGGACCCAGCAACGGATTGTCGATCCTGAGCATCTGCGACATGCCCCGCGCCCATCGCGCGCGCTGACCGATGTGCAGAGCCAGCTTCTCGGTCGCCAGACCCGCCGACAGCTTGATGTTCAGATAGGCCGATCGCCAGCCCAGCCGCTGAAGCTTCAGGGCCGTATGGGCGTCCTCGGTGACGGTCTCGCCGGCGAACCCGCCGACCTCCTCCAGGGCGGAGCGGCGAATGATGGCGCAGGATCCACAGAAGAACGAGGCGTTCCAGAAGTCGTTGCCGTCCTGCACCACGTCATAGAACAGCTCGCCCTCGCCCGGCAGTTCGCCCATTATAGTGAAGTTGCGCTGGATCGGATCGCGCGAATAGAAATGGTGCGGGGTCTGCAGCAGAGCCAACTCCGCATCCCGCTGGAACCAGCCCACCGTCATCTGCAGAAAGGCGCGCGTAGTGACGTGGTCGCAGTCGAAGATGCAGATCAGTTCGCCCTGGGTGCGCGGCAGGGCGGCGTTCAGATTACCGGCCTTGGCATGGGCGTTGTCGGGTCGGGTCAGGTATCCACAACCTGCATATTTGGCGAACCGCCTGAACTCGGGCCGTCCGCCGTCATCCAGAATATAGACCCCGACCTTGTCGGCCGGATAATCGACCGCCATCGCCGCGAAGACGGTGCTCTGAACGATGGCCAGGTCTTCGTTGTATGTCGGAATGTAGATGTCGACGGTCGGCAGATCATCGTCGGCGCCGGAGAGGGCGACCGGCGGGCGACGCAGCGGCCAAAGGATCTGCAGCAGGCCCAGGAGGTGGATCAGCCAGGCGAACACCTCCGCCAGAAACAGCCCGCCGCCCAGGAAGTATTCCGAAAGGTGATCGAACGTCAGCGTATTGGTCGCCCGCCACCAGATGTAGCGGGTCGAGGCCAGCAGCGAGATCAGGCAGATGACCACGGTCGCGCGACGCGCCACGCGGAACTGCAACAGAGCCATCGGCACGATCATGCCGATGGCGAAAATCCACTGCCCGCCCAAATCAAGCGGCGTCACGATCACGGCGATGACCAGACCGGCGGCCAGCAAGGTCGCCAGGGCCAGTCCCGCCCAGCGCAGGCCGTCGCCCGCCGTCGGTATGGAAACGGACCGTCTCACTTCGCCATCACCGCAGCGACAGGAAGGCTGTTCATCTTGTTGAGCAGGCTGACGAAGGCGACGCGAATGTCGGACCAGGCCGCGCTGTAGGGCGAGGTCGATGACAGGGTGTCCAGAGCGGCGAGCGCCTCATCCACCGACTCGTCCAGACGAACTTGCCCGATCACCCGATCGCCGAACTGCTCTTGCAGATAGCTTGCGGCGGCCGTCTTCAACGCCACGCGACTGTCGGCGAAATTGATCAGCAGGAAACGGTTCTCACCCGCCGAGAGGAAGGCTTTCACGCTGGGCGCAAGCGCCAGACCGGACGCGGACGCCGGCATTACGAGCACGACGGCGTCTGCGTCTGCCATCACGTCGTCACGGAGACCGGGTCGAGCGCGCGGCAGGTCGAAAATCGCCAGGTCGGCACCGTTCACGACGTTCCAGTCCTGCCCTGTCCGGAGCGTGATGCGTGCGTTGGCGCTTCTGTTCTCGCCGTCGTCCGAGAGGGACGCGAGACCGAGATGATGCTTCAACAGACCCTGATCATCCGCATCCACGCAGGTGACGTCCAATCCCTCGGCAGCGGCGGCCTGCGCCATGCCGGAAACCAGCGCGGTCACGCCAGCGCCGCCGCGCAGAGAGGTGATGGCGACCCGGATCATTGATTGCGTCCCGTCGCGATCCGACCGACAAGGGCCTGGATCGAGTTTCCACTATCGACCGCATTCACCGCGTGCGCCTCGGGCAAAGCGTCTGAAGCGGAATGGGCGTGACTGGCCCGCAGTTGGCGCGAGACCAGTTCGAACAACGGCCAGCGCTCGACACCCGTCGATGCCGCACTCTCATATTCGCGATACTGGAAGTCGGGCTGGCCCAACCTGTCCAACAGACGTTTTGTTTCTATTCTCACGACCAGGTCTCTCAAAGTTTTCGGCCGCGACCGAACCAACCCCACATTTGAATGCGCCTGCCTTTATCATTCAAAAATCAATGGCAAACAGGTTACCAAAAAGCGTTAACTTGCAGCCCAAAGGTGTAGACAAGCGCCCCACCTGACCCGACAAACCTGGATGCTTCACTCGTAAGCCACAAACTCAACCCACCCGCTACTGAGAAAACGTCGTTATAATTTCGTCGGTAGAAACCGTGTGCTTGCCGACACAATCTCGCGTTCCTCGCTTCTCACCGGCCGCACCCCGGTCTCGTCGGAGATGACCATCCTTCGTGTCAATATTCTGGACCTGCGGATCGAAGCGCCGGCTGAGCTTTATTGGAACTTCGGCGACATCGCCAAAGCCGAGATCGCTACTGGCTCAGGCACCTAGAAGGTCTGCGCATAAGCTGCACCCACTAGAAAAGGTTCCGAGCCCCGAGTCGGGGGGCGGTTGAACGACCAGAAGCGGACTTTCCGAACGTCGCAGATGAGTCAGACCTGCACATTCGGCGACTGATTGGTGCCTGGCTTAGGCTCAGGTCTCATAGCCAGAACAGCACGGTAGCGGCGAGGGCTATGGCGGACAGGAAGACGTTCGGGCAGCGATCGTAGCGGGTTGCGACCCGCCGCCAGTCTTTCAGGCGTCCGAACATGATTTCTATGCGGTTTCGCCGCTTGTAGCGACGCTTGTCGTAACGGATGGGCTCGGTGCGGGTTTTGCGGCCCGGGATGCACGGCGTGATCCCCTTTTCCTGCAAGGCGTCCCTGAACCAGTCGGCGTCGTAGCCCCTGTCGCCCAACAGCCATTGCGCCCTGGGCAGGCTGTCCAGCAGGGCTGCGGCGCCGGTGTAATCGCTGACCTGGCCCGCCGTCATGAACAGGCTGATGGGCCTTCCGTTCGCATCGGTCACGGCGTGAAGCTTGGTGTTCATGCCGCCTTTCGTGCGTCCGATCAGTCGCCCGAGACCCCCTTTTTACCCGCAGGCTCGAAGCCGTGCGGTGCGCCTTCAGATAGGTCGCGTCTATCATGACCGTGCGGCGTTCGGTCTGAGCCCCGGACAGGCCCTCCATCATCCGGATGAAGACGCCAGCCTCACTCCATCGCTTCCAGCGGTTGTAGAGGGTCTTGTGCGGCCCGTAGGCCGCCGGCGCATCTCGCCAGCGCAGGCCGTTGCGGTTGACGAAGATGATCCCGCTCAACACCCGGCGGTCGTCAACGCGCAGCTTGCCGTGGCTCTTGGGGAAGAAGGGCTCCAGCCGAGCCATCTGCTCGTCCGTCAGCCAATACAGGTCGCTCATATCCAGACTCCTCAGGAGCCTGAATCAGATCGCGCGCCTGTCATCAATGGGTCCTGAGCCTAAGCGAAGGATCAGAGGTTTTCGGGGCGATCTCCTTCAACACGCGCTGCATCTGGTCGTTGGCGGACCACAGGTCTTTCAGCTCGTCGGTGTAGAGGCCTTTCAGATCTTCTGGCGTCGACATGGATGTTCCTGCTGGATGAGTTGATTGGATGTCGTGCGGACGTTCGGAAAGCCGCTTCGGCCCCGTTAGCGATGAGCCAACCATCCGTTTCGGCGAATCCTCTCGTTAGCGCCGGAACAAGAACAGGCTCGATCTTGTTAGGCCCACTGGAAACCCGCGCGATCAGCGTCAGGCCTGAGGGATGTATGCAAACGACAAACTACGAGTTCATCGGATGGGACGCGCTGCTCTATGAGTGGGCGCCCAAGGTGATCGGCGCTGTGCTGATCCTCATCGCAGCTTGGTTTATCGGCAAGGCCGTGAAATGGGCCCTGGCGAAGGGGATCAATCGTATTCCTGGCGCCGCCAAGGCGAGCACCAGTGACAACCCGAAGCACTCGGTCGGCGCCAGCCTGGGAGATGTCGCCTTTTGGCTAATCCTCTTGTTCGGTGTCGTCGCCGCCCTCGGCGTCCTGAACCTGGGCCAGGTCGTCACGCCCCTGAACTCATTGCTCACGCAGGTCGCGTCCTTCGTGCCGAGCGTCCTCGGCGCGGTCCTGATCTTCTTCATTGGGTTTGTAGTCGCGACTTTGGCCAAGCGTGTCGTCGAGGCTGCACTGCAGGCCGCCAACGCGGATCGCTGGCTTGAGAAGGCCGGCCTGACCAAGGCGACGGGCTCGACTGGCGTCAGCACCGCGATCGGCACCCTGGTGTTCGTCCTGATTCTGATCCCCATCACGATCGCGGCGCTGGAGCAGCTGGGCATCGAGTCATTGACGGTTCCGGCGGTTGCCGTGCTGTCGACTGTCTTGGCTGCGATCCCGCATGTTCTCGCCGCTGCCATCGTTTTGGCGGTAGGTTGGTTCATCGGTCGCTGGGTCGCCCAGCTGATCGAACGCACCCTGCCGGCGACTGGGTTCGATCGCAGCATCTCGAGCCTGACGGCTCTGACCGCCACGACTCAGGCGCCGGCCGCGCCGAAGCCGACCACGGCTCCCTATGCCGGTGACGTGACACCGGCCACCGCAAGGGCTCTAAGTAGTGATGGGCCCAAGCCGATGACGCCGTCCAGCATCGTGGGCAAGATCGCAATGGCGGCGATCGTCGCCTTCACGGCGGTCGAGGCCGCCAAGCTTCTGCAGTTCGGCACGATCGCCGTGACGCTGCAGGAAATCCTGGCCCTGGCCGGACACGTCATCGTCGGCGGGATCATTATCACCGCCGGCGTGCTGATCGGCGGTGTCGTCGCCAACCTGATCAACAAGGGTACGGGCGGCGCCGATGGCTTCGCCTCCACCCTGGTGCGTTGGGCCACGATCGCATTGGCGACGGCCATGGGCCTTCGCTTCATGGGCATCGCCGACGATATCGTCCTTCTCGCCTTCGGCCTGATCCTGGGGGCGGCTGCGGTGGCGGCAGCGCTAGCCTTCGGGCTCGGCGGGCGCGACGCCGCCAGCAAGGTGGCCCAGACGTGGGCCGACAAGGTCACGAAGACCCCGCCCCAGTGAGACCCGCGGCCGACGATCGACGAGATCGCCGGCCGCATTCTTTTCCCCATTTAACGACGAGTTCGACATGACCGATAACCGCGATCGCGACCCTCGCCTGACCCCAGTGGCCCCGGCCTGGCGCAAATACCTCCCCTGGATCATCGGAGCCGTCGTGCTCCTGCTGCTGCTACTCATGCTGACCCGCTGTGGCGACGACCGCGCCGCCCTGGATCCCGTAGCGACTGACGACGCCGCCGTAGCTCCGACGACCGAGACGCCGGTCATGCCCGCCACAAATGCTTCCGTTGGGGTTTCGGGGCTGGACGCCTACCTCGCTGGCTCGGACGCCGCCCCGCGCACTTTCGCGTTCGAGCGCGTCAACTTCGACACCGGCAGCAGCACCATTCGGCCCCAGGATCGTCCCGAGATCGCGGCCGTCGCCGCTGTTCTGAGCCGCTACCCGAATGCCAAGATCCGCCTGTACGGCTATGCGGACGCGCGCGGCTCCGACGCCGCGAACCGAACCCTCGCCCAGGCCCGGGCCGACATCGTCCGTTCCGCCCTGACGGCAGCCGGCGTGGATGCCCGCCGTATCGAGGCGCTTTCAGGCGGGGAAACCAACCCCGTCGGCAGCAACGCCACCGCCGGAGGACTGGCTGAAAACCGCCGCACGGAACTGGTCGTCGTCCAGCGCTAACCGCACAGGCCGGGGCTAGCGCCCGGGCCATCCACCTTCAGAGGAAACGTCATGAGCTTTTTCGGAAGAATTTGGGACAAGATCACCGGCCATAAGGCGCGTCCGACGACGCCTCAGGCCCAAGCGCCCACGAGCACCCCAGTCTCGGCACAGCCCGTTCCTGCGGCGCCCGCCACTCCCTTCACGCCTCAACCGGTCGATGTGGACCAGATCCTCTCCCAAATGGCCGAGATGAAGGGCGGCGGCGGAAACTGGCGGACATCGATCGTCGATCTGCTCAAGCTACTCGACCTGGATTCCAGCCTCGACGCCCGCAAGGACCTCGCCGAGGAGTTGGGCGTGCACGCTGGCGCTCATGGCTCGGCGGAACAGAACATCGCCCTGTCCAAAGCGGTCTGGCGAAAGCTTGCGGAGAATGGCGGCCAGGTTCCGGCCAGCCTGCGAGACTAATCGAACAGGTCAATGTCGGCTCAAGACACTGCTGCGATTCTCCTGCTCGCTCGCCACCTGGATGTGGAAGAGCCTTCGCCTGGGCAATCCAAATGGACGGATATCAAGGCGGCCATCGACGGCCTGAGCGATGATCGCCTTGATGCATCGATCCGCTATTTCGGTCAGGCGGGCTCGCCAGTCACCGCCCGCGCGGCTGAGATGCTGACGGATTTGATGATGGCGAGGATGGTCCGCCTATTGGGCGTGTCGAGATCGGAGCGACAATAGCGCCTCGGACTGGGCGTGGTACAGAGGGTGTCAGTATGAAGCGCTTCTTGCGAGACAACGGCCTGGCTTAGGCTCAGGACTCATAGCCAGAACAGCACGGTAGCGGCGAGGGCTATGGCGGACAGGAAGACGGTCGGACAGCGATCGTAGCGGGTTGCGACCCGCCGCCAGTCATTCAGGCGTCCGAACATGATTTCTATGCGGTTTCGCCGCTTGTAGCGACGCTTGTCGTAACGGATGGGCTCGGTGCGGGTTTTGCGGCCCGGGATGCACGGCGTGATCCCCTTTTCCTGCAAGGCGTCCCTGAACCAGTCGGCGTCGTAGCCCCTGTCGCCCAACAGCCATTGCGCCCTGGGCAGGCTGTCCAGCAGGGCTGCGGCGCCGGTGTAATCGCTGACCTGGCCCGCCGTCATGAACAGGCTGATGGGCCTTCCGTTCGCATCGGTCACGGCATGAGGCTTGGTGTTCATGCCGCCTTTCGTGCGTCCGATCAGTCGCCCGAAACCCCCTTTTTTACCCGCAGGCTTGAAGCCGTGCGGTGCGCCTTCAGATAGGTCGCGTCGATCATCACCGTGCGGCGCTCGCTCTGGGCGCTGGACAAGCCCGAGAGCGGAACCTTTACCCCCCCCCCACGCGTCAGGCTGATCACGCGCGGTGCACTTTGCCGCTCCACCACCCTCGGAACAGCCTCGGTTGAACCGATCCTACCGGTCACCCAGTTCGATTCGCGACAAACGCGGCCCGCTGTTCGTCGAAATCGGCCATCACGGTGTGACGGCGCTCGTCCAGTTCCGCTAGCGCCGCCTGCAGCTTTTCGATCTTGGCCGCCTTCGCCTTAAACGGTGTCCGAGGGTTGGCTGGTTCGGCTTTGCCGATCTTGCCGACATCGATCGCGAGGCCGCGCGCGATGACCTCGCGAGGGCAGGCCCGGGCGGCCTCTGAATCCGGTCCACCGGTGAGCTGGCTGGCCGGCTGGTAGCGAACAGATCCGGTTTGAAGACCCGGCTCGTAGCGACTTGGGCCGCGAGCTTGTCGCAACGGCGAAGGCATGGAAGCCGTCGGACAAGACCTGACCCCTTTTATAATCAGCCACGGGAACACCATCACTGGAAGGTTTGGAAATCATTGAGGACCACACCCATTCCAAGGCCAGTTGTTACAGCCAAGAAAAGATAAGCCGCTGTAATAAATAACCATTTCATCAGACTACGAATCTGAGGGTCGGGCGTTCGAATCGCTCCGGGTGCGCCATTTACTTAGATTAGATAGTAGTTGGGACGGTTGCGGTACGAGCGCAGCCGCTGGATCCGCTGCGAAAAGCGCCCCCAACTCACATCTAAGGCTTTGATTTCGAACCGTAGCCTGGGTCGGTGCAGCCATTGCACCCATCTGTAAGATGCTCTGCGCTCGTGGGGGCTCCGGCGTTTCCGGCCGCTGCAACGGCTCAACTCAGCCAGCGTCGCAGCTTGGTCTGCATCGAATATGCATACCGTCTGGGCTGACAATACATCGGCGGCGCAATCGATCTCGACGGCCATAGCAAAGAAGTGCTTCCCGAAAGGGAGGCGCCAGTGCTTCACAGACCCGCTCTGCTTCGATCATCGTTTTGGGTAAGGGTCGCCGTCGGCGCCGCCCTTGTCGGTTTCGCTGACCTGCTGTTCTTCGCCCATGCTCCCGGCACAAGCCTTGGCCTGTTTGCATTCGCGGTCCTAGGCGGCGCGCTCTTTGGTCGGAAAGACGTGCTTCGCGATCGCCGGGGCCTGGGCTTCGTTCTTGTCGGCGCGGCCTTCGCCCTTGTTTTGGTGGATCGCCCCGGTTTGCCGGCGTGGGCGCTATTCATCGTCTCGATGAGCTTTGGGGCGTTGTCGAGCCGGGTAGGGCCGAAGGAGACCGCGTGGGGCTGGACTCAAAGACTGGCGCTTCACTGTTTTTTCGCGCTGTTTGGCCCCGTAATCGACCTGCTCAAGGTCTCACGACTGAGGCGCGGTCGTGGGGGAATGTCCGCCCTGAACCTGCTCGGCCTTCTCATCATGCCCGTGGTCGGCGGTGCGATCTTCCTCGCGCTGTTCTCGGCGGCGAATCCGATCATCTCGAACGCGCTCGCTAACCTCGCTCTGCCGTCTCTATCGCCCCAGAACACCCTTCGCGCCCTGTTCTGGTGCGCCGTCTTCATCGGCGTTCGGAGCTTGCTGCGGCCGCGCTGGCGCAAGCCTTTGGTCGCCCTGCCTGAACGGAAGATCGGAAAGCCTTCAGCCTTCCTGACCCGCACAATCACCCTGTCCCTGATCGTCTTCAATGCGGTCTTTGCGCTCCAGAACAGCCTCGATCTCGTCTTCCTGTGGAGCGGCGCGCCGCTTCCCGGCGACATGGGTCTGGCTGAATACGCCCATCGCGGCGCCTATCCCTTGATCGTCACCGCCCTGCTTGCCGGCTTGTTTGTGCTGGTCGCCCTCCAGCCGGGTTCCGATACCGCAAGTAAGCCGATCGTTCGCCGTCTGGTGCTCGTCTGGATCGCCCAGAATATGATCCTGGTCGCTTCCAGCCTCCTGCGCACCGCCGATTATATCGAAGCCTACGCCCTGACTCGTTTCCGCATCGCCGCGATGATCTGGATGGTGTTGGTCGCGGTGGGACTGGTTCTGATCTGCTGGCGCATGCTGGCGGACAAGTCGGCGCACTGGCTGATCAACGCCAACGTCTTGGCTGCGCTGATCGTGTTGGCGGTCGTCAGCGTCGTCGATCTCGGCGCCGTCGCGGCGGGGTGGAACGTGCGACATGCCAAGGAGGTCGGAGGTCGCGGGGTCGCGGTGGACCTCGGCTATCTCCATACGCTCGGCGCCCCCGCGCTCGTCTCGTTGGTCGAACTGGAAGCGGCCCTCGACGACGCCGTCCTACGCGACCGGGTCGCCGCCGTCCGTCAGGACATCCTGCTGAACGTACAGCGGCGACAAGGCGACTGGCGCGGCTGGACCTGGCGCGACCAGCGTCGCCTGGATCGTATCCATGCTCTGCGACAGAACGGCGCATTGTCGGCGCCGGCACCCGGCGCGCGGGGTTGGGACGGGCGGCTCCTCCAAACAGCGCCGATCGCTGCCCCAGCGCCCATAGCCTCTCCCGCATCTGTGCCGTTGACCTCTCTGGCGGAACGCTGAACATGGCCATCATGCAAAGCACCGTCCTGGTGGTCGACGACGACCCCCACATCCGCGACCTGCTGACCTTCGCGCTTCAGAAGGCGGGTCTGGCGACGCGGGAGGCCGCCGACGGGGAGGCCGCTCTGGCCGACATCGCCCTGTGCAGGCCCAGCCTCGTCGTGCTGGACATCAACATGCCGCGCATGGACGGGATCGAGGTCTGCCGGCGAATCCGCGCCCAGGGTGATCTGCCGGTTCTGTTCCTGTCGTCGCGCGACGACGAGATCGACCGCATTCTGGGCATGGAACTGGGCGCGGACGACTATGTGACCAAGCCCTTCAGTCCGCGCGAGGTGGTGGCGCGGGTCGCGGCCATCCTGCGCCGTATCGCGCGGAACCCGGCCCCGCCGACGCCGGGCCAGTTCGCCTTCGGCGGCCTCGGACTGGACGCGGACGGTTGGCGGGCGACGTGGCGCAATATCGAGGTGCCGCTGACCGTGACCGAGTTCAGCATCGTGCGCACCCTGGCTGATGCGCCGCGCCGGGTCTTCACGCGGGACGCCATCATCGACCGCGTCCACGGCCCCGGCTTCGCCATGACCGACCGCACGATCGACAGCCACGTGCGCAACCTGCGCGCCAAGTTCGCCATGGTGGGCGGGGCTGACGTGATTGAGACCAGACCGGGTATCGGCTATCAGCTTGGCCCGTGTCTCGGCGCGCGCGGAGCGCGGGAGGCGTGATCGCACGCCTGCGCGCCTTTGTGCGCCGTCATTGGCCGGCGCTCAGGCTTCGAACCATCCTGCTGTCGGTGCTGATCTTCGCCGGCATCCTGCCGGGGCTCAGCGCCATCTTCTTGCGGGTCTATGAGAATACCCTGGTGCGTCAGACGGAGGCGGAACTGGTCGCCCAGGCTGTCGTCCTGTCGGCCGTCGCCGCGTCGGATTGGCCTGGCGCCGTTGTGGTTCCGCTCGATCCCGGCCGGCGCGACGATCCCGGCTACTATAGGCCGGAGCCCGCGACGATCGACCTGGGCTCCACGCCGGTCTTGCCGGCTCGACCCTCACCGCGCGTCGCCGCCGCGCCGGATGCAGGTGCGATCGAGGTCGCCGCACGGTTGGGTCCGGTCATCGAGCAGACCAGCCGCACGACCCTGGCCTCGATCCTCTTGCTCGATCGCAACGGGACGATCGTTCTCGGCTACGGACGGGGCGGCGGTCTCGCCGATCTGACGGAAGTGCGGTCGGCGCTTGCGGGTCAGCCCCGCACGGTTCTGCGCCGCAATGACGCCTATCACCCGCGCTACTCCATGGAATGGCTCAGTCGCGCAGCAGGCCTACGCATCCACCATGCCCGACCGATTCTCGTGAACGGGCGTGTCGAAGGGGTCGTCGTGGCGGCCCGCTCGCCCCGCGCCTTGTTCAAAGGTCTGTACCAGGACCGGATCAAGATTGGGCTTGGCGTCGTCGGCACGCTGGGAGTGATCGCTTTGCTGGCGGTTCTGGTCTCGCGCGGCATCGCCCGGCCGATCGAGGCGCTCAGCCGGGCGACACGCGATGTCGCCAGCGGGGGAGGCGTGCTTCCCCCCGCGCCGGCCACCGCCGCCGTCGAAATCCAGACCCTCTATGAGGATTTCGGGCGGATGGCCCAGGCCGTCGATCGCCGCTCCCGCTATCTGCGCGACTTCGCCGCCGCCGTGAGCCATGAGTTCAAGACGCCGCTGTCCGGGATACAGGGGGCCGTCGAACTGCTCCAGGACCACGAGATGGACCCCGCCCAGCGTCGGCGGTTCCTCGACAACATCGCTTCCGACGCGCGCCGTCTTTCAGCCCTTGTGACGCGCCTGCTCGACCTGGCGCGCGCCGATATGGCGCGTCCTCAAGCCGGGCTTTCGGTCGATGTGCGCCCTCCGATCGCCAAGGCGGTCGATGCAAGGTCAAGCCGCCTGGCGATCTCGGCGACGTTCGAGAACGAAACCCCGAGAGTCGCGGTTCCGGCATCGACCATAGAGATGGTGGTCTCGACGCTGCTGGAAAACAGCCGACAGGCGGGCGCGACAGCCGTCAACATCAGCGCCGCGGTGGAGTCTGATCGACTTGTCGTGACCCTGGCGGACAACGGGCCAGGCGTCGCGCCGGGCGACGCCGGTCGCATCTTCGAGCCCTTCTTCACCACGCGACGGGGGGAAGGGGGAGCCGGCCTCGGCCTGTCCATCGCTAGCGCCCTGTTGGAGGCCAACGACGCCACTCTCGACCTTCAGCCCACGACCGAAGGCGCTGCATTCAAGTTGGCCATGCCGCTCGCCCATTAGGATGTCAGACGATGCGGCAGAGCCGGATCGCCAGGATAAACGACCCTAGTTCGGCTCATCCCCTTAGCTGCCAGACGATTTTTGCGATGGCGGGTTGGCCGTCGAACACAAACATCAGTCCGTGCCACACCACCGGTGGTGCTCAGCCACGCCTTGGCCAAGCGCCTGCCCATCGGCGAAGAAGCCGGCGCAATATGACAGCGCGGGTCGGCCTTAGGCTTGCGCCTCCGACGCCCTTAGCCGGGCCAGGGCTTTCGACAGTTGGGCGTCGTCGAATGGCTTTTGCAGGGTGCACACGGCGCCGAAGGCGTCCGCGAGCTTCAGATAGAACTCGGAGCCGACCCGACCGCCGCCGCTGATCGCCAGAATCTTGGCTTTCGGATTCAAGCCGCGCGCGGTCTTGATGAAGTCGATCCCATCTCGCTCGGGCAGGATGATGTCGACGATGAACATGGCGTCCGGGTGCTCTGCCTGCAGCTTCAATGCGGCGTCCACGGAGGTCGATTGCAGGACGGTCTCGCCCTGCGCGTCCAACATATGTTTGATCTCGTTCATCCAGAACGGATCGTCCTCCAGCACGATCACCGGGACTTGCACGCACGCGCTCCTGCTCTTCTCATCGGCTCGCATCGCCGACAGGCAACCTCGATATGGCGCTTATCAAATTCTCGACGTCGCCAGCAACTGACGTCGCTTCGCCACTGCTGTCGGCGACCCGGCGGCAAGCCGCCTCCAGTTCGAAGGCTGCGTCGGAGACGGCGCCGAAGCCCAGGCTTCCGGCAGTCCCGGCGATCGAGTGGGACAGGGCGGCCAGTTTGGGATGATCTCCATCCTCGATCAACTGCCGCAGTTCCTCCGCGACGGTGTGAAGATGGGCGGTATAGCGGCGCGCGAGGGCGTCCATGGCGGGGTCTGCGGGCGCCGCCTGGGGCGCCGAAACAGCGGTTGCGTCTCTTCGGCTTGAGACTTTCGCCAGGCGTTCCACAAGACGCGCCATGTCTATGGGCTTGCCGAAATGATCGTCCATGCCGGCGGCCAGGCAGGCGGCCGCCTGTTCAGGCAGGACATTGGCCGTCAGCCCGATGATGGGCAACTTCGACGCCGCCCCGGGCATCTTGCGGATCGCGCGCGTGGCCGTCAGCCCGTCGGTGCCCGGCATCTGGACGTCCATGAGGATCACGTCCACGCTTGCGCCCGCGCTCAGGACCGCCAGGGCGGACTCGGCGGACGCATGGCTTTCGACACTGTGACCTGCGCGGCCAAGGCCGATTTCGACGAACTCCCGATTGATCTCGACGTCGTCGACGACCATGACACGCAGAGCGGCATTGTTGAGAGAGGCAGCGCCTTGCGCGGCCGTCACAGGCTTCTGATCGCTTTCGACCCAGGGCACGAGCAGGGTTGCGACCGTGCCTTGGCCCAAGACGCTGGTCAGGCTTATGTCGCCGTCCATCAGCCGCGCCAGCGACCGACTGATGGACAGCCCCAGCCCTGTTCCGCCGAACGTCCGGGCGACCGACTCATCGGCTTGAGAGAACCCTTCGAACACGCGGGACAGTTTGTCAGAAGCGATTCCGGGGCCGTTATCCTTGATGATGAAGCCTAGCCGCCCATCGACGCGCGCGACCCGCACGTCCACCGCACCCTGGCGCGTGAACTTGGCCGCGTTGCCGACGAGGTTGAGCAGGACCTGACGGATACGGGCCGGATCGCCGACATAGGCCGCTGCGACATCAGGGTCGACGGCGTGGGTGAAGACGAGGTCCGAGCTGGCGTTCGCCGCCCTGACCAGTTCGACGACTTCCGCGCTGAGCGCCGCCGGGCTGTATGGCACGCGTTCGACCGTCATCTTGCCCGCCTCGATCTTGGAGAAGTCGAGGATGTCGTTCACCACGTGCAGCAGCGCCTGGCCTGCGCCCTGGATGCGGGCGATGTAGTGGGCGCGTTCCTCCGCCGTCTGCGCGTCCGACAGCAGATCTGAGAAGCCGATGATTCCGTTCAGCGGCGTCCGGATTTCATGACTCATGTTGGAAAGAAACGCGCCCTTGGCCCGCGTCGCCTCATTGGCCGCCTCGGTCGCTTTCGCCAGTTCGACCTCGCGGGCATGCCGGTCGGTCACGTCACGGACGCTGTCGATGAACTCCAGGATCTGGCCGTCTTCGTCACGGGTGATGGAGGGCCGCGCCTCCAGCCATTTGATCGTGCCGTCCCGGTGTACGCCCCGGTATTCGACGGAGAATGGCCGCCCCGACGCCAGGCCCCGGCGCCAGTCCGACAGGACGCGCTCGAAATCATCCGGATGAACGACCAGCGACGTCGACTTGCCGATCAAGTCTTCCGGGTCATAGCCGAGGAGGGGTTTGATGGAGGGCGACAGATAGGTGAACACGCTGTCGGTGCCGAACCGAGCGATGACGTCGGATGAGTTGTCCGCGAGCAGCCGGTACAGCGTTTCCTGCTCACGCACTTTTTCCAGCATCTCGTGATCGCGTGTCACATCCTTGAACACGCCGAAGATCGTCTCGACCTCATTGGCGTCGTTCATCTGCATTTCGGCCATGGACCGCACGCGGATCAGCGAGCCGTCGGCCTTTTGCAGATCGGCTTCGAATGACCAGGCGGACTGGGTCTCGACGCCGACGCGAAGGGTTTCCGACACATGCTGACGATCGCCTTCCGGGTAGAACTGAAGCGCATCGCCCAGACGAGGGTTGAACTCCTCGGGCGTTACGCCGTGGATGCGATAGACTTCAGGCGACCAGTAAACATCTCCTGTCGACGGATTGAGGGTCCAGTAGCCGACCTGGCTCATGCGCTCGGCGAGCCGCGCTTGCTGGATCAGCAGACGCTCCTTGTGCGCGCGTCTGGCGAGCGACGCGCGGTGACGCTGGAGGCGCTCGATGAGGCGACGCTTTTCCGACGCCGCCGATCCGACCGTCAGAGCGGCCAGCGCATTGACCACCAGGAACCCCTGCAGGACCAGAAGCTGCTCCGAGACGTGACTGTCGACCAGACGCGTCGGACCGGTCCCGCCCAGAGTGAAGGCGAAGCCGACGGCGCCGACGATGAACAGGCCGATGGCCGCGCCGGCCAGACCGCGTCGATAGGCGACCAAAACCAGGACGGGCGGCACGAGAAACAGCACCGGATAACGCGACTGGGCGAAAACGCCGGCTGTTACCGCGCCGACCAGAACCAGGTCCGGCAGCATTGAGCCGACATTCCGGCGAAGATCCAATCTGGCCTGACGGTTCGACAGGGCCCAGATCATGGGCGTGAAGAACAGCAAGCCCAGTGTATGGGCGGCGAACCATACCGCCGCGCCATGCTCTCCCACATGCTTTCCGGTCAAAGCCAGGGCCATGATCGCTATGGCGGTCGACAGGGGCACGGCGATGAATGACCAGCCGATGAAGCGCAGCATCGATGATCGCCGGAACAGCCTTGTCCTCGACCGCCGATTAAGGGCAACGACCATGACGACGACTTCGATCACATTGGCCACTGCGAAAACGAGGGCGCGCAGGGACGGATCGCCGGCGATGAGATACGCGGCCAGATTGCCGACGAACATTGCGCCAAGCAGGCTTGGCCACCTGTTGCGCCGCGATTTCGAAGCTATGACGAAGAATAGGGCGTTAAGCGCCCATATGGCTGAAACAGGCCCCCCGAACCGGCCATGAACGATGGCGAAGGTCGTCAGCAAGCTCGCCAGCAGAGCAAGGCCGGCGAGGGTCAGCAGAAACTTCATACGATCTTTCGAAGGCACGCGGACAGTTGACGCCTGAATCATAGCCCCCTCACGACGAGTAGAACGCCACATTCGCGCCATGCGATTAATCTGCGGTCAATTCTCGCGGCGCCGCTTGCCTCGGCCGTCTCATTTCGCTTTGGACGTGTCCGTGCGAATTCGTGAACGGCTGATTCAGGAAGTTGGGATACAACCTTCTGACATCATCGAGAGAGTCGACCAGTGATGGCTGCCTACAGAATCCTGATTGCAGACGACGACGCCTTCCTGCGTGAGCTGCTCGTCCACAAGTTGTCGGCGGCCGGCTATATGGTGTTCCCGGCCGAGGACGGGGCGGCGGCCTTGTCCCAGGTTCGCGAGCTCCGGCCCGACCTCGCCATCCTGGACGGCATGATGCCGGTGGTCGACGGCTTCGAGGTGTTGAGGCGTCTGCGGGCCGATCCCGCAACGTCCGATGTGCCCGTTATCATGCTGACATCCTTGCGACGCGAGGAGGACATCGTGGGAGCGTTGAAACTTGGCGCGGCCGACTATCTGGTCAAGCCCTTTATCCCCGATGAGCTGATCGCACGCATCAGCCGTCTTCTTCCTGCGGACAGGTCTCATGCGAATGGTGACGGCGGCGACAGCCGCCCTGCTTCTGGCGTCGGCTGAGCCGGTCTTCGCGCAGGCGGAAAATCTCTATGACCGAGGAGTCTCTGCGCGTCTCGCCGGCCGCCATCAGGAGGCGGCGGACCTGTTCGATCGTGTGCTGTCGGAACAACCGCACAATGTCGATGCGCGACTGAACAGGGGGCTGTCCCTGCTGGCGCTCGGTCGTCTGAACGAGGCCCAAAAGACCTTCGACCAGGTGATCGCGGCGGCGCCAGACTATACCGACGCCTATATCGGACGCGCGCGCGTCGCCGTGGCGAAAGGCGACAAGGCGGCCGTCGATGCGGCCCTCGCCGACGCCGCGCGCACCGATCCCGGCAGGGCGGCGGAGATCGCTGCGGTCCGTTCCGAGATCCGGCAACAACCCGACGCCGTATGGCGGATGGACGTGCGCGTCTCCCACAGCGAGCTTTCCGGTTCGCTCCCGCCCTGGCGCGAGCAAGGCATCTCGGTCGCCCGGCGCTTTCAGGACGGCCGGACGCTTGAGCTGCTCGCCGAGCGCAGCGAGCGTTTCGGCGATGCTGACGTCTATCTCGAGGCAAGGCATTCCGCGCCTCTGGGCGACGGATCGGCCTATGTCGCCGTCGGCGGGGCCATCGATGCCGATCACCGTCCGCAGGCCGCGCTGAAGATCGGGGGGGCGAAACCCCTGACGCCCAACATCCAGATGATCGCGGACGCCGGCGTGGCGCAATACAGGGTCGGAACCGTCTCGACCGTGCAGCCAGGGCTTGAGGTTTCCGCGTTCGACCGCCGCCTTTCCGTTCAGGGGCGCTGGATCAACGTCTGGGATGAGCGCGGAGAGCATCGCGACGGATACGCCGTGCGCGGCCTTTGGGCCCTTGGACCGGCTGTGCGTCTAAGCGCGGGGTTCGCGGATGCGCCGGAATCGTCTGACGGCGCCACGGTCGATGTGAAGGCGCGAACCGTCGGCGCCGAGGTCGATATCGGTTCACGCCTGACCCTGCGCCTGTTCGGCACGCATGAGGATCGCGCCGCCTATGATCGCGACGCGGTCGACCTTGGCGTCGGGTTGCGCTTCTGATGACGGCCCTTCTCGGCCAGCTCTGGACGACGTCGCTGCTGCTGATGGCGGCGGCGCTGGCATGGATGAGCTGGCTGATCCTGAGCCGACTGTTTCGCGAACGGTCCCAGGCCAATCGCGCCGAGCGTCGCAAGTCGGTTTCGCGCGCCTATCTGCAGATCATGGGCGGCGATGCCGAGGGGGAAGCCCGTCTGCGCGACTATCAGCACCAGGCGCGACTGCTTGCAGAGTCCTTGCTGGAGGTGATGGGCCTCGTTAGGGGGGCGGAACGAGAACGCCTCGTGGCGGCGCTCACGCGTCTGCAGGTCGATGCGACGCTGCGTGATCGGTTGAATCGGGGCAGCCGCACCGGCAGGCTGGCGGCGGCCGAAGCTCTGGCCGCATTCCCATCGCAAGCCACAACAGCAGCCCTGTCATCGCTGTATATGGCCTCGCGGGACGGGGAGGTGCGGATCGCCGCCATTCGCAGTCTGATCGAAATCGACGCGGCGCCGTCCATCGAGGCGGTTGTCGTGGACCTGGAAAAGCGGGGGGAGACTGAATCCCTGCAATACCTTCCCATCCTCCGCCGTCTGGCCAGCGCCGATCCTGATGCGGCCCTCGCCGTCTTCAACAGCCCGGACCGGTCGCCGACCTTGCGGGCCGTCTTGGCCGAGGCGCTGGCCGGAAGCGGCGCCTATAGCTGTCTGCCCGCCCTGATCGACGCCACAAGCGATCCCAATGTCGCGCTCCGGCTCGCCGCCGTCAGAGGAATCGGTCAATTGGCGCATCCCGCTGCGTCGGCGGCCGTCGAGGCGGCTTTGCATGATCCCGCCTGGGACGTGCGCGCCGAAGCCTGCGCCACCGCCGCCAAACTGGGCGCCCGCGCATTGGCGCCGTCGCTGACGGCTTGCCTGAACGACGCCGAATGGTGGGTGCGGTTTCGCGCGACCGAGGCGCTGCAGACGCTGGGCCTACCGCTTCCCAAACCTGAACACTCCATCGGGCCGGTTCCCCTCGACCTGACGCCATCGAGGCTCCTGCCAGAGCCCGTTCTTGGCGTCGCCCCGTCATGAACGAGACGATCGAAGCCATCGCCGCGTTCGTGGCGCTGTTCGTGATCGCGGCGGGCTTGTTCCAGAACGTGATCTACATGCTGCAGCTCGTCCTTGCTGCGGCGTCGCTGATCGAGACCCCTTCGACCCCGGCGGTCGGCGTGCTCTGGCGCCGTTACGCCGAGGCCTCGCCGCCCATCGCCCTCTTGGCGCCGGCCTATAATGAAGCCCTGACCATCGTCGAAAGCGTGCGGTCGCTTCTGGCGCTGCAATATCCGAACTTCGAGATCGTCGTGATCAACGACGGCTCTGCGGACGAGACCTTGGCGGTTCTGATCGACGCCTTCGAGCTCGCGCCGATTGAGCGGGCCCACGATCTGAAGATCGGCCACCAACCGATCCGCGGCATATGGGGGACGCCGAGCCAGCCGCGGCTCGTCGTCGTGGACAAGCAGAATGGCGGCAAGGCCGACGCCTTGAACGCCGGTATCAATGTGGCGCGAGCCCCGATCGTCTGCTCGATGGACGCCGACTCCCTGCTCGAGCCTGACGCCCTGCTGCGGGCGGTGCGGCCATTCGTCGACGATCCGGTGCGGACCGTCGCCGTCGGAGGAACAGTGCGCATCGCCAATGGCTGCCGCATCGATCATGGGCGCGTCGTCGAGATCGGCCTGCCGACCAATCCGTTGGCGCTGTTGCAGACAGTCGAATATCTGCGGGCCTTCCTGATGGCTCGCCTGGCCTGGAGCCGGATCGGCACCCTGACGATCATCTCGGGCGCGTTCGGCCTGTTCCGCCGCTCCGCGGTGCTTGAGGTCGGGGGCTACACCCACGGCACGGTGGGTGAGGATATGGAGCTGGTCGTCAAGCTTCATCGGCTGATGCGATCGCAGAAGCGACCCTACCGCGTCGCCTTCATTCCCGAGCCCGTCTGCTGGACCGAAGCGCCGGAAAGCCTCAGCGTTCTGGGCCGTCAGCGGGCTCGCTGGCACCGCGGCGCGCTGGAGACCTTCCAGCGCCACGGCGACATGATGTGGCGACCGGGCTTCGGACGGGTCGGGGTCGTCGGCTTCGGGCACATCCTCTTTGTGGATGTCATCGGCCCTGTCATCGAGATGATCGGCTATATCCTGATCCCCGTGCTGTGGACGCTGGGGCTGCTGTCGGTGGAATATCTGCTGGCCTTCTTGGCTGTCAGCTTCACCTTCGGCGTCGTGATATCGGTCGGGGCGCTGGCCCTAGAAGAAAGCGAACTGCGGCGCTTCCCGAAGGTCCGCCACCTCGTCATCTTGGCGATCGTCGCCGTGGTGGAGAACTTCGGCTACCGCCAGATCAACAATCTGTGGCGCCTGCACGGGACTTGGCAGTTCCTGCGCAAGACCCAGTCCTGGGGCGCCATGACCCGAAAAGGCTTCAAACGCCTGCCTGCACCCGGCCACACGAACGCTTAACCGCGCCTGATATACAACCCATGCGAGCAATCGTGAGGTTGGCATGCGGACGTTCGGAACCATTCCTTCTGCAAGGCGACGCGGGCGCGAGGGCGTGGCGGCGGTGGAGTTTGCGTTGGTGGGGCCGATCCTGGTCCTGCTGCTGATCGGCATCGTCGTCTATGGCGGCTGGTTCTTGATGGCCCAGTCGGTTCAGGCCCTGGCGTCCGAGGGCGCGAGGGCGGCCATCGGGGGACTGGATGCGGCTGAGCGCGACGGCTTGGCCCGGCGCGAGGTGAACCACGCCGTTCAGGGCGTGGCCCTGAAGCCGGAACACACGACCATCGAGGTGACCGAGGATTCAGGACGTTTGCGGGTGGTCGTGGTCTATGACGCCAGCGACAGCCTGGTCATGGCGCTGGGTGGGATGTTGCCCCGTCCGCCCTCCGTTATTCGGCGTTCTGCGGTCATCCATGTAGGTGACCCTTCATGAACGCCCGCCTGCCTCGTCTGCTGGTCCAGTTCAGCGCTGAACGTCGTGGGGCGGTGGCGGTGATCGCGGCGGTCGCGGGCGGTCTGTTGTGTCTGTTCACGGCGGCGGTGATCGACCTGGGGGTTCTGGTTCTGCATACGCGTCGCGTCCAGGGCGCAGCCGATCTGGCGGCGCTGTCGGCGGTGCGAAATCTGGCGCAGGGAGAAGGTGCGGTCGCTCGCGCGGCCCTGGCGACGGTCGAGGCCAATGTCGCGCCCGACGTCTCGGTCACGGTGGCGACGGCCTTGGGGGTCTATTCGCCCGATCCGACCAAGGTGCGCAACGACCGGTTCGCGCCGGGCGGGGCGACGCCGAACGCCGCGCGGGTCGAGGTCGCCAGCCGCGCGCCGATGTTCTTCACCCATCTCTTGCTGGGGAGAGATCTGGTGCGCGTCACACGCCGCGCCACGGCGACGATCGGGGGAGAGACGCCGAAGGCCATGATCTCCATCGGCTCGCGGCTGGCGCGGCTGGACGACGGCGTGGCCAACCAACTGATCGGCGGCCTGACCGGGTCCAAGGTGTCGCTCAGCGTCATGGACTATCGTCGCCTGATCGATCTGGACATCAATCTGCTTGAGTTCACCGACGCCCTGGCGACCGATCTGGGCGTCCAAGTTGGCGACTATGACCGGCTTCTGGCGACCCAGGTCGACGCCGGCCGTGCGTTGAGGGTGCTGGAGCGGGTGGCGGGTGGCCAGGACGGCGGGGCGCTGGGCAAGCTGGCCTCGGCCTCGGTCGGAACGAAGGTCAGGCTGGGCGACCTGATCGGGTTGGAGGCGCGCGCGCCGGACGGGATCCGCGAGGGGCTGGACGCCTCGGTCTCGGCCATGGATCTGGTCATGGGCATGCTGGAGGTCGGGGGTGGGGATCGGCAGATCGCGCTGAACCTGGGCGTCCCGGCGGGCCTGGCCGATCTGAAGACCAGGCTGGCGATCGGCGAACGGCCGAATCGCTCGCCCTGGCTGACGGTGACGGCCGACGGCCAACCGATTATCCGCACAGCCCAGGCCCGGCTCTATGTGCGGGCCAGGACGGCGCAATCCCTGTCGGGTCTGGCGCGGGTTGAGCTGCCGATTCTGATCGAACTGGCGGCGTCCGAGGCGCGACTGAAGTCGCTGTCCTGCGATCCGGCGCGCGAGGTTGAGGTCGATGTGCGGCCGGGCCTGGCGCGCGCATCGATCGGTGTGGTGGACGAGGGCAGGCTGGGCGACTTCAAAAGCCCGTTGGCGCCTCAGCGCGCGACCCTGTTGTCGGTCCTGGGCCTGGTCAGCATTACCGGCAAGGCGGATGTCGAGGCGGCGGACGCCGGCTTCAGATCGCTCAGGTTCGACGCGGACGACATCGACAATCAGCGCGCCAAGACCATGGCCTCGCGCGGCTTCGCCAGCGGCGCGGTCGCCAGCCTGCTGGGGCGGTTGGACGTGGATGTGAACGTGATCGGCCTGGGCCTGGGGCTCGGCGACCTGACCAAGGCGTTAGGTCAGCTGCTGGAGCCGCTGGGGCCGGTGCTGGACGGCGCGCTCAATCCCGTGCTGGACCTTTTGGGCCTGAAGCTGGGCGAGGCCGATGTGACGGTGCACGGCCTGTCCTGCCCGGATCCGCGGCGCGCGACGCCGCGTCTGGTCGGCTGACGGCCTTTGCCGGATCAGACGCGGGCGGGCCGCAGACCTTCGGCAGAGGCCTGCTGCACGGCCGGGCGCTTTTGACCGCCCGAAGCGATGATGCGGTCGATGCGGGCCTTTTCGGCGCGGAAGGCGGTCAGGTCGGCGCCGGCCAATTCGGTGCCTTCCTGGGTGCGCACGCCGGCGGGATTGATCCGCTGGCCGCCGCGCCACAGCTCATAGTGAAGGTGCGGACCGGTCGAGGCGCCGGTCGAGCCGACGTAGGCGACGATCTGACCCTGGCTGACCCGCTGGCCGGCGCGGATGCCCGAGCCATAGCGCGACAGGTGGCCATAGCCGCTTTCCAGTCCGTTGTTGTGGCGGATGCGCAGCCAGTTGCCGTAACCGCCCCAGCGGCGCGCCTCGACCACCACGCCATCGGCGGGGGCCACGACCGGCGTGCCGGTTCCGGCGGCGAAGTCGATGCCCTGGTGCATCTTCTTGTAGCCCGAGATCGGGTGGGTGCGGAAGCCGAAGTTGGACGACACGCGGCGGAAGCTCTGCAGCGGCGTGCGCATCATGGCCGAGCGCAGGTTCTTGCCGTTCGAGTCGAAGAACTGGGCCTCCTTCGCGCCGGCGGGCTTGAAGCGGTAGAAGGTCACGCCGCGCAGTTCGGCGTACATCAGGTCGCCCACGTCAACCGTGCGGCCGGCCTCGGTCACTTCACGGTCGAAGACCATGGTGAACTCGTCTGTGGCGCGAATGTCGCGCTGCATGTCGAACTTGGTGGCGAACAGGCGGCTGGCCGAACGGACGATAGAGGCCGTGGCGCCCAGTTCACGCGCGCTGGCGGACAGGCTGCGCTCGACATCGCCCTTCAGGACGACCGTCTCGTGGGTGACCTTTTCTTCCAGCGAGCGCAGGCGCAGGGCGCCGTCGAAGCTGCGCGACACCGTCAGCTGCGACGCCGGGCCGGTGCGCATGGTCAGGCCGATCAGGCGGGCGTCGCCGCGGCCGTCGCGCGGCTTGGCGATGGCGGTCTCGAATTTCAGTCCGGCGCGCAGGTCGGCCAGGTCAAAGGCGTTGGCGACGGTGGCGGCGACCGCGCTGGCTTCTTCGGGGGCGACTCCCGTGCGGCGCACGGCCTGCTCGAAGGTTTCGCCGCGGCGGATCTGGACGTTGACGGCCTCGGGCGCCGTCATTCCGGCGGGCGCGTTCGCAGCGGCGAAGGCCTGGGCTTCCATGGCCGCCATCTGCGTCGAGGTCAGCGCGGGAACTTCTTCCGCCTGAGCGGGTTGATAGGCTCGACCGGCGAGCATCGCCACCGAGATTGCAGCTGCCGCCGTAAGCATGTGCGGCGCGAGCCGCGTCGGCTGGCGGCGTGGGTCGAACTGAGCCATCGGTCCCCGTCGTATTGCGACGCCTTCGGCGCCAAAGCTTTACTCGTTCTCGAAGATCGCGCCGTATCGCCCGTGGCGCGAAGGCGGTCCTATACCGTGCTTGTCTCATTTTGGAAAGCAGACCGTTACAAACGGTTAACGTGCGTCAGACAAAGCTCGACGGCGCAGGGATCTTGACCGGGCGATTCGCCGTTATCTGGCCCAGCTTGACCGGCAGGAAGCGGGCGCCGAAAGCCGACCGTCACGCTTTGATCTTGTGCTGAAGACAAGGATGACCAAGGTGGGCGGCCCGCTGTTTCAATCACGCGATCGATCCGTTTGACCGACACACCGTCCAAGCCCGAGCCAAAGCCAAAGCCAAAGCCGCAGGCTAAGACCAGTCGCGTCCTGCGCGCCGTCGCCGTTGGGGCTCTGATCCTGGCGCTGCTGGTCGGCGTGGTGGCGGCCCTGATCTATCTCAATCGCCGCGCGGTGGCGCGCAACGTCCTCGTCGGCTGGCTGGACCAGCGTGGGATCCCGGCCGATGTCGAGGTGGAGCGGATCGAGATCGACGGCTTCGTCGGCCGCATCCGCATCGGCGATCCGAAGAACCCGGATGTCGTGGTCGAGCGGGCCGAGGTCGATTACGCCGTCGCCCTGCCGTGGTCCAGGTCCGGCCTGGGCGTGACCCCCAGCCGCATTCGTCTGGTGCGACCGGTCGTCCGGGCCAGCTGGAAGGGCGGAAAGCTGTCGTTCGGCTCGCTGGACCCGCTGATCAAGGAGTTCACCGGCGGACCGCCGCGCCCGGATTCGCGCGGACCCCTGGTCATCGTCGAGGGCGGCCGCGGGCGGTTGAATACGGAATACGGGCCGGTCGATCTGCTGGCTGACGCCCGGATCGACGACGGCAAGCTGATGCGGCTGGCGGCGCGCCTGCCGAAGGCCGCGCTGAAGAGCGGCGAAACGGAGGCCCAAGGGCTGTCCGGCCTGCTGGACCTGATTACGACCGGCGACCGGATGGCGATCAAGCTGTCGGCCGCGGCCGACAGCTTCGCGACACCGGCCGCGCGAGGGCAGGGGGCTGCGCTGACCCTGACCGGCGATCTGCCCTATCCGGATCTGAAGACGCGGCGCGGCGACGGCCGGGCGGTTCTGGACGCCCGCCTGACGGGCGAGCGCCTGGGAACCCCGACGCTCAGCGCCCGCAGCGCCGATGTCGCCGCCCGGTTCGACGGCGTCGTCTCCGGCTGGATCGAAACCTTCCGGCTGGACGGCGATGTCACGACCGCGCTGAAGGCGACGGCCGTCGAGGGCGCGGACCTGCGCATCGCCGATGTCGCCGCGACGGCGACGCGCGGCAAGCTGATGGTGTCGCGCGACGACGCCGTGCGCTGGCGCGTGCAGGGGCCGCTGGCCCTGACCGCCGGTTCGGGACGGACGGGTCAGACGACAATCGGCGGATTGTCGTTGACGTCGCGCGACCTAGCCTTGGGCGGCAAGGATGTGGCCTTCGAGGCGACAGGCCCTTTGAGCGCGACCTTCGACCGTTTCGGTTTCGGCGACCTGGCGCTGAAGCGCGGCCGCGCCGACCTGGATCTGGACGTGGTCAGCGACGGCGGGGTTCAGATCGCGGCGAACGGATCGCTGCGCGCCGCCGACGGCGCCTGGCCCCTGTTCGGCGCGGTCGGTCCCGATGACATCGCCGAGTTGGCCGAGATGAAGCGTGCGCTGGGACGCTTCGCCCTGAACGCGCCCGCCATCCGCTTCGCCACGGGCGCGGCCGGCACGACCGTTTCCCTGTCGCGTCCCGTGACCCTGACGCCCGCCAACGGCGGCGTCCTGACGGTGGCCCAGGGTCAGGGCGGCGCCTATCAGGCCGAGCCGGGGCGGCTGGGCGGCGGGGCGCTGACCCTGACTGCAACGCGCGGCAAGGGCCTGCCGGAAATGTCCGTCGCGATCCCGAACTGGCGCCTGACCGAAGGCGGGTTCGAAGCGACGCTGGACGGTCGCGCCCGACTGGATTTCGATCTGGCGCGCGGCATCGACGCCCGGACGCGCGGCGTCCTGGCCCTGAACGCCGGCCGGCTGACCTATGCGACATCGGACTGCGTCGACCTGACCGTCGAGCGGCTGGAGTTGGACGAGAACGACGTCCATCAGGTCGCCGGCAAGCTGTGTCCCCAGGGCGGTCCGCTGTTGACGTCGAAGGACGGCGTCTGGCGCGTCGCGGGCGGCTTCGCCCAAGTCTCGGCCCAGGCGCCATTCCTCGGCATGCGGTTCGCCGACGCCTCGGGCCGTGTCACCGTCGATGGGACCAAGGCGGGCATCGGCCTGACTGCCAATGTGGCCGCCGCCCGCGTGATCGACGCCCTGACGCCGGAACGGTTCGAACCGCTTTCCGCGACAGGATCTGCGACGCTAGCCAACGAACGTTGGAGCGGCGCATTCGATCTGAAGGGCACGGGCGCGGCCGCCGCCTATGGTCTCGGCCGCCTGACCCTGGCGCACGATGGCCGCACCGGATCGGGCGGCATCGTCATCACCGCCCCGAACGTGACCTTCGCCGAGCATGGGCTTCAGCCGGCGATGCTCAGCCCGCTCGCCGCGGACTTCTTGCAGTCGCCGGTCGAGGGCGCCGTGAGCTTCGACGGGCGTTTCGACTGGACCAAGGACGCCGAACCGACCTCCAGCGGCCATCTGGTCACGCCAGGCCTGGATTTCGTCAGTCCGGTCGGGGCCGTGAAGGGCCTGCGCGGCGACATCGTCTTCAGCAGCCTGACGCCCCTGATCACCGCCCCGAACCAGAAGCTGACGGCCGACAGCCTTGCCGTCGGCACGGCGGTCACGGCGCTGGATGTGACCTTCTCGGTCAATGAGGCCGGGGTGCTGATCGACGGCGCACAGGTCGTCGCCGGCGGCGGGACCGTCTCGGTCGAGCCCTTCACCGTCCCGCTGGACGCGACCCAGCCCTACAGCGGCGTGATCGTGCTGGACCGGGTACAGCTGGGCGATATCGTCGCCGACACCGGCTTTGACGACAAGGTTCAGCTGGACGCCGTCGTCTCCGGCCGCCTGCCCTTCATCATGGACCCCAAGCGCGGCCTCAAGATCACCGCCGGCAAGCTGGAGGCGGTCCAGCCGGGCCGCCTGTCGATCAAGCGGGACGTCCTGACCGATGTCGCCGCCAGCGGCGGGGGCGGCGAGGTGTCGGAGAACGTCGTCGAGGACCTGGCCTATCAGGCGATGGAAAATCTGTCCTTCGACCAGCTCAGCGCCGATGTGAACAGCCTGGACGGCGGCCGTCTGGCGGTCCTGTTCCACATTCGCGGCCGTCACGATCCGCCCAAACGTCAGGAGCTTCGGCTGACGATCGGCGAACTGATCAGCCGCCAGTTCCTGAATCGCAAACTGCCGTTGCCGTCGAACACCCAGATCGATCTGACGCTGGACACGACCCTGAACGCCAACCAGCTGATCTCGGATCTGCTGGCCGTCAATCGCGCTCGCCAGGGTCAGCAGGATGCGACGCCCGCGCCCGTCCCGGCGTCTGCCGATTGAACTTCACCATTCAGCGCGCGTTCATTGGACGGCGTGCTATTAGAGACATCACCCTCGGCCGAACCGGAGCCCACGTCATGATCCACAAGCGCCAACTGGCCGGCCTCGGTTTTGGAGCCGTCGTCGTCGCCCTCGCGGCCTGCGCCCCGACCATCCGTCTTGAGGTCGCGCCGATCCAGATCTACGCCAAGCTGGACGCCGACGTGCGCGTTCGGCTGGACCAGGAGCTGCAGCAGCTGTTGCAGCAGAACCCCAACCTCTTCTGATTTCCCGCTTCTCTCTGAAAGGGACAGGCTGACATGACCTTCCGCAAACTCTTCGTCATCGGCGCCGCCGTTGCGGCTCTGGGCGTCGCGGGCGCCGCCCTCGCCCAGACCAGCGCCCAGAAGGCGCAGATAGACCAGGCCAAGGCCGCCGGCACCGTGGGTGAGCAGGCCGACGGTTATCTGGGCTTCCGCACCCCGACCTCGGACGCCAGCCTGCGCGCAGCCGTCGACGCCACCAACTCCGGCCGCCGCGCCGCCTACGCCCGCAGCGCCGCCGACGCGGGCACTTCGGCGGATGTCGCAGGGGCCCGGATGTTCGAGGCCCAACTGCTGCCCCGCATCTCCTCGGGCCAATGGTACCGCAACGCCCAGGGCCAGTGGGTCCAGCGCTAGGGCCACGCTTCTCCCACCCCTCGGGCGATGTCCCGGGGGGTGGTTTATCTTGGCGATCAGCGACGGCGTCAGGCGGCGGCGCGTCGATCCACCAGCGCCGGCAGCAACAGCCCGTCGGCCAGCGCTCTGACCACCGGCACGGCGACCGCATCGCCCATCAGCTTCAGCGCCGCGCTTTCGCTCGACGGCAACTGATAGTCGTCCGACACGCCCATCAGCCGCGCGGCCTCGCGCCCGGTTAGACGCCGAACTCGCGCCCGGCCTTGATCGCACACCACCACATATTGCCGCGACGAGCCGCCGGCCGGCGTGCGCAGGCATCCGGCCAGACCATCGAACCGGATTTCGAGCCGCTGAACCTTGCGGCCGTTCTCGATCCGCACTCGGCGATAGGCGGCGCCGACGCAACGCTGGCCAGACGCCAGGGCCGACGCGATCCGGGCGCGGTGCAGCGGCGCGGCCAGGGCCAGGATGGCGTCCGCATCATCCAGCCAGTTGACGGCGTCGTCCGGCTCCAGAATGGCCGCCAGGTCCAGATTGCGCTGCGACGGCGCAGGCAGCGACCACCAGGCCCAGGCGGCCTTCACCGCCTCGGGCAGGCGCGCGTGCGCGGCGATGAGACGCGCTGAATGGAAGGGCTGGGTCGGACCCGCCGCGCGCGGGGCTTCGCCCTGAATGGCCACCACGAACAGACGCGGCCGCGACTGGGGCAGCCAGTGGGCGGCGTCCATCTCCAGCGCGCCGACCGTATAGCCCGCCTCGACCATCGCCGTGCAGACGGCCGCGAAATCCCGACCCATTTCGGTTCTTGGCCCGGAAGTCAGCAGGCCGATGACGTTCTCCAGCACGATCACGCGCGGGCTGGGTCCCTCGGCCGCCAGCCCCTGCATCAGCAGCCAGAAGCCCCAGAAGGCGCCCGACCGCCCGGCCTCCAGCCCGCCGCGCGCGCCCGCCAGGCTGACGTCCTGACAGGGCGACGAGGCCCAGGCCAAGTCGGCCCGCCCCGGCAGATCTTCGGTGGTCAGGGTCCAGACATCACCCTGACGAAACGGGGTATGCGGATGATTGGCTCTAAAGGCGCGCGTCTTGGCCGCGTCCATGTCGTTGGCGAAGACGGTGTCGATGCCAGCGGCGGACAGCCCCAGCCCCGCCAGGCCGCCCCCGGCGAAGAACTCGAATGCGGTGGGGCGAATCGACATGGAACCAGCATAACCCAGCCGCGCCCCTTGACCGAGGGCGGCGGGGACCTCACCTGCGCCCGAACCAAAGGAGCCGTCATGCGCCTCATTCCGCTCGCCGCCGCCCCGCTTGTTATCGCCTTTGCCGGCCTCTCGCTCAGCGCCTGTTACGACCGCGAGGATTCCAAGCCCAAGCCGGCGCCGCAGCCGCAGGCCGCCGTCACCCTAAGCGGCGTCGATCTGGGCCAGCCGGTGCGGGCGCTGGGGACCGAACCTTTCTGGGGGGTGGAGATCACGCCGGACGCCCTGATCTACACCCGCGTCGATCAGCCGACCCAGCGCGCGCCGAACCATGGCGCGACGGTCCAGGGCACGGTCGCGACCTTCGCCAGCTCGACCAATCTGAACAAGGCGCTGAACGTCGTGCTGATCGCCACCGAATGTTCGGACGGCATGAGCGACCGCACCTATCCGCTGACGGCCAAGGTCGAGATCGGCGACGACGAGTTGACCGGCTGCGCCGCGCCTGCGTCGATGCTGACCACCCAGCCCGCGCCCTGAAGCGTCACCACCATTCGGCGTCGCGCAGCATCCGGGCGTAACGGCGGCTGACCGGCGCCGACAGACCGCCGTCCAGCGTCAGGGTCGCGCGGCCGTCGCCGCGTTCGACGGCGCGCACCGCCTCGCGCGCCACCCACCAGCTGCGGTGCGTCTGGGCGCCCTCCAGCCCCTCCAGTTCCTCCACCGCGTCCGACAGCCGCATCAGGATCAGGTCCGATCCCCGGTCGGTGTGGATGCGCAGATAGTGGTCCTCAGCCTGCACCGCCCGGATCGTCGCGCCTTTCAGCTTGATGGGCAGACGGTCCAGAAACCGAACCGGGCGGGCCGCTGTCTCAGGCGGCGCCGCATGGGTCTGGACCGGCACGGCCCGCCCCAAAAAGACGTTCAACGTCGTCACCGCCGTCGTGATGACCACGACGGGCACGATCAGCTGCGGCAGCACCGCCAGCGGATAGAGCTTCTGGGCGAAGAACAGTCCCGTCGCCGCCCAGACGATGACGCACAGCGGCCCGGTGATCACGACAACCATGACCGCGATGCTCAGCCATGGCCGCTCATCCGAATCCACAAACCGGCTGACCACGAGGCCGCACAGATGGCCCCACAGTCCGCCCAGCACCATGACCAGCACCCAATAGACGAGACGCAGGGGCAAGGATGCGCCCGCGCTGCCGAAGGCACCGGTGACCGCCAGAAACACGCCCCCTAGCGCGGCCACGATGAGCCCGCGCAGAAAGGTGCGGCGGCGGTCGGCGGCAGGGGGCGTCATGGCGGCTTTCGGCATCTGTCGGTCGGGCCTTGAGACCATGATTTTCGGCCGGGCGAAAGCTGGGCGTGCGCCGGCCCTAGCGTGAGCGATCAGCCTTGGCGTGCTGACAGACCCGCCACGGCCCTGAACCCGGCCGCCGCGAACCGGACCATATAGTCGCCGGCCGTGTCCAAATCCCCCGATCGCGCCCGCCCGTTCGAAAGCCGGTCAAGACGTCCCGTCTCGCCCAGCGTCAGGGTCAGGGCGCCCGATAGATTGTGATAGCCCCAGTACAGGTCGACCTCGCTGGCGCCGGGCAGCACCTTGGCGATCAGCTCGATCAGCCGGTGGATGGCCGGGTCGAAATAGCGCGCCATCGTCTCGCCGCCGAAACTGGGGTTAGCGTTGGTCTGTGCCACCAGGGCGGAATAATGTTTCCAGCCCGGTCCGCCCTTCAACGACCATTCGAACGGCGGCCGCAGGAAGGCTTCCAGCAAGCCCTCCAGCGTCATGTCGTCGCCCGCCGTCTCGGCATAGCGGTCGATTGCGGCGACGCGGTCGTCGTTCCAGACCTCGGCCCGGCGCAGGAAGACGGCGTCGAACAGCTCGCGCTTGGCGCCGAAATAGTAGTGGACCAGGGCCGTATCCACGCCCGCCTCGCGCGCCACCTCGCGGATGGTGACGCCGTAGAAGCCGTGTTTGGAAAACAGGTCCTCGGCCGCATCCAGGATCAGATCGCGCGTCTCGCCCGCCGCCTTGGCCTCGGTCTTGGGCGGGCGGCCGCGTCGCGCCGGCGCAGCGCCCGCCGCCTTGCGACGCGCGGCGGCGACGGGGCGGGGAAGGGGGGCGGCGGCGTCTGGCTTGCTCATCCGGCAAGGCTAGGCGCACGACCGCGGCGGTGCAACGGCGCCACGGTCGACGACCCAAGTGACGCTGCGTAAGTCCAGTGTTTGACAGACGGCCGAAACCGGGTAGGTTCCGTGAAAATCATTGAACGCTGAATAAAAGCGTCCATCGGGCTGGAAACGACAAAGGGGTCTAGGATCATGAACCGTCATGTGAAGTGCGCGCTGCTGGCCGGCGCGGCGTGGGGCGTGCTTGCGGGGGCCACGGTTGCCCAGGACGCGGAGGCCGCAGCTCAGGCGGCGAACGCCGACCAGAGCGCGGCGACCGTCGACGACATCGTCGTCACCGCCCGCCGCCGCGACGAGCAGTTGAAGGATGTGCCGATCGCCGTGTCCGCCCTCAGCGCCGAGCGTCTGGAACAGACGGGCGCCGTCAACATCACCGCGCTCCAGCAGCAGACGCCGAACGCCACGGTCCAGATCGCACGCGGCTCCAACTCCACCCTGATCAGCTTCATCCGCGGCGTTGGCCAGCAAGATCCGCTGTGGGGCTTCGAGCCGGGGGTCGGCCTCTATGTCGACGACGTCTACGTCGCCCGTCCGCAGGGGGCCGTGCTGGACATCTTCGACATCTCGCGCATCGAAGTGCTGCGCGGACCGCAAGGCACCCTCTACGGTCGCAACACCATTGGCGGCGCGATTAAATACGTCACGAAACGTCTGGGCCAGGATCCCAGCCTGACCACACGCGCTGAGGTCGGCGCCTATAACGAGCACAACTTCCTGCTGTCGGGTTCGGTCCCGGTCGGCCAGACCTTCGCCATCGGCGGTGCGGTCGCCACCTATAACCACGACGGCTACGGAAAGAATCTGAACACCGGTCAGGACCAGTACGACAAGGACGTCACCGCCTATCGCGCCAGCGCGGAATGGACGCCAAACGACAACCTGTTCTTCCGCCTGGCCTGGGACCGGGTCGAGGACGACTCCAGCCCCCGCCACGGCCACCGTGAGGTCACCTCGACCGACGGCCTGTGGCGTGCGCCAGCCGGCAAATATGATACCTACGCCGGCATCACCGGCGAGCAGAAGGTCGTGACGGAGGGCGTGGCCCTGACCGGCGAATACCGGGTCAACGACATGCTGACCCTGAAGTCGATCTCGGCTTATCGTTCGGGCGACACCGCCACCATCATCGACTTCGACCAGACGCCGAACCCGACCCTGGATGTGCCGGCTATCTACGCCGACCACCAGTTCAGCCAGGAGTTCCAGGCCCTCTTCACCGGCGAGCGCTGGTCCGGCGTGGCCGGCGTCTATTATCTGGACGGCACGTCGTCAGGCGTCTTCGACACCATCGCCGGCAACCTGGGTCTGTCGATTGCGGCGGCGGGATCGGTGGACACCAAGTCCTTCTCGATCTTCGGCGACTTCAGCTACGACCTGACCGATCGCCTGCACCTGTCGCTGGGCGGCCGTTACACCCGCGACGACAAAGACGCCGCCGTCCTGCGCCAGTTCTATCTCGGCGCCACCCGCAGCCCGCTGACCGGCGGCACGCCGCGCGCCGTCTTTGCGACCCGCACCAACTATACCGCCTCGGACACCTTCGAGAAGTTCACGCCGCGCGCCAGCATCTCGTATGATTTCAGCGACGAGATGACCGGCTACGCCTCGGTCAGCCAAGGCTTCAAGTCGGGCGGCTGGGACATGCGCGGCGACGCCGCCTTGGTGCCCCAGACGGTCAACGGCTATCAGCCCGAGACGGTCACCACCTATGAAGTCGGCCTGAAGGGCTCGGCCTTCGACCGCCGCATGAACTTCGCCTCGGCGATCTTCTATTCGGACTACAAGGACCAGCAGATCACGACCCAGCAGGTGGCCACGCCGCCCGCCGTCGGCATCGCCTCGGTCGTCGACAACGCCGGCGCCTCAACCATCTATGGCTTCGAGCTGGAAGGGTCGGCCTATCTGACCAGCGACATCACCGCCAACTTCTCGGTCGGTTATCTGAAGAATGAGTTCGACGAGTTCATCACCCGCATCACGGGCACGCCCGTCGATATCTCGAACACGCGCGAGCCGCAGAACTCGCCGGAATGGTCGGCCTACTACGGCATGACCTGGCGCGGCGACATCCTGGGCGGCGAAATCCGCGTCACCCCGTCGCTGTCCTACCGTTCGGACTATCACCTGTTCGACACGCCCGATCCCATCCTGGATCAGAAGGGCTACGTCCTGGCTGACGCCAGCGTGGTCTGGACGGCGCCGAGCAGGCGGTGGGAGGTCGGCCTGTTCGGTCGCAACCTGACCGACGTCCGCTACAAGGTCGGCGGCTACAGCTTCCCGGGCGCGACCTACAACAACTCGATCAGCGCCTTCTATGGTCCGCCGACTACCTATTCGGCGCGCCTGACTTACCGCTTCTGATCCACATCCATAACGCCTGACGACGAGGGGCGGCGGTCTCCGGGCCGCCGCCCTTTTTCGCTTCATGGGGCCTATTTTGCACAGGCCGGACTTGCGGCTAGGCTCGCCGCAACGAACAACAAGACGCCGAGGGGAAACGCCGATGACGACGGAGACGCTGACGGTCCAGGAGGCGCGGCCCGAGCGGCCTGAGCGGCCTGAGCGGCCTGGCTACCGCTACTATGTGCTGGCGGTCCTGATCCTGATCTACATGCTGAACTTTCTGGATCGCCAGATCATCGGCATCCTGGCCGCGCCGTTGAAGGAAGAGTTCGGCATGTCCGACAGCCAGTTCGGGCTGTTGGGCGGCATCGCCTTCGCCTCGGTCTATTCGACACTGGCCATTCCCCTGGCCTGGCTGGCGGACCGGTTCAGCCGGGTCTGGATCATGACCGGCGCCCTGGCTGTCTGGTCGGGCTTCACCGCCCTGTGCGGCATGGCCGGGTCGTTCGGCCAGCTGTTCCTGTGCCGGATGGGCGTGGGCATCGGCGAGGCGGGCGGCGTGGCTCCGGCCTATTCGCTGATCGCCGACTATTTCCCACCGCATCAGCGCGCGCGGGCCATGGCGGCCTTCGCCTTCGGGATTCCTCTGGGAATGGCGGCGGGCACCCTGGTCGGCGGCCTGCTGGCGGCGACGTACGGCTGGCGCACCGCCTTCATCGTGGTCGGCCTGCTGGGCGTGCTGGTCGCGCCCCTGCTGCGTCTGACGGTGCGTGATCCCAGGCGCGGCGGAACCGACGCTATCAAGACCGAGGCTCAGGTCGCCGCCCTGGCGGCCGCGCCGGTCGGCACGGACCGGGCCGGCAAGATCGCCGCCCAGATCATGCTGGGTCTCGGCGCCGGTCTGCTGATCCTCGGCGCCTTGAGCTGGCTGATGGGCATGTCGCTGGGCAATCCGCTGGTGCTCGCTTTCGGCGGCCTGCTGGCGGTGGTGATCGGCATATCGCTGATGATCGCGCGGCGCACCGCCTCGGTGGTGATCAAGAAGCCCAGCTTCTGGCTGCTGGGCCTGGGCGCCGCCTCGTCGTCGGTGTGCGGCTATGGCGTGGCGGGCTGGCTGCCGCTGTTCTTCATGCGCAGCTTCGACCTGACCCTGAAACAGACCAGCATCTATTATTCCGGCATCGCCCTGATCGGCGGCATCCTGGGCATCTGGCTGGGCGGCATGATCGCCGACAAGCTGTCCAAGAAGGGCAAGGGCGCCTATCCGCTGACGCCCGCCATCGCCTTCCTGATCTCGGCGCCGTGCTTCATCCTGGCGATGAACTCGCCCTGGCTGATCGGCCTGGTTCTGCCCGGCGGCGGCAGCCACGTTCAGCAGTTGACCCTGGCCTTCTTGATCTTCCTGTTGCCGACCGGATTGAACCTGGCCTGGCTGGGTCCGATCACGGCGGCGGTCCAGCATCTGGTGCCCGCGGCCATGCGCTCGACGGCCTCCGCCCTGTTCCTGTTGCTGAACAATCTGCTCGGGATCGCGGTCGGCTTCTACTATTTCGGCTGGATGAGCGACCTGCTGGCCCCGCGCTTCGGAGAGGAAAGCCTGCGCTGGGCCATCTATACCGGCATGGGCTTCTATGTGCTGGCCGCGATCCTGCTGATCGGGGCGTCGCGCACCCTCAAGAAGGACTGGGTCGACTAAAGGGGGGCTGTGGACGGTTGCACCTGCGAAGGGGTGGGGCCTATAAGCCCCGCAACTCTCCCAGCAGCGGTTGCGACGGTCCCCCATGAACATTCACGAATATCAGGCCAAGCAGGTCCTCAAAGGCTTCGGCGCCCCGGTCGCCGAGGGCGTCGCGGTGACGTCGGTCGATCAGGTCGAGGCGGCCGCCAAGTCGCTGCCCGGCCCGCTCTATGTCGTGAAGTCGCAAATCCACGCCGGCGGCCGCGGCAAGGGCAAGTTCAAGGAACTGCCGGCCGACGCCAAGGGCGGCGTTCGCCTGGCCTTCTCGGTCGAGGAAGCCGTCGCCCACGCCAAGGAAATGCTGGGCAACACCCTGGTCACCGCCCAGACGGGCGACGCCGGCAAGCAGGTCAACCGCCTCTACATCGAGGACGGCGCTGACATCGAGCGTGAACTGTACTGCTCGCTGCTGGTCGACCGCGCCTATGGCCGCATCGCCTTCGTCGTCTCGACCGAAGGCGGCATGGATATCGAAACCGTCGCCCACGACACGCCCGAGAAGATCCAGAACATCGTCATCGACCCGAGCGCAGGCGTGACCGACGCCGACGTCGCCGCCATCACCGCCGCCTACGGCCTGACGGGCGCTGCGGCCGAAGACGCCAAGTCGCTGTTCCCCGCCCTGTACAAGGCCTTCGTCGAGAAGGACATGGACATGCTGGAGGTGAACCCCCTGATCGTGATGAAGGACGGCCATCTGCGTGTTCTGGACGCCAAGGTCAGCTTCGACGGCAACGCCCTGTTCCGCCACGACGACATCAAGGAACTCCGCGACGAAACCGAAGAAGACGCCAAGGAGATCGAAGCGTCCAAATGGGACCTCGCCTACGTCTCGCTGGACGGCAACATCGGCTGCATGGTCAATGGCGCAGGGCTCGCCATGGCGACGATGGACATCATCAAGCTGTACGGCAAGGAGCCAGCCAACTTCTGCGACGTCGGCGGCGGCGCCGGCAAGGAGAAGGTCGCGGCGGCCTTCAAGATCATCACCGCCGATCCGAACGTCCAGGGCATCCTGGTCAACATCTTCGGCGGCATCATGAAGTGCGACGTCATCGCCGAGGGCGTGGTCGCCGCGGTGAAGGAAGTCGGTCTGAAGGTGCCGCTGGTGGTGCGTCTGGAAGGCACCAACGCCGAGCTGGGCAAGAAAATCCTGAACGAGTCGGGCCTGACCATCCAGGCCGCCGACGACCTCGACGACGCCGCCCAGAAGATCGTCGCTGCGGTCGGCTGACCTGCCGATAGCCGGCGGCCGGGTCTGGAGACGATGACACGCTTCGACGTCGTCGCCATGGCCCTGGCCCCGGAACGGCATATCGGCGTCTTCGTCGATCATTACCGGGCGAGGGGCGCCCAGCGTGTGCGGGTCTATTTCGACGGACCCGCTTGCGCCGCCCCTCACCCGAAGGCCGTCGGCTTGTCAGACGACGAGCTGACCCTGTGCGACGACGCCTTCTGGGCGACGCGCGGCGGTCGTCCCGCCTCGGTGGAGGCCCGCCAGCGCATCGTCTACGCCGACGCCTATCGCGACCTGAAGGCCGACTGGCTGGTGGTCGTGGATATCGACGAGCTGATCTTCGGGCCGATCGATCTGGCCGCTGCGCTTCAGGCCGTGCCCGCCGGGCGCGATCTGGCCATCTTTCCCACGGTCGAGGCGGTGTGGCGCGCCGGCGACGACCTGAACCGCGAATACGGCGCCGTCCTGGCGCGCAAATCCTACAGCGGGCCAGGCTGGTCCGAGCTTGGCCATCTGCTCTACCCGGGCGCGGGGGCCTTTTTCGTGAGGGGTCTGCTGGGCCACCACATGGGCAAATATGCGCTGCGGCGCGGACTGGACTGCGCCACCCCCTGCATCCACGAAGCCAAGCGGAACGAGTTTCCGCTGAAGGCCGCACGACCGCGCGATCCGCGCACTGGCCGGCCCGTGCGGCTGCTGCACTACGACGCCATCAGTCTGGACGCCTGGCGGGCCAAGTGGGATCGGCGCCTGGCCGCAGGCGACACGGTCGAGATCGGGCGTCGCCGCCGTCGTCAGCAGGCGACCTATGCCGCCTCGCGCGACACCGGCGGAGAGCGCGCCTTGTTCGCCAGACTCTACAGCCTGAACCGCCTGCAGGAGGCGGTCCTGCGCGGGCTGGGCCTGCTGGTGGACATCCCGCGCGATCCAAGGTCGGTTCGCGACTGACTTGCCCGCCAGCGCTCCACGGCCTATGTGCTCCACATAACCCGTGTAAGCCCCCCCCGCTCGCAAGCATGACCCGCAACATCACCCTCGCCATCGACGACGCCCTGCTCGACAAGGTGCGGGTGCTGGCCGCCATGAAGCGGACGACCGTCAACGAGGCGGTGCGCGGCTTTCTGACTCAGTGGGTCCAGCAGGAAACGTCCAAGGATGAGGCGCGTGAAGCGCTGCTGAAATTGATCGATGAATCCAAGGGGCGAATGGGCGACTGGCGGCCTGGGAAGCGCGACGAAATCTATAGCGGGGATCGTCGTTTTGATCGCGAATTCTGAGGTCTTTCTCGACACCAACATCCTGCTTTACGCCGCCCTTGGCCAGGACCACGCCGGTCATCGCTGGGGTCGCGCGCGCGAGATTGCTCTGAGCGAGGACTATTGCACCTCGGCGCAGGTGCTGGCTGAATTCTACAACGTCGCCACACGCAAGGGCGCACCGCCGCTGACGCCAGACGAGGCGCGCGAATGGATCCGCGTGATCGCCCTGAAGCCGTGCCAGCCCGTGACGCCTGACGTGGTCTTGGCGGGCATCGACCATGCCCGCCGCTACCAACTGTCCTACTGGAATGGGGCGATCATCGCGGCCGCCGAAAAGATCGGCGCGCGCGTCCTCTATTCCGAAGACCTCGGTCACGGCCAGACCTATGGGTCGGTCCGCGTCGAAAACCCTTTCCTTCCCGCCTAACCCAACCAGCGAGACCTCATGTCCATTCTCGTCGACAAGAACACCAAGATCATCGTCCAGGGCCTGACCGGCAAGACCGGCGGCTTCCACACCGAACAGGCCCTGGCCTATCACGGCACCCAGATGGTCGCCGGCGTGCATCCCTCCAAGGGCGGCACGAACTGGACCGGATCGCACGGTGAGAGCCTGCCGATCTACGCCTCGGTCGCCGAAGCCCGTGACGCCACGGGCGCCGACGCCTCGGTGATCTACGTCCCGCCGTCGGGCGCGGCCGCTGCGATCATCGAAGCCATCGACGCCGAAATCCCCTTCATCACCTGCATCACCGAGGGCATCCCGGTGATGGACATGGTCAAGGTCAAGCGTCGTCTGGAAGGCTCCAAGTCGCGCCTGCTGGGCCCGAACTGCCCCGGCATCCTGACGCCGGACGAGTGCAAGATCGGCATCATGCCGGGCAACATCTTCAAGAAGGGCTCGGTCGGCATCGTGTCGCGTTCGGGCACCCTGACCTATGAAGCCGTGTTCCAGACCACCAATGAAGGCCTGGGCCAGACCACGGCCGTCGGCATCGGCGGCGACCCGGTCAAGGGCACCGAGTTCATCGACGTGCTGGAGCTGTTCCTGGCCGACGAGGAAACCACCTCGATCATCATGATCGGCGAAATCGGCGGCGGCGCGGAAGAAGACGCCGCCCAGTTCCTGATCGACGAAGCCAAGAAGGGCCGCAAGAAGCCGATGGCCGGTTTCATCGCGGGCCGTACCGCTCCGAAGGGCCGCACCATGGGCCACGCCGGCGCGGTCGTCTCGGGCGGCAAGGGCGATGCGGAATCCAAGATCGCGGCGATGGAAGCCGCCGGCATCCGCATGTCGGAATCGCCCGCGCGCCTCGGCAAGACCCTGGTCGAAGTGCTGAAGGGCTGATGCTCTCCGCCTGATCGTTTTCGGCATCAAAAATGCCGTGTGACGCATCGATGGACGCCCTCGGCTCAGGCCGGGGGCGTTTTTTCTTGGGCCTGCGACCAATTTCCTACCAAATTGCCCCGTTTCGGTCATGACCCGTCAGGAAACGACGCCTATATGACGGGCGCGCCCCTCACGGAGATGTGTCCGTCGGGGCCCAGGGATTGCGAAACGATGGCGGACGATGCCGGTCGGCTGAACCAGGTCTTTGCCGAGACCTCATTCCTCTACGGGTCCAATGCGGCCTACGTCGAGGAGCTTCAGGAGAAGTGGGCGAAAGACCCCGGCTCCGTTTCCGCCGAATGGAAAGCCTTCTTCGACCAGCTGCGCGACAACGCCGCCCTGGTGACCGCTTCGGCCGGCGCCGGCAGCTGGGGCCGCGGCGTGGCGACCGAGCCGACGGAGGAGACCGGCGTCTTCGACGGCCGTTGGCCGGCTCCAAAGCCTGATCCCAAAAAACCTGGCGCTGCGCCGGCTGCTGCGCCCAAGGCCGCGTCCGCCGACGTCTCGGCCGATGCGATCCGCGCCGCCGCCCACGATTCCATCCGCGCCCTGATGCTGATCCGCAGCTATCGCGTTCGGGGCCACCTGCAGGCCAAGTTGGACCCGCTGGGCATCGAACAGCCGGTCGAGAACCCCGAGCTGACGCCGGAATTCTACGGCTTCACCGGCGCCGATCTGGACCGCCCGATCTTTCTGGACGGCGTCCTGGGTCTTCAGACCGGCACGATCCGCGAAGTGCTGGACATCCTGAAGCGCACCTACTGCGGCACGGTCGGCATCCAATTCATGCACATCGCTGAGCCGGAAGAGAAATCCTGGCTGCAGCAGCGGTTCGAGGGCGCTGACAAGTTCGAGCAGAACGCCTTCTCCAAGGAAGGCAAGCTGGCCATCCTGTCCAAGCTGGTCGAGGCCGAAGGCTTCGAACGCTTCCTGCACAAGCGCTTCCCCGGCACCAAGCGTTTCGGTCTGGACGGCGGCGAGGCCATGGTCCCGGCGCTGGAGCAGGTCATCAAGCGCGGCGGTTCGCTGGGCGTCGACGAGGTCGTGCTGGGCATGGCCCACCGCGGCCGCCTGAACGTGCTCGCCGCCGTGATGGGCAAGCCCTACAAGGTCATCTTCCACGAGTTCCAGGGCGGCTCGGCCGTGCCAAGCGACATCGAGGGCTCGGGCGACGTCAAATATCACATGGGCGCCTCGTCGAACCGCGAGTTCGACGGCAACCACGTCCACCTCTCGCTGACCGCCAACCCGTCCCACCTCGAGATCGTCAACCCGGTCGTGCTGGGCAAGGCGCGCGCCAAACAGGCGTTCGACATTCGCGAGGCCAACGAGGGCGTGCCCGAGGGGCAGTGGGCGCTGGATCGTTCCAAGGTCGTGCCGCTGCTGATCCACGGCGACGCCGCCTTCGCCGGCCAGGGCGTGGTCGCGGAATGCTTCGCCCTGATGGGACTGAAGGGCTACCGCACCGGCGGCACGCTGCACTTCGTCGTCAATAACCAGATCGGCTTCACCACCAGCCCGCGCAACTCGCGCTCGTCGCCCTATCCGTCGGATGTGGCTCTGATGGTCCAGGCGCCGATCTTCCACGTGAACGGCGACGACCCCGAAGCGGTCGTCTTCGCGTCCAAGGTGGCCACCGAATACCGCCAGAAGTTCCACAAGGACGTGGTGGTGGACATGTTCTGCTACCGCCGCTTCGGCCACAACGAAGGCGACGATCCCACTTTCACCCAGCCGCTGATGTATTCGAAGATCCGCGCTCAGCCTTCGACCCGCGAACTGTATTCGCAGCGTCTGGTGGCCGAAGGCGTGATCAGCCAGGCCGAGGTGGACGCCGAGGTCGAGCGGTTCGAGAAATTCCTCGACGAGCAATTCGAGGCCGGCAAGACCTGGTCCGCCGAAAAGGCCGACTGGCTGGACGGCCAGTGGCAGGGCTTCCAGTCGCCCAAGGACGAGCTGCGCGGCGACACCGCCGTGCCGCTGGCCAAGCTGACCGACCTGGGCCACCGCCTGACCACGATCCCCAACAGCGTCGACATGCACAAGACGCTGAAGCGCGTCATCGACGGTCGCCGCGAAGCCATCACCTCGGGCCAGGGCCTGGACTGGGCCACGGCCGAAAGCCTGGCCTTCGCCAGCCTGGTCGATGAAGGTTTCCCGATCCGTCTGTCGGGTCAGGATTCGGTGCGCGGCACCTTCTCGCAGCGTCACTCTGGCATCATCGATCAGACGACCGAAGAGCGCTACATCCCGCTGAACAACCTGCGCGAAGGCCAGGCCAATTTCGAAGTCATCGACTCGGCCCTGTCTGAAGAGGCGGTGCTGGGCTTCGAGTACGGCTACTCGCTGGCCGACCCCAATACGCTGGTCATGTGGGAGGCCCAGTTCGGCGACTTCGTGAACGGCGCCCAGGTGGTGATCGACCAGTTCATCTCTTCGGGCGAACGCAAATGGCTGCGCATGAGCGGCCTGACCATGCTGCTGCCGCACGGCTATGAAGGCCAGGGACCCGAACACTCCTCGGCCCGTCTGGAGCGCTTCCTGCAACAGTGCGCCGAAGACAATATGCAGGTCGCCAACTGCACCACCCCGGCCAACTACTTCCACATCCTGCGTCGCCAGATGCACCGGCCGTTCCGCAAGCCGCTGATCCTGATGACGCCCAAGTCGCTGCTGCGTCACAAGAAGGCGGTCTCGTCCATGGCGGACCTGGCGGAGGGCTCGGCCTTCCACCGCGTCCTGCACGACGACGCCCAGACGCGGCCCGAGATCGCCGGCATCACGATCAAGGCGGACAAGGACATCCGACGCGTCATCCTGTGCTCGGGCAAGGTCTATTACGACCTGCTGGACGCGCGCGAGAAGAAGGCCAAGGACGGCCAGGCCGTGGACGACGTCTACATCCTGCGTCTGGAGCAGTTCTATCCGTGGCCGATCCAGTCGCTGCGCAAGGAACTGGCGCGCTTCCCCAACGCCGAACTGGTCTGGTGCCAGGAAGAGCCGAAGAACATGGGTGGCTGGACCTTCGTGGATCCGTGGCTGGAGTTGACGCTGGACAAGCTGGACGTGAAGGCCAAGCGCGCCCGCTACGTCGGCCGTCCCGGCTCGGCCTCGACCGCCGCTGGTCTGATGAGCCGGCACCTGAAGGAACTGGAAGCCTTCACCACCGAAGCCTTCGCCTGATACACGTATAAAAGACCGACCTAGAGACGAGCTGGACCTGACATGGCCGACATCCTGACCCCCGCCCTCGGTGAATCCGTCACCGAAGCCACCATCGCCAAATGGACCAAGAAGGTCGGCGATCCGGTCAAGAAGGACGAGCTGCTGGTCGAGCTGGAAACCGACAAGGTCTCGCTGGAAGTCGTCTCGCCCGCCGACGGCGTGCTGGGCGAGATCAAGGCGGCCGAGGGCGAAAACGTCGTGCCCGGCACGGTCCTGGGTTCGGTGACGGAAGGCGCGTCGGCCGCCGCCGCTCCGGCCGCTGCGCCCGCCAAGGCCGCCAAGGCCGAGACCAAGGCGGCGCCTGCCGCCGCCGCTCCGGCCGCTGCCGCCGCGATCGAGATCACCGTGCCGGTCATGGGCGAGAGCGTCGCCGAAGGCTCAATGGGCAAGTGGGTCAAGAAGAACGGCGATACCGTCAAGAAGGACGAACTGCTGGTCGAGATCGAGACCGACAAGGTCGCGGTCGAGGTTTCGGCCCCCGCTGACGGCGTCCTGACCATCGCCGCCGATAAAGGCGCGACCGTCACCCCCGGCCAGAAGATCGGCTCGATCTCGGGTTCCGGCTCGGCCGCTGCGCCGGCTGCTGCTCATGCCCCTGCCGCCGCTCCGGCCAACACCGGATCGGCCCAGGTTTCGGGTTCCAAGAACGAGACCCTATCGCCCGCCGTCCAGCGCGTGGTCGGCGAAAACAATCTGGACCCCAAGGCCATCGCCGCCACGGGCCCGAAGGGCAACATCACCAAGGCCGACGCCATCGCCGCCATCGGCCAGGCCGCTCCGGCTGCGCCCGCCGCCGCCGCTGCGCCGGCCGCCCCGCGCGCCGACCAGCCGCGCGAGGAGCGGGTGAAGATGACGCGCCTGCGTCAGACCATCGCCCGTCGCCTGAAGGAATCGCAGAACACGGCCGCCCAGCTGACCACCTTCAACGAGGTGGACATGACCAACGTCATGGCCCTGCGCGCCCAGTACAAGGACGTGTTCGAAAAGCGCCACGGCGTGAAGCTGGGCTTCATGTCCTTCTTCACCAAGGCCGTCGTCGCGGCCCTGCATGAGATCCCGGCCGTCAACGCCGAGATCGACGGCACGGACATCATCTACAAGAACCACTACGACGTCGGCGTCGCCGTCGGCACGGACAAGGGTCTGGTGGTTCCGGTCCTGCGCGACGCCGACACCCTGTCGCTCGCAGGCATCGAAAAGGGCATCGGCGCCCTGGGCAAGGCCGCGCGTGACGGCTCGCTGACCATGGATCAGATGCAGGGCGGCACCTTCACCATCACCAATGGCGGCACCTATGGCTCGCTGATGTCGACGCCGATCCTGAATGCGCCGCAGTCGGGCATCCTGGGCATGCACAACATCGTCCAGCGCCCGATGGCCATCAACGGCGAGGTCAAGATCCGCCCGATGATGTACCTGGCCCTCAGCTACGATCACCGCATCGTGGACGGCAAGGAAGCCGTGACCTTCCTGGTCCGGGTCAAGGAACTGCTGGAAGATCCGGCGCGGGCCCTGCTGGACCTCTGATTTCCTGGAAGGCGGCGATGATCTCGCCGCCTTTTTCTTTGCTGCGAGGCGCGACCATGCTGACCCTCTACACCGCGACCGGATCCTGCAGCCGGGCCAGCCATATCGCGCTGGAAGAGTCCGGGCTTGCCTATGAGGTTCGTCTGGTCGACTTCGCCAAGGCCGAGCAACGCGAGCCGACCTATCTGGCGATCAATCCCAAGGGGCGCGTTCCTGCGCTCGCGACCGATCAGGGCGTCCTGACCGAAAGCCCGGCCATTCTGGCGCACATCGCCGCCCTGTCGCCGCCCGGCCTGTTGGCGCCGACCGATCCCTTCGCCTTTGCGCGGATGCAGGCGTTCAACCTCTATCTGGCCACCACCGTCCACGTCGCCCACGCCCACGGTCGCCGCGCCGCGCGCTGGAGCGACGATGCCGCCGCTCAGGCGTCGATGGCGGCCAAGGTCACGCAGAACATGCGCGACGGCTTCGCCCTGATCGAGGCGGACCTGACTGGCGAATGGGCGATGGGCGACGCCTATACGGTCGCGGACCCCTATCTGTTCACCTTCGCCGGCTGGCTGGAAAGCGACGGCGTGGACATCGCCGAGTTCCCTCGCGTCCAGGCGCATTTCGAGCGCATGAAGGCGCGTCCGGTGGTCCAGCGCGCCCTGGCCGCCAAAGCTTAGCGGGCGCGCTCGCAGACCAACGGTTGTGTCTAATTTGCGCCGGTCGTTAACGATCCGAATCGGCGTCGCATTTTCCCTGATTACAACCGCCGAAAATGGCGCCTTATTTCGGACATGGAGTGGGCGGCGCGCGCAATCGGGGTATTCTACGTCTTGGGCGGACTGATGCTTTTGTATCAGGCTTTGCTCAACTGGCGTCTGCAACGGGCCCTGTCCGGCGTCATCGCCGTTCCCGCAGACGATCGGATCGCAGACGGGGTGATCGCCCTGGGCGGCGTAGTGGTGCTGATGTCGGGCGTGGCGCTGGCGGCGCTCAGCGCCTGGGCCGTGGTCGCGTTCCTCGCCGGTTGGGCGATCCAGGCCGCCTATCTGCTGTGGGTCAACCGCGCCGATCTCGACAGCCCGCTGGCCAGCGGCCGGTTGAAGTCGGTGCATGCCTTCGCCGCCTACACGGCCGTCACCGGCGTGGTGCTGTGGTTGCCGCTGACCGGCGTCCTGGGATGATCAGCCGAACTCGGCTTCCAGGTCGGCCAGACGCGCCGCCTGGTCCTCGGCGATCAGGGCGTTCAGCAGCGGATCGATATCGCCTTCCATGATCTGGGGCAGGCTGTGCAGGGTCAGGTTGATGCGGTGATCGCTGACGCGCCCTTGCGGATAGTTGTAGGTGCGGATCCGTTCCGACCGGTCGCCCGACCCGACCTGCGACTTGCGGCTGTCCGAGCGGGCCAGATCCTTGGCCTGGCGCTGCATGTCGTACAGGCGCACGCGCAGGTTCTTCATCGCCTTGTCGCGATTGACGTGCTGGGACTTCTCCGACGACGTCACCATGATGCCGGTGGGCAGGTGGGTGATGCGCACGGCGGAATCGGTCGTATTGACGTGCTGACCGCCCGAACCTGACGCGCGGAAGGTGTCGATGCGGATGTCCTTGTCGTGGATTTCGATCTCCACGTCCTCGACCTCGGGCAGGACCGCCACCGTCGCCGCGGAGGTGTGGATGCGCCCCTGCGACTCGGTCGTCGGCACGCGCTGCACCCGATGAACGCCGCTCTCGAACTTCAGCCGGCCGAACACGCCTTCGCCCGTCACCGTGGCGATGATTTCCTTATAGCCGCCGGCGTCGCCCTCGGTCGCCGAATCCAGCTCGATCCGCCAGCCGCGCGTGGAGGCGTAGCGCGAATACATGCGGAACAGGTCGCCAGCGAACAGGGCCGCCTCGTCCCCGCCGGTGCCGGCGCGCACTTCCAGTACGGCCGAGGCGTTCTCGTCGGCGTCGCGCGGGGCCAGCAGCAGGGCGACCTCGCGTTCCAGATCGGGCAGCCTGTCGGTCAGCGCCCGCAGCTCCTCCTCGGCCATCGCCGCCATTTCCGGATCGGCCGTCATGGCCTCCAGATCCGCCATTTCGGCGCGCGCCCGGGCCAGGCCCTGAACCGCATCGACGACGGGCTTCAGCTCGGCGTGCTCCTTGGACAGCCGCACGATCTCGGCGCCGTCGGTCGCCGAACCCATGCGCGCCTCCACCTCGTGGAAACGGTCGAGCACCTGATCGAGACGGGCCTGGGGCAGTCGCAAGAGGGAAATGTCCTGAGAAAAAGCGGAGCGCCGTCCTTACCCGCCGGGGGGCGTCGTGTCGATTGCAAGCCGTGTCGGGCGTGGGCCAGCGCCGGCGCCGCGCTTGTGATCGGCGATGACAACCGGGTCACGATGGCGTCAGTCGCGGTGACGCGAGCCGTTCGAACCCTTAGTTGAGGCCGACCAGCCGTCAGGAGGACGCCATGTTCGATCGCCCGCCCCCGTCGCAGCCGGACGCCGCCGAGGTCGCCGAAAGCGTCGATCGCCTGTGCCGCCTGTACGACAGCCGTCTGGCCGAGACCGGCGGCGACCTGTCGCCCGAAGACGCCCGCGAACTGAAGGCCATGGCCGCCATCTATGATCTGGACACCGACCGCCCCTCGACCGAGGTCTGGCGCGACCTTCGCGCCGTCGTCACGCGTCAGGCGCCGCTTGACGCCACGGCGCCGGCCGAGGTCGAGGCCCTGACCCTGCTGGTGGTCGAGGACGATCCCGACGCCGCCGCCTCCCTGACCGAACTGCTGACCGAGGCGGGCCACAATGTCGTCGGCCCGTTCCACAGCGCCGCCGCCGCCGAGGCCGCCGCTGCGCTGCACAGCATCGATGCGGCCCTGCTGGACATCAATCTGTCGGGCGAGATGACCGGGGTGGAACTGGCCCGCGTCCTGACCGACCGCTGGGCCGTGCGGGTCATCTTCATTTCCGGCGATGTGGCCGCCGCAGCGAAGAATGCGGACATGGCCGAGGCCCTGGTGCTGAAACCCTATAACGGCGCGCAGATTCTGGAGGCGGTGGCGCGGCTCGCCTGAGGATCGGATCGAGCTCCCCACAGCTTGCGTCTGGGGCTCAGGCGGGCGATCACGGATCATGCTGTCGAACCGGTCCCGCTACGCCCTGCGCGCCATGGTGCATCTGGCCAGTCTGCCGGACGGCGGCCCCGCGACCATCGCCGAGATCGCCGAGGCGGCGGCGGCTCCGCGAAAGTTCCTAGAGGCCATCCTGCTTGATCTGCGTCGTCAGGGTTTGCTGGCTTCGAAGCGGGGCAGGGCGGGCGGCTATGCGCTGGGCGCGCCCGCCGACGCCATCAGCTTCGCCGACGTCATCCGCGCGCTGGAAGGCCCGCTGGCCCTCGCGCCTTGCGCCTCGCGCACCGCCTACGGCCCGTGCGAGACCTGCCCGGATGTCAAGACCTGTCCGTTGCAGCCCGTGCTTCAGGACGGTCGCGACGCGATCGCCGCCGTCTTCGAGGCGCGAACTCTTCTGCAAGCCGCCGTCAATTCTTCTCCTATTGACCGACTAGGGAGATAGCCCGCACCGTTCGCCTCCTATTGCAGAGGACGCCATGCAAGATTTCCTGCTCTTCCTCGCCGTCGGTTTTCTGGCCCAGATCGTGGATGGGGCGCTGGGCATGGCCTATGGCGTGATTTCCTCGACCGTCCTGCTGTCGTTCGGCGTGCCGCCCGCGACGGCGTCGGCCAGCGTCCACGCCGCCGAGGTCTTCACCACGGCGGCGTCGGCCGGGTCCCATACGGTCAATAAGAATGTGAACTGGAAACTGTTCGTGCCGCTGGCGCTCGGCGGCGTCGTCGGCGGCGGGCTCGGCGCCTTTGTCCTGACCAGCATCGACGGGGATCTGCTGAAGCCTTTCATCACCACCTATCTGGCCATCATGGGCGTCGTGATCATCTGGCGCGCCACGCGTCAGACACGTGAGCGGATCTTCCCGCGCAAGTTCGCCGGCCCTCTGGGTCTGGTCGGCGGCTTCTTCGACGCCATCGGCGGCGGCGGCTGGGGACCCACGGTCACCACCACCCTGGTCGGCACGGGCCAGGATCCGCGCGTCTCGATCGGCACCACCAATACGGCGGAGTTCTTCGTCACCTCCGCCATCTCCGCGACCTTCCTCGTCGCCCTGCTGACGGGACACTGGCAAGAGGCGGAGGGCTTCTCCACCCACGCCATGGCCGTGCTGGGCCTGATCATCGGCGGCCTGATCGCCGCCCCCTTCGCCGGCGTCATCGCCCGCATCGCCCCGCGCCGCGCCCTGACCTACGGCGTCGGCGCTGTGGTGCTCCTGTCCGCCGGCTATCAGGCCTTGCGGCTGTTCAAGGTGATCTGAAACGAAAAACGGCGGCGGGCTCGCACCCGCCGCCGTCTCACGTTCAATCGCGGGTCTTCGGCTACTGACCGCCCGGCGCGCCGGTGGTCGGGGCCGGAGTGCGGGCCGCCGCCGCCTCTTCAGCCGGCGTGCGCAGGGTGACGACCAAAGGATTGGGCTTCAGGTCGTTCATGGCGCCGGACGTGGCGTCGATGGCCCCGCCGATGATGCCGCCGACCAGAATGTTGCCGGCCATGGCCGTTCCGCCGGCGCCGGAAATGCTGCTGGTGATCTCGTGCGTCTGCGAGACATAGCCTTCCTTGGCGACCGTGATGCGGAAACCGTCCTTGCGCGGCATGCGGAAGGTGCAAGGCGTCGCCTGGCATTCAAAGCCGTTCGACGTGCTGACCTGAGCGCCGGGCGGCGTGCTTTCGACGGTGAACTGCTGGCTGGAGCCGCGCGTGACGGTTGCGCAGGCAGGCAGCGAAAGCGCTACGCCGGCAAGCGCGAGTAGACGCACGCCAAGGCGTGCGGCGTTTTTGGAAATCATGGGCCCCTCAGTGGATTAACGGGACGGCCCCCCGGCCGAACCTGACGCACAGGTCGCACGCAGACCCGCGGCCGTCAATCACAGGTTTGTGACGCGCGCCCGGTTTCTGCAACCAGAGCGGAGCGACCGCTACTCGGCCGCCTGAAGCTCCGCCGCGCGTGCGGCGTCCAGTTCGGCGGCCTTCTGTTCCACCAGATCGACGATGTGGTCGATCATGCCGTCGTTGGCCTGTTTGTGGGCGATCTTGCCGTTCAGATAGATCATGCCCGCGCCCTTGCCGCCGCCGGTGAAGCCGATGTCGGTATAGAGGGCCTCGCCCGGTCCGTTCACGACGCAGCCGATCACCGACAGGCTCATGGGCGTCGAGATATGGGCCAGCTTCTCTTCCAGCACCGCCACCGTCTCGATGACGTTGAAGCCCTGACGCGCGCAGGACGGGCAGGCGATGATGTTGACCCCACGGTGGCGCAGACCCAGCGACTTCAGGATGTCGAAGCCGACCTTGATCTCCTCGACGGGATCGGCGGCCAGGGACACGCGGATGGTGTCGCCGATCCCGGCCCACAACATCGACCCCAGGCCGATGGCGGACTTGATGGTGCCGGTGCGCAACGGCCCCGCCTCGGTCACGCCCAGATGAAGCGGGCAGTCGATCGCCTCCGCCAGCTGCTGATAGGCGGCGACGGTCAGGAACGGGTCGGACGCCTTTACCGAGATCTTGAACTCGTGGAAGTCGTGATCCTGCAGGATGCGCGCGTGGTTCAGCGCGCTCTCGACCATGGCGTCGGGGCAGGGCTCGCCGTATTTTTCCAGCAGTTCCTTTTCCAGCGAGCCGGCGTTGACGCCGATCCGCATCGAGCAGCCATTGTCCTTGGCCGCCTGGATCACGTCGCGGACGCGGTCGGCCGAACCGATGTTGCCAGGATTGATGCGCAGGCAGGCGGCGCCCGCCTCGGCCGCCTCGATGCCGCGCTTGTAGTGGAAGTGGATGTCGGCGACCAAGGGAACCTTGGCCTCGCGCACGATGGTCCTGAAGGCGGCGGTCGATTCCACGTCGGGGCAGGAGACGCGCACGATGTCGGCGCCGGCCTCTTCCAACTGACGGATCTGGTCGATGGTCGCCGCCGCATCCGTCGTCGGCGTATTGGTCATCGACTGGACGCTGATCGGGGCGTCGCCGCCCACCAGGACGGAGCCGACGCGGATCTGGTGGCTCTTGCGACGCTCGATGTGGCGCCAGGGTCGGACGTGGGTGTGGTCGCTCATGGGAGCATCATATAGGCCGTTGATGACGGCGGGACCACGGCCGTCGCATCAGTTCGGCGCAGGGGCGGGTGAAGAGGGCGCGGGCGCGGGGGAGGGCGTCGCGGCCGCCTGGGTCCGGGCCTGAGCGGCCTGAGCCTGGGCGGCCTGAGCCTGGACCTGGGCGCGCGCCTGGCTGGCGGCCAGCGCCTTGGCCGCCTGGTCCGCGCGACTGTTCAACTGCGCCAGCGGCGTCAGCACGCCGGCCAGCGGTCCGCCGTATTCGCCGTTCAGGAAGACGTCGAAAGCCGCCGGGTCGGACACGTCCACCGTCGCCGCCACGCCGATGGGCGCGCGCCAGGCCTCGCCCGGCGCCATCTGGCGCGCGAACAGGGCCTGACCGTCGCCCAGCCGAACGACCAGGGCGCCGGCCGTCTTGGCCTGGATCACCACCATCGAGGCGTTGGCCGAGGCGCCATAGACGGCCCCGCGCGGGTTGAACGCCTTCTGCACCGGCTCCGGATTGGCGGCGGCGGCGATCACGGCCGGATCGGTCGGATCGACCCCGGTCAGTTCGGCCTCCAGCCCCGGCGTGATGTAGAGGGCCGGCGTCGTCTGGTCGGGCGGCGCGGACATGGGTGCGCTGAGCGCGACCTGCGGATCCGGATCGGCCGCGCCGGTCCATGTCTTTGGCACGGCGGCGATATCGGACGGATGGGCGGTCTGATGCAGGCTGGCGCGCTGGAACACGTTCCAGCCGATCACGGCGACCACCACGGCGGCGATGCCAGCGACGATGCGCGGCGAATGGCGTTTCACGTCCTCGAAGGCGATGCCGATGGGCGCCTTCAGCGGCACGGAGGTGTCCGGGCTCTCGCGCTTGAATCGCTCGACGGCGGTCTGTTCGTCGAGCGAAAGGGCCGAGGCGTAGGCCCTTACATAGCCCAGGGCGAAGACGCGCGAGGGCAGGGACGACCAGTCGTTCTGCTCCAGGGCGGTCAGGAACCGGCGATGCACCTTGGTCTCTGCTGCCAGTTCGGCCGGCGACTTTCCCGACCGCTCGCGGGCGGCCCGAAAACCGTCGCCCAGGGTCGCGGCGTCGACGAAGGCGGCCGTCGGATCCGGCCGGTCCGCAATGCTTTCGATCGCCTCGGGGGCGACCCCCGCATTCAGCGTCATGACGCCTGACCCCATGTCCGGGAAACACAGCGCCGACGCGCCGTTCACAGGGCCCGAGATAGACGATTGCGCGCCGACCAGCAACGCCGCCCTTGCGTCCAGACACCAGCGTCCAGACGCCTGGGATCAGACGGCGACGTTCAGCTTGCGCGCCAGGGATTCAATCTCGTTTCGAACCGAGCCCGTGGACAGGTTCAGCAGATTGGCCATGCCGCGCCGGGCCGCATTCAGGTCCGCCGACAGGATCATCCGCTTGACCGGCCCGACACCGCCCGCCGGCGCCGACAGTCGGGTGAAGCCCAGCACGATCAGGGCGAAGGCCTCCAGCGGCCGTCCCGCCAGTTCGCCGCAGATCGAGACCGGCGTGCCGGTGTCGGCGCAGGCCTTCTGGATGGTCTGGAGCGCCCGCAGGGTCGGCGGCGACAGCGGGTCGTAGCGATCCGACACCAGCGGATTGGTCCGGTCGGCCGCGTACATGTACTGGAACAGGTCGTTGGTGCCGATGGAGACGAAATCCGTCAGCGGCAACAGGGCGTCCAGATGCCACAACAGGGACGGGCATTCGACCATCGCCCCGACGCGCAGCAGGGCGGGCAAGGCGCGCCCGCGACGCCGCGCCCAGGCGCATTCGATATCGACCAGCTCGCGCGCGGCCCGGAATTCGTCCACCGTGGCGATCATGGGGAACATGACGCGCAGTTCGCGCCCCGCCCCCGCCGCCAGCAGCGCCCGCAGCTGCATCCGCAACAGCGACGGCCGGTCCAGACCCAGGCGGATGGCGCGGCGGCCCAGCGCGGGGTTCTCTTCGCGCTCGGCCTCCAGATAGGGCAGGACCTTGTCGCCGCCGATGTCAAGGGTGCGGAAGGTGACGGGTTTGTCGCCCGCTGCGTCCAGCACCAGCTTGTAGAGCGCCGTCTGGGCGTCCAGCCGGGGCAGTTCGTCCGAGACCATGAACTGGAACTCGGTGCGGAACAGGCCGATGCCCTCGGCGCCCGTCTCGACCATGTTTTCCAGATCGACCGCCAGACCCGCATTGGTCAGAACCGTGATCCGCTGACCGTCCAGGGTCACGGCCGGCACGTCGCGCAGCTGGGCGAACTCGGCCTGGCGCTGTTCGCGCACGGCCATGCGCGACTGCACCGCCTCCAGCATATCGGGACGGGGGCGCAGATAGGTCTCGCCGGTCTCGCCGTCGGCGATGACCATGTCGCCTTCCGACAGTCGGTCGCGCAGGCCCATCAGACGACCGACGCACGGGATCTGCAGCGCGCGCGCAACGATGGCGGCGTGGCTGGCGGCCGAACCCTCTTCCAGCAACAGCCCCTTCAGCTTATCGCGCGGATATTCCAGCAGGTCGGCGGGGCCCAGGTTTCGCGCCACCAGGATGGCGTCGTCGGGCAGTTCGCGCTCGCCCGGCTTGTCGCCCGCCAGCACCCGCAGCAGCCGGTTGGCCAGATCCTCGAAGTCGTGCAGCCGTTCGCGGATATAGGGGTCGCGCGCCTGGGCGAAGCGGGCGCGGTGTTCGTTCCTGACCCGGTCCACCGCCGCCTCGGCCGTCAGACCGTTCCTCACCGCCTCTTCCAGCGACCGGTTCCAGCCCCGGTCGTCGGCGAACATCCGATAGGTTTCCAGAACCTCGAACGACGGACCGGCCAGGCCCTGGCCCTTGTCCAGCATGACGTCCAGGCCGCTCTTCAGCGTGGCCAGCGCCAGCTTTAGCCGCGCCTCCTCCATCGCCGGGTCATCGGAAAGCAACTTCTCGGGCGCCAGCGGCGCCTCGTGCAGAACCACATGGCCAAAAGCCAGGCCGTCGGCGAACTTCTGGCCCTTCAGCCGCTCGGGCCGGTGCGGCGCCAGCTCCACGTCGCGCAGTTCGTCCTGGGCCAGCAGTTCGCCCGACGACACCGTTTCGGACAGGACCATGGCGATGGTCTGGATGTCCTCGACCTCTTCCTCGTCATAGCGCCGCTCGGTGCGGTTCTGAACGACCAGGACGCCGATGGCCCGACCGCCGCGCAGCAGCGGGGCGCCCAGGAAGGCGTGATAGGGGTCTTCGCCAGTCTCGGGGCGATAGGAGAAGGACGGGTGCGACGGCGCGTCCGACAGGCTGATGGGCTGGGCCATCCGCGCCACCTCGCCCACCAGGCCCTCGCCGGGCCGCAGCCGGGTGTTGTGCACGGCGTCGGGGTTCAGACCCTCGGTGGCGAACAGCTCGAGCTCGCCCGACGCGCGACGCAGATAGATGGAGCAGACCTCGGCGACCATCGACCGGGCGATGATCTTGACGACCATGTTCAGCCGGTCCTGCGCCGGCGTCGCGCCCGCGCCGGCCCCGCCCAGAGCCTCGCGGATCTGGCGCAGGAGGATCCGGGGTCCTCTGGTCATCGCGCCGCCTGCCGGCATCATGTCTCCCGCGCCTTTTTCGTGGATATAGGCGCCCTGTTCAGATCACCTATACTGCGTCCAGACCATAGGCCGAATGCAGGGCGCGAACGGCCAGCTCGGCGTAGGCGGCGTCGATCAGTACGCTGATCTTGATCTCGGAGGTCGAGATCGCCTGGAACTTCACGCCCTTGTCGGCCAGGGCCTTGAACATGGTCTGGGCGACGCCCGCATGGCTGCGCATGCCCACGCCGACGACCGAGACCTTGGCCACGTCCTCGTCGACGCGGATTTCCTCGAAGCCGAGCTGTTCCTTGGCGGCGGTCATCAGGTCGGCGGCGCGCACGGCGTCGCGACGGCCGGTCGTGAAGGTCAGGTTGACCGTTCCGGCGGTGCGCGACTGGCTCTGCACGATCATGTCGACGTTGACGTTGGCCTCGGCCAGGCGCGTGAAGACGTCGGCGGGGGCGTCCACCCGGTCGGACAGGCCCAGCAGGGTGATGCGGGCCTCGTCACGGCTCATGGTCACACCGGACACGATACGTTTTTCCACGATCTCCTCCTCGTCGCAGATCAGGGTTCCACCCTTGTCGGGCATGACGCCATTCGCGTCGGGTTCGATAAAGCTTGAAAGGACGCGGACCGGCACCTGTTTGGCCATGGCTAGCTCGACCGAGCGGGTCTGCAACACCTTGGCGCCCAGGGACGCCATCTCCAGCATCTCTTCGTAGGACACCTTGGCCAGGCGGCGCGCGCGGTTCTCGATGCGCGGGTCGGTCGTATAGACGCCGTCCACGTCGGTATAGATGTCGCAGGGGCAGCCCAGCGCCGCGGCCACGGCGACCGCCGACGTGTCCGAACCGCCGCGCCCCAGGGTGGTGATCTTGCCGTCCGCCGTCACGCCCTGGAAGCCGGGCACGATGGCGATCTCGCCGGCGTCGACCGCAGCGCCCAGCTTCTCGCCGGGGATATCGATGATGCGGGCGCGGGCGTGGGCGTCGTCGGTCAGGATCGGCACCTGCCAGCCCATCCACGAGCGCGCGTTGAAGCCCATGTTGCGCAGGGTCGCGGCCAACAGGCCCGAGGTCACCTGTTCGCCCGAGGCGACCACCACGTCATATTCGTCATCGCTGAGCGGCAGGCCCGCGGCGGCCGGTCCGGCGCCGTCGGTCCAGGCGACCAGTTCGTTGGTCTTGCCCGCCATGGCGGAGACGACGACGGCGACCTGTTTGCCCGCCGACACTTCGGCCGCGACGATCCGCGCCGCACGGCGAATGCGTTCGAGGTCGCCCATCGAGGTGCCGCCGAACTTCATCACCAGTCGTGTCGTGTCGGGCCGCGTCATCGTGGCGTTCCGCCCCCTGCTTGCGTGAAAGGGCGCGAAGGTTCATCCCTCGCGTCATGACCGCTTCTAACGGCGCCGCTCCGTCTCGCCTACCCCAACAGGGGCATGGTTTTTCGCAAAATTCGTCCGAAACGGCGTTCGGCGCATCGATCGACCCCGCCGACGTGGCGCGCTTCTCGGCCCAGGCGGCCGAATGGTGGGACGCGCACGGGCCGTTCGCGCCGCTGCACCGCTTCAATCCCGCGCGGCTGGCGTTGATCCGCGACCAGCTTTGCACGCGGTTGGGCCGCGATCCCAAGGCGCGGGCGCCGTTCGAAGGTCTGACCCTGTTGGACGTGGGGTGCGGCGGCGGACTGATCGCCGAGCCGATGCGGCGTATGGGCTTTGACGTCACCGCCATCGACGCCTCGTCCGAAAACATCGGCACGGCCCGCGCGCACGCCGACATGGTCGGCCTGGATATCGCCTATCGCGCCGCCACGGTCGAACAGATCGAGGCGGAAGGCGCGGGGCCGTTCGACGTGGTCCTGACGATGGAGGTGATCGAACACGTCGCCGATCCCGAAAGCTTCGTGCGCGCCTGTTCGCGCCTGGTCCGGCCGGGCGGGGTGATGATGGTCGCCACCCTGAACCGCACGCTGAAGTCGCTGGCCCTGGGCAAGGTGGCGGCGGAATACATTCTGCGCTGGGTGCCGGCCGGCACCCACGACTGGCGCCAGTTCCTGAAGCCCGATGAAATCCGCACGATGCTGGCCACAGAGCCGGTGACGGTCGAGGGGCCCTATGGCCTGAACTACGACCCGCTTCACGACCGATGGAGCGAGACCGACGATGCGGGCATCAACTATATGATGGTCGCGACGCGCAACGCCGCCTGAAATGCAAAAAGGCCGCCCCGAAGGGCGGCCTTTCTTTCTGACCGAACCTCGTCGCTAGACCTTCGAAGCCCGGCTCCGCGTCCAGGCGTACAAGCCAAACACCGCGACAGCGAAGCCGACGATGCCCGCCAGCATGGCCGGCCAGGCCGAGCCCTCGGGCAGCATGGCGAAGGGCGCGTCGTCCCGGGTCGCCACGATGACGCCGGCGGTGAAGACGCCGAACAGGCTTTCGCCGACGATCAGGCCCGAGGCCAGCAGCACGCCCATCCGGCGCGCCACGTCGGCGTAGCGGGTGGATGAGACCGCCTTGTCGTAGATCCAGCCGGCGACGGCGCCGATGACCAGCATGGTGGTGACCGCAGCCGGCAGATAGAAGCCGATGCCGACGGCCAGCGGCGGCAGCTTGACCTTGCCCTTGGTCGCCTTCGACACGACCGCGTCCAGCACGATGATGACCACGCCGATCGCCGCGCCCAGACCGATCAGGTCCCAGCGCAGGTCGCCGCCGATGACGCCGCGCGCCAGGGCCGAGATCAGGGTCGCTTGGGGCGCGGCCAGGGTCTTGGCGCCTTCCACGATGGCGGGCGGGCCGCCTTCGAAGCCGAAGGCCTGGTTCAGCAGGTTCAGGATGAAGGGGATCACCAGGGCGCCGGCGCCGACGCCGACGATCAGCGCCACCTGCTGGCGCCACGGCGTGGCCTCGACCAGCTGGCCGGTCTTCAGGTCCTGAAGATTGTCATTGGCGATGACGGCGACGGCGAAGACGACCGCCGTCACGATCAGGGCGAAGGCGATGATCGACGGATCGGCCGGCACGCCGGCGATGGCCATGACGCCCAGCATCAACAGGGAGGCGATGACGATGGCCAGGATGCCGACGCCCGACACGGGGCTGTTCGACGAGCCGATCAGACCGGCCATATAGCCGCAGATGGCCGCCACGGCGAAACCGATCAGCACCACATAGACCAGGCCGCCGATCACCAAGAGCGGCGTCGATCCCGCCAGGGCCGGGGCGCTCTGGGCGAACCAGGCCAGGAGGCCGGCGATGCCGACCAGGCAGGCGACCGAAACGCCGCCCACCAACTTGATCGGCAGGTCCTGTTCGGTGCGCTCAAGCACTTCGCCGTGGGCGCGTTTGGCGTTGGCGGCCAGCGCCGAGGTCAGGCCGCCGATCAGCGGACCGGCCAGTTTGATCAGGGTCCAGATGGCGGCGACGCCGATGACGCCCGCGCCCATGAACCGCACTTCGCGCGCCCAGACAGTGGTCGCCAGCTCCTCGGCCGGCGCGCCGGCGGGCAGGGTCGAGGCGATCGACGGGATGCCGTGCGCCGTCAGCCAAGCGATGGTGTCCGGGCTGGTCAGGATCGGCACGGCGATGGCCCAGGCCAGCACCAGGCCGAACAGCTGCGCCAGACCGACCGTCAGGCCGATCAGATGCCCGGCGCCCAGCAGGGCGAACTGCATGCCGAAGCCCATGCCCGTCGCCCCGCCGCCCAGCGCGGCGGGCAGCTTGAAGAACTTGGCCGCTTCGCCCGCGAAGACCCGACCCGCGACCAGCAGGGCGTAGCCCGACGACACCACAGCGCCGGCGACCACGACCCACAGGCCCGACTTGTTCTCGCGCACCGCGCTTTCGGTCTGCTCGGCCCCGCGCGAGCCGACCTTCAGCACCTCGGCGGCGGCGACGCCTTCGGGGTAGGGCAGGCCGCCATTGACGACCAGCGCCCGACGCAGCGGGATCGAGAAGGTCACGCCCAGCACGCCGCCCAGGATGCAGATCGCCACTGATTGCCAGAACGGAAACTCCAGCCACCAGCCGATCATCACCAGGCCCGGCAGGACGAAGATGATCGAGCTCATGGCCCCGCCGACCGAGGCCACGGTCTGGACGGTCATATTTTCCCAGATGGTCGAGGTGCGGAACGCCCGCAGCACCGCCATCGAGATCACCGCCGCCGGAATGGCCGAGGCGAAGGTCAGGCCGACAAGCAGGCCGAGGTAGGTGTTGGCGGCGGTGAAGATTACCGCCAGCAGGCAGCCCAGCACCAGGGCGCGGAGCGTAAGTTCTAGCCGACCCTTGGGGGCGGCGGCGGCGTCTGTCATATGCGAGGTCCCACGTTTGCGCGGACGTAAGCGCATTCTGTCGCAGGCGGCAACTGGTCGCGGTCAGATGCGAGCGCCCCCGCCGCTTGGCCCCGCGACCCGGACGGGCTAGGACCGGGCCATGCCCGAACTTCCCGAGGTCGAAACCGTCCGACGCGGCCTGACGCCGGTGCTGGAGGGCGCGCGGCTGTCGCGGGTCCGGATCAACCGGCCCGACCTGCGATTTCCCTTTCCCGAGCGTTTCGTCGAACGGCTGGAGGGGGCGACGGTCCTGCGGATCGACCGGCGGGCCAAATATCTGCTGATGCCGCTCTCGATCGGCGAGACCTGGATCACCCACCTGGGCATGACCGGCCGGTTCACCCTGGACGGAACCCTGCTGGGCGAGTTCGAGGAGGCCGCGCCCATTGCCGGCAAGCACGAACATTTCAGCGGCTGCGCCATCCGCGATGGGGCGGCGACCCGCATCGGATACGCGGACGCGCGCCGGTTCGGCTTCATGGGCCTGATCTCCAGCGATCAGATCGATAGCCATCCGTGGTTCGCCGGCCTGGGGCCCGAGCCGCTGGGCAACGGCTTTTCCGGCGCCCATCTGGTCGAGGCCTTCGCGGGCAAGAAACAGAACATCAAGGTCAGTCTGCTGGACCAGCGGATCGTCGCCGGCCTGGGCAATATCTATGTGTGCGAGGCCCTGTACCGCGCCCGCATCTCGCCCCTGGTCGCGGCCGGATCGGTGTCGAAGGCGCGGCTGGAGCGTCTGGCGACCGAGGTTCGAAACGTCCTGAACGACGCCATCGCGGCGGGCGGCTCGACCCTGCGCGACTTCGCCAACGCCGAGGGCGGCCAGGGTTATTTCCAGCACCGGTTCGACGTCTATGGCCGCGAGGGTGAGCCTTGCCGTGGCGACAAATGCACCGGCGTCGTCGCCCGCATCGTTCAGGGCGGCCGTTCCACCTTCTACTGCCCCTCCTGCCAGAAGCGATAAGCCTTCGAGGTCCGACCCATGCGCAAAATCCACCTGTGGATCAGTCTGATCGTCGGCGTCCTGGTCTGGGGCGCCTATTTCGTCCACTTCGTCCAGGGCCTGCGCGACGGCGACTTCGGCGACCTTATCTGGTGGTTCGTCGCCGCGCTGGTCGTCGCCGCCGTCGCCGAGGCCGCCGCCACCGGCCTGATCGCCCGGTTGTTCCGCCGCCGCGCGCGCGTGCTGGACGAGGGGCCGACGCTTCAGGCGGCGCTGAAGGCGGGTCACGTCGCCCTGATGCTGCTGGTCGGCCTGGTGCTGATCTCGGCGCTGATGCTCGCCCTGTCGTCCGTCTTCGGCTGGACCTTGGACCTGTCGGGCGCGCGGGGTCAGGTCATCGCCGCCAATCTTCTGCTGGGCATGGTGGTCGTGGTCGAACTGGCGCGCGCCGCCCTGACCCTGGCGCTGATGCCTCGACGATAGCGGCTGCGCTAGCGGGCCCCGCCTCGCGCCTGTATGACCGCCGTCAAAGGAGACCGACCATGGCCGACGCCTATTCCAACCTGCTGATCGAACGCCACGCCGACGGCTATGCGGTGGTGACCCTGAACCGGCCCGAGGCGCTGAACGCCCTGAACTCGGCCCTGTTCAAGGATCTGGCCGACTTCCTCGACAGCGTCGAACAGGACGACAGCGTGCGCTGCCTGATCCTGACCGGCTCGGGCGAAAAGGCCTTCGCCGCCGGCGCCGACATCAAGGAGATGGCGGACCAGACCTATGCCCAGATGTACACGGGCAACTATTTCGCCCTCGGCCACGACCGCATCACCCGGTTCAGAAAGCCGATCATCGCCGCGGTCAACGGATTCGCCCTTGGCGGGGGCTGCGAACTGGCCATGCTGTGCGACTTCATCGTCGCCTCGGACAGGGCGAAGTTCGGCCAGCCCGAGATCAACCTGGGCGTCGCGCCGGGCATCGGCGGCTCCCAGCGCCTGACCCGTCTGGTGGGCAAGTCCAAGGCCATGGACATGGTCCTGACCGCCCGGATGATGAATGCGGCGGAGGCTTTAGCGTCGGGCCTCGCCTCGCGTGTCTTCCCGCACGACACCCTGCTGGATGAAACCCGCAAGATCGCCGCCAAGATCGCTTCGCAAAGCCCGCTGGCGATCATGGCCAACAAGGAGATGGTCAACGCCGCGCTGGAGACGACCCTGACCCAAGGCGTCCAGTTCGAACGCCGCCTGTTCCACTCCCTGTTCGCCTTCGAGGACCAGAAGGAGGGCATGTCCGCCTTCGTCGAAAAGCGCAAACCCGAGTTCAAGGGGCGATAGGTCGCACGCACGCGTCAACCGATCGCCGTGATCGGGCGTTAGGGGCGGATGATGATCCGCCTTTTCGCCTCGCTCCTTGCGACCCTGTTCGTCCTCGCCCCGGTCGCCGTCCAGGCCCAATCCCAGACCCAAGCTCAGGCTCCGGCCTTCAGCTCCAGCCGCATCATCGTCGAGACGCGCGGGCGGGGGGCGGACATCATCTTCATCCCCGGCCTGGGCTCGACCGGCTCGGCCTGGCGTTCGACGGCGGATCGGCTCGATGACCGTTACCGGGTGCATCTGGTCACCCTGCGCGGCTTTGGCGAGACCCAGATCGGCGACAATGTCAGCGGCGGTCTGGCCGGCCCCGCCGCCAGCGAGATCGAACGCTACGTCCGCGAGCAGCGCATCGACCGTCCCGCCGTGATCGGCCATTCGCTGGGCGGACAGATCGCCCTGCGCGTCGCCGCCGATATGGGCGACCGGATCGGCCGCGTCATGGTGGTCGATTCCTCCCCCTTCTTCCCGTCCCTGATCGACGCGCGCACCACTTCGGATCAGGTCGAACCCCTGGCCCGGCTGGGCTATCAGGCCCTGCTCCTGTTCGGGGATCAGGCGCTGAAGTCGCAGGTCGCGGCCTTTGGCGTGGACATGGGGCTGGCCGGCGACATGGTGTTCCAGGGGCTAGGGCTTCAGGGCGGCGACCGGCGCGTCCTGGCCCAGGGTCTGTATGAGGCCCTGACCGTCGATCTGCGGCCCCGCCTGTCGCAGATCACCGCCCCGGTTACTGTCGTCTATGGCTGGACCCGCGATCCCGACGCGCCCCGCAACCGGTTGGAGGGGCTGTATCGCTACGGCTTCGAAGGCTTGCCGCGCACGGCCCGGTTCGAGCGGATCGAAGGCGCCGAACACCAGGTGATGATCCAACAGCCGCAGCGGTTCCTGGCGGCGGTGCAGCGGTTCCTGAGCTGACGCTCAATCCTTCAGCGCATCCACGACCACGCCCTCGGTCAGCAGTTGCGGCAGGATTTCCGGCTCGGCCCGACCCGGTCGATAAAGCAGATACAGGGGCACGCCCGAGCGCCCATGCGCCTGAAGCTCACGCGTGATGGCGTCGTCGCGCCGGGTCCAGTCGCCGACCAGATAGGCGGCGTTCGCTTCGCGCATCGCCTTGGTGACACGAGGCGAAGACAGGGCCGCGCGTTCGTTGATCTTGCAGGTCACGCACCAGTCGGCGGTCAGATTGACCAGCACGGGGCGCCCGGACGCGGTCGCTGCCTTCACCGCCGCCGCCGACCAGGGCTGGGCCGCCAGCAAGCCGATGTCGCCTTGCGGCGCGGCGTCCGCATCCCGCGCTGCGCCGGCCGCAACGCCTGCTAGGCCCAGCGCCAGAACGCCGACGACGATCGCGCAGATCGTGGTCAGGATCGGACGTTCATCACGCTGGCGCGCCGCTTGCGCCAGGCCTGTCAGCCAGGCCGTCAGGGCCAGCAGCAGCGCCGCCGTCAGCAGCAGCCCCAAGGCGTCGACGCCGCCCTGTCGCGTGAACACCCACAACAGCCACAGCGCCGCCCCATACATGGGAAAGGCCAGCAGACCCTTCAGCCGCTCCATCCAGACGCCCGGTCGCGGCAAGCGCGACAGCAGGCCGGGCGACAGGCTGATCGCCAGATAGGGCAGGGCCAGACCCAGCCCCAGCATCAGGAACACGGCCAGCGCCATCGGCCAGGACAGGACCAGGGCCGCGCCGAGCGCTGCGGCCATGAAGGGCGCGGTGCAGGGCGCTGCAACGACCACGGCCAGCACCCCGGTGAAGAAGGCGCCCGCCGATCCGGGCAGGCGCGACAGGGGGCCGGACCCCGCGTTCTGCAATCCGGCGCCCACATGGAAGACGCCCGACAGGTTCAGCCCGACCAGCAGCATGACCAGGGCCAGAGCCGCGACCACGCCCGGCGACTGAAGCTGGAACCCCCAGCCGATCGCCTGACCCGCCCCCCTTAGCGCCAGCAGAACGCCAGCCAGAACCAGGAAGCTGACCAGCACCCCGGCTGTGAAGGCCAGGCCGTCGCGCCGCGCCCGCGCCGGATCATGCGCCGCCGCCGAAAGCGACGCCGCCTTCATCGCCAGAACCGGGAAGACGCACGGCATCAGGTTCAGCACCAGCCCGCCCAATAGCGCAAGGCCCAGCGCCTGAAGAAAGACCAGAGCGCCGGTCTTCGCCGGCGTCGCCGTGGTTTCGTCCAGCGGCTTCAGCGCCCCGCCGCCTTGGGCGCCCGCCAGAGGCACGCCCGGCTCCGCCGTGATCTCCCACGCGCCCTTGTCGGTCGCCAGGACCCCGCTCAGCGCCGTCTGCGTGGCATCCTTGCCGGCCGTCAGCGTCAGGGTCAGGCCGTTGGACCCCCGCTGGCCCGACTGGGCCGCCGCATGGTCGATCCGCCCGCCGTCGAAAGGATAGAAATAGACTTGGCCGATGTCGGCGCCCGCCTGGTCACCAGAGAGCGGCCCGCCGGTGGCGGTCAGAATCAGCTGGCCGCCCTGACGCGTGACGCGCGCCTCGATCCCGGCCGGGCGCGGCGCGGTTTCGACCAGCCGCTCGATCTCCTCGCCCCAGGGTTTGGCCAAGGGCGCTGCGCCCTCGCGCACCGGCAGGGCCAGCGACAGGGGCATCGGCTCGGGCACGCACTCACGGTCGCTGCACACCAGGAACATCGCGTCCGTCGTCAGGGTCAGCACTTCGCCCGGCCGCGCCGTCGGCGGCACATGGATCGGCACGGGCAAGAGCACCGCGCCCGAATAGCCATAGTTCATAAGGCTCATCAGCCGCTGGCGGCTGGGCAGGGGCCACAGGATCGGCTCGGCGGTCACCCCGGCGGGCAGGGTCCAGATCAGGCTGGTCGCACCGCCGCTGTCGCCGGGATTGCGCCAATAGGTGTGCCAGCCGGGCGCGATCTTCTGGCGCACCGCCACCACGGTCGTCGAACCAGGCGCGACCCATTGCGACATCGGGACCAATTCGGCCTCGATCCGTTCGGTCCGCTGCGGCCCGAAGGCGACGACGCCCGTGGGTTGGCTCTGCACCGGCTGGGCGACGGTCGCCGAAACGCCCGTCAAACTAATCAGCAGGCCGAGGAGAAGAGCAAAGAGGCGCAAACGCGTGTTCCGACAGGCGAGGGGAGCGCCGCAACCTAATGCGTCACGCGTCCCCGCGCCATCGCTGCGCCCGCCCCCGCGTCGATCAGCGCGGATAGGCCTCGTAGATCACTTCCGCACGGCGCCGCAGCGGTTCGTCATTGCCGGCTGCGGTCGTGGCTCCCGCATCGCCTGCGGCGTTCATCTCAAAGATCGGCGCCGGCAGGCCCGCCTGGGTCAGCGCCGCAACCACCGTCTGTGCGCGCCGCTGCGACAGGTTCAGATTGGCTTCAGGCGTTCCCGTGGCGTCGGCCAGGCCCACCACGCGCACCTTGCGCACGTCGCAATCCTTGGCCTTCTCGGCCGCCGCGTGCAGCACCATCGCCGCCGGCTCCGTCAGCCGCGCCTGGTTCTCCAGGAAATAGACATCGAAACGCCCCGGCGCGCACAGCGATTCGCCCACCACCAGCGCTTCGCGCTTGGGCATCGGCGCGCACGCCGCCAGAATTCCCACGGCCGCCACAGCCAGACCCATCGATCGCTTCATCTCAGCCCTCCTCCGGCTCGGCCGGCCCATTACGCAAAAGAGGCGGCCCGTCGTCCGACAGGCCGCCTCTTCAACCTAGCGCCGGTCGCGGACCTTCGCGACCGGCATTTGATCACTGATCAATAACGGCGCTGACCGTTGTCCCAGTAGCACTCGTCCTGGCGATTATCGTAGCAGTAGTAGTAACGGCCTTGATTGTCGCGGTAGCGCTGCTGGTTGTTGCGGTCCTGGTTCGAGCCGCGGATGGCGCCGGCGGTGCCGCCCAGGGCGCCGCCGATCAGGGCGCCGGTCGCAGCGTTGCCGCCGCCGACGTTGTTGCCGATGATGGCGCCGGCGACGGCGCCCAGGCCGGCGCCGATGGCGCCCTGGCGGACAGTTTCGTTCGTGCCGTTGTTATAGCCGTACGGGTCGCTGGCGCAGGCCGAAGCCAGCAGGCCGGCGCCGGCAATCGCGATAATCGCCTTTTTCATGATGAATTCCTTTGTCCCTGGGTGTTGGCCCCTGTGGGCAGCAAACGTGTCCTCGCGGCATAGGTTCCGCACAGACAAGCTGGGTCTGAAACTATGGTGACGCTTGGGCGGAACGACGGCGCCCGCGAGGCGTTCGGCCGCCATGACCGATGTCGCCCAACCCCCCTCCGACGCAGACGACCAGCCTGCGTTGACGCCCCACGCGCAGATCCGGCACGCCGTGATGCTGGTCAATCCGCTGTCAGGCAGCGTCGGTCCACGCGCCGCCGGCGAGGCCGAAGCCCTGTTGGGGCAGTATGACCTCAGGGCCGAGGTCGTGTCGTTCGAAGGGGGCAACTTCGACCAGATCATCGCCGACGCCTTCGCCGCCAAGCCGGACGTAATCTTCGTTCTGGCCGGCGACGGCACGGCGCGCTCGGTGGCGTCGAAGGCCAAGCCGGATGGTCCGATGATCGCGCCCCTGCCCGGCGGTACGATGAACATGTTGCCCAAGGCGCTTTACGGCACCGCCGACTGGAAGCTGGCGCTGAAGCGGGCGCTGGAGGAGGGCGAGCCCCAGGCCGTGTCAGGCGGCGAGGTTGAGGGCGAATATTTCTACTGCGCCGCCATTCTGGGATCGCCGGCCCTGTGGGCGCCGGCGCGCGAGGCGATGCGGACCGGCAAGATCAAACTGGCCTGGCAATACGGCCGTCGCGCCCTGAAGCGCGCCTTTTCGGGGCGCCTGCGCTTCGCCCTGGACGGCGGAGAAAAACGCCGCACCGAGGCGCTGGTGCTGATCAGCCCGATGATCTCCAAGGCGATGGAGGACCCCATCGGACTGGAAGCGGCCGCCATGGACCCCAGCGATGCGACCCAGGCCTTCCGCCTGGCCGCGACCGCCCTGTTCAGCGATTGGCGCCACGATCCGGCCGTCTCGACCCGACCGGCCAAGCGGATCGAGGTGCGCGCGCGTTCCAAGATCCCGGCTGTCATCGACGGCGAGCCGCTGCTGCTGAAGCCCGAGGCCGTGATCCGCTTCGTGCCCAAGGCTTTCAAGGCGCTGGCGCCCAAGCCGCCGTCAGCCGAGGACAGTATCTGATGGGCCGCGTTCTTCAGTTCTCTGACGTTCATTTCGGCTGCGAGCACAAGCGCGCCTGCGCGGCCGCTCTGGAATACGCCCACGCGACGCCCAACGATCTGGTGCTGATCACCGGCGACATCACGCAAAAGGGTTTCCCCGACGAGTTCAAGGCGGCGGGCGAATGGATGCGGGCCATGCCCGAGCCGCGCTTTGTTATCGTGGGCAATCATGACGTGCCCTATTGGGACGCCGTCGCGCGGGTCTTTCATCCCTGGCGCGCCTTCGAGACCGAGACCGGGTTTCCCGCCCACGACGGCCAATTCCGCAGCGACACGGTCATGGTGCGCGGCGTCGTCACCGCGCGCGGCTGGCAGGCGCGCCCCAACTGGTCGAAGGGGGTCATCGACCTGGACCAGACGCGGCGCGCGGCGGAGGCCCTGCGTCAGGCGCCGATCGGCGCGCTGCGGATCCTGGCCTGTCACCATCCGTTGATCGAGATGGTCGGCACGCCGATGACCGGCGACGTCAAGCGCGGCGACGAGGCGGCCCTGATCTTCGCCGAGGCGGGGGTCGATCTGATCATGACCGGCCACGTCCATGTGCCGTTCGCCATGCCGATCCCGCTGGCGGATCGCTGCTCCTACGCCGTCGGCTGCGGGACGCTGTCGCATCGCGAGCGCGGCGCGCCGCCTGGCTTCAACCAGATCGACTGGGACGCCAAGACGATCACCGTCACGGCCCTGGCCTGGGATGGAACGAGCTATCGCTCGCATCAGGTGTGGCGACTGCCGCGCCGTCAGGACACCCGCAAGGCGACCACCGCGCCCAGCCCGGTCGAGCCCGGCGCGCTGGAGAAGGCGGCGGTCTGAGCCTGTCTCCTCCCCATTTCATGGGGAGGTGGCTCGAAGCGTAGCGGAGAGACGGAGGGGTTTCTTGCTGCATCGCAGCGCCGGTGCGACGTTAAGAACCCCTCCACCCCGCTTCGCGCGGTCCCCCTCCCCACGCTGTGGGGAGGAGACGGCCGGGATCACCGGAACGGCGGCTCGTCGAAGGCGCGCAGTTTGCGCGAGTGCAGCTTGGAGCCTTCGCTGCGCATCAGGTCGACCGCCTGGATGCCGATCTGCAGGTGTTCGGAGATCGAGCCTTCGTAGAAGCGGTTGGCCTGACCCGGCAGTTTGATCTCGCCGTGCAGCGGCTTGTCCGACACGCAAAGCAGCGTCCCGTAGGGTACGCGGAAGCGATAGCCCTGGGCCGCGATGGTGGCGCTTTCCATGTCGATGGCGACGGCTCTGGACTGGTTGAAGCGCAGGGCCGACTTGGAATAGCGCAGCTCCCAGTTCCGGTCGTCGGTGGTGACAACGGTGCCGGTGCGCAGGCGAAGTTTGACCTCGTCGCCCGGCATGCCGCTGACCGACTTGGTGGCGTCATAGAGCGCGCGCTGAACCTCGGCGATCGACGGGATCGGAATGTCGGGCGGCAGCACCGCGTCCAGCACGTGATCGTCGCGCAGATAGGCGTGGGCCAGCACATAGTCGCCGATGGTCTGACTGGCGCGCAGGCCCCCGCAGTGACCGATCATCAGCCAGACATGCGGACGGGTGACCGCCAGGTGATCCGTGATCGTCTTGGCGTTGGACGGGCCGACGCCGATGTTGACCAGGGTCACGCCCTTATGGCCCGGCGCGGTCAGGTGATAGGCCGGCATCTGGTGCTTCTTCCAGGCCGTGTCGCTGATCGCCGCCTCGGGGTTGGGCGTATCGCGGGTGATCACCACGCCGCCGGCGCAGGACAGGGTCTGATACGGCGAACCGGGCGTCCGAAGCTGCTCGATGGCCCAACGCACGAACTCATCGACATAGCGATTGTAGTTGGTGAACAGGACATAGGACTGAACGTCGTCCACCGGCGTGCCGGTGTAGTGTTTCAGCCGCGCCAGCGAAAAGTCGGTCCGCAGGCCGTCGAAGTGCGACAGGGGGAAGTCGCCGCCCATTTCGAACAGGCCGTCGGCGATCTCGTCGCCGATATGGGCCAGGTCCGTAGTGGGGAACCAGCGCGCAAGAGCCGCCGTCATCGACCGGTCCAGCGCGACCTCCAGCCCGTCGGTCACATAGGGGAAGGGGATCTCCTGGCGGGACAGGCCGACCTCGAAGGTCGCATTATATTCCTGCTCCAGCAGGCCCAGCTGTTCGGTCAGATAGGGGCGGAAAAGGTCGGGCCGCGTGATCGTGGTCGAATAGCTGCCCTGTCTCGACAGCCGGGCGTAGGCGCGCGGCTCCAGGTCCTGGGGGCGATCCCCGTCCCAGCGGATGCGAAGTTCGGGATAGGCGAACACCCCTTCGGCGCGTTTGACCGGATCGGGCCGCGCGCCGGTATTGACGAAATCCCGCACGGCGTCGCGCAGGTTGGTCACGGATTGGGTGTAGAGGGTTTCGAGGCGGTCCAGCGCCGCCTGTGCTGTCATCTGTTCTGTCATGACTTCCTCTAGCGAAGCTTCGCGGCTTTGGCGAGGCGTCGCCCGTTCAAACCCGATTTCGCTGCATTGCAGCAATTTATGACGGACGTGCGGTTGCGGATCGGGGCGTGACGGCGCATCTGGCCCGAATGTCTTCTTCCCTTGCGTCAGCGCCCGCCAAGAAGGAGCTCGGCTTCGTCGAGTTCGTCTGCCTCATCGCCCTGATGATGGCGCTGAATGCGCTGGCGATCGATTCCATGCTGCCGGCCCTGCCGCACATCGGCGCCGACCTGAACGTGGCGACCGACAACGACCGACAATGGGTGGTGACGGCCTATCTGCTGGGCTTCGGCGGGGCGCAGCTGTTCTACGGTCCGTTGGCGGATCGGTTCGGGCGAAAGCCTGTCCTGCTGTTCGGCGTCGGCGTCTATGTGATGTTCAGCCTGCTGGCGACCCTTGCGCCGACCTTTGAGACGCTGATCATGGCCCGCGTCGGCCAGGGTCTGGGCAGCGCCTGCACCCGCGTGCTGGCCGTCTCCATCGTGCGCGACCGGTATGAGGGGCGCACCATGGCGCGGGTCATGTCGTTCAGCTTCCTGGTCTTCCTGGGCGTGCCGATCCTGGCGCCGTCGCTGGGTCAGATGATCATGCTGGTCGGGCCGTGGCGCTGGATCTTCGCCGGGCTGGGCCTGATCGGGGTCGGCCTGATCGTCTGGGCGTCTTTGCGTCTGCCCGAGACGCTGAAGCCCGAGGATCGCCTGCCGATCCAGGTCAAACGCCTGGCCTCGGCCTACAAGATCGCCCTGACCGACCGCACGGCCGTCGGCTACACCCTGGCCATGACGGCGATCACCGGGGCCCTGTTCGGCTTCATCAACTCGTCGCAGCAGATCTTCGCCGACGTCTTCCACGCCGAGGCGGCGTTTCCGGCGGTGTTCGCGTTGATCGCGGGCGGCATCGCCGTGGCCTCGATTGTCAATGCGCGTCTGGTGGTGAGGCTGGGTTCGCGCAAGATTTCGCACACCGCCCTGATCGGCTTCACCAGCATCGCCGCCATCCATGCGGGGGTGGCGATCAGCGGTCATGAATCGATCTGGACCTTTGCGGTGCTGCAGACCCTGACCATGTTCTGTTTCGGCCTGATCGCGGGCAATTTCGGATCGATGGCCATGGAGACGATGGGCAAGATCGCGGGCACGGCGGCCTCGATCCAGGGCTTCATCTCCACCATCGTCGGCTCGCTGCTGGGCTTTGCGGTGGGCCAACAGTTCAACGGCACGACCATTCCGATGTCGGTCGGCTTCACCGTCTTTGGTTTGATCGCCTTGGGCTGGGTGCTGTTCGCCGAGCGGGGGCGGCTGTTCCGGGCTCATCACGCGCCGGTCGCCGCCAAGGCTTGATCTTTTTCGCGTTTCCGCGCGTTCTCCGGGCCAATCGTCAAGATCAGCCCAGGAAAACCTCGATGACGCTGAAAGCGCTCGGTCTCGTCTCCGCCCTCGCCCTGGCCGCCGCCATGGGTCTGAGCGCCTGCTCTACCACGACGGGAGGGTCGGCCATGACCCCGCCCGCCATCGCCCCGGCGCCCGGTCCCGAAGCGGTGGACGTCCACACCCACGCCCGGCCCGAGATCGCCCGCGTCGTCGATGTGGCTCTGGACCTGACCGCCGACTTCAACGCCAAGACCCTGGCGGGCACGGCGACCCTGGACATCCTGGCGATCCCGGGCGCCAACGAGATCGTGCTGGATATCCGCGACCTGGACATTCAGGACGTGCGCGACGCGGCGGGCCAGCCGCTGCGCTATGTCGTCGGCGACAATGACGCCGTCCTGGGACAGCCGCTGACGGTCTATTTCCCGGCCTTCGCCGCCAATGAGCGGCGCAAGATCACCATCCGCTATTCGACCCGCCCGAACGCGGCGGCGCTGCAATGGCTGAGCCCCAGCCAGACGGCGGGCGGACAGAAGCCCTATCTGTTCAGCCAGGGCCAGGCGATCCTGACCCGCACCTGGGTGCCGACCCAGGACAGCCCCGGCATCCGCCAGACCTATTCGGCCCGCATCACCGCGCCCGAAGACCTGACGGTGGTCATGAGCGCCGATCACCTGACGCCGAACGGCGAGCGGGCCGCAAACGGTATGAAGACGTGGCGCTTCCGGATGGACAATCCGATCCCGCCCTATCTGATCGCGCTGGGCGTCGGCGACATCGCCTTTGCACCGTTCGACGGCCGCACCGGGGTCTGGACCGAGCCCAGCCGCCTGCGCGCCGCCCAATGGGAACTGGAACCGACCGCCCAGATGGTGACGGCGGCCGAGAAGCTGTACGGCCCCTATCGCTGGGGCCGCTACGACCTGTTGGTCCTGCCGCCCTCCTTCCCGTTCGGCGGGATGGAAAATCCGAAACTGACCTTCGCCACGCCGACCATCATCGCCGGCGATCGCTCGCTGGTGTCGCTGGTCGCGCACGAACTGGCGCACTCCTGGTCGGGCAATCTGGTCACCAATGCGACCTGGAACGACTTCTGGCTGAACGAGGGCTTCACCGTCTATTTCGAGAACCGGATCATGGAGTCGGTCTATGGCCATGACCGCGCCATGCAGGAGCAGGTGCTGGGCTGGGACAGCCTTCAGGACACGCTGAAGTCTCTGCCGGCGGCGGACACCCGCCTGCATCTGGACCTGAAGGGCCGCGATCCCGACGACGGCATGAACGACATCGCCTATGAAAAGGGCGCCCTGTTCCTGCGGACCATCGAACGCACCGTCGGGCGCGATCGGTTCGACGCCTGGCTGCGCGGCTATTTCGACCGCAACGCCTATCGCCCGATGACGACGGCCATGTTCCTTCAGGATATTCGCGACAACCTGATCAAGGGCGACGCGGGGCTGGAAAGCCAGTTGCAGATGGACGCGTGGGTCTATCAGCCCGGCCTGCCGTCCAACGCCGTCGCGCCGGTGTCTCATGCCTTCGAGCCGGTGGATGCGGCCGCCGTCGCCTTCTTCAAGGACAAGGGACCGGCCTCGGCCATTCCGTGGGCGGACTGGAACACCCAGCAGCGCCAGCGCTTCCTGGGCTGGCGGCCCGAGGGTCTGCGGACAGGCGCCGACTGGCTGACGACTGCGCAGTTGGCCGATCTGGAGCGCACGCTGAACCTGGCGAACGAAGGCAACGCCGAACTGACTTTCGCCTGGCTGCAGATCGCCCTGGCTCATCGCTATCAGCCGTCGGTCGCCACGGCCGAGAAGTTCCTGACCAGCCAGGGCCGTCGCAAGTTCGTCCTGCCGCTGTTCCAGACCCTGTGGAACGAGGGCGACTGGGGTCGCAGCAACGCGCGGCGCATCTACGCCGAGGCCCGGCCGCTGTATCACCCGGTCACCAGCGGTTCGGTCGATCAGCTGGTCGGACGGCCGTAAGGCTAGAGGTCCACGACCGCCACGCCGGTTTCCTCCGACAGTCGTTCCGCCAGGACGGCGCGGTGGCAGCCGGCGTGGTCGGCCTCAAAGCATAGCAGGGCGACGGGTTTGTCGACCGCCAGCGCCTTCAGCCGCTCGTACTCGATCTGCGCCTGGGGTTCGGCCAGGTGTTCGGCGAAGATGGCGCGCATCTCATCGACACGGCCCTTACGCGCCGCGTCACGTCCCGCCTTGGGCGTGCCCAGCCCGCGCAGATGGACATAGTCGATCCCTTCGGCCTTCAGGCTCTCGCCCAGGATCGTCTTGGAAAAGCCGGCGCGGCGGGATGCGGCGACCGCGCGGACATCGACCAGTGTCTGCACGCCGGCCGTCTTCAGTCGCGCGATGACGTCGGCCTGGGTCGCGCCCTCGTAGCCAATGGTGAAAAGCTTCATCCGCCTCAGATGGGCGGCCGCGCGTCGAACGCCAGCGTGACCGTGAAGGCCCGCGTTGCGGTGCGGCGCCCTATCGTCTATCCCGCCGAAACGGATTTCGACTGGAGCTTTCCCCATGGCTGACCTCGCCCCCGGCGTCGTGACCCTCTTCGGAGGTTCGGGCTTTATCGGGTCGCAGGCGGTGCGCGCCCTGGCGCGTCGCGGCTGGCGCATCCGGGTCGCCGTGCGCAACCCGGTCCTGGCGATCGAAATCCAGCCGCTGGGCGATCCCGGCCAGATCCAGTTCATGCGCTGCGACATCACCAACCCGACGGATGTGGCGCAGGCCGTGCGCGGCGCGGACGCCGTCGTGAATCTGGTCGGCGTGCTGCATGACGCAGGCGGCAAGCGCGGCTTCGACGCCGTTCACACCGAGGCGGCCAGGACCATCGCCAAGGCCGCCAAGGCGGCGGGCGTTGAGCGCCTGGTCCAGATCTCGGCCATCGGCGCCGACGCCGCCAGCCCTTCGGCCTATGGTCGCACCAAGGCCCAGGCCGAGGCGGCCGTGCGCGGCGTCTATCCGGACGCGGTGATTCTGCGTCCGTCGCTGGTGTTCGGCGCGGGCGACAGCTTCCTCAATCGCTTCGCCGCCATGGCGACGATGGCGCCGGCCCTGCCGCTGATCGGCGGCGGAGAAACCCGGTTCCAGCCGGTCTATGTCGGCGATGTCGCCGAGGCCATCGCGCGCGGCGTGACCCGCGCGGACGCCGCCGGCCGCACCTACGAACTGGGCGGGCCGAGCCTGTACACCTTCCGGGAAGTGCTGGAGCTGGTGCGTCGCGAGACGGGCCGCGACCGGATGCTGGTTTCGGTGCCCTTCATCGTCGCCAAGCCCTTGGGTTCGCTGCTGCAACTGAGCCGGTTCGTCGGCCTGACCCCGCCGCTGACGCGCGATCAGGTGTTGATGCTGGAGAAGGACAATGTGGTCGCCGCCGATGCGCTCGGCTTCAGCGATCTGGGCATCGACCATCCGGCCGGCATGGCGGCGATCGCCCCGTCCTATCTGTGGCGCTACCGCGTCGGCGGCCAGTTCGCCGAAGCGCCCGCCCACTAAACCCTTTCCCTATGACGCCGCCGCCGGTCGCCTTCGCGGCCGGCGGCGTCTTCTGTTCGGGAACAAAGAGTGCACAGCTTAAGGATGCCGGCCACGCGCCCCCAGTTCTCCTCGACCGATACCCCTGACCTGAACGACGCGCGGGCGCTGCTGGCGCGCGTCTGGGGTCACGCCGACTTCCGGGGGCTGCAGGGGCAGGTGGTCGAGCAGATCCTGTTGGGCGGCGATGTGCTGGCGGTCCTGCCGACCGGCGGCGGCAAGAGCGTCTGCTATCAAATCCCGGCCATCCTGCGCCCCGGCCTGGGGCTGGTGGTGTCGCCGCTGATCGCCTTGATGACCGATCAGGTCGAGGCGTTGAAGCAGCAGGGCGTCGCGGCGGCGCGGCTGGATTCCGGCGTGTCGCTGGACGAGCGTTCTGCTATCTGGGCGGCGGCGCGGTCGGGGGAGCTGGATCTGCTTTATGTCTCGCCCGAAGGCTTGGCGGCGGGCGCCATGATGGACCGGCTTGCGGAACTGCCGCTGAGCCTTATCGCTATCGACGAGGCGCACTGCGTCTCGCAATGGGGTCACGACTTCCGGCCCGACTATCGCAACCTGGGTCTGCTGGCCGAGCGGTTCCCCGACGTGCCGCGCATCGCCGTCACCGCCACCGCCGACGCCCGCACCCGCGACGACATCCTGCGTTCGCTGCGGCTGGAAGAGGCGACGGTCTTCGTCGACAGTTTCGCGCGTCCGAACCTGCAACTGTCGGCCGAGCGCAAGGAGAGCGCGTCTCGGGCCAAGACCGATGCGCGGGTCATCGAACTGGTGCGCGAACGGCGGGGCAAGTCGGGCGTGGTCTATTGCGGCAGCCGCGACGGCTGCGACCGCGTGGCCCAGGCGCTGCGCGACGCCGGGACCAACGCCATTGCCTATCACGCCGGCATGGATACGAAGGAGCGCGACCGCCGGCTGGAACGCTTCCTGGCCGAAGAGGGCGCCGTGATGGTCGCCACCATCGCCTTCGGCATGGGCGTCGACAAGGCCGATGTGCGCTTCGTCATCCACGCCGATCCGCCGGGCAGCCTGGAGGCCTATTGGCAGGAAATCGGCCGGGGCGGTCGCGACGGCGAGCCGGCCGAGGGCATCACCCTGTATGGGCCGTCCGACATCGCCTGGTCCTTGCGTCGGCTGGACAGCCGCCCGATGGCCGAGGAGGTCAAATCGGTTCAGGTCAGGAAGACCCGCCAGCTGTTCGCCATGCTGGACGGCGCCGTCTGTCGCGCCCAGGCCGTGCGGCGATATTTCGGCGAGCATGACGCCCAGCCTTGCGGCGTCTGCGACATCTGCGGCGACCCGCCCCAGCTTTATGACGCGACCGTCCCGGCCCAGAAGGCGTTGGCGGCGGTGCAGCGGCTGGGCGGCCGGTTCGGACGCAATCGCGTGGTCGATCACCTGACCGCCCGCACCAAGGACGTGCAGCCGTGGGAGCAGCAACTGTCCACCTGGGGCATCGGGCGCGAGATTTCGCTGAACAGCTGGCGCGAAATCGTCGATCACCTGCTGTTTGAAGGTCTGCTGGCCGAGGACCCCAACGACGGCAAGCCGCTGGTGGGGCTGGGCGATTCCGAGGCGGTGCGCGCCGTCTATCGCGGCGAGCGCCAGATCGAGGTGCGTCGCGCGCCTCTGAGGGCCGATACCGCCCCGCGTCGTCGTGACCGATCGGGCGAAGGGCGCAATGCGGCGCTGGAGACGATGGACGCGGACGTCCGCGCCCGGTTCGAGGCCTTGCGCGCCTGGCGCCGCGACCGCGCCTCGGAACAGCACGTCCCGCCCTATGTCATCTTCCAGGACCGGACGCTGCTGGAGATCGCCCACGCCGAGCCGGGCGACCTGAACAGTCTGGGCGCCATTTCCGGCGTCGGTCAGTCCAAGCTGGATCGCTACGGCAAGGGCGTACTGGAGGCGTTGGCCTCCCTCTAGAAGGCGTCAGACTTCCGGCTTGGGCGGGGCGGTGATGACTTCGACGTTGTCGTTCAGCAGATAGGACAGTTCCGACAGGGCTGTAGCGCGTTCGGCCGGGTTGGCGGCGGCCTGAACGGCCTGAACCTTCTTGGGCATGTCCTCGGAAATGCCGCGCAGGATGCATTTCAGATCGCCGTCGGTGCCGCGTTCCTTCAGGATCAGGTGGCCCTGCATGTCCAGAGCGGCCAACTGCTCGGCCTGGGCCTTGAAGCTGGTGAAGGCCTGGCTGGTGAAGAAGGCGGCGTCGTCGGCGGCCTTGGCGGCGGCCCAGCCGTCGACCACGGCCTTCAGGCTGGCCGAGCGCGAGATGATGTCGGCGAACAGCGGCTCGCCCGCCACCGAGACCGGCGCGCCGGGCGCGGCGGCCGGCTGTTCGGCGGCCAGGGCCACCGAGGGATTGGACATCGCCAGGGCGATCGTTAGAGCAAGGCCGCAGGACATTGAGGTGACTTCCTGTTTCAGCGTCCGCTGGGACGTTGAACCTGAATACGCCCGAGCCGTAAACGAGTGTTTACCCTGTCATTCCCGATGGAGACGACGATGACCCGCGACGCCGCCTGGACCGCCTTTGACCAAGCCGCCGCCGAGGCCGCCACCGCGCGGATCGTGGATCAGTTCGCCGCCGATCCCGACCGGCTGGCGCGGATGTCGGTCGAGGCGGCGGGCCTTTATCTCGACCTGTCGAAACAGAGCTGGACCAGGGCCGCCTTCGACGCCTGTCTGGACTTGGCGCGGGCGTCTGACGTCGAAGGACGGCGCGCGGCCCTGTTCGCCGGCGAGGCCGTCAATCTGACCGAGGGCCGGGCGGTCCTGCACCCCGCTCTGCGCGCTGCGGCGGGCGCCGATTTCAAGGCCTTGGGCGAGCCGGTCTCGGCCGAGGTGGACGCCGTGCGGGCGGACATGAAGGCCTATGCCGATGCAGTACGGTCGGGCGCCGAGGCGGGCGCGACGGGCAAGACGTTCGAGGCGATCGTTCATGTCGGCATCGGCGGGTCAGACCTGGGGCCGCGCGTGGTCTGGGATGCGCTGCGCCCGCTGGACCCGGCCATCGACCTGCGCTTCGTCGCCAATATCGACCCGCGCGACATGGCCGAGGCGCTGACGGGCCTCGATCCTGAAACCACCCTGGTGGTGGTCGTGTCCAAGACCTTCACGACGCAGGAAACCCTGGCCAACGCCGAGGCGGCTAAGGCCTGGCTGGCGGCGTCGCTGCCGGCCGAGGGGATGACGAAACACTTCATCGGGGTGACGGCGGCGCCGGAGAAGGCGGCGGCCTTCGGCTGCGGTCGGACCTTCGGCTTCCGGGACTGGGTCGGCGGGCGCTATTCCCTGTGGTCGGCGGTTAGCTTGTCGTGCGGCATCGCCCTGGGCTGGGACGTGTTCGAACGGATGCTGGCGGGCGCCGCCGCGATGGACGACCACTTCGTGTCGGCCCCGCTGGAGCGGAACGCGCCGATCCTGCTGGCCCTGGCGCAGGTGTTCAACGTCGATGGCCTGAACCGGCCCGCCCGCACCGTCGCCCCCTACGCCCACGCCCTGCGCCGCCTGCCGTCCTTCCTGCAACAGCTGGAGATGGAGTCGAACGGCAAGCGGGTGCATCGCGACGGAACCCCTGTGACGCGCCAGACCTGCCCCGTCGTGTTCGGTGAGCCGGGCACGAACGGTCAGCACGCCTTCTTCCAGCAGATCCACCAAGGGCCGCAGACCGTGCCGGCCGAGTTCGTGATCGTGGCCAAGACTCATGCGGACGCGCCCGAGTCGCCCCCAGAAGCGCCTTTGTGGTCTAACGCCCTGGCCCAGGGCCAAGCCCTGATGCTGGGCAAGACGACCGAGGCGGCCAAGGCCGAAGGGTTGGCGCAAGGATTGTCGGAGGAAGAGGCGACGCGTCTGGCGTCCCACCGCACCTTCACCGGCAACCGTCCGTCGACGGCCATCGTCATGGAGCGGCTGACGCCCGAAAGCCTGGGCGCGCTGCTGGCCCTGTATGAGCACAAGACCTTCGTCGAGGGCGTAATCTGGGACATCAACAGCTTCGACCAATGGGGCGTCGAACTGGGCAAGGTGCTGGCCAAGGCGATCCTGAAGGACGTGGACGCGGGCGGCCCGACGACGGACCTCGATCCGTCCACGTCGGCGCTGATGAAACGCCTGATGGGCTAATGCGAAAAAGGCCCGACCGGGCGGTCGGGCCTTTCCTTTTGCAGACTCTCGCCGCTTACCAGCGACGATCGTAGCGATTGCCGTAACCGCGATCATAACGGCGATCATAGCGCGAGTCGTAACGGCGGCCGTCGTAGCGGTAGTCGTAGCCGGAGCGGCTGCGGTCGATACCGTGCTCGCGCTCCCAGTGACCCTGGTTACGGTAGCATTGGCCGCCGCGGTAATATTCGCAGCCCGAGCCGCGGTTCGAGGAGGCTACGGCTCCGACGGCCGCACCGGCCAAGGCGCCGCCGGCGATGTAGCGACCGTCCCCGTTGCCGTAGAGGGCGCCGGCCAAGCCGCCGACAGCCGCGCCGATGAGGGCGTTGCGGCTGGTATTGTCGCGATCGCGCGACTGGGCCGAGGCCGGGGCGGCCATCAGGCTCAGGGCCACGACGGGGGCGGCGGCGACCGCAGTGATCTTCAGCAGCTTGGACATTTCGGTCTCCTTCGTTCTGTGCCGATCTGCGTTTCCGGGGCGGGAAGGCATCCAGCGTTGAGGCCGTTCTATCGCTCCCAGTTTGAACGACCCCGGAGGTCGGCATTCATTTTCGGTTCATTTGTCACAGAGAATTCGCGCGGCGATCCACCGCCGCCGCTTGACGATGACCCTGCCTCTGCCTAACTCCCGCTCGCGTTAGCACTCTCGCTGGTCGGCTGCCAAAACGGCGATCGCGAGAGCGCCGCACACCGTTTCAAAAACGCCCCGATCCGGGGGTTTTACAGGGAGAAGTCCGATGGCGTTCCGTCCGCTCGGCGACCGCGTGCTGGTCAAGCGCGTTGAAGAAGAATCCAAGACCAAGGGTGGCATCATCATCCCCGACACCGCCAAGGAAAAGCCGCAGGAAGGCGAAGTCGTTTCCGTCGGCCCTGGCGCCCGCGACGACACTGGCAAGGTCAATGCTCTGGAGTTGAAGGCCGGCGACCGCATCCTGTTCGGCAAGTGGTCCGGCACGGAAGTGAAGATCGACGGCGAAGACCTGATCATCATGAAGGAATCCGACGTCCTGGGCGTGCTGTCCTAAGCACCCGACGTCCGACGTTCTTCAATCAATCCATATAGATAGGAGCTGCCCGCATGGCCGCTAAAATCGTACACTTCAACACCGACGCGCGCGACAAGATGCTGCGCGGCGTCAACGTGCTCGCCAACGCCGTCAAGGTGACGCTGGGTCCCAAGGGCCGCAACGTCGTGATCCAGAAGTCCTTCGGCGCTCCGCGCTCGACCAAGGACGGCGTGTCGGTCGCCAAAGAGATCGAGCTGGAAGACGCCTTCGAGAACATGGGCGCCCAGATGATCCGCGAAGTCGCTTCGAAGACGAACGACAAGGCGGGCGACGGCACCACCACCGCAACCGTTCTGGCTCAGGCCATCGTGCAAGAGGGCCTGAAGGCCGTCGCCGCCGGCATGAACCCGATGGATCTGAAGCGCGGCATCGACAAGGCCGTCGGCCTGGTGCTGGAAGAGATCAAGTCGAACTCCAAGCCCGTTTCGAACAACTCGGAAATCGCCCAGGTCGGCACCATATCGGCCAACGGCGACTCGGAAATCGGTGAGCTGATCGCCCAGGCGATGGCCAAGGTCGGCAACGAGGGCGTCATCACCGTCGAGGAAGCCAAGACCGCCGACACCACCGTCGACGTCGTCGAAGGCATGCAGTTCGACCGCGGCTACCTGTCGCCTTACTTCATCACCAACGCCGACAAGATGGAGGCCCAACTCGAAGAGCCGCTCATCCTGCTGTTCGAGAAGAAGCTGACTTCGCTGCAAGCCATGCTGCCGATCCTGGAAGCCGTGGTGCAGTCGGGCCGTCCGCTGCTGATCATCGCCGAGGACATTGAAGGCGAAGCCCTGGCGACCCTGGTCGTCAACAAGCTGCGTGGCGGCCTGCGCGTCGCCGCCGTCAAGGCTCCGGGCTTCGGCGATCGCCGCAAGGCCATGCTGGAAGACATCGCCATCCTGACGGGCGGCCAGGTCATCTCGGAAGACCTGGGCATCAAGCTTGAGAGCGTCACCATCGACATGCTCGGCAAGGCCAAGAAGGTCACCATCACCAAGGACGACACCACCATCGTCGAAGGCGTCGGCGGCAAGGACGAGATCGAAGCCCGCGTGGCCCAGATCAAGCGCCAGATCGAAGACACCACCTCCGACTACGACAAGGAAAAGCTGCAGGAACGTCTGGCCAAGCTGGCCGGCGGCGTCGCGGTTCTCCGCGTCGGCGGTTCGACCGAAGTCGAAGTGAAGGAAAAGAAGGACCGCGTCGACGACGCCCTGAACGCCACGCGCGCCGCGGCTGACGAAGGCATCGTTCCGGGCGGCGGCATCGCCCTGCTGAAGGCCTCCAAGATCCTGGCCGACGTCAAGGGCGACAATGCCGACCAGAACGCCGGCATCGCGATCATCCGTCGCGCCCTGCAGGCTCCGATCCGTCAGATCGCTGAAAACTCCGGCGTCGAAGGCTCGATCGTGGTCGGCAAGGTGCTGGAAAACGGCGACGCTTCGTTCGGCTTCAACGCCCAGACCGAAGAGTACGGCGACCTGGTGCAGATGGGCGTCATCGACCCGGCCAAGGTTGTCCGCACGGCCCTGCAAGACGCCGCTTCGGTGGCCGGCATCCTGATCACGACGGAAGCCGCCGTCGCCGACGCCCCCAAGAAGTCGGGCGGCGCCTCGGCCCCCGACATGGGCGGCATGGGCGGCATGGGCGGCATGGACTTCTAAGTCCAAGCTGACCGACGCTGAAATGCAGAAGGGCGGGGCCGCAAGGTCCCGCCCTTTTTGTTTGCGTATCCTCGCTGCGAAGCGGGGAGGGGGACCGCGCGTAGCGTGGTGGAGGCTCTTGAAGTCCCGACAGCGATCTGCTGCACGCAGAGATAACCCCTCCGTCACGACGGCAAGAGGCATCGCGCCACCTCCCCACGAGGTGGGGAGGAGACAGCGTTCTAGAACTCCGAAATCGCGCCCGGCTTACGGGACCGTGTCTTCAACCACATGACGCCCAAGAGGTCCGAGACCGACGCCCGCAGTCGGCCCCAATTGGTGTATTTCGACCGACCGACCTCGCGGTGGCGGTGGTCCACGTCGAGATACTGGTTCTTGAACCCCTCGCGGATCATCAGCGCCGGCAGGTAGCGGTGGATGTGATCGAAGTAGGGGAGGCGCAGGAAGACGTCGCGGCGGAAGGCCTTCAGCCCGCAGCCGGTGTCGTCGGCGTCGTCACCCAGCAGTTTGCGGCGGATGCGGTTGGCCCAGATCGAGGCCTGGCGTTTGGCCTCGGTGTCCTGACGCTTGGCGCGACGGCCGCCGACCAGGCCCACGTCGCCGGGGGCGGACAGAAGCGCATCGACCAGGCGAGGCGCATCGGCGGGCGGGTTTTGGCCGTCGCCGTCCATCGTCACCACGACCGGCGCGCGCGCGGCCAGGACGCCGGTGCGGACCGCGCGGCTCTGGCCCGCATTGGTCCCGTGAGCCAGCACGCGGAGCGCCGGCAGTTCGGCCATGGCGGCCTTCAGCTCGGCCAAGGTCGCGTCCCTGGACGCATCGTCCACGAAGATCATCTCGTACGAACGGCCGGCGAAGGCGGCGGCGATCTCGCGCGCCAGGGGCACGGCGGCGCCCGCCTCGTCATGGACGGGAACGACGACGGAGATTTCGGGCGTTTCGGGGGTCATCGGCGCTCCATAGAGGATAACGAGAGCTTAGGGGAGACGGCTGACGCAGGCGTGGTCGCCGTGTAAGGAGTCTGGAATGAAGACTTTCGATCTGGATGGCCGCATCGCCGGCTGGCGCGGGCCGGTTCTCGCGGCTCTGCTGACGTTGATCGCCGGCCTGCCGGGACTGCTGCTGCTGCCGCCGCTGGATCGCGACGAGAGCCGGTTCGCCCAGGCGACGTCCCAGATGCTGGAAAGCGGCGACTATGTCGACATCCGCTATCAGGACGAGCCGCGCTGGAAGAAGCCGGTCGGCATCTACTGGATGCAGGCGCTCGCCGCGGGTCTGACCTCGGATGTCGAGGACCGTGAAATCGCGCCCTATCGCATCCCCTCCCTGCTGGGCGCCATGCTGGCGGCCTGGGCCGTGGCCTGGGCCGGCTCGGCCATGCTGGGCGGCCGGGTCGGCTTCTTCGGCGGAGCCATCATGGGGGCGACCTTCCTGCTTTCGACCGAGGCCGGGATCGCCAAGACCGACGCCATGCTGTGCGGCGCGACCACCCTGGCCATGGCGGCGCTGGCGCGCATCTATATGGCGACGAAGGCGGGCGAACGACCGATCCGGCCGCACAAGCTGCTGTTCTGGATCGGGATCGGGCTTTCGATCCTGATCAAGGGACCGATCGGGTTCCTGGTCGTGGCCCTGGCGATCATCGCCCTGTCGATCTGGGATCGGAACATCAAATGGCTGTATCGCCTCGGCTGGGGTTGGGGCCTGCCGCTGGTCGCCCTGATGGTCGGACCATGGGCGATCGCCATCACCATCGCCACCGACGGCGGTTTCTGGCGCGAGGCCATCGGCGGGGACCTGGCGCCCAAGATCGCCGGCGCGCATGAGAGCCATTCGGGCTTCCCCGGCATGTATCTGCTGCTGGCGCCCCTGCTGTTCTTCCCCTCGACCCTGCTGTTGCCCGCGGCCGTCTCGACGGGCTGGAGCCGGCGGGCCGAGCCGGCGATCCGGTTCCTGGTCTGCTGGCTGGTGCCTGGCTGGCTGATGTTCGAACTGGCGCCGACCAAGCTGTGGCACTACACCCTGCCGACCTTTGGGGCGCTGGCCCTGTTGGCGGCCGCCGCCCTGGCCCAACCCATCGGCAAGGTTTCGCGCATCACCGGGGCGGTCCTGGGCGCGTTCGCGGCCCTGCTGATCATCGGCATCACCGTTTATGGACTGACCGTCTATGGCACCTCGACGGCCCAGACCTGGGCGGCGCTGACGGTGGTCATGGCGCTGGCGGCGGGGGCGATGGGGGGCTTCCTGCTGCTGAACCGCGCGCCGGTCGCAGCGCTGGTCGCCTCGCTGGCCTTCGGGATCGTGGCGCACGCGGCCCTGTCGGGCACGATCCGCCAGCTGCGGCCCCTGGCCATCGCGCCCCAGCTGGAAAAGGCGCTGGAGGCGGCCGACCTGCACCCGCGTCAGGGGCGCACGCCGGGGCCGGTGGCGATCACCGGCTTCCATGAACCCAGCTTCGTCTTCCTGACCGGGCGCGACACCGATCTGACCGACGCCCAGGGCGCGGCTGAGGCCCTGGCCGAGGGGCGGCCCGCCATCGTCGAGGGACGCGACGCCGACGCCTTCCGTGCAGCTGCGGCGCGTCTGGGCGTGTCCGGTCGCGCGGTCGGGACGGTCAACGGCTACAACTATTCGGCAGGCGATCCGGTCAGCCTGACCGTCTATGCGCCGCCGCCCCGAAACGGGAACGGTAACGGCGCCGCCCCAGTGGGAGTCGAGTGATGGGCCGCTTCATCCAGATCGTCGAAGTCGGGCCGCGCGATGGGCTGCAGAACGAAAAGGTGGTGCTTGAGCCCGCCGTCCGCGCCGATCTGGTGCGGCGGCTCGAGCAGGCGGGGGCGAAGCGGATCGAGGCCGTCTCCTTCGTCCATCCCAAATACGTGCCGCAGATGGCCGGCGCCGAGGAGGTCATGGCCGCCCTGCCGCATGAAGCGGGGCGCAGCCGCATCGGCCTGGTGTTAAACGGCAAGGGCTATGACCGGGCGCTGGCGACCGGGGTGGACGAGGTCAATGTCTCGGTCGCGGCCACCGACGGCTTCGGCCTGAAGAACCAGGGCCTGGCGGTGAAGGATCAACTGGCCATGCTGGGCGAGATCGTCGCCCGCCGCCACAACGCCGAGGCCAGTGAGGGCGCGCCGTCGCTGTCGGCCATGATCTCCTGCGTCTGGGGCTGTCCGTTCGAGGGCGAGGTTTCCGTCGACCAGGTCGCGGACATGGTCGGCGCCATCGGCGAGATGGGCGTGGGCGAGATCGGTCTGGCCGACACCATCGGCGCGGGCGATCCCTGGGCGGTGACGAAAAAGGTCGAGGCGGCCAGGGCGGCCGCGCCCGACGCGACCCTGCGTCTACATTTCCACGACACCCGCAACACCGGCCTCGCCAACGCCTATGCCGGCGTCGAGGCCGGGATCGACGTGCTGGACGCGTCTGTCGGCGGCATCGGCGGCTGCCCGTTCGCGCCGGGCGCCACGGGAAACATCGCCACCGAGGATCTGGTCTATATGCTGGCGCGGGGCGGGTTCGAGACCGGCTATGACCTGGACGCCCTGATCGCGACGGCGGGCTGGATCGGCGAGGCCATCGGCCGGCCGGCGCCGTCGGCGCTCAGCCGGGCAGGCGGATTTCCCAGGGCTTGAACCTTTGTGGCGGCGTTTCGAAAACGGCGCTAAATCAGGGTGAACAGGCGTAGCCGTTGGACCGGCTGCGAAGAGGACCGTCCATGCTGCTCGCCATTCCGCTGCTGCTGATCCCGGTGGTGCTCTACAATATCGTGGTGCTGTTCGGCGCGCCGAGCGAGGCGGGGATGGTGCAGGCGGACGTGCTGCTGCGCGATCCGCTGTTTTCCGTCACCATGACCTCGGGCGCGCAATGGACGATCGGGTCCGGCGACCTGATCCTGTTTCTCGGCCTGATCCTGCTGTTCTTCGAGTTGGTGAAGTCCACCTCCAGCCAGCGGGTCGCCATCATCAATCACGCCCTGTCGATGATCCTGTTCATAGGCGTGCTGGTGGAGTTCCTGCTGCTGCCGGGTTTCGCGACCTCGACCTTCTTTCTGATCGTGATCATGATCCTGCTGGACGTGCTGGCGGGGTTCATCGTGACCATCATCGCGTCGCGCAAGGATTTCGATTTCGGCGGGGCTTGAGCCCAACGGCTCTCCCCGACAACGGCCTCAAGCAGCGCGAAGCGCGGTAGGCCCTAAGAGAATGCAGTGAAGATCAGGGCGACGACGGCGACGTCGAAGGCTTTGGCGGCGAGGGCGAAGACGGCGGGCATGGGCGAGTCCGGCTGAGAGCGTTCTGCCTCGCCCCCCAGCAAGCCCCGTGCCGCCCGAGCGGGATCAGCTCAGATGTCGGTCTTGGCGGTCTTGCCCGTTTTCGGACGACGCTCGGCCGCGCCCGAATATTCGGCTCCGAGGTAGGCGGAGCGGGCTGCATCCAGCACCGGCGGGCCGCCGCGCAGCCCGCGTTTCTGCCCGCTCTGGCCCATCTGCTGGGCGACGAAGGCGGCGGCGCCGGGCTCGGGCGTCGGAAGGACGGCAGCTCTTGCCGGGGCCGGTTGGGGTTCGACCATCTCAGGCGGATCGACGGGGACCAGGGCGCGCGAGGCGGATCGGGCGCGCCGCTCGCGCTCGCGGCGTTCGCCTTCGCGGCGATCCACCCGGTCCGGTCCGCCGACGGCCTGGATCCGGTCGGTCATTTGCTCTTGCCGCCCGCCAGTTTTTCGATCTGACGACGCATCTCGTCCATCTGGCGACGCATTTCGTCCAGGGCGTCCGGCGCCTCGGGCGGCGGGGCCGGCTCGGCCTTGTCATCCGAGGCGGCAGGCGTCGGCTCGGCGCGGGGATAGGTGAAGGCCGGGAACATCTGCATGGCGCGCTCGAACATCGCCATGTTGGCGCGTGCGGCGTCCTCCATCAGGGTCGCGCCCGCGCCGGTTCCGAAGGCGCGGCCCATCTGACTGGCGAACTGCTCCTGCTGACGACCGAAGTTGGCCAAGGACATCTCCAGATAGGAGGGCAGGACGCCCTGCATCTGACCGCCGTAGAAGCCGATGAGCTGGCGCAGGAACTGAACCGGCAGCAAGGCCTCGCCCCGGCTCTCTTCCTCGAAGATGATCTGGGTCAGGATCTGGCGGGTCAGGTCGTCGTTGGTCTTGGCGTCATAGACGACGAACTCCGTCCCCTCGCGCACCATGGTCGCCAGATCTTCCAGCGTCACATAGGCGCTGGTCCGCGTGTTGTAGAGCCTGCGGTTCGCATACTTCTTGATGACGACCTGAGCGCTATCGCTGGTCTTTCCACCCTTGGTCTTTTCGTCAGCCACGCTTGTTCTCGCGATGTTGCAACGCGTCACTATCCTCCGTTGCGACGCGATGCGCCAGAGGGGGCCAAACCGCCGGGAACGGACGATCGATCAGTGGCTCATCGCCGGGGCCAGCACGACGCCGACCAGCACCGCCGTCCAATGGACGGTCGCGCCGGTGACGACGAACCCGTGCCAGATGGCGCGACGGAACTTCACGCGCGGGCTGATGAAGACGAAGACGCCGGCGGTGTAGATCAGGCCGCCGATGACGAGCAGGGCCAGGGCGATCGGATGCACCGTCTCGACCATCGGCTTGAGGGCCGCGACCGCCAGCCAGCCGAAGACGACATAGACGCCGCTCCAGAACTTGTCCGAGATGCGCGGCGCGAACAGCTTCACCCCGGCGCCCAGGAAGGCCAGGGTCCAGATCAGGGTGGTGAAGCCGATGGCCCACAGACCCTCGAACCGTTGGGTCGTGAAAGGGGTATAGCTGCCAGCGATCATCAGGAAGATCGCCGCCTCGTCCAGTCGCCGTAGCACCGGGCGCGCGGCGCAGGGGTTGGTCCAGTTGTAGATGGTCGAGGCCGTCAGCATGCCGACGAGGCACAGGGCGTAGATGGCGGTCGCCATCACGCCGCCGATCCCCGCATAGACCCCGGCCAGACCCGCCAGGATAATGCCGCCGACCGCCGCCAGCATCAGGCCGACGACGTGGACCCACAGATCCGCCAGCTTTTCCGCACGCGTCGGATAGTGCTCGATCATGTCCAGCTCGTCCGGCGTGCAGAGGTGGGTGACAAGACGTTTCAGCGTGCGCAGCATGGACCTTCCAATCCGTTGATCGCCTCTATCGTTCCGCGACAATGCGCCGACAGGGTGACGATTGGCTGAATCGCGCCCTGTCCATGTCGTCGCAGGTGACGAACGCGCTGCAATGCGGCAAAACGGTCACGCCGAGTTATTCTCCAAAGAGTGAAATCCCATGACCGACGTCGTCATCGTTTCCGCCGCGCGCACCCCGGTCGGCTCCTTCCTGGGGGCCCTGTCGTCCCTTCCCGCGTCCAAGCTCGGCGAGATCGCCATCAAGGCGGCGCTGGAACGGGCCGGTGTTTCCGGCGACGAAGTCGATGAGGTGATCCTGGGTCATGTGCTGCAGGCCGCCGCGGGTCAGGGCCCTGCGCGACAGGCCGCCGTCGGCGCAGGCGTTCGAAAGGAAGCCGCCGCCTGGAGCCTGAACCAGATCTGCGGCTCGGGACTTCGCGCCGTCGCCATCGCCGCCCAGCAGATCGCTCTGGGCGACGCCAAGATCGTCGTCGCCGGTGGACAGGAGAGCATGAGCCAGGCGCCGCACGCCCAACAGCTTCGCAACGGTCACAAAATGGGCGACGTCGCCCTGGTCGACACCATGGTCAAGGACGGTCTGTGGGACGCCTTCAACGGCTATCACATGGGTCAGACGGCCGAGAACATCGCCGAAAAATGGTCCATCAGCCGCGAGGCGCAGGACGAATTCGGGCTGGCCAGCCAGCACAAGGCCGAGGCGGCCCAGAACGCCGGCAAGTTCGATGACGAGATCACGCCGGTCGTCATCCCCGGCCGCAAGGGCGATGTGACGGTCGACAAGGACGAATACATCCGCCACGGCGCGACGCTGGAGCTGATGCAGAAACTCAAACCGGCCTTCACCAAGGACGGCAGCGTCACCGCCGCCAATGCGTCCGGGCTGAACGACGGCGCCGCCGCCCTGGTGCTGATGAGCGCCGATGAGGCCAAGGCGCGCGGGCTGGAGCCGCTGGCCCGCATTGCCTCCTACGCCACCGCCGGCGTCGATCCGTCGATCATGGGGACCGGCCCGATCCCGGCGTCGAAGAAGGCGCTGGAGAAGGCGGGCTGGAGCGTCGCGGATCTGGATCTGGTCGAGTCCAACGAGGCCTTCGCCGCCCAGAGCCTTTGCGTTGTCAAGGAGCTGGGTCTCGACCCGGCCAAGGTCAACGTCAACGGCGGCGCCATCGCCATCGGCCACCCCATCGGCGCCTCGGGCGCGCGCATCCTGACGACGCTGCTGTTCGAGATGAAGCGCTCGGGCGCGAAGAAGGGTCTGGCGACCCTGTGCATCGGCGGCGGCATGGGCGTGGCCCTGTGCGTCGAGCGCGCGTGATTTTCTAAGCCCTTCTCCCGGTGGGAGAAGGTGGCCGGGCGGAGCCCGGCCGGATGAGGGTCGGATGGTGGGCCAGATCGCACCAGCCGACCCTCACCCTTTCGCACAAGGACGACGGCTGCGCCGCCGTGTGCTCAAGCCCTCTCCCACCGGGAGAGGGTCGTCAATTTCAGTCCGCCGCGGGATATTCGAACGGATCGCTCGGCGTCGGCTGGGTGGGCAGCGGCATGCGCGGCAGGGGCTCGTCGCGGTTGGCGGCGTTCAGCAGGAAGCTGGCCAGGATGACGGCCGCCTGACGCAGGTCCTCGGCCTTCAGGTGGTCATAGCTGTCGATGCTGGTGTGGTGCAGGCGGCTGGAATAGTCGAGCGGGTCCTGGATGAACTGATATCCCGGCACGCCGACGGTCTGCATATAGACGTGGTCGGTGCCGCCCGAGTTGCGCAGCGACACCGTCGTCGCCCCCATGCTGGCGAAGGGCGCCAGCCATTCCTGGAAGATCGGAGCGGCGGCGACATTGCCCTCGGCGTTGATGCCGCGGATCTTGCCCGAGCCGTTGTCCAGATTGAAATAGGCGACCAGATCGCGATAGCTGGCGCGCGGCTCGATCGGCCAGCGGCTGCGCCAGGTGCGGTTGTCCGGCAGGCCCGCCAGCGCCGGATCGTTCGACGGCGCGCGCGTCGCCAGATGACGGTCGACATAGGCCAGCGAGCCCAGGATGCCTTGCTCCTCGCCGTTCCACAGGGCGAACCGAATGGTGCGCTTGGGCTTGACGTTGAGCGCCTTCAGGATGCGCGCGGCCTCCATGACCACCGCGCTGCCGGCGGCGTTGTCGACAGCCCCGTCCGAGGCGACCCAGCTGTCCAGATGGGCGCCGGCCATGACGTATTCGCCGCCGCGCGCCGTGCCGGGGATGTCGGCCAGGATGTTGTAGGCGTTGACGTCCTCGTCGTGGAAGCGGACCTCGCTCATCAGCTCCAGCGTCGGCGGCGCGTCGGTCAGGGCGAGGCGCGCCAGACGGCGATAATCCTCGGCCGCCAGCTCCATCCCGGCCAGCTTTGGCGTGGCGCCGACCTGATAGGTGTAGCCCGTGCCATGCAGCAGGCCGCCGTCACGCTGGGAAATCTTCACCCAGGCCAGGGCGCCCTGTTCGGCCAGGAAGGCGTCCAGCTGATTGGCGAAGTTGACGGTCTTCAGCGAGCGTTCGATGGCGGCCGGCGAATGTTGAGGCTGATTATATGTGTTGCGCTCGGCCAGTTCGGCGCTGGTCCAGCGGCGGAAGGCCGGCTCTGTCGGCTCCGATCCCGTGCCCGGCTGGGACAGCATGACGATCTTGCCCGCCAGCTTGCCGCGCCATTTGTCGAAGTCCTCGACCTTGGAGATCGGGGCCACGATCACGCCGCCGCTGATTACGCCATCGGTCGAGGGCGTCCAGGCGACCGGGATGGCGCGCAGATCCAGCGGGCGCGGCGCGGTCATTCGGGCGCTGGAGCGGACGATGGACCAGCCTCGGCCGAACTCGAACCCTTCGGCGCGCACGTCGGACAGACCGTAGTCGCGGAATTGCTGCTGCGCCCAGCGTTCGGCCTCGCGCATCTGGGGCGAGTTGGTCATCCGCCCGCCGATCCGGTCGGTCAGATAGGCGGCGGTCTGCATCACCTGGCTGTGGTTCAGCCCCTGGTCGATGATGCCGTTGACGGCGACGCGGTCCACCGACTGGGCGGCGACCGGCGTGGCGAGAAGAGCGGCGGCGGAGACGAAGGCGAGCAGACGCGACATGGATTCCCCAAGAAAGCCCGATGGCTGAACAGGGGCGCATCTGAGGTGATCCGGTCGCGGAGTGCAAACCGCAAACGGCGTTCAGGCCGCGACGATCAGCCCCATGTTCGCCCGCATCGTCACCCCCAGGGGCCGCGCGGCTCCGTTGGGGTCGTCGGGACGCCGGTGGTCGTGAAACCGGCGGCCGGTCGCGGCTGGGTCAGGTCCGGCGTTCGGGCGCGGGACTGCATGCCCATCTTCGCGCCCAGCTCCATCAAGGCCCGGACGCGGTTTCCCGTCGCCGGATGGGTCGAAAACAGATTGTCCGCGCCGCGGCCCGCCAGCGGATTGATGATGAACATCTGACCCGAGGCCGGATTGCGCTCGGCCGTCTGATTGGTGATCCGCCTGGCGTAGGCGTCGATCTTCTGCAGGGCCGAAGCCAGGGCCTGGGGATCGCCGGCGATCTCGGCGCCGACGCGGTCGGCCTCATATTCGCGGCCCCGGCTGATGGCCATCTGCACCAGCCCGGCGGCCATGGGCGCCAGCAGCATCAGGGCGATTGTGCCAATGATGCCGCCCGGCCGCTCGCGGTCGTTGCCGCCAAAGAACAGGGCGAAGTTGGCGAGCGCCGCGATGGCGCCCGCGATGGTCGCCGTCACCGTCATGATCAAGGTGTCGCGGTTCTTCACATGGGCCAGCTCATGCGCCATCACCCCGCGCACCTCCTCGCGCGTCAGCATATCCAGCAGGCCGGTGGTGGCGCAGACGGCGGCGTTCTCGGGGTTTCGGCCCGTGGCGAAGGCATTGGGCTGATCATTGGGGATGATGGCGACCTGCGGCTGGGGCAGGCCGGCATCGCGGGCCATCTGACGCACGTCGGCGACATAGTTGCGGACCACGGCGTTGGGATGCTGCTCGTCGACCGGCTGGGCCCGGTACATCTTCAGCACGATCTTGTCGGCGTTCCAGTAGCTGAACAGATTCATCCCGCCCGCGAACAGCAGGGCGATCGCCATGCCGGTCGCGCCGCCGATCAGATAGCCGACCCCTGCGAACAGGGCCGTCATCGCCGCCAACAGAATGAAGGTCTTCAGATGGTTCATCGCGGTTCCATTCCCGATCCGTCTGGCGTCCCGGGCTTGAGCCTCTATTTGAGAGAAGGCGCATCAAGCCTCAAGGGAGCCGCCCTGTGACCGAACATCCCACCCTGGCGCCGAATGACGCCGACGAAACGCCGGGTGCAGCGCCCGTCTTCAATGCCGACGTGCCCCACGCCACGCCGGAACGGCCGCTCAGCGAGGCCGCGCGCCGCGCGCTTCAGGAAGCGGCGGATCGTCGCGCGGTGGAAACGACCCTTCAGGCGGACACGGAATACGGCGGTCCGACCGGCCCCGAACCGACACGTTTCGGCGACTGGGAGAAGAAGGGGCTGGCGGTCGATTTCTGACCCGCCGAGCCTGCTGCAACGGGCGCAAAGGTTAACCACGCCTTAAGAAACAGGCGCCGGACTTGCCAGTCACGGGACAACTCAGAGGAGTCTGTCCCGTGACGATACAGTCGATACTTACCGCCGCGTCGGCGGCTCTGCTGCTCTCCGCAGCGCCCGCTCTGGCCGGTGGTCCCGGTCACGGGGGTTATGGCGGCGGCCATCCCGGCGGCGGCTGCGGCGGGGGATGCGGCGGCGGCGGTCACTATGGCGGCGGCAACTACAACGCCAACCACAACGTCAATGTGAACGTGAACGGCGGCGCCTATGCCAACGCCAACGCCTATGCGAGCGCCTCCAGCTATTCGGCGAGCAGCGCCCGGTCCTATTCCAGTTCGTCCAGCTTCCAGCGCGGCTATGTCGGCGGCGGTACGACCTACGTCGGAAGCGGCGGCTATTCGGACGGCTACTACGGAGGCGGCTATGTCGGTGGCGTCAGCGCGACCTCGGTTTTGGTCGGTCGTCCTCCGGTCAGCGCTCCGGTCGGCTATCCGGTCTATGGGTTCGGCCGTGACTACATCGGCTGGCGTCCGTATCCGGGCCGTCCGGCCGACTGCAACTGCCGTCCGCCCGTTCGCCCGCCGGTTCGCTACGAACACCGCTATGAGCAGCGTTACGAGCAGAGCTACGTCGATCAGCCGCCGGTCTATGTCCAGGCGCCGCCCGTCCAGATCGCGCCGCAGCGCATCTATGTCGCACCTTCGCAGGTCAGCATGGCCCCGCCCCAGATCGAGATGGGACCGCCCACCTATATCGAACAGCCGCCCATCTATGTGCAGGCGCCGCCGGTGAACATCGGACCGCAACGCGTCCAAGTAGCTCCGTCGCAGGTCAACCTGGCCCCGGCCCAGGTCGATGTCGGCCCGCCCGTCTATGTCGATCAGGCCCCGGTCTACGTGCAGTCGGCGCCCGTCAATATCGGTCCGCAACACATCCAGGTCGCCCCGGCCCAGGTCAATGTCGCGCCCGCCCAGGTCGAGGTCGGCGGCCCGGTCTATGTCGATCAGTCGCCGGTCTATGTGCAATCCGCGCCGGTCAATGTGGCTCCGGCCCAAGTCTATGTTGCGCCGCCGGAAGTGAATACGGCCCCGCCGCCTCCTCCGCCCCCGCCGCCGCCGTCGGGCTACTACGGCGACCTGCCGCCGCCTGAAGCGCCCGCGCCCCACGCCCCGCCGCGTCACGGCTACGCCCAGGAGCCGGGCGAGCGCGGCTGATCGCCTCGCGCGAGAACAACCGAAAACGGACGGTCGCCCTGGTCTGTTTCAGATCAGGGCGATCTGCTGTGCGATCGCTTGCGCGGCCGCGCGCGGATCGCTCGACGCTGTGATCGGCCGGCCGATCACCAGATGGGTTGCGCCGGCCTGAAGCGCCGCCTCGGGCGTCGCCGCCCGCGCCTGATCGTCCAGCGCGGCGCCGACGGGTCGCACGCCGGGCGTGACGATCAGGAAGTCGGGCCGGCCCGCCTCGTCCGCCAGAGCACGAGCACGCGCCGCCTCATGCGGGCTGGAGACGACGCCGTCGATCCCGGCCTCCAGCGCCTGACGCACCCGCCGCTCGACCAAATCGGCCGGCGACAGGCTGTGGTCGTCGGCTGACAGGTCCTCGGCCGTCAGGCTGGTCAGGACCGTAACCCCCAGCACCTTCATCTTCGAGCCCGCCGCGCCGCGCGCCGCCGCCGCCATGACCTGGGGCCGCGCATGGACCGTCAGCAGGTCGCAGTCGGCGCCCGCCAGATTGGCCGTCGCCTTCTCCACGGTCGCGCCGATGTCGTGCAGCTTCCAGTCCAAAAAGATCTTCCGCCCCTGCGCCTTCAACTCACGCGCCAGCGCCATGCCGTCGACCGCGAACAGTTGCAGTCCGACCTTATAGAAGCCGATCGCGTCGCCGATCCGCTCGGCCAGGGCGGCCGCCTCGGCCGTCGTCGGCACGTCCAGGGCGCAGATGATCCGCTCGTCGGGCGCACGATCAGAGAGGGTTTGGGGATCGGTCATCGACGGACTCGCGCTGAGCGGCTATGCCGGACACGAGGGCGCGTCGGCAGGGCGGCGTGATGGATTGAGGGCGAGGGCAGGCGATGAACGCAGTCGATTTGGGTGTCAACCTGTTCGTGACCCTGTTCGCCCTGCTGGACCCGATCGGCAATCTGCCGATCTTCGCCGCCGCGACGGCCGGGGCGACCCTGCGTCAGCGGATTTCGGTCTCGGCCCTGATCTGCGCCTTCGCAGCCGTTTTCCTGGCCTTCTTCCTGTTCACGGGCCTGGGCCTGTTGCAGTTCTTCGGCATTTCGCTGGCGGCGTTCCGCATCGCGGGCGGCATACTTCTGCTGTTCCTGGGGCTGGACATGGCCCGCGGCGACTTCCTGGCCATGTTCGCCGACAAGGATGCGCTGGCCGATTCCAAGGACGTGCGGGGCTATGCCCGTCGACGTTTCCAGCGCCTGGTCGTGCCCTTCGCCATTCCGTTGATGATCGGCCCCGGCGCCATCTCGGCGGTCATCATCCAGGCGGGCGAGGCGGCCAAGCTGGGCTACGCCGGCACCATGGGTTCGCTGGTGGCGATCGCGGCGGCTTGCGCGGTGTCCTTCGTCTGTTTCGCCCTGACCGGGTCGCTCAGCCGCCTGCTGGGCGAGGTCGGCATGGCGATCATCGTCAAGGTGCTGGGCCTGATCCTGTGCGCCCTGGCGATCCAGTTCATCCTGCTGGGCCTGGGCGAGGCCATCCCCGGCATGATCTCTGGCGCGGTGACGACGCCCTATCCGGCGACCAAATAGTTCGGCTTCAGTCCGCGTCGTCCTCGATGGCGTGGATGTCGTCGTCCGTCAGGCCGAGGTGATGGCCGATCTCGTGGATCAGGACGTGGGCGATCAGTTCGCCGATCCCCACGTCGCCGCGTTCGCACCATTCGTCCAGGATAGGGCGGCGATAGAGGAAGACGCGCGACGGCTCGGCCGCCGGGCCCAGGCTGTCGCGCCGGCCGATGTCCACGCCATGATACAGGCCCGTCAGCTCGAACGGATCCTCGATCTCCATCTCCGCCAGCGTCGCCTCGTCGGCGAAGTCGTCGATGCGGATGACCACCTCGCCCGCCGCCTGTTTGAACGGTCCGGGCAGGGCGTCGAACGCCTCTTGCGCCAAGCGGGCGAAGTCGTCGAGGGAGGGGGCGATCGGGTCGGTCATGCCCGCGATATCGCCGCCCCGACGCTCTGCCGCAACGGGGCGCGATGACGCGATCACGAGACTGCCGCTTTTTCGCGCGCTTGGAGTATGGTTAGCGAATCGGGGCTGAGACTCTTCTCCAGGGACACGAATGGCCGAGGCCGACATCGCCTATGTCGCCACAGCGGGCGCAGCCGGACTGGCCATGGCCGTCAGCGCCTGGGCCTTGCTGCTGCGTGGGCGGTTGCACGAGACCGCCGTCGTTGCCGAGCGCGAGCGGGTCGAGGCCCTGGCCGACCTCAGCCGCCATGACGCCATGCTGCGCGCCTTCGACGACGTCAGCCTGGCCCTGACGCCGGACGGGCAGGCGGCCGGTCTGCCGATCGGTTCGGCCGAACTGATCGCGCGGCTGGCGGGCGACGATGACGACGCCGGAGCGGCCGTCCTGAACAAACTCCGGATCACCCACGGCGCGCTGATCGACGCCCTGGTTCACGAAGGTCAGGCGTTCGAAGGTCTGGTCGCGCTGGACGATGTGGAGCCCTGGCGGATCGAGGGCCGGGTGGCGGGCGGTTCGGCCTGGCTGCGGCTGTCGCCCGCGTCGCGCTTCACCTTGACCGGGGCGGATGCGACAGAAAGCGGCCTGGCCCTGTTGGGCGACGCCTCGCCCACCCCGACCTGGGTCGTGGACGGGACCGGCAAGCTGGCCTGGGCCAACCGCGCCTGGCTGAACGAGACCAATGCGGAGAGCATTGACGACGCCGTCGAAAAGGGCGTGTCTTTCGACCGCGGCGCCGACGCCCTGGTCGCCGAGGCCGCGCGGCTGGGCGTGCGACAGGAGGGCTTCCGCTGGACGACCGGCGGGGGCGCGCGGCGCGCCTGGCGCATCATCGCCGAGCCGGCGGGCGGCGGCGCCGTCACCGCCTTCGCCATCGAGGTGACCGAGGCGGAAGAGACGCGCGACACCCTGCGCCGCCACGTCGACGCCCATGACGAGACGCTGAACCACCTGGCCGACGCCGTCGCGATCTTCGGCCCGCAGAAGCGGCTGGCCTTCCACAACACCGCCTTCCAGACCCTGTTCGACATCGACGCGGCCTGGCTGGACGAACGTCCGACCCATGCGGAGCTGCTGGACCGCCTGCGCCAGCGTCGCAGCCTGCCCGAGGTCGTCGACTACGCCGGCTGGAAGGCGCGGGAGCTGGAGTTCTATGGCGCGTCAGAGGCTTCGCCCGACGACAGCTGGTCCCTGCCGGACGGGCGCACCTTGCGCGTCGTGCGCCAGCCGCACCCGCTGGGCGGCATTCTGCTGATCTTCTCGGACATCACCGACGAGCTGAAGCTGCGCAGCCGCTTCAACGCCCAGATCCAGGTCCAGCGCGCGACGCTGGACAAGCTGAACGACGCGGTCGCCGTGTTCGGCTCGGACGGCCGACTGCGGCTGCATAATGAGGCGTTCGAGACCTTCTGGAACCTGTCGGCGGACAAGATCGCGACGGCCTCGGACTTCGACGCCCTAGCCGAACTGTGCAAGGCCGTGCTGCCCGATCCCGCCCTGTGGCTGGGGCTGAAGGCGCGCGTCGCCGATCCCGACCCCGAAAGCCGCGTCGCCATCTCCGGCGAGGGCCGGACCGTGGACGGTCGCGTCGCCGCCTGGCAGACCCGCCCCCTGCCGGACGGCGCGACCCTGGTCGCCTTCTCGGACGTGACCGCGCGACGCGGGCTGGAGCAGGCGCTGGTGCAGCGCGAACAGGCCTTGGCCGAAAGCCAGGCGCTGAAGCGCGAGTTCGTGGGCAGCGTCTCGTATGAGCTGCGCACGCCGCTGACGACCATCGTCGGTTATTCCGAACTGCTGGAGACGATGGGCGACCTGCCCGAGCGCAGCCGCCAGCACGCAGGCGCCATCCGCATCGCCGCCAGCCAACTGGCCCGCTCCATCGACGACGTGCTGGACATGGCCCAGATCGACGCCGGAGAGATGGAGCTGTCGCTGGGCGATCTGCGGGTCTGCGACCTGCTGAGCCAGGCCGCCGAAAAGGTTCGGGCGCGGGTCGAGGGACGCGGCGCCACACTCACCGTTTCCTGTCCTGCCGATCTCAAACCCATCCGCGCCGACGAACACCGCATCGGCCAGGCGCTGGATCATCTGCTGGAGAATGCGGCGCGCGCCGTGTCCGAAGGCGGGGCGGTGGAGCTGAAGGCCGAGACCGGCCCGTCCGAAATCCGCCTGACGGTGTCCGACACCGGGCGCGGCATTCCCTATCATCTGCAGGCCCACGTTTTCGACCGCTTCGTGCGGCGCGAGCGCGGCGGTCCCGGCGTGGGTCTGGCCTTGGTGAAGGCCCTGGTCGAACTGCACGGCGGCTGGGCCGAGGTCGAAAGCGAGCCGGGCAAGGGCGCCGCCTTCATCCTGCATCTGCCGCTGGGCGCCGCGACGACCGCCGCCGCGCCCGAGCTTCAGCTGGAACTCTAGCGCCGCGAAGCCTTCGAGGCATCCCGCGCCGGGCCGAACTCGGCGCCGGCGTTCCATTCCGGCCATTGGTCGCCGTCCGCCAGTTCGCGACCGACCGCGTAGATCAGGGCGACATCGGCGGCGGCGGCGTCCATCGTCCAGGTCGAGTCCCATTCGTCGGTGGGCTGATGATAGCGGTTCTGGACGTAGTCGCGGCTGGCGGCGCTGGCGCCGGTGAAGCCCGCCGCCGGGAACAGGGCCGGTACGCCCTTCAGCGCCAGGGGGAAATGGTCCGAACGATAGAAGGCTCCGGCCTGGGGCGCCGGATCGGCGATCAGGGTGCGGCTCGTCTCGGTCGCATGGCGCGCCAGAATGTCGTCCAACTGATTCTTGCCCTTGCCGATGACGACGACGTTCGGGTCGATCTCGGCCCCGGGCAGCAGGCTGTCGACGTTGATGTTGGCGACCGAGGTCTCCAGCGGCCAGACTGGATTGGCGGCGTAATAGGTTGAGCCCAAGAGGCCCGCCTCCTCGCCCGACCAGGCGGCGAAGACGACCGACCGTTTGGGGCGCGGACCTTCGGCGAAGGCGTGGACCAGTTCCAGCAAGGCCGCGACGCCGGTCGCATTGTCCACCGCCGCATTATAAATCTTGTCGCCCTGGGCGTTCGGCGTGCCGACGCCGTAACCGTCCCAGTGGGCGCCGTACATGACGGTTTCGTCCGGGCGTTCGGAGCCGGGAATGCGGGCGATGACGTTCTTGGTCTCCACCTTGTCGGCGATCTGGCCGAAATCGACGCTCATCGTCAGGCCGGGCAGGACGACGGGCTTGAAATCGCCGCTGCGCGCGCTGTCCTTCAGGGCCGCGAAATCAAGGCCGGCAGCGGTGAACAGCTCTTCCGCCTTGGCGCGCTGGATCCAGCCCTGGAACGCAGCACGCTCGGCGTCGGGGTTGGCGCGCACGATGTCGAACTTGGGCGCGGCCGATGAGTTCTGCAGCGTCGACCAGGGATAGCCCGCGCCGGCCGTCTCATGCACCACCAGCACGCCCGCGGCACCGCGACGACCCGCCTCCTGGAACTTGTAGGTCCAGCGGCCATAGAAGGTCATGGCGTTTCCGTCGAACTTGCCTGCGACCGGGTCGCCGTCGGGCGCCTGGAAGTCGGGATCGTTGACCAGGGCGACGATGATCTTGCCGCGAACGTCCACGTCCTTGAAATCGTCCCACTGGCGCTCGGGCGCCGTGGCGCCGTAGCCGACGAAGACCACGGGGGCGTCGGTCACCGTGATGTGGTTGGTCGGTCGGTCGCTGGACACCAGAACGTCGGGACCGCGCTCCAGGCTGATGGTCTTGCCGCCAACGGTCGCGGCGACGGTCGCCGGACCGTCCTGGCGCGTGCGCGAAAGATGAGCGACTTGGACGAAGGCGCCGTCCGGCCCGCCGCCCTCGGCCCCCGCGGCTTTGAACTGTTCGACTAGCCAGGCGACCGTCTTTTCCTCGCCGGCCGAGGCGGGGGCGCGGCCTTCGAAATCGTCCGACGCCAGAATCCGAACCGACTCATTCATCCGCGCGGCGTCGATGTTCGGCGCCGTCTCCTGCGCCAGGACCGGGGACCAGGCCATCATCAATGCGAGGATGGAAACGGCGGGTAAGGCGTGGCGCATCGGATACTCCTGATCGAACCACGCGACCCTGCCTTTCTCAGTTCCGGCTGTCGAGCCAGTCGATGACGCCCTCGGCTGCGACGACGGCGGAGGCGAAGCTGGCCTGAAGCAGATAGCCGCCTGTCGGCGCCTCCCAATCCAGCATCTCGCCGGCGACGAAGACACCCGGTCGCGCCGCCAGCATCAGCCGTTCGTCCACGCCGTCCAACACCACGCCGCCCGCCGAGGAAATCGCCCGTTCGAGTCCCTGAACGCCGCTCAGGGTCAGCGGCATGGCCTTGATCCGTTCGGCCAAGGCCCGAGGCGAGGCGGGCAGGGGGGCCGCCTCATACAGCAGGGCGACGGCGGCCGACTCCAGTCCGACAACCTTGCGCAGATGGTTCGACAAGCTGGCCTTGCCGCGCGGCTTCGACAGACGGTCGGTCAGTTTTCCGACCGCCACATCCGGCTTCAGGTCGATCTGGATCTCGGCGCGCCCCTCCGTCTCGACCGTCGTCCTGAGCGCGGCGGACAGCGCATAGATGGCGCCGCCCTCGATGCCGTAGCGGGCGATCATCGCCTCGCCCCGCGCCGTCCGGTCGCCATGGGTGACAGCGACGCCTTTCAGCGGCTGGCCCGCGAACCGATCACGGAACAGCGCCGACCAGGTCACATCGAAGCCGACATTGGCCGGTCGGAAAGGCGACACTGACGCGCCCTGCGCTTCCAGCCAAGGCGCCCAGGCCCCGTCCGAACCCAGACGCGGCCAGCTGGCGCCGCCCAAAGCCAGGACCACAGCGTCGGGTCGTTCCAGCCTCTCGCCCTCCGGCGTCTCGAACGCCAGCGCGCCGTCGCGCCAACCAGTCCAGCGCGAGCGCGTGCGGATATCGACCCCCTGCGTCTCAAGCCGCGCGAGCCAGGCCCGTACCAGGGGCGACGCCTTCATGGCCTTGGGAAACACCCGCCCGCTTGAGCCGACGAAGGTTTCCTGCCCCAGGGCCTCGACCCAGTCGGTCAGGTCGGCAGGCGTGAACCGATCGATCCAGGCGGCGGCCGTCGGCTGGGCGGGACCATAGCGCGTCATGAACCGGTCCAGCGGTTCCGAATGGGTCAGGTTCAGCCCGCCGCGTCCGGCCATCAGCAGCTTGCGGGCCACGGACGGCATCCGGTCGTGCACCACGACCGCCACCCCTGCCTGCGCCAGCCGTTCGGCCGCCATCAATCCGGCGGGACCGGCGCCGATCACATGAACGGTGCGAGAGGTCGTAAGACTGGGCGACTGTTGCATGGCGTGGCTTTGCGCGCTTGCGGCCGCGCTGGCTATAGGCGTCGTCGTCGCTATGTTCCGTGTCATGAGCGTTGCCTTCACCCGCGAAGAAGATCTGGAAGCCACCGCCGCCGACCTGGCGGACCGCCCGATCTCGCCCCATCCCAATCTGGTCACGCCCGAGGGGCTGGCCGCGATCGAGGCCGAACTGGCCTCGGCCCGCGCCGCCTATACCGCCGCCCAGGTGCAAGGCTCGATCGAGAGCGACCGCACCGCCATGGCGCGCGCGACGCGGGACCTCCGCTACTGGTCCGCACGGCGCGCTTCGGCCCAACTGATCGCGCCGACCGAGGACGATGGGGCCGTGCGGTTCGGGGGTTCCGTCTCCATCGAGCGCGAGGATGGGCGCGCCCAGACCTGGCGCATCGTCGGCGAAGACGAGGCCGATCCGGCCGCAGGCTCGGTCAGCCATGTCTCGCCCCTCGCCCGCGCCGTCATGGGCAAAAGGGTCGGCGACGAGGTGACGGTGGCCGGTCAGTCGGCCGAGATCGTCGCGGTCGGCTAGACCTCAGTTCTGGGCGTCTTCGTCGCCCAGCATATCCCGCATCATGTCCAGGATCAGCTTCTGCTTGCGCGCGGGCAGGCGCGGCGCCAGGCGGGTGATCTCGACGCTGGTCTTGGTCGGGCGGTGCTCGTGGTCGAAGGCGGTCGCCTCTTCGGCGACGCCGACCGTCGCGCTGCTGTAACCGTCGAAGAAGAAGGGGATGCCGACCTTCATGAACTCGGCCATTTCGAACAGTTTCGAGGCCGAGACGCGGTTCGTGCCCTTCTCGTACTTTTGCACCTGCTGAAAGCTGACGCCGACGGCCTTGGCGAGGGCGGTCTGGGTCAGACCGAGGTCCAGACGCTTTTCCTGAACGCGACGGCCGACATGGCGATCGACAGGATGCGGATCCTCGTCCTTTTCACGCGCCATGACGTCCCCCGAAATGCTCAAATCGCTGCGCCGTTCGAGCGAACCCTAGATCGTAAAATCAACGGCCACAAGGATAGGACGAGCGCTGCCGCAAAGCCGATGAAGAACAGAAGGTCGCCGAATCGACCGTAGGGCGTGACGCCCGTCGGACGGGGCAGGGGGGCGTCGATAACGCCCATGACGCCGGGGTCCAGCCGTTGCCCGTCGACGATTCGTCCCCACGGGTCGATCATGGCCGAAATGCCGGTCGGGGTGGCCCGCGCGATGGGCAGACCGGTCTCGATCGCGCGATAGCTGGCCAGGTTCAGGTGCTGGCGCGGGCCCGAGGTCGCGCCGAACCAGGCGTCGTTTGACGCATTGACGATCCACTCGGGCCGCCCGGTCGCGCCGGGCGTGAAGCCGGGATAGAGGCTCTCATAGCAGATCAGCACCTGGGCTGGCGGGGCGCCGGGAACAGAGATCGGGGCCGGCGTCGGTCCGGCGGAAAAGTCGCTGGGCATATGCACCAGGCTGCGCAGGCCGATGGAGGTCATGATCGACCCCAAGGGCAGGTATTCGCCGAACGGCACCAGCCGGTGCTTGTCATAGACGGCGGCGACCCTCAGGCCCGCCCCGCCTTCGTCGGCCAGGGCGAACAGGCTGTTGTAATAGCGCGCGCCCTCAGGCGCGGTCAGGTCCGGCTCGGCGCGCGCCAGGCCCATCAGCAGGGTCTGTCCGGGACGCAGGGCGCCCGCGATGGCTTGGGCGTCGGCTGACGCGAAAACGTCGTTGGCCGAGGCGGGCAGGGCGCCTTCAGGCCAGACCACGACATTGGGCGTCCGCGTCGCCGCCTGACCGGTCAGGGCGACATAGCGATCGACAATGGAGCGATAGGCCTCGGGCGACCATTTGGTTTCCTGCTTCACATCGGCCTGAACGAGGCGCACGACCGTGTCGGTGAACTGAAGATCCGATTGCGCCAATCTGACAGCGCCGAACCCGCCGACGGCGATCAGGGCCAAGGCGCCCAAGCCCGTAGAGATCAGGCGGCTGCGCTTGTCTCCCGGTCCGATCAAAGGCGCGAAGGCCGCCGTGGCCGCGACCGTTACAAGGCTCAGCCCATAGACGCCGACGACCGAGGCGAACTGGGACATGCCGCCGCCCGCGCGCCAGGTCGCGCCGGCCGGATTCCAGGGAAAGCCCGTCAGCACATGGCCGCGCAGCCATTCGGCGGCGCAGAACAGGGCGGCGAACAACAGCACCCGCACGGCGCCCAGCGGCGCGAACTGACGATAGAGGGCGCAGGCCGTTCCCCAGAACAGCCCAAGGCCCGCCGGCAGCAGGCTGGCCGCAAACGGCGCCATCCACGCCTGTTCAGGATTGATGAAAAACGCCTCGGCCACCCACCAGCAGCCGACGAAGAAATAGGCGAACCCCGCCAGCCACCCCATCCAGAAGGCGCCGCGCGCTGTGTCGGACCGCTCCGACAGGATCATAAGCAGCGGATAGCCCAAAAGCCCGATCAGCACTCCGAACGGCGGATGGGCGAAGGCCGTCCCGGCGCCGGCCAGCAGCGCCAGAACGATGCGGATCAGCCGCCACGTCAGGGCGCGTTTCCTGTCGGGGAGGGCGCGGATCGGGGCCGCGAAACGGTCCAGCAGGGCATCGGGGAACATCGGATCAGTCCTGCTTGGCGAGATAGGGGTCCGCGACGCCGATCTGGGCCAGGATTTCGCGCTCCTCAGCCTCCATCTCCTCGGCCTCGGCGTCGTCTTCGTGGTCGCGGCCCAAGAGGTGCAGCACGCCGTGGACGACCAGATGGCTTAGATGATCGGCCAGGGTCTTGCCCTGCGCTTCGGCCTCGGTCGCACAGACGCCGTAAGCCAGGACGATGTCGCCCAGATGCGGAAAGGCGTTCTCCGGCGCCGGGAAGGACAGGACATTGGTCGGCCTGTCCTTGTCGCGAAACCGGCCGTTCAGCTCGCGCACGGCGGCGTCGTCAGTCAGCAGGACGACGATATCGCCCTCCACCGTGCCAAGCGCGGCCTGCGCCGCGCGCTCCACGATGGCCTCGACGTCCGGCAGGACGCCGGTCCAGGCCTCCGCCTCGACTTCAATCTCGATCATGCGGGGTCTTCGAGGTCCGGGGCGGGGCGTCCGCGCGCAGCGTCGGCGTCATAGGCGCGCACGATCCGCTCGACCATGGCGTGACGCACCACGTCGGACGCCTCGAACTTCAGGATGCCGACGCCCTGAACCCCGTCCAGTATCCGCAGGGCGTGGGCCAGACCGGAATCGCGCGGGTTCAGCAGGTCGATCTGCGACGGATCGCCCGTCACAACCATCCGCGCGCCCTCGCCCAAGCGCGTCAGCACCATCTTCATCTGCAGACGACTGGTGTTCTGCGCTTCATCGACAATGACGAAGGCATGGCTGAGCGTGCGGCCGCGCATGAAGGCGATCGGGGCGGCTTCGATCTCGCCCTTGTCGCGACGCCGCTGCACGTCCTCGGCGCCCAGAATGTCATTCAGCGCCTCCCAGATCGGCGCCAGATAGGGATCGACCTTTTCGTTCAGGTCGCCGGGCAGGAAGCCCAGCTTCTCGCCCGCCTCGACCGCCGGGCGGGTAATGACCAGCCGGTCCACCTGCCCGCGCCGCAGCAGCGATGCGCCATAGGCCGCCGCCAAAAAGGTCTTGCCGGTGCCCGCCGGGCCGACGCCGAAGCTCAGTTCGCACCGGCCCAGCATGTCCAGATAGGCGGCCTGCGCCTTTGTCTTGGGCACGATGGCGCCGCGCTTGCCGCCCGGCAGCGACACGCCCGCCGCCGCCATGCCCGGCGTGCCGCGACCGCCGCGCGCCTGGCCCAGCGCCGCGCGGACGTCGGCCTCGGTGACTTCGGCGCCCAGGGCCGCGCGCTTGGCCAGATCCTCGATCACCTGGCGGGCGTCCGTGCGGTCGCGTGCGCCGCCGTTGACGGAGACCCCGCCGCCCGGGGCCTCGACCAGCACCTTGAACGCGTCTTCGATCAGGGCGACGTGGCGACTGTTCGGCCCGATGACCGCCCGCAGTTCGGCATCGTTCAAGGGGACGAATTCAGACTCACGCGCCATCAAGCGGCCTTTTCTCTTTGGGCTGTCGCCGAGCCTGCGCGACCCGGCTGTTTGAGCCCGTCTGCTATGAGCCGGCCCGACAGACTGTTCTGCTGGCCGGCGATGATCTCGACCGGAACGATCTGCCCGATCAGATGATCCGCGTCATCGACGTGGACCGATTGAAGATATGGGGATCGACCGATCGCTTGGCGACGGTGGCCGTGCCGTCCCGGCTTGTCGAACAGCACGTTCAGCGTCCGGTTGGCCTGCGCCGCGTTGAAAGCAGTCTGCTGTTCCGTCAGCAGGGCGATCAGACGATGCAGTCGATCCTTGACGATTTCCGGCTCGACCTGTTTGCCCATGCCCGCCGCCGGCGTGCCCGGCCGCGACGAATAGGCGAAGGCGAACGCCCCCGCGTAGTTCACACGCCGCACCAGATCCAGCGTGTCCTCGAACTCCCGATCCGTCTCACCCGGGAAGCCGACAATGAAATCGCCCGCGATGGCGATATCCGGCCGCGCGGCGCGGATTCGGTCGATCAGGTCGAAATATTTCTGACGCCCGTGTTTGCGGTTCATCGCCCGCAAAATCCGATCCGACCCCGCCTGAACCGGAAGGTGCAGATAGGGCATCAGGGCGTCCAGATCGCCATGCGCGGCGATCAACTCATCGGCCATGTCGTTGGGATGGCTGGTCGTATAGCGGATGCGGTCCAGGCCGGGGATCTCGGCCAAGGCATAGGCCAGTTCGGCCAGGGTCGCCTTGCGCCCGTCCGGCCGCTCGCCGTCATAGGCGTTGACGTTCTGGCCCAGCAGGGTGACCTCGCGCACGCCTCGATCCGCCAACTGCCGCGCCTCTTCCAGCACCGCCGCCATCGGCCGCGACCACTCCGCGCCGCGCGTATAGGGCACGACGCAGAAGGTGCAGAACTTGTCGCAACCCTCCTGCACCGTCAGGAAGGCGGTCGGCCCCTCGGTGAAGCGGGCCGCAGGCAGGGCGTCGAACTTGTCGTCGGGAGCGAAGTCGGCGCCGATCCGCTCGCCCCGCGCCCGCGCCGTGCGGGTCAGAAGCTCGGGCAACTGGTGATAGGCCTGGGGACCGACGACGATATCGACGGCCGGCTGGCGACGCATGATCTCCTCGCCCTCGGCCTGGGCGACGCAGCCGGCGACGGCGATGGTCAGGTCTCCGCCGGTCTCGCGCCGGATGTCGCGCATCTCGCGCAGCTTGCCGAGCTCGGAATAGATCTTCTCGGCCGCCTTTTCGCGGATGTGGCAGGTGTTCAGGATGACGAAGTCGGCGGCCTTCACGTCGTCGGTGACGCCATAACCCAGCGGGCGCAGCACATCGGCCATGCGCTCGGAGTCATAGACGTTCATCTGACAGCCGTAGGTCTTGATGAACAGACGCTTTTCGGGCGCCGTCTCGACTTGAGGAACCAGGGTCTCGGTCATCGTGGGCTTATGATCGCCCGCAAGCGTCGCGACAAGCCGAGCGTCAGCCCGCATCCACATCGGCGGGATCGACGCGCGCCGCGTGGCGGGTGAAGATCAGACCTTCGCGCTTGGACGGCTCTGCGCCTTCGATGGCCACACCGTAAAGCTCCAGCTTGTGGCCGATCAGCTGGAAGCCCAGCCGCTCCGCGATCTCGTTCTTCAGCCGCTCGATCTCGGCGTCGAAGAATTCGATCACCTCACCCGACTTGGTGTCGATCAGGTGGTCGTGGTGATCGTCGCCGGCCTCTTCATAGCGGCTGCGGCCGTCGCCGAAATCATGCTTCTCGACCACGCCCGCCTCTTCGAACAGGCGCACGGTGCGATAGACGGTGGCGATGGAGATGTGCGGATCGATGGCCGAGGCGCGGCGATACAGCTCCTCGACATCCGGGTGGTCCGCGGCGTTGGACAGCACCCGGGCGATCACCCGGCGCTGTTCGGTCATACGCATGCCGCGCTCGGCGCAGAGTTTTTCGATCCGGTCCATGCGCCTAGAATAGGGGCTTGGATCGCATCAGGGAAGCGTCAGGTTGGCGTCAGGCGCACAGAGGTCGCGACTCATCACCACCGCATCGGTCCGCGATCCGTCGGCCCCCGCATAATAGGCTTTGCGGCGACCGATCGGGTCGAAACCGGTTCGCTCATAAAGGCCGCGCGCGGCGATATTGTCGTCGGCGACCTCCAGGAACAGCCGCGTCGCGCCGGCCTGGACCGCAGCGACGGCCGCCGCCTCGACCAGACGTCGCCCCAGTCCGTGGCGGCGCGCGGATGGCGCCACGGCCAGGGTCAGGATTTCCGCTTCGTCGACCACGGTCCGGATCAGGATGAAGCCGTCGGACTCGCTGACCGCCAGCACGCCTGGCTGCGACAACAGATCGGCGAAGGTGTCGGCGCCCCACGGCGCGGCAAAGGCTTGGGCGTGCAGGGCGGCGAGTGAGGCGGGGTCCGCCGCCGTCATGACGCGAGCTGGCGTGGCTGACCCGGCAGGCGGCTGGGCGGCGTGGCGTCGGGCGCGCGCAGATAGAGCGGACGGGGCGGCTGGGTCGCAGGATCGGCGACGGCGGCCAGGTGCGCCAGCGCTTCCGGCGACGGCGCAACCCGGTCGTCCAGATGCGCGAAGGTCAGGTGGGGAAAGGCCTGCGTCACGACCGCTGCGCCATTGCCGACCAAGGCGACGCCCGGTCCGATGTCGGCGATCCGCCGCGCGGCCTCTTCCACCGACAACGCTTCATCGGGGCCAAGCGGCCCACCGTCGGCGAAGAGGCGCGCATAAACCTGACCGCGCCGCGCATCGATCAGGGCCGCGATGGGGCCGTCGTGATTGGCGAGCGAGGCGGCGAGCGCGTCCAGCGCCGACAGACCGACGACCGGCCGATCCAGCGCCGCGCCCAGACCCTGAGCAAAGGCCAGACCGACGCGCAGACCGGTGAACGAGCCCGGTCCGACCGTGACGCCGATCCGGTCCAGGCTGTCGAAACCGCCGCCCGCCTCGGCCATGACGTCGCGCACCAGGCTGCCGATCCGTTCCTGATGTCCCTTGGTCATCGGCTCGAAGCGCACGGCGAGCGCGCGATCGTCCTCGAACACCGCCGCCGTGCAGGCGCCGAGCGCCGTATCGATCACCAGAAGTCTCATGGGCGTCTTCTAGGCGGCGCGTTGCAGAACCGCCACCGCGTCCGGATCAGAGGGTCTGCTCGACCCGCGTCACCTCGGGCACATAGTGGCGCATCATCTGCTCGACCCCGGCCTTCAAGGTCGCCGACGACGACGGGCAGCCGGCGCAGGCGCCGCGCATCCGCAGGTTCAGCACGCCGGTCGCCTCGTCAAAGGAATCGAACAGGATGTCGCCGCCGTCCTGGGCTACGGCGGGTCGGATGCGGCTGTCCAGCAGGGCCTTGATCTCGGCGACGATCTCGCTGTCGTCCTCGGCATGGCCGTCGTTTTCGCCGCCGGCGCCGCGCGTCAGCGCCTGACCCGAGACGAAGTGATCCATGACGACGCCCAGGATCGGCGCCTTCATCTCCGACCATTCCGGCCCCTGGGGCTGACGGGTGACGGAAACGTAGTCCGCGCCGAAGAAGACGCCGTCGACGCCTTCCAGCTCGAACAAGGCCTCAGCCAGCGGAGAGGCCGTCGCCTCGTCGATGGTGCGGTATTCCAGCGCGACGGTCGGCGAGACATCGCGGCCGGGCAGGAACTTCAGCACGTTCGGATTGGGCGTGGGTTCGGTCTGGATGAACATGGGCGGGAGATGCGCTCGCCCCCGCCCCGTTGCAAGACCCGAGCGGAACCTAGCGCCGCTTCAACCCGCCCAGCAGACCGCGCATCAGCTCGCGGGTCAGGGTCGACCCGGCCGTGCGCAGGACCGATTTGGTCAGGGCCTCGACCGGGGTTTCGCGGGTGGATCGACGCGCAGGCTTCGCGGCCTCGCGCGACGCCCGCGCTTCGGCTTGAGCCTGAGCCTTCGCCCGCGCTTCGGCGGCCTTCTGATCGGCCTTGGCCTGGATGGCGGCGGCCTTGTCGGCCTCGGCCTGCGCCTTGGCCTGAACTTCAGCCTGATCGGCGGCGCTGTGGCGATTGGCCAGGATTTCGGCGGCGGATTTGCGGTTCAGCACCTGCTCGTAAAGGCCCCGCACCGGGCTGGCGGCCATGACGGCGGCGCGCTCAGTATCGGTCGCGGGACCCAGGCGCGAGGCCGGCGGGCGGATCTTGGTGCGGGCCACGATGGTCGGCGCGCCCTTTTCGTCCAGCACGGACACCAGGGCCTCGCCCACGCCCAGACCCTGAATGGCCTCGGCCGTGTCGAAGGCGGCGTTGGCTCGGAAACTCTGCGAGGCGGCCTTCAGCCCCTTCTGCTCGGACGGTGTATAGGCGCGAAGCGCGTGCTGGATGCGGTTGCCCAGCTGGGCCAAGACGCTGTCGGGGATATCGGCCGGATTTTGCGTCACGAAATAGACCCCGACGCCTTTTGACCGGATCAGGCGCACGACCTGTTCGACCTTTTCCAAAAGGGCGCGCGGGGCGTCGTTGAACAGCAAGTGCGCCTCGTCGAAGAAGAAGACCAGGCGCGGCTTTTCCGGATCGCCCACCTCGGGAAGCTGCTCGAACAGCTCCGACAGCAGCCACAGCAGGAAGGCCGCATACAGGCGCGGACTGTTCATCAGCCGGGTCGAATCCAGCACATTGACCTGGCCCCGGCCGTCCAGGCCGACGCGGATCATGTCTTCCAGCTTCAGCGCCGGTTCGCCGAAGAAGGCGTCGCCGCCCTGCTGCTCGACCTGCAACAGCGCGCGCTGGATGGCGGCGATGGAGGCGGGGGCGACGTTGCCGACCTCGCGCCCGATCCGCTCGGCGTTCTCACCGACATAGACCAGCAGGCTTCTCAGATCGTCGAGGTCCAGCAGCAGCAGACCTTCCTTGTCCGCGACGTGGAAGACGACGGTCAGCACGCCCTCCTGCACGTCGTTCAGGTTCAGCATCCGCGCCATCAGCACCGGGCCGATTTCCGACACGGTGGTGCGGATCGGATGTCCCTTCTGCCCGTACAGGTCCCAGAAGACGGTGGGGGCGGCGCGCGGCGTCAGGGTCAGGCCCATCTCGGCTGCGCGGGCGATCAGCTTCTCATTCGGCGCACCCACCTGGGAGATGCCCGACAGGTCGCCCTTCACATCGGCGCAGAAGACCGGCACCCCGGCGTCGGAAAAGCCCTGGGCCATGATCTGCAGCGTGACCGTCTTGCCTGTCCCGGTCGCGCCGGCGACGACGCCGTGGCGGTTGGCGCGGTTGAACAACAGGTTTTCCGGCTGGGCGGCGTCGGACTGGCCGAGGAACAGGCCGGGCAGGGCGTCGGGCATTGGGGTCTCCGATGGGGCTCCGGCAAAGGTCTAGCGCGTTCCCCGCGCGCTCGGAACAGCGATTGACGGCGACGGCGGGCGGTTCGACAACACGGTCATGAAAAACCCCATCGCCACGCCGTCCTCGGTCGCCGCTCGCAATGCTCTCGGCGTCATCGCCACGGTGGCGGCCGGGGCGGCGATCTACTGGCTGCGGGACATTCTGACGCCGCTGGCGATGGCCATCTTTCTCTTGATCATGATCGATGGGGTGAAGCGGTCGGTCGAGGCGCGCACGCCGTTGAACAGCCGCATGGCCGGGATCGCGGCCCTGACGCTGGTGGTGCTGGCCTTCTTCGCCTCCATCGCCATCATCGTGAACGGGGCGGCGGGCTTCTTCGGCGAGGCGTCCGGCGTGTCCCAGAACATCGGCCCGCGCATCGATCAGATAATTCGCGACGCCTATGGGCTGGTGCGTCTGGCCAATCCGCCCACGGCGCAGGATTTGATCAACGGCGTCGATGTGCGCGGCTGGCTGACCTCCATGGCTTTCCAGGTGCAGGGCATCGCCTCGGGCGCCTTTTTCGTCCTGATCTATCTGGGCTTTCTCCTGGCCTCTCAGGTTGGGTTCCGGCGCAAGATCATCGCCATGTTCCCGTCCGAGGCCCAGCGCGACGAGGCGGTCGCGGTGTTCCAGCGCGTGCGCGGCGGGGTCGAGGGCTATATCTGGGTGCAGTCGGTGACCGGCGCGATGATCTGCGTCGTCGCCTGGATTCTGATGCGGGCGGTCGGGCTTCAGAATGCCGAGTTCTGGACCTTCGTCATCTTCATCGTCGGCTTCATCCCCGTGCTGGGCGGGGCCGTCGCGGGCCTTGCGCCGCCGCTGTTCGCCCTGGTCCAGTTCGAAAGTTACTGGCCCGCCGCCATCCTGCTGGTGGGGTTGCAGGTCATCCTGTTCGTCGTCGGCAACTTCATCCAGCCGCGCATGCAGGGCGACAACCAGAACATCGACCCGGTCGTGGTGCTGCTTGCCCTGGCCTTCTGGGGCAAGCTGTGGGGCGTGGTCGGCATGTTCCTGTCGACGCCGCTGGCGGTCATGGCCATGGCGATCCTGGCCGAGTTCAAGGGCTCGCGGTGGATGGCGATCCTGCTGTCGGGCGACGGCGAGCCCTATGCGAACGAGGGCAAGACGACCGACAGGCCCAAATCGACCCGCCGCAAACCCAAACCGGAACCCGCAGCGGAGGCCTGATCAGGGCTGCCAGCCGCTGATCTGGTCCGCGTCGCTGTCGCCGGCCAAGGCGCCGCGCGTCTTCTTCACCTCGGCCCAGGCGGCGCGCAGCAGGGCGGGCACACCCTCGCCCGACACGCCGGACACCAGCATGGGACGGCGACCGGCTACGGCCTCCAGTTCAGCGGCCTTCTCCTCGCGCGCCTCGGGCGTCAGGGCGTCGATCTTGTTCAGGGCCAGGATCTCGGCCTTGTCCGCCAGACCCTCGCCATAGGCTTCAAGCTCCCCCCGAATGATACGGTAGGCCTCGACCACGTCGTCCTGGGTGCCGTCGATCAGGTGGATCAGGCTGGCCGAGCGTTCGACGTGACCAAGGAAGCGCGTGCCCAGTCCCGCGCCTTCGCTGGCGCCCTCGATCAGACCGGGAATGTCGGCGATGACGAAACGCTCGGACGGCGACAGGTCCACCATCCCCAGGTTCGGGGCCAGGGTGGTGAACGGATAGTCGGCGATCTTGGGCTTGGCGGCGCTTGCGGCCGACAGGAAGGTCGACTTGCCGGCATTGGGCAGGCCCGCCAGACCGATGTCGGCGATCAGCTTCAGCCGCAGCCAGATCCAGCGCTCTTGCCCTTCCTGACCAGGATTGGCGTAGGTCGGCGCCTGATTGGTCGGTCCCTTGAAGCGTACATTGCCCCAGCCGCCGTTGCCGCCCTTCAGCAGCAGCTCCATCTTGCCTGGCGTATCCATGTCCAGCAGAACCGTTTCCTTGTCCTCGTCCAGCACCTGGGTGCCGACGGGCACCTTCAGATGCACGTCCTCGCCCTTGCCGCCGTGCATCTGGCGCCCCTGGCCGTGGTGGCCGGTCTGGGCCTTGAAATGCTGCTGATAGCGATAGTCGATCAGGGTGTTCAGACCGTCGACCGCCTCGATCCAGACATCCCCGCCCTTGCCGCCGTCGCCGCCGTCCGGCCCGCCGTTCGGGATGAATTTCTCGCGTCGAAACGACACGGAGCCCGCGCCGCCGTTGCCGGAGCGGATATAGATCTTGGCCTGGTCGAGGAACTTCATCGCGGGCTTATGCCGCAGAAGCGCGGCGAATTACAGGCGTGACCTCAGGATCAGCGCGTGGAGAAGTTCAGTCTAACTTCACGTGGTCCGGTCTGGCCTGGCTGAGCGCGCGCCGATCTGATGCCGCGGATGGCTTCGCGACCAAAGCCCATGCCCGCAGGTGTTTCGGAAACGACGACGCAGTTCGTGGCTGCGCCGTTCTCCATGAAGACGCATCGCAGCACGACCGAACCCGAAGCCCCTGCTTCAAGCGCCTTGGGCGGCGTTTCCACCCTCGGGGGCTCGGCCCAGACGACGGGAGGCGACGATGGAGCCGGAGCGGTCTGGGCCAGCATGGCGGCGAGAAGTGCGGTCAACATCGTTGCACCTTAGCCCACTTCGGTTGCAGAGCAAGCAGCCCTTCCTTGCACGGCGACCCGGCGCTATTTCAGCGCCAGCGTCACCGTCTTGATATCCACATATTCGTCGATGCCGTGGATCGAGCCTTCGCGGCCATAGCCCGACTGCTTGACCCCGCCGAACGGCGCGACGGCGGTGGAGATCAGTCCGGTGTTGACCCCGCACATCCCCGCCTCGATCCGCCGGCTGAATCGCATGGCGCGGTCCAGATCGCGCGTGAACAGATAGGAGGCCAAGCCATAGTCGCTGGCGTTGGCCTTCTCCAGCGCCTCGTCCTCGGTGTCGAAGGCGAAGACGGGGATCATGGGGCCGAACGTCTCTTCCTCGCGGAACAGGGCGTCGTCGCCGCCCAGGGTCACGGTCGGCTGGAAGAAGCGGCCGCCCAGATCGTGACGCGACCCGCCGGTCAAGACCCGGCCGCCGTCGGCCTTGATCGCCGCCACATGTTTTTCGACCTTGTCGATGGCCTTGTCCTCGATCAGCGGCCCGACCTTCACGCCGTCGTCGAAGGCGGGACCGACCACGATCTTGGCCACCTCGGCGGCCAGTTTCTCGGCATAGGTTTCGGCGACCGACCGCTCCACATAGACGCGGTTCGGACAGACGCAGGTCTGGCCCGAGTTCCTGAACTTGCCCTTGATGGTTTCGTCGACCGCCAGATCCAAATCGGCGTCGGCGAAGACGATCAGGGGCGCCGCGCCGCCCAGCTCCATCGACACCCGCTTCAGCGTTTCGGCGCATTGCTCGGCCAGCTTGCGGCCCACGCCGGTCGAACCGGTGAAGGACAGTTTGCGAATGTCCGGGCTATCGGTCAGCGCCTTGCCGATCGTGGCGGCATCCCCGGTGACGATCGACAGGGCGCCTTTCGGCAGGCCGGCTTCATAGGCCAGTTCGGCCAGGGCGATGGCGGTGAAGGGCGTCTGGCTGGCCGGCTTGACCACGGCGGTGCAGCCTGCCGCGAACGCCGGCCCCAGCTTTCGCGTCAGCATAGCGGCGGGGAAGTTCCAGGGCGTGATCAGGGCGCATGGCCCGACCGCCTCTCGATAGGTCAGGATCAGATGGCCCAGCGGACTGTCCTGGGTCTCGCCGATCAACCGTTCGGCCTGACCCGCGAACCATTTCAGGAAGCCGTTGGCATAGGTGACCTCGCCCTTGGCCTCCTCGAACGGCTTGCCGTTTTCCAGCGCCATCAGGGCGCCCAGACCCTCAAGATTGTCGTCGATCAGCGCCGCCCATTTGCGCAGGAAGGCCGCACGCGCGTGCGGATCGGATCGCGACCAGGTCTTGAACGTCTCGTTCGCCGCCGCGATGGCCTGTTCGGTTTCGGCGGCGCCCAGATCGGGGACATGGCCGATCACATCGCCTGTCGCCGGATCATCGACGGCGATGCCGCCGTCGTTGGCCGGAATGGCCTTGCCGGCGATCAGGGCGTGCTGGCGCAAGAGTTTAAGGCCGGTGTCGCGGGCGGTGTGGTTCACGGGATGGCTCCTGTCGCGGTCCTGAAACGAACAAGGCCCCGACGATGCGGGGCCTTGCCGGTCGAATGCTGCAGCCTGGGCTGCGGCCGTCGATTAGTTCTTGGCGTCTTGGGCGGCGCCGGTCACGGCCTGGCCGGCGGCCTGGGTGTCGCGGCCCACGCCTTCAACGGTGTTGCAGGCGGCGGTGGTCAGGGCGGCGGCGGCGGCGACCAGAACGAAAATCTTGCGCATAGGGGAAGCTCCAGGGTTGGCCGGGGTGAAACTCCGCCGGTCTCGCCTCATCAACGCGACGCCAGCGCTGCGGTTCCGGGCGTCTTGTCCGCCGGATCGACGGGCGCGAGCGCTTCCGGGGTGGCGAAGGTCATGCGGGCGATGGTCCCACTTCCCGGCGGGGTCACGAACTCGGTCTCGCCGCGCAGCTGTTTGGCGAAGGCGCTCATCAGGGTGCGGCCCACCCCGACCTCGGCCCCGGCCTGGGCGCCGGGGCCGTCGTCCTCGACTTCCAGAACCGATTTCTCGCCTTGGACGCGGAAGCGCACCTTCAGCTCCCCGCCGCTGCCGGCGAAGGCGTGCTTCTGGGCGTTTGTCACCGCCTCGACCAGCCACAGCGCCAGGGGCGCCAGCTTGTCGGGATCGACGTGCAGGGAATCGGCGTCCACCGAGCTGATGACCACCGGTCCGCGCCCGGCCTCGCTGGCGACCAGTTGCCCCACAAGTTCGTTCAGGAACTCGCGCGCATCGGCATGGCGAATGTCGTTGCTCTGATACAGGGTGCGATAGATCAGGGCCAAGGCCGAGATGCGCTGGCGCGTATCACCCAGCGCCGCCTTAGCCGGCGCATCGGTCAGGGCGCGCTGCTGCATCGACAGCAGGGACGAGATGATCTGAAGGTTGTTCTTCACCCGGTGATGGATTTCGCGCATCAGCGCGTCTTTTTCCGTCAGGGCGTCAGTCAGTTCACGGTCACGCACGGTGATGGCTTCGGCCATCTCATCCAGAGTGCGCGCCATGGTGCGGATCTCGGACGGGGCATTCATCGCCTGCAGCGGACGCACCGAGAACCGGCCCTTGGCGTAAATGCCCGCGACCCGCTCCAGATAATCCAACCAGCGGATAAAGATGCGCTCAGACAGCAGCATGACCGCCGCGAAGGCTGTTAGCCACGCCCCCAGCGGCAATAGCAGGGTGCCGATCGGGTTGAGCCGCGCCCAGGACAGCCACCCGGGCGCCGGGGCCGACAGCAGGGCGTAAAGGTCGCCGCCGGCAAGGGCCGCGCCCGCATAGTCGCGGCGGCGGTTCTGCGAATCCTTGGCCTCGAACACCGCCGATCCCTGGTCGCGCGCGCGGGCCACCCAGCCGGCGATGTCGTCTCCGGCCGACAGTTTGAACACGTCCGGATCACTGGCCGTCAGAATGCGCCCGGCGCCGTCGGTCAGGGCCGCTTGTGCACCCGAGGGCAGGGCGGGATCGGTGACATCGGGCTGCAGGGCGGAGAAGGGGATCACGGCGACCATGGCGCCGTCGAACCGGCCCATCGGTCGCTCAGCGCGGGTGGCCACGATCAGCGCGCCTTCATAGCCCGCGCCGTCGGGGGCGCGCATGACGACCAGTTCTTCGCCATTGCGCAGCCGCTGGAACCACGTCGCCTGTGCGGCGGGCGCGACTCCGGATCTCACGCCGTCTGTTCGGCCCGAGGCACAGACCGCCTCACCCGTCGGGCTGATGCGATAGAGACCTTCATAGCCTTCCAGACGTCCGACCAGCGCCGTGAGGCGCGGCGCGCAATAGGGGCCGACCGCATCGGGGCTGAGCGCGCGCAACAGCACCTGCGCGCTATCCAACTGCGCCTTGGCGCTGGAGGCGCTACGTTCGGCCGCCAGTTGAAGATCCACCTGCCGGTCGTCGGCCTGTCTTTGGAAGTCCGCCTGGGTCTGGATCAGACTGAGCACGAAGATCGGCAACAAGGCCATGGCCATGGCCGCGCCCAGCCGAAAGCGGATGCCCTGAAAGCGATCCGTGCGCCACGTGCGACCGAGCCGCGACCGTGAGGTCTCCCTGGTCGTCTCGTTCACCGCAGATCAGCTCCGGGCGCCGGCCAGCCTGTCGGCCTCGCCCAGGATCGTGCGCATGGCGTCGCCTGCCGCCTTGCCGTCACGGCCGTAACCGCCCCGCTCCAAGGTGGCTTGCAAGGCCCGGCGTGCGCGGCTGACGCGGCTCTTCACCGTGCCCACCGCACAACCGCAGATTTCGGCCGCTTCTTCATAGGCGAAGCCGCCGGCGCCAACCAGGATCAGGGCCTCGCGCTGCTCTTCGGGCAGGGTCTTCAAGGCTTGACGCAACTCGTCCAGAGCAACGGGCGCCTCGGGATCGTCCACGGCGACCAGTGTCCGTTCAGCCGCTTCCTGATCCAGCTGCGACTGACGCCACGAGCGGCGCTTTTCGGAATAGAACTGATTGCGCAGGATCATGAAGGTCCAGGCCTTCATGTTCGTGCCCATCTGATAGCTGGCGCGCGCGTCCCAGGCCTTCATCATGGCGTCCTGCGCCAGATCGTCGGCCGCGGTCGGGTCGCCGGTCAAGGTCCGGGCGAAGGCGCGCAAATGCGGGATCAGCAGCACCAGTTCGCGCTTGAAGCCCTCGTCATCGGCCGAGGCGGGTTTGGGAGCGGCCCCCAGGCGTGAGGTGCTCATGCGGCGTCGTCCGAAGCCTTGGCGTCGGCGCGTTTTAGAATGTCGAGAAACTCATCGGGCACGGGTTCGTTGACGACCTCGTCGAACATATGCCGCAGCTTGACGCCGATAGCCTGCTGGCGAAGACGAGCTTCTTCAAGCCCTGCCTCCCCCTTTGGGTCGCCTTTGGCACGAGAGGAGTCTGGAGAATCGATCATAGACAGAGCCAAGCCCACCCAACTGTCATCATGAGAAGATGTCGGTCTCAAACGTCATCAGACCTGCAGGGTTCCTGCATGAACGGCTTTTAATGCTAAAGCTTGTTCGCAGCGGCGGAACCGTGGTGCGAATGCGACGTTTAATCCGCCTACAGCGCCCTTCCCCCGCGGGATTGGGCTATGATTTGTCGGGGACTATCTGAATGAGCCTTCTGGCCAGACTCGCGCCGCATCTTCCTTATGTGCGCCGTTACGCACGCGCCCTGACCGGCGATCAATCCACGGGCGACAACTATGTCCGTGTCGCTCTGGAGGCCCTGGCGGCCGGCGAGCAGCAACTGTCGGCCGATATGACGCCGCGGGTTGCCCTTTATCATGTCTTCCACGCCATCTGGTCCTCGACCGGCGCGCAGCTGGAAACCGGCACGCTGGAAACCACGGGCAGCGACGCCTCGCAGCGTCTGCTGCGTATCGCGCCGCGCTCGCGTCAGGCGTTCCTGCTGACCGCCCTTGAAGGCTTCACCCCTTCGGAAGCTGCGCAAATCCTGTCCGCCGATCCGCGCGACGTGGAGCGTCTGATCGCCGACGCCCAGGCCGACATCGACGCCGAACTGGCTACCGATGTTCTGGTCATCGAGGACGAGGCCATCATCTCGGCCGACATCCAAAGCCTGGTGACGGAACTGGGCCACCGCGTCACGGGCACCGCGACGACGCACGACGAGGCGATCGACGCCGTCGCCCGCCACAAGCCGGGTCTGGTTCTGGCCGACATCCAGTTGGCCGACGGCTCGTCGGGCATCGATGCGGTCAAGGATATCCTGAAGACCATGGACGTGCCGGTGATCTTCATCACCGCCTTCCCGGAACGCCTGCTGACCGGCGAACGTCCCGAGCCAACCTTCCTGATCACCAAGCCCTTCCAGCCGGAAACGGTGAAGGCGGCGATCAGCCAGGCGCTGTTCTTCCACCCGTCACGCCAGAAGGAAGCCGCTTAAAAACGCGGTCTTTGTCCGGCGCCAAGATCGGCCTCGGTCCCTCGGGATCGAGGCCTTTTCTTTGGTTTGCGCCAGCATTGGTGGGCCAAAGTACGAAAGCGCAAAAAAAGCGATCAAGGTCGGGAACCGGTTTCAGACGCCGTCGTTATCGGTTCGTGGAGGCGGCGACGCCCCCCGACTTGATCTGCGAAAGCTGATCATGCCGCCTCCGCGCCTCATTCTCGATGATGCTACTTCAAAGCGATCCGCAAGGGTCGCTTTTTTCTTGGCGCGCATCTCGACCGAGGCCGCCGTCGCGGCCAAGATGGTGGTCAAAGAAAACGCACGGAGAGACGCCAATGGCTTCGACAAGCGGCAAGACGAACCGTCAATGGGTGCTGCGCCAGCGCCCCAAAGGCCTGATCCAGCCCGGAGATCTGGAACTGGTCGATACGGCCATCCCTGATCTGAAGGAGACCGAGGTGCTGGTCCGCACCGTCTATCTGTCGCTGGACCCGACCAATCGCACCTGGATGAACGATTCCGAGGGGTATCTGCCGCCGGTCGGCCTGGGCGAGGTCATGCGCGGCCTGACGCTGGGCGTGGTCGAAGCCTCGCGATCCAGCCGCTTCAAGGCCGGCGATGTCGTCATGCCGACCTCGGGGGGCTGGGCCGACTATGCGGTCGTGCAGGAAAGCGGTCTTCGCCCGGTCCACCGTGCGCCCGGCCTGCCGTTGACGGCCAATATGTCCGTGCTCGGCATGACCGGCCTGACCGCCTATTTCGGCGTCACCGATGTGTTGAAGGCCAAGGAAGGCGAGACCATCGTCATCTCGGCGGCCGCCGGCGCGGTCGGCTCCATCGCAGGGCAGATCGCCAAACAGCGCGGGTGTCGCGTCATCGGCGTCGCGGGCGGCCCGCAGAAGTGCGCCTGGCTGACCGACGAACTCGGCTTCGACGCGGCCATCGATTACAAGAACGAGGATGTCGGCAAGGCGCTGGACCGTCTGGCCCCCGACGGCGTCGATCTGAACTTCGAGAATGTCGGCGGCGACATCATGATCGCGGTGTTCAACCGGCTGAAGGTCCACGGCCGGATGGCGGTCTGCGGCCTGGTGTCCTCCTACAATGCGACCAAGGCGCCGCCTTCGCCGAACTTCGCGCGCATCATCACCCATCGCCTGCACGTCCAGGGCTTCCTGGTCCTGGACTACGCCCCGCGCGCCCGCGAAATGGTGGCGGAGATGGGCCCGTGGCTGGCGGACGGCCGGGTGAAGTGGAAGGTTCACGTCGACGACGGGCTGGAAGGCGCGGTGGGATCGTTGAATCGCTTGTTCACGGGCGATCACGACGGCAAGCTGCTGGTTCGCGTTTCCGAAGAACCCGCCTGAACCCAAGGTCTGCGCATGAGCGATCCGCTGCACATCCATTTCGAAGACCTGGAGGTGGGGCAGGTCGTGCCGCTCGGCGCCTGTGCGGTCGATCAGGGGGCGCTGGACGTCTTTATCGAGCGGTTCTCGCCGGGCTGGGACGTGGCCTACGGCGCGCCGGACGCCATGGTCTATGTGCTGTGGAGCCGTCTTGCGGCCGACAAATCCGGCGGCTGGGCCCAGACCAAGGTCTTAGCCGTCGATGGGCTGCGCTATATGCGCAATCCGCCGGCGGGCGAACTCCTGCGGGGTCGCATGACGGTGATGGGCAAGGATCCGGTCGGCGACGCCAAGGGCATCGTCATCGCCTCGCATGACCTTCTGGACGAGGCCGGGCGTCTGGTCTTTTCCTGCCTGACCCGGGCGCTGTTCTCGCGCCGCTGAAACGACAAACGCCCCGCCGGCGAACCGGCGGGGCGTTGATCGATCTTCGACAGACTGGGTCTTAGTTGACCGAGGTCGGGGCCTGGGCCTGGCGCATCACGGCCATGGCGATCAGGCGATCCCAACCGACCAACGACACCAGGTGGGCGTAGATCTGGCCCAGTGCGCCGTTGTCGCGCAGCTCGACCAGCTTCTCGGCGGGCAGGGCGCGCAGCTTGTCTTCCGACACCGCATAGTATTCGGCCAGCTTCTGCGGCTGACCCGGCGTGCCGTCGGGATTGCGCGGCGTGAAGTGGGCTTCGCGGACGTCCAGCAGGTCCAGATCCTTGACCAGGGCGACGAAGCCCTCGGTGCGCTGGCGCTCCTGCTCGAAGTTGTTGCAGAACTCCATCGCCATGTTCGTGTAGTCGCTGGGCTGGCCGTCGACGAACAGCGGGTTCTGGCCGCCTTCGGCGACGATCGACGCGCCGCGGTCGATGCACAGGATCAGGCGCTGGTTCTGCTTGTCGTCGGCGAAGACGAACGGATAGCGACGCACATAGGCCGGCACATAGGCGTCGGCGCGGAACTCGCCGTCGGGCGCGACGAACAGGTTCTCGTTGGAGCTCAGGCCCATCACGGCGACCGGCTGGCGGTTATCGCCGGTGAAGATGATCGGATAGGACAGGGCGGCGGCCGAGAACTCGGTGACCGTCAGCGGCACGATATTGGTCTGGGCCACGAAGGCGTAGGGCTTGTCGCTCGGGTTCACGCCCAGGCCGCCGTGGACGCTCTGATCCAGCGGTTCGGGGTTGGTGTAGAAGAGGACGTTGCCTTCAAGCGGCGAATTGTTCGTGTCGGTCATGAAGCGAGGACGCTCTGGTTAAAGATCGGAGGCGCGCCTTCTAGCCCAACGCCGCGCAACCGGCAAACCCGCGATGCGTCGGTTGCAGTGGGGGGCGCCAGCCATTAGCTGTGGCGTATGGGTTCCGCCTGCGATCACGACCATGACCACTCCGGCCTGAACGGCGGGGCGCTGGACCGCGCCCTGGCGGCGGCTGAGGCGCGCGCGGTCCAGCAGGGCGAGCGGATGACCGCCCAGCGCCGGCGCGTCCTGGCCCTGCTGCTGGAAAGCGGCGAGCCGGTGAAGGCCTACGATCTGATCGCGCGCTTCGGCGAAGACGGTCAGGCCGCCAAGCCGCCCACCGTCTATCGCGCGCTGGAGTTTCTGGAACGGCTGGGCATGGTCCACCGCATCGCCTCCATCAGCGCCTATGTCGCCTGTACCGACGATGGCGAGGCCGCCCATGCGGCCGCCTTCCTGATCTGCGACTGCTGCGGCGCGACGCGCGAGGTCAGCGGACCGGACCAGAGCGCCATGAACGCCGCCGCATCGGCCGCCGGCTACGCCATCGCCCGCACCACGATCGAGGCGCACGGTCGCTGCGCCGCCTGTCGCGACGTCGCATGACCATGGACGCGGCGTTGATGTCCCCACCGCGTCGCCTGTCCGTGCCGATCGACAATCGCTGGGGCGCCGGCAAGATGGCCGTGCTGGATTTCGGCGATCCGAACCGGCCGGTCGATCTGATCTTCTCTCACGCCAACGGCTTCAACGCCGCCACCTATCGCAGCCTCTTGTCGCCGCTGTCGGCGTCCTTGCGGATCTGGGCGCCGGATCTGCGCGGCCATGGACGGTCTGCGCTGCCGACCTTCGCCCGGCCCAAGACCAGCTGGCTGGACCACCGCGACGACCTGCTGGCTTTGCTCGAAGCCATTGACGGTCCGCCCGTGGTCATGGCTGGCCATTCGATGGGCGGCACGGCCTCGCTTCTGGCGGCCGCCGTCCGGCCGGATCGGGTGTCCAGCCTGGTGCTGTTCGATCCGGTGATCTGGAAACGCTCGGCGGTCTTCGCCTTCAACCTGCCCTTCGCCCACAAGCTGATGAAGGCGATCCCCATCGCCAAGGCCACCCTGCGCCGTCGCAGCCAGTTCGACAGCCGCGAACAGGCCATGGCCGCCTATCGCGGGCGCGGCGCCTTCAAGGGTTGGCCCGACATGGTTTTGGCCGACTACCTGTCCGAAGGCCTGAGCGAAGGCGACGGCGGGTTCAGCCTGACCGCCGCGCCGGCCTGGGAGGCGGCCAACTACGCAGCCCAGGCGCACGATCCGTGGCGGGCCATGAAACGCTATCCCGGGCCGGTTCGCATCCTCAAAGCCGAATACGGCGCCCTGACCCATGTGCCGGTTCAGCCCCGCGGCCTGCCCAATGTCTCGGTCGAGGTCGTGTCCGGCGGCGGGCATCTGTTCCCCATGACCCATGCCGACGTGGCGCGCGACGCCCTGTTCGACGCCGCCGTCTGAGAACGAATTCTGTAGGCGGAGCATGGGCGCGCGCTATAAGGGCGCCGCTGAGCATAACGCCCGCCGCCCGAGACGCCGCTTGTCCTTCTTCCACGCCGGTCCCGCGCCCAAAGGCGCCGGCCCCCGCTCCGGGGCGCTGCGCGACGGTTTGATCCTCGCTCCAGGCATGAAGGTCGGCCTGTTCGGCGGCTCCTTCAATCCCGCCCACGACGGTCACGCCCATGTCGCCGAGACCGCCATGCGCCGTCTGGATCTCGACCGCGTCGTCTGGCTGGTCTCGCCGCAGAACCCTTTGAAAGATGCCCGCCACAGCGCGCCGCTGGAAGACCGCATGGCCTCGGCGCGCCAGCATGCACGTGGTCCGTCGATGATCGTCTCGGACTTCGAGAGCCGGGCCGGCGTCGCCTGGACCGTGGACACCCTGCGCCTTCTGGTCGCGCGGCATCCCGGCGTGCATTTCGTCTGGCTGATGGGATCGGACAATCTGGCCAGCTTCCATCGCTGGCGCGGCTGGACCGACATCATGCGGCTGATGCCGGTGGCGGTCATCGCCCGGCCGGGTTCGCTGCTGGACAGCCGCACGGCGCCGGCCGCCGCCCGCTTCGCCGGTTTCCGCATTCCCGCACAGCAGGCGGGGCTTCTGCCGACGCTTCAGGCGCCCGCCTGGACCTATCTGACGGCGCCGCTAAACCCCCTGTCGTCCACGGCGATCAGGACCGGCGCAGGCGTGCGCGCGACCTCGTGATCGCCGGATGATTCGGGCGGCGGTTCACGTTGCGGCCCATCCGTGCTAGAGGGCTTCTTTAGTCAACGCTCCCGGAGCCCTCCGCTGACCCCCTCGCCCGCGTATGATACGCAAGACGCCGCCGTCTCGAATACGGCGCACGAGATGGACCCTATCGAACCTCTCCATTCCGAAGACGGCTTTGAATCCGACGCCTCCCCGCGCGGCTTCGACGATTCCGCTCCCCGCCCCGTCGGCTCCACGCCGCTGGAAGAAGCCCTGCTGAGCCGCCTCGACGAGGACAAGGCCCAGGACATGGTCTTGATCGACCTGAAGGGCAAAAGCGCCATGGCCGACACCATGATCGTGGCGTCCGGTCGTTCGCACCGTCACGTCGGCGCCATCGCCGACCACCTGCTGCGCACGCTCAAGGAACAGGGGCTGGGCAAGGCCAAGGTCGAGGGCCTGCCGCACTGCGACTGGGTTCTGATCGACGCCGGCGATGTGATCGTGCACCTGTTCCGCCCGGAAGTGCGCACCTTCTACAACATCGAAAAGATCTGGGCGGTCGATTCCGCCCACCGCATGGTCCGCGACTAGAGCATGATCGTTTTGGAAGGAACCGCTTCGCGGTTCCGACATAAGCGTGAATCATGCTCTCGCTTACATCTGGAGCCTGATTCACGGCTTCAGAGGAATCGCGAAGCGATTCCTCCTCATCCGATCAGGCTCTAGCACCATGAAGCTGAGCATCGTCGCCATCGGCCGACCGGGCCGGGGGCCTGAAGCGACGCTCGCCGACGACTACGCCAAGCGCGCCACCCTGTCGGGGCGCGCGCTTGGCCTCGGTCCCCTCGAACTGATCGATCTGGAAGCCCGCAGACCCGGCAAGGCGCCGGAGGCTGAGCTGATCCTCGCGGCCGCGGAAGGATCGCACCTGATCGCCTGCGACGAGCGCGGCAAGACCTATTCCTCGCGCGCCTTCGCTGACCACATCGCCAAATTGCGGGACCAGGGTGAGCGTCGTCTGGTCTTCGCCATCGGCGGGGCGGACGGGCTGGACGCCAGCGTGCGCGACGCCGCGTCCTCGACCCTGGCCTTCGGTCCCCAGACCTGGCCCCACGCCCTGGCGCGCGCCATGCTGGCCGAACAACTGTATCGGGCCGTGACCATCCTGGCCGGATCGCCCTATCATCGCGACTGAGATGCGTCGCGCCATACCCTTATCGCTGGCCCTGCTGACGGGTTTCGTCTGCGCCGCCCCGGCGATGAGCAACCAGGCGCCCGAGAGCGAACTGTCGCGCATCCAGGCCGAATACCGCGACGAGACGGTGCGCGCCCGTCGTCTGCGCGCCGACGCTGACGCCGCCAAGACCGAACTGGCCCAGTTGGAGCGCCGCCTGGCCTCGTTGCGGGCCGACGAACAGACCGGCGACCGTCAGATCGACGATCAGCGCGCCCGCCTCCAGCAACTGACCGAGCGCGAGGCCGAACTGGTGACGGACCTGGCGCGCGAGCGCGGCGCCCAAGGCCGTCTGCTCAGCGCGCTGCAGATGATGAGCCGCCGCCCGCCGCCGCCCTTGCTGGTGCCCGCCGACAAGGCCATCGACACGGTGCGCGCCTCCATCCTGCTCAAGGCCATGACGCCGGATCTGGAAAGCCGCGCCAAGGTGCTGGCCGCCCGTCAGGCCGAGATCATGCGCATCCGCCGCCTCGCTGTCCTGTCCTCGGAGCGACTGCTGACGACCGAGAGCGAGCAGGGCGACCGGCGTGGAGAGATCGAGGGGCTGACGGCGCGCAAGACCGCCCTGACCGCCGTCCTGAACGCCGAGGCCCGCGCCGCCGAACGCGCTGCGGCCGTGCTGGAGCGCCGCATCCGCGAACTGGGCGGCGCGGTCCCGACCACCCAGGCCGAAGAGACGCCGACCGCTCGTCTTCCCGCCGGACGCGGCCGCCTCAGTTCGCCCGTCGCCGGCGCGCCCAGCCAGACCTGGGGCGCCGGAACCTCCGGCTGGCGCTGGCGGGCCGACCGCGCAGCCGTCACCGCGCCCGCCGACGCCAAGGTCGCCTACGCCGGGCCGTTGACGGGGTGGGGCAATGTGGTGGTGCTGGACCTCGGTCCCGGCTGGCGCGCCGTCATCGCCGGGTTGGAAAGCGTCGATGTCGGCCCGGACGCCCGGGTCTCGGACGGCCAGACCCTGGGGCGCAGCGGCCCGGACGGCGATGTCTATTTCGAACTGCGCCGCGACGAACGGCCGATCGATCCGGGACCGTGGTTGCGGTGAACCCGCAATAGTCCTTTGCATTCTCGTCTGACGCTGATTTTATCGGCGGGACGCCGCGTCGCCACGATTTGGTCGTGACGACGGGGCCTTAACCTTCCCACCGGCGCCCACAGTGATCGGCCCGACCGAAAGAGACCGAATGCGTAAACTGCTCCTCGTCGGCTGCGCCGCTCTGGTGCTCGGCGGATCCGCCGCTGCTGTCAGCAGCCAGACCCCGCGAAACGAAACCTTCCGCATGCTGGAGCTGTTTGGCGACGTGGTGGGCATCGTCGAGCAGGCTTACGTTGTCCCGGTCGACAACAAGAAGCTGATCGAGGCCGCGCTGGCCGGCATGATGACGGCGCTGGACCCGCACTCCAACTATCTGCCGCCCTCCAACTACGATGATCTGCGCGAGCGCACCGAGGGGCAGTATTCGGGCGTCGGCCTGACCATCAGCGCCGACGGCGGCATGGTGAAGGTCATCTCGCCGATGGACGACAGCCCCGCTGCCAAGGCCGGGGTCCAGGCGGGCGACGTGATCTCTTCGATCGAGGGCCAGAACGCGGCCGGCCTGACGGTCAGCCAGGTGTCCGAGAAGCTGCGCGGCGCCGTGGGCACCAGCGTCAAGGTGACCTTCCTGCGCGACGGGTCAGACCCGCTGGAAGTGACCCTGACCCGCGAGGTCATCAAGGTCCAGTCGGTCACAGGCAGGGTCGAGGGTGACTTCGGCTATCTGCGCGTCTCGACCTTCAACGAGAACACCGGCCGCGAGCTGAACGAAGCCATCGCCAAGATCAAGGCCGAGAAGCCGGGGGTGAAGGGCTATGTCCTGGACCTGCGCAACAACGGCGGCGGCCTGCTGAACGCCGCCATCGACGTGTCCGACGCCTTCCTGGAACGCGGCGAGATCGTCAGCCAACGGGGCCGCAAGCCCGAGCAGATCCAGCGCTATTCCGCCAAGCCCGGCGACGTCACCGGCGGTCTGCCGCTGGTCGTTCTGGTCAACTATGGCTCGGCCTCGGCGTCGGAAATCGTCGCCGGCGCCCTGAAGGACCATCAGCGCGCGACCATCGTGGGCCTGACCAGCTTCGGCAAGGGTTCGGTCCAGACCGTGATCCCGCTGCGTCAGGGCCAGGATGGCGCCCTGTCGATCACGACCGCGCGCTACTACACTCCCTCGGGCGCCTCGATCCAGAAGATCGGCATCGAGCCGGATCTGGAAGTCGCCCGCAACGAGGCCGAGGCCCGCATCGTCTCGCGCTCCAGCTTCATCTATTCCGAGGCCGCCTACGCCACGGCCCTGGACGCCTCCATCGGCGCCGAGCGCAAGGGTCCGCACACCCCGCGCGAAGCTCCGGGCGAAAAGTTCGACAAGGAAAAGGACTATCAGCTTCAGCGCGCGCTGGACGTCCTGCGCGCCGGCGGCGACCTGTCGAAACTGTCGGCCCCGCCCGAAGGCATCGTCGTCACCGAACCCGGCTCGACGCCCAAGCCCGACGCCGAGCCGGCGGCGGACGTGCCGAAAGAAGAATAGGTCAGGGAAGGGCGGCGCGAGCCGCCCTTTTTCTTGCGTCTAAGACAGGCGGTCGCGGAAGGCCGAATAGTCGAACGCGCGCACCGTCGTCAGCGCATCCGTCTGAGAGTTCCACAGCACGATGGACGGCAGCGGTACGCCGTTGAAGGTGTTGGTCTTCACCATCGAATAGTGGGCCTGGTCCAGAAAAGCGATCCGCGTTCCGGGCGTCGGCCGCTCGGCGAAGACATAGTCGCCGATGATGTCCCCGGCCAGGCACGACGGCCCGCCCAGCCGTACCGTCACCCCATGTTCGGGTTCTTTCAGCAGTGCGGGGCGATAGGGCGCCTCGATCACATCGGGCATGTGGCAGGTAGCCGAAATGTCGGTGATGCCGATGGGCATGCCGTTGTCGAACACGTCCAGCACCTCGCCGATCAATATGCCGGCGTCCAGCGCCACGGCCTCGCCCGGCTCCAGATAGACCTGAACCCCGTGCCGGGCCTGCAGATCGCGCACGAAGGCGATCAGATCGTCGGTCTGATAGTCGGCGCGGGTGATGTGGTGCCCCCCGCCCAGGTTCAGCCATTTGATCCCGCCCAGCAGCGGCGCCAGCTTGGGCTCCACCGCCGCCCAGATGCGCGACAGCGGCTGGAAGTCCTGTTCGCACAGCGCATGGATATGCAGACCATCGACGCCGATCAGATGATCGGCCGTCAGTTGCGAAACCGGAAAGCCCAGGCGCGAACAGGGCTGGGCTGGGTCGTATTTGGCGACCTCCCCTTCGGAATGTTCGGGGTTCAGCCGCAGGCCGATCTCGAACACCTGCCTTTCAGTCCGCGCCTTTGCGATCAGGTCCGCGAAACGGGCGATCTGGGCCGGGTTGTTGAAGATGACGTGGTCCGACAGACGCAGGATCTCGGGCAGGTCCTGCGCCGTATAGGCCGGCGAATAGGTGGTCAGCTCGCCCTTGTAGAACTCGCGCGCCAGCCGCGCCTCCCACAGACCCGAGGCGCAGACCCCGTCGAGGTATTCGCCGACCACATCGGCCAGCGACCACATCGAAAACGCCTTCAGCGCCAGAAGCACGCGCGCCTCCGCTCCGTCGCGCACGCCCTTCAACACGGACAGATTGCGGCGGATGGCCGCCTCGTCCACCACGAAGGCGGGCGAGGCGACGCGGTTCAGGTCGAAATGCGCAAAGGCGCCCGGATCGCCGGCCTGGGTCTGCATTCAGTCGGTCCGATCAGAAGTCCAGAGGGGCGTCCAGGTCCTGAACCTTCCACGGCAGGCCGTGCTTGTTCAGCATGTCCATGAAGGGGTCGGGGTCCAGCTGCTCCATGTTGAACACGCCGTCGCCCTTCCATTGGCCGGTCACCATCAGGGCCGCGCCGATCATGGCCGGCACGCCGGTGGTGTAGCTGACGGCCTGGTTGCCGGTCTCGGCATAGGCCTCTTCGTGGTCGCAGATGTTGTTGACGTAGACCGTCTTCTTGACCCCGTCCTTGAGGCCGGTGGCGATGACGCCGATGTTGGTCTTGCCCTTGGTGATCGGACCCAGCGAGGCCGGCTCTGGCAGCAGGGCCTTCAGGAACTCGATCGGAATGATCTCGCGGCCCTGGAACTGCATCGGCTCGATCGAGGTCATGCCGATGTTTTCCAGCACTTCGAGGTGCTTCAGATAGCTGTCGCCGAACGTCATCCAGAAGCGGATGCGCTTGATCTCGGGATAGAATTTCGCCAGCGATTCCAGCTCCTCATGGTACATGAGGTACATGTTCTTGGGACCCACGCCCTCGAAGTCGAAGGTCTGTTTGTGGCTCAGCGCCGGGCCTTCGACCCACTGGCCGTTCTCCCAGTGACGCGAGTTCGCGGTCACTTCACGCAGATTGATCTCGGGATTGAAGTTGGTCGCGAAGGGCAGGCCGGTGTCGCCGCCGTTGCAGTCCAGGATGTCCAGCGTCTCGATGGAATCCAGCAGGTGCTTCTTGATGTAGGTGGTGAAGACCGAGGTCACGCCGGGATCGAAGCCCGAACCCAGCAGCGCCATCAGCCCGGCGTCTTTGAAACGATCCTGATAGGCCCACTGCCACTTGTATTCGAACTTGGCCTCGTCGCGCGGCTCGTAGTTGGCGGTGTCCAGATAGTCGACGCCGGCGGCCAGGCAGGCGTCCATGATCGACAGGTCTTGATAGGGCAAGGCCAGGTTCACGACCAACTCGGGCTGCACTTTCTGGATCAGCGCGGTGGTCGCCGCCACGTCGTCGGCGTCGATGGCCGCCGTGTCGATATCGACGCCGAAGCGCGACTTCACGGACTGGGCGATCGCATCGCACTTGGACTTGGTGCGGCTCGCCAGGGTGATATGCGAGAAGATGTCCGCGTTCATCGCCATCTTGTGGACGGCCACCGAACTGACGCCGCCTGCGCCGATAACCAGCACCTTGCTCATCTGTGCTTCTCCCGAAGTCTGAAACCCTGGCGACAGCGCCGCCCCTATAAAGGGCGCGGCTCTTAGCACGATGATGACAATCCGCTAAATCCCTGCGCCGATATTGGCTGTTATAGCGTGACCGGATCGGTCCGGTTGCCTTTGTGCGGTTTTTCCGCCATAAGCCGCCGCTTCCGACGCAAGTGAACCTGCGTCTCCACCGGGACGACAGCTTTTTTGTCGTGCTACCGCGCTCCGCGCTACTTGAGCACAGCCCATTCGGGCTCAAGTAGGCCGCAAGGCCGATAGCCCGCAAAAGAGAACGAGCCCGGCGAGAACCCTCCGCCGACGTGATCGTCGCCGGGGGCCGTTGTCGTATGGAGCCGTTTCACCTGCGCCACACGAGGTAGTGAATGTTCGAGGCTCTGAACGAGCGGCTGACAGGCGTCTTCGACCGGATCACCGGGCGCGGCGCCCTGTCCGAAAAGGATGTCGCCGAGGCGATGCGCGAAGTGCGCGTGGCCCTGCTCGAGGCCGACGTCGCCCTGCCGGTCGTCAAGGAATTCATCGCCTTCGCCACCGAGCGCGCGACGGGCGAAGAAGTCATCCGTTCGGTCAAGCCGGCCGATCAGGTGGTCAAGATCGTCTATGACGGCCTGATCGAGATGCTGGGCGGCGAAGAGCCGGTCCCGCTGAACACCAACGCCAATCCGCCCGCCGTGGTGCTGATGGCCGGCCTGCAGGGCTCGGGCAAGACCACGACCTCGGCCAAGCTGGCGCTGCGCCTGACCAAGTTCGATCGCAAGAAGGTCATGATGGCCTCGCTGGACACGCGTCGTCCGGCCGCGATGGAACAGCTAGCCACCCTGGGCAAGCAGATCGAGGTCGCCACCCTGCCGATCGTGGCGGGCGAGAGCGCGGTCCAGATCACGCGCCGGGCGCTGCAATCGGCAAAACTCCAGGGCTTCGACGTCCTGATCCTCGACACCGCCGGCCGCATCACCCTGGACGAGGGGCTGATGAACGAGGTCGCCGAGGTCGCCGACATCGCCAAGCCCGTCGAGACCCTGCTGGTCGCCGACAGCCTGACCGGCCAGGATGCGGTGCGCACCGCCAAGGCGTTCCACGAGCGCCTGCCCCTGACCGGCCTGGTCTTGACCCGCGCCGACGGCGACGGTCGCGGCGGCGCCATGCTGTCGATGCGGGCCGTCACCGGCCTGCCGATCAAATATCTGGGCGCCGGCGAAAAGATCGATGCGCTGGACGTGTTCGACGCCCGCCGCGTCGCCGGCCGCATCCTGGGTCAGGGCGATATCGTCGCCCTGGTCGAAAAGGCCAGCCAGGATCTGGACCAGGCCAAGGCCGAGAAGATGGCCCGAAAACTGGCCAAGGGTCAGTTCGATCTGGATGACCTGGCCGGTCAGCTTCAGCAGATGAAGCGGATGGGCGGGCTTCAAGGCATCATGGGCATGCTGCCCGGCGTGGCAAAGATGAAGGGTCAGATGGCCGAGAGCGGCATCGACGACCGCATGATCCTGCGTCAGGAAGCCATCATCTCCTCGATGACCAAGGCCGAGCGCAAGAAGCCCGACCTGCTGAACGCCTCGCGCAAGAAGCGCATCGCCGCCGGTGCCGGCGTCGATGTGCAGGACGTGAACCGGGTTCTGAAACAGCACCGCCAGATGGCTGATGTGGTCAAGTCGATGGCGCGCGGCGGACCCAAGAAGATGCAGCAGATGGCCGCCATGCTCGGCGGCCTTGGCGGCGGCGGCATGCCCGGCATGGGCGGCGGCCCCGACATGGCCCGCCTCAAGGCGCTGGGCGGCGGCAAGATGGCCGAACCCTCCGCCGACGATCTGAAAGCCATCCAGGACCGGCTCGCCGGACTGGGCGGCGGACAACTTCCGGGAGGTCTTCCTGGCCTGCCGGGCTTCCCTCCCAAGAAATAACGACTTCCTAGAAAGAGACCTGAAATGCTGAAGATTCGTCTGGCCCGCGGCGGCGCCAAGAAGCGCCCCTACTACCACATCGTCATCGCCGACTCGCACTCGCCGCGCGACGGCAAGTTCATCGAGAAGGTCGGCAGCTACAACCCGATGCTGCCCAAGGACGGCGCCCAACCGCGCGTCGCCCTGAAGGTCGAGCGCATCGCCGAATGGCTCGGCAAGGGCGCCCAGCCGACCGACCGCGTCGCCCGCTTCCTGTCGCAGGACGAAACCCTGGGCCAGAAGGTCAAGTGGACGCAGTCGAACAACCCGAACAAGGGCGCTCCGGGCAAGAAGGCGCAAGAGCGCGCCGCTGAACGCGCCCAGCGCGAAGCCGACCGCCTGGAAGCCGAAGCCGCCGCCAAGGTCGAGGCCGCTGAAGCCGCCGCCCGCGCCAAGGAAGAGGCCGCCGCCGCCGCCGAAGCCGCCAAGAACGCTCCCGCTGCTGAAGAAGCGCCTGCCGAAGAGGCTCCGGCCGCTGACGCCGCCGCAGAGGAAGCCCCGGCTGCTGAAGCGACCGAGGAAAAGGCCGAAGGCTAAGCCTTTCGGTTTGACGATGATCAGGGCGGCGTCTTTCGACGCCGCCTTTTTCATGGGTTAAGAACACGCATGACCACCGACAGCAGATTGATCCTCGTCGGCCAGATCGGCGGCGGCTTCGGCGTGCGGGGCGAGGTGCGGGTGACCGCCTTCACCGCCGATCCCCTGGCCCTGACCGCCTATGGCCCTCTGCTGCGCGCCGATGGGACCGTGGCCTTGACCTTGACCTCGACGCGGCCCGACAAGAACGGCGTCGTCGGCCGGGCCAAGGAGATCGCCACAAAGGAACAGGCCGACGCCCTGCGCGGCCTGAAACTGCACGTTCCCCGCGACCGGTTCCCCGAGCCGGATGAAGACGAATTCTACCTCGCCGACCTCTTGGGCGTTCAGGTCCGCGACACGGCGGGCGCCGTCATGGGCACGGTGAAATCGGTTCAGAACTTCGGCGCCGACGATATGCTGGAGATCGCGCCCGCCGCGGGCGGCCCGACCTGGTATCTGCCCTTCACCAAGGAAGCGACGCCGGAACTGCACCTGGCCGACGGCTGGCTTCTGGCCGTGCCGCCGACCGAGGTGGGCGAGCGTGAGCCGGAATAGCCCTTCGTCATCGCTCCCGTCGGTGTTGCGGATCGCCCGGACGGCGCCGACATAGGCCTATCGAAATAGCCGAGGCCGCACCCATGACCGACCTGTCCGCCTTCCCGATCACGCAACGCTGGCCGGCGCAGCATCCCGATCGCATCCAGCTGTATTCCCTGCCGACGCCCAACGGGGTGAAGGTTTCGATCATGCTAGAAGAGGTCGGCCTGGCCTATGAGCCGCACCTCGTCGACATCACCAAGAACGAGACCTGGGGGGCGGAGTTTCTGTCGCTGAACCCCAATGGCAAGATCCCCGCCATCCTCGATCCGAACGGCCCGAACGGACAGCCGCTGGCCCTGTTCGAATCCGGCGCCATCCTGATCTATCTGGCGGAAAAGACCGGCAAGCTGCTCTCGACCGACCCGGCGACCCGCTACGAGACAATCCAGTGGGTCATGTTCCAGATGGGCGCGATTGGCCCGATGTTCGGCCAACTGGGCTTCTTCCACCGCTTCGCCGGCAAGGAGTACGAGGACAAGCGCCCGCGCGACCGCTACGTCGCCGAAAGCCGCCGCCTGCTGGGCGTGCTGGAGACGCGGCTTGCCAATGACGGGGGAGAACCCCGCGACTGGCTTGTCGGCGACTATTCCATCGCCGATGTCGCCACCCTGGGCTGGGTCCGCAACCTGATCGGCTTCTACGAAGCGGGCGAGATCGTCGGATTCGCCGACTTCCCGCGCGTCGCCGCCTGGCTGGAGCGCGGTTTGGCCCGCCCCGCGGTCCAGCGCGGCATAGAGATTCCGGCGCGTCACTGAACCGTCGCCGCCCACGGGCATTATCTGACGGCATCAACTGGAGCGCGACCTATGGGTATCTTCTCTTCGATCTGGAACAAGATCACGGGCCACAAGCCCAAGGCGGCACCTCAGCCTACCCCGGCGCCCAGCGCCCAACCCGCGCCCGGCGCCGCCCCGACCGCCACGCCTGCTCTTCCACCCGTGGACGTCGAGGCGGTCCTCAGCGATCTGGCGGCGTCGAAGGGCGGCGGCGGCAACTGGCGCACCTCGATCGTCGACCTGCTGAAGCTGCTGGACCTGGATTCCAGCCTGGCGGCCCGCAAGGAACTGGCCGAGGAACTGAACGTCCACGCCGGCGAGCACGGCTCGGCCGAACAGAATATCGCCCTGTCCAAGGCGGTCTGGAAGAAGCTGGCCGAAAACGGTGGTCAGGTCCCGGCCTCGCTGCGCGACTAGCACCTTCAGCTGGATCAGGCCGGCGGTCTGATCCAGCGCATCGCGGCCAGCGCCGCAAACCCTACTACCAGACCCCAGAAGGCCGACCCGATGCCGAAAAGGGTCAGGCCCGAAGCCGTCGCCGCAAACGTCAGCACGGCCGCCTCGCGCGATCCGACCTCCGTCATCATGTTTTGCAGCGCGCCGGTCAGCGGCGCGATCAGCGCCAGACCCGTCACCGCCGCCAGCACGACCGGCGGCATGGCGATGAACAGCCCGGCCAGCGGCGCGGCGAACAGGGCCACGACCAGATAAAGACCGCCGTAGATAACGCCCACGACCCATCGCTTGGCCTGATCGGGGTGCGCGTCCGGCCCGGTGCAGATCGCCGCCGTGATCGCCGCCAGATTGACCCCATGCCCGCCGAACGGGGCGATCAGCAGGCTGGCGACGCCGGTGGACAGGATCATTCGGTTGGCGGGCGGCGGATAGCCGGCGCTCTGCAGCACCACCAGCCCGGGCAGGTTCTGGGCCGCCAGCGTCACCAGAAACAACGGAAAGCCCAGGCTGACCGCCGCCTTCCAGTCGAAGACGGGCGCGAGCGGCTCCAGATGGCCGAACAGTCCGGTGCCGGCCGGCAGGGCCAGCTGCCCCCGCATCGCCAGCACCGCAAAAGCCGCCGCCAGCACGGCGGGCAAGGCCCAGGGCGGCCACAGCCGTCTGAAGATCAGGAACACCGCGATCAACCCGACGACCAAGGCCGTCTCGTCCGGCGCCACCTTGAACACTCTCAGCACGAAGGGCAGCAGCACCCCCGCCAGCATAGCCGAGGCGATGGCCGCCGGGATCCGCGCCGCCAGCCGCCCCAGCACCGGGATCAAGCCGGTCAGGATCATCAGCAGGGCGGCGAAGACGAAGGCGCCAATCGCCGTCGGCCACGACAGGCCCAGGGTCGAGGCCGCCAGCAGGGCCGCCCCCGGCGTGGACCAGGCCAGCACGACGGGGATCTTCAGCCGCCAGCTCAGCAAGGCGCCCGGCGCCCCGATGCCCAGGCACAGGGCCGTCACCATTGACCCGATCTGGCCCGCGTCTGCGCCGAAGGCCTGGCCGGCCTGAACGACCAAGGCGACCGTCCCGCCAAACCCGATCACCGTCGCCACGGCGGCGGACGAAAAGGCCGAGGCGGGCAGGGTGCGCATGGAAAAGGCCGGAGCAGTCATGCCCCGGCCTTAAACCGTCGTCTCTGATGGCGGAAGGCTGGGATCCAGCCCTCCTTGATCAGCCTTCGATGTCTTCCGGCAGGCCCACGGCGTGGAAGCCCGCATCGACGTGGACGACTTCGCCCGTGGTCGAACGGCCGAGGTCCGAGCAAAGCCACAAGGCCGCGCCGGCGACGCCCTCCATCGAGGTCTCTTCCTTGATCAGCGAGAACTGGGCCGACTTGGAGTGCAAGCCGCGCCCGCCCGAGATGCCGGCCAGCGACAGGGTGCGCATCGCTCCGGCCGAGATGGCGTTGACGCGGATGTTCTTGGGACCCAGGTCGCGCGCGATATAGCGGGTCGCGGCTTCCAGCGCGGCCTTGGCCACGCCCATGGTGTTGTAGTTCGGAATGACCCGCTCGGACCCCAGATAGGTGAGGGTGATCAGGCTGCCGCCGTTCGGCATCAGCTTGGCGGCGCGCTTGGACACGTCCACGAAGCTGAAGGCCGAGATATTCATGGCCAGCAGGAAGCTGTCGCGCGTGGTGTTGTCGACGAAGCTGCCCTTCAACTCATCCTTGTTGGCGAAGGCCACCGAATGGACGACGAAGTCGATCGTGCCGAAGGTCTTTTCCAGCTCGGCGAAGGCCGCATCCATCGAGGCGTCGTCAGTGACGTCGGCCGGGATCAGCAGCTTGGCGCCGACGCTTTCGGCCAGAGGACGCACGCGGCGCTCCAAGCTCTCGCCCAGATAGGTGAAGGCCAGCTCGGCGCCCTGGGCGGCCAGCTGCGAGGCGATGCCCCAGGCGATGGAGCTGGAGTTGGCCACGCCCATGATCAGGCCCTTCTTGCCCTTCATGAGGTCGCCGGTCGGCATGTCCCAGCCTTCGGAAGTCGCCATGGTTCGTCTCCTGATGATTTGCGCGGAGGGTTAGCAGGGGCGGGCGTAAACCGGAACCCCCGCCGCCTTCCCTAGCGTCAGAGCAGGCCCGCGATCGCCTGGCGAGCCGCGTCGCCTAGGTCGGGGCGTTTCAGGGCCAGGGCGACGTTGGCGCGCAACAGGCCGATCTTGTCGCCGCAATCGTGGGTCACGCCCTCATATTCAACGGCGGTGAAGCTCTGGTCCGCCATCAGTCGCGCCATGGCGTCGGTCAGCTGGATTTCGCCGCCCGCGCCCTTTTCCTGCGTCGCCAACAGGTCGAAGATCTCCGGCTGCAGGATGTAACGGCCCGAGATCGACAGGTTGGACGGCGCGGTTCCGGCGGCGGGCTTTTCGACCATGCCCTTCATGACGATGCGCGAACCGTCGCGGCTCACCGGATCGACAATGCCGTATTTGTGGGTCTGATCTTCGGGGACGGATTCCACGCCGATGATGTTGCCGCCGGTCTCGGCATAGACCTCGGCCAACTGCTTCAGGGCGCCGGGCTGAGAGTCCACGATGACGTCGGGCAGGATGACGGCGAACGGCTCGTGGCCGATGATGTCGCGCGCGCACCAGACGGCGTGACCCAGCCCCTTGGGCTGCATCTGGCGGGTGAAGCTCATCTCCCCTGCCAAGGCCAATTCGGCGTTCATCATCTCCAGGATATCGGTCTTGCCCTTGGCCAGAAGCTGGGCTTCCAGCTCGATCTGGTGATCGAAATAGTCCTCGATGGCGCCCTTGGAGCGGCCGGTGACGAAGACGATGTGCTCGATCCCGGCTTCGCGCGCCTCTTCGACGATGTAGGACAGGATCGGCCGGTCGACGACGTTAAGCAGTTCCTTGGGGGTCGTCTTGGTGCCGGGCAGGACCCGGGTGCCGAGGCCCGCGACGGGCAGTACGGCCTTGCGCAGGCGCGCGGGCGTGGTGGTCATCAAATCATCCTGACAGCTATCCCGCCCCTTCTACGGCCTCGTGCGCTTCAGTTGAAGCGCTTCGCGCTTCAACGGGGCGAACCGGTGAAAGAAGGGGCGGAACGGCGGTCGGGTTCCGCCTTACTTGGCGGGGCGGGCCATCGGCGTCATGGCGGCGATGGTCGCGCGCTGAGCCAGCAATTGGTCTTCCGGCAGCGGGATCAGGCCGCGGTCGGCCAGATAGCCGCCCTTGCCGGCGGCGCCTTCCGACAGGAACTCCTGCACGAACTGCTGCAGGCCCGGAATGACGCCGATATGGGCCTTCTTCACATAGATGTAGAGGCTGCGCGACAGCGGGTATTCACCGCTGGCGATGGTGTCGGCGGTCGGGGCGACGCCGTCGATGGTCTCGGCCTTCACCGTGTCCAGGTTCTGCTCCAGGAACGAATAGCCGAACACGCCCAGCGAGCCTGGCGTGCGGGTCAGGGTCTGGACGATGGCGTTGTCGTTCTCGCCGGAATCGATCCAGGCGCCGTCCTCGCGCAGGGTGTGGGCGATGGCTTCGAACCGGTCCTTGTCGCCTTCGATCGCCTTGACGGCCGGCACCAGCTTGGCGCCCGGCGTCATGCCCAGCTCCAAGAAGGCGTCGCGCGTGCCCGAGGTGGGCGGCGGGCCATAGACCTGGATGCGCTGGTTCGGCAGGCCGGCGTTGACCTGGTTCCAGGTCTTGGCCGGATTGGGGACGAACTGACCGTTGGCGCCCGGCACTTCCTTGGCCAGGCCCTCGTACAGGTCGTTCAGTTCGAAGTTGAAGCCGTTGCCGTTACGGGCCGTGGCGATGACGATGCCGTCGAAGCCGATCTTGATCTCGACGATGTCGGTGACGCCGTTCTTGGCGCACAGGTCGAACTCGGACTGCTTCATCTGACGCGAGGCGTTGGCGATGTCCGGAGTGGTCGGGCCGACGCCCTGGCAGAAGGCCTGGATGCCGCCGCCGGTGCCCAGCGATTCGACGCGCGGCGCCGCGCCGCCCGAACCGCGCGCGAAGGTCTCGGCGACCCGCGTGGCGAAGGGGAAGACGGTCGACGAACCGGCCGCCCAGATGCCGGAACGCGCGCCGGAGGCGGAGCCGCCCCCGCCGTTGTCGCCACAGGCCGCCAGGGCCAGAAGGGCGGCGGCCGAAGCCGCCAGTTTCAGTGTGCGGATCATCCAAGGCTCTCCCTGAGCATCGATTTCGCGATGCTTAGAGCAGAGGATTATGACAGTCCCGAGAATGGGCCCGCGAAAGGGACCGCCGCCGCTACAGCAGGCGGCGGCGCATCACCTGCGACAGGGTGTCGATCAGGGTCACGGCGACGACGACGACGATGACGATGGCCGAGACGGCGCGGAAATCGAACGCGTTCATGCTGTCGAACAGCACCTGGCCGATGCCGCCCGCGCCGATCAGACCCAGCACTGTCGCGGACCGGCTGTTGGATTCGAAACGGTACAGGGCGAACGAGGTCCACAGCGGCGCGACCTGAGGCAGGACGCCCCAGACGATCTCGTGCAGCTTGCCGGCGCCGGTGGCGCGCACGCCCTCGACCGGACCCTTGTCGATCGACTCGACCGCTTCCGAGAACAGCTTGGCCAGAACCCCGGCCGTATTCAGGGTGATGGCCAGAACACCCGCCAGAGGCCCCAGGCCCACGGCGGTGACGAACAGCAGGCCGATCACCAAATCCGGCACCGAACGCAGCAGGTTCATGATCCAGCGCACCGGCGTCACGACCCAGACGGGCGCGATGTTGCGCGCCGCCGCCAGACCCAGCGGAATACCCAGGATCACGGCCAGGAAGGTGCCCCATAGGGCGATCTGCACCGTCTCCCACATCTTGGCGACGAACATCTTCCAGTCGCTGAAGTCGGGACGCAGCAGGTCGTGGACGAACAGCTGGGTGCTGTCGTTGCCGGCGAACAGACGCGAGATGTTGCCCAGATCGACGGCGTCGATGCTGTACAGCAGGACGGCGGCGACGCCGCCCCAGACGAGGACGTCGGCGACCCAGGCGAGGGCGGACTTCTTGGGCGCCGCCGGAATCGCGACGGCGGTAGACGCGACTGCGGTCAAGGCCGGACCTCACGCAGGCTGCGCAGGCGTTGAAGCTCGCGCTCGGCGGCGGCGGCGGCGGCCGTATCGCCCTTGGCGCGGGCCTCGCCCAGCTTCTGGTCGGCGATCATCTCGCGGATCGGGTCCAGATAGCTGTCGTCAGCGGCGGTGAAGCGGGAATATTCCAGGTCCGCCAGGATTTTGCGCTGACGCTCGGCCTCGGCGCCTTCGCCCTGGCCATAGGTCAGGAAGAAGCTGCGGATCTTTTCCTTCAGCGCCGGATCCAGGTCCTCGCGCACGACGATGCCGCTCTCGGGGATGGGCGGCGAGGTCCAGATTTCCTCGATCTGGCCGGCCAGTTGCGGGTTTTCCTTGCGCATGAAGATGGTGTTCACGCTGTTGGAGGTCGCCACGTCGATCACGCCGGTCGCCACGCCGAAGGCGTTGGCCTGGTGGTTAGCCGAGCGCACGGTCTTGAAGCACTGGCTGGGGACCACGCCACGCGGATTGAACAGGAAGGTCAGCGGAGCCAGGGTGCCCGACGTCGACTGGGCGTCGCCGATGCCGAAGTTGTACTTCTTGCCGCACGCCATGACCTGATCGAGCGTGATGCCCGATCCCTTCTTGACGATCAGGGTGGACTGATAGCTGTCCAGACCCTCGCGGTTGACGGTGCGGGCGATGACCTCGGCCTTGGCGCGATCGATGGCCTCGACCTCAGGCTTGGCCGAGAACCAACCCACCTGGGTGTGGTTGCCGCGCATGGCCTCGACCAGGACGGTGTAGTTCGAACCGAAATAGGGCTTCACCGGCACGCCGATGGCCTTGGACATGTCGTCCAGCAGCGGCTGCCACAGCGGGCCGGCCGAGGCCTGGCCTTCGGCGGACAGGATCGAGAAGGTGATCTCGCTGGGCGCGCCCCCCGCAGCCTTCTTGTCCTCGCCGCCGCCGCAGGCCGCCAGGCCCAGGATCATGACGGCGGCGCCGGCCGCAGCGATTAGACGGCGGGTGGGGGAAATGCGCGACAGGCTCATGCCTTGGTCTCCCAGAACGCGTCCTCGAACTCGGGACCGTAGATTTCGATCAGGCGCTTTTGGTCCAGCGCCGTGGACGGGCCGTCATAGACGATCTTGCCGCCTTGCAGGGCGATGACGCGGTCGCAGTAGCGGATGGCGTAGTCGACCTGGTGCAGGGTGACGATCACACCCATGCCGTCGCGTTTGTTCAACTCGACCAGCAGTTCCATGACCTTACGGGCGGACACCGGGTCCAGCGAGGCGACGGGTTCGTCGGCCAGAATGGCCTTGGCGCCCTGCACGATGGCGCGGGCGATGGCGCCGCGCTGCTGTTGGCCGCCGGACAGGGTGTTGGCGCGCTGGGCGGCGTAGTCGCTGACGCCGACCCGGTGCAGGGCCGCCATGGCCTTGTCCTTGTCCGCCTGGGGCCACAGGCCCAGCAGACCCTTCCATCCGGGCAGACGGCCCAGCGCGCCCAGCATGACGTTGGAGAACAGGCTCAGTCGCCCGACAAGATTGAACTGCTGGAAGATCATGCCCAGCTTGCTGCGCGCCTTGCGCACGGCGCCGGTGACGCGGCCGTCCTTCTGCACGGTCTCGCCGAACACCTGGATGGTGCCGGCGCCGGCGTCGATCGACTGCAGGCCGGTGATGGAGCGGAGCAGGGTGGACTTGCCCGAACCGGACGGACCGATCAGGGCGACCATTTCGCCGGAGGCCACGGAAATCGAGACGCCGTCCAGCGCCTTTCGCGATCCGAAGGTCTTCGACACGTCACGCGCCAGGACTAGCCCAGGGGCGGCGGCGGCTGCGGATGAACTCATGAACTCGCTAGGAGGCTATGGCGAAGGGGCGCCGCAATAAGCTGAAATCGCGCTCGGGCAAGTCCTAATCGCACGTCGGGCGCAATCTCGTCCAGACCTGAGCGCTTCAGACGCCTTCCGCCGCACCCTTCACCCGGGCGTAGTCCGCCGGAATCGGCATGGCGACGCGCGACCGCTCCAGCGCCTGATCGGCGATGATCCGCACCGGCGCGGTCAGGGAGGGGATCGAGGCCAGCGTTCTCAGGCCCTTTTGCAGCCTGATGGCGACCGCGACGTCGCCAGCGCCATAGCGGGCGACCGGGCCGAACACGTCGTCGAGCAGATCGGCGTGCGAGATGCCAGGCACCATCAAACGATCGCGCGAGACGCCGCCCTCGTGTTCGTCACGCTCGCCGGCCCAGATATCCAGAAGCCTCACGCCGGTCGACACCACCTGAATGGCCGTTCCGGGATCGTTGACGCCGGGGGACAGGGCCTTGGCGGCGATCTCGCCCAGAACGATCAGGCCGAAGCGCGGGTCCTGATCATAGGAGCGCGAGTCTCCGAGCGCGAAGGCGGAGCAGAAGGCGTCCTGGGCCTCTTTGTCGCAGGCCGGCAGGCTGACCCTGGCGAGGACCTCGCCGCGTCGCACGAAGGAGCCCGGCGCAGCGACCACCTCGACCTGGCAGTCCCGTTTCTCGGCCATGGCCTGGAGGCGGTCGGGATCGACGTTCTGAACATAGCCGGTTTCCGGCGCCGTCACCTCTGCGCCGTTTTCAAGACGGCCTGCTCGCCCGCCCAGAAACGGATTGTCGCGTCGCTGCTCCAACGCCTCGCGCGCCCTGTCCTCCACCAGATCGATCATGTGACCGACCCGCGCCAGGCTGGACAGACGGTTGATCCAGGCCAGGAGGCGAAACGCCACGAGACCCACCATGGCCAGGCTGATCAGGAACAGGATCGCGCGGCCGTTCTGGCCGTAATAGTGGGCGTTGATCGCGGTGACGGCGACGATGGCGTAGAGAAAGGCGCCGACGAAGGTCGCCAGCGACTTCTGGGTCTCGTCATCGCTGGTGACCAGGGCCGCCACACGCGGACTCGCCGCCGACGACACCGACGTATAGGCCGTGACCATGGCGCCGACCGAAAAGGTCGCCACGCCCAGCAGGCTGGACGCCAGGATCGTCAGAATCGATTCCACAGACTCGCCGCCCAGACGCTCGGCCATCTCCTGCGGGACCCAGGGGGCAAGGGCGGCGGCCAGCAAGGCTGCGGCGACGCCTGCGGCGGCATAGGCCGTGGCGCGCACCCACAGCTGACGCTGCATCTTGCGCCAAAAGAACAGCCATCGGTTCATGAAACCCTCCGACCATGGCAACGGCATAGAAAGGTCAAGGTTGCCGTTGGATCGTGTCGTGGAGGGCGCAGACCGGATTTGTGACAACCAAACCTAGGCCCCGCCACGAAAAAACCTCTTTACATGACAGTCGCGCGTCCCCATATCGCGCTCTCCGGCGGACCCCGTAGGTCCTGTCTGCGCCGCTAACGCCGGTCTGGGTTTAACAATTAGCAGGGGGTTACGTGAATTGCGCACGTATCAGCTTCCCCTGGACCTGGTCCGTGAGCGGTCCCCTGAACGTCCCGTCGCCCTCGTGCGGCCGCGTTCGGTTTCCGTAGCGGCGCGCTGGTTCCAGGATAATCTAAAGGCCGACGTCTTCTACGCTGTGAAGGCCAACCCTTCGCGCTGGGTCGTCGAAACCCTGATCGAGGCCGGCGTTCGCGGCTTCGACGTGGCGTCCATCGCCGAGATCGAGCTGGTTCGCTCGGTCAGCCATGACGTGCGCCTGGCCTTCATGCACCCGGTCAAGAGCCGCTCTGCAATCACCAAGGCCTATTTCGATCACGGCGTGCGCACCTTCTCGCTCGACTGCATCGACGAGCTGAACAAGATCCTCGACGCCACCGGCGGCGCGGACGACCTGAACCTGATCGTGCGCATGGCTGTCTCGGCCGACGGCGCCGCCTATACGCTGTCTGGCAAGTTCGGCGTGTCGTCGGATCAGGCGCCGGCCCTGCTGATGGCCACGCGCCAGGCGGTCAAGGACGGCCTGATGGGCGTTTCCTTCCACGTTGGCAGCCAGTGCATGCGCCCGACCGCCTATCAGGCCGCCATGGCCCAGGTCGGCCGGTCGATCAGCCGTGCTGGCGTGATCGTCGATATCGTCGATGTCGGCGGCGGCTTCCCGTCCGTCTATCCGGGCATGGTCCCGCCGGACATGAGCGAATACGCCGACGCCATCCATCGCGGCTTCAACGAGATGCCGGTGTCGGAAACGACCGAGCTGTGGTGCGAGCCCGGCCGGGCGCTGGTCGCCGAATCCTCGTCGATCCTGGCCCGTGTCGATCTGCGCAAGGGCGACGCCCTGTATCTGAACGACGGCTCCTACGGCTCGCTGTTCGACGCGACCCATTCGCGCTGGCCTTTCCCGACCAAGCTGATCCGGGACGGCGAAAGCGCGGGCGAGCTGAAGGCCTTCCAGTTCTACGGCCCGACCTGCGATTCCATCGACCATATGCCGGGGCCCTTCTGGCTGCCGGCCGATGTGCGCGAAGGCGACTTCATCGAGATCGGCATGCTGGGAGCTTACGGCGTGGCCATGTCGACGGGCTTCAACGGCTATGGCGAACACGACATCGCCGCGGTCGAGGACGCCCCGATGGCCTCGCTGTACGGTCTGGCCCCGCGTTCCATCCCCACCGTGCGCACCACGGCGGAAGAGAACGCCCGCAAGGTCGTGCGCCTGTCACGCCCCAAGGGTAAGGCCGGTCAGCGCAAGTCGCGCCGGAAGTAGGACGCGCCATCTGAAATCCGTCATCCTCGGGCTCGACCCGAGGATCGGCCGCTCTGCGTCTTCCTTTCGAGGAGCGCGCGGCGGAACGTCCGACCCTCGGATCAAGTCCGAGGGTGACGGCCGAAGGTCGGGCGTCTATCGGTCCTGTCGGTCGCTCCGTCCCGGCACGTCTGCTTGTTCGACGGGCGCTCAAATCACAGGGAAACCGCCGAAATGAACGCTCCCGTTCAATCGAACACCAAGGCCCAGCTGCTGCAGAATGTCGTCGAGCACGTCGACATCACGAGCTTCGACGCGCGCCCGATCATCGACTCGATGCGCAAGATGTCCTTCTCGTCGCGCGACACCGCCCGCGCCGCCGACATCTTCTCGATGGCCATCGAGGACAAGGACTGCTCGCCCTGGCTGATCCTGGCCGGTTCGACCTCGGCCGGCGGCTGCATGCACGTCTACCGCGACATGGTGAAGTTCGGCATGGTCGACGCCGTGGTCGCCACCGGCGCCTCGATCGTCGACATGGATTTCTTCGAGGCCCTGGGTTTCAAACACTATCAGGCGGCCGGCGAGGTGGACGACAACGTCCTGCGCGACAACTACATCGACCGGATCTACGACACCTATATCGACGAGGAAGAACTCCAGGCCTGCGACCACACCATCCTGGAGATCGCCAACCGGCTGGAGCCGCGCGGCTATTCCAGCCGCGAGTTCATCTGGGAGATGGGCAAGTGGCTGAGCGAGGGTAATGCGAAAAAGCCCGGCTCGCTGATCCAGACCGCCTATGAACAGGGCGTGCCGATCTTCTGCCCGGCCTTCGTCGATAGCTCGGCCGGCTTTGGTCTGGTGAAGCACCAGAAGGAACGGGCCGCCGCCGGCCAGCCCTATCTGATGCTGGACGCCATCGCCGACTTCCGCGAACTGACCGACATCAAGATCGCCGCCGGCGTCACCGGCCTGTTCATGGTCGGCGGCGGCGTGCCCAAGAACTTCGCCCAGGACACGGTCGTCTGCGCCGAAATCCTAGGTGTCGAGGCCGAGATGCACCGCTATGCGGTTCAGATCACCGTCGCCGACGTCCGCGACGGCGCCTGCTCGTCGTCCACGCTGAAAGAAGCCGCCTCCTGGGGCAAGGTCCAGACCACCCACGAACAGATGGTTTTCGCCGAAGCCACCACCGTCGTCCCCCTGATCGGCTCCGACGCCTACCACCGCGGCGCCTGGAAGGCCCGCGACAAGCGCCGCTGGAACAAGTTGTTTGAGAAGGGCTGAACAAAGAAAAAGGCCGGTGGATTGCTCCGCCGGCCTTTTGTCTGTCAGTCCACCTTTGAGATCAGGCGGCGCAGGCCTCGAAGCCGGCCTTCAGCGCGGCTTCGTCCAGATCGCGGCCGATGAAGACCGCGCGGCTCCAGCGGCGTTCGGCGGCGCCCCATTCGCGTTGCAGATCGCCCTCAAGGATCATGTGCACGGCCTGGAAGACCAGGCGGCGATTCTCGCCCTTCACGTCGATGATGCCCTTGGCGCGCAGGATGTTCTGACCCTGCTCGCCCAACAGCTTGTCCAGCCAGGCGGTGAACTTCGTCCCGTCCAGCGGCCGGTCCAGCGACAGGGAAATGCCCTTGATGTCGTCCTGGTGGGCGTGACCTCGCGCGCCGTGCGAATGATCGTGATCGTGGTGATGATTATCGTGCCCGTGATCATGGTCATGATGCCCATGATCGTGACCGCAGGCCTCGTCATGCACATGGCCGTCCGCGCCGTGCGGCGGGTTCACGAAGTCCGGCTTGACCTCCAGGATCCGCTCCAGATCGAAGGCGCCCAGGCCCAGCACCTGATCGAGCGGCACGTTTGACCGCTCAGCCCGCACGATGGGCGCCAGCGGGTTCAGCGCCCGCAGACGCGCCTCGACCGCGTCCAGTTCGTCAGCGGTCGCCAGATCGACCTTGTTCAGGATGATCCGGTCGGCGAAGGCCACCTGTTCGCGCGCCTCCCTGGAATCGTCCAGTCGCGCCATCACGTGTTTGGCGTCGACCAGGGTGGTGACGCTGTCCAGCTGGGTCTTGGCCTTGACGTCCTCGTCCACGAAGAAGGTCTGGGCCACCGGACCGGGGTCGGCCAGGCCCGTCGTTTCCACGATGATGGCGTCGAAGGCGGGCTTTCCGGTACGCTGGCGCTTCATAAGGCCGGCGACCACGCGGATCAGGTCGCCGCGCACCGTGCAGCAGACGCAGCCGTTGTTCATCTCGAACACGTCCTCGTCGGCGCCGACCACCAGGTCGTTGTCGATGCCGATCTCGCCGAACTCGTTGACGATGACGGCGTACCGCTTGCCGTGGTCCTCGGTCAGGATCCGGTTCAGCAGGGTCGTCTTGCCCGCGCCGAGATAGCCGGTCAGGACGGTGACGGGGATCTTGCTGTTGACGGAAGCGGTCGAGGCGGGGGCGGCGAGGGTGTCGGTCATAGGTCGCTAGATGGCGGCTGCATCGCGCGAAGGGAAGAGGGTCAGGCCTTCTTCACGAACTCGGTGCGCAGGACCAGGCCGCGCACCTTCTCCACATTGGCCTCGATCTCGTCCGTGTCGCCGGTCAGACGGATGTTCTTGACCAGCGTCCCGCGCTTCAGCGTCACCCCGCCCGATCCCTTGACCTTCAGGTCCTTGATCAGGGTCACGCTGTCGCCGTCAGCCAGGATGTTGCCGTTGGAATCTTTGGTCACGTCGTCGGTCATGGCGAAGCTTCTAGCGTCCGGTGGGCGAATATCCATGCTAAAAATATGGCTATTGGACACTGTCTCCTCCCCGCAAAGCGGGGAGGTGGCGCGGCGCTTCTTCAGTGCCGTGACGGAGGGGGTCTTCACGCCGCACAGCCAAGAGCCCCTCCGTCTCTCCGCTGCGCTCCGAGCCACCTCCCCATCTGCGATGAGGAGGAGACAGTCAGTCCGGCACGTTCGCGTCGAGTTCATCCAGCCACACCCGCGCGTTGCCGTCCGACGGCGCGCGCCAGTCGCCGCGCGGCGACAGCGATCCGCCGGTGACCACCTTGGGCCCGTTCGGCAGGGCCGAGCGCTTGAACTGGGCGGTCTGGAAGAAGCGGATCAGGAACTTCCTCAGCCAGCCCTTGATGGTCGCTAGGTCGTATTCGACTTTCTCGTCTTCGGGCGTGTTCGCCGGCCATTCGCCCGCGCCTGCATCGCCCCAGGCCTGGTGCGCCAGGAAGGCGATCTTGGACGGCGCCATCCCGAACCGGCTGATGTAGAACAGGAAGAAATCGTTCAGCGCATAGGGGCCGACGGTCCCTTCCGTCGACTGGATCACCCCATCCTTGGCCGGCACCAGCTCGGGCGAAATCTCGGTGTCCAGGATGGCGTGCAGCGTGTCGCGCGCGCCCGCGCCGATCAGGTCGCCCGCCGCCACCCAGCGGATCAGGTGCCGGATCAACGTCTTCGCCACCCCGCCGTTGACGTTGTAGTGGCTCATATGGTCGCCGACGCCATAGGTGGCCCAACCCAGCGCCAGTTCCGACAGGTCGCCGGTCCCCAGCACGAAGGCCCTGTGCTGGTTCGCCAGCCGGAACAGATAGTCGGTCCTCAGGCCTGCCTGCACGTTCTCGAAGGTGATGTCGTGAACCGGCTGACCCTCGGCGTAGGGGTGGCCGATGTCCTTGAACATCTGTTCGGCGGCGGGGCGGATATCGATCTCGGCGCCCGTGACGCCCAGCGCGGTCATCAGGGCCCAGGCATTGGACTTGGTCCCGTCCGAGGTCGCGAATCCCGGCATGGTGAAGCCCAGGATATTGGTCCGCGGCAGATCCAGCCGGTCGAAGGCGCGGCACGCGACCAGCAGGGCCTGGGTCGAATCCAGCCCCCCGGACACGCCGATCACCAGCGACTTGGCGCCGGTCGCCGTCATGCGGCGCATCAGCCCCTGCACCTGGATATTGAACGCCTCATAGCAGTCCTGATCCAGCCGCCCGGCGTCGTCCGGCACGAAGGGGAACCGGTCCAGCGGCCGGATCAGCTCGCTGGCCTCATGATCCTCGCGCGCCATGAAGGGGACGACGGTCGCCGGCTCGCCTTCGTTTCTCGCGCACTCGGCGAAGGTGCCGTTGCGCAGACGATCCAGCCCGATCCGGTCCACGTCCAGGTCTGCGATCGTCAGGTGGCTGTCCAAGGCGAACCGCTCGCCTTCCGCCAGCTTCGACCCCAACTCGTGGATCGTCGCCTGCCCGTCCCAGGCCAGGTCGGTGGTGCTCTCGCCCCAGCCTGAGGCGGCGAAGACATAGGCCGACAGGGTGCGGGCCGAATGGCTGGCGCTCAGCATCGCCCGCTCGTCCGCCTTGCCGATGACGATGTTGGACGCCGACAGGTTCAGCAGGATCCGCGCGCCCGCCAGCGCGGCCCTCGTCGAGGGCGGCAGCGGCGCCCAATAGTCCTCGCAGATCTCGACCGAGAAGACGAAGCCCGGGCGGTTGACGGCCTCGAACAGCAGGCCCGGCGCGAAGTCCACCGTCTCGCCGTTCAGCCGGAGCACGTCTTCCGCGCGCGCCGTCGCCGGCGCGAACCAGCGTTTCTCATAGTATTCGCGGTAGTTGGGCAGATAGGTCTTGGGCACGACGCCCAGCACCTCGCCGGATCCGATCACCACGGCGCAGTTATAGAGGGCGTCGCCGTTGCGGATCGGCGCCCCGACCACCGCCACGACATTCGCCTCGGCCGTCGCCTCGGCTGCCACGGCGATCTGCCGCTCGACCTCGTCCAGCAGCGCCGTCTGCATGTGCAGATCGTCGATCGCATAGGCCGACAGCGACAGCTCGGGGAAGACCATCAGGTCCACGCCCTGCTCGCCCGCCTGACGGATCAGCGCGACGTGCTCTTGCCCGTTCGCCCTGGGGTCGCCCGGATGGCTGACCGGCGTCGCCGCCGCCACGCGCACGAAGCCGTGGGTCTTGGGAGAATGGAACAGAGCATCAGCCATCGGATCGTCCGCATCACCCGGCCCGCGCCGGTCGTCGGCCTTCATATAGGCGCGAATGATGAAGGGACGGAAACTCTCCTTCGCGCGCCTATGCGCCCCGCTTCTCGTCCGGCCTCAGGGTCAGGACCCGCACGCCGTCCTTGGTCACCGCCACCGTATGTTCGAACTGGGCCGACAGTTTTCCGTCGGAGGTGACCACGGTCCAGCCGTCGTCCTCGGTCAGGACCGTGCGCACGCCCTGGTTCAGCATCGGTTCGATGGTGAAGGTCATGCCTTCGCGCAGGGTTACGCCGGTCCCGGCCTTGCCGAAATGCAGCACCTGCGGCTCTTCATGCATCCCGCGCCCGATGCCGTGCCCGCAATAGTCGCGCACCACGGAGTAACCGGCCTGCTTGGCGTGTTTTTCGATGGCGAAACCGATGTCGCCCAGTTTCGCGCCCGGACGCACCGCCTGAATGCCCTTCCACAGGGCCTCATATGTGGTGCGCACCAGCCGCCGGGCCTGCGGTCCCACCGATCCGATAAGATAGGTCTTGGAGGAATCGGCGATGAAGCTGTCCTTCTCCAGCGTGATGTCCAGATTGACGATGTCGCCGCTCTTCAGGATGTCGTCCGCCGAGGGCACGCCGTGGCAGACGACCTGGTTGATCGAACTGTTCAGCACGAAGCCATAGCCGTACTGACCCTTGCTAGCCGGCCGCGCCTTCAGCTCGTCGACGATGAAGGCCTCGACCCGTCGGTCGATTTCCAGCGTGCTCAACCCCTCCAGCGTCATCGCATTCAGATGGGTGAAGACCGAGGCCAGCAGTCGCCCCGCTTCGGCCATCAGCGCAATCTCGGCCGGCGTCTTGATCATGCGGCGGCGCCCGTCTGCACGGACGCATCGACGCCCGCCGCCCGCAACTCGCGCGCCACCAGTTCCTGGAACGTCACGCCGGGATGCATCTCACACAACATGCCGATCCTGATCCAGAACGCCGCCTGAGCGTTAATCGACCGATAGGACGCCTTCGCAGCGCGCCGCAGCTGCTCGTGCAGTTCGTCCTCGATGTTGACGATACCCACCTGCTACCTCCCGACTATATGAAACAGATATGTTTCGTATATTATATTGGTAGTACGACAAGCCATATTGTTGAGGTCCGCTCGGATGATGGCCTCGTCTGTCAGCCGCTGTTAAACAGCGTGGATGACCGCCGCTCCTGTGCCAACACCCCAAGCCGAATCCGCCCCGTCCAAGGCGGGCGCGCAGCCGTTCGGCAAGGGGTTCGTCACCGACGCCTGGTATTTCGTCGCCCTGGGCCGCGACGTCGCCCCGGCCAGTCTGAAACGCTGCGAGATCATGGGCGAGCCGGTGCTGATCGGCCGCACCCGCGCGGGTCAGATCTATGCGATGCGCGACATCTGTCCCCACCGCGCTGCGCCCCTGTCGGCCGGCAAGCTGGTCGAGAAGCCCGGCGAGGGCGAGACGGTCGAATGCCCCTATCATGGCTGGCGCTTCCGGCCCGACGGCGTCTGCGCCGCCATTCCTTCGCTGGTCGAGGATCAGGCGTTCGAGGCGAACCGCATCCGCGTGCCGTCCTATCCGGTGCGGGAGAGCCAGGGGATCGTCTTCGTCTGGATGGCGTCGGACGCCCGCAATCCGATGGAGCCGGACCACGAGCCGCCGGTCTTCCCCGGCGTGGTCGGCGGCGAGGCCAAGCTGGTCGAGGCGATGGATTTCGACAGCCACATCGACCACGCCGTCGTCGGCCTGATGGACCCCGCCCACGGCCCCTACGTCCACCAGCAATGGTGGTGGCGGTCCGAACATTCGATGCACGAGAAATCCAAGGCCTTCGCCCCGACCGCGTTCGGCTGGGCCATGGTGCGCCATGCGCCCTCGTCGAACAGCCGGCTTTACAAGATCCTGGGCGGCGCGCCCGCGACCGAGATCACCTTCCGCCTGCCCGGCTTCCGTTGGGAGCACATTCAGGTCGGCGAAAAACAGGTCCTGGCCCTGACCTGCCTGACGCCGATCACCGACACGAAGACGCGGATCACCCAGATCTTCTGGTCCGACCACTGGGTGTTCGGCCTGGCCAAGCCCTTCCTGCGTATGGGGGTGGTGGCCTTCCTGAAACAGGACGGCGGCATGGTGAACCTTCAGAACGAAGGCCTGCGCTACGACCCCGCCCTGATCTGGATCGACGACGCCGACAAACAGGCCAAATGGTATCAGCAGTTGAAGCGCGAATGGGCCAAGAGCCGCGCTGAGGACCGCGCGTTCGTGAACCCGATCCAGCCGACGACGCTGAGGTGGAAGAGCTGACGCCGTGGTCCCCCTCCCCACTTTGTGGGGAGGGGACACTGGGTCTTACAGCTTCAGCCCATTCTCCTTGGCCAGGTCGACCAGCTTCACCATCGGGCGCGGGCCCCAGTGGGCGATGACTTCGGACGCCGCTAGCGAGCCCAGCTTGCCGGCCTCTTCGAGCGTCAGGCCGCGCGCGAGGCCCAGCAGGAAGCCAGCGGCGTACTGGTCGCCGGCGCCGGTGGTGTCAATCACCTTGGCGACCGGATAGGCGGCGACGACGACGCGCTGGTCGCCCTTGATCACGACCGAGCCATGCTCGCCACGCGTGACGGCGGCGACCTCGACGATGGCGGCCAGCATCGCAGCGGCGGCGTCGAAGTCTTCAGTTTCGAACAGGGCGCCCAGTTCGGCTTCGTTAGCCAGAACGATGTCGGCGGACTGGGTGATGAAATCCAGCAGTTCGGCGCGCCAGCGCGCGACGACGAAGGTGTCCGACAGGGTGATGGCCACCTTGCGGCCGGCCTTGTGCGCGGCGGCTGCGGCGCGTTGGAAGGCGGCGCGGGCGGGCGCCGGATCGAACAGATAGCCTTCCAGATAAACGATCTCGCTGGCGCCGATCAGGGTCTCGTCGATGTCGTCGGCATAAAGCTGGTTCGCGGCGCCAAGGAAGGTCGCCATGGTGCGCGCGCCGTCCGACAGGACGTTGATCAGGCAACGGCCGGTGCCGTAGCCCTGGTCCGCCCCGCCCGTCAGGACAGGCGTGTCGAAGTGAACGCCGGCGGCGCGGATGTCGTGGGTGAAGACCTGGCCCAGCGTATCGTCGGCGACCTTGCCGATATAGGCCGCGCGACCGCCGAACGAGCCGACGCCCGCCACGGTATTGCCGGCAGAACCGCCCGAGGCCTCCACGCCCGGCGCCATGGCGTCATACAGGGCGGCGCTGCGTTCGGCGTCGACCAGTTGCATGGAGTTGGGCGCCAGATCCTGGGCCGTCAGGAAGGCGGCGTCGCAGGGGCTGAGGACATCGACGATGGCGTTGCCGACGGCGCAGACATCATATTGGGCGGTGTTCTGGGTCATCGTCGCGCCTTAGCCGGTCAACGCCCGCACGTCACCCGAAATCATATAAGGAAGCCCTTATATGCTCCGCGTCGCTTCGGTATGAGGACCGCATGACCCAGATCGCCGTCCTGACCCCAGACCCTGCCGACAAATCCTACGTCGGCCGCTGGCCCGAGGTGCTGGAACGGTTGAAGGCGACGCTGGAGAGCACAGGCGCGACGGCCACGGCCACGCCCTGGACCGATCATGTCGAGGACGCGTCGGGCCTGGCGGCCTATGACCTGATCCTGCCGGTCATCGCCTGGGGCTATCATCGCGATCATGGGCGATGGCTGAAGGCGTGCGCGACGTGGAGCGAAGCCGGCCTGGCGGTCGCCAATCCGGCCGATGTGCTGCGCTGGAACTCCGACAAGACCTATTTGGCGCGGCTAGCGGACAAGGGCGTGCCGATCCCGCCGACACGCTGGACCGACCGCGTGACCCAGGACCAGGTGGACGCCGCCTTCGCCGACACGGGCGCGCCGGTGCTGATCGTCAAACCGACGGTGTCGGCCGGTGCGTTCCGCACCTTGCGCCTGACGCCAGGCGAAGTGTTGAGCGGTGCGCCCGAGGGCGCGGCGATGATCCAACCCTATCTGAAGTCGATCGAGACCGAGGGCGAAACCTCGCTGCTGTTCTTCGGCGGCCGGTTCAGCCATGCGGTCAATAAACGGCCGGTTCCCGGCGACTTCCGCATCCAGGTCCAGTTCGGCGGCTTGTATAGGGCCGTCACGCCGGACGCGGCGGCGATGGCCTTGGCTGAGCAGGTGCTGGCCGCCATCGACGAACCGCTGCTCTACGCCCGCATCGACATGGCCCGCGACCACGCCGGCCGATGGGTGCTGATGGAGGCCGAACTGATCGAACCGGACTTCTATCTGGACCACGACCCCGCGAACGGCGCGGGCTTCGCCGAGGCTGTCATGGCGCGGCTTGAGGCCTAGGCCGCCTCTCTCACCGGCGGCAGGAGGTTGTCCAGATCCAGCAAGCTGATCAGCGCGCTGTCGACGGCGAAGACGCCCGACACCACGCCGGCGCCCTGACCATCGCCCATGTTCGGCGGATCCTGCCGCGCCGCGTCGTCCAGTTGCATGATGTCGGACACGCCTTCGACAAGAAGGCCGACGGTGCGTTCGCCGCAACGGACGACGACGATGGCGTGGCGCGCGGATGGCTCGGTCGTGGGCAGGCCCAGCCTGACCGCGAGGTCGATGATCGGCAGCACCGTCCCGCGCAGATTGACCACGCCCTTCATATAGTTCGGCGCGCCGGGCAGAGGCGTGGTCGCCGTCCAGCCCCGGATCTCCAGCACCGAGGTGATGTCGATGCAGAAGGCCTGGTCCCCGACGCGGAAACCGACCAGCTCTCTCTTGCCGAGGGCTTGGTTCGTCATCAGAACTCCTCCCAGTCGGATTGGACGGCGGCGATGGCGGCCTGTCCGCCGCCTGCGGCCATGCGGGCGCGGGCGGGGGCGGCGTGGGCGCGGGCGAAGCTTTCGACGCGCGCCTTCATCTGCTGGACGGCGGGCTGACGGATCGGCGTGGGGGCCTTGGCGGCGACCTGGCTGGTCTCGAAGCGACCGACCAGATCGGCCAGTTCGGCAGCCTCGCGGCTCAGGCTCAGGCTGGCGGCGGTCGACTGTTCGACCATGGCCGCGTTCTGCTGGGTGACCTGATCCATCTGGTTCACGGCGGTGTTGACCTCGGCCAGACCCACCGCCTGCTCCTGGGTCGAGGCGCGGATCTCGCTCATCAGGGTGGTGATCTCCTCGATCCGCCCCGCAATGCCCGCCAGGGCCTCGCCCGACTGGCGCACCAGAACCACCCCGTCCTTGACCTGGCTGGAGCTGGCCGAGATCAGCGTCTTGATCTCCTTGGCCGAGTCCGCCGAACGCTGGGCCAGGGCGCGCACTTCCGAGGCGACGACGGCGAACCCGCGACCGGCCTCGCCCGCACGCGCGGCCTCGACCCCGGCGTTCAGGGCCAGGAGGTTGGTCTGGAAGGCGATCTCGTCGATGACGCCGATGATCTGGCTGATCTGATCCGACGAACGCTCGATCTCGCCCATGGCGGCGACGGCCTTCTGCACGACCACGCCGCCGGTTTCGGCTTGGCTGCGGCCCTGGGTGACCACGCCGTCCGCCGCCTGGGCGTTCTCGGCGGTCTTGCGCACCGTCGCGGTGATCTGGTCCAGCGCGGCGGCGGTTTCCTCCAGGCTGGCGGCCTGTTGTTCGGTGCGGCGCGACAGGTCCTCGGCGGCGCTGCTGATCTCCTGTGCGCCCGACTGCATCGATCCGGCGTTCGTGCCGATCACCCGGACCGCCTCGTCCAGAGCGCCCATGGCCTGGTTGAAGTTGTCGCGCAGGACGGCGTAGTCGCCGGGGAACTCATCCTGGATGCGATAGGAAAGGTCGCCCGCCGCCATGGCCGACAGGCCCTTGGCCGTGCCCGCGACGACGGCGGCCTGGACCTGGGCGGCCTCGCGCTCGATCTCGGCGCGACGTTCGCGCTCCTGCTCCACCGCAGTCACGTCCATGGCGAACTTGACCACCTTGTAGGGGCGGCCGTCCTTGTCGAGGATCGGGTTGTAGCTCGCCTCGATCACGACGCGCTTGCCGCCCTTGCCGTAGCGCACGAACTTGTCGGCGACGAACTCGCCGGCGTTCAACCGGCGCCAGAACTCGGCATAGGCAGGGCTCTGCGCCTCCGCCGGATCGACGAACATCCGGTGATGGCGCCCCACGATCTCGCCAAGCTCATAGCCGATGACCGACAGGAAGTTCTGGTTCGCCTCGCGGATCGTCCCATCCAGATCGAACTGGATCACCGCCTGAGACCGATCCACCGCGGCCAGCATGGCTTGCAACTCGACAAGCTTGCCGTCGTCCCGAGGCTTACCAAAAACGCGCATCCCTTTGGCCTCCCTATAGATTTTCCAAGCTTAATCCCACACAACCCCTTTAGAAGGACTATGACCCTGGTTAGCATGCTAAGGCTCAACCACGACGGGTGTGGTCTTCGTGTTTGCGTTCATTGTTGCCACTCAAACGACGGGCCGTCGGACGGCTCTCCGAGGACGCCGTGCCCAACATCCACGCCTTGTCGCCCAGCCTCTCGCGCGAGGCCTTACAGCTGAAGGTCGCCATGCAGGTCATGCTGACCGCGCGGCGATGGAAACTCTGGATGGGCGAGATGTTTAGGAACGCAGGCCATACCGGCGCGCCGATCGTCGTCCTCTACCACCTGGCCGATGAGCCAAAGGGGCTGACGCTTTCCGAACTGTCGGTCAGGATGGAGCTGTCAGGCGCATCCTTGACGCGATTGGTGCAGAGGCTCGAACGCGACGGCTTTGTCAGTCGCCATCGCATGATCGGTGATGGGCGGTCGTGGCTCATCATCATGGAACCGGCCGGTCGCGCGGAGATGCAGGCGTTCGAAGTGCATGCCGCCTCCATGCGGCAGAGGGTTTTCGACGGTGTTTCGCAAGACGACTTGGCCGCCGCGCTCCGGGTTCTGAGCGCCGTGGCGGAGAAGCTCGCCGACGGGACGGACGGCGCGAAGCGGCCTTAGACGCCCTCGCCCAGCGCCATCAGGCCCGCTCGCGACGGGCACAGGTCGGCGATGATGCAGGACAGACATTTGGGCTTTCGCGCCGTGCAGGTGTAGCGCCCGTGCAGGATCAGCCAGTGGTGCGCCTTGGGCAGCCAGTCCTCCGGCACGACCTCGAACAGCTGGGCCTCGACCTTGTCCGGTGTGCCCGCATTGGCCAGGCCCAACCGGTGCGAGACGCGAAAGACGTGGGTGTCCACGGCGATGGCCGCCTCGATCCCGAGCTCGTTCAGGACCACCGAGGCCGTCTTTCGACCCACGCCGGGCAGGGCCTGAAGATCGGCGCGGTTCAGCGGGACCTCGCCGCCATGCTGTTCCAGCACGATGTGGCTCAGCGCGATGACGTTCCTCGCCTTGCCGCGATAAAGGCCGATGGACGCGATGTAGGGGATCAGCCCTTCCTCACCCAAGGCCAGCATCTTCTCCGGCGTGTCCGCGACCTTGAACAGCCGCTCGGTCGCCTTGTTGACCGACACGTCCGTGGCCTGGGCCGACAGGGCGACGGCGACAACCAGGGTGAAGGGATTGGAGAAATCCAGCTCGGTCTTGGGCTCCGGCATCACGCCGGACAGGCGCTGGAAGATCGCCTCGACGCGGTCTTCGTCGGGCGGCCAGCGCAGCACGGGGATGGCCGCCCCGGTCATCACGGCCGGGCGTCTGGCAGGCTTGGCGGCGGACTTTTTGGCCTTGGCGGGCTTCATGCCTCGCTGTCGTCCTCGGGACGACGTGGGTCAAGACCCAGGCCCTTGAGCGCTTGGGCGGTCAGGGCGGCGTCGACGGCGCGCTCGCCCTCCATCCAGGCGCCGTGGGCCGTGCCGTAATAGACCGGCGCCGTCGCCTCGCCGGCCAGGAAAATGCGGTCCTCGACCGCCGTGCGCAGCTTCTCGCGGTCCGCCGCATGGCCCGGCAAGGCGTGGGAATAGGCGCCGCGCGACCACGGATCGACGGCCCAGCCGCTGACCGCGACCGCCTCCAGCCGCCGGCGCATGTCCGATCCCAAGGCCGCGACCAGTTCGGACACGGCGAAGTCGAACAGGGCGGCCGGCCCTTGCGCCTCCAGCCCCCAGGCGAGATCGGCCCCGAAATAGGCCTCGATCATCGGCCGCCCGAACGGCCGCAGGTGATAGCCGCCGGTCTCGGCCGTATCGGTGCGGGTCCACAGCTGGGTGTCGGGTTGGAAATCGCCGGCGCCGCGCACGGTCATATGCACCTTGGACGCCAGGCCCAGCGGCACGCCCGCCGTCGCCTCAAGCAGCGCGGGAACCGGGGGATCGATGCGGATCGCCTCGCCGGCGATCAGGCTGTTGGGCACGGTCAGGATGACGATCCGCGCCGTCAGCTCGCCGCGATTGGTGTCCAGCCGCAGCACCGGTCCGGAACGGTCGATCCGGCTGACGGCGCAGTCCGTGACCGTGATGGACGAAACAGCCTCGCCCAGCCGCGCGATCAGGCGGCCATAGCCCTCGCGCACCCGCCAGTTCACGCCGGTGTCGCCATAGGCGTCGTAATCCAGGCTGGACACCTCGGCGAACCGCGCGCCGTTCAGGGCGCCCGAGATGGCGTCCATGCGCGGGTTCCAGCGACAGTCGGGATCGAAGAAGTCCGACGCCGGACGATCCTCCCCCACACCCGCGCGGACGAGCGACGCCGCCTCGGTCACCCGCTGGTCGAAGGCGGCGAAGGCCTCGCCGAACTCGGCCTGATCCGCGCGGGTCATCTCGTGATCGAAGGCCTGGGTGCGCCAGGGCGGCGGGGTCTGGTCCAGCGTCAGCCCCTCGGCCTCGACCCGTCCCGCCAGCACATTGTCATCGGCGGAATGCAGCCAGCCGCAGCCCATGTCCAACCCTTCGCCCTCGGCCCGAACCGTCCAGGCGCGCCCGCCGATCCGGCCGCGGGCCTCCAGCACCAGAACCAACAGGCCGGGTCGCATCAGACGACGCGCGGCGGCGATGCCGGCGGCGCCTGCGCCGATCACCACGACATCGACCTGTGACGGCAGCGGCTGGGAGGCGGAGATGCGGGCGTTCATGGCGTCAGGACATACACGAAAACTGGTCGTGATCGGCGCCGTCCCGATCGCCTATTGATTTTTGGACGGCAGGGTCCATTTTAGCGCCGCTTCAAAACGCCGCACCTCCCCCGGATTTTCCATGTCGCCTGAACTCAAGAAACGCCTGCCGCTGTTCGCGGCCGCCCTCGTCGGCCTGGCCCTGATCGTGGGCGGCATCGTCTGGTGGGTGAACGGCCAGCGTTGGGAAAGCACTGACAACGCCTTCGTTCAGGCCGACACCACCCTGGTCAGCCCGCAACTGTCCGGCCGGGTCACCGAGGTTCTGGTGGGTGACAACCAGCGGGTCGCAGCAGGCCAGATCCTGGTCAAGCTGGACGATTCCGACCAGAAGGCCCAACTGGCACAGGCCGAGGCCAATCTGGCCGCCGCCATCGCCGCCGTCGGCCATGTCGACGCCCAGGCCGAGCAGGAACAGGCCACCATCGCCGCCCGCGCCGCCTCCGTCGCCCAGGCCAACGCCCAGGCCGGCCTGGCCCGCGCCGAGGTCGATCGCTACGGCAAGCTGGCCGAACAGGGCTGGGTTTCGCAACAGCGCATCCAGACCGAGCGCGCCTCGGCCGCCACCGCCGCCGCCAGCGTCCAGCAGGCCCAGGCCGCCCTGGTCGCCGAACAACGCACCGCCGGGGTGCTGGGCTCGACCCGTCAGCAGAGCGTCGCCGCCGTCGAACAGGCCCGCGCCGTCGTCGATCAGGCTCGCATCGCGCTGGAGCGCACCGTGATCCGCGCTCCGGTCGCCGGCGTCGTCGGCGCCCGCAGCGTGCGGCCCGGCCAATACGTCAACGCCGGCACGCAACTGCTGTCGGTCGTGCCCCTGACCAACACCTACATCGTCGCCAACTTCAAGGAGACGCAGTTGGACAAGGTGCGCCTGGGCCAGACCGTCGAGATTTCCGCCGACGCCTTCCCCGGCCGCAAGATCGAGGGCCGCGTGGACAGCTTCGCCCCCGCCACCGGGTCCGAGTTCGCCCTGATCCCGGTCGAGAACGCCACGGGCAACTTCACCAAGATCACCCAGCGCGTGCCGGTCCGCATCGTCGTAAGCGGCGCAGACCGCAGCCTGGCCCTGCGTCCCGGCCTGTCGGTGGACGTCAAGATCGACCTGAAGAGCGAGGGCGGCCAGAGCTTCGCCGAAGCTGCCACGACGACGGGAGCCGCAGGCCAGTGACCGCCGCCAACCCCGCCGCGGATGGCGGGGCCCCTGTCGCGCAAAAGGGTCCCGTCGCCGGCCATCCCGAAATCAACTGGACCATGCTGTTGCTGGGCTTCGCCGGCATGGTGGTGGGCCAGTTCATGGCCATTCTGGACATCCAGATCGTCGCCGCCTCCCTGCCCCAGATCCAGGCGGGGGTAGGCGCCTCGGCTGACGAGATCAGCTGGATCCAGACCGCCTATCTGATCCCCGAGGTGGTGATGATCCCTCTGTCGGGCTTCCTGTCGCGGCTGTGGGGAACGCAGCGGCTGTTCCTGGTCTCCTGCGCCGGTTTCGTGCTGATGAGCATCGCCACAGGTCTGTCGTCGTCGATCGACATGATGATCCTGTTCCGGGCCATCCAAGGCTTTGTGGGCGGGGCCATGATCCCGACCGTCTTCGCCGTCGCCTTCACCGCCTTTCCGCCTGACAAGCGCGTCACCGCCAGCGTCGTCATGGGCCTGATCGTCACCCTGGCGCCGACCGTCGGGCCGACGCTGGGCGGGCACCTGACGGAGTGGCTGAGCTGGCGCTGGCTGTTCTTCATCAACGTCGGGCCGGGCCTGCTGGTGCTGTTTCTGGTCGGGCGCTACGGGAACTTCGACAAGGGTGACCCGTCGCTGGCCAAGGGCTTCGACTGGTGGGGCCTAGGCCTGATGGCCGCCTTTCTGATGTCGATGCAGTTCGTGCTGGAAGAGGGCGCCAAGAACGACTGGTTCGACGACACCCACATCCTGTTGCTGACCGTCGTGGCGGCGGTCGCCGGACCGATCTTCATCTGGCGGTCCCTGACCTATCGCCAGCCGATCGTGGAGCTGCGCGCCTTTGGCAATCGCAACTTCCTGGTCGGTTTCATCATGACCTTCATCGTCGGTTTCGCCCTGTTCGGCGGCACCTTCCTGCTGCCGCTCTTCCTGGGCCGCGTGCTCGGCTATTCGTCGTCAGAAGTCGGCACCACCATGGTCGTGTCGGGCCTGGCCATGTTCGCCACCGGCCCCTTCGCTGGACGACTGGTGCGCAAGCTGGATGCGCGGGTGCTGATGTTCGGCGGCTTCATGCTGTGCGCCTGGGGCATGTGGGAGGCGCGCGTCGTCACCGACGACTGGGGCTTCTGGAACTTCGCCTCGGTCCAGGCCTTCCGCGGCGTCGGCGTGATGCTGGCCATGATCGCGTCCCAGCAGGTGACGATGGCGACCCTGCCGCCGCACATGGTCAAGAACGCCTCGGGGCTGGTGAACCTGTCGCGCAACGTCGGCGGCGCCTTCGGCCTGGCGATCCTGAACACCAGCCTGACGTCCAACACGGCCCTGCACATGAGCGAACTGACCAGCGCCATCGGTCAGGGGGATCAGGCGATGCGCAACATGATGGCCGGCATGGCCCAGCGGTTCGCCGGCTCCATCGACCCGGCCGCCTCGGCGATGAAGGCCATCTATGGGATGTTGCAGAAACAGGCGACGACGATGGCGTTCGGCGACGCCTTCGCCCTGCTGGCCATCCTGTGCGCAGGCGCGGCTTTCGTCACCCTGGCCGCCCAGCCGGTGAAGGCCCAGGCTGGCGCACCGCCCTCGGACGTCCACTGATGGCGCGGCGTCGCGGACAGGTCGATGAACGAAAGAGCGAGGCGATCCTGGACGCCGCCGCGACCCTGTTCGCCGACAAGGGGCTGCAAGCCAAGATGGACGAGATCGCCAAACTGGCCGGCGTTTCCAAACAGACGGTCTATAACCGCTTCGCCTCCAAGCTGGAGATCGCCCAGGCCCTGGCGTCAAAGCGGGTCGAGGACATCGTCGCCCCCCTGCGCGGCGCCGGCGATCCGCAGACGGTGCTGGAGGCCTTGGCCCTGACGCTGCTGAACCGGGTGTGCAGCGGCGACAAGGTCGGCTCGATGCGCGGGGTCGCCCTGGTCTCGGTCGAGGCGCCCGACATCGCCCACGCCATCTATGAGGCCGGGCCGCGCCGCAGCCTGCGCGAACTGGGCGCCTGGCTGGCGGAACAGACGCGGTTGGGCCGGATGAACGTCGCCGATCCGGAAGAGGCGGCCGAGATGTTCGCCGGCCTTGTGCTGGGCCACGGCCATCTGCGCGCCATGCTGGACGTGCCGCAGCTGGAGGCTGACAAACGCGCAGGCCGCGCCAGAGAGGCCGCGCGCATCTTCATGGCCGCCCATCCGCCCGCTACGGCCGCCAAGACTTCCTAAGCCCGGCGCGCTACAGTCGTCCCATCCTGTCGCTTGAGACTGCATTCATGCTGATCCACCTGTCCTCCTGGCCCGAGATCGACGCCCGACTGAACGACGGCGGCCCGCTGTCCAGGACGGTGGTCGTGCCGATCGGCTCCAACGAGCAGCATGGGCCGACGGGGCTTCTGGGCACCGACTGGCTTTGCCCGGAGATCATCGCCCACGCGGCGGAAAAGACCGACGCCAACCTGATCGTGGCCCCGACCTTCAACATCGGCATGGCCCAGCATCACCTGGCCTTCGCCGGCACCATCAGCTTGCGCCCCTCCACCTTCATGGCCGCGATCACGGACTGGGTGTCGTCCCTGAGCCGTCACGGGTTCGAGCGGATCTACTTCCTGAACGGGCACGGCGGGAACGTCGCGACCATCGAGGCGACGATCTCGGAAATCTACGCCGAGTGGAGCTTCGTCGAGGACAGCCCGCCCTTCATCCTGAAGCTGAAGAACTGGTGGGACCTGCCCGGCGTCAATGGCCTGTGCAACCGCCTGTTCCCGACCGGCCACGGCATGCACGCCACCCCGTCCGAGATCGCGGTGACGCAGGCCGCCTATCCCGAGCGGATCAAGACCGCCGATTACAGCCCGCAGATCGCGCCGAACGGGCCGATCCGCGACGCCCTGGACTATCGCGCCCGCTTCCCCGACGGCCGGATCGGCTCGGACCCGGCCCAGGCCAGTCCAGAGAAGGGCCAGCAGATCATCGACGCGGCGATCCCCGCCCTGTTGAGCGACATCGCGGCCTTCGCCGCAGAGACCCAACCTGGAGGTCCTCACTGACCCGCAAAACCCCCACAGCCGCCAGCGCGGCCGTCGTCGGCGCCGAAATCCTGACCGCCTCGGCCGAGGTGATCGCGGCCCGCACCGGCTTGATGGCGCAGGGCCTGACCAGCGCCAAGGGGCAGGACTTCAAGGAGCTGTCGCTGATGAGCTCCGAGAAGACCGAGGCGATGTCCGCCTCCGCCGACGCCATGGCCGCCAGCGCCGGAGCCATCGGTCAGCGGCTTGGGCGTGTGGCGATGGACGAGAGCGCCCATGCCCTGCGCGCGGCGGCGGCTGTGGCACAGGCCCGCACCCCGGCCAAGGCGGCCGAGGCCCAGTTCAGCTATGCCATGGGCTGGTGGAGCCGGGCGGCGGCCCAGGCCCTGACCCTGAACGGCGAACTGCTGAAGGCCCAGGCCGAGGCGCTGGCCCCGATCCACAAGACGGCCACGGCCAACGCCAAACGGCTGCGCAAGAAGCGCTAGATCCTGCTCTAGCCGGTCGTTCTCGCTGTGAATGATGCAGCGCAGACGGTCGTCAGCGTCGCCGGTCAGGGTTTTCGGCCGCCTCTCTGATGATGCGATGTCGCGGTGTCAGCGACCTTCTGGGCTCTGTCGCATTAAAGGAGCGCTGTCTTGTCGACGGCTCCGGAGAGCCATGCCCGATCCCTACATCCTGATGCTGTTCGTGGTGGGGGCGCTGGTTGCTCTGGTGGCGTGGTTGCCGCTGGTGTTCCGGCGTGCGCCGTTGTCATTGCCGATCGTTTGCGTGATCCTCGGGGCCGTACTGTTCGCCCTGCCGCAGGTGGGCTTCGATCCTCTGCCTCAGACCTATCCCGACATCACCGAGCGGCTGACGGAGTTCGTGGTGATCATCGCCCTGATGGGCGCTGGTCTGAAGATCGACAGGATTTTCAACCTGCGGCGCTGGGGGGTGACCTGGCGACTGCTGGGCGTGACCATGATGCTGTCGGTCGTGGCGATCGTCCTGCTGGGCTGGACGGTGCTGGGGCTCGGGCTGGCGGGCGCGATCCTGCTTGCGGGCACGCTGGCCCCGACGGATCCGGTGCTGGCCTCCGATATCCAGGTTGGCGCGCCGCGCGAAGGGCGGGAAGACGAGGTTCGGTTCGGGCTGACGTCGGAGGCGGGGCTGAACGACGGGCTGGCGTTTCCATTCGTCAACCTCGCCATCGCCCTGGCCTTGGCGGCGGCGGGCCAGAAGGATTACTGGTTCGTCGAATGGCTGACCGTCAACGTGCTGTGGGAGATCGGGGCGGGGCTGGGTATCGGCTGGGCGATCGGCTGGTTGTTCGGCTGGCTGACGTTTGCGATCCCGGTTCACTCACGGCTTGCCGCCACACGAGACGGGTTCATCGTCCTGGCGGCGACGTTTATCTCCTATTCGGTGACGGAGATGCTGCACTGCTACGGGTTCCTGGCGGTCTTCATCACGGCGCTGGCGTTCCGGCATGCTGATCGGGACCACGCGTTCCACGCCCAGATGCATGACTTCATCGAGCAGATCGAACGGATGGCGATGATGGTGGTGCTGGTGCTGTTTGGCGGCGCGCTGGTGTCGGGGCTGCTGGCGCCCTTGAGGCCGCTCGATGTGGCCGTCGCGGCCGTAATCGTGCTGGTCGTGCGGCCGCTGGCCGGCATGATCGGGTTGATGGGCTGGAAGCGCCCGCTTCGCGAGAAGCTGATCCTGGCCTTCTTCGGCATCCGCGGCGTGGGGTCGTTCTACTATCTGGCCTATGGACTCAACGCCGCGCCGTTTGAAGGCGGCGACCGCCTGTGGGCCATCGTGGGGTTGATCTGCCTGATGTCGATCCTGCTACATGGGATCACCGTGACGCCGGTCATGCGCTGGTTCGATCGCAGCCAGGGGCGCGATCCCGATGCGGACGCCGGCGAGGAGAGGGCCAAGACGTCAGGGCGCGCCGCGTCAGCGTAAGATCAAAACCAAGCGCATGGCCGCCTGAATGGGCGGCCAGCCTCAGGCCGTTTCGACGATCTTCAGCTTGGGCTTCTTGACCTTGGGCGGTTTGGCCGGGCGGTCGGCCTTCTTGGCGGCCTTCTCGGCCTTGCGGGCTTCCTTCTCGACCGCCTTCAACGCCTTCTTGGCGGCCTTGGCCTCGGCCTTGGCGGCATCGGGAGCGGCGTCGGCGGCGGCGGCCAGATCGGCCAGTTGATTGAGGAAGGTCTCGCGCTGCCCCTTGGGCAGCAGGGCCATGATCCGCTTGTCGGCGGCCTCGACCAGCGGCCGCGCGGCCTCCAGACGGGCTGCGCCCTCAGCCGACAGACGCACCGCCTTGGCGCGGGCGTCCAGGGTCGAGCGTTCCCGCTCCAGCAGGCCTTTGGTCGTCATGCGTGTGACCAGATCGGCCAGGGTCGAGCGGTCGATGCCGGTCATCCGCACCAGTTCGGTCTGGGTCAGGCCGGCCTTGAGCGACACCGCCTCCAGCACCGCGAACTGGCGCTGGGTCAGGCCGTCGGCGCCGGTCTCCTCGGCATAGATGTCGAGCGCCAGCTGCAGGGCGCGGTGCATCAGGTGGCTGGGCGAGGTGGCCAGGGGCCCGACCTTCCTTGCCGCTTTTCCCGCCTTCACCATCGCGCCGCTCCCCTGAAGTTTCGTCCGAACACGTATCAGCTCTGCTTTACGATTTGACGGGGAAAGCGCGTCGGTTCCGTGACAGTTCCGCTTGCGCCCTAGAGCCCCGTGTCGGGCGAGAGGGGCGTCGGCTCGTCGTCCTTGATCAGGTGCTTCATGATGAAGAAGACCTGCCAGACGCCGAACACGGCCGAGGCGATCCACAGGCCGCCGCGGAAGGCGACCCACGCATCATCCGACTGGGTGCGCCAGACGATCTCGTTGACGATGCAGACGGCGGCGAAATACAGGCCGTAACGCAGGGTCAGCCCGCGCCAGCCCGCGTCGGTGATGCGGATCGCCTCGCCCAGCAGATATTTGAACGGATAGCGGTTCAGCGGCAGCGATCCCAACAGCACGACCGCCAGCAGGCCGTTCTGGATCGACAGCTTGATCTTCAACAGGTTCGGATCGTGGAAGACGATGGTCAGAACGCCGAAGATCAAGGCGAACCCGCCGGTCAGCAGCGGCAGGGGCGCCAGACGACGCTCGACCACATAGCCGACGACCAGGGCGATCAGCGAGGCGCCAACCAGGACCCAAGTCGCCTGGACCAGGGCTTCCTGCCCGTCCAGACCGCGCGCGAACCGGTTGACCGCATAGGCGGCCATGAAGGCCACGAGGGCGCCGAAATCGACGGCCTGGCGGATGTTGGAAGCCTTCTTCGGCGTCTCGGTCATGTCAGTCTTCCAGTCCCACCAGCGAGCGGGAGAAGGCGCGCGCGTCGAACGGTTGCAAATCCTCGACCCCTTCGCCGACGCCGATCAGCATCAGAGGGGCGTCGGACGCCTGGGCCACCGGCACCAGCACGCCGCCGCGCGCGGTGCCGTCCAGCTTGGTCATGACCACGCCGGTCACGAAGGCGGTGCGGCCGAAGATCTGTTCCTGGGCCAGGGCGTTGCGGCCCACCGTCGCGTCCAGCACCAGCAGGGTGTCGTGCGGCGCCTCGGGATCGACCTTCTTCAGCACCCGGACGATCTTGAGCAGTTCGTCCATCAGGGCGGACTTGTTTTGCAGTCGGCCGGCGGTGTCGATCAGGACGACGTCGTAGCCTTCGGCCCGCGCCTTGGTATAGGCGTCGAAGGCCAGGCCCGCGGCATCGGCGCCGTCGCGACGGCTTTCGAAGTCGGCGCCGGCGCGCTCGGCCCAGACCTTCAGCTGTTCGCGCGCGGCGGCGCGGAAGGTGTCGCCGGCGACGATCATCACCTTGGCGCCCTTGCCCGTCAGATCGGCGGCGATCTTGCCCAGGGTCGTGGTCTTGCCCGACCCGTTCACCCCGACGAACAGGACGACATAGGGTTTGGGGCCGGACAGGGGGTCGAAGGTGGCCTGGCGCGGCGAAAGTTCGGCGGCGACCGCCTCGGCCAGGGCCTCCTTGACCTCGCGCTCGGGCGCGTCCTTGCCGAACTTCAGCCCGCGAAAGCGCTCGACGATCCGGGCCGAGGCGGCCGGGCCGAGATCGCTCTCCAGCAGATGCTCCTCCAGCTGCTCCAGCGAGGCCTCGGACAGAGGCTCCTTGACGAAGGTGGCGACGACCTGATCGGTCATCTGTTTGGAGGAGCGCGAGAGCCCAGCGGACAGGCGCTGGAACCAGCCCTTTTTCGGCGTATCGTTCATGCAGTGGCTTTAGCGGGGGCGAAGGCCGACGTCATCCGCATTCGCGAACGCGGTCCGGCCATTCAGACGGTCGGCGACAAAAACACCGTCTAATTCGTCTAATCCGTCTGAAGTCAGGCGAGCGAAGTGGGGAATGAGACGCTCCATAAAAGCGAGTCTAATTCGTCTAATTGGTCCAATGCCGATGACATCGGTCGAAAACCCCACATTATAGCGCGACCGCAGGCGGGGACGGCAGAAGGTCTCACAATGGCTGGAAGACGTTGAATAGGTTGACCGCACGACGGGGTTTTGCGCTGGCTGGACGAACTGCTATCTGCGTCTGGAATGTCAGAGAACTTTACATATCAAAGTTGATGCGGCATAAGCGGGCGTCAAAGGGGAGTTTGATCATGACCATCGCATCCATTCTGAACCGCGCCGTCGGCGCCGCAGCGGCCGCCGCCTTTATCGCTGTGGCTCCAGCGGCCTTCGCGCAGGACGGGCACGGCGCCCATGCCGACACGGGTCACGCTCATGGCCACCAGCACGCCGACTTTCAGTCCGACCGCATCCACGTCCGCGTCGACGGCGACGCCGGCGGGCGTGACATCATCCTTATCCCGGGCCTCAGCTCGTCGCCGGAGGTCTGGCAAGGGACGGTGGATCATCTGGGCGCCGGCTGGCGCGTACATCGCATACATGTCCAGGGCTTCGCCGGCGCGCCGGCCGAGGGCAATGCGCAGGGCGCGACCCCGTCGCCGGTCGCCGCGCCGGTCGCCGAAGAGATCGCCCGCTATATCCGTGAAAAGGGGCTGACCAAGCCGGTCGTTGTCGGCCATTCGATGGGCGGGACCATCGGCATGATGCTGGCCGCGCGCCATCCCGATGCGGTCGGCAAGCTGATGGTCGTGGACATGATCCCCTTCATGGGCGCGATGTTCGCCGCGCCCGGCGCCTCGGCCGAAAGCGTGACGCCGGTCGCGGACCAGATCTGGGCCGCCCAGGCCAACAGCCCGCGCGAGGCCTATGTCGCCCAGGCGACCGCCAGCATCAACGGCATGATCAACACCGAAAGCCGCCGCGCCGAGGCGTTGGAAGACATGCGCAAAAGCGACCAGAAGGTCTCGGCCGCAGCCTTCCGCGAGCTGATCACGACGGACCTGCGTCCCGAACTGTCCAAGATCACCGCCCCGACTGAGGTTGTGTACGTCAAGTTCAACGATCCGCGCATGACGCCCCAGATCACCGACAGCATCTATCGGATGTCGTTCGCCAATCTGAAGGACGCCCAGCTGAAGCGGATCGACGACAGCGCCCACTTCATCATGTTCGACCAGCCCCAGGCCTTCTACGCCGACCTGGACGCCTTCCTGGCGAAGTAGGCGCCGTGACCCATCCGTCCGCGAAACGGATCGTCGGCCTTTATCGGGACAAGGCCGACGCGGGCATGACCGTCGAAGACGACGGGGCGGAAACCCCTGTCTGGCTGGCCCGGCGCGCCTTTCTTTCGGCGAAATGGCTGCTCACGATCCCGTGAAGTCGGCGGGACCGTTTCGGCGGGCGTTCATACGCGATACACAGCCGATGAACGAGAACTCGCCCAGCGCGGCATCTGAAGGACGGACATGGCGGGACCGGTGAATGCGGGCGGACCACAGGCGCAGGGCAAGCCCCGCCGGTCGGCCCTGGGACGGTTGTTCTACTGGAGCGCCGTGCTGGCGGTCTGGGGGCTGATCTTCCTGGTCGTCTTCTTCGCCGTCTTCGCGCGCGGCCTGCCGGACACCTCCAGCCTGTATCAGGTCGATCGCCAGCCCTCGATCACCTATCTGGATCGCAATGGGGCGTTGATCGCGACGCGGGGCACCCAGATGGCGCCGCCCGCCGATCTGGACGCCTTGCCGGACTATGTGCCGGCCGCCTTCATCGCCATCGAGGACCGGCGCTTCTACCGCCACCCCGGTTTCGATCCCATCGGCATGATGCGGGCGATGGCGACCAACGTGCGCGCCGGACGGGTGGTGCAGGGCGGTTCGACCCTGACCCAGCAGCTGGCCAAGAACCTGTTCCTGACGCCCGACCAGAACCTGCGCCGCAAGGTGCAGGAGCTGATGCTGGCGGTCTGGCTGGAGATGAAATTCTCCAAGAAGGAGATCTTGGCCCTTTATCTGAACCGGGTCTATTTCGGCGCCGGCGCCTATGGGATCGAGGCGGCGTCGCAGCGCTATTTCGACAAGTCGGCCAAGAACCTGACGGTCGGCGAGGCCGCGCTGCTGGCTGGCCTGCTGAAGGCGCCGTCGCGCTATTCGCCGGTGTCCGAGAGCGAACGCGCCGCCGCCCGCGCCACCGTCGTGCTGAACGAGATGGAAGAGGCCGGCGTCATCACCGCCGCCCAGCGTGAACAGGCCGTGACCCAGCCGGTCATCGTCTCGCGGACGCTCGCGACCCAGCACGCCCAGTATTTCATCGACTGGCTGGACAAGTCGATCCGCAGCCTGGTCGGCGAACCGACCGAGGACATGGTGGTCGAGACCACGCTGGACCTGACGCTGCAGACGGCGGCCGAGCGGTCGGTGCGTCGCATTCTGGACCGCGACGCCGGCAAGGGCGTGCAGCAGGCGGCCCTGGTCGCGCTGGACGGCGACGGCCGGGTGCGCGCCATGATCGGCGGCTCCTCCTATGCCGACAGCCAGTTCAACCGCGCCGTCGACGCCAAGCGCCAGGCGGGTTCGGCCTTCAAGCCCTTCGTCTATCTGGCGGCGGTCGAGGCCGGCTATACGCCCCAGACCCCGGTGGTCGATCAGCCGATCACCATCGGCAACTGGTCGCCCCGCAACTATTCCGGGACCTTCAGCGGAAACATGACCCTGGCTCAGGCCGTGGCCCAGTCGACCAATACGGTGGCGGCCTATGTCGCCGATCAGGTCGGGCGCGACAGCGTGGCGCGCGCCGCGCGGCGTCTGGGCATCGAAAGCCGCATCGGTCTGGAGCCGGCGATGGCGCTGGGCGCGGTCGAGGTCTCGCCGATCGAGATGGCCACCGCCTATGACGCCTTCGCCAACGGCGGGCGCCGCGTCGACGCCTATGGCATCAGCCGCATCCGCACGCCCCAGGGCCGCGTCATCTATCAGCGCCAGTCGGGCCAGAGCGGTCAGGCGATCAACAATCCGTCGCTGTACTACATGAACCAGATGCTGCGGGGCGTCGTGACCAGCGGCTCGGGCCGGTCGGCGGCGATCTCGGGCCGCGACCTGGCGGGCAAGACCGGCACGACCTCGGACTACAAGGACGCCTGGTTCGTCGGCTATACCGGCGGCTTCGTCACCGCCGTCTGGGTCGGCAAGGACGACAACACCGCCATGCGCGGCGTGACCGGCGGCTCGTCGCCGGCCGCCATCTGGAAGGGCTTCATGGAGGCGGCCCTGCCGCGCCTGAACGCCCCCGCCATCCCCAACGGCCCGCCCATGCCGGAGGGCTGGATGGCGCCCGATCCGGTCGGCGATCTGATGAGCGGCCTGGACCAGAACGGCCTGCCCCTCGAACCCGTCGATCCCCTGGCCGGCGAACCCTATGTCCCGGATGAGCAGGCGCCGATGCAGCCGCCGTCGCCGCAGCCGATGGGGCCCGCGTCGCCCAAGGGCGGTTATCGCGATGCGCCGAACCCGCAGCAGCCCGAAGGCCGTCCGGCGCCGGAGCGCAAGGGCGACGCCCTGTTCTTCTGATCGCGACGCCAGCAGCGCGTAAAAAAGGGAGGCGACCCGGCGGTCGCCTCCCTCTGCATTTCAGGCCTGGTCAGCGAGGGCAGGACAGGTCGCCTTCCTGACATTGGCTGAGGGTCCGCAACTGGCGTGTCCGATCGGTCGTCAGGCGCGCGAGGCAGGTCGAATGCACCATCGGATAGGCGGAACCGCCCTGAACGCCGGAGGCTTCGAACCGGCATTGCTGATCGCGGAAGCTGATCCAGGTGCGTTGGGCGGTGCGCAACAGGGTGCGGCTTGCGGGCGACAGCCGTCCCATCGTCGCCGTGTATTGGCTGTTCAGCGCCCGATCGGCGCGCTGCAGTTCCTGCGCGGCGTTGGCGTTCATCGTGGCCTGAGACTGGGCGCTGGCGGACGAGGCGGCGGTGACGGCGAGGCCGAGCGCGATTGAAAGGGTGAGCATCGTTTTCATGGGGCGTTCCTGAGTGGACTAGCCATGCTGAAACGCGCACGGACGCCAGGGTTTCCGCCTAGCGCCCCACGGCGTGAAGGGCGGCGCCGTAATCCTTCAGCCATTTGCGCCAAGGCTTGTGATCTCCGACCAGCCGTTCGACGACGGACCAATAGGCCGGGCTGTGGTCGGCATGGACCAGATGGGCGACCTCGTGGGCGGCGAGGTAGTCGATGACCGGGGGCGGGGCCATGATGACGCGCCAGGAGTAGCGGATGGTGCGGTTGTGCGGGCTGCACGAGCCCCAGCGCGACCGGGTGTCGGCGATGCCCATCTTCACCGGGCCCTGGCCCAACGCGCGCAGATGGTGGTCGGTGCGTTCCAGAAGGGTGTCTCGCGCCTCGCGCTTCAACAGGTTCTCGATGCGGCGGGCATAGGCCTCGCCTTCGCCGCCCGAGCGAATGATCGTCCCGTCCCCGACCAGGCGCGCGGCGCCCGCGCCGGGCACAGCCTCAAGCCGCACGGGGCGCCCGCGCAGGGAGATGACCTGGCCCGGTTCCAGGGGGCGGCTCTTGGGGCGGACGGCCAGGCGTTCGCTGATCCAGACGGCCTTGGATCGGGCGAAGGCGACGGCCTGGCTCAGGCCGCGCTCGGTCGGGGCGATGACCACGGCCTCGCCGGCGCGCGCGTCGATCCGCACCGACAGGCGTCGCGCGCGTGGATTGACCGACAGTCTTAGAACGGGACCGGCGCCGGCCCCGCTTTCGTCAAGCGGCAGCCGCTGACCGTTGCGGTACGCCACCGGCGGCCTCGTTCTGGGCGATGAAATCGCGCACGCGGGGATAGATCTCGTCACGGAAGCGACGGCCGTTGAACACGCCGTAATGGCCCACGCCCGGCTGGACGTAGAGGACGCGGCGATCCTCGGGGATATTGGGGCACAGGCCGTGCGCGGCCTGGGTCTGGCCGACGCCGGAGATGTCGTCCTTCTCGCCCTCGACGGTCATCAGGCCGATGTCGGTGATCCTGGACAGATCGACCTTGCGCCCGCGATGTTCCAACAGGCCGCGCGCCAGCAGATGCTGCTGGAAGACGATGTCGATGGTCTGGAGGTAGAACTCTTCGGTCAGGTCCAGCACCGACAGATATTCGTCGTAGAATTCCTCGTGCTTCTCCACCCCGTCGCCGTCGCCGGCGATCAGGCTGTTGAAGTAGTTCCAGTGGGCGTCGCGGTGGCGATCCTCGTTCATCGACATGAAGCTGTAGAGCTGGACGAAGCCCGGATAGACGCGCCGGCCAAACCCGGCATAGGGCAGGGGCACGGTGTGGATCATGTTCGACTTGAACCAGGTGAAGGGCTTTTCCTCGGCCAGCTGGTTCGTCACGGTCGGCGACAGGCGCGCGTCGATGGGCGACCCCATGAAGGTCATCGACAGGGGACGGTTTTCGTCCTCGTCTTCGGCCATCACCGCGCCGGCGGCCAGAACGGGCGGGCCGGGCTGGCACACGCCGACGACGTGGGCGCGGCCGCCGATCTCGGCCAGCATCAGCCGGACGTGGTCGATGTAGTCGAAGAAGTCGAACCGCCCCTCCAGCATCGGCACCTGGCGGGCGTTGACCCAGTCGGTGACATAGACGTCGTGGTCCTGAAGGAAGGCCTCGACCGTGCCGCGCAGCAGGGTGGCGTAGTGGCCCGATAGCGGGGCCACGATCAGGACGGCCGGGCCGGAGGCGGGCTTCTTGGCGCGCTTCAGATCGCCGATGTTGCGGGCGAAGCGGACCAGGCGACACCACGGGCTCTGCCAGATCACCTGTTCGGTGGTGCGCACCGGCTTGCCGCCGATGTCGATGGTTTCCAGCTTCCAGGCCGGCTTGCCGTAGCGCCGCGTCACGCTCTCGAACAGTTCGGCCGAGGCGTAGGCCGTGCGGCCGATGGCGGTGTCGGCCGCCGGGTTGAACGGCGAGGTCCAGAAGCTGCGGGCCAGTTGCGCACCGACCCGGAACGGCAGGGCCGACTGGTAGGCGAGTTCATGAAAGGCGTAGAGCATGACGATCCGATACGGCCGAGCGCCGTTTGTGCAGGGCAACATATAATGCATCACCCTGCAAAAGGATTATGGGGTCTCTGCTAACCCCGCGCCATCGCCTGTTCGATGATCCTGGTTGTCTTGTCTGGGCCTATTCCATCGGCGACGGCGGTGCGGAACTTGCCGTCCGGGCCCATCAGATAGACGGTCAGGGAGTGGTTCATCGTATAGCCCTCGCCCTCGCCGACCTTCTGATAGAAGGCGCGGTAGGCCTTGGCGGCGGTCGCCACCTGTTCGGGCGTGCCGGTCAGGCCGATGGTCCCCTTGGGAAAGCCGTCGGATGACAGATAGTCCTTAAGCGCCTGGGGCGTGTCGCGTGCGGGGTCGATGCTGACGAAGACGATCTGCAGATTGTCCGCCTTGTCGCCCAGCCGCTGCTGCACCGCGCCCAGCTCGGCCAGGGTGGTCGGGCAGAACTCGGGGCAGTAGGTGAAGCCGAAGAAGACCAGGCTCCATTTGCCGTTCAGCATCGTCTGATCGACGGGCCGCCCATCCTGATTGACCAGTTTGAAGTCGCCGCCGACGAGGGGCTGGCCGGTCGACGTCACCTCGGCGCCGTCCGACGTCGGCGCCCTGCCGCTGACCACCACGACGGTGATGATGGCCAGCGCCACGGCGATGGCGATGCAGGCGCCCGCGAACAGCAGGATGGAACGACGCGGCATGACGGCCTCTCACGAAACGGATGTGATCGGTCTATAGAAGGCGTGTGACCTCGACAGAAGCCCGCATGGCGCCGCACGGCGCATCATCTTCGGAGCCGTTGAACGGCTGGAGCGATGCGCCGCGTCGCGGTCGGGGGTTTTCGCTGCGGACCCTGATCGTTCTGCGCTGGCTGACGATCATCGGCCAGAGCGCCGCGATCCTGACGGCGCATCAGGGGCTGCATTTTCCCCTGCCGCTCTGGCCGTGCCTGATCGTCATCGCGATTAGTGCGGCGGTGAACGTGGGGGCGATGGCGCGGGTGCGCCGGCTGGAGGCCAGCCTGCCCGATGGGCGCACGACGGCGATCCACCTTGGCTTCGACATCTTCCAGCTGGGCGTGCTGCTGGCTCTGACCGGCGGGCTGGAGAATCCGTTCTGTCTGCTGCTGGTCGCCCCCGTCACCATCGCGGCGGCGGCCCTGCCGGCGCGTCAGGCCCTGATGCTGGGCGTGCTGGCCCTGATCGCGGTCGGGGTGCTGTTTTTCTGGTCCGAGCCCCTACCGTGGCGACCGCACGAGAACTTCCACCTGCCGACGCTGTATCGCCTCGGCATGGCCATGGCCCTGGTGACCGGCGTGGTCTTCACCGCCGGCTACGCCTGGCGGGTGGCGGCCGATGCGGAGAAGCTGGAACTGGCCCTGGCGACCACCCAGGACGTGCTGCAACGCGAACAAAGGCTGGCGGCGCTGGGCGGGCTGGCGGCCGCGGCGGCGCACGAACTGGGCACGCCGCTGGCGACCATTCAGGTGGTGGCCAAGGAGCTTCAGCGCGCCTCGGCCCCCGACAGCGACGCGGCCGAGGATGCGGCCCTTATCCTGCAACAGGCCGAACGGTGCCGGGGCATCCTGACCCAGCTGTCGCAACAACCCGAGGGCGACGACGCCCTGTATGCCGACGTCTCGCTGAAGGCCCTGCTGGAAGAGGTGGTGGAGCCGCACCGGGGCTTCGACCTGGCCTTTGATGTTCTGGTCAAGACGCCGCCGGGTCAGCCCGCGCCGCGCGTGCGCCGGATGCCCGAGGTGATCCACGGCCTGTCCACCCTGGTCGAGAACGCCGCCGATTTCGCCAAGACGACGGTGCGGGTCCAGGCGGTGGTGGACGCCGGCTGGATCGAGATCGAGATTCTGGACGACGGGCCGGGCTTCGCTGGCGACATCCTGCCCCGGCTGGGCGAGCCCTATGTGACCAGTCGGCCCCAGGGCAAGGCGCGCCAGGCCCTGGCCGCCCAGATCGCCGCCGCCGCCCGTCCGTCCAAACCTCGTGCAACGGTCGAGCCGCCCATCGCCCCCAGTCAGGGCGGCATGGGCCTGGGCTTCTTCATCGCCCGCACCCTGCTGGAGCGGACCGGCGGCTCGGTCAGCGTGGGTCAGGGCCTGCCGCAATCGGAGGCCAAGGCGGCCCCCCGTGGCGCGCGCGTGGCGGTGCGCTGGGCGCGGCCGGCGCTGGAGGTCGCGGCGTGAAGCGATTGGGTCGAAGCGTCGCAGGCGGAACCTTGGCCTTGACCCGCGCGCTACCCGTCCCGACTTGAAGCGGCAGGAGAGAAACGCATGTCAGAACTCGAAGCCCGCATCGCCGCCCTGCCCGACAAGTCCCTGCTGCTGCTGGATGATGACCAGGCCCTGCGCACCCGGATGGGGCGGGCGCTGGAGGCGCGCGGCTTTCAGGTGACGACCGCTGAATCCGTCGCCGAGGCGATGCAGCGGCTGCGCGAAAAGGCCCCGGCCTTCGCCGTGCTCGACATGCGGCTTGAGGACGGCAACGGCCTGAAGATCGTCGAAGCGGTGCGTGAGAAGCGCGAGGACGCCCGCATCGTCATGGTGACCGGCTACGGCGCCATCGCCACGGCGGTGGCGGCGGTCAAGGCCGGCGCCGTCGACTATCTGTCCAAGCCCGCCGACGCGGATGATGTGGTCAAGGCCCTGCTCGCCACCGGCGACTCGCCCGAACCGCCCGAAAACCCGATGAGCGCCGACCGGGTCCGCTGGGAACATATCCAGCGCGTCTATGAGCTGTGCGACCACAATGTCTCGGAGACGGCGCGCCGCCTGGGCATGCACCGCCGCACCCTGCAACGCATCCTGGCCAAGCGCGCGCCGCGATAGGATGAACCCTCAGTCCTCGTCGTCGTCCTCGACCACGTCGGGAATTTCCGGGGTGACCACTGTCGGGGCGATGGTCTTGATCTCGCCCAGCTTGGCGCCGGGGAAGGCCTGAAGCACCGCCTGGACGAAGGGATTGGCCTCGACCTCGGCGCGTTCGGCGGCGCGGGCCTTTTTCTGGATCTCGATGACCGTCTCGGCCCCGCCTTGGCCATTGGCGGCGATCAGCCAGGTGCGACCGGTCCATTCGCGCAGGCGGGCCGACAGCTTGCGCGCCAGTTCGATGGGCGCGCCCTGGACGCTTTCATAGACGATGGCGCCGGGCTTGAACGAGACCGGCTTCACATACCGCTCCACATCCATCTGAAGCCCGACCTCGCGCTTCTCGCCGATCAGGGCGACGACCTGTTCGAAGGTCTGCGGATCGGGCAGGGCGGGGGCCATCACCGGCCGCGCGGCCAGCTGCGCCGAAGTTCCGCCGCCGCCTCCACCACCGCCACCACGCGGGGCCGAGCCGCCGCCCATCGGTTCACCGGACTGCAGCCGCTTCAGCGCCTCCTCCGGTCCCGGCAGATCGGCGGCATAGGCCAGGCGCACGATGGCCATCTCGACCGCATCGGCCGGATTGGGCGCGCGCCGCACCTCGTCCAGCGCCTTCAGCAGCATCTGCCAGGTGCGCGACAAGGTCGCCGCCGGAATGGCCGCGCCCAGGACCGCCAGCTTCTGCGCCTGATCGTTGGGCAGGCGGGTCGCGTTCGGGCCCAGCATCTTGGCGACCGAGGCGGCGTGGCAATGTTCCAACAGGTCGTTGGTCACCTGCACCGGATCGGCGCCGAAGCCGTAGAGGGTGCGGAAACTCTCCAGCGCCTCGGGCGTGCGACCCGCCATGACGCTTTCGAACAGGGCGATGGTCTGGGTGCGGTCGGCCAGACCCAGCATGTCGCGCACCGTCTCGGTCTTGACCGTCTCGCCGCGCTCGGCCTGAACCAAGGCCTGGTCCAGCAGCGACAGACCGTCTCGCACCGACCCCTCGGCCGCGCGCGAGATCAGAGCCAGCGCGTCGGTCTCGATCTTCATGCCTTCGCGGTCGGCGATCCGGCCCAGGTGTTCGACCAGGATTTCCGGCTCGACCCGGCGCAGGTCGAAGCGCTGGCAGCGGCTCAGGATCGTCACCGGCACCTTGCGGATCTCGGTGGTGGCGAAGATGAATTTGGCGTGGGGCGGCGGCTCTTCCAGCGTCTTCAACAGGGCGTTGAACGCCTGCGTCGACAGCATGTGGACCTCGTCCAGCACATAGACCTTGTAGCGCGCCTCGACGGGCGCATAGCGGACGCTTTCCAGAATGTCGCGGATGTCGTTGACGCCGGTGTGCGACGCCGCGTCCATCTCCATCACATCCATATGCTGGCCGGCCATGATGGCGGCGTCGTGCCGGCCGTGGGCGGTCAGGGTCAGCGACGGCTTGTCGATGACGTCGGTTTCGTTGTTCAGGGCGCGGGCCAACAGGCGGGCGGTGGTCGTCTTGCCGACGCCGCGCACGCCCGTCAGCATGAAGGCGTGGGCAATGCGGCCCGTGGCGAAGGCGTTGGTCAGGGTGCGCACCATCGCCTCCTGCCCGATCAGGTCCTCGAAGGTGCGCGGCCGGTATTTGCGCGCCAGCACCTGATAGGCGGCGCCGTCATCGACGTGGGCTTCGACTTCGGCAGGCGCGGGCTTGGCGACGGGGGCGGCAGCGGGCGCCACGACCGGCTCGGGTGCCGCGGCAGGCGCGCCGAACATGTCATTGGTATTCTCGTCGCGCGGGGCGACGTCGTCCTCTTCCCAGGGCGGGCCGTCGAGATTCGTGTCGCTGTCCGTCATGGGGAGAAGTCTTACAGCGGGTGAGGTCCGCAGCGAAGCGGCCGTTCGTCCAAAAGGCTGGATTATCTCGGATCGAAAGCGCGACCCTGGGACTGGGTCATGCAGGCAAGTCCATCAGCCGCACGTGCTGGTACCCTCGCGTCTTCAAGTCCTTCAGGATTCCAACCACGTCGGTGTACCGATTGGATGCTTTCGGCTCGACGTAGATCGGGTTCCTGACATCGAGGCCCATTTCGTACAGGCGACGACCGATTTCACTTGCGGAAGTACGTTGAGATTTTTCGCCGTTATACGTCGAAATCTGGACGGTTCCGTCAGGGTTGAGATCGATCTGAGCGCCGTTTGTCTGAAGCGCCGTCTCGTAACAGCCCATCGTCCGGTAGACGCTGAATCCCGTCAACTGCGGTCGCGGCTCTGCGGGCGCCGATCCGCAGGCGCACAACCCCAACAATCCAAGGAGCCATACGGGTCTCATAGGACGACGTTCGCAGAAGTTGTGGCGTATCACAACCGTCTGCCCTGGCGTTCAAAAAAAATGGCGCACCAAACACGCTCGATCAGCGAGCCGCCGTGTGGCGAGCGGTAGCGCAGAAAAAGAGGAAGTAGAGACCGCGACCCGAAGGGGAATTCGTTGTGGCTGCTGCCTTCCGGCCCTGACCAGATTGGCGAAACCTTCGCCCGCGATCTCCAAGCGGAGATATGACGGGTGCGGCGGTTGGAATCAAGAGCTACAAACCCGCATGGCCCATCACAACACCTTCGCCGGCAATCCGCTCGATCGGGCCGGGGACCTGAGGAATGATCCCGACTGGCTGGCCGAGCAGGCCGCCAAGCCCTACGCCCAGGCCCTGGTGCTCTGGGAAGGGCGGCCGCTGATCGAGGAGACGGGCGAGGGGCCCAGGCTGGCGTGGCTGCAGATGCGCCATGCGCGCGCTCTGGTGCGCGATCGCGAGGCGTTTCTGGGCCTGTGGAACGACGAACCCGTCTTCGCCATCGAGTTCGAAGGCTTCATCGATCCGACCGACGGGCCGCTGGCCGGGCTGGGCGCCTTTCAAGAGATGCGCGCGGCGGCGGCGATCCTGCCGGCGGCGGATGCAGCCATGGCCGGCGGCGCCAAGAGCCTGTTCGACTGGCGACGCAAACACGGTTTCTGCGCCAACTGCGGCACGCTGAGCGAGACGGCGTCGGGCGGCTGGAAGCGGATTTGCCCGGCCTGCGGGACCGAGCATTTCCCGCGCGTCGATCCGGTGACCATCATGCTGCCGGTCTATAAAGGCGGGGCCGAGCCCATCTGCCTGCTTGGCCGTCAGGCGGCCTGGCCTGCCGGACGGATGTCGGCCCTGGCCGGGTTTCTGGAACCGGGCGAATCCATCGAGGAGGCCTGCGCCCGCGAGGTGAAGGAAGAGGCCGGCCTGACCGTGATCGCCACGGCCTATCACTCCAGCCAACCCTGGCCCTTTCCCTCGCAACTGATGATCGGCCTGATCGCGGAGGTGTCGGACGATCAGGCGCAACCGGACCAGACGGAACTGGAAGCGGTCGCCTGGCTGACGCGGGCCGAGGCGCGCGCCGTGCTGGCGGGCGAGCATCCGAGCATTCAGGCCCCGCCGCCCTTCGCCATCGCCCACAGCCTGATCAAGGCCTGGGCCGACGAGGTCTAGGCCAGCGCCCGCGCCGCCTCCAGGTCGGCGGGATTGTCGACGGACAGGGGGGCTTCGTCGATGACGGCGGCCCAGATCTGCATGCCCATTTCCAAGGCGCGCAGCTGTTCCAGCTTCTCGCGTTTTTCCAGCGGCGACGGCGGCGCGGCGCAGAAGCGGTTCAGCGCCTCTCGGCGATAGCCATAGACGCCGATATGGCGCCAGACGGGCGCGTCGCCATACAGGGTCGAGCGCGTGAAATAGAGGGCGCGCGCCTGGCGTTCGCCTTCGCCCAGGGCCAGCACCGCCTTGACCACGTCAGGATTGGTCCGGTCCGACCCGTCAGCCTCGGCGGCGACCAGGGTGGCGATGTCGCAGGCCGGCTCGCCGTGCAGAATGGCGGCGCAGGCGACGGCCAGACCAGGGCTGGCGAAGGGCATGTCGCCCTGAACGTTTATGACGGCGTCGAAATCGCCCTCGGGGTCGATGGCGTCCACGGCGGCGCGAATGCGGTCCGAGCCTGACGGCAGGGCCGGGTCGGTCAGGACGGCGCGGCCGCCTGCGGCTTCCACCGACTCGACGATCTCGGGATCGCCGGCGGCGACCACGACCGGCAGGCCCGAGGCCTCGGCCTGGCGATAGGCGCGCACGATCATCGGCGTGTCGCCGATCAGGGCCAGCGGCTTGTTCGGCAGGCGGGTGGCGGCCATGCGAGCCGGTATCATTATCAACGGATTCATCGACTTCTCTGACGCCTGTCTGGCCCGTCGCGCGTTGGGCCGGTTGCGAAGGCGGCGCTACCGTGCCAGAGACGCCAAAGCAAGATTATGTCCGGGGCGTGTTTTCGAGGGGCCCGGCCGGCAGAGGGAAACGACCAGGCGTATGAGCGGCGATCTTAAGTGGAACAAGATTTTCGGCGCGGCTCTGGGGACGGCGTTCGTCATCCTGGTCGTTCAGCAGGCCTCGGGCCTCGTCTATCATTCGGAAGCCCCCGAAAAGATGGGCTATTTCGTCGATGCGCCGGAAGAGGCCGCCGGCGGTGAAGCCGCCGAACTGGCGCCCGACTGGGGCACGGTGCTGCCGACCGCCGATCTGGCCGCCGGCGAGGCCGCCTTCGCCCGCTGCCAGGCCTGCCATGACGCGCACCAGGGCGGCGCCGACAAGATCGGTCCGAACCTGTGGGGCGTGGTCGGCGGTCCGGTCATGCACCGTCCGGGCTTCGCCTATTCCGACGCCATGGCCAAGCACAAGGCCGAGGCGCCGACCTGGGGCTATGACCAGATCAACAGCTTCATCACGGCCCCGGCCAAATATGTGCCCGGCACCAAGATGTCCTTCGCCGGCATCCGCGACACCCAGACGCGCATCAATCTGATCGCCTGGCTGCGCACTCAGGGCTCCGGCGGCTTCGCCATCCCGGCGCCGGATCCGACCCGTCAGCCTGGTGCAGCCGCGCCGGCCGCCGGCGCGCCCGCGACGGGCGAGGCCCCGGTGACCGAAGGCGCCGCCGCGACCGAAGCGACCGGCACGTCCCCGGCCGCCGGCGCCCCCGCCGCATCTCAGGCGACCCCGGCGGCCCCGCCCGCCGCGACGGCGTCTGCGCCGCCCAACACCTGATCGCTGCGGCGATGAACGACAAAAGGGCGGCCCGACGGGCCGCCCTTCTTCGTTTCGCGATGAGCGCTCGGCTCAGAGGATCTGCGCGGCCTCGTCGAACGACAGGCGCGGCGAGCGTGGAAACAGGTTCTCGTCCGAGCCATAGCCGAGGTTGAGGATATAGTTCGGCTCGACATTGCTGTCGGGAAAGAACTCGGCCTTCACGCCGGCGGCGTCGAAGCCGGACATCGGGCCGACATCCAGGCCCAGGGCGCGGGCCGCGATGGTCAGATAGCCGCCCTGCAGCGAGGCGTTGCGGAAGGCGGTCTCGCGCCGGCCGACCTCATCGGCAAACCAGGCCTTGGCGCCCGGCGCGTGGGGGAACAGGGCGTCGAGATGGTCGTGGAAGTCCATGTCCTGACCGACGATCACCGTCACCGGGGCCCGCTGCGTCTTGTCGCGATTGCCTTCGCTCATCAGCGGAATCAGGCGGGCCTTGGCCTCGGGCGAGGTGATGAAGACAAAGCGGGCCGGCGATCCGTTGACCGCCGTGGGCCCGAACTTGGTCAGGTCATACAGCTTGCGCAGCAGTTCCGGCGCGACGGGGCGGTCGGTCCAGCCGTTGCGTGTGCGCGCCTCGGTGAACAGTTGCGACAGGGCGGCGTCCGACAGCGGGACGTCGCGTTGATGATTAGCGTCATAGGCCATTGGATGCGTTCCTGACTTAAATAGCAACGATTGCAGGTGCTAATTAGGGTGTTTTGCAACAGCCGCAAGCGCCAATCCTGAAAGGCTCGGTTTCGATATTGCGCACCCACAACCCCTCTGTCGTCCGGGCTTTGTTCGCCCTATCTAGAGGGCATGAAAGATCTGACCCAACTGATGCAGCAGGCGCAGGCGATGCAGCAAAAGCTGCAGGACGCCCAGGCCAAGATGGCCGAAACCACAGCCGAGGGCTCGTCTGGCGGCGGGCTGGTGTCCATGTCCCTGAAGGGGCCGGGCGAGATCACCGCCATCAAAATCGACGACAGCCTGCTGACGCCAGGCGAGGGCGAGATCCTGGCCGATCTGATCGTCGCCGCCCATGCCGACGCCAAGCGCAAGCTGGATGAGCAGAACAACGCCCTGATCCGCGAGGCCGCAGGCCCCATGGCCGGGATGAACATTCCCGGAATGCCGAAACTGTTCTGATGGCCGCCTCCGCCGGCCCGGAGATCGAACGGCTGATCTCCCTTCTCGCCAAACTGCCGGGCCTGGGTCCGCGCTCGGCGCGGCGTGCGGCGCTGGCGCTGTTGAAGCGGCGCGAGCAGTTGCTGGTGCCGCTGGCGGCGTCGCTGGCCGAGACGGCCGAGAAGGTCGTGTCGTGCTCGGTTTGCGGCGCGCCGGATACGCGCGACCCCTGCGCCATCTGTTCGGACGGATCGCGCGACAATGGCCTGATCTGCGTGGTCGAAGAGGCCGGCGCCCTGTGGGCGATGGAGCGATCCGGCGCCTTTCGCGGCAAATATCATGTGCTGGGCGGACTGCTGTCCGCTCTGGACGGCGTCGGACCCGAGCATCTGCGGGTCACAGAATTGGTCGGGCGCGTAAGGGGCGGGGGCGTGCGTGAGGTCGTCTTGGCCCTGCCGGCCACGGTCGATGGCCAGACGACCGCCCACTATGTCGCTGAGCGGATCGCCGGGCCGGATGTGGAAATCACCTCGCTGGCGCGCGGGGTGCCGGTCGGCGGAGAATTGGACTGGCTGGACGACGGCACCATCGTCCAGGCCCTTCGCGCCCGCCGCCCGGCCTGACCGGATTAGTTCGAAGGCACCGTGGGGGCGTTGACGTTCGGCGCTTCGCCCGTCGGTGTGGCGACGGCGCGGCCCGTCGAACCCGTCGGCGCGTCGGCGGCGGGCGGGGTCTGGCTGTCGCCTGCGAAGGCCTGGGTCTCGGCGGCGGCGGCTTGCGGCCCCGTCTCAGCGTTCTTGGCGTTGAAAGCGCCGTTGGTCACGAACCACAGTCCCAACAGCAGCACCGCGGCGGCGAGGGTCGAAACCGCCAGGATGACGGCGATGCGCGGGTTCTTTCGGCCGCTGCGCACCAGTTCGGCGTCGACCGGCCGGCCGTCGTGCACCGCATCGGCGGCGGTGTCGTGTCGGTGGGGCTTTTCCGGGGTCATAGCGGGTCCTTCGTGCAAATGGCTGAGACACCAACGTCATCGCAACGACGACGTTCCGGACAAGCGGCGCCGGAAGGGCCCCGCTTCTCATTGAAGGCGACTCCCGTTAGGAACGGAGCATGAACATGCTTGTGCCGATCCTCGCTGTCCTGGCCGCCGCCTTCGCGGGCGGTTTTCTGTGGGCCTATATGGGCTGGCAGAAGACGAGCGGCGCGCTGGCGGCGGCCGAGGCCCGCATCGATCTGGTCGAGGAAAGCCGTGTGACCATGGGCGAACTGCTCAAGGCCCAGGCGGCGCAGTCGGCCCAAGTCGTGGCGGATCAGATGGTCAGTCGCGCGACCGAGACCTTCCGCGCCCAGGATCAGCTGGCGCGCGAGCGGATGGCCGCCCAGCTGAAACCCGTCGCCGACACCCTGACCAAGTTCCAGGAGCATGTCGCCGCGCTGGAGAAGACGCGCTCCGAAGAGACCGGGGGCCTGCGCGAGCAACTGGCCCAGCTGATGACGGCCTCGTCCGCCACGCGCGACGAGGCGCGCAAGCTGACCGAAGCCCTGCGCGGCAATACAGGCCGTCGCGGCCGCTGGGGCGAACAGACCTGCCGCAACGTGCTGGAGGCCGCCGGCATGGCGGGGCGGTTCGACTTCACCGAACAGACGTCCAGCGCCGACGACGAGGGCCGCCAGAACCGGCCTGACTTCATCGTCCGCCTGCCCGGCGGCGGCATGTTCGTGATCGACGCCAAGGTTCCGCTGGCCTTCGACGACGGGGAGGGCGACGAGGAGGCGCGCGCCCGCTCCGTCGGTCTGCGCACCGCCGCCAGCCTGAAGACCCATGTGCGCCAGCTGTCGTCCAAGGCCTATCAGGACCAGTTCAAACCCAGCCCAGATTTCGTCGTCCTGTTCGTGCCCGGCGATGCCTTCCTGGTCACGGCTCTGGACCATGAGCCGGACCTGATGACCCAGGCGATGGCCTCGCGCGTCGTCATCGTCACGCCCTCAACCCTGTTCGCCCTGTGCAAGGCCGTCGCCTATGGCTGGCGCGCGGAAGAACAGGCGGCCAACGCCGACAAGGTCGCCGCCCTGGGCCGCGAACTCTACAAGCGGCTGTCGGTCATGGGCGGTCATGCCTCCGCCGTCGGACGCGCGCTGGACACGGCTGTCGGCAAGTACAATCAGTTCGTCGGCTCGCTGGAGAGCCAGGTCATGGTCTCGGCTCGCCGGTTCGAGGATCTGCAGGTCGATCACGAGGGCAAAGCCTTGCCGGATCTAACGCCGGTCGAAAGCGCGCCCCGCGCCATCGCCCGTCCCGAACTGATCGCCGCCGCCAAGGCGGAGTAGGGCCTCTTTCCGTGGAAAGGGCGCTTGACAGCACCGACGCCGTGATGTCAATGTAGCTTGTCAATAGGACAAGGGGTGTTGACTCATGCGCAAGTGGCGGCCGGTAATCAAGGCGATTGCAATCACCTTCGGCGGCGGACTGGTGTTCGCCTTGGTCGGCGGGATCGCGATGGGATACGCCGCCCGCGCCGGCTGGATCGGTTCGGAGATGGGGGAGATGATCTTCACCGCCGTCTTCGCCGCCACCATCATGGCCGGCTCGCTGTGGGTCGGCGCCGAATGGATGCGGGTCATCGACGAAGCCGCACGTGAGGCGCACAAGGCCGCCTGGTACTGGGGCGGAACGGCGGGCATGTGCGTCAGCGGCGTGGGCCTTATCCTGTCCTCGGCCGGGCCGTGGCGCGAGGTCATCGCGCGTGAGATCGGATCGGGCGGCTCGCCCATTGACTACATGTCCGCCGGCGCCGCCTTGATGATTGCCCCCATGCTGATCGGCTACACCGTCGTCTGGGCCTGGTGGTGGCTGGCGCGGATGCGGGGCTGAGCCATGAACAATCGTCTCAAGGTCCTGCGCGCCGAGCGCGACTGGAGCCAGGCGCAGCTGGCCGAACAGCTCGGCGTGTCGCGCCAGACCGTGAACGCCCTGGAGACCGGCCGTTACGACCCCTCCCTGCCGCTGGCCTTCAAGATCGCCCGCGTCTTCGGCCAACCCATCGAATCCATCTTTTCAGACGACAAAGCGTGAACTCATGACCTTTACAGCCCATCTCAAATCCTCCGTCTCCATCCTGGTGCGGGGTGCGGTCGGCGTCGCCGGCGGCGTGGCGCTGTTCGCCGCCATCGCCGGCGTCCCGGCCGACGCCCTGGCCCAGACCGCCGCGCCTGCTGCGCCCGCGCCCATCCAGGGCGAAGGCCCCGCGCTGTGGGTGGTCAAGGATGCGGATTCGACCCTGTATCTGTTCGGCTCGGTCCACGTGCTTCGCCCGACGACCGGCTGGGCCAGCCCCCGCGTCGAGGCCGCCTTCGACAGCGCCTCGGACATCTGGTTCGAGATCAGCAATCCCGACGACCAGGCCGCCATCATGCCGCTGATCCAGCAGCACGGCCTGTCGCCCGAGACGCCGTTGTCCAGCCGCCTGACGCCGGAAGAAAACGCCGAACTGGACGCGGCCGCCCAGGCCATGGGCGCCTCCGCCGCCCAGCTTCAGCCGATGAAGCCCTGGCTGGCGGCGCTCAGCCTGTCGGTCGCGCCGCTGATCAAGGCCGGCTACGATCCCAAGTCGGGTGTGGAGCTGGTGCTGAAGGCGCGAGCAGAGGCGGCGGGCAAGCCGATCCACGGCTTCGAGACCATCGACAAGCAGATCGGCATCCTGGCCGGCCTGCCCGACGACGTGCAACTGGTCTTCCTGCGCGAGACGCTGAAGGACTACGAGAACGCCGCCACAAAACTGGATGAAATGGTCGAGGCCTGGGCCCGGGGCGACGTCGCGACGCTGGACCGCGTCACGATCACGGAAATGAAGGAGGCCTCGCCGGCCCTCTATCAATCCGTTCTGGTGGATCGGAACACCGACTGGGCCAACCAGATTCAGACCCTGCTTGAAGGCGCCGGCACCGCCTTCATCGCCGTCGGCGCCGCCCACCTGACCGGAGATGACAGCGTCCAGGCCATTCTGCAAAAGCGCGGCGTGACGGTCGAAGCGGCGAACTGAGGTCGGAAGGAAGGCGCGGCGGCGACGTCGCGCCTTCGCCGAGAGGCTGGAGCGGGCAGCGGGAATCGAACCCGCACGAAAAGCTTGGGAAGCTTTCAGGCTACCACTACATCATGCCCGCGATGGCCTGAGGCCGGTCTATCTCAAGGCTGAACGGCGCTCAAGGTATGACCGGACTCTGGGCGCGCGCTTCATTCTCGCGCGCATAGCGCTGGGCGATGATCGTGCAGGCGAACAGCTGGATCTGGTGGAACAGCATGATCGGCAGGACGATCAGCGGCACGGCGTGACCGGCGAACAGGATGCCGGCCATGGGGATGCCGGTGGCCATGCTCTTCTTGGAGCCGCAGAACAGGATGACGATCCGGTCGGGGCGATCGAACTTCAGCGCTCGCCCGGCGAACAGGGTCACGGCCAGGACGATGGCCAGCAGGGCGATGTTCAGGCCGATGACCTTGGCCAGATCCAGCGGCGCGACCTGGGACCAGACGCCGGCGACAACGCCCTCGCTGAAGGCGGCATAGACAATCAGCAGGATGGAGCCGCGGTCGACCAAGCCGGTCAGTTTGGCGTGGCGGGTCAGCCAGTCCTTCAGCAGAGGGCGGCACAGCTGGCCCACGGCGAAGGGGGCCAGGATCTGCAGACCGATGTCGAGGATGGACTGCAGATGGATGCCGCCATTGGCGCCGCCGATCAGCAGGGCGACCAGCAGCGGCGTCACGATCACGCCCAGCAGGTTCGACAGGCTGGCGCTGGTCAGGGCGCCCGCGACATTGCCGCCGGCGATGGAGGTGAAGGCGATGGAGGACTGCACTGTGGACGGCAACAGACAAAGATACAGCATCCCGGTCAGCAGATCGGGCTGAAGCGACCCCCGCATCAGGAAGACCAGCCCAAGCCCCAGCAGCGGAAACAGCAGGAAGGTCGACAGGAAGACCGTGCCCTGAAGCCGCCAGTGCAGCAGGCCCGCGCCGATGGCCGCCGGCGACATCCGCGCGCCATACAGGAAGAACAGCAGGGCGATGGCGGCCTTGACCACCCCGTCCATGACGACGGCCGCCTGTCCGCTGGCGGGGAACAGGGCCGCCAGGATCACCATGCCGATCAGGGCCAGCAGATAGCCGTCGATCGGCAGGCGGGACAGGAAACGAGGCATGGGCGGCTCAAGGCTGCGGCGGGCTGACGCACTGATAGGCGCATCAGCCCCCGCATTGAACCCGCGTCATCAGGCCCCGGCGCGGTTCTTGACCAGATCGTCCACGACTGACGGGTCGGCCAAGGTCGAGGTGTCGCCCAGCGCGCCGATCTCGTTCTCGGCGATCTTGCGCAGGATGCGCCGCATGATCTTGCCCGACCGGGTCTTGGGCAGACCCGGCGCCCACTGGATCACGTCGGGCGCGGCGATAGGGCCGATCTCGTGACGGACGTGGGCGACCAGGGCCTTGCGCAGCTCCTCGGTCGCCTCGACCCCGTTGTTCAGGGTGACATAGGCGTAGATGCCCTGGCCCTTGATGTCGTGGGGATAGCCGACGACCGCCGCCTCGGCGACATCGTCGTGCAGGACCAGCGCGCTCTCGACCTCGGCCGTGCCCATTCGGTGGCCCGAGACGTTGATGACGTCGTCAACCCGGCCGGTGATCCAGTAATAGCCGTCCTCGTCCCGGCGGCAGCCGTCGCCAGTGAAGTAGCGGCCCGGATAGGTCGAGAAATAGGTGTCGAAGAAGCGCTGATCGTCGCCATAAACGGTGCGCATCTGACCCGGCCAACTGTCGGTGATGCACAGGTTGCCGGAGACGGCGCCCTCCAGCGGCCGGCCCTCGGCGTCCACGATCTGAAGCTCGACGCCGGGCAGGGGCAGGGTCGCCGAGCCGGGCTTCAGGTCGGTGGCGCCGGGCAGGGGGGTGATCAGATGGCCGCCCGTCTCGGTCTGCCACCAGGTGTCCACGATGGGGCAACGGCCATCGCCGACCACCTCGTGATACCAGCGCCAGGCCTCGGGATTGATCGGTTCGCCCACCGTGCCGAGCAGACGCAGCGAGGCGCGCGACGAGGCCTTTACCGGCGCATCGCCCTCGCGCATCAGGGCGCGCAGGGCCGTGGGCGCGGTGTAGAAGATCTCGACCTTGTGCTTGTCCACCACCTGCCAGAAGCGGCCGGCGTCGGGATAGTTGGGCACGCCCTCGAACATCAGGGTCGTCGCCGCATTCGCGAGCGGGCCATAAACCATATAGGAGTGGCCGGTGACCCAGCCGACGTCGGCGGTGCACCAGAAGACCTCGCCCGGGCGATAGTCGAAGACGATCTCGTGCGTCCAGGCGGCCCAGAACAGATAGCCGCCCGTGGTGTGCAGCACGCCCTTGGGCTTACCCGTCGAGCCGGAGGTGTAAAGGATGAACAGCGGATCCTCGGCGTTCATCGGCTCGGGCGGGCAGTCGGCGTCGGCCTTGGCGGCCTCCAGCCCATAGTCGAAGTCGCGGCCCTCGATCATCGGCACGTCGGCGCCGGTGCGGCGGATGACCAGGACGGTGTCGACCTTCACCTTCGTCAGGGCCTCGTCGACATTGGCCTTCAACGGAATGTGCTTGCCGCCGCGCAGACCTTCGTCGGCGGTGATGACCAGGTTGGAACCGCAGTCCTCGATCCGGCCGCACAGGCTGTCGGGCGAGAAGCCGCCGAAGACGACCGAATGCACCGCACCGATCCGCGCGCAGGCCAGCATGGCGTAGGCGGCCTCGGGGATCATCGGCAGATACAGGGTGATCCGGTCGCCCTTCTTGGCCCCATGCGCCTTCAGCACATTGGCCATGCGGCACACCTCGGCGTGCAGTTCGCCGAAGGTGATATGGCGGCTGTCGGCGGGATCGTCGCCTTCCCAGATGATAGCCGTCTCGTCCTTGCGGTGGGGCAGGTGACGGTCGATGCAATTGGCCGAGACGTTCAGGACGCCGTCCTCGAACCAGCGAATGCGGAAGTCATCCTTGTTGAAGGAGACGTCCTTGATCCGGGTCGGCGGCGTGATCCAGTCCAGACGTCTGGCCTGTTCGGCCCAGAAGACGTCAGGCGTCTCGCGCGCGGCGATCCGCGCCGCCTCATACGTTTCCCGGTTCATATGGGCCTTGTCAGCCCAGTCGGCGGGGACGGGATAGAGGGCGGGATCAGGCACGCGAGACGTCTCCGGCATCACATCAGAATCCGTATTTGGCGAACAGGATCAGACGGGTCATGTCGCCGCTGGCGCCGGTTTCGATCTCGCGGTCCGCGAACATCAGCTCGGCCCCGACATCAAACGCCGTAACCGGCGACCAGATCAAGTTGGCGTGGAGGCTCTGGGCCGAACGGTTGGCGGCCAGGCCTGTGAAGGCCAAGTCGTTGTCCACCTTCTGCGCCGACCAGATCAGGCTGGAACGCCAGCCGGGCGCCCAGACGTGGCGATAGGCGGCGAAGCCGGCGACCACGCCGATCGCATCCAGATCGCCCGCGCCGTTCAGCACCGCGTCGTTTGAGAAGTTCAGACCGACATAGCGACCGATGCCCTCGCCGCCCGTCACCATCAGGCGCAGATCGTCCCTGGCGCCGACCTTGATCTTGGTCGAGGCCGACAGGCCCCAGCCGGTTGCGGTGGAATCGATGTTGCTGGCCGGGTTCTGGTATTTCAGCTGACGCAGCAGGCCCGCGATCTGGAAATCGCCCCAGGGCTTGGACACCGCATAGCGGGCGGTGAAGTCCGGCAGGGTGCTGTCGTCGGCGACGATGCGCGCGCCGCCGCCGAACGGGGTCACCGTCGTCTCGGGGTTCTCCACAGAGACCGAGAAGGGACCGCGGGTGTAGCGGACCTGGACCTGACGGGCGAAGACCGTGCCCTCCGCCGCGCCGATGAAGTCGGCGGATTCGGGTAGGACGGCGGTGTTCTGGAAGTTGGTCCACTCCTGGCCGATCAGCCAGTTGTCGATGGTGATGAAGGCGCGACGCAGGGCCGGGTTGGCCGGGCTGGTGGTGCGCTGGTCGCCGGCGCCGGGCAGGGTCTGGAAGTCCATTTCCATGCGGGTGCCGATCTTGTGACCGCCGACCATGCCGTCGGTGGTCAGCCAGAAGCGGGTCTGGCGGGCGTTGAAGTCGGTCGCCGTATCCTCATCGGCGCCGCCGATGGGGATGGAGCCGGGAATGTGGAATTCACGCAGCGCGTCGCCGTTGGCCGGGTCGCCGCCCGAGTAGCGGCTGGCGTAGGCGTCCACCTTGACGAAGCCGCCGAACTTGACCGTGTGGTCGCCGATGCGGAAGCCGTCGCTGGGTGCGGCGGGCGCCGCCGCCTGCTGGACCGGGGCGGGCGCGGCCGGGCGGGTCTCCAGGCGGATGATGTCCTGCTGCTGCGCCGCCTGCTGGGTGCGCGCGGCGACCACCTCCGTCTTCAGGGCGTTCAGCTCGCTTTCGAGTTGAGCGATGCGGGCCTCCAGCGCCGCCTGGCTGGTCTGGGCCGAGGCAAGCCCCGGCGCCGAGAGCAGGGCGATCGCGGCGGCGCTGGAAAACAGGCCTGCCGATAGACGTGTCTTGATCATGATGAAAAATCCTCCCGCGCCCGTCTAACGCGTGCGTCCCTTCCCAAACCTTTCCGCCTTGGACAGAGCGAGGCCATTGGCCATTGGTCTAATTTCGACCAAAGTCGAACCGCGCCATGATGGCGACGACGCGGCCGGTCAGACGCCGCGCACGGAAGGAAGCCCATGGATCGCATCGTCGTCGCCGACGACCATCCGCTGTTTCGCGCCGCCCTGCGCTCGGCCGTCGACAAGGCGGCGCCGGGCGCGGAGGTGGTGGAATGCGCCAGCCTGGCCGAGGCTCGGGCCGCGATGGTCGCGGGACCCGTCGATCTGTTGCTGCTGGATCTGAAGCTGTCGGACAGCGAGGGGATGGCGGGCCTCGCCGCCGTGCGGGCCGAACAGCCGACCGTGCCGGTGGCGGTGGTCTCGGCCAGCGAGGACGCGCCGGTGGTGCGCCATGCCCTGGGTCTGGGCGCCGCCGGCTTCATTCCCAAGTCTTCGTCCCTGCCGCAGATGGTCGAGGCCATCGCCGCCATTCTGGCCGGCGACAGCTGGGCGCCGGATGTGCCCGAGGCCGACGACGATCTGGCGGGCCGCGTGGCCAGCCTGACGCCGTCGCAACTGCGGATTCTCGAAGGGCTGAAGGCCGGGCGGTTGAACAAGCAGATCGCCTTCGACCTCGGCGTCTCCGAAGCCACCATCAAGGCGCATCTGACCAGCGTGTTTCGAAAGTTGGGCGTCCACAACCGGACCCAGGCGGTGATCCTGGCCAAGTCGCTGGACCCGGCTTAACTCGCCAGCTCCTAGCTCGACAGGAAGGCCTTCAGCGCCGCCGGCTTGATCGGCTTGGGCAGAAGTGCGGCGCCGGCCGCCGTGGCCTGCTCGTTCAGCCCGTCGCGGGTGTCGGCGGTGACCAGGGCGATGCGGCGCACGCCCTGGGGCCGCAGCCAGTCGATGACGGCGAACCCTTCGGGCCCGTCGCCCAGATGCAGATCGACCACGGCGGCGTCGAACGGCCCTTGCGCCGCCTTGGCCGCCTCGACGCTTGCGACCAGCGTCGGCCGTGCACCCCAGCGGGTGAGCAGGGCGTTCAGCGCGTCCAGGATCACCGGCTCATTGTCCACGCACAGCACGCGCAGGCCCGCCAACGGCAAGCGCGCCTCGCGCACCGGCGCGACGTCGGGGACCATATCGGCCGCGCTGCGCGGCACGGTGATCCGGAAGGTCGTGCCGCGCCCCACACGGGAACTCAGCTCCAGCGGGTGATCGAGCAGGCTGGACAGGCGGCGCACGATCGCCAGGCCCAGGCCTGCGCCCGGTTCATCGACGGCGCCCGGCAGACGGACGAACTCGCCGAAGACGGTTTCGTGTTCCGGGTCGGGAATGCCGCGTCCGGTGTCGCAGACGAACAGCTGCACCGTCTCGCCCCGCCGACGCGCCCCGACCAGCACCCGGCCGGCATCCGTGTAGCGGATCGCGTTGGCCACCAGATTCTGCAGCATGGAGCGGAGCAGGTCGCGGTCGGACGCGACCCACAGGCGGCTGGACATCACGGTCAGAGCCAGACCCTTGGCCTCGGCGACGGGCGCGAACTCGCGGCGCAGTTCGTCGAACAGGCCGCCCAGCGACAGCCGTGCGACATTGGTCCGCACGCCGCCAGCCTCCAGCTTGGACAGGTTCAGCAGGGCGGTCAGCAGACGGTGGGCGCTGTCGATGGCGCGGTCGGCGTTGACGGCCAGGGTGCGGCTGGTCGCATCTTCCAGCGCCGGCTCCTCCTTCAGGGCGGCGATGAACAGGCGGGCGGCGTGCAGCGGTTGCAGCAGGTCGTGGCTGGCGGCGGCCAGGAACCGGGTTTTGGAGGCCGTGGCGTCTTCGGCGACGCGCCGGGCCTCGTCCAGCCGGGCGGTGCGGTCCGCAACGCGCGCCTCCAGCCGTTCGTTGGCCTCCTCCAGCTCGCGCGCGGCTTGGCGCAGGGCGGTGATGTCGGTGTAGCTGGTGGCGTAGCCGCCGCCGGGGATCGGCGCGCCGGAGGAGCGCAGCACCCGGCCGTCCGGCTGCTGGCGTTCGTGATCGTGGGGGATGCGGCGGCTCAACGCCTCCAGCCGCCGCTCGACCCAGGCCTCGATGTCGTCGGGGCTTTCGCCGCGCTCGGCGTTCAGGCGATAGATGACGGCGATGGGCAGACCGACGTGGACGAAGCCGACCGGCAGGTCGAACATCGCGACGTAGCGCCGGTTCCAGGCGGTGACGCGCAGATCCTCGTCCACCACGATGACGCCCTGGTCGATGTTGTCGAGGGTGGTCTGCAGCAGGTCGCGGTTGAACTGAACGGCCTGGGACGCCTCGTCCAGCATCCGCACCACGTCCTCGGGCGCGCGCCCGACGCCGGCCAGCGCCGCCGCGATGACCCGACGCGCAGAGGCCGCGCCGATGGCGCCCGCCAGCATCCGCTCGGCAGCGCGCGCCAGGGCCGCATCGGCTGGGTCCGCGTCGCGCAGCTTGGTGTCGGTCTCATCGCCCCAGGCGGTGAAGGCGCGCTCGGCCCGTTCGTCGCCGATGAAGCGGGCGACCAGGGCGCGCAGATCGCCGACTGAGGCGCCCGACGGCGCGGGCCGGGCCACCATCCAGTCCGGTCCCAGCCGATCCACGAAGGCGCGGGCCTGAACCCGGTCGATCAGGCGGGGCTGAGCAAAGCGCGACACGCCGACATAGGCCGCCAGGTTCAACGCCAGGCTGACGAAGACGCCCAAGGCCAGCGGGTCCTTGACCCCCAGCATGACGTGCAGGTGCCAGGGCGCGCTGGGCGACAGCTGGGGAAGCGCCAGCATGACGATCCAGACGCCCATCCCGACCGTCATTCCCGCCAGCGCCCCCTGCGCATGGCCGCCCCGCCACAGGACGGCGCCGAACAGGGCCGGCGCTAGTTGGGCCATCGCCGCGAAGGACACCAGCCCCATGGCCGCCAGGCCGCGCGACTGATCCGTCGCCTGATAGTAGAGCCAGGCCAGCAGCAGGACCGCGACAATGGCCCCCCGCCGGACCTGAAGGATGGTCCCCGCCATGTCCGAGGCGTCGCCACGCACCCGCCAACGCTCGCGCGCCAGGAAGGGTAGGATCAGGCTGTTGGACACCATGGCCGACAGGGCCACGGCCTCGACGATGACCATGGCGGTGGCGGCGGAAAAGCCGCCGACGAAGACCACGGCCGTCAGCAGGGTCTCGCCCCGCTGGAACGGCAGGGCCAGCACCAGCAGGTCTGGATTCACCGAGGGCGCAAACAGCGCGCCCGCCGCCACCAGCGGCAGGATCGCCAGACTGGTCAGCAGCAGATAGAGCGGAAATATCCACCGCGCCCGCTTCACGTCCGACGGCTGGGCCCCCTCCACGAAGGCGACGTGGAACTGACGCGGCAGGCAGAAGATGGCCAGGGTCGACAGCAGGGTGATGGCGGTGAAGCGCGGCGTGACCTCGGGCGGCGCGGCCAGGGCGCGCAAGCCCTCGATGATGCGCGGGGGCGACCCTTCGTTCAGCAGCAGGACCAGGGCGAAGACGGCGACGAACAGCAGGGCGCCCAGCTTGACCATCGACTCCAGACCGATGGCCTGGATCAGGCCGCGATTGTGCTCGGTCAGGTCGGGACGACGGGCGCCGAACAGGATGGCGAAGAAGGCCAGCACCCCGGCCAGCACCAGGACCGTCAGACCCTCGGACCCCGCAACCGGCGTGCCGGCCGTCAGCAGGGCGCCGGCCATCGACAGCGACTTCAGCTGCAGCGCGATATAGGGCAGCGACCCCAGGATGGCGACGACGGTGACCGCCGCGCCCAGGGTCTGGCTCTTGCCGTAGCGCGAGGCCACGAAGTCGGCCATGGAGCCCACATTCTCGCGCCGGGCGGCCGCCGCGATCCGGCGCCATAGCGGGAACAGCAGCGTCAGGCCGATGACCGGGCCGATGTAGATGGGCAGATACTCCCATCCATCGCGCGCCGCCGTGCCGACCGCGCCATAGTAGGTCCATGAGGTGCAGTAGATCGCCAGCGACAGAGCGTAGACCGACGGCCCCAGCCCCTTGCCGCGCGCGCGCGCCGACGGCCGTTCCTGAGACCAGGCGACGGCGAACAGCACCGCCATATAGGCGGCGACCAGGCCGAGGATCGTCAGGCTGAACATCGGGGCATCTGAACCGGGCACGGGGTGTTTCACAAGCGAAAGGCGGGCCGTCTTGCGACGACCCGCCCTTCATTCCGCCTGAAAGCAGGATCAGGCGTTCAGATCGACGTCCTTGCCTTCCTTGACCAGCAGGAAGCCCAGAACGACCGTCCCCAGGGCCACCACGATCGGGTACCAGAGGCCGGAGTAGATGTTGCCCGTCGCCGCCACGATGGCGAAGGCGGTGGTCGGCAGGAAGCCGCCGAACCAGCCGTTGCCGATGTGATAGGGCAGGGACATGGAGGTGTAGCGGATGTTGGTCGGGAACATCTCGACCAGAGCCGCCGCGATCGGTCCGTAGACCATGGTCACGTAGAAGCCGAGGATGAACAAAATCAGCACCACCATCGGCTTGTTGACCAGGGCGCTGTCGGCCTTGGCCGGATAGCCGGCGGCGGTCAGGGCCTCGCCCAGGCTCTTGTCCCAGGTCTTCTTCTGGGCGGCGAAGTCGGCCGGGGCCATGGCGTCGCCACGGAAGCTGGGGATGACGGCCTGATCGCCGATACGCACCTCGGCGACCGTGCCCGCCGGCGCCGCGACGTTTGTGTAGGTCACGCCCGCCTTGGCCAGATAGGATTTGGCCACGTCGCAGGAGTGGTTGAACACCGTCTTGCCCACCGGATCGAACTGCAGATTACAGTCGGCCGGATCGGCATAGACCGTGACCGGCGCCGAGGCGGCGGCGGCGGCCAGCTTGGGATTGGCGGCCTGGGTCAGGGCGTTGAACAGCGGGAAATAGGTCAGGGCCGCGATCAGGCAGCCGGCCAGGATGATCGGCTTTCTGCCCACCTTGTCCGAAAGCCAGCCCCAGAAGATGAAGAAGGGTGAAGCGGCCAGAAGCGCGATGGTCAGCAGCACATAGACCAGGGTGGCGTCGACCTTCATGACCCGTTCCAGGAAGAACAGGGCGTAGAACTGGCCGGTGTACCAGATGACGGCCTGGCCGGCGGTGAGGCCCAGCAGGGCGATCAGCACCAGCTTCAGGTTGGGCCACTTGCCGAAGCTGTCCTTCAGCGGGGTCTTGGAGCCCTTGCCCTCGGCCTTCATCCGCTTGAACGACGGGCTTTCGGCCAGCTTCAGGCGGATCCACAGGGACACGCCCAACAGCAGGATCGAGACCAGGAACGGAATGCGCCAGCCCCATGCGGCGAAGGCTTCCTCGCCGACCGTATAGCGGACGCTCAGGATGACCAGCAGGCTGAGCACCAGTCCGGCGGTCGCCGTGATCTGGATGAAGGAGGTATAGTAGCCGCGCTTGCCCTGCGGGGCGTGCTCGGCGACGTAGGTGGCGGCGCCACCGTATTCACCACCCAAGGCCAAGCCCTGGATCAGGCGCATCAGCACCAGAATGATGGGCGCGGCGATGCCGATGACCGCATAGGGCGGCAACAGGCCGACGACGAAGGTCGACAGACCCATCAGCAGCATGGTGACGAGGAAGGTGTTCTTGCGTCCCCAAAGGTCGCCCAGCCGCCCGAAGACGATGGCGCCGAAGGGCCTCACCGCAAAGCCGGCGGCGAAGGCCATCAGTGCGAAGATGTAGCCGGTGGTTTCGTTGACGCCCGAGAAGAACTGGACGGTGATGATCGCCGCCAGAGAGCCGTAAAGATAGAAGTCGTACCACTCGATGACGGTGCCGACCGATGAGGCGAGGATGACCAGGCGATCGCTGCGATCGACGGTGTGCTCCTCTCCTCCGGACGCAAGGGGTGCGTCGGTTGCCATGATCCATTTCCTCCCGTGTCGCCGTTATCGGCCGTTCTGCACATCCTTCAGGATGCGTGGACGCCGACATTGACCGAGAGCGGGGCGGGTGGAGAGAGCGACTTTGGTCGAGGATCGTCGGTCGCCAAGGCGACCTTGGGGTCGAGGATCGTCGGTCGCCAAGGCGACCTTGGGGGCGAGGATCACCGCTCGCCCAGGGCAGTCAGCCGTCGATGGAGATGACCGGGCCGAGCTTGGGTTGCGCCTTGCCGCGACGAGCGCTGCGACGCTTCAGCCAGGCGCGGATGCGGGTCTGGATCGGATTGTCGATCGCGAAGTGGAAGGCGAAGGCGAAGGCGACCGCCGCGATGACGCCCAGGCCCCACAGGCCCCATTGAACGAAGAGGGGCAAGGCGACGCGCGCCTCGACTGCATTGACCACGCCGAACCAGACGATGCGGACCACCTCGTTGGAGATGAACATGGAGAAGGAGACCATGGCGGCGGTCTCGACCCACTTCGAGGGCTTGGTCACAGGCACGGCGCCGGCGGCCAGGATGATGATCGAGATCAGGGTCAGGGCGACAAGGGCGTGCTTGTCGTGAAGCTGAAGCGCGAAGAAGCCGACGGCGGCCAGCACCCCGGCCCAGCCGGCCAGACGCGGGGCGATCCAGACCTTCTGGGCGAACCAGGCCAGGCACATGCCCAGGAAGAACAGCGGCAGGGCGCGGATGATGCCGTAGCGCATCGGCATCTGATAGACGGGGTAGCCGAGGAACGACCAGCACAGCTGGTTGGCGACCAGATAGACGCCGACGCCGACGGCCAGGGCCGACCACGGACCCAGACGCATCAGGCCGCGAATGATCCAGGGGAAGGCCAGATAGCAGCCGATCAGGGCCGAGATCGACCAGGTCGGCGCGTTCCAGCCCAGGCCGCCATGCACGCCATAGGATTGCAGCAGTAGCAGCTGGGCCGGCAGCTGATCCCAGGCGAACCATTCGGGATTGCGGGGCGGCGAGCCGGCGGCGGTAGCCAGCAGCACGAAGGCGACCAGCGACAAACCCATGATCAGGTGGGCGGGCACGACGCGCAGGAACCGCTTCAGGAAGAAATCGCCGGGCGACATCCGACCCTTGTCCACCGCCGCGCCATAGACGCGCATCAGCACATAGCCGCTGTCGATCAGGAAGAAGTTGGTCAGCAGGAAGCCGCCGCGTTCGAAGATCGGATTGATCAGGTGGGCGAGCGGCTCGGGACCGGCGGCCTGGAAGTGATGCAGGATGATCAGGAAGGCCACGATGAAACGCAGCGCGTCCAGCCAGCCGCCGCGCGCGATCTGAACTGTCTCATTGCGGGTCGAAATCAGGGACCAGGGCATCGTCAGCGCCTCCTTATGCCTGTTCACCGCAAGAGATGGGCCGAGATCGGGCTGCTATCGGGGAGCGCATTCCACTTCGCCCCTGAGCTGAAGTCCTTCGTATCGAATTTCGGGGCAAGGAACCGACACAGATCGCCATTGAACAGCGACTGCAGACGCGCCTTGGGTGGAAACCTCGCCAAGTCTGGCGGCGCCTTCTGTTTCAGGGATGACAGAAGCCGGTCCCGGCCGGCCCATTGCTTCCTGCGGGCTCACAGCCAGAAGCGGCAAAGCAACGATCTGGCCCGGGAACACTTCGAACCCCCAGGTGTCCAGAAGGCCGCGCTCCTGGCCGGTCAGACTGCTGCTCGACATGATCAGGTTTGCGTTGTTCGAACTCGTCCACGCCCGTTCGACGGCCCAAAGTCCCGGGGCCAGTACGATCGGCGTCAAGTCGTCGGCGTGTAGACGCGAACGTCCGGCTGGATCGCCGCGACGCAGCACGTCCTCAAATCTGAAAGCTGGCAACAAGGCGAACTTGGCTATGGTGTCCGGCGCCGCGGGCAGGAAATGACCTGTCTGGGGATCGATCTTGCGGATTAGAACGTCGCCAGACCGGTTCACGGCGTCGTGCTGGACGATATATCCAGACAGGATCGCCGCCCCCTTGCCGCCGGGAGGAGCCGAACCGGTCATCCTTTCACCAGGCGTCGCGCAGCCCGTCATTATTGTGCACAGGAGTGCCAGGGCTACCCCTGCCGCGCTGCGCCCGCGCATCCTCTTAGCCCCGCACCAGGCGCAGAAACTCCTCGCGGGTGCGGGGGTCGTCGCGGACGACGCCGATCAGGTGGCTGGTCGACAGGCTGGCGCCGGGCGCATTGACGCCGCGCAGGGTCATGCAGCTGTGCTCGGCCTCGATGACGACGCCGACGCCGTGGGGGCGAAGGACGGTCTGGATGGCCTCGGCGATCTCGGAGGTCATCTTTTCCTGGATCTGAAGGCGGCGGGCGAAGCCGCGCACCACACGGGCCAGTTTGGAGATGCCGACGACGCGGTCCGTCGGCAGATAGGCGACGTGCGCCTTGCCTACGACCGGCAGCATATGGTGCTCGCAGAAGCTGACGAAGCGGATGTCCTTCAGCACGACCAGCTGGTCGTAGCCGCCCGTCTCCTCGAAGGTCTTCTCCAGATAGGAGAGGGGGTCGACCTCATAGCCCTGGAAAAGCTCGCGATAGCTCTTGGCGACGCGGGCGGGGGTTTCCAGCAGACCTTCGCGATCCGGGTTGTCGCCGGCCCATTCGATCAGGGTGCGGACGGCGGCTTCGGCGTCGGCCTGGGAGACTTTGGAGGCGGGGGCGTCGGTCATGGCGGCCTAGATAGCGGAGCGCTTGAGGGAAGGGGAGGGGCGAGCCGCCACATTACGAGGCGCGCGCGCGTTCAGACGGCGAAGTCGGAAAAAGAGAGTCTAATTCGTCTAATTCGTCTGAAATCGAATGGATGGCGCTCCCCAAGGCGAAGGCGGGGAAGTCGGCATCGAAGCGGCGCCGTTCAAGGCCGAACGCGAGATTTTTCCGTGGTCAGGTCTGGACGAAGACGCGTCTGGTTAGCGGCCTGTTAACCATCCTGTCGGCATTTTCTGCCCAGTAGTTTGCGGGAGCAGCCGATGAACGGCGCGGAAGTTCTGGACGTCGGGCGCGACGCCATCTGGCTGACGATCCAGCTGTGCCTGCCGGTGCTGCTGGTCGGCCTGGTCGTCGGCGTGGTGATCGGCCTGTTTCAGGCCCTGACGCAGATCCAGGAACAGACCCTGATCTATGCGCCCAAGATCATCGCCATCTTCGTTTCGCTGATCCTGTTCCTGCCGCTGATGGGCGCCCTGCTAGGCGGCTTCATGCGCCAGATCGCGGCCCGCATCGCGGGGATGTAGTGGACGCTTATGCGACCGCCGATCAGGTCTGGGCCGGGGGGCTGATCTTCGCCCGGATCGCGGCGATCCTGATGCTGATCCCCGGCTTTGGCGAGGCCTATGTGCCCCCGCGCGTGCGACTGTCGCTGGCCCTGGTCATCAGTCTGGCGCTGTGGCCGGTGGTGCGCGGTTCGCTGCCGGGCCTGCCGGACAGCATGGGGCTGATGGTCGGGTGGATCATCCGCGAGGTGGTCGTGGGCCTGATGATCGGCCTTTTGCTACGCATGTTCATGAGCGCCCTGGCGACGGCGGGCGAAATCGTGTCGCTGCAGACGACGCTCAGCTTCGCCCAGACCGCCAATCCGATGCAGGCCCAGCCGGGCTCGACCATCGCCGCCTTTCTAGCCCTGCTGGGGGTGACGCTGCTGTTCGCCACCGACACCCACCACCTGTTCATCGCCGGCATGGTGGGATCGTATCGGCTGATCTCGCCGGCCCAGCCGCTGATGATGGCCGACTTCACCCAGATGGCGGTGCGGACCCTGGGCGACAGCTTCCTGTTGGGCGTGCAGCTGTCGGCGCCGGTGCTGGTCTTCGCCCTGATCTTCAACCTGGCGTCCGGGCTGGTGGCGCGGGTCATGCCGTCGTTCCAGGTCTATTTCGCCGCCGCGCCCTTGAGCGTCATCCTGGGCCTGTCGATCTTCGCCCTGAGCCTGGGTGCGCTCGGCACCCTCTTCATCGACCGCTACCGCCGTCTGGCGGAGTATTTCGTGCTGGGAGGCCCGGGTGGCTGAAGGCGCGGATCCCGAGTCGAAAACCGAAGAGGCGACCCCGCGAAAGCTTGAGGACGCCCGAAAGAAGGGCGATGCGGCCAAGTCGCCCGACGTCGCCCAGGTGCTGTCGCTGGCGGGGGCGGCGGCGGTGATCCTGATGGGGGGAGGATGGTTCGCCTCGTCCATCGCCGAACAGATGCTGCCCTTCATCGCCGCGCCCCACGAGATGCTGGGGGTGCTGAACTCGGGCGCGGGCAACCAGATCATGGTGCGCGCCGTCTGGGCCGTGGCGCCCTTCCTGGGAGCCGTCATGCTGGCGACCATCCTGGGCGGGGTCGGGGGCAATGTCGCCCAGTCCGGCCTGATCTTCACCGCCGAAAAGCTGAAGCCCAAATGGTCGGCGGTCAGCCCGATGCAGGGGTTCAAGCGCATCTTCGGCCCCGACGGCCTGGCGCAGTTCGTCAAGACCTTCCTGAAGCTGATCGCCGTCTGCGCGGTGTGCTGGATGGTGTTGAAGCCGCATCTGCGCGAGTTCGAGAACATGGCCTCGATCAGCCCGATGGCGATCCTGCCGCTGGCGCGCGACATGGCCATCTCGCTGTTCGTGGCCTCGATCATCCTGCTGGGCGCCACGGCCGGGGCCGACTTCATCTGGCAGAAGATGCGCTTCGCCAAGCGTATGCGGATGACCAAGGAAGAGCTGAAGGAAGACTTCAAACAGTCCGAAGGCGACCCGCACATCAAGGCCAAGCTGAAGCAGATCCGCATGCAGCGCAGCCGCCAGCGGATGATGGCCAATGTGCCCAAGGCCACCGTCATCGTGACCAACCCGACCCACTATTCGGTCGCCCTGCGCTATGAGCCGGATCAGGGCGACGGGGCGCCGATCTGCGTGGCCAAGGGCGTGGACGCCCTGGCCCTGCGCATCCGCGAAGTGGCGACCGAGCACGGCGTGCCGATCGTCGAGAACGTGCCGCTGGCGCGCGCCCTGTACGCAACCGTCGAGGTGGACGAGGTCATTCCGCGCGAACATTTCGACGCCGCCGCCAAGATCATCGGCTTCGTCTTCCAGTCCCGTAAGCGCCGGTAAGGCGGCGTCAGGATTTGGGCGTATGATCGCAACACTGATTCGCGAGGCTGTATGACGTCCACCCGCCGCCCTTCGTTCGACCTGTTGTCCGGCGTGATGGCGTTCGGCGTCGTGGCGGCGATTGCGGCCCTGGCCTATCCGGCGTTTCGGGCCAACCCGACCTCGGCGCCGGGGCTGGTGCTGATCCTGACCGTGGGCGCCATCGCCCTGATCGGTCTGTTCGGCTTCCGCCGGGCGGCGGACGCCAAGCCGAGCAGCGACGCGGCCATCGAGGTGCTGGACGCCATGGCCGAACCGGCGGCGCTGGTCTGGGATTCGGGGCAGATCCTGGCCTTCAACGCCGCCTGGTCCGAGGCCAATGGCGCGACCGGCGCCCTGCCGCGCGGCAAGTCGGCCCAGGCGCTCTACATGGCCTTCGCCCAGGCGCGCAAAGGCGAGCCGGGCCGCGCCATCGTCATGATCGGACAGCGCGAGGTCGAGGTCGTCATCGGCCAGATCGGCGATGGCAAGACGGGCGAGGGACGGTTCCTGATGCGCGCCGCGCCGGACGCCGTCCTGCCCATCGCCGCCGCGCCCGTGCACACGCCCGCCGCAGCGGCGACCGGCGAGGCGCGGGCCATGGCCGCCGGGGCGCCGTTCGGCTCGGCCGTGATCGCCGGCGACGACCTGTTTTCCGGCCGGGCGGAAGAGGCCAATCCGGCGCTGGCGGTCCTGACCGGACCGGGGGCGGCGCGCGATGCGGCCTTTGGGCATCTGTTCGATCCGGGCGGCATCGCCGAGGCGCGGCTGAAGCTGGCGGGCGGATCGTCGGGGCCGATCGAACTGGTCGCGCGGGCCTATCCCGACAAGATGCTGCATCTGTATGTGGCTCCCGAGGGCGATAAGCGGCGCATCTGGCTGTTCGACGTCTCGGGTCAGAAGTCGATGGAGCTTCAGCTCAACCAGGCCCAGAAGATGCAGGCCGTGGGCCAGCTGGCCGGGGGCGTGGCGCACGACTTCAACAATCTGCTGACGGCGATCCAGCTTCAGCTGTCGGGTCTGCTGGAACGGCACCCGGTCGGCGATCCCTCTTACGAGGGGCTGAACGAGATCCGCCAGACGGCCATTCGCGCGGCCGATCTGGTGCGCAAACTGCTGGCCTTCTCACGCAAGTCCACGGTGCGGCGCGAGCGGCTGGACCTGGGCGAACTGGTGGGCGAGTTCGCCATCCTGCTGCGCCGGCTGCTGCGCGAGGACGTGCGGCTGGAGACCGACTACGGACGCGACCTGCCAGTCGTGCTGGCCGACAAGTCTCAGCTGGAGACGGCGGTGATGAACCTCGCCGTCAATGCGCGCGACGCCATGCGCGGCGTGGTCGAGCCGGGCGCCGGCGTCGTCACCATCGCCACCCGCCGCCTGACGGGCGACGAGGCGCGGGCGCTGGGCTGGGTCGATGCGCCGACAGACGAAGTCGCCCTGATCGAGGTGTCGGACACCGGACCCGGCGTGCCGCCCGAACTGGCGGACAAGATCTTCGAACCCTTCTTCACCACCAAGGCGGTGAACGAGGGGACCGGCATGGGCCTGGCGACCGTCTACGGCATCGTGCAGCAGGCGGGCGGCCATATCACCGTCAGCAATATCGAGGGGGCTGGAGCCGCCTTCCGCATCTTCCTGCCGGCGGCGGGCGAGGCGGAGCTGGCCGAGGTTCAGCCGGTCGAGGTCAAGGCCAAGGCGCCGCGCGACCTGTCGGGCGCCGGCCGCATCCTGTTCGTCGAGGACGAGGACGCCGTGCGCGGCATCGCCGCCCGGCTGCTGCGTCAGCGCGGCTATGAGGTGATCGAGGCCGCCGACGGCGAGGAGGCCCTGTTGCTGGCCGAGGAACACGCCGGCCAGATCGACATGATGATCTCCGACGTCATCATGCCGGGGCTGGATGGGCCGTCCTTGCTGAAGAAGGCGCGCAAATATCTGGGCGACGCGCCGGTCATGTTCATCTCGGGCTATGCCGAGAGCGACTTCTCGGACCTGTTGCAGGACGAGACGGGCGTGTCCTTCCTGCCCAAGCCGCTGGACATCAAGACGCTGGCGGAGCGGGTGAAGCAGGAGCTGCACGCGGGCTGACGCCTGCGGCCTTCGTCGGTTCGTCAGGCGGCGCGGCGAAGCGCGGACGGCGCCTTTACATAGAGACCTTTGCGGCCATTGACGGCGCGGAAGGCGACCGTTTCGCCCTCCAGGTTTTCGTCCGCGCCCAAGAACAGGCAGCCGTCATCGACCAGGCGGCGTTCCAGTCCGTCGAGCAGCCGGGCGCGTCGCGACGGCTCCATATCGGACAGGACGTTGCGGCAGAAGATCACATCGAACCGCGCATCGTCGGTCGGCTCGTCCAGCAGATTGGCGCGACCGAAACGCACGGCGTCCGCCAACTCCGCCTTGACCATCCACTGGTCGTCCATCGGCGCGAACCAGCGCAGCATGGTCTTGGCCGTCAGCCCGCGCTGGATTTCGAATCCGGTGTAGAGGCCCGAGCGCGCCTTCTCGATCGCGCGCTGCGACAGGTCGGTGGCGACCAGATCGACCGAAACGCCCAGCTCCAGCCCGGTCATGGCGATGGACCAGGCTTCCTGCCCCGTCGAACAGCCGGCCGACCAGACCCGGATGCGACCGTCCGGCCGCGCCTTGGACAAGGCGGGCAGAAGTTCGGTCTCCAGGATGCGGAAGGGCGTGCGGTCGCGACGGAACCAGGTCTCGGCGTTCAGCAGGGCCTCGATCACCGACCAGGCCAGCGAGGCGACCGGATTGGCCCACAGGTTCGTCAGCAGGGCCTCGACATTGGCGTAGCCCTCGCGCCGCGCGATCGGTCCCAGCCGGTGTTCGGCCAAGTGCATGCGATCCCGCGACAGCCGATAGCCGGCGCGGGTGGCGAGGAGCGACTGCAGCTTGTCGAAATCCTCTGGCGTCATGCGGCGATCGCTCCGACCTCCGTCAACTTGGATTGCAGGATTTCGCCGTCGAACGGCTTCATCACATAGTCGTCGGCGCCGGCGGCCAGGGCTTCGGCGATCCGCTCGGGGCGGGTCTCGATCGTGCAGAACAGGACCTTGGGTTGCTTGCCGCCCGGCATGGCGCGCAGGCGACGCAGGAAGGTGATGCCGTCCATCACAGGCATGTTCCAGTCGACCAGCAGGACATCGGGCATGGCGCCGGTGCAATAGGCCAGGGCCTCAGAGCCGTCCGCCGCCTCGTCGACCTCATAGCCCAGGCCCTCGACGATGCGGCGCGCAACCTTGCGGATGATGCGGCTGTCGTCAACGATCAGGCAGGTTCGGAAGTCCAAGGTCGATCCCTCAATGACACGACGGCTTTCGCCCGAGGCGCATGGACTGTTTTTATCTCAAACGCCAGTTAATGAGTCGTTTGGAAATCCGCTCAGGCGGGCATTCGCGCGACTAGTGCGACCTTTCCGTCTTCAACCTTGACGCGTAGAGCGCCGCCGGCCTCGTTCACGGTCAGCCACAGCCAGTAGGGCTGGATCCATTGGCCGGCTAGTCCCTCGACCAGGCGTTCGCCGGCCAGACCCGTAACGGCCTCCGGCTTCAGCCGGGCGCGGGCGCCCTCGGCGAAGCCTTCCAGATAGAGCAGGCCGTTTTCCACCCGCGACTGAATGGTGGCGACGCCGCCCATCGGCAGGGCGCCGACGGTCAGATAGGCGAGGTTGGTCAGGGCGCGGGCCTGGGGCTTGGTGAACTCGCCGTCGGCGATGCGCCAGTCAAGCGAGGCGCGCCCCCCCTGGACCATGCCGGACACCAGGCCTTCGATCTCGCGGGCGGTGAACTTCTCGCTGGTGGTGGCGGCGCCGAAGGCGACGCGGGCGAAGTGAACCAGGGCGACCATCTTCCTTGCGCTCTGCTCGATCAGGGCCATGGCGTCGTCGCGCATGTCCTGAGCCGTCGGGTCCTGCATCAGGTCCAGGCCGGAGACGATGGCGCCCGACGGACTGATGAAGTCATGGCACAGCTTGGCCGCGATATAGGTCGCCAGCTCGGTCCCATCGACCGGAAGGTCCAGCGGAGCGGCGTCTGTGTCGTGGGGGGAGGTCATGATGTCTGGCGCGCTCAGGTCACAGTTCGTGTCGCGCGCGAAGTTGACGTGATTTGCCGGTTCATGGAACTGCCCGGATGGTCTATCGACCCGCCAATGACGACCTCTTTGACACCTGCTCTTGAGCGCGATCTGACGTCCGGCGCGCTGTCCCTGGCCATCGCCGAGATCGCAGAGGAGGCCGCGCGGCTGATCCTGCCCTATTGGCGCGCAGGCACGGCGGTCGAGACCAAGTCCGACGACAGCCCGGTGACGCAGGCGGACCGGGCGGCCGAGGCTCTGATCCTGGAACGGTTAGCGGCCCTGTATGCGGGCGTGCAGACGGTGGCGGAGGAAGCCGTGTCGGCCGATGGCGCGCCTGAAACCGCAGAGGACTGGTTCTGGCTGATCGATCCGCTGGACGGCACGCGCGGCTTCGTGCGCGGCGGCGAGGCCTTCACCGTCAATATCGCCCTGATCCATGACGGCTATCCGGTCGCGGGCGTGGTCACGGCGCCAGCGACGGCGACGACCTGGCGCACCGACAAGCCTGAGGGCGGCGCCTTCCGGCGTCAGTTCGGCGCCCTTCAGGCCGGCGAGGCGCATTCGGGAGAGGACTGGCGCCCGATCCGGGTGCGCGATCGGCCGCAGGAAGGCATGGCCCTGCTGAGCCACAGCGTCACCGACGAAGAGGCGACGCGTCTGGCTGCTCGGCACGGCTGCTCGCGCTGGCAGGGGACGGATTCGTCGCTGAAATTCTGCCTGATCGCCGAAGGGCGGTTCGACGCCTATCCGCGCACGGGGCCGACCTCGGAATGGGACACCGCAGCGGGCCAGGCGGTGCTGGAAGCTGCCGGAGGCCGGGTGCTGGCCGATGACGGGCAGCGGATGGCCTATGGCAAGACGCGATTCCTGAACGGCGCCTTCGTCGCCATGGGCGGCTGAGGTCTAGGGCCTCAGAAGCGCCTCGGCGCGGTCGGCGAGGGCGTCGACGCCCATTTCCCGGGCCGTCATCGCCGCCTCGCCCAGGATCAGCCCCAGATCGGTCGGGACGACCCCGCCCAGCCGATGCCGCGCCAACAGGATCTCGGCCATGCCGATCTGATCGGCGGCCCAGTCGAGCGGCGTCGCCGTCGCCATGCGCGCCCGCAACCGGGTCTCCAGCGTCATCAGGGCGGTCAGGTTCTTGACCGCCTCGGCCAGGGCCACCTCACGCGTGATGCGCCGCTCGCGCGCCAAGGCGCCGATGATCAGTTCGCCGCCCTGCGTCAGGGCTTCCGCCTGGGTCAACAGCATCAGCGGCTGGGCGTCGTCGCCGACGCGCAGCACCTGGATTGCGGCCCAATCCAGCGGGCTGTGATCCGGGGTGAACTGATCGGCGGCGGCGTCGAACATGATCCGCCCCTGGTTACGCGCCTCGTCATGCCCTGCGATCGTGGCCAAGGCCGACAGACCGGCCCCGCATAGAGCCAGGGCGCGGGCGCGAGTCAGGGGGCGATGGTCGGGAGATGCGGCCTCGACCAAAGCGCCCAGATCGCGGCCGGCCTGATCCAGCAGATGCACGTCGCGCTGGACCACGCCCATTTCCAGCGACAGGGCCGCGCGATCCATGCGCAGATCCATGTCCTCGGCGTCGTCCCTGCGCACCGCCTCATCGATCAAGTCAGCCCCCTGATGAAGGCGGGCGATGTCGCCGCTCAGCCTGGCCGTGCGGACCGTGAGCCGGGCGTGAAGCGCGGCCATGCCGATGGCGATGCGTCGGCTGCGCGGCTGCCCGACCGCCGCAAGGGTCGTCGCTGCGCGGTCCAGACGGGTGGGATCGCCGCACAGATCAAAGCGCAGCATCAGCACCGCCGCCTTGGCCATGGCGGCCCGCGCGATCTGATCCTCGCCCACGGCTGCACGCACCAGGCTGTCGGCGCAGCGTTCGGCCCGGTCCAGACTGTCGGCGGCGCCGGTGCGCCGGGCGTGTTCGCGCCACAGGGCGCAGGCGCGGTTTTCGGTCTCGAAGGGGCGGGCGCAGGAGACGCGTCCGGCGTCCGTGGCCTCGCGTCGCGCCTCGGCGCGCAGCAAATCCGCGCCGATCAGTTCGACCCAGCCCAGGTCTTCGCTCTCTCGCGCCTGGGCGAAGAGTTTTCGAAGATCACGGCCGAATTCGAACATGCTGGACCTCGGTTATCCCGCTTCGGGACGCAGACTGCGTCACCTGCGGCGTCCAATGCAAACGCAGCGCCGTGGATGCGGTTCGGCTTGGCCTTGGCGCGAAAATCGTCAGTCCAGATTCGGTGTCTTCTGCTGACAGCGTTGCAAGGCGGCCCGAGCCTGGGCGGCATCGGCGCTCAGCTGTCGCACCGCAGTGATCCTCGCCCGCGTCTGATCCGCCTCGGCGACCGAGGCGCGCTTTCCGGCCGCCGTGCCCGCCTGCATCGCCGCCAGCGACCAGTAGAGGGCGGCGTCATACAGCCGCCGGCCTTGCGCGCTCTCGCCGCCTTCCAGCTCCGACGCCGCCTGCGTCAGGCCCGCGCAGCGCACGGCCTCGTCATAGGAGACCAGCCCCGCAGCAGGGGCGGCCTGCAGCATGACGACGGTGCTGGCGAGGGCGACGAGTGACATGGACCTAGAATGGCTCAGCCGCGTGACCAAAGGAAGTCGTTTGCGGCGCCCGGCCTTACCCGCGTTCCTTCGTCTTGGTGAAGGCGATCTTGGGGAAGCGTTCGCCGACATAGCCGGTTTCCCAGCTCGACTTGGCCAGGAAGACCGGGGCCTGGTCGATGTCGCGCGCCATCTGGGGACGGTATTTGCCGCTGAAGTCCTCGACGTCCGCGTCGGAGCCCTCCGCGCCTGGAGCGATCCAGCGCGCCTCGGCGTAGGGGGAGGGTTCGAAGACGACGTCCAGGCCGTACTCCTCGCCCAGGCGGTCTGCCATGACCTCGAACTGCAGCTGGCCCACGGCGCCGACGATGAAGTCCGAGCCGATTTCGGGACGGAACAGCTGGGTCACGCCTTCCTCGGCCAGACCTTCCAGCGCCTTCTTCAGGTGTTTGGCCTTCAGCGGATCCTTCACGCGAACCCGTTGCAGGATTTCGGGGGCGAAGTTCGGCAGGCCGGCGAAACGAACCACGCCGCTCTCCGACAGGCTGTCGCCGACGCGCAGCACGCCGTGGTTCGGGATGCCGATCACGTCGCCGGCGAAGGCGTCGTCGGCCAGTTCCCGATCCGAGGCGAAGAACATGATCGGCGCATTGACCGACAGGGACTTGCCGGTGTTCTGCACCTTCAGCTTCATGCCGCGCTTGAAGGCGCCCGACGCCATACGGAACATGGCGATCCGGTCGCGGTGATTGGGGTCCATGTTCGCCTGGACCTTGAACACGAAGCCGGTGACTTCGTTCGAGCCGGGCTCGACCTCGGTCTCGACGGGGGCGGGGGCGTTGCGGGTCTCGGGCGGAGATTCCTTCTTCGCCTTCATAACCTTGGGCGCCGGGGCCCAGTCGCCGATGGCCTTCAGCAGTTCGTCAATGCCGAAGTGGCGAAGCGCCGATCCCCACAGCACCGGCGTCATGTGACCCTCAAGGAAGGCCTGACGGTCAAAGGCCGGATAGCCGCCCTCGACCAGTTCGACGGCCTCGGCGAGGTCAGCCTGCTCGCCCGCCTCGAAATACTGCGCCGCCTGGTCCAGCGGCAGGGCGGGGGGGTGTTCGGGATCTTCGGCCGAACCGGCGGCCTTGCGGGTGTAGGGCTGGAACCGGCCGGTCCCGACCTCGACCATGCCGCGCAGGCGATTGCCGCTCTCGGCCGGCCACCAGATCGGGGCGGGGTCCAACTGAAGGCGCGACGCGATGTCGTCCAGCAGGGCCATCGGGTCCTGGGCCTCGCGGTCCAGCTTGTTGATGAAGGTGATGATCGGGATGTCGCGCAGGCGGCAGACCTCGAACAGCTTCAGAGTCTGCGGCTCGATCCCCTTGGCGGCGTCCAGCACCATGATGGCGCAATCGGCGGCGGTCAGGGTGCGATAGGTGTCTTCGGAGAAGTCCTCGTGCCCGGGCGTATCGAGCAGGTTGAACATCTTGCCGTCGTGCTCGAACGTCATGACCGAGGCCGAGACCGAGATGCCCCGCTCCTTCTCGATCTTCATCCAGTCCGATCGGGTGCGCCGGTTCTCGCCGCGCGCCCGCACGGCGCCGGCCGCACGAATGGCGCCGCCTGCCAAGAGGATGTGCTCGGTCAGGGTCGTCTTGCCCGCATCCGGGTGGGCGATGATGGCGAAGGTCCGGCGGCGCGCGGCTTCTTCAGGCAGGGTCAAGGAAGACATGGCGCGCGACTAGCGCGGACCCGCCTCAAAGTCACGGGATTGCGCCAGATCAAATAACCCCTCGCCACGAAGGGCTATCGGAGTCATGCTCGGTTCTGGAGGAGACGATCAGGCCGTCAGAGTCCGACGCTCCCCTCCCGGATCGATCCGGGATCATAGGGAAAGGACAAGGACGATGGCTGTCATCCATCCTCAAGACCGTATCGCCCATGCGCCGCGTGAGCGGGCGCCGATGCATCCGGCGGTGGGGCTGGTCGTCGGCTTCGGCTTTATCGTAGCCGTGGCGACGCTGGTCCATGTGGTTTTCAACGCCGTCTTCTGACGGCGTTTCAGGCCGCGATCAGGCGGCCAGGCGGTTCCAGACGGCGCGGTCGGCAGAGACCGCATCGAGGCGACGGCCCTTGGCCTGAAGCTGGCGCATCACCTGTTCGGGCAGGGTGCAGAAGCGCGGCTCGACCAGGTCGGGATTGCAGGCGGCGGCCGGCGCGGCGAACAAGGCGGCGTTCACGTCCGGGCTGCGCTCGGCGATCAGCCAGGCCAGGCGACGGGCGCGTTCGGGATCGTTGCGATGAAGCAGCGGATCCTCGGCGAACAGTTCGCAACCCAGTTCCAGCAGATAGTCCAGACCCAGCTTCTCGAACCGGCGCGCATCGGCGGGCGTGACCGGGCAGGCCTCGTCCAGGTCGAACACGACGTCGTTCAGAAGAAACAGCATGGGCGAAACGCTCGACTGACCGGACGCGAGTTCGTCCGTAAGCCCACAATAGGCGCCGTCGCTTGCGGTCCCGTTCACGGACGCGGTTAAGCGTTTGTGACCAGCCGGCTGTCGCCTTGGACGAAAAGCGACGGCGATGACGCGACGTGACCCTTGCGCCAACGTGCGGCCTCAGCTTACCTGATCACGCATTGTTACAGGCCGGCGTCATGCCGGAGAGAGGCCGTTATGACGACCCATGAAGATCGCGCCGGGCTGAAGGTCGCGGGCGAACTGATCGCCCTGATCGAGCAGGACGTTCTGCCGGGGCTGGGGCTTGATGCGGCCGCCTTCTGGAGCGGAGCGGCGGCGCTCTTCGAGCGGTTCGCGCCCGAGAACCGCACGCTTCTGGCGCGACGCGACGCCTTGCAGGCCCAGATCGACGACTGGCACCGGGCGCGGCGGGGCCAGCCCTATGATGTGGCGGCGTCGCAGGCCTTCCTGAAAGAGATCGGCTATCTGGTCGAGGAGCCGGCGTCGTTCACCATCGGGACCGAAGGCGTGGACGCCGAGATCGCGCGAATGGCCGGCCCGCAGTTGGTCGTGCCGGTGCTGAACGCGCGCTTTCTGTTGAACGCCGCCAATGCGCGGTGGGGCAGCCTGTATGACGCGCTTTACGGCACGGATGCGTTGGGCGACCTGCCGGCCGGCGGCGGCTATGACGCGGCGCGCGGCGCGCGGGTGGTGGCGCGGGCCAAGGCCTTTTTGGACGAGGCGGCGCCGCTGGCGGAGGGATCGCATGCGGATGTCGCCGGCTGGTCGGTGATCGACGGCGCGTTGTCACCCGCGTTGAGGGATGCGGGCCAGTTCGTCGGCTTTACCGGCGAGGCCAGCGCGCCCGCCTCGATCCTGCTGGTCAACAACGGGCTGCACATCGAACTGGTGATCGACCGCAGCCACCCGGTGGGGCGCGGCGATGCGGCGGGTCTGGCGGACGTGGTCCTGGAATCGGCCCTGTCGACCATCGTCGATCTGGAGGATTCCGTCGCGGCCGTCGATGCGGCGGACAAGGCCGAGGCCTATCGCAACTGGCTGGGTCTGATGCGCGGCGATCTGTCGGCGACGTTCAAGAAGGGCGGCGAGACCCTGACCCGTGCTCTGGAGCCGGATCGCCAATGGACGGCGCCGGACGGGTCGCCGGTGATCCTGAAGGGGCGCAGCCTGCTGTTCGTGCGCAATGTCGGGCATCTGATGACGACCCCGGCCATTCGCTTGGCCGACGGGTCGGAGGCGCCGGAAGGGATCATGGATGCGATCGTGACCAGCCTGATCGCCCTGTATGACATCAAGGGTCTGGGCGGGTTCGGCAACAGCGCGACGGGCTCTGTCTATATCGTCAAACCCAAGATGCACGGGCCGGAAGAGGCCGCCTTCACCGACCGGCTGTTCGACGCGGTCGAGGATCTGCTGGCCCTGCCGCGCCATGCGATCAAGGTCGGGGTGATGGATGAGGAGCGCCGGACCTCGGCCAATCTGGCGGCCTGCATCCAGGCGGTGAAGGACCGGATCGTCTTCATCAACACCGGCTTTTTGGACCGCACCGGCGACGAGATCCACACGGCCATGCAGGCCGGGCCGGTTGTGCGAAAGGCGGACATCAAGTCCAGCGCCTGGATCGCGGCCTATGAGGCGAGGAACGTCGCCATCGGCCTGAAATGCGGCCTGTCCGGCAAGGCCCAGATCGGCAAGGGGATGTGGGCGGCGCCGGACCGGATGGCGGACATGCTGGAGCAGAAGGTCGGCCACCCGAAGACGGGCGCGAACACCGCCTGGACGCCCTCGCCGACGGCGGCGACCCTGCATGCGCTGCACTATCATGCGGTCGATGTGTTCGCGGTTCAGAAGGATGTGGCCGGGCGCGAGACGCCGGGGCTGGAGGCTTTGCTGACCCCGCCGCTGGCGAATGGCGTCAACTGGTCCGAGGACGAGGTGGCGGCCGAGTTGGACAACAACGCCCAGGGCATACTGGGCTATGTTGTGCGCTGGATCGATCAGGGGGTGGGGTGTTCCAAGGTGCCGGACATCCACGATATCGGTCTGATGGAGGACCGGGCGACGCTGCGGATCAGTTCGCAGCATATCGCCAACTGGCTGCTGCACGGGGTCTGCACGGCCGATCAGGTCGAGGCGGCCTTCCAGCGCATGGCGGCCAAGGTGGATGGGCAGAATGCGGGCGATCCGCTGTATCGGCCGATGGCGACGGACCCGGATAACAGTCTGGCCTATCAGGCGGCGCTGGCCCTGGTTTTCGAAGGCGTCGAGCAGCCGAACGGCTATACCGAGCCGTTGCTGCATGCCTGGCGGTTGAAGGCGAAGGCGGCTCAGTCCGTCTGACGCGCCTTGGGCGGAGCGGGCGGTTCCGGCGTCTCGGCCTCGTCGTCGGCCATGACGTCGTCGGCGGCGTCATTGGCGGTTCGGGCAGGGCTTTGCGGGCCGGTCGGTCGCGGCGGTGAGCCGACGCCGTAGCCGAGGCGCTTCAAGGCCTCTTCGCCGTCCAGGCCAAAGGCGGTGCGCAGGCGAAGATCGGTCTGGGGCACCGGCACCTCGACGCCCGCTGCGTCCAGGGCGTCGGCGATCAGCCAGGTGTAGGCGGCGTGCATGGCCGCCGGGCGTTTGACGGCGTCGCGCGTCGGCCAGACCACCAGTTCGAACGACAGGCCCCGATCGCCAAAGTCCACCAGCCAGACCTGGCTCTTGCGGGCCTCCGTCTCCGGCAGGGTGAAGGGGCTGGCGCGGGCGGCGGCCAAAACCGCGTCGCGCACCTGTCCCCGGTCCGAGCCATAGGCGACGGTGAAGGGCACATGTATGCGGCGTGTGTCGCCCTTCATGGTCCAGTTGGTGACGGGCTGTTCGATGAAGCGCGAGTTGGGCACCAGGACATTGACGTTGTCGTTGGTGCGGACACGGGTGGCGCGCGGGCCGATCTCCATGATGGCGCCGCGGATGCCGATGTCCTCGATCTCGATATAGTCGCCGACCGACACCATCCGGTCGAAGATCAGGAACAGGCCGGAGACGAACTCCTTGACCACCCCCTGAAGCCCGAGACCCACGCCGATGCCCAGCGCGCCGGCGAAGACGGTCAGGGACGACAGGTTCAGCCCGGCCGCCGACAGGGCCGACATGATCCCCACGACGATGATGCCGTAGCCGGCCAGCCGCTCCAGCAGATAGATCGCCTGACGGCTGCGGTCCGAGCGCTCGCGCACCCGGCGCAGCGACCGCGTCACCAGCCAATGGGCGGCGAAGGCGATCAGGAGGATCACGCCCGCGCTGACCAGACCGCCCAGCGTCAGATTGATCCCGGCGATGCGGGCGATCTGCGACCGCTCGATGGTGTCGAGGCCCAGCTTCTGGATCGGATTGGTCATCGCGTCCTAGAGCGTCCGGCGAACGGTCAAGGTTCCGAACCTAGATGGCGAAGTTCTCGGTCGAGAAGCGTCCATCCAGCCAGGCGACGATGCGTTCAGCGGCGTCCTCGGGCGACATGGTCGTGGTGTCCACGACGATCTCGGGGTGTTCGGGCGCTTCATACGGGCTGTCGATGCCGGTGAAGTTCTTGAGCTCTCCCGCGCGGGCCTTCTTGTACAGACCCTTGACGTCGCGAGCCTCGGCCACCGCCAAAGGCGTGTCGACGTGAACCTCGACGAACTCGCCCTCGCCCAGCAGATCGCGGGCCAGACGGCGTTCGGCGCGGAAGGGCGAGATGAAGCTGACTAGGACGATCAGGCCGGCGTCCACCATCAGTTTGGACACTTCGGCGACGCGGCGGATGTTCTCGACCCGGTCCTCCTCCGTAAAGCCCAGGTCGCGGTTCAGGCCGTGGCGGACATTGTCGCCGTCCAGCAGATAGGTGTGGCGACCGTCGGCGTGGAGCCGCTTTTCCACCAGATCGGCGATGGTCGACTTGCCAGCGCCGGACAGGCCGGTCAGCCATACGACGCGGCCCGTCTGGTTCTTGATCGTGGCGCGCGCGTCCTTGTCGACCGACAAAGCCTGCCAATGGATGTTGTGGGCGCGGCGCAGGGCGAAGTGCAGCAAACCCGCCCCGACCGTCCGGTTCGAGATCCGGTCAATCAGGATGAAACCGCCCAGATCCTTGTTCTGGCCATAGGGAGCGAAGGCGACGGGGGCGTCCAGCGACAGATTGCAGACGCCGATCTCGTTCAACTCCAGCCGCTTGGCCGGCTGCTGCTCCAGGCTGTTGACGTTCACCTTGTGCTTGGGCTCGGTGATGGTGGCGCCCACCAGCTTGGCGCCGATCTTGAGCAAGTAAGGCCGGCCCGGCAGCAGGGGTTCGTCGTCCATCCAGACCACCGTGGCCTCGAACTGGTCGGCGGCCTCGGGTGGGGCGTCGGCGGAGGCCAGGACATCTCCGCGCGAGACATCGATCTCGTCGGCCAGGGTCAGGGTGATCGACTGACCGGCGACAGCCTCGGCCAGGTCGCCGTCGGCGGTGACGATCCGGGCCACGGTCGAGGTCTTGCCCGACGGCAGGACGCGGACGGGATCGCCGGGGCGCACGGTCCCGGCAGCGATCTGGCCGGAGAAGCCGCGGAAATCCAGATTGGGTCGGTTGACCCACTGCACCGGCAGGCGGAACGGATCGGCCTGAAGAGCGTCGCCGACCTCCAGCGTTTCCAGCAGGCTCATCAGCGGCGGCCCGGCGTACCAAGGCGAATGAGCGCTGGCCTCAGTGATATTGTCGCCGCGCAGGGCCGACATCGGAATGGCGTCGAAGGCCTGAAGCCCGATCTGGGAGGCGAAGGCGCGGAAGTCGGCGACGATGGCGTCGAACACGGACTGGGACCAGCCCATGAGGTCCATCTTGTTGACCGCCAGGATGACGTGGCGGATGCCCAGCAGGCTGACCAGATAGGCGTGGCGGCGGGTCTGGGTCAGCACCCCGCGCCGGGCGTCGATCAGGATGACGGCGGCGTCGGCCGTGGAGGCGCCGGTGACCATGTTGCGGGTGTACTGTTCGTGGCCCGGCGTGTCCGCGACGATGAACTTCCGCTTTTCGGTCGAGAAGAAGCGATAGGCGACGTCGATGGTGATGCCCTGCTCGCGCTCGGCGGCCAGGCCGTCGACCAGAAGGGCGAAGTCGATGTCGCCGCCCTGGGTGCCGACTCGGCGGCTGTCCGCCTCCAGCGCCGCCATCTGATCCTCGAAGATCATCTTTGAATCGTAAAGCAACCGGCCGATCAGGGTGGACTTGCCGTCGTCCACGCTGCCGCAGGTGATGAAGCGCAGCAGGCTCTTGTGCTGGTGGGCGTCCAGATAGGCGTCGATGTCGCGCGCGATCAGGTCGGCCGCTTTGTACGTTTCTTGGGCCATCAGAAGTAGCCCTCCTGCTTCTTCTTCTCCATCGAGGCGGACTGGTCGTGGTCGATCATCCGGCCCTGCCGCTCCGAGGTGGTGGTCAGAAGCATTTCCTGGATGACCTCGGGCAGGGTCGCGGCCGTGCTCTCGACCGCGCCGGTCAGGGGGTAGCAGCCCAGGGTGCGGAAACGGACGGACTTCATCTGCGGCGTCTCGCCGGGGCGCAGACGGAACCGGTCGTCATCAACCATGATCAGGGCGCCGTCACGCTCGACCACTGGCCGCTCAGCGGCGAGGTAGAGGGGCACGATCGGGATCTGTTCCAGATGGATGTATTGCCACACATCCAGCTCGGTCCAGTTGGAGATCGGGAAGACGCGGATGCTCTCACCGGGCTTTTTGCGCGTGTTGTAGAGCCGCCAGAGTTCGGGCCGCTGATTCTTGGGGTCCCAACGGTGTTCGGCCGTGCGGAAGGAGAAGATGCGTTCCTTGGCGCGCGACTTCTCCTCGTCGCGACGGGCGCCGCCGAAGGCCGCGTCGAAGCCGTAATGGTTCAGGGCCTGTTTCAGACCTTCGGTCTTCCACAGATCGGTGTGCAGGGCTGAGCCGTGATCGAAGGGGTTGATGCCGCGCGCGACGGCTTCCGGGTTCTGGTGGACCAGCAGTTCGACGCCCAGATCGGCGGCGCCCTGTTCGCGCATCGCGTACATGGCGCGGAACTTCCACGTCGTATCGACGTGCAGCAGGGGGAAAGGCGGTTTGGACGGATAGAAGGCTTTCCGGGCCAAGTGCAGCATCACGGCCGAATCCTTGCCGATCGAATACAGCATCACGGGGCGCTCGGCCTCGGCCGCCACCTCGCGCATGATGTGAATGCTCTCGGCCTCCAGGCGCTGAAGGTGCGTCAGGCGTGCGGGGGGTAGAGCGTTTCGGCTTTCGGTCAGAATGGCAGTGTCCACCAGCGGTATCTCCGTCGAACGGAGGTGAGAACGTCAATGTGCGCCAAGGAACAAGCGATGGATACTGCACTCGGCTGTGAGATTTTCGTCCCGCAGCGTCCGATTTCGCTGTCGGTGCGTAACGGAACCAGGGTCGCTGAAAGCGGCTTATGGCTTCGAAACGGAAACGCCCATGTCCAGCCTGAAATCCCTAGCCGCATCCGCTGCCGCCGTGATCGCGCTGGCGGGATGCGTGACCGCGCCGTCGCCTTCGGAATATCGTGCGCCGCAGCCGGCCAAGCCGGTGGATGTGCAGCGTCTGTGGTCCGGGCGCTGGCATGAGATCGCGCGTCTGCCGGATCGGCTGACCGACGGCTGCGTCGCCGGCGCGTCGATCTATACGCCGGTCGAGGGCACGCGCGTCGACGTGCGCGACACCTGTCAGGTCGGCACGCCCGACGGCAAAGAGAAGGCCATCGGCGGACGGGGCGAGATCCTCGATCCGGGCACGAACGCCAAGCTAAGGGTCAAATATCTGGCCGGGTTCGTGACCTGGGACTATTGGGTGCTGGACCGGGCGGACGACTACAGCTGGTTCATCTCGGCCGATCCGACCTTCAATCGTCTGTTCATCTACACGCGCGAACTGCCCAGCGAGCAGCAGGTGCGCGCCTTGAGCGAACGGGCACGGGCCCTTGGTTATGATGTCAGTCGTCTGGAGTTCCCGGCCCAACCGGCGCGGTAAGGATCAAAGCCCATGCGCTCGTCACGGACGGTTTTGTTCGCTTCGACACTGCTCGCGACGGTGATCGGTCTAGGAGCATGCGCGGGTGGGACAGCCTTGCCCGTCGCGGCGGGATTTGGTCCGGACCCGCAACTGCCGGCGCCTCGTCACGGCTTGCTGCCCACCGTCAATATCGCCCCGGCGTCGAGCTGGCCCGAAGGCGCAACGCCGGTCGCGGCGGCGGGATTGCGCGTACAGGCGTTCGCGACAGCCCTTGATCACCCGCGCTGGCTCTATCGCCTGCCCAATGGCGATATTCTGGTCGCTGAATCCAATGCGCCGCCCAAGCCCGAAGACAAGAAGGGCGGTCTGCGTGGCTGGGTTATGGGCAAGGTCATGGCCAAGGCCGGCGCCGGTGTCCCGAGCCCCAACAAGATCGTCCTGCTGCGGGACGCGGACGGCGACGGCGCAGCGGAGATCAAGTCCGATTTCCTGACCGGACTGAACTCGCCGTTCGGCATGGCGCTGGTCGGCGATCGGCTCTACGTCGCCAACGCCGATGCCGTGGTGGCCTTCCCGTATCAGAGCGGCCAGACGCAGATCGACGCGGCGGCGACGAAGGTCGTAGACCTGCCAGCCGGCCGCAATCACCACTGGACCAAGAGCCTTGTCGCCAGCCCGGACGGCCGGCGGCTTTATGTCGGCGTCGGCTCCAACTCCAACGTCGGCGAGAACGGCCTGGACGAGGAAGTCGATCGCGCCGCCATCCTGGAGATCGATCCGGCGACGGGCGCGCGGCAGATCTATGCCTCGGGCCTGCGCAATCCGGTCGGCATGGACTGGAACCCGCAGACCGGCCAGCTGTGGGTCGCGGTCAACGAGCGTGATGAAATCGGCGACGATCTGGTGCCCGACTATATGACCTCGGTGACGCCGGGCGCCTTTTACGGCTGGCCGTGGAGCTATTACGGCCAGACGGTCGATACGCGCCCACCCGCAAATCCGGCGATGGTCGGGCGCGCGATCCGGCCGGATTACGCCCTAGGCGCGCACACGGCGTCGCTGGGCCTGACATTCGGACAAGGCGCGAACCTGTTGCCGCCAGCCTTGCGGTCGGGCGTTTTCGTCGGGCAGCACGGGTCGTGGAACCGCAGCGTCCGCAGCGGCTATAAGGTGATTTTCGTGCCGTTCGTCGATGGACGTCCCGCCGGGCCGCCGCAAGATGTTCTGACCGGATTTCTGAACGCCCAGGGTCAGGCTCAGGGCCGGCCCGTCGGGGTGCAGATCGACCGGCAAGGGGCGCTGCTGGTCGCGGACGACGTGGGCAATATCATCTGGCGCGTGACGGGCGGATGAAAAAGCCCCGGCCTAAGCCGGGGCTCTTCTCCTGCTGACCGCAATCAGTTTTGCGGTTGGACCGTGATCGTCGGCTCAGTTCGCATGGTCACGACCGGAGCCGGGGTCGAAGCCGCGGGCGCGGTTTTCAACTGGGTGGTGCTCGACGTCGAAGCGGCCGGCGCGGTGTAGGGTTGCGGGCCCGCAGGCGCGGCAGGCGTCTCAACACGGGCGGCGGCCGGCCGTTCTACAGCGGGGGCGACGCGACGGGCCACGGGTTCGGCGCGGCGAGCGACCGGCGCGGGCGCAGCAGCGGGCGTCGAAGCGGCGGCCGGCGTGGGGGCGACATCGACCGGGGCGGGCGTGACCGGAGTTTGGGCGGCCGTCATCGCGGCGGGCGCGGTCTGCATGGCCGGTGCGGCGGTCTCGGCGGGCCCGGCCGGAGCGGTCTGTTCGCCGCCCATCATCATGGCGACGCCGCTGCCCAGCAGCACCACAGCGCCGATCGGGGCCAGGATCATCCAGGTCTTCACCGACTTCTTGGACTTGGTCGGACGGGCGTAGCGCGGAACGAAGGTCGTGTCAGCGCGGGCTTCGGTATTGGCGTTGGCATAGGTCATAGACATTGTTTCTGTCCTCCATAACGTCGATCAACCAACCCGGCGTCCCGCAACGCCGTTCCGCGTGAGGCGCAAAAGCCCCGAAGAAACACCGTTTCCGCCCGGAATGGGGCGAAGACCGTGCGCGCGGCCGCCGCATTTGCCGTCAATGCGGCAATAAAAAGCAGGGCGGCGCTCTGGATTTCCGCCGCGTCAACCGAACAAATGGATCACGGCTGGACGGCAATTCGTCAGGTTCGCGAAGGATTGCGGACCCTACGGTTGACCCGACCGGCCGCCTTCGTCCATCACCGGACCGGGTGGAACACGCATTGACCGGAGTACGGCGCGCATGGGTTTTGTAGCCAATATCCGCAGGGATGTCCGGTTCGCGCGCGGCCTGTTCCGTCTGTTGAAACGCATCAAGCCGATCGAGTTGGACAGCGACGTCCTGCTCTGTGACGACTTCGAAGAAGCCGTCGACAAGTTCGCCGACAACATCGCCATCGACGACGGTCAGCGCACCCTGACCTATCGCGACCTGGACGCCATGGCCAACCGCTTCGCCCACTGGGCCAAGAACCGGGGCCTGCGTCGCAGCGACACCATCGCCCTGATGATGACCAACCGGATCGAGTATCTGGCGGCGTGGATCGGCTTCTCCAAGGTCGGCATCGCCACGGCCCTGATCAACACCAATCTGAACGGGCAGGGGCTGGCCCACTGCTTGGCCATCTCCAAGGCCTTCAACGTCGTCGCTGACGAGGATTGCTGGCGTCAGATCGAGGAGGCGCGGCCTCTGGTCGATCACAACCTGGCGCTCTGGGTTCTGGGCTTGACCGACGATTTGGAGACCAGCGACCGTCGCGGCCTGGACAAGCCCGTGCGCGGCGGGTCTTCGGTGCGGCCGTCCAAGTCGGCGCGCGAAGGCCTGACCAACCGCGACACCGCCCTTTATATCTACACCTCCGGCACGACCGGTCTGCCCAAGGCGGCGCGCATCCCGCATTCGCGCGCCCGGACCTATATGCGCGCCTTCGCCGGCGCCACGCGTTCGACGCCCGAAGACCGGATCTTCAATGTCCTGCCGCTGTATCACTCGACCGGCGGTCTGGTCGGCGTGGGCGCGGCGCTGTTGAACGGCGCGCGGTTGGTGATCCGCAAGAAGTTCTCGGCCAGCACCTTCTGGCCCGACGTGCGATCGTCGGGCGCGACCATGTTCGTCTATATCGGCGAGCTGTGCCGCTATCTGGTCAACTGCCCGCCGCACGAGGACGAGACCAAGCACAAGCTGCGTCTGGCGTTCGGCAACGGCCTGCGCGCCGATGTCTGGCCCGACTTCCAGCGCCGGTTCAAGATTCCCGACATCCTGGAGTTCTACGGCTCGACCGAAGGCAATGTCTCGCTGTTCAACTTCGACGGCAAACAGGGCGCGATCGGTCGGGTGCCGAGCTTCCTGAAGTCGCAGATCAATATCCGCCTGGTCGAGTTCGACGTGGAGACGGAACAGCCGATCCGCGGCTCGGACGGTCTGTGTCGCCTGGCGCGCGTCGGCGAGGTCGGCGAGGCCATCGGCCTGATCGGCAACGACATCCGCCACGACTTCTCGGGCTATGCCGACAAGGCCGCCTCGCAGAAGAAGATCCTGACCGACGTGTTCAAGAAGGGCGACCGCTGGTTCCGCACCGGCGACCTGATGAAGCAGGACAAGGAAGGCTATTTCTACTTCGTCGACCGAATGGGCGACACCTTCCGCTGGAAGGGCGAGAACGTCTCGACCTCCGAGGTCGAACAGGTGCTGATGGACGCGCCGGGCGTGACCGAGGCCATCGTCTATGGCGTGCCCGTTCCGGCCCAGGACGGCAAGGCCGGCATGGCGGCCCTGGTGGTGGAAGGCAAATTCGACGCCCAGGCCTTCTCCGACCATGTCGAGGCCAAGCTGCCCGCCTATGCCCAGCCGGTGTTCGTGCGGCTGATCAAATCGGCGGAGACGACCGGCACCTTCAAGTATCGCAAGGCCGATCTGGTGGTCGACGGGTTCGATCCGTCCAAGACCGGCGCTGCCCTCTACATGCGGGGCGGAGCTGCGGGCTATCAGAAGCTGACGGCGGCCGGACGCAACGCCATCCTGAAGGGCGAAACCCGTCTGTGACGACTGGAAAGGCGGCGTCCGCGAAACGCCGTCTTAATGATTAATGGCGATAGTCCCGACCTCTCGCGTCAGGATTGTTCGCCTCCATGTTCCAGATCATCGGCATCGTGCTGCTGTTCGGCCTCGTCTTCGGCAGCTACGCCATTTCGGGCGGCAAGTTCGAAGTGATCATGCACGCCGCGCCGCACGAGCTGATGGCCATCGGCGGGGCAGGCATCGCCGCCTTCCTGATCTCCAACTCCCTGCCGGTGATCAAGGGGGCCATGGGCGGCCTGGGCAAGACCTTCGCCGGGCCGAAGTGGAAGAAGCAGGACTATAAGGACCTGCTGTCGCTGCTGTTCCAGCTGACCAAGACGATGAAGTCCAAGGGCGTGGTGGCGCTGGAAAGCCATATCGAAAAGCCCAAGGAATCGACCATCTTCCAGAAGTACCCCAAGGTGCTGAAGGACCATTTCGCCGTCGACTTCATCTGCGACACCCTGCGGATGATGACGATGAACCTGGAGGATCCGCACCAGGTCGAGGATGCGATGGAAAAGCAGCTCGAAAAGCACCATCACGAGCATCTGGAAAACGCCCACGCGCTTCAGAACCTGGCCGACGGTCTGCCTGCGCTGGGCATCGTCGCCGCCGTGCTGGGGGTCATCAAGACCATGGGTTCGATCACCGAGCCGCCCGAGGTTCTGGGCGGCATGATCGGCGGCGCCCTGGTCGGCACCTTCATGGGCGTGTTCCTTGCCTATGGTCTAGTGGGCCCGTTCGCGGCGCGCCTGACGGCGATCATCAACGAGGAAGCCGCCTACTATAAGATCATCCAGTCGGTGCTGGTCGCCCACCTGCACGGCAACGCCGCCCAGATTTCGGTCGAGATCGGCCGGGGCGACATCCCGTCGTCGGCGCAGCCGTCGTTTGGCGAGATGGAAGAGGCGCTGAACAGCATCACCGCCGACTGATCTCGACTTTCCTGATCTTAACTTGCCCTGCCGCGGGCGGCGGCCCTATCGTTTGCGCCAAGAGACGTTCCGGTCTCGCAAGCTTCGGAGACATCCTCATGCGTATCAAAGCCCTCGTCGCCGCATCCGCCGCGCTCCTGGTCCTGGCCGCCTGTAGCAAGGCCCCGGAAGAAAAGGCCGAAGCGCCGGCCACCGATGCGGTCGAGGCCGCCGGCAGCGCCGAAGAAGCCGCTTTGACGGTCGATCAGGCCGCCAAGGACGCCGAAGCGGCGGCCAATCAGGCCATTCAGGAAGACACCGCCGCCCAGGCCGCCACGACGATGCAGGGCGCCGACGCCTCCGCCGCCGCGCCCGCGCCTGTCGCGCCGGCCGAACCTGCGCATGGTCCGGCGGCCGCCCACTAGGCCGCGTCGAAACCAAACCCCGAAGAGGCCGCTCCGACTGGGGCGGCCTTTTTCATGTCGGCGACGAAGGTGCTAGAGCCGCGCGATGACGCCTGATGACGACGCCTCGCCCCTGCTGACCTGGACCGAAGAGGGCGAGCCGCGCTCCGGCCGGTTCGGCGACGTCTATTTTTCGCGAGACGACGGGTTGGCTGAAACGCGGGCGGTGTTTCTGGAAGGTTGCGGCCTGCCGGACGCCTGGATGGGACGGGATCATTTCACGGTGGCCGAGCTGGGGTTCGGCACGGGGTTGAACATCGCCGCCCTGCTGGATCTGTGGCGACGGACGCGGCCCGAGGGCGGGCGGCTGCACATCTTTTCTATCGAGGGGTTTCCGCTGACGGCGGCGGAAGCGGCGCGGGCGCTGGGCGCCTGGCCCGAACTGACGGAGGCGGCCGAGGCCTTGATCGCAAACTGGCCGGCCGCGACGCCGGGCTTTCACCGGGTGGACCTGCCGGACTTCGACGCCGTGCTGGACCTGGCGGTGGGCGATGCGGCCTGGGCGCTGGAGCAGTGGTCGGGATCGGCGGACGCCTGGTTCCTGGACGGTTTCTCGCCGGCGCTGAACCCGGGCATGTGGTCGCCCGAAGTGATGGCCTTGATCGCCGAGCGCTCGGCGCCGGGCGCGCGCCTGGCCACCTTCACCGTCGCCGGGGCCGTGCGGCGGGGCCTGGCCGAGCAGGGTTTCGTCGTCGAGAAGCGCCCCGGCCATGGCCGCAAGCGCGAGCGGCTTGAGGCCCATCTGCCCTCGGCTTTCGAGCCGTCGCCGCCGTCCAGCGTCGCCGTGATCGGCGCGGGCATCGCCGGCGCATCGATGGTGCGGGCCCTGAAGGCGCAGGGCGTCCGGGCGATGGTGTTCGAGGGCGAGCGCCCCGGCGCGGGCGGCTCTGGCTTTCCGGCGGCCCTGGTTACACCGCGTCTGGATGCCGGCGATCACGGCATCGCCGCCCTGCACGCCCAGGCGCTGGAGCGGGCGGGGCATCTGTATGCCTCGATCCCGGACGCCGTAACGGGCGACGGCGTGCTGCAACTACCCCAGGCGCCGCGCGATGCGGCCCGGTTTGAAAAGATCGCTCGCCAGCCGATCTGGAATGACGATGACATGGCGGTGCTGGACGAAGCGGCGGCTTCAGCCGTCGCCGGCGAAGCGACGGGGCAGGGCGGTCTGCTGATGAAGGGGGCATTCGCGCTACGCCCTGCGGCCGTGCTCTCGAGTTGGCTGGCGGACGCGGAGATGCGCTCTGAGCGCGTGATACGGCTGGAGCGCGCCGACGGCCGCTGGCGCTTGATTGGCGAAGCCGACGTCGTGCTGGGTGAGGTCGATGCGGTGGTTCTCGCCGCCGGCTGGGGATCGGCCGCTCTGCTGGACGGGTTCGACCAGACGCCGCGCCTGTCGCCCGTTCGGGGCCAGGCGGACTGGATCGACGGGGACGTGACCATCCACCCCATGGCCTGGGGCGGCTATGCGGTTCCGACGGGCCAAGGGGTACTGTTCGGCGCGACCCATGATCGGGGCCACACCGACACGGCGCCGCGCGAGGACGACAGCGCACGAAATCTGGCGACCTTGGAAGCGCGCCTGCCAGAGTTGGCCAAGCGCATCGCGGCGGCCGGGCCGGCGCAGAATCGGGCTGCAGTCCGCGCTACGACGCCGGATCGCCTGCCTTTGGCGGGCCCTCTCGATGACGGCCTCTATGTGCTCGGCGGTCTGGGGTCGCGCGGCTTTTGCGTCGCGCCCTTGCTGGGCGAGCATGTCGCCGCCGTCATCCTTGGTCAGCCCTCGCCCCTGCCCCGCGATCTGGCGGCGCGCGTGTCGCCCCGGCGGCCTGCGGTTCTGACAGACGGCCTTGCATAGTCCTCGCCGACGCGCGCAGGATGAAGCGGGGGCTTGTTCAGGAGTTGAATATGCATCGTCTCATCCTGTCGTCGACGGCCCTCATCGCCTTGTCGGCCTGTGCGCCATCTCCGGGTATGGCGACGGCCAGCCGCGCCGACGCCGGCCAGTGCTTCCGGCCCAATCTGGTGCGTAACTTCACCGCCCCGAACGACCAGACCCTATATGTCCGAACAGCCGACGCCGGGGTGTTCCAGATCGAAACCCCCTTCTGTCGCGACATGACCCGCGCCCTGTCGATCGCGCTGGAACCTGTCGCCGGATCCAGCCGGCTGTGTCCCGGCGATCAGGCCGCCTTGCTCAGCCCGGCGACGGGGCCTCAACCGTGCCGCGTGCGCATCGCCAGGAAGCTGACGACCGCAGAGATCGAGGCCTTGCCGTCTCGCGATCGGCCCTGATCGAAAACGCTTTCGGAGCCTTCGGGAGAGATTGAATTCTCGCTCGCGCGGGTATGAAATGATCGTCTTGCCTGGGGAGGGAAGAGGATGATCAGAACAATCGGTGTGGCGGCGATCCTGGCGACGGCGGCGATCGCATCGCCATCGGCGGCTGAAAGCTGGGCTGCGTTTTCACGCAGCGACGCCACCGTCTATCTGGTGGATGTCGATGCGCTGACGCCGGTGGACGGCGTGGCGACGACGCGGATGGCGCGGGTGCCCGCGCGCGGCGAGGCGACCAATCTCAGCCATGAGACCGAAGAGGTCATGGTGCGCTGCTCGGACGGCCAGTCGCGCTCGGGCGCGACGGTGACCTATGGCGCGGACGGGGCGGAAACCGATCGCTATTCCGAGGACACGCCGTGGGAAGCGACGCCGGCCGGCGGCATATACCACGCCATCAAATCCTTCGCCTGCGAGAACATGCGGCCCCAGACGGCGGCCTTCCCGACCGTCCAAGCCTTCATCGCCGGCGGACGCGGTCAGTAGACCCGCAAGTGCGGTAAGATCGTCGGGATGCGACAGGGCGGGCGCGACTATGTCAAAGCCTCGTTCATGTCTTGCAGGAGACGCCTTAGCGCGGCGATCTGCTCGGACGTGACCGGGAGTTGGTGGACGACTTCGCGTCGAACGCGCAGGATTTCGTGACGCAGCCCGTTCCCCTTCGCTGTCGCCTCGACCCAGACCCGTCGCTCATCGTGTTCGTCGCGTTTGCGTGTGACGAGCCCGGCCGCCTCCATGCGCTTGACCAGCGGCGTCAATGATCCCGTCTCCATCGAGATGCGGTCGCCAAGATCCCCCATCGTCATTGGCCTGTCGAACTCCCACAGGGCGATGAGAACCAGATACTGGGGATGGGTGAGGCCAAGCGGGGTCAGAAGCCTGCGATAAAGTCGCGTGATGAGGCTGCTGCTGGTTTGCAGGGCCAGGCAGAGCTGCTGATCGACATGCAGTTCTGCAAGATCGTCCGGTGCGATCGGCTGTTGCGACGACGTCATTGGCCCAATCCGAGCGAGTAAGACACCGACGCTAACATCATAGACGATAAATAAATCGTGCTTGATATAATCAATGTTAAGCTTTCGGACCGAAGAGGGCGCTCGGTCTCATCCCTCGAGCCGACAGGAGAAGATGATGTTCGGCCTTGGTTCCAAGACACGCAGAGCGCAGCAGGCGGTGGAGGCGGAGATCCATAGTCTCGTGACCGCGGTGGATCGGTCTCAGGCGGTGATCCAGTTCGACCTGGATGGGACGGTGCGCGAGGCGAACGCGAACTTCCTGTCGGTCATCGGCTATGACCTCGGCGAGATCGTGGGGCGCCATCACCGGATGTTCGTCGATCCGGCTGAGGCGCAGACGCCCGCCTATGCCGAGTTCTGGCGTCGGTTGAACGCCGGCGAGTTCGTCGCCGACAAGTTCGTGCGCTACGGCAAGGGCGGCAAGCGCGTCGTGATCGAGGCGAGCTATAACCCGATCCTCGACAAGGACGGCCGCCCCTACAAGGTGGTCAAGTTCGCCATGGACGTGACTGCGGTCGAGCAGGAGCGCGAACGTCGCGCCGAGATCGAGCGCGAGGCCGCCCAGGTCCAGGCCGCCGTCGTCGCGGGCACGGCCAAGGGCCTGTCGGCCATGGCGGCGGGCGACCTGTCCTATCGCATCCAGGATGAGTTTCCCGGCGACTACGCCGTCCTGCGCGACAACTTCAACCAGGCCATGGGCGCTCTGGACGAGGCGGTCGGGGTGATCGGCACGAACGCCGGGTCGATGCAGTCGGGCGCGCAGGAGATCAGCAGCGCCGCCGAGGACCTGTCGCGCCGCACCGAACAACAGGCCGCCAGCCTGGAGGAAACCGCCGCCGCGCTGGACCAGATCACCGCGACCGTGCGCAAGACCGCCGAGAACGCCCAGGCGGCGGACGGGGTGGTCACCCAGGGACGCAGCCAGGCCGAGACCGGCGGCGTGGTGGTCCAGAAGGCCGTCGCCGCCATGGGCGAGATCGAGCGCTCGTCGGATCAGATCAGCCAGATCATCGGCGTCATCGACGAGATCGCCTTCCAGACCAACCTCCTGGCCCTGAACGCCGGGGTCGAGGCCGCGCGTGCGGGCGAGGCCGGTCGCGGGTTCGCTGTCGTCGCCTCGGAAGTGCGCGCCCTGGCCCAGCGTTCGGCGGACTCGGCCAAGGAGATCAAGACGCTGATCTCGGCAAGCTCCAGCCAGGTCAAGGACGGGGTGGTTCTGGTGCGCCAGTCGGGCGAGGCCTTGGCGGGCATTGCGGGCCGGATCGAGGAGATCACCACCCTGATGAGCGAGATCCGCGCCTCGACCCAGGAGCAGGCGGTGGGTCTGGCCGAGGTCAATACGGCGGTGAACCAGATGGACCAGGTCACCCAGCAGAACGCGGCCATGGTCGAACAGTCGACCGCCGCCAGCCTGAGCCTGAGCCGCGAGGCCGCCGAACTGGCCGAACTGGTCGGCCGCTTCGAGACCAGCCAGGTCGCCGCCAAGGCCCTCACGCCGATCCGTCAGCCCGCCGTCCAGCAGATGAAGGCGCGCGTCGAAAGCTTCGCCCGCGCCCACGCCGCCCCCGCCCGCGCCCGCATGGCCGCCGGCGGCGGACAGGCCGCTGTGGCCGCTGCTCAGTCGGACTGGGAGGAGTTCTGATGACGACGCGCGTCCGCGTCGTCGCCGCCGTCAGACGTCGACGGCGGCGTCCAGGGCGTTGTCCTGGATGAACTCGCGGCGGGGTTCGACGACGTCGCCCATCAGCTTGGCGAACAGGTCGTTGGCGTCTTCCTCGTGCTCGACCGAGACCTGCAGCAAGGTGCGGGCGTTGACGTCCAGCGTCGTCTCCCACAACTGCTCGGGGTTCATCTCGCCCAAGCCCTTGTAGCGCTGGATCGACAGGCCCTTCTTGCCGGCGTCCAGCACGGCGGTCAGCAGGTCCAGCGGACCGCGAATGGTCGTGGACTTGTCCTTGCGGCGGTAGACGGCCGGGGCGCTGAAAACGCCGTCGAAGGCGCCGGCGCGTTCGGCTAAACGCCGGGCGTCCAGCGAACGGATCAGGGCCTCTTCCAGCACGATCGTCTCCTGCACCGCGCGACGGGTGCGGGTGAAGACCACGGCGCCCTGTTCGCCCGGCGCGCCCGTCCACTCGCCATCGCCCTCTTCAGCATAGAGGTTCAGGCGCACGGCGGCGGCGGCCGAGGCGGTCGCCATGTCGGCGTTGTCGGCGAACAGGCCGGCGAGCGCCGCCTGTTCGATGGCGAAGGCGGGGGCGCGCTGGCTGAGGCGATCGACGCTGGCGCTGAAGGCCTTGGCCTCGCGCACCAGCGATTGCAGGTCCAGCCCCAGGCGACGCTCGCCCGTGGACAGATCCAGCTCGGCCTCTGACGAACCTTCCTCGATCAGATAGGCGTCCATCTCGGCCTGATCCTTCAGGTAGCGCGACTGCTTGCCCTTGGAGACCTTATAGAGAGGCGGCTGGGCGATATAGACGTGGCCGCGCGTGATCAGCTCGGGCATCTGACGATAGAAGAAGGTCAGCAGCAGGGTGCGGATGTGGGCGCCGTCGACGTCGGCGTCCGCCATCAGGATGATCTTGTGATAGCGCAGCTTGTCGGCGTTGAAGTCGTCGCGGCCGATGCCGGTGCCGAGCGCCAGGATCAGCGTGCCGATCAGGTCCGACGACAGCATCCGGTCAAAACGCGCGCGCTCGACGTTCAGGATCTTGCCGCGCAGGGGCAGGACGGCCTGGTTCTCGCGGTTGCGCGCCTGTTTGGCCGAGCCGCCGGCGGAATCGCCCTCGACGATGAAGAGTTCGGACTTGGCGGGATCGCGCTCCTGGCAGTCGGCCAGCTTGCCCGGCAGGCTCGAGATTTCCAGCGCGGACTTGCGCCGGGTCAGGTCGCGGGCCTTGCGGGCGGCCTCACGGGCCGAAGCCGCCTCGATGATCTTGGCCACGATCTGCTTGGCCTCGACCGGATGCTCCTCGAACCAGGTCGAAAGGCCTTCCGAGCACAGGCTTTCGACGGCCGGACGCACTTCGGAGGAGACCAGCTTGTCCTTGGTTTGCGAGCTGAACTTGGGATCCGGCACCTTGACCGACAGGACGCAGGTCAGACCCTCGCGCGCATCCTCGCCGGTGACGGAGACCTTCTCCTTCTTGCCGGCGCCCGAGCTCTCGATATAGCCGCCCATGACGCGCGTCAGGCTGGCGCGGAAGGCCGACAGGTGGGTGCCTCCATCCCGCTGGGGGATGTTGTTGGTGAAGCACAGCATGGTCTCGTGGTAGCTGTCGTTCCACCACAGGGCTAGATCCAGCTCGATCCCTTCCTTCTTGCCGCGAATGACGATGACGTCCTTCAGAATCGGCGTCTTGGACTTGTCGAGGTGGCGCACGAAGGCTTCGACTCCGCCCTCGTAGTGCAGGATCATCTCGACCGGCTCGGCGTGGCGCTGGTCGGCCAGCTTGATGACCACGCCCGAGTTCAGGAAGGCCAGTTCGCGCAGGCGGTGTTCCAGCGTCTTCAGGTCGAAATCGATGTGGCTGAAGGTGGTGACGGACGGGAAGAAGGTGACCTCGGTGCCGCTCAGCGGCTTGCCGGTGTCCTCGCGAATGGGGGCGTCGCCGGTGACTTCCAGCGACTTGACCGTGTCGCCGCGCTCGAAGCGCATCTGGTGAGCCTTGCCGTCGCGATAGATCTTCAGCTCCAGCCAGTCGGACAGGGCGTTGACCACGGACACGCCCACGCCGTGCAGACCGCCGGACACCTTGTAGGAGTTCTGGTCGAACTTACCGCCGGCGTGCAGCTGGGTCATGATGACTTCGGCCGCCGAGACGCCTTCGCCTTCGTGGATGCCGGTGGGAATGCCGCGGCCGTTGTCGGTCACAGTGACCGAGCCGTCGCTGTTCAGGATGACCTGGACCAGGTCGGCGTGGCCGGCCAGGGCCTCGTCGATGGCGTTATCGACCACCTCATAGACCATGTGGTGCAGGCCCGAGCCGTCGTCGGTGTCGCCGATATACATGCCGGGGCGTTTGCGCACGGCGTCCAGGCCTTTGAGAACCTTGATGGAATCGGCGCCGTATTCGGGCAGGTCGGCAATCGGATCGGTCATGAAGTCATTGGCTCTGAAGTCCCGACCGGGACGGGGATGGAGCGCCGGACCCGGCGCTCGAATCGACGGCGGGATCGCACCGCGCCGAAGCCCGCAACATATAGGAAATTCCGGCGAAAAAGCGAGGAATTCCGCGATTGCAGCCTAGTCGGTTTCCAGCGCGCCGCCGGCCACGCGGACAAACTGGGCGCGGCCTTCCAGACCGGCGAACAGGTCGCGTTCGGTCCCGGTCATGAAGGCCTGAAGATCCAGCGCCGTGATCTCGTCGAACAGGGCCGTGCGGCGCGCCTCGTCCAGGTGGGCGGGGGCTTCGTCCAGCAGCAGGATGGGGCGCGCAGCATGATCGGAAAGCCGCGCGATCTGGGCCAAAATCAGGTTCAGGACCAGGGCCTTCTGCTCGCCCGAAGAGCCCTCGGCCGCAGGGCGCTGTTTCTCGCGGTGAAGCGCGGTCAGGTCGGTGCGGTGCGGCCCGAACAGCGAGCGGCCGGCGGCGCCGTCGCGGGCGCGGGCCTTGGCTAGGCCCTCGCGGATGGCGGCGGCGATCTCGTCCTCCTCTGCGCCCGCTTCGGCCATTTGTTCAGCGCCGCCGTCCAGGCTCAGATCGGCCTGCGGGAAGGGCCGATCGCTGCGGGCGTCGATGGCGGCCTGAAGCGCGTGCAGGGCGGCGACGCGGGCCAGGGAGGCGCGGGCGCCGGCCTCGCCCAGCCGAACCTCCAGGGCGTCCAGCCAGACGGGGTCGGCCTCACGGCCGTCCTGGGCGTCGTTCAGCAGGCGCAGCCGCTCGCGAAGAGCCTTTTCGTAGGCGGAGACGCTGGCGGCGTGATCGGGATCGGCCGCGAAGACCAGCCGGTCGAAGAACTTCAGCCGCTCGGCGCGCGCGTCCGAGAACATCCGGTCCTGTTCCGGCGTCGCCCAGACGGGACGCAGATAATCGAGCAGCCGCCCGGGCTGGGCCGTCTCGCCGTCGATCCGCACGATGCGCCGCGCCGCGCCCGCGGCCTGAACGCCGGTGCCCAGCCGCGTCTCGTCGTCCAGTTCGACCATGACGGCCCAGGCGCGTCCGGTCGCCTCGCCCGGCTCGCGCCGGCCCATCTCGGCGGCGGTCGCGCCGCGCAGACCCTTGCCGGGGGTCAGCAGGCTGATCGCCTCCAGCAGATTGGTTTTTCCCGCCCCGTTCGGCCCATGCAGCACCACAGGCCCGGAGGTCATCTCCAGCCGCGCGCCTGCATAGGAGCGGAAGTCGGTGAGGGTGAGGGAGGTGATCACGCTCGCTCTCTAACGCGCGTGAGGCAGGATTACACCCGAAGCGGCATCAGCACATACTGAACGCCCGGATCGCCCGGATCGAGCACCAGGGTCGGGGAGGCCGGGTCGGCGAAGCGGAAGGCGGCGTTTTCGCCCGTGATCTGGCCGGCGACGTCCAGCAGATAGCGGGCGTTGAAGCCGATCTCGAACGGTTCGTCGGAGTAGCCGATTTCGACCTCTTCCTCGGCCTGACCGGCTTCCATGTTGCGCACGGTCAGCTTCACCCGGTCGTTGTCGAAGGCCAGTTTCACCGAACGGCTCTTCTCAGCCGAGATGGTGGCGACGCGGTCGACGGCCTTGGCGAACAGGGCGTTGTCGATGTCGGCCTGCTTGTCGTTGCCGCGCGGGATGACGCGCAGATAGTCGGGGAAGGCGCCGTCGATGACCTTGGAGGTCAGGGACGCCTCGCCCATCTGGAAGCGGATTTTCTGTGCCGAGACGGTGACCTCTACGGGTGCGCCGGCGTCGTCCAGCAGGCGACGAACCTGATCCACGGTCTTGCGCGGCACGATGACGCCGGGGCCGCCAGCCGCGCCCTCGGGCGCCGGGGTCTCGGCCAGGGCCAGGCGGTGGCCATCGGTGGCGACGGCGCGCAACAGCGGAATGCCAGCCTCGGCGACCGTGTGCAGATACAGGCCGTTCAGATAGTAGCGCGTCTCCTCGGTCGAGACCGCGAACCGGGTCTTGTCGATCAGGCGGGCCAGATCCTCCTTGGGCAGGACATAAGAGGCCCCGGCGCTGTCGGTGGACATCACGGGGAAGTCGCCCGCCGGCAGGACCGGCAGGTTGAAGCGCGACCGGCCGGCCGAGACAACCAGGCGCGGATCGTCGCCGGAATAGAGCAATGAGACCTCGGCGCCTTCCGGCAGCTTGCGCACGATCTCGTACAGGGTGTGGGCGGGGGCCGTGATCTGACCCTCGACCTGAACCTGGGCCTCGGCCTCATCCACCATCTCCATGTCCAGATCGGTGGCGGCGAAGGCCAGCCGGTCGCGGCCCGCGCTCAGCAGGACGTTGGACAGGATCGGAATGGTGTTTCGACGTTCGACGACGCTCTGCACGTGGCCCAGGGCCTTCAGGAGCGCGGATCGTTCGATGGTCAGCTGCATGTCGTCTCGCCCGGCGCGGCCGACTCGCAAGGCGGCTGCGGTTAAGTGACCTGGGACACTAGCGGATTGGGCGCGGGCTGCAAGGAAGTGGCGCGTGGTTAGTGGCGAGTGGCGAGTGGATATTGGGGGCAACTCGGTAGGAGGAGACAGTTTCTCCTCGCTCGTCACTCGCCACGCGTCACTCGCCGCTCGAAATCAGCCTCGCAGCTTGCGCGTCAGGGCCTCGACATCGCGGGCGATCTGATCGTCCTGCGGCATCAGTTCCTCGATCTTGCGCACGCCGTGAAGGACCGTGGTGTGGTCGCGCCCGCCGAAACGACGACCGATGTCGGGGTAGGAGCGGGTCGTGTGCTGCTTGCACAGATACATGGCGATCTGGCGCGGGCGGGCGACCGAACGGGTGCGGCGTTCGCTGAGCAGGTCGGCCTGTTTCATGTTGAAGTGGTCGGCGACCGTCTTCTGAATCTCGTCCACCGTGATGCGGCGCTCGGGCCCGCCGCGCATGGCCATGCCCAGCAAGGTCGAGGCTTCGTCCACCGACACCGACGACAGGCGCGCGCCGGCAGCGGCGGCCAGGGTGTTCACGGCGCCCTCAAGCTCGCGCATCGAGCCGGGGGTGCGGTCCACCAGCTGGGCCAGGACCTCCGGGTTGGCCTCGCCCTGGACGACGCCCAGGGCCGACAGGGCCTTCAGACGGTTCTGGGCCACGGCGATCTTCAACTCGCGGTCGCCTGCCTCGACCGGGCAGGTCAGGCCGGCGGCGAGGTGGCTGCGCAGGCGCGGCTCGACCTCGGTCAGGGCCATAGGCGCACGATCGGCCGAGAAGACGATGCGTTTGCCGTCCTCGATCAGGGCGGTCAGGGTCGAGAGCAGTTCTTCCTGGGTCGACGTCTTGCCGCCCACGAACTGGACGTCGTCCAGCAGCAGCATGTCGGCCGAGCGCAGGCTTTCCTTGAAGGCGGCGGTCGAGCGGTCCTGCATCGCCTTGACGAAGGTGGACAGGAAGCGTTCGGCGGTCAGATAGACGACCTTGGCCTCAGGCCGCAGACGCTGCGCCTCCCAGGCGATGGCGTTCAGCAGGTGGGTCTTGCCGTAGCCGTAGGGGCCGCAGAAGAAGACGGGGTTGAAGTGACCGTCGGCCCAGCTGGCCACCTGTTTGGCGATGGCCAGGGCGAAGGCGTTGCCCTGACCCTCGACGAAGCTGTCGAACGTCAGGCGATCCTGCAGACCGGCGGCGCGAACGGCGCGAGCGCCATCGGCGCTGATAGGAGCGGCGGGCGCCATCTGCGGCGAGGCGGCGAAGGCGGCCAGGCGCGGGGCGGCGTCCACCACATTGCCCGGCATCACAGCCGAGGCCGGCGGGGCCGAACCCACTTCGGCGCGGCAGCGCACCTCGAGGCGGCGCGACAGGCCGTCCAGGCCCAGCCACAGCTCGTTCATGCGACGCAGGGCGTTCTTGCGCACCCAGTCGCGGGCATAGGCGGTCGGGGTGACCAGGATCAGATGGCCGGCGCTGTCCAGGCGGACGGCCGACGGAGCGATATAGGAGGAGAAGGGACCATCGCCGATTTCAGCGCGCAGGCGCACGGACGCCTCGCTCCAGATGCGGTCCGGATCCGTCAG